>NZ_AOLM01000021.1 GCF_000337835.1 Haloferax sulfurifontis ATCC BAA-897 | reverse complement strand
GGTCGAAGCCGACGGCCTCGCGGGCGCGGTCGCCCGTGACGGCGGGGTCGCCGCGGACGACGGGTTCACCGACCGGTTCGCGTCGGTCGGCCGGAACCTCGGTCGTTCGTCGGCGTTCGTCGTTCGTCATCTACGAATCGGTAACGCGTTGGGGCTTAAAAACGTCCCCCCGAGAGGCGAGATTCGCGCGCGAACGGACCGCAAGCGAACGCGAACGAGAGGACAGAGAAATTACTCCTCGCGGGACTCCGAGAGGTGCGACCAGATTTCGGTACAGCCCGCGCCGTCTTCGAGGTCCTTGAGGTGGGCCGCGGGGTCTTCGTCTTCCGCCTCGGCGGACGGGTCGGCCTCCGCGTCGCGGTCGCGTTCGGGTTCGAGTTCTGCCTCGCCGGTCATGCGTCACCCTCCGTGGACTGTTCGAACAGCTCTGGGGCGACGTCGGCGGAGGCGTGTTGTCGGACGGCGGTGCGGTGGTCACTCATCACCACCACGTACCGGCCGGACCCGCATAAGGGAATCCGCACCTGTAATGTGTACCCCCACTCCCGGCTACCGGAACGGGTTGCCCCTACCTCTGACGGCCGATTTCGGCCACAATCGCACGACTACGGCGGGCCGACCGGCGAAACGCGCGTCGCGCTCCCCCGCGGGGTTTGCGGGCGCCGTCCCGCATAGGTAGCCGGAGCCCGGAGGGTGAGGTATGAGCGTCTCCCTGCGCGTCCTCGACGACGGGGCGTGGGTCTCCGTGAACGACGCCAGAGAAGTGAGCGTGAGCGAGCTCTGGCGGCTCGACGACCCGTCATTCTGTGGGTGCGAGCTTCCCGACTTCGTCGTCGAGAACGTCCTCGACGTCGGCGCGGACGGCAGAACCGTCTCCGCGAAAGTGTACGGCCAGTGCATCGCCTGCGGCCAGACGGGCGTGCCGGGCTGGGTCCCGGTCGGCAGGCTCCGCGAGGGCGAATTCGTCGATATCGACCGCGAGCGGGTCGTCCTCCCGGTTCGACGTGCCGACGACGATGAGTAGGCAACATTCTCCGCTTTTGGCCAGCACCGGGAAGGGTTGACGGTACGCTCGGGGCCTTACGTGGGCACGTATATGGACATTCATACGAATGCCCACGGACGTCGAACGCTGGAAGTCGGAGGTCTACGGTAACGAGATACGAGAGCACCTGCTCGAATTCGCCGAGCAGGGCTGGGACACCATCCCGGAAGACGAGCGAGACGCCTGGTTCGAGCGCTTCAAATGGTGGGGGCTGTACCACCAGCGCAACGGACAGGAGTCGTACTTCATGATGCGCATCGGGACGCCGAACGGCGTGCTGACGCCCGGCCAGACCGAGGTCGTCGCTGAGGTCGCCGACGAGTACGCCCGCGGCCCGGCCGAAAACCCCATCTTCGGCAACGGCTACGTCGACTGGACGACCCGCCAGTCGATTCAGCTCCACTGGATTAAGCTGGAGGACATCCCGGAAATCTTCGACAAGCTCGAATCGGTCGGCCTGTCGACCCAGCAGGCCTGCGGTGACTCGTGGCGCAACATCGTCGGCTGTCCCGTCGCCGGCAAGGACAAACACGAGCACGTCGACGCGCTCCCCGTCGCGATGGAGCTCAACGAGACGTTCAAGGGGAACGACGACCACTCGAACCTCCCGCGCAAGTGGAAGGTCTCTGTCACCGGGTGCCGCGAGGGCTGTGGTCAGGGCGACATCAACGACCTCGCGCTCGAACCCGCGACCAAGGAGATCGACGGCGAGGAGACGAAGGGCTTCAACATCCGCATCGGCGGCGGCCTCTCGCGTAACGAGCCGCGGCTCGCCCGCGACATCGACGTGTTCGTGACGCCCGAGCAGGCCCCCGAGGTGTCGGGAGCCATCTCCGCGCTGTTCCGCGAGAACGGCGACCGCGACAACCGCTACAACGCCCGCATCAAGTTCCTGATGGACGAGTGGGGCGCGGAGAAGTTCCGCGACGTCCTCCAGGAGGAGTACGTCGACTTCGAACTGGAGACCGCCGGCGACGACCTGCGCTCGGAGTACTCCTACAACTCCGGCTACGCCGACGGCGGCCACTCCGACCACGTCGGCATCCACGAGCAGGCCGACGGCAACTACTACGTCGGACTCGACGTTCTCGTCGGCCGCATGGGCGTCGACGACACGAAGGAACTCGCCCGCGTCGCCGACGAGTACGGCTCCGGCGAGATTCGCATCACCCAGCGCCAGAACGTCATCATCACCGACGTGCCCGAGGAGAAGCTCGACGCATTGCAGGACGAGGACCTCCTCGACCACTACTCGCCCGACCCGCACCCGTTCATGCGCGGCTCCATCGCCTGTACGGGCACCGAGTTCTGTTCGCTCTCCATCGTGGAGACGAAAAACCGGCAGGTCCGCTACGCCCGCTGGCTCAAGGAGAACGTCGAACTCCCCGCGGGCGTCGAGGACTTCCACATCCACCTCTCGGGCTGTACGGCCTCCTGCGCCCAGCCGCAGATTGCCGACATCAGCCTCCGCGGAATGAAGACCCGCAAAGACGGCGAGCCGGTCGAGGCGCTCGACATCGGCCTCGGCGGCGGCCTCGGCGAAAACCCGAACTTCGCCGAGTGGGTCACCCAGCGCGTCCCCGTCGACGAGGTGCCGGGGGCAATCAAGAACCTGCTCGCGAACTTCGAGGAGCGCCGCGAGGGCGACGAGACGTTCCGCGAGTTCGTCGCCCGGACGGACGAAGAAGAGCTCGCCGAACTGGTCGAACCCGAAGAGACCAGCTACGAGGACCCGATGATGCACAACACGAAGCGCACGTGGTACCCCTACGCCGACGACGACAGCCTCGACGCGAGCCCCGCGCCGACCCGCGCCGACGGCACGCCCATCACGAGCGACGACTGAGCGGGTCGCCGGCTGACGACAGCGCGCGCCGCGTTCGGCGTTCGCCTCCCACCATCGACGCCCGTCGGCGACGACTCGTCGCCGCGCTACCTATTTACGACGACACCATACACTACTCACAGATGCCAGACCGAATCCTGAAGGTCAACGCCTACACGACGCTGGACCTCGTCGACGCGTCGGCGACGGGCCACGACTTCGAGGAGTCGGCGTTCGCCGTGTGCAACGTCACCTCGCCGCGGAAGCACCCCGACGAGATTACCCTCGAACTCGAACTCGACTGGACGCAACTCGACGCGCTCGCGCCGCACGCGGACAAGCTGACGCTGTCGCCCGAGGAGGCCCGAAAGCTCGCGGCCGACCTCGAAAAGCACGCCGACCGCGTCGAAGCCGAACAGCGCGACTGACCGCAGTCTCCCGGTTTTCTGCGGCGTCCCGGCGCTCCGAGCGGCGCGACCGGCCGCGCGACTCTCGGCGGGGCGTGACAACACCACCCGTGATAACTTCTAACCCGGTTTAGTCAACGAATCGTGGTAAACGGTGACTCGAACTGCCGATTCGTACTGCAACGAGAGTAATCGTTAGACATATGACTTCGGGGGTCGCAGGATGTGTTGTGATACAGACGACGCCTCTACGCCGTCCACGCACCGAGCGTCGACCGCACTCCACCTCCCGCGCCCGCCCGGCGAATCGAACGCCGGCCACAGCGCGGGGGGTGGTGGCGTGAGCCGTCACCGGACCCTCGTTCTCTTCGTCGCGGCCGCGGTGCTGTTCGGCACCTCCTTCGTCGGCATCAAGGCCGCCATCGGCTCGGTCCCGCCGGTGCTGTTCGCCGCCTTCCGCGTCGACGTCGCCGCCGTCGTCCTCCTGACGCTCGTCGCCGTCCGCGGCGGCTACTGGCTCCCGCGGACCCGCGCCGACGCCCTCGGCATCCTGGCCAGCGCCGCGTTCGTCCTCGGGGCGAACAACGTGTTTCTCTTCCTCGGCCAACAGCACGCGACGACCGGCGCGGCCGCCGTGATGTACAGCATCATGCCCGTCGCCTCCCCGGTGTTCGCCGTGTTGCTCCTCGACGACGCGCGCATCTCGGCGGTCGACGCCGCCGGCATCCTGCTCGGACTCGTCGGCGTCGTCGTCATCGTCGGCCCCCAGAGCGTCCTCGGCGGCGGGAGCGTCGGACAGGCGCTCATCGTCTGTTCGGCGCTGTCGGTCGCCCTCGGAACCGTCCTGCTCAAGCGCGTCGGACCCTCTATCGGGACGCTCCCGCAGACCGCGTGGGCGATGGCGGCCGCCGCCGTCGGCATCCACGCCGCGAGCCTCGGCCTCGGCGAGTCGGTCGCGCAGGTCGCGTGGTCGCCGGAGCTCGTCGCCGCGATTCTCTACGTCGGCATGCCCGCGACCGCCGCGGCCTACCCGGTCTACTTCGCGCTCCTCGCGGAGGCCGGTCCCGTCCGCGGCAACCTCGTCGCCTACGCGATGCCCGTCGTCGCCACCGTCACCGGGTGGGCGTTCCTCGGCGAGACCGTCTCGCCGGCGACCGTCCTCGGCTTCGGGGTCATCCTCTCGGGGTTCGTCTTGGTCCAGCGCGAGAGCGTCGCTCGGGTGGTCGGCCTCCGGGGAAGCGTCCCCGCGGAAGCCGAGTGAGAACACAGTCTTTTTGAGATTCTTTCTTGCTGATAGGTTGTCGAAGTCGTGCTGAACAGAACGCACGTCTCGGTCACCGACAGTCGAGCGAAAGCGGTTCTCGCAGTCCGAGAGACACCTGACAACGATATATCTCTTTGGCTCGAATTATCATGAGAACCATGACCGAGACCACCGTAACCAAACACGAACAGGCCATGAGTGACTACCTCGCGCTGTGGCACGGGGAGTTCTCGAAGATAGACGTCCTCTCCGATTCGTTCGTGGCCTACGAACCGAGCGCTCCGGGCGGCGAAGTTCGCGGGCCGGACGCCTTCGAAGCGTACGTTCGTCAACTCCGAACCGCGTTCCCCGACTTCACGATTACCCCCGAGGCCGCGCTCGAAGGCGAGGAGATAGTCATGACCGAGTGGACGGGGACGGGCACGCACGAAGGGGAGTTCAACGGGCTCTCCCCGACCGGCCGCACGTTCGAACACAGGGGGATGTCGAAGTTCGTCATCGAGGATGGCGAGATACAGGAAGAGCGGATGTACTACGACCCGCGAGAGATTGCCGAACAGCTCGGGTTCCTCGAAGAGTGAGCGCGCGGGGCGTTTCTCTTCAGGTCAACGGAGCGCAACAGAACCGAAAACGGAGACAGCAGGCCGAAACAGAACTTACGCGGCGACCCGCCGCCGGACCGCGACGGCGACGGACACCAGCGTCTCCTTTTTCATCGCCGCGAAGCCGAAGAAGATGGCTCCGAAGCCGACGAGCGCCGTCGCGTCGATGACGTGGCCGAGGAGCGCCCAGCTCATGAGCGCCGCGACCACGGGTTCGACGTAGCCGATGAGGTTGAGTTCGGTCGGCCCGAGGCGGTCCAAGAGTTCGAAGTAGAGGAGGAACGCCACCGCGCCGGAGACGAGCGTCAGATAGAGGAACGACGCGATGCCGGCGGGGGCGAGTTCGATGGCCGAAAGCGACTCGCCGTTGGCGAGCGCCCAGCCGTGGAGCAGGACGCCGCCGCCGAGCATCGCCCACGCCTGCATCGACTGGACGGGGAGGTCCGTCCGGAGCGGGCGGGTGAGGACCGCGCCGAGCGCGAACGACACCGCGGCGAGGAAGATGAGGACGATGCCGAGGCCCTGCGTCGAACCGGCCGACCCGGAGAACGCCGAGACGGGGTCGGCGACGAGGACGACGCCGGCGAAGCCGGCGAGGAGTCCCACCGTGCCGGTCCGCCCCAGCGAGCCCTCGGTGAGGACGAACGAGGCGAACACGGCGGTCAGGATGGGCGAGAGGCTGATGATGATAGAGGCTACCGCGCCGGGGACGTGTTCCTGTCCGAGGTACAGCAGGCCGTGGTGGGCGGCGATGATGAACACCGCGCCGATGGCGGTCGCGAGCAGTTCGTCTCTCGTCTCCGGCCGCCAGCGGTCAGTCGAGTAGCAGGCGTACGCCAGCATCACGAGGCCCGCGAGTTCGTAGCGGAGCGCGGCGAAAGAGAGCGTCGGGAAGAACTCCAGGCCGACCTCGATGGCGACGAACGAGGTGCCCCACATCGCCGCGAGCGCGACGAAAAGCAGGGGCGTCGTCGGAATGTTTCTCCAAGTGGTTCGCGTCATAGTCGAATCTGTTTCAGTTCTCAGAGACGCGGCTTGTTAAAGTCTTCTACAAGAGATTCTGATTGAGTTGGAGTTTAGAATATATTTTCCGTGTATAGCTGTAGCAGACGCCGTATAATCCGTGATAGTTCGATTGGGTTCGAGAGGTGGCGAAAACGGCGGACAGAACAAGGACTTACGTCACCGACCGCAACGGGAGGGTATGGACGAACGCGACGTGCGCCTGTTGAAGGCCATCGCGGACCTCGGGACGGGCAGTCCCGAGAAGCTACACGAAGCGACGGACATCCCCGTCTCGACCATCCACTACCGCCTGAACAACCTGAAAGACGACGGCGTCATCGAAAACGACCTCTACGACATCGACTTAGAGGCGTTCGGACTCGGCGTCACCGTGGTCGTGGAAGTGCTGGCAGACTACAGCGGGTCGTACGAGGAAGTCGGGAACAAACTGCTGGAGATAGAGGGCGTCACACAGCTCTACTTCACGATGGGTGAGACGGACTTCATCGTCGTCGCCCACCTCGCGGACTCCGACCGCGTGGAGCGCCTCATCAGCGACTTCGAGGCGACGCCGGAGGTCGAGCGAACGAACTCGACGTTCGTCATCTCCTCGATGCGCGACAGCCACCGGGCGCTCCAGAGCTACACGCTGGAGACGCTCCTCGACGAGTTGGGTATCGAGGACTGAGAATCGGCCGGGAGCGTATCAGGGTTCGGGCCGTACCGTCGACCATGGCGAACGACGTGCGGACGTGGCTTGTCGAACGGACCTACTCGGACGACGAACAGAACATCATCATCCTCGTGTACGCGACCACCGACGGGACGCGCTACCATCGGAAGGAGCGCTCGCTGACGAGCTTCGAGTCCGACGCGCGCGACACCTACGCCGCCGTCGACGTGCCCGAGGACGAACTGGGCCGCGTCGGCGACGAGGAGACGAGAGAAACCTACGCGGCCGCCGCGAGCGAGATGGCCGAGTCCCACGAGCCGACCGACACGGTCTGAGCCGGGGGGCGGCTCAGTCGACCGCCGCCAGCGGGATGGCGACGACGGCCACCGTCCCCGTCGGGTCGTTGTCCTCGAAGTGGACCTCGCCGCCGAACGAGTCGACCAGCTGGTGGACGAGGTAGAGCCCGAGGCCGGTGCCGGTGCTCTCCAGTCCCTTCTCGCCCTTGCCGAAGACGACCGACTTCCGCGCGTCGGGGATGCCCGAGCCGTCGTCGGCGATGCGGACGACCGCCGTCCGGGCGTCGTCGTCCACGGTCGCCGAGACGGTGACGACGGTGTCGTCGGCGTTGTGCTGGACGGCGTTGTTGAGGAGGTTGCCGAGCACCGACGCGATAAGCGGGTTCGCGCGCACCGCCACGTCCGGAATCGCGCCGTCGACCTCGAACGTCGCGTGGGGAAACGCCTCGCGGCGGACCGCGAGTTCGCGCTCGACGGCGTTCGAAAGCGACATCGGGCGGGTCTCGACGCCGCCGCCGCTCATCGTCTCCATGAGGTCGCGGGCGACCTCGGTTATCTCGGTGGTGTGGCGACCCGTCGAGAGGATGCGCGAGAGGATGTCTGCGCCCTCCTCGTCGACGTGTTCGCGGAGGAGCTCCGCCCAGCCGACGACGACGGCCATGTCGTTGCGGATGTCGTGGCGGACGATTCGGTTCAGCGCCTCCAGTTCGGCGTTCATCCGTTCGAGTTCGTCCTCCCGGGTCCGGCGGGCGGTCACGTCCTGAATCGTCCCCCTGAGCGCCGCCACTCGGCCGTCTCGGATGACCGGCTCGCCGCGGGAGCGGACCCACAGCTCCGACCCCTCGGCGGTGACCAGTCGGAACTCGTCTTCCCACGGGACGCCCGCGGACAGACAGCGGTCCAACAGCTCGCGGACCCGGTCTCGCTCCTCCGTGGCGTAGAACTCGACGGCGTCGTCGACCGTGGGCTCGTAGTCGAGCGGCACCTCGTGGATGCGCTTCGTCTGGTCGGTCCACGCCAGCGCGTCGGTCGCGAGGTCGAGTTCCCAGCCGCCCACCTTCGAGATGCGCTGGGTGCGTTCGAGGAAGTCGCGGCTCCGTTCGAGTTCGTCCTCGCGGGCCTTCTGCTCGGAGAGGCTCTGGAAGACGATGACGTTCCGGTCGCCTTCGAGCGACGTGATGGAGAACCGAGCCGGAACGAGCACGCCGCCGGGCCGGCGAATCGCCACCTCTCCCTGCCACTTCCCGTCGGCTTCGAGCGCGGGCGGCACCGTCTCCCGCAGGCGTTCGAGTTCCGCCTCGTCGTGGAGGTGGCCCCAGCCGGTCCCGAGCATCGCCTCGGCGTCCGGGTAGCCGCAGATGTCGGCCGCGGCCTCGTTGACGTACACGTGTTTGTCGTGTTCCGTGATTGCGACGCCGGCGTCGACGGCGTCGACCGCGCCCTTGAACGCCTCGAGGTCGCGCTCTCGGCGGCGCTCTGCGGTCACGTCTTCGACCGTCGAGATGAGTCGGTCCCGCCCCGAAATCTCGGCGACGGTGAGGCTCACGCGAATCCAGACGGTGTCGCCGGCGGCGTTCTCGATGGGCCACGTGAAGGCGTTTTCGCCCTCCTCGCGGGCGGTCTCGACCTCGTCGAAGGCGCGCTCGGAATCGTAGCCGGGGACGTCCGGGGTCACGTACGTCGGACTCGTGTCGAGGACCGACTCGCGGTCGATGCCGAGGATGTCCAGGTAGTGTTGGTTGATGTCGACGAGTTCGAGCGTTTCGAGGTTCCGAACCGCGAGCCCGACGTTGACGGCCTCGAAGAGCGCGCGGTGGTCGAGCGAGCCGACGGCGGTGCGAGCGGCGTCGTAGACGGCGAGGCCGAGCGTGTCGAGGTCGCGGTCGCGGTCGGCGACGGTCGCCACCTCGCACGAGACGCGCGGAACACCGTCGACGCGGCGCTTCGAGACGCGCGGTTGCCCCTCCGAGTCCGCGACCTCCGTCGAGACGACGAGACAGTCGATGCGGGCGCGTTCGAGTTCCGCGCGGGTTCCGTCGGGGCTGTCGGCGGTCGAGACGCGGACATCGGTCGTCGAGTCGCCGACGAAATCGGGAAGCTCGTCGGCGAGACGCTCGCGAACGGCGGCGTCCTCGCTGACGACGAGGACGTGCAACCGACCAGGCATACCGGCGAGAGGACAGCGAGGTTCAAGTATGAACCGACAGCTGTCGGTTCGGAATCACGAGCCGCGGTCCGATCGATCGTCGGACTCGCCCGCGTCGAAGATTCCAAAGTTCGGGCGAGGACAAACCGACGAAATCGAACCTTCATCCCCCGTCGGACCCGAAGCGTCGAAGCGACAATCGTCCTAAGCGTGGAGCGCGTACTGGTATCTGTGAGGCGGCCACCACCGCCTCGGTGAACACCATGACGACGACAAACGACTCGACGCGACTCGCGGGCATCGTCCTGCTCGCGCTGGCCGCGCTGTTCGCGCTCCCCGCCCTCTTCGGGATGGCCGGCCTCGGCGGCGGCATGCCGATGGGGTGGGGCGGCGGCTGGATGCACGACACGTGGATGCACGGCGGAACCGGCGGGACCGTCCCGTGGTGGATGTGGGGGATGGGAATCCTCGGCCAACTGCTCGTCTTCGCGGTGGTCGTCGCCGGCGGCGTCCTCCTGTTCCGCGCCCTGCGCGACGGGAGCGACGGGAGCGATAGCGCGTTCGACGAACTCCGCCGGGCCTACGCCCGCGGCGACATCGACGACGACGAGTTCGACCGCCGCCGCGAGCGACTCGAACGCGACTGACGCGTCGGAAATCGGGACAGTCAGGGCGTTGCAGGCGAAACGGAGGGGATTCAACCGGGCGGCCGTCGCGGATGTCCCCCGGAAACCGGACGCGCGCCGACCGCAACGACTATGTTTATTTAGGCCAACCTAAAAATATGAGCTCGGATTCGTCCGGTGGGAAGTTTCGCTCGTTCGTCGGCCGGTTCCGGTCACAGCGGACCCGGCTCCGCGTGTCCGCGTGCGTCGCCGCGAGCCGGTCGATAGCGGTGCCCGACGACGACGCCACCGCCGACGACCGCGTCTGAACCCGGGGGAGACGGCGGGCGCGGGTGACGCGGCAGGCGACACGCCGGCCGCCGCGCGGTTCAGACCTCGACCGTCGCCCCGGTTTCGGGAGCCGCGGCCTCGTAGCCGTCGGCGCGTAGCTCCCCGGCGAACGCCGCACAGCGGTCGCCGTGGTTGACGAACACCGGCGCGTCGCGGTAGTCGTCGAGGAACGACAGGAGCCCGTGTCGGTCGGCGTGGGCCGAAAAGTCGTACATCTCGGCGCGGGCGGCCACCGGAACGACGCCGCCGTTGAGTTCGCACCGGCCGCGTTCGACCAGTTCCCTTCCCGGCGTCCCCTCGACCTGATACCCGGTGAGACAGATTTTGTTCGTCGGGTCCCCCCGAATCTCGGGGATGTACGTCATCGCGGGCCCGCCCGAGAGCATCCCGCTCGTCGTCACGATGACCGAGTTCCCCCGGGCGATGCGCTTTCGCTGGCCGTCCCGGCCCGAGACGACGCGGGCGTTCGACTTCGCCCGCTTGAGCGCCGCCGCGTCGCGGACGTAGTCGGGGTGGTTTCCGAGCATCTTCAGCACGCGGACACCCATGCCGTCGACGTAGCAGTCGATGTCGTGGGCGTCGAGCACCATGAGAATCTCCTGCGTGCGGCCGATGGCGAACGCGGGGACGACGACGGTGCCGCCCTCCCAGACGGTCGTCCGCACCGACTCGACGAAGCGCTCTTCGACGGTCGCGCGGTCGTCGTGCTCCACGTCGGAGTAGGTGGACTCGCAGATGACCACGTCGGCGTCGGGGCGGTCGGTCGTCCCCGAGACCAACCGCTGGTCGTCGGTGTGGAAGTCGGCGGTGTACAGCAGGCGCGTCTCGCCGTCGTCGACGAGGACGTGGGCGCTCCCGGGGATGTGACCCGCGTTGTAGAACGTGACCTCGTGGCCGGCGGCCTCGAACGCCTCGCCGTAGTCGTGGTGTGCCGACTGCTGGGTCATCCGCCGGACATGCGTCTCGGTGAACGGGCAGTTGTAGCTCCCGCCGTGGAGTTTGAGCGTGTCGCGCGCGAGGGTCCGGGCGAGTTCGTCGGTCGGCGGCGTCCAGTGGACCGCCGGCCAGTCGTCGCCCGACAGGAGCGAGGGGACCGTCCCGACGTGGTCGAGGTGGCCGTGGGAGACGACGACGGCGTCGGGGTCGACGGAGCCGACGGGGAACTGCGGGGGGTTCCCGGTCAGCATCCCGTAGTCGAGCAACAGCGAGTCGTTGACGAGAATCGCACTGCGCCCGACCTCCTCGGCCCCGCCGAGGAACTGGAGTTTCATTGCCGGCAGTACCGACCGGAGGGGCTTTTGCTCGTCGGTCCCGCCGGACCGCCGGGCCCGGCGGAATCGCGGACTCGACGCTTTTCAGGCCGGCCGCCGTCTCCCGAACCGTGACCGGCTCCGACCCTGACTCCGACGGCGACGCCAGTTCCGACTCCCATGTCGATACCGATGCCGAACCCGACCACGGCAACCTCGACCGACTGGTGACGACGCTCCACGACCGCCTCGCCGCGACGGCGACCCGGCCCGTCCGCGAGGACGCGAGCCGGTGGCTCGGCGAGGCGGAGGCGGTCGCGGGCGACCTCGCGGTCGGCCCGCTTCCAGACGACGAAGTGGTCCGGACGCGACTCGGCCACGTCGAACGCCTGCTGTCGAACGTCGGCGGAACCGAAGACGAGGCGGCCGACGAACACGTCGCGTCGGCGCGGGCGGCGCTGGCCGATGCGCTGGCGGCGCTCGGTGACGGCGACGACGGCGGAGGCGACGGGTGAGCGGATGCGAAACCGGCCGGTGAGAGACGAGAGATGAGAGGCGGGCGACGGAGCGCGGAGGCGAGGCGGAGGAAAACGCGCGTGTCGACCGGCGGCTCAGTTCGAGAACCAGTCTCGCGCGGTGGACGCGAGAATGGAGAGGTCTTCGAACTTGAGCATGCGGAACATGGCGAGGGGACTGCCGCCGTTCGCGGCGTCTAACTGCTCGTCGGGGAGGCGGTGGAGGTCTTCGAGCAGTTTGTCGTAGCGCTCGTTGGAGGCGCGGTAGAGCATCTCCGTCATGAACAGCCGGTTTTTGACCTTCGGCGCGACGCGCTCGTGCCACAGCTGGTCGTAGACGGCGAGCTCGGACGCCGAGGTGTCGCGGTCGGAGTTGGTGAGCGCGCGGTCGGCGGTCGCGGCCGCGACCCGGCCCGAGCGCATGCACTTGTCGATGCCCTCGCCCCACAGCGGGTCGACGGTCGGGACCGTGTCGCCGATGGCCATGAAGTTGTCCGTGCTCATGCGACCCGGCAGTTGGATGTGCGCGGAGCCGCGGTGCTGTTTGCCCGCGATGCGCTCCGCGTTCGCGAAGCGCGGGTCGGACTCGGTCCAGTACTGGAGGTAGTCGTCGATGGTGTAGCCCGACTTGGCGTTGTGGCGGTGGCCCTCGTTTTGGATGTAGCAGACGCCGACTTTCGCGGTGTCGCCGCCGGTGTGGAATATCCACGAGTAGCCGCCGGGCGCGATGTCGTGGTCGAGGCGGAGCATCATCGCGTCGGTGAGGTCGCCGTAGCCGTCGGGCGCGAGGTCCATGCCCTCGTACTCGAACTCGATGCCGATGGCCTGCTTTTGTCGGTCGAGGTCGCACACGTCGAGGGCCTTGGCGAGCGGCGCGCTCGGTCCGGTCGCGTCGATGACGATGTCGGCGTACACCTCCTCGTCGCCGTTGTATCGGACGCCGACGATTTCGCCGCCCTCCATGACGGGCTTGGAGACGCGCGCGTCGAACAGGTACTCCGCGCCGTCGGCCTCCGCCTCGTCGACGAGCCAGTTCTTGAAGTCGGCGAATTCGAGGACCGCACCGGGCTGGTGCCGGTGGTAGTGGTGGCTCGGGGACTCCAAGACGACGTCGTCGGTGAAGTTCATCACGACCTCGTCGGGGATGTTGAACGAGGCCATCGTCGACGGGAACGTCCCGGCGGTCGATTTGTTACTCCTGGAGGGGAACTCATCTTCGGACTCGGTTTCGAGGACGCACACGTCGTAGCCGCGGGCGGCGAGGTCTCGTGCCGCCTGTCCACCTGCGGGGCCCGCGCCCGCGATAATCACGTCGTAGTTGTCAGTCATTGTAGAGTAGGCATCACCGGTAGGGTTGGTCGTACGCGTTACACACCTTTTCTGTAACAAGCGTGTAATCTGCTTTGGTTTTGACCGGGGGGAAAGACGGGGCGTTCTGCGAATTCCGACCGCTTCGAAGCGACAGAAGTCCGCGGGAGACGGTGGGCGAACGGAGAGCGTGCCGCGCCGCCGGAGCGCGGCGAAAACGGCGACCGACAGGACCGCAAAACGGGCGACAGGCGACGCTCAGGCCTTCGGGATGCGGCGGACTTGGAACTCGCGGTAGCCGCCGTAGGCGGCTTCGAGCGCACCGAGCCACCAGTTCCAGCGCGTCGCGGGGCCGCCCTCGGGCGCGTCGCGCATGTTGCGCACGATTTCGTCGCCCGTGAGCGGCGTGCCGCGGTCGGCCTCGGCCTGCCCCGAGTCGGCGAGGTCGCGGGCCTGTCGCGCGACGACCCGGCGCTCGGCGTCGGTGCCGCCGAACTCGGCGAGCGCGTCGCGGAACGACTCCTCGTCGAACGCGGGGTGGGCGTCGCCGTGCCTGTCGGTGGGAATCACGACAACGTCTACGCGGGCCGTACCAAAGAAGGACTCGGCCGATTCGGATGGGTGAGAAACCGGCGGGTTCGGAAGCGCGCGCCCGACGCGCGGCGCGGCGACCCCGCTACGTCCACCACTCGCTCCGGCGCTCGCCGTACGTCGCGTTCCGGAACGGTTCGGGCTTGTCCTCGTCGGCCTCCGCGCCGAGATAGTGGGCGGTCCAGTAGCCGACGTGCCAGCCGACGGCCTCGGTGTCGAGGTCGACGAGGACGACCCGGTAGTCGCTGTAGGTCTCTAAGGCGTCGTCGCCGTCCGGGTCGTAGCCGCCGCCGATGGCGCAGGAGGCCGCGCCCGCGGCGCACGGCGAGGTGTCCGCAAAGGAGATGCGCACCTCCGCGTCCGCCGGGTCGTCGACGTAGGTGTAGGTGAGGTTGTCGGGCATCCCCGGCGCGCCGGCTTCGAAGTAGTCGAGGGCGTGGCGAATCTGCTCGCGGGCGGCGTCGGGGTCCGAGGCGTTCGCGTCGTCCACGTAGACCGTGAAGTTCGGGTCGTCCCACGGGAACGCCTTGTCGGTCGCGTTCGTCCGCGGGAGCGTGTAGAGGATGCCCGTGGCGTTCATCAGCTCCGCGGGCTCGTCGCCGTGGGCGAGCCCGAGGGTGTGGCCGAGTTCGTGTTCGACGATGTCGACCGTCGAGTCGTCGCCGAAGCCGGTGCGGATATAGACGGTCTCGGGGCGGTCTATCTGTCTCGCGTCGGTGAGATAGGGCGCACAGCCGACCGCGTCGGTCTGCCCGCCGCACTCGGGGACGGCGTCGACAAAGCGGACCACGATGTCCGGGTCGCGGGCGTCGGCGTCGACCTCGTAGGCGACTTCGTATCCGAGGTAGCGCGCGTCGTTCGCCTCCCAGAACGCCGTGGCTTCGCTCACGAACGCGGCGTAGTCGCGGTCGTCGTCGGGCGCTTCGACGGCGACGACGACCGGCTCTGACCCCCACGGTCCGTATCCGGAGGCGGGCGTGAACGTCTCCGTCGGTTCGGGCGTCGGCGACGCGGTTGGCGTGGTGGTCGCGGTCGCGGTCGCGGTCGCGGTCGTCGACGGAGGCGACGTCGTCGGTGTCGCGGTCGCCGTGGTCGCTTCGGAGGTCGGTGGCGAAGCCGCAGGCGTGGCAGTCGTCGCTGTCGTCGCGTCGGTTCCCGGCGACACCGGCGCGGCACAGCCGGCGAGGACGACGAGCGCCGCGACGAGGAGAATCGAACCGCGCATACCGAGACTGCGGCGGCGAACGGTCAAGAGCGTTTCCCGACGAGGCGACCGACAGACGGAGCGGTCGCTCGGGCGTTCGAAAGCGGCTGAGAGGAGTAAGCCCCCTTCTGTTCGTCCCAGCATTCGGCTCAGCGTCCGCGTCCTTCTCGGGGCGAGCCCCGAGGGCGCGACGGGCGAACCCGACGCGCCGTCCGAACTACCTTCGCGGCGCGGACTTGCACCGGTGAGGATTCGCCGTTCCATCCGTTCTCGACCGTCGGCGATGGCGGATGCCATCTTTCCCTCTGCGGGTTAACTCCCTCCCCTTACGGGTCGGTTCGCTCGCGGACGGTGAACCCGTCCGCGCCGGCGACGGCGTGGCCGTCGCGCGCGCATCATCGGTCGGGTCGAGCGGTCTCGTTTCTGTTCCAGCGCCAGCCGTCTCCGACTCCGGGCTTGCGCCCGGTCACCCGTTCGGACGGTGGGGGGACTTTCCTCATGCCCGTCTCGGGCACGGGAACTGGGCTCTCTCTGCCGACCTACCCTAGTCAGGTCGGTCGGATAAGCGGTTCGATTAACGGGGTCCTACCGGGGTTTAGCCACACGTTATATCGCAACATTCTCACATAACAGCCGGATAACAATCGAGGGAAGCGTTGAAGTCACCACAGAACTTGAATGATAGTATGTCCGAGGCGCAGACCGTACACCTCACCTACGATGATGGGGCGCGGGCGGTCGAACTAGCGCGGGAATCGGTCGAATCGTACGTTCTTCACGGACAGAGAGAACAACCGGGGAGCATGCGCGACGCGTTTTACGCCCGAACCGGGGCGTTCGTCCGCATCAAGTCGACACGTGGGCGCGGTCGACTGCGGGGCTGTGCGGGCGCGTATCGGGGGAAAGACCAACTCGGTCACGCCATCGTCGACGCGGCCATCAAGGCCGCCTCGGGCGACTCGTGCCAGACCGAAATCGAAGCACCCGAACTCCCGAACCTGAACATCTCTGTTTGTATCGTCAACAACTACACGCTGACTAACGACCCAGTCGCAGACATCGAACTCGGCACCCACGGCGTCGCCATCGACGCCGGCGGTACCCACGGCTGGATGTATCCGACGCTCCCCATCGAACTCGGCTGGTCGAAAGAGGAGTTCCTCACGAACGCCTGTCGCAAAGCCGGCCTGTCGCCGCTGGCGTGGCAGGACGACGACACGATGATCACCCTGTTCGAAGGGCAGGTCTTCCGCGAGCGCGACGACGGCGGAAGCGTCGAAGCGCTGTAAGTCGTCTCGGCGACGACTCGACTCCTTGGGGGGAGAGATACGACCGGCGAGCGACGGCTCCGAGCGTCGCCGCAGAACGAGAGCGCGGTCTTACTTCTCGCCGAACCCGACCAGTTCGGCGTCTTCTCTGGCCCGCGTCGCGGCCGCGTCGATGTCGAAGTCGAACTCCGAGACGACCTCGCCGTCGCGGATGAGCGGTTCGAGAAGCGACTCGCCGTCGGTCGGGCCGGGCCGCCCGCGGAGGCCGACGTGGTGGCCGCCGTCGGCCGTGCGATAGACCTCTTTGACGCCCGAGAGCTTCCCCCGCTTGGCCGCGGGTTCGCCGTCGACCTCGACGATGTCGAGCGCGAAGTCGACCGGATTGGCGTTCGAGATGTAGCCGCCGACGCCGAAGCCCTCGACCACGTCGCGGAGGTGGCGGAGTTCGGCCGGCCCGAGACCGCCGCTCACGAAGATACCCACGTCCTCGTGGCCGCGGGCGTCGAGTTCCCAGCGGACCTCGCGGACGATGTGGCGGAAGTCGCCGCGGCGCGAGGAGGTGGTGTCGAGGCGGACGCTGTCGAGGTCGTCGCCGAGCGCCTCGACGGCCTGCAGGACCTCCTCGGTCTCGTCGCCGTAGGTGTCACAGAGGGCGACTCGCGGCACGTCCTCGGGGACCGCCTCGTCGAAGGCGCGGAACGCCTCGGCCTGATTGCCGCGCCCGAAGGCGATGAGGAGCGCGTGGGGCATCGTCCCCGACGCCTCCTTTCCGAGAATCTCGCCGGCGGCGACGTGCGAGAAGCCGTCGAGGCCGGCGACGAGGGCGCTCCGCTCGACCATCGCGGCGATGGCGGGGTGGACGTGTCGCGCGCCGAACGACAGCACCGTCGAGTCGGGGGCCGCCGAGCGGGCTTCGAGGGCGGCCGTCGCACAGCCGGACGCGTGCGAGAGGAAGCCGAGAAGCGAGGTTTCGAGCCGGGCGAATTCGAGGTAGTCGCCCTCGATTCGCATCACTGGGCCGCCGTCGAACAGCGTGCCCTCGGGCACGGCGTCGACGTCGATATCGCGGCCGGAGAGCAGTTCCGCGGCGTCCTTTACGCCGGCGAACAGCTCGAACTCGCCGTCGGGGAACTGGTCGGCCGTCACCTCGGCGACGACGCGGGGGTTCTTGCCCGCGTGTCGGAGGGTCGCCTCGGTCCGCTCGAAGTAGGCGTCGGTCGCGACGCCGTCGCGGATGGCCTCGGGACCGACGATATCGAAGTCACTCATTGGCGCGGATTCCACCCGGCCGATGAAAAAGGTGTATAATCGGTCACGTGCGTCGAAGACGAATTCTCTTCAACGGGTCAGCAGACGGCGACGGCCGCGAAGTAGACCGTCCCGTTCTTCCGGACGTACCCGGTGCCCGGCGACCACGGCCGGTCTTCGAGCGAAATCATCGATTCAGCGGCCAGCGCGTCGTCGAAGGCGGCCCGTTCGGCGGGCGTGAGCGACTCGTAGGCGACTATCTCCGCGTCGGGCGGAACGTCGTCGGCCGGGTCCACGTCGAGTTGCGGCGGGCAACTGTTCGACCACGGAACGAGCGTCCCGGTGGCGAAGAGAAAGGCCGCGACGAGCAGGACGAGCGAGAGGGCGACGAGCGCGAACCGACCGAGACGTCGGGGCATACGAAACGGCCGTCAGCGATACTACAAGTGCTTTCTCCTAGCTTCGCTCGTGAATCTCGTCCAACTGCGCCACGGTCGGCGCGTTGACGACGGTGACGGTGTCGCCGTCTCTCGTCACCCGATAGGCGTCGGCGAAGGGGCCGTCGTCGACGCGGTAGGTGTCCTCACCCGCGACTGACGCGTTGAGAGAGAGCCGGAGCGTGTCGTTCACGTACGCCCGCTCGAACTGCTCGGCGTCCGCTTCGGTGTCCCAGACCGTCCGCCAGACGTAGCCGCGCTCGTGGGGGTTCGCCTCGGAGGTCTCGTCCGACGCCGGGCGGTAGGGGACCACCGCGTCGCCGGCCCAGCCATCCGAGGGCTCGGCGGTGTAGTTGTACGGCGAGTACGCGCCGGGGTCCTGTTGGAGGCCCGCCCGGTCGACGGCGCGGTGCTTCCAGAACGTCGCGAAGATGGACGCCTCGCCGACCGCGTCGGCGACGGGGTCGGTGTCGTAGCGCGTCCACGCGGCCGACGAGCGGTCTTCGACCGTCACCGCGACCGGGCGCTCGTCGGGGTACCGGTTCGGGTGGAGCACCTGCTCGGTCGAGGTGGGGCGGTCGGCGTAGGCCGCGTCGACGGCCGCCCAGCCGCCGCGGTCGCGCAGGTCCGAGACGAACGTCGGCCCCTCGCTGTAGGGCGTGTAGATGACGAGGAAGACCGGGTAGTCGACCGACCCGCCGCCCGCTCCACTGCTCGACGGCTGAGGGACGCAGTCCCAGTCGGCCTCACAGCGGGCTTCGTACAGGCCGTCGACGTAGCGGGCGTCGCCTTCGACCAGCCCGCCGTGGGCGAGTTGGGCGTCCTGCGTCGACGGCGAGCCGTCCAGACCGAACTGCTGGTCCTGTGCGGCGTGGACCAGCTCGTGGGCGAGCGTCCGGCGGTCGATGGTCGGGCGGTCGTCGTCGCTCACGACGACGATGCGGCCCTCGGAGGGGTCGTAGTAGCCGAGCACCACGCCGCCGTACAGTTCGTCGAACACCTCGTCGATGGTCCGGTCCTCGCCGACCAGTAACAGCGCCTCCCACACCTGGTCGTTCCAGTCGCCGTGGACCGGGTCGGTCGACTCGTCGGACTCGTTTCGGTACTCGGCGCGCGAGACGACCTCGACCGGCACGGACTCCTCGAACTCCAGTTCGCGGACGACCTCGACGCGCGCCATCGTGCGGGCGACGAACGCCTCCATCTCGGAGTCGTCCAGCCCGTCGGACTGGTCGACCGCGATGGACTCGTTGTACCAGTAGCCGTCCTCCCAGCCCAGTCGGTCCGTCGGCGGGTCGTCGGGCCACGACCAGTCGGCCGCGGTGTCCGCGGTCCCGTCGCCGGCGGTGGCGCCGGCTCCCGCGGCGTCCGGGTCGGCGACGGGGGCGGCACAGCCGGCGACGACGAGCAGAAGCGCGGAGAAAACGGCGGCGAGGCGGCGGTTCATAGCGAGTCCACGGGCGGGAGACAAAAAAGCGTCCCGGCGCGGGGGTTACGACGCAAGCCCCGGCCGAATCTCGTCCACGTCGGCCGGCGTCGGCCCGTTGACGACGACCACGCGGTCGCCCGTGCGGACGACCCGGAAGGCGTCGTTGAACGAGCCGTCCTCGATGACGTAGACGCCGTCGTCCCGCTGGGTGGCGTCGTGGGCGCTGAGGATGTTCAGGTAGGCGTCACGGAACTCCCGTGCGTCGCCGTCGGTGTCCCACTCGGTCACCCAGACGTAGCCGTACTCGGTGTCCGCGCCGGCCGCGTTGCGGTAGGGGAACAGGCGGTCGTTCGCCCAGCCGTTCGACGGCTCGGCGTCGTAGTTGTACGTGTCGTACCGCGAGTTCGTGTCAGCGATGGACTCGACGCGGACGGTCTCCGCGCCGGACGTGCGGGCCTGATACCAGAACATCGCGAACATCGACGCCTCGCCGACCGTGTCGGAGCCCTCGACGCCCTGGTCGGGGAAGGTGCTCCAGCCGTTCGTCCCCTCGTCGGCGAAGGAGATGGGACGCGGCGACTCGTCGGTCACGTGGATGGTCTGTTCGGTGGACACCGGCGGGTTGCGGAGCGCGTCGTTGACGGCTTCCCAGCCGCCTCGCTCGTAGAGGTCGTGGACGTACACCGGGCCGTCGGAGTACGGCTGGTAGATGGTAATCAGGACGCCGAGGTTGGGGTCGCCGCCGCGGCTGTTTTGGGTGTCGGGCGTGGCGACGCAGTCCCACGTCCCGGCGGCGCACCGCTCGCTGTACTGTCGTTCGACGTAGCTGGCGTCGCCCTCGATGACGCCGTCGGTGGCGAGGTCGCCGTCCTGCGTCTCGCTTCGGAAGCGGGCGTCGGTCAGGTCGAACCGCTGGTCCTGAACGGCGTGGACCAGTTCGTGAACGAGCGTGGCGTTGTCGATGGTCGGCTCGCCCGGGGAGTCGGTGACGATTTTGATTTCGCCGTCGGACGGCGAGTAGAAGCCGAGGACCGAACTCCCGGTCGTCGCCGAGATGGCGCTCGCGCTCCCGGTCGACTCACCGGCGATGAAAAGCGCCTCCCACACCTGATCGTTCCAGCGGTTGTACTCGGAGTCGGGCGAGGCGGCGCCGCCGGCGCTGGCGCTCCGGTAGTCGTCTCTGGAGACGACGCTGACGGGCACGCGCTCGTCGAACTCCAACTGTCGGATGTGCTCGACGCGGGCCATCCCGCGGGCGACGAACGCCTCCATCTCGGAGTCGTTCAGCCCGTCGGACTGGTCGACTGCGATGGGCTCGTCGTACCAGTAGCCGTTCTCCCAGCCGAGGACGTCCTGGTCGGGGTCGTCGAAGCCGTCTCTGTCCGGGTGGGGAGTCGCGGGCGACGCGTCGCCGCCGGGCGCGGCCGTGGGGGCGGCACAGCCGGCGAGAACCAAGAGTACGGCGGCGAAAACGGCGCGGAGACCGGTGGTTCGCATATCGTACCCTTAGACTCCGGAGTGAAGTACCTTGTCGGGTTCGGGCGTCGAAACGGCGGACTGCGAGCCGGTTCTGGGTCGGGTCGGGGCGGTCGAGTCGGTTTGGGGCGGGTCGGCCGAGTCGAAACCGGGGCGGCGCGTACTGTTTTGGTCGTCCCGGCGCAACCCACAGACATGGCACTCGACCCGAACCGAACCGCGGTGGTCGTCGTCGATATGCAGAACGGCTTTTGTCACCCCGACGGGAGCCTGTTCGCGCCGGGGAGCGAATCCGCAATCGAGCCGGTTACGGAACTCGTCGCCGCCGCCCGCGACGCCGGCGCGCGCGTCGTCTACACCCGCGACGTCCACCCGCCGGAGCAGTTCGACGACAACCACTACTACGACGAGTTCGAGCGCTGGGGCGAACACGTCGTCGAGGGGACGTGGGACGCCGCCCTCCACGGCGACCTCGACGTCCGCGAGGGGGACCTCGTCGTCGAGAAGCACACCTACGACGCGTTCTATCAGACGCAGTTGGAGGGCTGGCTCGACAGCCACGGCGTCGACGACCTGCTCGTCTGCGGGACGCTGGCGAACGTCTGCGTCCTCCACACCGCCGGGAGCGCCGGCCTGCGCGACTACCGCCCGATTCTCGTCACCGACGCGCTCGGCTACATCGAGGAAGAACACAAGGCGTACGCCGTCGACCACGCCGACTGGCTGTTCGGCGAGACGACGACGCTCGCGGACGTGGTGTTCGAGTAGCCGGTCGGTCCCGCCGGACGCGGCCGGTGCCGGGGCCGGCGTCGGTCACGACCGCGGTTCAGTCCCGAAAGAGCCGATACGCGCCCTGTCCGGTGGCGACGGCGTCGTCCCAGTCGCTCGACGGCGACTGCCGGGCGGCCACGTCGGCGTCCCCCTCGGGGTCGGTGCTGACGACGGTGATGGTGCTCACGCCGACCGACCCGCCCGCGCGGACGACCTCGGCGACCGCGGTCAGGTCGCCCGACGCCCGCCGCAGGTAGTTCACGTTGAGGTTGATGGTGGCGACGCCGCCGGCGACCGGGTCGTCGAGCATCGTCCGGAGGGCGATGCCGCCCGCGGTGTCGATGAGCGTCGCCGCGATGCCACCGTGGATGGTGGGCGGCGACACGGTGTTGGTGAGCTTTTCGTCGTACGGAATCGACATCACGATGCGGCCGCGCTCGATGGCGTCGACGCTGGTGTCGAGCCACGACAGGTAGCCGTGTTCGTCCTCGATGTGTCGCTGGACGATGGCCGCGGCCTCGGCGGGAAAGTCGTCGGTCATATCACGAACGAGTATGTCAAATAGTATGTAACCGACGGTCGGTGACATCCCCCGCCGGGAGTCACGTGAGCGAAGTGAACGGGCCCGACGGGAATGCATCATCGCGTGTGACAGAACTGTGTTAATCGGTTCTCGGTCTGGCGGTTTTCTGTGCAACGTCCCGACCTGATAGCAGACGCTGAGCTAGTGGGAGAACCAAAAGGGTAGCGGGAAGATTTTTGATTCTTCCCGTACTACGTGAACCATGTCGAAATCTACGGACGAACGGGGACGAATCTACCTCCCGAAGGACGTACGGTCACGGTTCGGCGAGCGCTATCGCATCGTCGAACTCCCGAGTCACGTTGCGCTCTTTCCGGTTGACGACGACCCATTAGAGGGTCTTCGAGAGGCAGTCGGTGACGCTTTCGAGGAGGGTGAAGCCGACGAACTCAAAGACGAAGCACGGAGAGCAATCGCCGAGGAAATCGAAGCCGAGGACCAAGAGCGGTCGGAGAACCGCGAGGCCTGATTCGTGTACGTCGAGACAGACTTCTTGATTGCATTAGTAAAAAACGAAGACTGGTTGCGTGAATCAGCACTCGAAGCCCTCGAAGAACGCGACGACATCCACACGTCGATTCTGGCCTACGCAGAGGTTCTTGTTCTCTTCTACGACCGTGAGCAGTCGGAATACGACGTCGATGCTCCACGAGCGATTGCGAACCTCCTCGAACTCGTTCCGATAACGCCGAAAGAACACGAGGATGCAGTTCTCGCGGCGGCGGCGTTCCTCGGAGAGTATCATCTGACACCGTTCGATGCACTTCACGCGGGGGTGATTGCGACGAGCGACGAGGAAGTTCTCTCCAGTGAACAGGACTACGATACTGTTGGCCTCGACCGTATTCCGTTGGAACCCGATAGGGACGAGTGAGAGTTAACTATCGAGTGTACCTACGACGGTTCCTGTGTTTGAATCCACGAAACCGATAGCTGGCGACGGCCTGTGTCACAGTGCGTGACGAAACCGGGCCGCAAAAAAATATGCAGACTTGACGGTTAGAGCGCTCACTCTTTGGTTCTGAAGCGCTCCAGAAGTATACGGGCCCGACTGGATTCCCACGAGCGCGAGCGAGTGGGAAGTCGTCGGAGAAGTGAGCGAAGCGAACGGATCCGACGGGAAGTCGTCAGGTCGGAATCACGTGAAATATATACACGTTCACGGAGTGGTACGGATATGAGCGACTCCCGCGTCGTGCTGGTCGACGAGTGCCCCGAGGGACTCGTCGAGGCCATCGAGCGACGCGGGTTCACGACCGAGACGTGCGCGGACCGCGACGCCGTGTTCGGCGCGCTCGACGACGGGGTCGGCGGCGTCGTCGCCCGCGGGGCCGTCGACACCGACTTCGTCTCCCGCGTCCGCGCCCGAATCGGCGTGGTTCCGGTGTTTTTCCTCGGCGGCGACGGGACCGCGAGCGACGATGACTCGGCCGCGAGCGCCGGTGCCATCGCCGTCGACGACCCGCAGACGCCGGCGGCGACCGAGGCGGTCGCCGCGCGGGTCGAACGCGCCATCGAGTTCTCACGGTGAGCGTCGGCGGGGCGGAACTCGGACTCGCTGTACCGGACCGTCGTCGAGCAGAGCCACGACGCCATCTTCGTCACGCAGGACGGCGAGTTCCGCTTTTGGAACCGCCGGCTGGCCGAGCTCACCGGGCTGAGCGACGGCGAACTCGCCGAGACGCCGGTGTCGAGCGTCGTCCACCCCGACGACCGCGAGCGGGCCGCCGACATCGCCGCGACGCGGCGGCGGGGCGACGACGCCCCCGTGAGCTACGAGATACGCATCGTCGACGCCGACGGCGACACCCGCGAGTGTTCGGCGAACGTCAAGGAAATCGAGTATCACGGCTCGTACGGCGTCCTCGTCTCCGTGCGCGACGTGACCGAGCAGCGCGCCACGGAGGCGCAGTTCCGCGGCCTCGTGGAGCTGGCGCGCGACCTCGTGACTCTCGTCGGGACCGACGGGCGAATCAGGTACCAGAGCCCCTCGGTCGCCGACGTGCTCGGCTTCGAGCCCGACGAGCTGGTCGGGAGCTCCGTCGCGGAGCTGATTCACCCCGACGACTGGGGCCGCGTCGCCGCCGTCTTCGACCACGCGCTCCAGACGGACGCCGACGGGACCGACCCCGTCCGGTACCGCCACCGGAACGCCGAGGGGTCGTGGACCTGGCTCGAATCCGTGGGGAGCAATCAGGCGGACACCTCGGTCGACGGCTTCGTCGTCACCTCGCGGAACGTGACCGAACAGCGGAGCTACGAACAGCGGCTCAAGCGCTACGAGACCATCGTCGAGAGCATCGGACAGGGGGCGTACGTGGTCGACGAGTCGGGGGTCGTCCAGTTCATCAACGAGACCGCGCTGTCGCGGACGAGCATTCCCATGTCGTCGTTCGTCGGCCGGCACGTCTCGGCGCTCCGCGACGCCGGCTATCTCGCCGCCGACCAGTACGAGCGCGTCCGGTCCGCGCTCGACGCCGTCCTCGGCGGCGAGAGCGAGCGCGAGCGGTTCGAAATCGAGCTGTCGCTCCCGGAAGAGGAGTACGTGGTCGAGTTCACCGTCTCGCCCATCGTCGGCGACGACGGCGAGGCGGTGGGCGCGGTCGGCGTCTCGACGGACGTGACGGAACGGAAGCGGTACGAACAGCGGCTCAACGCGCTCCACGCCTCGACCCGGCGGCTGACGGGGGCGACCAGCCGCGAGGAGGTCGCCGACATCGTCCGCGAGGCGGCCACCGAAATCCTCGACTACGCGATAAGCGGCGTCCTCCTGTACGACGAGTCGCAGGACGCGCTCGTTCCGACGGCGCTCACCGACGAGGCCCGGGAGGTGTTCGGCGACGTGCCGCCGGTGCCGCGGGGGACCGGCCTGACGTGGGAGGTGTTCGAGCGCGGCGAGCACAACCTCTATCGGGACGTGGGCTCGAACCCGCGGCGGTTCGTCCTCGACGCCGGGGTCAAAGAGGAGCTCATCGTCCCGATTCCCGACCACGGCGTGTTCTTCGTCGCCTCGCTCGACGAGGGGGAGCTGGCCGACCAGCGCATCGCGCTGGCGAAGGTGCTGGCCGCGAACACCCGCGCCGTCTTGGACCGGGTCGAACGCGAGCGGCTCCTGCGGAAGCGCGAGCGCGAGCTCGCCAGCCAGAACGAACAGCTCGAATCGTTCGCGTCGGTCGTCTCCCACGACCTCAAGAACCCGCTCAACGCGGCGATGGGCTATCTCGACCTCGCCCGCGAGAAGTACGACGGCGACGAGTTGGACCGCGTGGCCGACGCCCACGAGCGGATGGCCGGCATCGTCGAGGACGTGCTCGCGCTCGCGCAGAACGGTCAGACGGTCGAAGAGGCCGAGCGGCTGTCGCTCCGCTCCGTCGCCGAGGCGGCGTGGACGACCGCCGCGGGCGGCGCGCCGACCGCGACGCTCGCTATCGACGGCGAGGTCGCGGTCGACGCCCACCGCGGGCGGCTCAGACAGCTCCTCGAGAACCTCTTTTCGAACGCGATTCGACACGGCGGCGACGACGTGACCGTCCGCGTCGGTCCGCTCGGCGACCGCGACGGCTTCTACGTCGAAGACGACGGCCCGGGGATTCCGCCGGACGAGCGTCCCCGAATCTTCGAGGCGGGCTACACCACGAGCACCGAGGGGACCGGGTTCGGCCTCAGCGTCGTCATGAGCGTCGTGAACGCCCACGGCTGGAGCGTCTGGTTCGTCGAGAGCGACGAGGGCGGCGCGCGGTTCGAAATCACGACGGAGAGCGGCCGCTGACGGGGCGAGCGCGCCACCGGCGGCAACACTAACTGGCGGTCGTCCGAACCGGACGCCATGGAGACGCCAGACGAGGCGACGGTCCGCGCGGTCGAGTCGTGCCGGGAGTCGCTTCCCGAGACGGTCGACGGCGGACGGGCGCTGTTCGGGTTCGACGGATACGTCGACCGCGTTCGGGAGTTGGTCTCCGAGCGGCAGTCGGCCGACGCCTACGAGCGGGTGTCGACCCTCGAAGCGTTCGCCGACCGCGTGAACGACTCGGTCGACGCCGAGAGCTCGCTCAGCTTCGAGTGGATTCAAGCCGGCGTCCGCACCGGCGGCCACGTGAGCCACCTCGCGCGCGCCTTCGACCGACTGGGGTTCGACCCCGGGGTCGTCGGCTGTCTCGGCGACCCGGTCGAAGCGCCGTTCGCCGAGGAGTTCGGCCACCTCCCCTTAGAGACGCTCGGGTCGCCGGGCTACACCGACGCCGTCGAGTTCGGCGACGGGAAGCTGATGCTCACCGAAATCGGCGCGCTGATGACGCTCGACTGGGCCGGAATCGAGTCGCGGGTCGGCCTCGACCGACTGGCCGAACTGGTCGACGGGACCGAGCTCGTCGGGATGGGCTACTGGTCGGAGATGCCCGAGCTACCGGACGTGGCCCGCGGCCTCCGCGAGGAGCTGTGGCCGACGCTGTCGGACCCGCCGGAGACACTGCTTTTGGACCCCGGTGACCTCAGAAAACGGGAGCCCGAGGTGGTCGACGCGGGCGTCGAACAGGTGTCGGCGCTGGACGACGCGGTGCGCGTCGTCGTCTCGGCGAACCGCTACGAGACGAGCTATCTCGCGCGACTGGCGGGCGTCGAGAGCGGCGATTTCGGCCGCGAGTCGCGGGCGGCGTTCGACCACCTCGGCGTCAGCCGGTTCGCGGGCCACGGCATCGAAGCGGCGCACCTCGTCGACGACGAGGGGACCGCGACCGTCGGCGTCCCCCGGACGGACGACCCGGTGTTGACGACGAGTTCGGGCGACCACTTCAACGCGGGACTCGCGCTCGCGCACGTCCTCGACCTCGGCCGCGCGGAGTCGCTCGTCGTCGGCATCGCGGTCGCGGGACACTTCGTCAGAAACGGGTCGCCGCCGACGTACGACGAACTCCGGGCGTTCGCCTCGGCGTATCTCGATTACTTCGACGCTGTTTAAATACCGATTGTCCACACAAGGGTCAGATATATTACTAGAATCGGCGTACCGATATGCGTCGGTGGCACCCCCCACGCGGGCGCACCGCCGGAGGGGCCGCAGGTCGCTCCGTTCCGGTGGCGAAATCGACTCCCACCGTGGCATCTCGCGCCCGGTTGCCGCGTCCCACCACGGTCCCGTTCTGACGCGTCGTCGGCTCTGCACTCATCGTCGGCTCTTCACTCGTACCGTGAGTCGCGTTCGAGGTCGTCTATCGCCGACCCGACGAGGTTCCGGAGCGCCCGGCGAAGCCGCTGTGAGAGCGCCTGCTCGGTGATACCCAACCGGCTCGCGATGTCGTCGAGGCCGGTCTCTTTCGGCGTCTCGAAGTAGCCCCGTTCGAAGGCGAGCCGAAGCGCCGTCAGCTGTTTCTCCGAGAGACCGGTGTTCGGGGGGTGGCGCTCGTCGAGGCGGGCCGGTTCGACGCGGCGCACGTCGATGTCGATGTCGCGGGCGAGACAGGCGTCGTGGAACCGGGTAGTCAGCTCGTTCGACGGGAAGTACACCGACAGCGACCAGCCGTATCTCGTGCCGACCATCCGCCGGACGATGCCGTCGCACTCGCGGATTGCCGAGATGATGTCGCCGTCGTGGGTCGCCCACTCACAGCGGTAGAGCCGACCCTCTGGACCGTCGGATATCGGTTCGAAGCGGTCGATGCTCGCGTGGTCGTCGAGCAGGTCGTCGAGCGTCTCGCGGTCGCTCCCGCGGGCGACGAAGTACGGAACCGGCTCGTCGGTCACCGGGACACCGCCGACGAACGTGAGCTCGAACTCGGGGTCCTCGAACGTCCCGTCGGGGGAGGCCCCGGCCAGCGGGTGACGGAGTTCGACCTCGTACCCACTGGCGTGGTCGTCAGTCATCGCGGAGGGGAGCCGACGGCTACGTCGAAAACCGAAACGACGGCACACGTTCGTCTGTCGAGTCTCACAAACGGAGAAAAATACGGGCGAGCGAAGGATATTTTTTGCGGAGACTAATCCTTTCATAGTAAAGGTGTTTAAAAAGGAACCTCAAAATAGAGGGTCCATTCAGTCGCCTCCGACCAGCACATTCATGTCAATTATAAATGTTTTCTTCGGAGTCAATCGAGTCGAATCGGGTCGGCGCTGGGGCGAATCGCGACCGACACCTCGTCGCCGACGGCGAAGTCGTGGCCGGAACAGACGACCTTGGTCCCGAAGTCGACGCGGGACGCGAATAGTGACAACCCAGTGACTCGAACGCCGTCGACGAGTACGTCGAAGTCGGCCCACGGAACGTCGCGGCCGGCGGCCCGGCCGACTCGCTTGCCGAGGAGCGACAGCGATTGCCCGTCTTCGACGGACGAGAGCGTGCCCCCGAAGCCGTAGTGGGCGAGCCCGCCGTCGAGGGCGACGCCCTCGTCGCTGGCGAGGCCGACGAACTCGTCGGGTCCGACCCCCGCGTCGGCGCGGTCAGGGGCGTCGAGGACGACGAACGTCTCGGCCGTCTCGACGACGGTTCCCGTCCCGTCCCAGTCGAGCGGCGAGACGGTCACGCCGGGCGAGACCGGGAGCGACCCGCGGGCGCGGTGGTGGTTCGCGTCAGCGGCCCGGAAGCCGAGGTGGACGTGGTTCGAGACCCACGGGGCGAAAAAGCCGGAGCGGACGAGACGCCCGAGCGGGTCGCCGGCGGCGAGTTCGTCGCCCGCGTCGACGCCGGGGTCGACGTGGAGGATTCGCGCGACCAGTCCGTCGCGGGGGTCGTCGTCGGGGTCGCCGAGCCAGTCCAGTCCGGTGGCGTCGGCGTCGACGTCCACGAGCACGAGGTACTCGTCGTCGTGGGCGTAGGGCTTGTCGGGCGCGCGGACGGTCCGCGTCTCGCGGACGACCCCCGCGACGGGCGAGCGGGCCACCGGGTCGTCGTCGGCGACGTAGAGGTCGATTGCACAGCCGCCGTCGTGGGCGGGATACGGCGAGTTGTAGAGCGAGAAGCGCTCGAAGCGCGCGAGCACCGACCGCGGCAGTCGCAACATGGTCGTCGGGACGGGACGGGTGCGCTTAGGTACGTCGGGGTGTTTCTCTCGGGCATGCGCGTCATCCGCGGCCGCGGGCCCGACCGGGACGCAGACCGGGGGGTCACCGCGGCCATGCTCCGCGAGGCGGGCGAGACGGGCGAACCGGCGTTCCGCGCGTGGACGCCGCACCGACAGCTCGCGTTCGGCAGGCGCGACACCCGCGCCCCGCGGTACGACGAGGCCGTCGCCGCCGCCGAAAAGCGCGGCTTCCCCCCAGTCGAGCGCTCGGTCGGTGGCCGGGCCGTAGCCTACACAGGAACCACCGTCGCGTTCGCCCACGCGCTCCCGCTCGACGACGCCCGGAGCGGCCTCGACGCGCGGTACGAGGCCGGAACGACCGCCGTCGTCCGCGCCCTGCGGACCCTCGGCGTCCCCGCGCGGCGGGGCGAACCGCCGAACTCGTACTGCCCCGGCGACCACTCGGTCCAAGCGGGCGGAAAGCTCTGCGGTCTCGCCCAGCGGGTCCGCAAGGGGAGCGCGCTCGTCTCCGGCGTGGTGGTCGTCGCCGACCGCGGCGAGATAGCCGACGTGCTCGCGCCCGTCTACGAGGCCATCGAGGTTCCCTTCGACCCGGACTCGGTGGGGAG
Source organism: Haloferax sulfurifontis ATCC BAA-897 (assembly GCF_000337835.1). Taxonomy (GTDB): domain Archaea; phylum Halobacteriota; class Halobacteria; order Halobacteriales; family Haloferacaceae; genus Haloferax; species Haloferax denitrificans. The sequence continues at coordinate 57,383 of NZ_AOLM01000021.1, read as the reverse complement.
CGTCGCCGACGCCGGCGGCCCGGCGAGTCCGGACGCGGTCTGCGACGCCCTCGAAGCCGTCTTCGTCGGCGACGCGGAGACGCGCGTCGAAGACGCGGCCGACCTCGCGTGAGCGACGCGGGACGCGGCCGACAGCCGGGCGATGCGGCCGGCCGCGACCGCTCTCCGAACCGCCGGAGCCATCACTCCCCGAACCACTGGTCCCCTTACTACCCGAACCGCCGGACTTAGCACCCGGCGCGTCGCACCCCCTCGTATGCGAATCGAGAACGCGACGCTGGCCGACGGCCGCGCCGTCGACGTCCGCGTCGAGGACGGGACCGTCGAGGCGGTCGGCGACCTCGACCCCGTCGCCGACGAGGAGACCGTCGACGCCGAAGGGAACCTGCTTCTGCCGGGGGCTATCGACGTGCACGTCCACTTCCGCGAACCGGGCTTCGAGCACAAGGAGACGTGGGAGACGGGCGCGCGGAGCGCCGCCGCCGGCGGCGTGACGACCGTCGCCGACCAGCCGAACACCGACCCGACGACGACCGACGGCGCGGGCTTCGACGCGAAGGCAGAACGCGCGGCGAACGCCTGTATCGACTACGGCATCAACGGCGGCGTCACCGCCGACTGGGACCCCGACAGCCTGTTCGACCGGCCGCTTTTCGCCCTCGGCGAGGTGTTCCTCGCCGACTCGACCGGCGACATGGGCATCGAGGCCGACCTGTTTGCCGAGGCCGCGGAGCGCGCCGGCGAGGCGGGCGTGCCCGTCACGGTCCACGCCGAGGACGCCGACCTGTTCGACGAGTCCGCCATCGAGGGCGACCTCGGCGGGGTCGGCCGCGACGCCGACGCCGACGCGTGGAGCGCCTACCGCACCGCCGAGGCCGAGGCGGTCGCCGTCGAGCGCGCCGTCCGCGTCGGCGGCGAGACCGGCGCGCAGATTCACATCGCCCACACGAGCACGCCCGAGGGCGTCGACGCCGCCCGCGACGGCGGCGCGACCTGCGAGGCGACGCCGCACCACCTGTTTCTGTCCCGCGACGACCTCGCCGAGTTGGGCACCTACGGCCGGATGAACCCGCCGCTCCGCTCCGAGACGCGCCGCGAGGCCATGTTCGAGCGCCTCGCCGACGGCCGCATCGACGTGGTCGCCACGGACCACGCGCCGCACACGCGCGAGGAGAAAGAACAGTCGCTCCTCGACGCCCCCAGCGGCGTCCCCGGCGTCGAGACGATGGTTCCCCTGCTTCTCGGCGCGGTCGTCGCCGGCGACCTCACCGCCGAGCGCGTCCGCGACGTGGTCGCCGCGAACCCCGCCGAGGTGTTCGACCTGCCGCGCAAGGGCCGAATCGAGGCGGGCGCCGACGCCGACCTCGCGCTGTACGACCTCGACGTCGCCCGCGAGATTCGCGGGGCTGACCTCCACTCGAACTGTGATTGGACGCCGTTCGAGGGTCACACCGGCGTCTTCCCCGAGTGGACGATGCTCCGCGGCGAGTTCGTCTGGGACGGCGAGGAGTTCGGCGCGGTCGCGGGCGAGAACGTCCGCGACTGAGCGCGACTGCGCCCCGAACCCTCAGAGCCGCGCGGCCGCGACCTGCGCGCCCCTCCAGCCGACGCCGACGAGCACCGCAAGCGGCGCGGTCAGGGCGACGAGCGAGACTGCCGACCCGGCGAGGCCGCCGAGCGCGGCCGACAGGACGACGGTCGCGAGGAAGCCGCCCACGGCGAGCGCCGGCGCGACCAGCGCGTAGGCGAACAGCCAGCGCTGTCTGCGAGTGAACCGGACGCCGTAACCCGGTCCCGGCGGGATGAGCAGGCCGCTCGCGAGGAGGGCGAAGCCGACGACCCCGAACACGAGGAGGAAAAAGCCCGCGAGCCCGTGGGCGAAGCCGTCGCTTCCGGGCGGTGGCGGGGGCATCGTGACGGCGGTCCACCAGACGAACGCGAGGAGGGCGACCCCGGAACCGGCGACGGGGAGCTGGAGCGACCCGAGGACCGCCCGAAGTGACCGGCGCATCGGGCCGACTGTCGGCAGGCGGACAGATAGCTGTTCCGTCGTCGCCGGGGCGTCGGGGCGTCAGAGCGTCGGTCGGGAGCCGGACGACGCCCCGATGCAGGCGAATCCTTTTCCCGTCCGACTCCCAGAGTGCGTGACACGCATGACCGACGAGCGGACGCCACCGCGAGACCGCGACCCGGACGCGGACGAATCATCCGAACTCACGGGGTTGCTGTCGTTCTGGGAGACGGTCGTAGAGGACGCCGAGGCGACCGCGGCAGAGTACGAAGCCGAGGGGTGGGAGACGCTCGTGGTCCATCCCGGCGACGTGACGGTGTTGCCGCCGGCGAACCTGCCCGAGGCGACCGAGCGCGTCGGCTTCGACGTGCTCGTCCCCGGAGGCGAGTTCGACGCGCTGTCGTCGTGGGTCGAATCTGCCGAATTCGGCCGCTACGACGTCTACCGCGCCCGCGAGGGCGACACCGTGTTCGTCGTCTCCGTCGTACAGGACGCCGCGTCATCGAAAGCCGTCGTCGTCCCGCTGTACTACGGGCTGGACGAGGTGGCCGCGATGGCGACGACGGCGCGAGAACAGGGCGAACTCCGCCTCTACGTTCGACCGGTCGACGCGGACCGACGCGTCGAGTTAGTCCAGTCGGAGCCAGACCCGCTTTTCCCCTGAGTTCGAGTCGGCGCGGCGTCGGTTCGGGGAGTCAGCGCCGGGTCGAAGTCGCACGGGCCGCGGGGCGTCACTCCTCGTCCGACAGCTCTTCTTTCCGCAGGTCGGTGCTCGCCTCGCGCACCTCGCGCATGACGCTCGAAATACGCTCTTCGGCTTCGAGTTCCTCTTCGACCGAGAGGTCCACGCCCTCGACTTCGAGCAGGAACTTGGCGATTTCCGTCACCTCGTACATCATCTCGTCGAGCTCCTCGGCCGTGAAAAAACCCGACATCGCGCCGTAGAGGAACGTCGCGCCCGACTTCCGGACCTTGTCGCGGAACGCGGAACGGGCCTGATTGACCGCCTGCGGCGTGTAGGTGTCGGTCATGAAGGGGACGAGTTCTGGGAGGTTGTTCCCGATTTTCGTCATCTCGACGCCCGTCTCGGTTCGGAAGTCCGCACAGAGCCGCGCGATTGCCCACTCGCGGGCCGTCACGTAGGTCCGCTCGCGGAGGAAGTCGTTGACGCGGTCGTACTGCGCGCCGTCGACCTTCTTGAACCGGGCGTACTTCTGGACGTCCTCGGGAACCGCGTCTTCGGCGTCCGGGCCGGAATCTCCTCCGGCCGCGTCCGTCGATTCCGCACCCGTCGATTCCGCGGTCGCCGCCGCCGAAGTCTCGGGCTCCGCGTCTGCCGCCGCTTCGTCCGCCGCCGCTCGGGAGTCCGCGTCGGGGCGAGCCGTCTCCTCGGCGTCGCTCGCGCCCGTCTCGAACTCGTCGGACTCGTCTGTCATACCGCGGGCTACCGCGGCACGGCCGAAAAGGGTTCCGCGATGTTCGGTCCCCCGCCGACGGGGGTGTCGCCCCCCGTTTCCGGGTAAGGGTTTTCTATCGCGCCCGCGAGATTGGGAATCATGAAGGTACTGCTCGGAATCGGTGGCAGCGACGATTCCATGCGCGCGCTCGAAACGACGGTCGAACGGACGGCCGAGGTCGGCGACGACCTCACGGTCGCCATCGTCGACAACCCGTCGGGCGAGCGCTCGCGCGAGGACATGGAAGCGCGGGTGACGGAACTGCTCGACGAGCGCGGCGTCGACGCGACCGTCCGCGCGCTCGACGGCGACCCGGGGAGCGCCCTCGTGGACCTCGCCGAGAACGAGGGGTTCGACCAACTGGTGCTCGGCGGCGGCGAGACGAGCCCGATGGGGAAGATACAGATCGGCAACATCGCGGAGTTCGTCCTCCTGAACTCCCACGTGACCGTCACTCTGGTACGATGAGCGACCGAACGTTCTCCGACGCCGTCGCCGACCCCTACGACGCGCCGCCGCTGTCGTTCACCGACAGGGAGGACCGCACCATCGAGGTGCGCGCGCACGACGGCTCCGACGAGGAACTGGAGGCGCTCGTCGAGATGTACGACGCGTTCGACCCCTCGGACCGCGCGCAGGGCATCCCACCGGGCCGCGAGGACCGCATCCGCGACTGGCTGGAGAACATCCTCGACGAGGACTGCCTGAACGTCATCGCGTGGGACGGCGACGAGGTGGCCGGCCACGCGACGCTCGTCCCCGACGGCGACGCCTACGAACTCGCCATCTTCGTCCACCAGACCTACCAGCGCGCCGGAATCGGCACGCGGCTCATCAAGGCGCTTCTCGGCTACGGCCGGGAGTCCGGCGTGGAGAAGGTGTGGCTCACGGTCGAGCGGTGGAACCGCGCGGCGGTCGGCCTCTACCAGACCGTCGGCTTCGAGACGAGCGACGCCGAGAGCTTCGAACTGGAGATGACCATCCGGCTCGCAGAGCCGCCGGACGAGGAGGGGGGCTGAGGGCGGCGGCGAGCGACCCCCGATTCAGGATTCAGACCGAAAGCACGGGCTGGCTGGCGTACAGGAGGACGTACTCGGCGGCCTTGGCGAGCACTTCGCCGGGGTCGCCCGAGACGGGCTCTCGGGGCACGACGATGAAGTCCGCGTCGAGTTCTTCTGCGGTGTCGAGGACGACGCTTCCGGGGTGGCGGAGCTTGCTCGTCCGCGAGAAGCCGTAGGCGACCGACGTGGTGACGGGAACGTCGGCGGTCTCGGCGAGGGCCGAAATCGTGTCGGTGACGGCCTTGCTGTCCTCGGCGACGGCGTCCTCGTCGACCACGCCCTGCTCTATGGCGCGGACGACGTCCTCGCCGAGGACGTGGACGGCGTGGACCGCGGCGTCGTACTCGGCCGCGACGGCGGCGGCGTACTCCGCCGCGCGTGTCGCCTCCTCGCTTTGGTCGACCGGCACGAGAACGAGGTCGATAGAGAGCGGGCGCGGTGACATGTCCCCACCTGCGTCGGGGGACGACAAAAAACTCACCCCACGGTCCCGCCGGCCGGCCGCCCCAGACTGGTTTTATGCCGCCGCGCCGAGAACCCGTGGACATGTTCGACACCATCGTCATCGCCACCGACGGCTCGGCGAGCGTCCGCCGGGCGGTCAGCGTCGCCGTCGACCTCGCAGAGCGGTTCGACGCGTCGGTCCATGCGCTGTACGTCATCGACGCCGGCGACGTGGAGACCGCGCCGGACCGACTCCGCGACGAGATGCGCGACGCGCTCACCGAACGCGGCGAGGAGGCGCTCGCCGAGGTCGAGGCCGCGACCGACCGCGAGGTGACCGTCGCGGTGCGGGAGGGCCGCCCCGCGGCCGAGATTTCGAACTACGCCCGCGAGGTGGACGCCGACGCCGTCGCCATGGGCACCCGCGGCCGACACGGCGAGAACCGGTTTCTCATCGGGAGCGTCGCCGAGCGCGTCGTCCGGACCTGCCCGGTGCCGGTGCTGACGGTCCGCCAGTTGGAAGCGGGGACGACGGACTCCCTGCTGAGCGACGAGGCCGCCTGAGCGACGAGGCCGCCTGAGCGACGAGGCGACCGAATCGGGAGGAGTTTTCCCCGTCGCGCCCGAGTTCGGCGTATGGAAGACGAGCTCATCGACAGTTCTCGGCTCTCGCTCCCCCGCAAGTCCGTGCTCCCCGGTGCCGGGTTTTTCTACCCCGAGTCGTTCGACGAGGAACGCGCCGAAGAGCGCGCCGAGGAGAAACTCGAAGACGCCTCGGTCGCGGTCGTCACCGACACCGACGCCGACGGCCTCGGCTGTGTCGCCCTCCTCCGGGAGGCGTACGACGCCGCCCTCGACGTGGCCGACTTCGAGGAACGCATCGAGGAGAAACTCGCGGACGACGAAGGCGACGATGACGAAGACGACGACGAACCCGCCCTCGACGAGGGCGACGAGGACGAGCGTCCGAAATCGCCGGTCGCGCTGATGGGGTCGAGTCCGTACTCGCTCGAAGACGACCTTCAGCGCGTCGCCGACTACGCCCCCGAGGGCGTCGAAGTGTACGTCTGCGACCTCTGTCCGGACAAGTTCGAGTACGTCGAAGAGGAGCTCACCGCGCTCGTCGAGACGGCGGGCGAGATTCACTGGTACGACCACCACCAGTGGAAGCCGGAAGTCGCCGAAGCGGTCCGCGGGGCCGGCGTCGACCTCGTCGTCGGCGAGTCCGACGAGGAGTGTTCGACCGACGTGACGCTCCGCGAACTCGACTACGAGTTCGACGAGCGGTTTTCGGAGCTCGCGGCGGTCACCCGCGACCACGACCTCTGGCTGAACGAAGACGAGCGGAGTCAGGACCTCGCGGACTACGCCTACTGGACCTCGAAAGAGGAGTACGTCGCCGTCGTCGGCGCGTACGGCGCGGACCTCCCGCCGGTCGTCGAGGAGTACATCGCCCACCGCCGCGTCGAAAAGGAGAACCTCATTCAGGCCGCCGTCGACCGCGCCGACCTGAAGACCGTCGGCGACTGGACCGTCGGCATCACCTACGGCCGATGTTCGCAAAACGAGGTCGCCGACGCCCTCCGCGAGGCGGGAGCGGACGCGGCGGTCGTCGTCAAGCCCGCCGGGAGCGCCTCCATCCGCGGCTCCGACGACTTCGAGCGCTGTCACGAGGTCGCCGACCTCGTCAACGGCGGCGGCCACCCGAAGGCCGCCGGCTGTAAGCCCGATATCTACGACGACATGCTCGACTACGCCCACCACTGGACGACGCAGGGCGCGACGACGAAGCGCGTCATCCTCCGAGCGTTCGAACAGGTCGCCGACGCGGTCGAGAAGGCGGAAGCGGAAGCCGCGGCCGACGACGAGGACGACGAAGGCGTCGAGACCGAGCGCTAGCGTTCGCGTCGACCCCCCCGAAAACTAGCTTCGAACCCGAATCGGGCGGTTACGCGTCGTCGACGACCCAGCGGTCGGAGTACGTCGTGCCGCAGGTACATTTGGCGTAGGCGTGGACCACGTCGCCCTCCTCGTAGATGCCGCCGACCTCCTCGTTTTGCGCCTCGGCGAACGAGAAGATGAACTTCACCTCGTGGTTCTCCTCGGCGGCCGCCTCGGGGCAGGTGCCGCCGCTGAGGTCGTCGTCGATGTCGCCGTCGTTGCCCATGGCGGTCTGGGCGAACTCCATGGCGTCCATGCCGGTTCCGGCCGCGAAGGCCCGTCGGCCGTCGTCGCCGGGGACGACGAGCACGTAGCCGTTTTCGACTTCGACGCCCATGTTCGGGAGTTTGCCCTGGCTGTCGAGGTACTCGTGGGTGAGATAGAGCGCCACGTCGTCGAGACGCTCGCCTGCGAGGTACTCCGTTACCTTGCTCATACCCCGCCTAGTGCGGTCGGCGCGTAAAAGCGGCGTGTCTCGGAGCCCGACCGGTCACTCGTCGGACAGGCCGAACTGCTCGGCGATGCTCGAAAGCGAGTCGTTCGGGCGCTCGGTGATGCGGTACACCTGTCGGACCCCGGGAACCCGGAGGCCGTACTGGTAGCCGTCGTCCAGTTCATCGAGTTCGACGGCGTCGCCATCGGCCCGGTCGTGTTCGCGGCACCACTCGACGAGGCGGTTCTCGCCGCCGTTCGGGGTGCGGGCGAGGCGCTTGTTGTCGTACGCGCCGCGAATCACGAGCCCCGAGGCGTCGGCCGAGAGGCGGGCGTGATAGGCGGTGCCGCCGAGATGGAGGCGGACGAAATCGCCGTCGGCGGCGAGCACGTCGTCGGGGACGCGCAGGCAGGGACGGCGGGTGCCGCCACTGCGGGCGATGTTCGCGCGGAACGTCTGGACCGACGGATGGTCGGAGGGCAGTTGCTCTGGCACGGGGAAGAGAGGAGTGAGACGGCGTTATTCGTCCGCTTCTTCGTCGTCGCCCTCGCCGAAGGCGGCGGCGACGTCGCCCTCGCCGGCGACGACCTTCGCGTTGATCTGGACGGTCTCGCCGGAGACCTCGCGGCCGCGGACGGTGACGCGCTTGCGCTCGCCGTCGCGGGACGGCTTGTAGCCGATGCCGTCTTCGGCGAGGATTTCCTTGAGCGCGCCGCCGGGGACGTTGGGGTGCATCGGTCGGCCGGCCTTGTCCGAACCGCCCGTCAGTTCGAGCGTGAAGCCGTCGAGACCGACGGCCGCGCCGTCGACCTCGTCACCGAGGTCGCGGCCGAGGAATCGGTTTGCGTCCTGTCCTTCGACGTCGACTTGGTAGGTCGCACCGGAGTCGGGGTCGGCGACGACGACCATGAATTCTGCCATGCGCGGATGAAAACGGTCGCGGATAAAAAGTACGTCGAAAGCGCGTCTCGGGACCGAACCCACCGAATCGGGGCGAAACGGCCGAATTCGGCGTCGTCAGGGAGAACGGAGCGTGCCGGTAAGAGTTAACATCTGACACAGCGTACACAGTGACATGAGCAAGGATATCGACACTCGCGGGCCTGTAGACCTCGTCAAAGCCAAATCACGGGCGCTGGTCGGCCCCGAGCCGACGGACCTCGTCGAACGACCCCCGGCGGAGTTGGTCGAGCGCCGGACCGAGGCGCTGGTCGAACGCCGGACGGAGACGCTCGTCGAGGCCGAACCGACGACGCTCGTCGAGCGCGCGCGGTACGAGTGTGCCGCGTGCGGCTACCGCTCGGGCCACGGCGTCTACGAACAGGTCTGTCCGCGGTGCGGCGGGTCGCTGAAGAACATCGGCGTGGCTCAGGAGTGAACCTCAGACGACGGACGCGGTCTCGCCTCCGTCCTCGCCTTCTTCGGCTTCGGCCTCGGCCTCCTCGATAGACTCCCAGAGCGAACACCAGTCTTCGGGGCCGATGTAGCCCTCGACCTTGGCGCAGGCACCGAAGCCGTCGCCGTTCTTGTCGGGGATGTACTCCGCGCAGTTGCCGCAGTTCCGCCCCGCCTCCGTGAGTCCCGCCTCGACGGCGTCGTCCGCCTCTTGGAACTTGACCGCCTCCTTCGTGAACAGGTCGTCTGGGTCCCGTCGCTCGTTCGCCTGCGAGAGCGCGGTCCGGTACGGTTCGGGGACCGGGCCGCGTACGAACTCCTCGGCGGAGACGCCCTCCGGACGCTCCTCGTCGTGGTCGTCGTCGGCCGCTTCGGTCGTCGCTTCCGTCTCCGTTTCCTGCTGGCCGCCGCCCCCACCGAGACAGCCGGCGATTCCCACCACCGCACCACTGCCTGCCAGTTCGAGGAACCGTCGCCTCGTTCGGACGAATCGTGCCATAGCCGGAGCTACGTCACCACGCGGTTTTAGTAAGCGTAGAGTTACCACATGTCATGGTATCTTAATCGTCTCAACCGCCCACCGCGGTCTGCGTCAGAAAACGCCTCAGAGAGGGCTCAGAACCCGTCTTCCCACCGGAACGTGCCGTTCCGCTGGACGACCTCGCCGTCGACCTCGATGCGGGAGTCCTCGCTCATGTCGGTTATCATGTCCGTGTGGACCGCAGATTGGTTCCCGTCTTCGCCCTCCGGGAGGCACGCGCCGTAGGCCCGGCCGACCGCGAGGTGGACGGTGTCGCCCATCTTCTCGTCGAAGAGGATGCTGTCGGTGAAGCGGTCGATGCCGCGGTTCATGCCGATTCCCAGTTCGCCGAGTCGGCGCGCGCCCTCGTCGGTGTCGAGGATGCCGGCGAGCGCGTCCTCGCCCGCGCCCGCGGAGAAGTCGACGACTTCGCCGCCCTCGAACGTCAGGCGGACGTTCTCGACGCGCTGGCCCTCCAGCGTCATCGGCACGTCGAAGAACACCTCGCCCTCGACGGCGTCTTCGACGGGCGCGGTGAACACCTCGCCCGACGGGAGGTTGTGGGAGTCGTAGGCGACCGAGGCCGCGGAGTTGACGGCGGTCCGGCCCTCGATGGACATCGTGAGGTCGGTGTCCGCCTTGACGATGCGGACCTCGGAGCCGGCGTCGAGCACGTCTTTCATGTTCGCCATCTCCTCGGCGAGTTCCGACCAGTCGCGGAGAATCGCGTCGTAGACGAAGTCGGCGTACTCCTCGAACGACATGCCGGCCTGCTGGGCCGCCGCGCGGGTCGGGTGGACCGTCGACACCCAGTCGGTGTCCATGCGCGCCTCTTTGACCTCGCTCGTGGCGCGGCCGTAGGCCTGCCGCGTCGCGGTCGGCACGTCGGCGGTCGCCGCCGTGTTGCGGGTGCCGCCGAGGAAGAGCACCGAGTCGGCGGCCTCGTAGAGGGCGAGTTCGTGTTCGGGAAGCTCGAAGTCGCCGTCGTGCGCGCGGAGGTACGCCCGCTGGACCTCCTCGGAGGCGTACGTCGTGACGACGTTCGCGCCGCGCTCGCCGAGGGCGTCGGCGACGGCGACCGCGAGGTCGTGGGCCCCCTCGCCGACGGAGACGACCACGTCGTCGCCGGCCTCGATTCGCGCGCTCCAGTCGACGAGCACCGCGGCGTGCTCGTGGATGCGTTCGTCCATACGCGACCGTCGCGCGGGGCGGTAAAAACGTCGGCGTCTGCGGGCGCGAGGCCGACCGACCGCGGCCGCAACGCGGAGGGTCGCGGCGGACGCTCCGAGCGTTACAGAACCCTTATCGCCCGATGTCTATCATCCACCGCCGTGACTTCCATCGCACTCGCCACCGCCGCGGACCTCCCCGGACTCGTCGATGACGACGCCTCGTTTCTCGCGGCGCTCCGGGAGCGCGGCGTGACCGCGGAACCGGTCGTCTGGTCCGACGAGTCGGTCGACTGGGACGGATTTGACGCCGTGGTCGTCCGGTCGATTTGGGACTACTACCGGCGTCCGGCGGCGTATGCCGCGTGGGTCGACCGACTGTCCGACGCCGACTGCGCGGTGTGGAACCCGACGGCGACGCTCGACTGGAACAGCCACAAGTTCTACCTGCGTGACCTCGCCGACGCCGGCGTCTCGACCCTTCCGACCGAGTACGTCGAACGCGGCGACGACGTGTCCCTCGAAGCCGTCTTCGAGAGGCGGGGCTGGGACGAACTCGTCGTCAAGCCCGCCGTGAGCGCGGGCGCGTTCGAGACGAGACAGCTGAGTCGCGCGGAGGCCGCCGCCGCCCAGCCGTGGGTGGACGACCTCGTGGCGGAGAAAGACGTGCTGGTTCAGGAGTTCGCGCCGGACATCGAAGACGGCGAGTGGTCGCTCGTCTTCTTCGGCGACGAGTTCAGCCATGCGGTCGTCAAGCGACCCGAACCCGGCGACTACCGCGTCCAAGAGAAACACGGGGGGAGCGTCCACGTCGAGGTGCCGAGCGAGACGCTCCTCGACAACGCTCGGCGCGTCGTCGACGCCGTCTCGGCCCACCTCGGCGGCGACCCGCCGCTGTACGCCCGCGTCGACGGCGTGGAGCGCGGCGACGACTTCTACCTCCTCGAAGTCGAACTCATCGAGCCGGAACTGTTCTTCCGAACCGACGACGACGCCGGCGACCGGTTGGCCGAGGCGCTCTTGGCACGGCTCTGAACGCGGGGGCGGCTCTAGGAGTGCCGCCTCGGCGGACGGCCGCGCACGCGCCAAACCACAACCACTACCACCCCCCGCGGACGATGCCGACGCATGCAACTAGGCGTCATCGGCCTCGGCCGGATGGGGCGCATCGTAGTCGACCGAGTGCTCGATGCCGGGCACGAGGTCGTGGCCTTCGACCTCTCGGCGGAAGCCGTCGCGGCGGCCGCCGACGCGGGTGCCGAACCCGCGGACAGCGTCGCCGACCTCGCCGACCGACTCGGCGACGACAAGCGAATCTGGCTCATGGTTCCCGCGGGCGACGCGGTGGACGCGACGCTCGACGACCTCGACCCGCACCTCGACGGCGACGACGTGGTCGTCGACGGCGGCAACTCCCACTTCGAGGAGTCCGTGCGGCGCGCCGAGGCGTGCTCGGCGGCCTACCTCGACTGCGGGACCTCCGGCGGCCCCGCCGGTGCCGACCTCGGCTTCTCGCTCATGGTCGGCGGCCCGCAGTGGGCCTACGACGAACTGACCCCCGTCTTCGACGCCGTGGCGACCGGCCCGGACGGCCACGGCCACATGGGCGACTCCGGCTCCGGCCACTACGTGAAGATGGTCCACAACGGCGTCGAGTACGCGCTGATGCAGGCGTACGGCGAGGGCTTCGAACTGCTCGCCGAGGGCCGCTACGACCTCGACCTCGAATCGGTCGCCAAGACGTGGAACAACGGCGCGGTCATCCGCTCGTGGCTTCTCGAACTCTGCGAGGAGGCGTTCCGCGAGGAGGGAAGCGACCTCGGCGACGTGGACGACCACGTCGCGGGCGGCTCGACGGGCACGTGGACGGTCCAGGAGGCGCTCGAACAGGAGGTCCCGGTCCCGCTCATCTACCAGTCGCTCGCCGAGCGGTTCGGCTCCCGCGCCGACGACCGGTTCTCCCGTCGCCTCGCCAACCGGCTCCGGTACGGCTTCGGCCGCCACGAGGTCGCTCGGAAGGACGACTGACGCGGTCGCGAACCGGCCTGCTACGGCCGTGAACTGACCCGCTTCTGCGGTCGTGAACTGACGCGGTTGTCCCCGCCGAACCGCCTTCGGGTCGGCCGCGGCGGACGACGTGCGCGCCCTCGATACTGTGGGAACCTCCGCGAGACCCGCGTTTCGGGGGCGAAATCGACCGCCCGCGGGTGCCGCCACAATCACAATTTCCTTAACCCCTCCCTCCATATCCGCCGGTATGGCAGTCATCAGTCTGGTGGGTGTCGGGGCCGGTTTGGTCCTGGTACTCCTCGTCGTCGCCCTGCACTACTCGAAGGGCACCGGCTGGGAGCCGACCGCCGACATCACACAGGAGGTCCTCGAACGCCGCGCGGCGACCGTCGCAGAGACCGACTTCCCCGAGCCGATGAACCGTTCTATCGGGGGCGGCGGCGGCGTCGCCGCGGTCGGAGCCGGCGAAGAGGGCGCCGAACTCGAAGGCGAGGAAGCGGAGGAAGAACCAAGCCCCGCCGACATGCCCGAAGACGAAGTCGAGTACTTCGAAGTCGAGTTCGTCAAGCAGGGCGAGACCATCGAACTGGCGAGCAACGAGACGGTGCTCGACCAGGGCGAAGACGCCGGGATGGACCTCCCGTACGCCTGCCGGCAGGGCTCGTGCGTCTCCTGTGCCGCGAAGATTACCAACGGCCCGGCCGAAGAGTACATCACGCACTACACCCAGGAGACGCTCTCCGACGAGGAGATGGACAACGGCTACACGCTCACCTGCGTCGCCTACCCGAAGGCCGACTTCGCCATCGAGACCGGCGAAGCGCCGTAACGCGACGAACTGCAACCACCCACCGTTTCTCGCGACGCCACCCGCTCCGGTGAGCCGCGGTCGCCGCTCGTGCGGACGGCCGCCCCGTCGCGACTCGACCAGTCGCGCTCGTTCGGTGCCGGGACGCACCCACGTTCGAAGACGCTAATCGACGGTTTCAAACGGTCTCCGCGAGTCTCACCTGTTCAGTGTCCCTCCCCGAAGGCGGTTCCCTCACCGAGGGCGACCTCAAACGCCCGATGTTCGAACTGGCGTGGCCGATTATCGTCACCGAACTCCTCCAGGTGGCGTACAACCTCGCCGACACCGTCTGGCTCGGTCGGCTCTCGACCGACGCCGTCGCCGCCATCAGCCTCGCGTTTCCGCTCATCTTCCTGCTCATCTCCGTCGGCGGCGGCTTCACCGTCGCGGGGAGCACGCTCGTCGCCCAGTACACCGGCGCGAAAAGCGAGGGCTCCGCCGGGACCGTCGCCGGACAGACGCTCACCTTCATCACCGTTATCGCCGTCGTCGTCGGCGTCATCGGCTTTTTCGCCACCGACGCGATGCTCGCCGTCCTCCCGAGTTCGGAGGCGACCGCCGGGCAGGTCATCCCCCTCGCCGGCGACTACATGCGCGTGTTCTTCCTCGGCCTGCCGTTCCTCTTCGGCTTCTTCGTCTTCTCCGCGCTCATGCGCGGCTACGGCAACACCCGCGCCCCGATGGTCGTGATGTTCATCAGCGTCCTCATCAACGTCGTCATCGACCCCGTGTTCATCTTCGGCTTCGACGCCAACCCGCTGTTTTCGATGCTCGGGATGGAGGGCCTGCAGGCCAGCCTGTTCGCCGCCACGGGCTTCGACGGCTTCCAAGTCGCCGGCGCGGCGTACGCGACGGTCCTCTCGCGCGCCGTCGCCACCGTCATCGGCATCTACGTCATCTTCGGGACGAGCGCCGGCCCCGACGTGCAACTCGCCGACTTCCGCCCGCAGTTCGAGTACATCAAGCAAATCGTCGATATCGGCGTCCCGAGCGCCATCGAGCAGTCCGCCACCGCCCTCGGCTTCATCACCCTCACCGCGATGGTCGTCACGTTCACCCCCGAAGTCGTCGCCGCGTTCGGCCTCGGCAACCGCCTCACGTCGCTCGTGTTCCTTCCGGCGCTCGGCCTCGGTCGGGCGACGAACACCATCGTCGGCCAGAACCTCGGCGCGAAGAAACCCGACCGCGCCGAGAGCGCCGTCTGGCTCGCCGCCAAAGTCGGCGCGAGCGTCATGCTCGTCACCGGCGTCCTCGCGTACGTCTTCGCCGAACCCGTCGTCGCGTTCTTCCTCCAGACCGGGACGGCCTCGGCCGCCCAAACTATCGACCTCGGCGTCGAGTACATCCGCATCCGCGCGTTCGAGTTCGGCTTCATCGGCGTTCTCCAGGTCGTCCTCGGCGCGTACCGCGGCGCGGGGAACACGAAGACCGCCCTCGGCTTCTCGCTTTTCGCGCTCTGGTTAGGCCGGGTTCCCATCGTCTACCTGCTTTCGTTCCAGTTCGGCTTCGCCGAGACGGGCATCTGGCTCGGGATGGCCGTCGGGCAGATTCTCGGTGCGATTGCGGCCACGGCGTGGTTCACCCGCGGAACGTGGAAACACAGCGTCGTCGACGCCGACGCGACCGGAACGTAATCGGCCGCCGGCGCGGGTTCCACAACGGTTTTACGTCGGTGCCGTGTAGCTCTGCCCGCTGAGGGCCCGTAGCTCAGTGGACAGAGTGCTTGGTTCCGGACCAAGATGTCGCGGGTTCAAATCCCGTCGGGTCCGTCCAAATTTTCGGCGTTTTCTATATGTAGAAAACGACCGGCTCACGACTTCTACCGGCTGGTCTCATCGCGAGTATATATATTCGCGAGCGGGGGCCGAAAAAGAGTCCACCACGAAACGGAACGCGGGTCGCCGCTGTCTTGCGGTCAGGCGGGACAGACGGGGTGGTCGGCATGATGCTGCTCGACTCGGAGAGCCGAAAGAGCAGCTGTCTCAACTGCGGGTCACACGTCACCCGCGACTTCCGCCGCGTCTACGGTGACCGCGAGGACCGCGCGCACCGCTGTCACGAGTGCGATACGCTGGTCCGTCTACAGCGCGGTTCCGCGGGCGGTCTCGACGTTCCGATTCCGGACCCGTGGAACGGTGCGTCCGGTCGTCACGGCGGTAACCCGGAGCGGTGGCAATGACGGTTCGCTGTCCGTCCTGTAGCCGCGACAGCGACTGCATCTTCCGCTGTGAGTACTGCGGCCGCGATCTCGCGGAGGAGGACCGGCGGTGAGCTCCGTCGCGAGTGCACCCCACGAGACACGTGGTGATCTCCTCTACGACGAGTACGGGTCATCGCCGTACTGGGCGGTTCGCCAGCTATACAACCACATCGACGGCGGTATCTCGAAGATCGAGATAGAAGTGCCCCGCCTCGAGGACGACGGAACCGAGACATGGGAAGTCTCGATGGGCTTCCACCAGTCGGGCCTGTCTCCGCGCGAGGCAGACACAGTAAACTCGCTTCTCGAGTACGACATCAACGCCTACGGCGAGGGAGAGCGGAAGCTTCCGGTCTGCGTACAGCCGAGACTCGCGTGGTCCGACGAGAACCGACCGGATAGCGTCCCTGCGGCTCTCGGTCCCGCGACGAACGTGAAACTGCAGAACGTGGTCAACCTCGAGTTAGACGAGATACCGCACGTCATCACGTGGGTGATGCGTCGAGTCTGCGAGAAGGTCGGGTTCGACTGGTCGCGCAAGTACTTCGCCGAGGAGCCACACGAGTTCTCGACGATAACTCAGCACGAACGCTACCTGCGGATCGACCGCGATCAGGCGAAGAAACTGGTTCGACGCGACGGCGTCTTCATGCGTCTGTTCATGCTCTCGGCCGATATCGAGGGTTCGCACGTCGTCTACGATTCGAACAACGAGGACGTAGTCGGCTACAACCACCAGCTCCGGCTCGACCGCTCGGCTATTACTGATCTCTTCCCGAATAGCCAGCACCGTCCTCGAGGATTACAGCTGAAGCACTACCATCCACAGCACGTTCGCGAGAGCGCTAACGGCGACCCTCTGTACCACCCGAAACTCGGTGCGCTGTACAAGAAGGCCTCGATGTATGCACCGTCACCACCGTCATCGGCGAACAGCGTGCATAGAATTCAACCGATTCGATCACCCGGTTGGCACGGTCGATGTCATTGACATCCTAAGTATAAGAAGAATCGATGCTCGTTCACTCCGGGTTCACGCAAAGCTCCCCCCGGTGCATACGGTGGTTCATAACTGACCAGACGAGTCTCCCTGAACTCATCGGCAACACCAGTTGAGCGAGACCAGCCGCCCTCGGCGGCACATCGAAACCGTGCCTCTTCACCGGGGTCCCGAAACGAGCGGGGAGCGCTTATGGCCACCAGTTTTTGCCTTCTCGATACACCGTCTCAATGACACTCTCGAGTACGTCTGTCCGGTGGTTGTTACGCTTCTGGTTCAGCGGGGGGAGCCTACCGAACCGGTCTTCGTAGAGGCTCAATTCGGTGTTCTCGATCTTATGCGCCATCCACTTTGGCGATCGCCACGGGTAGTTCACCAAATCGTACCGCTCACAGTACGACCGCACAGTGTCATACTGGAATCGCAGAGGGTCTTTCTCGGCGTGCTCAAACAATCTGCGTTGTAGATTATTGCTCTCTCCGATATACGCGACACCGTCATTCGTTCGAAGCCAGTACACTCCCGCTTCCGCAGGCACACTACCTCGGATGTTCTCCCTCGTGTAGTCAAACGGTCTTCCAGGTTGCGGTGGCATTTAATGATATACGTTTGACTGGAATATAGCGATTTCTCCGGACTCTCACCGGACTCGCCGGAGCGTCTCGTTGGCGGCGATCGCGGACAGTTCGGTGAAAAACAGGAGCGCCACGACCGCGACCCAGAGGTCTCTCGCGCTCCCCACGTCGAGAACGACGTAGTTCATTCCCTGAATCAGGTAGGTAAGCGGCATGACCCGTGCGAGAACTTCGAGTGCGAACGGCAGGTCTTCGACGGGCATGAACGTGCCACCGAGGATAATCTGCGGGGAGATGACGACGGGGATGAACTGCATCACTTGGAACTCGTTTTGGGCGAACAGCGACAGGAGAATACCGATGGCCAGCGCCGACAGCGCGCCGAGCCATTCGACGAGAAAGAAGAGCGCAACCCCGTGTTCGAACTCGAGTTCGAAGAAGTGAACCGACGCGCCGAGCACCACGAGCGACAGCGCAGTCGCCAGCAACCCGTACCCGAGGACGTATCCCAAGACCAGTTCCAGCCGTGAGATGGGTGAGACGAGGACGCGTTCGAACGTCCCCGCCTGACGCTCTCGCAGGAACCCGATTGCGGTGAGAATGTAGGTCAGCATGAACACGAACACCGCGAGCAGTACCGGCGCGACTTCGGTTGGGCGCTCGAACACCTCGCTCAACAAGTAGATGAGGACCACGGGAACGACGAGAATCAATCCGAGTGTCCGTTTGTCTCCCCGAAGCGTCATCAGGATTCGGAGCGAGACCGCCTGTGCCCCGTTCATCGCTCCCCCAACAGTTCGAGGAAGGCGCTTTCGAGGTCGGCGGCCCCCGTCGACGCGAGGAACGCGTCGGGCGTGTCGACCGCGAGGGCGCGCCCGTCTCGCAAGAACAACACGCGGTCGCAGTTCGTCGCTTCGCCGAGGTAGTGCGTCGACACGATGACGATGGCACCGTCGTCACGCCGCTCGCGGAATCCGCGCCACATCGACGCCCGAAGCACCGGGTCGACCCCGACGGTGGGTTCGTCGAGGACGATGACGTCGGGGTCGTGGACGAGCGTACACGCGAGACTCACCCGGCGAACCAGGCCGCCCGAGAGCGTCCGCACACGGTCGTCGGCCCGGTCACCGAGTTCGACGAACGAGAGCGCCCGTTCGACCGCTTCACGTCGGTTCGAGAGGCCGTACAAGCGCGCGAAGAAGGCAACGTTTTCGCGGACCGTGAGGTCGGAGTACACGGCTTCTCACTGTGGCATGAACCCGATTCGCCCGCGCGTCGCAGGCCCGAGTTCGAGTGAAGGGACGCCGTTGATGGCACTCGTCCCCGCGGAGGGGGCGAGCAGTCCGAGCAGACAGCGGATGAGCGTTGTCTTACCGGAACCGTTCGGTCCCGCGAGGCCGAGAATCTCGGGTTCGTCGAGGCGGATATCGACACCGTCGAGCGCGACAGTGGGTCCGAACTCACGGGAGAGTCCAACACAGGCGACCGAGACGTCACCGCCGTCCATATCAGTGAGAGGACAGCCAACTGAAAAAATACGATGGTCCGAGCAGTGCGGGTACCACCGTCGCGTGACCGAGGTTCGCCCGCGCCACACACGCCCCTGACGAGTCCCACCGACCGCACGGAAACCCGTCAAGCATCAATTAGGTAAACGGAAAGGGAAACGCCGAAAACCCCACAATATTGGGGTTCTGGGAACGAAAATCGCCAGTGAGAGAATCAACGTTGATAAACGAGCGCCAATTCATTTCACCGCGAAGTCGAAGGGGAGGGGTATGGGAACGCCGACAGCGGACAGACAGCGTCGTCGCGGCGGTGTGGGGCGGTGGCGACAGGGGCTTCGAGACGCAGTGAGATACGTCCCGCAGGGGGACTCGATTCCGAGCGAGTCGTGGCGGGCGCGGCACCGAAACATCCTCGTCTTCCTCGTGGCGCACGCACCGCTTTTGTACGCTCTCGGGAACTTCACCGGATCGGAACCGTACGTCACGGGTGCGAGCTTCACCGCCGCGCCCGTCGAGCACGTCTTGGTCGGTGTCGGAGCGGTCGCGGTGCTGGCGCTTTTCGCGTGGCTCCCGTGGCTCCCGCGGCGGTTACGAAGCGGGTTCGCGTCCACCGGGTTGCTGACGTGTTCGGCCCTGCTCGTCTACTTTTCGGGCGGCTACATCGAGGCGCACTTCCACTTTTTCGTCATCGTGGCCGTCCTCGCGGTGTACGAGGACTGGGTCCCGTTCGTCGTCGGTATCCTGTACGTCGCCATCCAGCACGGCGTCTTCGGCATGGCGCATCCGGAAGCGGTATACAACCACCCGGACGCCATCGCCAACCCGATGGGATGGGGGCTCGTCCACGCGGTGTTCCTCCTCGCGCTCGCGGCGGCGTTAGTCACGAACTGGTTCTCCATCGAGCGCTCTCGGGAAGAGACCAGACAGAAGATGCAGAGCCTCGAAGACAGCGAGGAGGCGAAGGCCGAAGTCGAGCGCCTGAACGAGCAGTTGGTGGTGCGGGCCGACGAGCTCGCCGCGGCCATGGACGCCGTCTCGGAGGGGGACTTCACCGCGAACCCGCCCGAGGGCTCGGACATCGAGGCCATCGAGGCCATCAGCGACGCCTTCGTGGCGATGAAGCGCGATCTCTCGTCGACCATCGTCGACCTCCGGTCGTTCGCGGCGACCGTCGAGCGGACGACGCGGTCGGTCCACGACGACGCCGAGACGCTCGAACGGACGCAACGACAGCTCGCGACCGACGTGGGGTCGTTCGCCGCGGACGTGCGCGAGCAGGCCAGCGACCTCGAATCCACGACCGACGAGCTGAGCAGTCTCTCGGCGACAATCGAGGAAATCGCCGCGAACGCCGACCAGGTCTCGGGCGAGGCCAGCGACGCCGCGGCGGCCGCCGACGAGGGGACCGGAACCGCGGCGGCGGCCATCGAGGCCATAGAGAACGTCGAACAGAGCGTCGGCGAACTCGCGTCGCTCGTCGAGTCGCTCGACGAGCGGATGGACGACGTCTCGAAGAGCACCGACCTCATCGAGTCCATCGCCGAGCAGACGAACACGCTCGCGCTCAACGCGAACATCGAGGCCGCCCGCGCCTCGGACGGCAGTGAGGGGTTCGCCGTCGTCGCGAACGAGGTGAAGTCCCTCGCCGACGAGACGCAGAACCACTCGTCGGCCATCGAGCGGACGATATCCGAGACGGTCGACGACGTGGCGCGCGTGCAGGCGGAGATGAAACAGACGAAGGCGCAACTCGAAACGGGGCGGGCGACGACGACCGACGCCGCCGAGGCGTTCGCGGCGGTCTCGGACATCGTCGAGAGCGTCGATATGTCGGTCGACGAGGTCGCCACGGCGACCGACGACGGCGCGCGGACGACCGAGGAGGTCGTCGACGCGATTATCGGCATCGCCGACCACTCGCGGGACATCGCGGAACAGAGCGACGCGCTGGCGAGCCAAGCCGAGTCCCGAGCGGCGACGATCTCGGAGATTCGAGCGCAACTCGACGAACTCAGGGGCCAGACCGGCGGCCTCCAAGAGCGACTCGACACGTTCGACTGCGACGTTCCCGCCGACGACTGAGTCGGGGGAATCGAATCGGCGCGAGAACGTCAAAAAATCAGCCCGCGGCGGCGACCGCGACCGCAGACGCCCCGGCGGGAACCGACGTCGCGCGCTCAGCCGCGACCGAACGCGGCGGACGGCGCGGTTATTCGAGGTCGAAGCGGTCGTGGCTCATGACCTTGTGCCACGTCTCGACGAAGTCCTCGACGAACTCCGCTTCGCCGTCGTCGCCGCCGTACACTTCCGCGATGGCGCGAAGCCGGGAGTTCGACCCGAAGACGAGGTCGAAGCGGGTGGCCTCCCACTCGACGTCGCCCGTCTGGCGGTCGCGGACTTCGTACAGGTACTGATCGTCCGAGACCGGCTCCCACTCGTAGTCCATGTCGAGCAGGTTCACGAAGAAGTCGTTCGTGAGCGTCTCGGGCTCGTCGGTGAGGACGCCGAGGTCGGAGTCCTGGTAGTTCGCGCCCAGCGCGCGCATGCCGCCGACGAGGACGGTCATCTCGTGCGCCGAGAGGGCGAGCAGGTCCGCCTTGTCGACGAGCAGGTCCTCGGGGCGCTCCTCGACGTCGTCCGCGATGTAGTTTCGGAAGCCGTCGGCGTCCGGCTTGAGCATCTCGAACGACTCGACGTCGGTCTGTTCCTGCGACGCGTCGGTCCGTCCGGGCTCGAACGGCACCTCGACGTCGTAGCCGGCGTCCGCCGCCGCCTGCTCGACGGCCGCGGCGCCGCCCAGCACGATGAGGTCCGCGAGCGAGACGCGGGTGTCGTCGGACTGCGCGCCGTTGAACGACTCCTGAATCCCTTCGAGGGTGCCGAGCACGTCATCGAGCTGGTCGGGCTCGTTGACCTCCCAGCTACGCTGGGGTTCGAGGCGGATGCGCGCGCCGTTCGCGCCGCCGCGCTTGTCGCTGTCGCGGTACGTGGACGCCGCGGCCCACGCCGTTTTGACCAGCTGAGAGACAGAGAGGTCCGAGTCGAGAAGCTCGGCTTTGAGCTCCTCGACGTCCTCGTCGTCGATGAGGTCGTAGTCGGCGTCCGGGATGGGGTCTTGCCACAGCATCGCCTCGTCCGGGACCTCGGGACCGTAGAGCCGGGACGGCGGGCCCATGTCGCGGTGGAGGAGCTTGTACCACGCCTTGGCGAACGACTCCTGGAACTCCGCGGGGTCCTCGCGGAACTCCTCGAGCACCGCGCGGAAGTCGGGGTCCTTCTTCAGCGCGATGTCGGTGGTGAGCATCATCGGGTCGACGAACTGGTCGGGGAGGTGCGCGTCCGGAGCCGCGTCCGGAATCTTGTCCGCGGGCGACTCGTCGGCCGGCCGCCACTGCCACGCGCCGCCGGGCCCCTTGTGGGCCTCCCACTCGTAGTCGAGCAGGTTGGCGACGTAGCCCATGTCCCACTGGGTGGGCGCGCTGGTCCAGGGACCCTCGATGCCGCTGGTGATGGTGTCGGGGCCCTTCCCGGAGCCGAAGTTGTTCTTCCAGCCGAGGCCCTGTTCCTCGACGGGAGCCGCCTCGGGCTCCGCTTCGAGGTTGTCGCCGGAGTCCGCGCCGTGGACCTTCCCGAACGTGTGGCCGCCGGCGATGAGCGCGACGGTCTCCTTGTCGTTCATCGCCATGCCGCTGAACGTCTGGCGGATGTTCTTCGCGGAGCCTTCGAGGTCGGGTTCGCCGTTGGGGCCCTCGGGGTTGACGTAGATGAGGCCCATGACGGTGTTGCCGAGCGGCTCCTTGAGGTTACCCTCCTCGTCGAAGCGGTCGGGGGAGGTCGTCTCCCACTCCTCTTCGGGGCCCCAGCTGGGGGCCTTGTCGCCGACGTAGTCGTCGGCGCGACCGCCCGCGAAGCCGAACGTCTCGAAGCCCATCGATTCGAGGGCCACGTTGCCGGCGAGGACGATGAGGTCGCCCCACGAGAGCTGGTTCCCGTACTTCTTCTTGACGGGCCAGAGGAGGCGTCGCGCCTTGTCGAGGTTCACGTTGTCCGGCCAACTGCTGATCGGCGGGAGGCGCTGGTGTCCGCCGGACGCGCCGCCGCGGCCGTCGTGGGCGCGGTACGTCCCGGCGCTGTGCCACGCCATCCGGATAAAGAGGGGACCGTAGTGACCGTAGTCCGCCGGCCACCAGTCCTGCGAGGAGGTCATCAGCTCTTCGAGGTCGGCTTTCACCTGCTCGTAGTCGAGCTTCTGGAACTCCTCGGCGTAGTCGAACTCCTCGCCCATCGGGTCGGTCTGTTGTGCGTTCTGGTCGAGGGTTTCGAGTTTCAACTGGTTCGGCCACCAGTCATGGTCGGAGCCATTCATACCCCAACGGTTACCGCTTTTGGGTGATAAAATTGACTGATTTTGAATTAAGTCTTGGTTATAGCCAAAGCAATCTTTTTACTTTATGAATAATTCTCCGGAGGGCTCGCGTTTGGTACGTAGTCTATCAGTAAAACACATCTAGCAAACGGAGTAACAAGTTGTGGCGCTCGGCGCGTCCACCTTCCGCCACCCGGCCGCCGAATCGGAGGTGAAAGCGGGTGGGAGGTCGGAATCGGCCGGTTTCGGGTCCTCGAAAGAAGTCCAACCGTACTGAGGTACCCACACCTCACTCGGATAATCAAAAATACTTACCACGTGAATTTGTGTGTCATTAAAGAATATCGCCGCTGTATTCGCACGCACCATGGACGATAGAGCAACGGCACTCTCGTTTGACACGCAACTTGCGGCTATTCAACACGTCGAACGGCGTCTACTGCTTCTCACGCTTCTCAGAGCGGGGCCCGACAGCACCGCGTTCGACGCTGACCACACACCTCCGGGAACCGACGTGCGGGAACTGAAACTGGAGATGTACCACGTGCACCTCCCGAAGCTCGAACAGATGGGCCTCATCGAGCCGAGCGGGAACTGGTACGATATCCGCAGAGGTCCGCGCTTCGACGAGATCGAACCGCTGTTGCGCGTCATCGACGACCACCGAAAGAAACTGCCGGGCGACGTACTGTAGGCGTCGTCGAGCGAACCGACGTGCGAACGAACGGCAGCGCCGCTAGCGGATTACTCCGAGTCGCGGCCGAGCAATCCTTGGGACAGCAACCGACGCGAGATGACGATGAGTCCGTTCTGGAATCCACTGCCGAAAATCGCGTGTTCTTCGCCGGTGGCGGGAACGATGGTGCTGACGAGAATCGACGAGCGGTCGACGAGTAAGAGCCGGCCGATAGCGAGGTTCTCGGCGGTGTTCTCGCCGCGGAGCCATTCGAGACCGGAGACGAACGTCGTCGCGCTCGGGACGGCCGCCCGCACCTGCTGTCGCAGGGATTCGGTCGCCGCCCCGATGAGCACGTCCACATCCTCGGCTCGGGCGTTCAGGTCATCGACGAACCGGTCGGTCAGAAGCGAGTCGTCGCCGAGGACGAGCACGATTTCGTCGTCCGCGTCGTCGATGAGCTTGTGCGTCCGGTTCGCGATGCCCTCGGTCCCGGACATCGCCCAGACTTCCTGAACCGAGCCCTGTTCGTCCGAGTCGATTCTGTCGGTCCGCTCCAGCGCGTTCGTGAGCCGGTCGATTCGGTTTTGATACTGCGCACGGAGCGTCTCGGTCGCCTCCACGAGCGGGACGGCCCGGAACCGCTGCGGACTCGAGTGCTGGACTTCGACGAGCCCCTGCGCCTCCAGCACGCGAACCGCGTCGTACACGCGAGTCCGCGGTACGTCGGTAATCTCGCTGAGTTGCTTCGCCGTGCCCGTCGAGACGCGAGTGAGACCGACGAAACACTTTGCCTCGTACTCTTTGAGTCCGAGTTGCTGAAGTACGTCGATAGCGTCTTCTTGTGAATCTCCCGTGCTCATATGTCTCAACCGAACTCCGAGGCGTCCCGTCTCCTCACGAACGCTTGTATCGGCGAACGGATAACAATTGTTACTTTTCGAGTGAATGCGTTTCGACAGTATTAGCCAACCGGGTTAATTCGGCGTTAAAAACGTGCTTTCACCCCGGCTCCGAACGTGCCGTTGTTATTTTCTTAGTTACAAAGTAGTCTCCCCCGGATTTTCGCACGTTACGCGCAGACGATAGGCACTTAATAGATTCACTCAGTTAATCACAAACAACTATACGGCGCCAAGACGAATGGAGAGTGCGGCACACAGCGAAGTACTGTGTCCCAACCACAACCGACACGTGCCGCCTCAGCCACTTGTCGTGGCTGAGTTTCGCAGACAGCGAGGCACCCACTATGAGTACTGACTCGGGCGACGACTTCCGTTCTGTCGCAATCGAACAACTGAAACAACTCGGCCTCAGCGCGTACGCCGCACGGACCTTCGTCGCACTCACCAGCCTCGGTATCGGCACGGCAACGGAGATTAGCGAGGTCTCCGAGGTCCCGCGAACTCGGGTGTACGACGCGGTCGACGAGTTACGCGAGCGGGGACTCGTCGACGTCCAGCAGTCCTCACCGAAGCAGTTCTGGGTGGTGTCCGCGGAGACGACGTGCCAGAGATTCGAACACGAGATGAGACAGCGGACCTCCCTTCTGACGACGGCGCTCCAAGAACTCGGGACGGCGCAACGCAAGCAAGAACAGCGCGGTGTCTGGACGGTCAACGGCCAGTCTGCGGTCACGGACCGCGTCCTCGAATTCATCGAAAGGGCGGAAGACGAAATCGTCTACATGACCGTCGAGGACCTGCTTACCGAGGACGTCACCGAGGCGCTGAGCGAGGCGGCACACCGCGGGGTCTCGATTCGGCTCGCGGGTGTCTCACCGGACGTTCAGGACACGCTTCACGAAGAGATTCCCGAGGCGGAGCTGTTCGACACGCTGTGGATGTGGTCGGACACGCCCGCGGGCCGCCTCATGATGGTCGACGGAACGCAAACGCTCGTGAGCGTGCTCGTCAACGGCAGAGACGCGGCTCCGTCGAGCCCTCGGTCGGAGACGGCGATCTGGAGGGCCGGCGAGACGAACAGCCTCGTCGCGGTGCTCCGGGCGATATTCACGTGGCGGCTCGAAAACGACGGCCTCGACGACTGAGACGGGGGCCGGCCGACTCTTTGGGCGGTTCGAAACACGGAGACGGAAGCGTTCGAAGTCGGAAGCTCATTACTTCGGCTCGGTACAATCGACCGACGACTGTCGAGAAAATCGCTCGCGCGTGACCCCGAGCGCGGCGCGAGCGGCGCGGAATGCCGTCGGGGTGGTCCGGCAGCTTACTGCCGTGGTGGACGCGGCGGCGCGACAGCGGTCGTCGCCACCGCGCCCATCGCCACGACAGGGTCGACGATGGGTATCGGAACGTCGGCCCGCACGTCGGGAATCGCGCCCGACGAGGAGATGCCGGTACAGCTCGGCGCGACGACGTCACAGCCGGCGTCGACGAGGCGGTCGACCGCCGCGCGAATCGCCGCCCGCCCGTTGTCGGTCGTGAGGTAGTTCGTCGTCGCCGCGCCCTCGACGACTTCCTCGGCCGCGAGCCGGTCGCCGAGCAGGTCACGAATGGCCGACCCGGCCCCGTTTTCGAGGCCGAGCGTCCCGACGCGCTCGCCGCGGGCGGACGCGACGGCCGCCACGCTCGCGCCCGCGCCGACGACCGGGATGTCGAGCGCCTCGTCGAGCGCCTCCACGCCGGGGTCGAGCGCGCAACTGACGCAGAGCGCGTCGACCTCGGTCGCCAGCTCGCGGCCGAGCGCCTCGATGTGCGGGAGTGCGTCGGCCTCGGCGGCCGCGTTCGGAATCCCGTCGGGGTGGTCGGGGATGCACCGCGACAGCGTCGAGACGTGCGGGTAGTGTCGCTCGACGAGTCGTCCGTGGAGAGCGACCTCCTCGGGGTCGTCGAGGGTGAGCACGCGGAGGACGCCGAGTTCGACCATCAGGCGGCACCCCCGCCGTTCCCGTTCCGGTCGGCGTCCGGGTCCGGCGCGCCCGAGTCCGCGTCCGCCGTGTCCGCGTCCGCCGGCTCGTCGATGCCGCGGGCCGCGAAGAAGCCCTGCTGGCGGAGCGCGGCGAGCAGTTCGCCCTCGCGGCGATTCATGAAGCCGTTGGGGCCCCAGTAGCGTTCGAGCGTCTCCTGCCACTCGCGGCGGTCGTCGCCGTAGACGCTGTCGCCGTACATCTCGTTCATCGCGTCGTAGCAGGCGTCGAGTTGCGCCGCGGTGGGGTCGCGGTAGCCGCCCTCGTGGAGCACCGTGTCGAGCGGAACCCGCGGGGCGTTCTCGGTCGCCTCGCCGTGGCGCGGGACGCCGAGACAGAGGCCGAAAACCGGCAGGACGCCCGCGGGGAGGTCGGCCGTCGCGGCGACCTCGGTGAGGTTGTTCAGGATGTTGCCGATGGGACAGACGCCGTAGCCGCGGCTCTCGGCGGCCAGCATCACGCCCATCGCGGCCAGCGAGGCGTCTATCGCCCCCTCCAACAGCCCCATCGCGGGCGTCGTCCGGAACTCGCGGTCGCGGTGCTCCAACAACAGTCGAATCCGGCGGACGTCGATGCAGACGAGGAGGAAGTGGCTCGCCTCCTCGACCTGCACGGTGCCGCGGCTACACAGTTCATGAATCCGCTCGCGGCGGTCGGGGTCGCGTATCCAGACGAAACTGTACATCTGGGTCGTCCCGCTCGTCGGGGCCTTCCGCCCGGCGTCGACCATCGCGCGGACCTCGTCGTCGGGAATTTCGGCGTCCGTGTCGAACTGGCGGACCGTCGCGCGGCGCGCCAGCCACGGTGCGAGATCGGGGACGTCGGCGGCCGCCGCGGCGAGGGCGGGACGGTCCGCGTGGTCTGCTGTTTGCTCCGTGTGGTCCGTGCCCGCGCGGTCACCGGTCGAGGGCGCGCGGTCGCTCACACGCGCACCTCGCCGTCGGCGACGACGACTTCGCCGTCGAGCGAGACCGTCGGTTCGAGGATGACGCCGTCGAGGTGCGAGTCGCAGTCGATGGTGCCGCCGAAGCCGAGGTTGTCGCCGAAGGCGACGTGGCAGGTGCCGTACACCTTCTCGTCTTCGAGGACGGTGCCGATGATGCTCGCCGCCGGGTTCGTCCCGAGACCGAGTTCGCACACCCGCCGGGCGCAGTCGTCGCCGCTCGTCGCGTCGAGGAACTCGTCGGCGGCCGCGCCCTCGACGGACGCGATGCGCCCCGCGTCGAGTTCGACCGTCAGCGGGTCGTCGAGGACGCCGACGCCCGCGAGGCCGCCGTCGAAGACGAGCGTGCCGGTGGCCGTCCCCTCGACCGGCGCGATGTAGCTCTCGCCGGACGGGAGGTTGCCGGAGTCGCCGGGGTCGGCGATGATGCCGTCGCTCGGGATGCCGTCGCGGCCCGAAAGCGACATCGTCGCCGACGCGCCGCCGGCCTCGATGCGGGCCTCGTCGGCCGCGGTGAGCTTCTCCGTGAGCGCCGCCGTCAGGCGCTCGACCTCCTCGTAGTCGGCCGTAATCGCGCCCTCGCTGAACATCTGGTCCGTGATGCCGGGCATCGTGGCGACGCGCGCGCCGGCCTCGGTCGCGGCCTCTCGGGCCCGCGTGTGCGTCAGCGACGCGCTGGTCGGACAGACCACGATGTCCGCCGACTCCATCGCGCGGGCGACCGACGCCGGCGGCTCCATCCCGTTTCGCTCCATCGGCGGAATCTCGAACAGCCCGGACTCCAAGCCGAGTTCGACCCCCGCCTCGAACAGCGGCCGCCCGATGTGGTTCGTGTCGGTGTCGGTCACGACGAGGAGCGTCTCGCCGGGACGGGCGTTCATGTTCTCGGCGAGGAGTCGCTTCGCCACGGCGCGGTAGTCGGCCACGTCAGAGCACCTCCTCTGCGGTCTTCGCCAGCACTGACCGCCCGAGCAGGACGCTCGTGTCCGTTATCTCGCGGACGGTCGCCTTCATCTCGGGCGTGTAACCCATGCAGTCCATCACGATGAGGTCGGCGTCGGTGCCGATGTCGGCCGCGGCGGCCGACACCTCGTCTTCGTCGGCGTACGGCGACCCGGCGGCGGTGACGAGGTCGTAGTCGGCCCACTTCTCGAACGTCATGGCCTCCTGTTCCTCCTTGGGCATGATGACCCCGAGGGTGCCCCCGTCGAGGATGGTCGAAACCCACGCCGAAAGCAGGTCGCTCGGCTCGAAGACGGGGACACTGACGTCGAACGGCGGGAAGTGACCCGTACAGAGGACGCCGATGGCCGTCACCTCGGATTCGAGGTCGCGGATGCGCGCTCCGAGGAGGTCGACGACCGATTCGCGGTCGACGGTGACGGCCGTGCCGTCGGAGAGTCGGGAGACGTACACCGGTTTTCCATCGCGCGGGCCGACCGCGGCCTCGACCTCGGCCGCCGAGTCGAACCGGTCGAGCGCGCCGACCTCGACGATGTCCACCTCCGGCGGGAGGGCCGCCGCGATGTCGGGCGTCACGTCGGTCCGGGGGGCCTGACCGATGGTCACGAGTCCGAGCGTCGACATCTCAGACGCCCTCGCCCTCGCCGAGCGTCTGGAGGCGGCCCATCGAACCGTACAGCGACGTGAGGCGGTCGTACTCGGCCTCGTCGTAGAACGACGCGCGGCCGCGGGTGAAGTCCTTGGCCGTCTCGACGACGAACCCGGTCGCGTCGAGCAGGTCGGTGAGGTAGTTCGCGCCGGTCCCACAGCCGGGGACGGGCGAGACGCTCGTCGTCGCCACGCCCACGACGGGCGCGTCGGTCGCCGTCGCCGGCTGGAGGATGCTGTTGATGTGGTGGACGTCGTTGCCGTAGGGGGTGATGTCCTGCATCGTGAGCGTGAGCGTGCTCGGCGGGCGGCCGGTCGACCGCTCTTGGATGTCGAGGAGGCTGTCGCTCACCTTCAGCACCCACCCCTCCTTGACCGTGGGCGTGATGGCGAAGCCGCGCTCGCAGTGGACGCGGTTGCCCTTCGTGGCGTCGACGGAGACGACGGCGTCCATCTCCTCGTCCACCTCGTGTTCGTTCATGGTGCTCGTATCGACCGGACTGCCCATGAAGGGCACCGGGTCGTGGGGGGAGGTCGGCGCGTCGGGACAGACGTGCGTGGCGATGCGAACGTCGCCGGCGAGCACGTCGCCGCGGGCGCGCATCTCGCCGAGGTGGAGCGCGACCGCGAGGGCCACGATGGCCCCGTCGGCGTCGGAGACCGGTCCGAGTTCGGCCGGCCGGGCGGCGACCCCGCCGAGGCGACCGATGACGCCGAGCGTCGGCGCGTCCGGGTCGGCCCCGGGGACGACCGTCTTGACGAAGTCGGTCGACCCCTCGTCGGTCGAGATGGTCGTGACTTCCGTGTCGAGACCGTACGTTTCGAGCGCGTCGCGTACCAGTTCGCCGTCCGCGTCGGGACGGCTGAGGATGTCGTATGCTTGCTGAATCTTGTCGAACATGAGTGTCGTTAGTTGAATACGTGTGATTTGACCGCTTTTCCGACCGCCTGTTCCACCGGGTCGAAGAGCGCGGGGTCGGCCATCCCCGCGCCCAGAGAGAGGTTCGCCGCGGGCGCGACGACGACCGCGACTGACCGGCCCTCCGCGAGTTCCGCCGTCGAGACGGGCATCCCCGTCTCGGCGTCGAGCGTCGTGATGAGGTCCGGGAACGTCGCGAGGCGCTCGCCGTCGAGTTCGAGCGTCATGTACTCGTTCCAGAAGGTGAGTTCGCGCCCCTCGATTTCGACCTCACCCACGTCGAAGCCGCCGGTCGTCTCGAGCGCGAACGACTCGACGGGACCGACGAGCGAGACCTCGCCGCCGAGCACGTCGGCGACGCGGTCGGCGGCGTCGCGCCCGTCGTCGGCGAGTCTGACCGCGCGACCGACCGCCTCGGCCCGGTCGTACGTGTCGAGCGCCGCGTTCGCCTCGGCGTAGCTCGCGGGAACGGGGTTGCGAGCGACGGCCACGAGGCCACCGGCGTCTTCGGCCGCGTGTCGCACGAGCGACGCCGCCGTGCCGAGTTCCGCCTCGACGACCGTCTCCAGTCGGGCCGCGGTGCCCGGCACGCCGCCGACCGCCGCCTGCACCGACTCGGCGTCCTGCGACAGCCCGATAGAGCCCATCGGCCCGGTCGGGTGCGCCCGCCCGTTACAGGCGGCGTCGACGAGCGGGAGCCCGGTCACGGCCGACTGGAGCAGGCCGTTGACCGTGGCGAACCCGCCCATCTCGTTCGTCATCAGCGCGCCGACGGTCGTCCCGTCGGCCGCGAGTCTGTCCACCAGTAGTTCGACCGCGCGCACGTAGTCCGCGGGGTCGACGTGGCTCTCCGTCGCGGCGGGCGCGCCCACGCCGCTGACGGTCAGCACCACGTCCGTCGGGTCGAGGTCGGCGACCGAGACGATTGTCGGCCGGCCGTACTCGACGGCGAGTTCGCCGAACTCGATGCCCTTGGCCAGCGAGCCGCCGCCCCCGCCGCCGAGGACCGCGCCGCCGACCGCGATGTCTTCGACCCATTCCGCCGTTATCGTCCGCGTGTCGTCTGTCGTCATTGGGGTGCCTCGGGGGTGTCTGCGTCGTCGGCCGTCGCGCTGAGGAAGGCGTTCGGCCGCTGTCTGTCGGCGTTGCGAAGCGTCGCGGTCCCCCGCGCCCGGAGTCGCTTCATGCCCGCCGCGAGCAGGTGGTACGTCTGGTCGCGGCCCATCGATTCGAACAGTCCGTCCGATTTCGCCACGGCCGTGGCGCAGACCTCGTCGTCGCGGCACGGCCGGTCGCAGGCCGAACACGCCGGCTGGGCGGCCTTGAACGCCGCCGGGTCGGACGCGCACGACCGGAGCAGTTCGTCGGTCCACGGGCGGTTCCGCCGCGCCCGCCGGAGGGCGGCGAGGCGCTCCGCGCGCTCTGCGGTCATTCCCACTCCGCGCCTTCCTCGAACCGGTCGTCTGGAGGAAACACCGCGAGACCTGGTCCGGCCCGCGCTCGTACAGGTCGGGTTCCTCGACCGCGCAGGCGTCGAACTCGTGGGCACAGCGCGACCGGAAGGCACAGCCGCTGGGCTTTTCTCTCGGGTCCGGCACCTCGCCGTCGAGCGTGATTCGGTCGGGTTTCGCCAGTTCGTCCTCCTCGCTGATGGTCGAGATGGCGGAGAGGAGCGCCCGGCTGTAGGGGTGTTGCGGCGACCCGAACACCGAGTCCACGTCGCCGACCTCGACGAGCCGCCCGAGGTACATGACGCCGATTCGGTCGGCGACGTTCTTCAGGAGCGAGAGGTCGTGGGTGATAAACAGGTAGGTGATGCCGAACTCCTCCTGTATCTCTTCGAGGATGTTGATGATGCGGGCCTGCACGCTCACGTCGAGCGCGCTCGTCGGCTCGTCGAGGACGACGAACTTCGGGTTGAGCGCCACGGCGCGGGCGATGCCGACGCGCTGTTTCTGGCCGCCCGAGAGCTGTCCGGGGTAGCGGTACATGAACTCCCGCGGGAGGTCCACCATGTCCAGGAGTTCCTCGACCCGTTCGAGCCGGGCCTCGGAGTCGCCGTAGTCGTGAATCTTCAGGGGTGCCTCGATAATCGACTTGACGCGGTGGCGCGGGTTGAGGCTCGAAGACGGGTCCTGATGGACGATTTGCATGTTCCGACGGAACCGCTTGAGCTCGCCGTCCGAGAGGTCGACGACGTTCTGGCCGTCGATTTCGACCCGCCCACTCGTCGGCTCCGTCAGGCGGAGCATCGACCGGCCGGTCGTCGTCTTGCCGGAACCGGACTCGCCGACGAGGCCGAACGTCTCGCCCTCCGCGATGGAGAAGCTCACGCCGTCGACGGCGCGGACCTCCCCCGCCTTCTTCTGGAGGATACCCTCGAACAGCGGGAAGTGCTTCTTGAGGTTCTCGACCGTGACCATCGGGTCGTCGAGGTCCCGGTCGCGCTGTGCCGCCGCCGTCGGGTCGGTCGTGTACGCTGAGTCGTTCATTGGTCCGTCCCCCCGTCGGCGGAGACGTCGCCGGGCGCGTCGCCGCCGCCGGCCAGCCACGGCGCGGTGCCGATGTCGACCGTGTCGGCGGCGAGCGATTCGTGGCGCTCGCGGGCGGGCGAGCCGTCGAACAGGTGGCACGCGGTCGCGTGGTCTGAGCCGGTCTGCCGCGGGTACGGGTACGCGTCGTAACAGGCCGGCTCCGCGTGCGGACAGCGCTCGACGAACCGACAGCCGACCGGCGGGTCCGTGTAGTCGGGCAGGTGCCCTTCGATGCCGTCGCCGATGCCGGTCGACAGCGTCGGGATGCTCTCCAACAGCCCGCGGGTGTAGGGGTGCTGGGGGTTCGCAAACAGGTCGGCCGTCGGCGCTTGTTCGACGATTTCGCCCGCGTACATCACGTTGATTCGGTCGCTGACCTCGCGGGCGACCCCGAGGTCGTGGGTGATGTAGAGGACGCTCGTGTCGCGTTCTTCGACGAGTTCGTCGAGGAGGTCGAGCACCTTCGCCTCGGTCGTCACGTCGAGGGCGGTGCCGGGTTCGTCGGCGATGAGCAGGTCCGGCTCCGACAGGAGCGCGATGGCGATGAGGACGCGCTGGCGCATCCCGCCGGAGAGTTCGACCGGGTAGCTCTCGAAGACGCGCTCGGGGGCCGAGATTTCGACCTCGCCGAGCATCTCGATGGCCCGCCGCCTGTATTCGGCCTTCGAGCCGGTCGAAAGCGCGTCGCGGACGAGCTTCGACAGCGACAGCCGCGGCCGCCCCTGCCACTTCAGCACGTCCACCATCTGCTCGCCGACCGTCAGGACGGGGTTGAGACTCGTCATCGGGTCCTGCATTATCATGCTCATCTCCTTGCCGCGCCGCGAGTGGCGCTCGGCGTCGGAAAGCGAGAGCACGTCCTCGCCCTTGTATCGAATCTCGCCCTCGGGGATGGTCGCCGAGGGGAGCAGGCCCATGATTGACTTCACGGTGACGCTCTTGCCACAGCCCGTCTCGCCGACGAGCGCCGCGGTCTCGCCGCGGTCGATGGTGAAATCGATGCCGTTTATCACTTCGGCCGTCCCGTCGTGGGTCTCGAAGTGGACGTGGAGGTTCTTCACCTCTAAGATGGGGTCGGCCATCTCAGTCCACCTCCACGTCGAGCACGTCGCGCAGGCCGTCGCCGATGAAGTTGAACCCGAGGACGGCGAAGGAAATCGCCAGTCCGGGGAACACGGCGATCCACCAGAAGCTCGTGACGTAGTTGCGGCCCTGCGCGATCATCGCGCCCCACGTCGGCGTCGGCGGTTGCGCGCCGAGGCCGAGGAACGACAGGCCCGCGCCGACGAGGATGACGAAGCCCATGTCGAGGGTCGCCTTGACCGTGATGGGGCTGACGACGTTCGGGAGAATCTCTTTGAACGTCGTCCGCACCCACCCCGACCCGAGCGCCCGGCTCGACTCGATGAACTCGTCTTCCTTTATCGAGAGCACCTCGCCCTGCACGAGGCGGGCGTACCACGACCACCACGAGAAGGCGATGGCGACCATGACGTTGAACAGCGACGCGCCGGTCGCGGCGACCACCGCCATGGCGAGAAGCGTGGGCGGGATGGCGAGGAAGATGTCCGTCACCCGCATGATGACGGTGTTCGTCGTCCCGCCGAGGTAGCCCGCGATGAGCCCGAGCGTCACGCCGATGGAGATGGCGATAGAGAGGACGACGCCGCTCATCAGGAGCGACAGGCGCGCGCCGAACAGGACGCGGCTGAAGATGTCGCGGCCGGTCGTGTCGGTGCCCATCAGATGCGTCGCGCTCGGCGGCTCGCTCGCCTGGTCGAAGTAGACGCCCGCGCCGGCGTGTTCGGGGAACGGCGCGATGTACGGCGCGAGGAGCGCCGCGGCGACGAGCGTCAGAATCATCGCCAGCCCGACGAGCGAGAGCTTGTTGCCCGCGAAGGTCCGAAAGCCGCGTTTGAGCTGTCGAATCCGCTCTTTTCGGGCGGCGCTCTCGGTGTCGAGAAACGGGATAGTGGTCTTCGTGGACACGGCTATCCCTCCTCCAGCCGCACCCGCGGGTCGAGGTAGCCGTACAGCAGATCGACCACGAAGTTGGCGGTCACGAAGCCGATACCGACCACGATGGTGACGCCGACGATGGCGTTGAAGTCCTGATAGAGGATGGCCTGGACGCCGTAGCGCGCCATCCCCGGCCACGCGAAGACGATTTCCACGAGGAACGCGTTCCCGAGGAGGAAGCCGAACGCGAGGCCGACCACCGTGAGTGAACTCGTAAAGGCGTTTTGGAGCATGTACTTGTATTCGATGAGGGTGTTCGGAAGGCCGTAAGCCCGCGCGGCGAGGACGTAGTCCTTGCGCTGTTCGTCGATCATGTCCGAGCGGATGAGCCGCATCACCTGCGCCAGCGTGGCGAGGCCGAGCGCGACGGTCGGCAACAGGAGGTGTGTGGCCGCGTCGACGAACGTCCCGAACTGGCCGGCGATGAGGCTGTCGACCAGATACAGGCGGGTGACCGCCGGCGGAGGTGCCACGCCGTCGCTGAGCCGCCCCGAGAGGGGCAACAGCCCGAGGCTGACGACGAAGACGATTTGGAGGACGATAGCGACCCAGAACCGCGGCATCGACACGCCGAACAGGGCGGTGATGCGCGAGAGATGGTCCTGCCAGCGGTCCTTGTTGGTGCCGGCGACGACGCCGAACGGAATGGCCAACAGAACGGCGCAAAACAGCGTGACGACGGTCAGTTCGAGCGTCGCGGGCAGGCGAGCGACGATGTCGGAAAAGACGTTGTTGTTCGTCCGTAGCGACATCCCCCAGTCGCCCTGTACGACGCCGACGAGCCAGTCGACGTACTGCATCGGCAGGGGCTGGTCGAGGCCCATCTCGGCGCGGAGTGCCGCGACTTGTTGGTCAGTTGCTTCCGGTCCGAGCGCCAACCGAACGGGGTCGCCCGGAATCACGCGGGATATCAGGAAGATGAGCACTGACAGCCCGAAGATGACGGGGACCGAGTGGATTGCGCGCCGAACGAGGTAATCTACGTATGACATTGGTGAGTTGGAAAGACGGCCCGAGGCGGGGCGTCGGAAGTCGTCGGGCGGCTACTCCGCGCGACCCTCGCCGCTCCGAGTCATCGAGTGGACGTCCCAGTCGAACGACATCACGCCGCGGTACTGCCAGCCCTCGACGTTCTCGTTGATGCCGATGCGGTACGGCGGGTTGGCGATGTAGACGCTGGGCATGCCCTCGACGATGAGCGCCTGCGCCTCCTCGTACTTCTCCAGCCGCGACTGGAGGTCGGAGGTCTGGCGCGCCTCTTCGAGGGTGGCCGCGATTTCGTCGGTGGAGTACCACGACTGGGAGATGTACGACCCGAACGAGGAGGGGTGGTACATCAGGTAGGTGTGGCTGTCCGGCGACGGCATCTTCGCCGTGTGGAAGATGTTCGTCATGTGGGCGGTCGACTCGGCGCTCGTCGCGCGGTCGGTGAGGCGGGCCCACTGCAGGGGGTTGATTTCGAGGTCGATGCCGAGTTCGTTCAGCCCGGCCTGGTTGAGAAGCCCCATCTGGCGCTGGAGCTCGGTGCCGGCGACGACGACGTGTTCGAGGCCGATTTCGTTGATTTCCTCGACGGAGTAGTCCGCCCTGTCGAGGAACTCCTTGGCCTTGTCGAGGTCCTGTTCCATCGGGACGAGGTCGCCGTTGTGGCCCGCCATCTGACGGGGGACCGGCCCGGCCGCGACGCCGCCGCCGCCGATGATGTCGTTGACGGCGCTGTCGTAGTCGAAGGCATAGGCGATGGCCTTCCGGACGTTGATGTCGTCGGTCGGTGCCTTCCGGCAGTTCAGCGGGAAGTGGAACAACTGCAGTTGCGGCACCTCGGGGACGCGGACGTTGGAGTACGAGTCCATCTCGGCGTACGCCTGCGTGCCCATGTACTGGTCGGTCATGTCGCCTTCGCCCTGTTGCATCGTCGTCTTGATGGTGGACTCCTCGGTGATGACCGTCGAGCGGAACGTGTCGAAGCTGTCCTCGCTCCAGCCCTTCCAGTAGTCCTCGTAGGCGGTCGCCTCGATGGAGTTTCCCTGCTCCCAGTCGTCGAGGACGTACGCGCCCGACCCGGCGGAGTTGCTCTGGAGGTAGGCGTTCCCGTAGTCGCCGTCCTGTTCGTTCTCTTGGACGACGGCGCTGTTGACGATGTAGAACTGGACGAACGTCGCCAGCGCCGGCCCGTACGCCTGATTGAACTCGAAGGCGACCGTCTGCTCGTCGCGGACGGAGATGTTCGAGGGGTCGAGGTAGTCGAGCCAGAACGACGAGTAGCCGCGCTGGAGTTCCAGCATCCGGGTGAGCGAGTACGCCACGTCGTCGGCGGTCAGCGGTGTGCCGTCGGAGAACGTCACGTCGTCGCGGAGGGTGAACACCCACGTCTGGCCCTCGTCTTCGGTGTCCCAGCTCTCGGCGATGTGGGCGGTCGGCTGGAGCGTCTCGGCGTCGACCGTGATGAGTTCGTCGTAGAGGTTCTGCGCCGCGAGCCCCTGCGTGTAGTCGACCTGCTCTGCGGGGTCGAGCGTCCCGAACACCTGCCCGGCGATGAAGTGGAAGTCGTTGCCGCCGCTTCCGCCGCTTCCGCCGTCGCTCGTCTGTTCGGTCGCAGTCGAGTCGCTCCCGGAACTCCCGTCGCTCGTCTCGGTCTGCTGGGTCCCCTGACAGCCCGCGAGCGCGACACTCGTCGCGCCCGCACCGATGAGTTTCAGCAGTTTTCTGCGCTCTATGTTGCCGGTTGGCATGGAGGTTTGTGGATACCCCATTCGTATAAAGCTTTCCTAGTGATTGAACATATCGTCTATAAAAAAAGTTGATTCATCTAATTGTGAGTTTGTAATAATATTGGAGAGAACCGAGAACCCACAGATATGGACGAATACACCCCATGAGAAGATATAGAAGCCGATTCGGTCTTGGCTTCCCCGATAGAGATCGAATATGCACAGCTAATCGTGAGAATAGTGGACAGACTCGGCTCGTCAATCACGAGAACGTCGCGGCGAGCGCGGTCGGGGACGAGACGGAATCAGCGACCCCGCGGGCAGTTACTGGGGGAGAAACAGGCCGGGTTCGGTGTGTCGGAACGAACAGCGGCGACTGTTTCCGAGGTCGCTCACCGTCGTTCGAATCTCGGATTCGGTCCGGAGCGTTTCGACGAACGACGAGTCGGTGTCGGCGTCGTAAAACACGGGATAGAGGACCGCTTCCATCGTTTCCTCGGATTTCACGACGACGACGAAGATTCGGACGTTCGTGTCGCGGGCGCGGTAGACCTCGAACTGGTCGAACGCCGAATTAGCCCCCGAGACTGCCGATTCGAGGGCTTCGAGTTCGGAATCCGGAACGAGGAGCCGGAATCCGGCGTCGGCGGCCGCCGCCGCGTCCGACGTGGAGACGTCTCCCGGGTGAAGGACGAGCGTCTCCCAGCCGGAATCTTCGAGTTCCCTCGAGACCTCGTCGATTTCAGTGAGGATGTCGGCCCAATCCGCGAGGGCCTTGTTCGTTCGATTGATTTTTCCGCGAACCATGTCGTTCCCCTCCGTGAACGCGGAGTAAAAGTGTTTGGGGGCCGAAACGCGCGTTCCACCGACGGCCTGCGATTTCGGTCGGCCGCCGTCTCGACGTGAGTAAACGATTCGTTCACATACTATATCCAATTCGGAGATTTCGAAGAAACATTCATATATATGAAGATAAGCGATATAACCGTGAGACTAGCAATGCCCGATTCGCAGGAGTGGATGGAGGACCCGCGCGTTGTCGAGCTTCTCGAAGACCGGATGGACAAAAAGGACGTCCTCATCTTCCGCGAGCTGAACAAAGACGGGCGCATCTCGGACACGGAGTTGGCCGACCGCGTCGGGCTCTCGCGGACGGCCGCGCGGCGGCGGCGCAAGATGCTCCAAGAAGACGGCATTCTCGAAATCTTCGCGCTGTTGGTCTTTCGGGCGGCCAACTACCCCTACGCCGAGGTCCACATCTCCTACGACAACCACGCCACGAACGACGAGATTACGGCGTTCATCGAGCGCCTCCTCGACGAGGGGCTGGTGTACGAGGTCGCCGAATGTATCGGCGAGTACGACCTGCTGATTCGCGTCTGGCAGTCTTCTTTGAGCAGTATCAACAGCTACGTCCGCGAACTCCTCCAAGACAGCGACGTGGTCGACACCTACACCATCGTCCCCATCACCGATTCCTACAAGATGTTCCACCGAACGTTCTACAGACCGGGCGAAGACGCCAACGACGCGTCGTGACCGAGTCGCGGGTCGCCGCGAGCGAGAATTGGGTGTAATCCGAACGGAGTTCGGCGAGAGTTCGGTCGGTGTTGTCCCGAAGTTCGGAAAACCGCTATTTCACCGTTAGCTCATGTGTAGACGGGGAACAGAACTCCCCTCTCTGTGACGGACCCCGTCGGCGGCGCGCCGCGTCCGCCGAGCACCACCCCACGGTCGCTCGGCCGGTCGTCGGCCGCCGCGTTCCCCGTCTCCCCTGTCGGCCCGGACTGACGCACCGTCTCGGACCCGGTTGCCCTGCCACTTCGGGCCGGAATCCCACCAACACTCTTTTGCGCCGCCGTCGGGCAAGCGCCTCGCAACTCAGTCGGCGGGCTCGACGTACCACGTGGTGCCGCGGGTGTACCCCCACTGGGAGATGCGAGCGGCCTCCGCCTCGCGTTGAAGCCTCCCGACGAGCGACCCGATTTCCTTCGAAGACAGTCCGATCTCGTCGGCGATGTGTCTGCTCTTGAAGTGGAACGCTCCCTCCGAGGCGCGCGCCGAGAGGTACTGTTCGAGGCGGTCTCGCTTGGACGGGGCACTACCGGAACTCATGGTTCGAGGTGCGGGTCGAACGGTGAAATTCGATTTCCGAACTTACGACCAATTCGGGGCCGGATGAGGCGCAACTCCCACCGAGTTCGGACGGCCCAATCGCGGGCGGCGGCCCCTACTTGTGGCTCTGGTACAGGAGGATGACCACCGCGACGCTCGTAAAGAGGTCCGGGAGATACGTGAAAGGTCCGAGTTCGACGCCGCGGCCGAACCCCAACAACAGCGGGAGAAACGGGTTCGACGTGACCGCGTGCAACAACAGCGCGACGGTAAAGAGGATGAGACTCAGCGTGAAGCGGTTCGGGAACTCGCGGTAGACGCGGCCGTACGTCGCGAGCAGGACGAGCAGTAAGAGCGTCGTGAACGTCGAGAAGAACAGCTTCGTCTGCACGAGCGCGCCGAAAAGCGGGGTCCGCGGGTCGAAGAACATCGGGAGCCCCGCCTCGGGGAGCGAGAACACGACGCCCAGCGAGGCGGCGACGGCGACCGCGGTGTACCCGGCGGTTCGCCGGAGCGCCGCGGTTTCATGCATCCTCGTCCTCGATATCGGTCTGTTCCGCGATGTCGTCGAGGAGGTCGAGGTTGTCGTCCATCTCCGGCGTCAGGAAGAACAGCTTGCCGTACTCCTCGCCGCTGGTGGTGAGGACGCCGTTCTCCGTGAGCATCTCCAGGTGGTGCTGGACGGTCTTGTAGTTCAAGTCGAGTTCGTTCGAGAGCCGGTTCGTGTTCATCGGGCGCTCGTTCAGCGCGCGGATGATTCTGAGGCGGTTCTTCCCGCCGCGGGTCCCGCCGACGAGCCACCACAACAACTGCCTCATCTGCGCTCCCGTTTTGCTCCGCCGGTGTTCGTGACGTGCATCTGTCGTCGTCTGCTGGAGCGCCGGCGTTCTCGTGGTGCGGTTGTGGGTCGTCATCGTCGCGCGCCCGTCGCGGTCGTCCCGCGGCCGGTCATCGAGGGCGTGTTCGTCTCGCAGTTCGTCGAGTGCGTCATCTATCGAATCTACCCGCGTAACGGCGGATAATGATTCGCCGAACTCGACGCAGAGTTGCCCCCGAGAGGGGCACAAATTAGGCCCAAATTCGAATCGAGACCGACCGACACGGGTGCGATAACGAGGGCAGACGACCGAGGGAAGCGCGTCTCGGGCGGCCTCCCGAGCGACCGCTCGAACCAATACGTTTTAGGCCCGCCTAAACAATGTGTCGAGCGAGCGACGAACGGACCGCGGCGTCGGCGACGACCCGCGAACGGACACACTGACACATCATGGTCGGCACGACACTCACCCAGATACGGACCCACATCGAATCGCTCGCGAGCGACGACGGGAGCTACGAGCTCGTCTGCGGACGGACCGGGGAGCGACCCGTTCCGGTCGACGGCCTCCGGTTCGAGGACCGCGCGACCGCCGAGGCCGCCGCGCGCGCGGCGAGGAAGTACCGCTCCGCGCTCCGGCGGTACGACCCGAAGGTCCCGTACTACGACCTCATCGTCTCGGAGCACGAGGCGCGGTCGGGGGGCGGCGGCGCGAGCGCGAATGCGCCCGCGGAGGGGTGGGCGACCGCCGGGGCGACGCCGGGGCTCCCGAACCCGTCTTGCGACCTCGACCTCGGACCCGACGCGGACGGCCGCGCGGCGTGTGTGGACGGCGGCGACCGCGCCGAGCGGGTCGAGTTCTGTCACCGGGTCGCGGCGGCGGTGTTCGAAGCACTCGTGGACGCCGGCCACCGGGCGGTCGAGACCGCGGTGATGGACGCGTACTTCGACCTCGCGGAGACGGTGTCCAGCGCGGACGACCTCTGTCTGCGGCTGTTGGAGAGCATGGCGACCGCGCTCCACGTGCACCTCCCGTCGGCCGAGCAGGCGGACGTGCTCGAACGCGCCGCCTCGCATCTCGCGTCGCGGCCCGACTCCGCGGGGGCGCTGGAGGCGACGCTGGTGGAGATGGAACGGCTCGGCCTCGTGGAGTCGTACAGCTGTTCGGCGTGGCGGCCCGGCCCGGACGCCGGCACGAGGTCGGCGGAGTTGACCCTCGAAGGCTACGCCCTCTCGGCGCGCGAGGGCCGGCTCCCGGTACTGCCGGTCGTCGTCGAGCTCTACCGCCGCGCGTCGTCGTGGAAGCCCCGTCTCCCTGCACGTCACGCCGGCCGAGGGGGGCTGGCACGCGACGCTCTCGGTCTCCTCGAAGTCTAACGCGGTCGGGCTGGCGAGCGTCCCCATCCACGAGCGCACCGCCGACTGACTCGCTTTTCGCTCCTCTCATCACCTCTCACGCCGCCGCGACGGGGGCCGACCAACTCGCCTCAGGCCCGAAAGCCGCGGAGGAAGCCGGTTGCGACGCCGCCACAGCCGAGCGAGACGAGGAGTTCGAACGTCCGCACGACGAGAACCGCCGCGGCCGCGCCCGCGGCCGGCGCGCCCGTCGTGAGGCTGAGCGCGCCCGCGAGAAGCACGTCGTACGCGCCGAGACTCCCCGGAACGGGGACGACGCTCGCCGCCTGCGGGAGCGGGATGACGGCGACAATCGGGAGGAACGCCACGGTCGTGCCGGTGCCGGCGAGCGCGACCCAGAGCGCGAGCGACGTGAGCAGTTGCTCGAAGACGCCGCTGAGCGCGATGACGCCGAGGAGTTCCGGCGCGTCGCGGAAGCGGACGACGCGCTCCCAGAACCGCTCGACCGCGTCGGCGACGGCGTCGCGGCCGAGCGGGGTCTCGCGGGTGACGCCGCTGACGACGCGAACGACCGGAGTCAGGACCGCGACGACGACCGCCGACAGCGCGTCTCGGGCCCAGACGAGCGCGGCACCG
Source organism: Haloferax sulfurifontis ATCC BAA-897 (assembly GCF_000337835.1). Lineage (GTDB taxonomy): Archaea > Halobacteriota > Halobacteria > Halobacteriales > Haloferacaceae > Haloferax > Haloferax denitrificans. The sequence continues at coordinate 15,180 of NZ_AOLM01000021.1, read as the reverse complement.
ACGACCAACAGCGCGGCGACCGCGCCAGCGAGCGTCACGAGGACGAACCGCGGCGTCGGCGCGTCGAGAAAGAGGACGCCGACGATGGCGACCGACAGGAGGAGCTGTGCCGCGGACTTGACGTACTTGGCGACGCCGCGGACGCCGAGGGCCTCGCTGTAGCTCGTCTCGGTCGCGACGCCGAAGAACTGCGCCATGATTGGCTCCGAACTCACCGGGCCGGCGGGGCTGAGCACGTCGAAGAAGTCGCCGGCGAACGCGAACTGGACGCTCGCGCGCGGCGAGAGTCCGCCCCGGAGGGGGCGCACCGACGCCCAGACGCCGAGGCCGTCGACGGTCGCCTCGGCGAGCATCAGACAGCAGACGACGGCGACGGCCCACGGGGCGACGGCCGCGACGCGCGAGCCGACCTCTCCCGGCCCGACGTACCAGAGATACGCCGCGAGCGCTCCGATGCCGAGTCCCGCGCCGACGGCGAACCGAACCCCGCGTCTCACACCCGAAGCAAGCGAGGCCCGCTACAAAACCACCGCGGCTCGCGGCCGCGCTCAGGCGTCCCCCGTCGCGCTCCGATTCGAGGAGTAAACCACGACGAGACGGCCGGTGGCCGTGGATTTATGCTCGCGAGTTCCTACTAGCCCCGATGTGGACTCCCCGTTCGAGACGCTCGGCATCGACCCGGACGCAGACGAGGACGAACTCGTCGACGCGTACCGTCGGCGGGTGAAGTCGGCCCACCCGGACCACGGCGGGTCGGCGGAGGAATTTCAGGCGGTTCGGACGGCCTACGAGGCGATTCGAGGCGGCTACGAGCCCGGCGACGAACTCGAACCCGTCGAGACGGACGCCCGCCGCCCGACCGACGAGAGCGCGGCCCGAAACGGACGGCACGACGCCGGTGCCGCCCGGAACGGCCGCGCCGAAAACGGGACCGGCGGCGAGGGCGCTGGCGTCGACGCCGACCCGGAGCCCGAACCCGAACGGCGTGGAGCGCGGGTCGAGTTCCTCGATTACGACGTGCTCACCGACCGCGGCTGGTCGCTCACCGACGACGACCTCTTCGAGAAGGCCGCCGAGAGCGGCCTCGACGGCGACGCCTACGGCGAGGTGTTCGTCGAGCCGCGGACCAACCTCCTGAAAGCGGCCGAGGACGCCGGCCACAGCTGGCCCTTCGCCTGCCGCGGCGGGGCCTGTGCGAACTGCGCGGTGGCGGTCGTCGACGGCGAGGTGAAGATGCCCTCGAACCACATCCTCTCGGAGGAGATGCTGGACCAGGGCGTCCGGCTGTCGTGTATCAGCCTCCCGGTGACCGACGACCTGCAAGTCGTCTACAACATCGAACACCTCCCCGGACTCGACGAGCTCCGACTCCCCCCGCAACACGCCCGGAAGATGAGCACGGGCGACTGACGCGAACCCCCGGTGGGACGCCTCGATGACGACTTTTATGCGCGTCCTCCGCCGACCCCCGCTATGGCAATCGAGTCGGGAGACCGAGTCGCGCTCGCGTACGTCGGACGCTTCGAAGACGGGACCGTCTTCAACACCTCGCGGTACGAGGTGGCGGTCGAACGCGGCCTGTTCGACGCCCAAGAGAAGGACCGCGACGACTACGCCCCCCAGACGTTCGTCGTCGGCGCGGGCCAGATAATTCCGGGGCTCGACGAGGCCGTCGTCGGGATGTCGGCCGGCGAGGAGGCGACCGTGACCGTCCCGCCGGAAGACGCCTACGGCGAGTTCGACCCCGACCGAATCCGAACCTACGACCCCGAGACGTTCGAGGGGATGGTCGGCGAGACGCCCGAGGTCGGCCTGCACGTCCACGCCGAAAACGGGCTTCACGGCGACGTTATCGCCGTCCGAGACGACGAGGTCGAGGTGGACTTCAACCACGAACTCGCGGGGAAGACGCTCGTCTTCGACATCGAAATCGTCGCCGTCCAGTAGGCGCACGGGGCGTGTCGAGTCGCTTCTGCCGAGCGGCCGCACGGAACGAAACGGGTCGACCCGCTACAGCGAGTGCTTCGGGACGATTTCCGGGTCGGGCGAGTAGTTGACCGCGGCCTCGACGCGGAACACGTCGGCGAGGAGTTCCTCGGTGACGACCTCCCGCGGCGGGCCCCAGTCGTACAGTTCGCCGTCCTGCATGGCGACGAGGTAGTCGGCGAACCGCGCCGCCTGCGCGATGTCGTGGAGGACGACCGCGACCGTGACGCCGCGTTCCTCGTTGAGCTGGCGGACCGTCTCCAACACGCGGAGCTGGTGGTGTAAGTCGAGGTACGTCGTCGGCTCGTCGAGGAGGAGCACGTCGGTGTCCTGTGCGAGCACCATCGCAATCCACGCGAGTTGGCTCTGGCCGCCCGAGAGGTTACCGATCTGCTTGTCGCGGATGTGCTCGACGCCCGCGAGGTCGATGGCGCGCTCGACCGCCTCGTGGTCGGCCTCGTTGACCTGCTCGAAGAAGCTCCGGTGGGGGTACCGGCCGTGGTAGACGAGGTCCTCGACGGTGAGCGACGTGGGAGAGTCGTGCTGTTGGGAGAGCATCCCCAACTCGCGGGCGAACGCCTTGTCGTCGTACTCGGAGATTGACTTCCCGTCGAGGTAGACGCTCCCGCTGTCGGGCGAGAGCTGTTTGGCGAGGGATTTCAGGAGCGTGCTCTTGCCCGAGCCGTTCGGCCCGACGAGCGCCGTGATTTCGCCGCGCGGGATGTCGATTCGGTCGCACTCGACGACCGGGCCCTCGCTCGTCGGATACGAGAGTTCGAGCGCGTCGCCGGTGAGCGCGCTCTCGCGGTCGGTCTCGCCTTCGACGCTCGCGGTGCCGCTGTCGTCAGCGGCCGTTTCGCCGTGGTGTGCCATCTGTCGGGAGTTCTCTGGTTGCTGGTTCGACATCACACTTCACCGATGTTCTGCTGTTTGCGCATGAGATAGAGGAAGTACGGCCCGCCGACGAGGCCCGTGACGACACCGACCGGGAGCTGAATCGGGTTGAGCGCGAGGCGCGCGCCCACGTCGGCGGCGACCATCAGCGCCGGGCCGGCGAACAGACAGCCGACGACGAGGCGCTTGTAGTCGCTCCCGACCACGTTCCGTACGAGGTGCGGGACGACGAGACCGACGAAGCCGACGATGCCGGCGACGGCGATGCTCGCCGCGGCCGCGAGGACCGCGACGCCCGAGAGGGCGAACCGGACCTTCTCGATGGACATCCCGAGCGAGCGGGCGGTCTGCTCGCCGAGAAGCAGGACGTTGAGCTGTCGGGAGCTTCCGAGCGCGAGGGCGACGGCGATGATGGACCACGGGAGGGCCATGCGGACCTGCTCCCAGTCCGTGCCGGTGAGCGAGCCGGTCGTCCACGCGATGGCCGACTGGACGACGCCGATATCGTCGACGAAGAAGAAAAGCCCCGTCTGGAGGCTCTGGAAGACGGTGCCGACGATGACGCCCGCGAGGACGAGCCTGACCGGCGAGGTGCCGTTCTTCCACGCGATGAGGTAGACGAGGACGAACGCGAACATCCCGCCGAGCGCCGCCAGAAGCGGGAGGTACGCCGCGAGCCCCGAGAAGACGACGAGCGTGAGGAGGATGAGCAGTCCGGCCCCCGACGAGACGCCGAGGATGAACGGACTCGCCAGTTCGTTCCGCGTGACCGCCTGAAAGATTGCGCCGGAAATCGCGAGGTTCGCGCCGACGATGATGGCGACGAACACCCGCGGAAGCCGGATGTTCCAGACGATGAGCGTCTGTCGACCGAGTTCGGGGAGTTCGCCGCCGAGGAGGAACACCTGCCAGACTTGCGGGTCGAAGATGACCGCGGGGTCGAAGACGGCGCGCCACGCCTCGGCGATAGTCATCGAGAACGCGCCGAAGCTGACCTGCACGAGGCCGCCGGCCACGACGACGACGAGGCTGGCGAGACAAAGCGACAGGAGCGACCCGTCAATCCAGCCGAACAGCCGGGTCAGCGCCGACCCGGAGGACTGTTCGGTCGGCGTCGTCCCGCTCACTGCTCGACACCTCCGAGTTCGCGCCCGTCGAGGTAGTCAGCGAGCGCCTCGTCGGGAAGGGCGTCGAGGACGCGCTCGGTGCCGATTGTCTCGACGAGTCGCCGGATGCCGCGGGGTTCCGCGGCCTCGACCTCGTGGTCGGTCCGGCGGGTGTCGAACGCCCGGTCGATGTAGGACTCGCGGAGTTCCGCGAGGCGCTCGTCGTCGAGGTCGGCGTCGGCCGGCACCTCGCCGTCGAACCACTCGCGCCAGCGGTCGCGGTCGCCCCACTCGCCTTGGAACTCGGTGTCGGCGCGGAGCCAGTCGTAGTGGCGCGCGAGGTCGCCGGGGAAGCCGCGCTCGCGCCGGCGGTCCTCGATGAGACACCGGGCGACGTGACCGCCCTGTCCGGCCGCGATGCCGACCTGCGCGTTTCTCTCGCCCGAGGGCGCGGCGACGTACAGCCCCTCGACGGGGGTCCGCCCGTCGTCGGCGTAGTCGGAATCGAAGTGCTCGTGGACCTCGCCGTGGTGGTCGCGTTCCTCGAACATCGCGTCGTCGTCGTCGAGGCCGCGGAGGTAGTCGCCGTCGTACCACGCGGCGGCGACGACGCAGTCGGCCTCGACCCGGCGACCCTCCTGCGTGCGGACGACGAACCGCCGGGCGTCGGCATCGAACGCGTCCGACTCGCTTTCGCTCGCATCCGCGGCCTCGCCCTCGTCACCCGGTCGCTCGACCGAGACGACCATGTCGGCGACGTAGTCCGCGCCGACCTCGGCGAGGTGTTCGTGCACGAGCGCGGTGAAGGTGTCCACGCCGATGCCGGCGGGGAAACCGAGGTAGTTTTCGAGGTACGCACACCGGCGGAAGGCGGCGTTGCCCCGGTCGAAAACGACGGTGTCGAGACCGTATCGCGCGGTGAAGACGGCCGCGGCGCATCCCGAGGGACCGCCGCCGACGACGACCACGTCCGCCGATTCGGGGCCGGTGTCTTGAGCGGTCACGGCTCAGACCCTCCCCGTGAGAACAGCCCATCGAAACGCGTGGTCGACGTCGACTCCGTCTTCGTTCATACGTTTTAGGCGTCCCTAATACAATAAACCACTTTCGGATTTTAGGGACTCCTAAACCCGACGACACGCTTCGAAACGGTCCGAAGAGGAACTCACGTTCCTGGTAATCGACGATGTCGTCCGAGAGAAACGATGCCGAACGCGGCCGGAGCGCCCCCCTCAGCCGAGGAGGTACTTGAGCTTGGGCCGCCGGCGGACGAACTCCATCGCTTCGAGGTACGCGTCGAGGCCGAGGATGCGGCCCGCCGCGAGCGCGCCGACGACCGACACCGGCGGCGGTGACTGACCACGCGCCAGCGGCGCGACTAACCGGACGCCGCCGAGCCTCACTCGGGCGTGATGACGACCCCGTCGTCGTCGGCGTGGTCCATCGACACCTCGTGTCGCGTGTGGCGGGCGTGCGCGCGGGCCCACCGGCGGGCGCTGGCCTCGGAGAGGAACTGCTCGCCGTCGGGACACCGCCGACAGCTGACGACCCACGGCGAGACGTCGTCCGGGAAGTGACCGGTGTGGCGGCGATGGTCGAGCGCGAACTGCTCGACCGACTGGTTCCCCAGCTGTAGCTCGTCCAGCTCGTACGAGAGGTCCCACTCCTCGCCGCAACGCGAACACGAGACGGTGGGCGTGTCGTCTATCGGGGCGGTGGGGGAGTGCGTGCGAAAGTCGTCGTCGCTCGGTGGAGACACAGACGGGGTTGGAACCGCGGCCTCTTGTAACCGCCTACAGCCGAAGTGAAAGACAGGCGGATGACAGTTCGCCGCGGGACCGGCACAACTCCGACTCGCCGCCCGCCGGTTCACTCCGCGCTCGACTCCCAGTCCCTGACCAGCGCGACGGCGAAAATCGTCAGCAGGGCGGCGATTCCGGCGTTTCTCGCGAAGTCCCCGGTGTCGCCGGCGGCGAGTCGAACGACGCCGAGCGCGAGGAGGAGCCCGATGGCGAGCGCGAACAGGACGGTCGCCCACGACCGCGCGTGCATGGTCGAGCGTAGCGGGTCGCCGGCTAAAACCGTTCAGGTCGGCGCGTCGAAGCGACTTGTCGGTCGCGCCGTCCGATTCTTCGAGTCTTCGTTCTGCGAGTCTTCTCGCCCGGCCCGTCGTCGCCTCGGGGTCAGGCGCTCGCGTCGTAGCCCGCGTCTTCGACGGCCGCGACGAGGGCGTCGGTGTCGGCGTCGCCCTCGACGGTCGCGCGCTCCGCCTCGCGGTCGGCGGTCGCGTCCTCGACCCCGTCGACGCCGGCGAGGGCGTCAGCGACGCGCTGTTCGCAGTGTTCGCAGGTCATCCCGGTGACGGTGAGGGTTGTCGGCATACGGTTCGAGGGAGGGGCTTCTCGATTTAGTGGGTTTCCCTTTCGACGATTCGGTGTCGTGCCGGTATCTGCTTTCGAATCGAAAGCTGAACGCGGGAAAAACCTATGACATCGCGGTGCCAAACGGAGCCATGCGTGCGCTCGACGAAACCGACCTCCACATCCTCGAACTCCTCGCCGAAGACGCCCGCCGACCGTTCAGCGACATCTCCGCCGAAGTCGGCCTCTCCGCGCCGGCGGTCTCCGACCGCATCGACCGCCTCCGCGAGGAGGGCATCATCCGTCGGTTCACCGTCGACCTCGACCAGTCGACGCTGTCGGGCGGGACGCCCGTCCTCGTCAGGCTGACCGTCCGCCCGGAGTTCGTCGACGAGGTCCGCGACGCCCTCCGCGCGGCCGACCCGGTCCAACACCTGTTCGTCGCGGCCGACGGGGAGGTGACCGCCCACGCCCGACTCGACGGAAGCTCCGTCCGCGCCCAGTTGGACGACCTCGTCGACCTCTCGCGGGTCCGCGACTACGAGGTGAGCCTCGTGGAGTCCGCCGAGTGGACGCCGACGGTCAACGGGACCGGCTTCGCCCTCGAATGCGCCGAGTGCGGCAACACGGTGACGAGCGAGGGCGAGAGCGCCCGCATCGGCGGGTCGCTCTACCACTTCTGCTGTTCGTCCTGTCTCGGCCGGTTCGAAGACCGATACGACCGCCTCGAAGCCGGCGCGAACGACGACTGAGCGGGCGGGCGACGGTCGGGCGGTGCTGGCGGCGACCGAGCGTCGAACCCACCGGTTTCGAATCTAAAGTTCCGCCCCTCTCGGACGTTCGGTTCTGAAGGGGCAACCGAGGTAAGCAAGGGGCACGTACGTCTAGGTGAGATGAGTAGCCGAACGGCCCATTTAGACATCCGCGGAATGAGTTGCGCGAACTGCTCGCGCACCGTCGGCGAGGCGTTGGAGGCGCTCGACGGCGTGACGAGCGCCAGCGTCAACTTCGCCACCGACGAGGGGTCGGTGGAGTACGACCCCGAGGAGGTATCGCTCGGCGAAATATACGACGCCATCGAGGACGCCGGCTACGAGGCGCTCTCGGAGACCCGAACCATCGGCATCACCGGGATGAGCTGTGCGAACTGCGCCGACGCGAACCGGAAGTCCTTGGAGTCGGTTCCGGGCGTCGTCGCCGCCGAGGTCAACTTCGCCACCGACGAGGCGCACGTCACCTACAACCCCGCCGACGCGAGCCTCGACGACATGTATCGGGCGGTCGAAGACGCCGGCTACACGCCCATCCGCGAGGGCGGCGACGACGAGGGTGACGCAGAGGACGCCCGCGACGCCGCCCGCAACGAGGAGATTCGCCGACAGAAGCGCCTGACGCTTTTCGGCGCGGCGCTGTCGCTCCCGCTTTTGGCGATGCTCGCGGTCGAACTGTTCGGCGGCGGCCTCCCCGAGACGATTCCCGGCACGGGCGTCCCGGTCGGCTGGATCGGCTTCGCGTTCGCCACGCCGGTGCAGGTCTACCTCGGCCGCGAGTTCTACGAGAACTCCTACACGGCGGTCGTGCGGAACCGCACCGCCAACATGGACGTGCTCATCGCCATGGGGTCGTCCACGGCGTACGTCTACTCGATCGCCGTCCTCAGCGGCCTGCTCGCCGGCAGTCTCTACTTCGACACCGCGGCGCTCATCTTGGTGTTCATCACGCTCGGGAACTACCTCGAAGCGCGCTCGAAGGGACAGGCGTCGGAGGCGCTCCGGACGCTCCTCGAACTCGAAGCCGACACCGCGACGCTCGTCGACGACGACGGGACCGAACGCGAGGTCCCCCTCGACGACGTCGAGGTCGGCGACCGCATGAAGGTCCGCCCCGGCGAGAAGATTCCGACCGACGGCGTCGTCGTCGACGGCGACTCCGCGGTCGACGAGTCGATGGTCACCGGCGAGTCCGTCCCCGTCTCGAAGGCCGAAGGCGACGAGGTCGTCGGCTCGACGGTGAACCAAAACGGCGTCCTCGTGGTCGAAGCGACCAAGGTCGGCTCCGAGACGGCCATCCAGCAGATCGTCTCGCTCGTCAAGGAAGCACAGGGCCGCCAGCCCGAGATTCAGAACCTCGCCGACCGCATCTCGGCGTACTTCGTGCCCGCGGTCATCGCCAACGCCCTCCTGTGGGGCGTCGTCTGGTTCCTCTTCCCCGAGGCGCTTTCCGGCTTCATCCGGTCGCTCCCGCTTTGGGGCCTCGTCGCGGGCGGTCCGGTCGCCGCGGGCGGCGCGGTCTCGACGTTCGAGTTCGCCGTCGTCGTCTTCGCCTCGGCCGTGCTCATCGCCTGCCCCTGCGCGCTCGGCCTCGCCACCCCCGCCGCGACGATGGTCGGGACGGCAATCGGCGCGCGCAACGGCGTCCTGTTCAAGGGCGGCGACGTGCTCGAACGCGTCAAAGACGTCGAGACGGTCGTCTTCGACAAGACCGGCACGCTCACCAAAGGCGAGATGACGCTGACCGACGTGGTCGCCGTCGGCCCCGCCGCCGACGGCTCCGGCGTCGTCACCGCCGACGACGAGACGCTCGACGAGGACGCCGTCCTCCGGTACGCCGCCTCGGCCGAGCGCAACAGCGAACACCCGCTGGCCCGCGCCATCGTCTCCGGCGCGGAGGACCGCGGTCTCGACCTCGCGGAGCCGGCGGACTTCGAGAACGTTCCCGGCCACGGGATTCGCGCGACCGTCGAGGGAAAGACCGTCCTCGTCGGCAACCGCAAACTCCTCTCTGAGGCGGGCGTCGACCCCGCGCCGGCCGAAGACGCGCTCCGCGACCTCGAAGGCGAGGGCAAGACCGCGATGCTCGTCGCGGTCGACGGCGACCTCGCGGGCGTCGTCGCCGACGCGGACGAAATCAAGGAGTCGGCCGCCGAGGCCGTCGCCGCGCTCCGCGACCGCGACGTGACCGTCCACATGATTACCGGCGACAACGAGCGCACCGCCCGCGCCGTCGCCGAGCAGGTCGGCATCGACCCCGAGAACGTCAGCGCGGGCGTCCTCCCCGAGGACAAGGCCGACGCGGTCGAGTCTCTGCAGGCCGACGGGACGAGCGTCATGATGGTCGGCGACGGCGTCAACGACGCGCCCGCGCTCGCCGCCGCGTACGTCGGCACGGCGCTCGGCTCCGGCACCGACGTGGCCATCGAGGCCGCCGACGTGACGCTCATGCGCGACGACCCGCTCGACGTGGTGAAGGCCATCCGCATCTCCGCGGGGACGCTCGCCAAAATCAAACAGAACCTGTTCTGGGCGCTCGGCTACAACACCGCGATGATTCCGCTCGCGTCGCTCGGCCTCCTCCAGCCGGTGTTCGCCGCGGGCGCGATGGCGCTGTCGTCGGTGTCCGTCCTCACGAACAGCCTCCTGTTTCGGACCTACACGCCGGACCACGACTACCACTTCCTCGACTTCCTGCGGCGGTAGTCGCCCGGTTCGGTCGACGCTCGCCGACCGCCCCCGGCGTTTCTGTTTCGTCTCCGCTTCGTGTCGGCCCGCCATGTCTCTGCCGTGTCCCCGCTTGTCCCCGCTGTGTCCCCGCCGTGTTCCCGTCTCGCTTTTCTCCTCGCGGCGCGACGCTTCCGAGTGATGATTCGCCGAGCCCTCGCGCGGACGGAGTCGTGGCCGTCGGTCGCCGTCAGCGCGTTCCTCGTCCTCGTCGGCCTCGGGACACTCGTGGAGGCCTCGTGGCGCTACGCACCCAGTGATTCGGTTCTCACGGTCGCCGGGCTCCAGATACTCGGGTCGCTGTCGGCCGTCGCTATCGGAATCGGAATCGCGTGGCTCGAAGCGAAGACTGCGCGCGAAAAACGGTGACTGCCGCGGCGTTCAGTACCGCGACGGGAGGAACGCCATGCCGACGAGGAGAATGCTCGTGGTGAACGAAACGATGGCGACACCCCAGAGGCCGTTTTCCGTCTCGTGGTAGTGCTCGATTTCGGACAGTTGGGCCTGATAGCTGTCGTAGTTCTGCGTCAGGACGAGGGTCTCGCCGTCCGGGAAGTACGCGAGGTACTGCTGTCCGGAGAGAGTCAGGTTCGCCTCGTTGTCGACGGTGACGGTGTTCTCCTCGGGAGCGAACCACTCGACGGTCACGCCGGAAGTCTCGACAGCCGCGACGGTGACAGACTGGTTGTTGTAGCCGAAGGAGTCGCCCTCGGCGACGGTGCGCGTCTCGTTTTCCGGGAAGTACTCGTCGACCGAGACGAGCGTCGAATCGTTGATGACGACGTAGCGCTCGCCGTCACGGGTGACGGTCTCGTTGTCGGCGTTCGAGTCGGCCCGGAGAATCGCGGTCTCGTTGTACAGTTCGACCAGCGTCGCCTCGCTGGGGTCCGAGACGTTGGCGATTTCGACACGGTAGTCGGTGCCGTCGAGCGTGACGGTGCTCTCGTTGTCCCACGTCTCCGTGTACCGGGCCGACTCGTTCACGTACGTGAGCTCACCGGAACGGACCAGCGTCGTGCCGCCACCGTGGCCGCCCGACTCCTCCTCTTCGGTTATCGACGATACTGTGTACGCCTGGTCGCTACCGGGGACGGAGAACTCGTCTCCCTGTGCCAGCGAGTACTCGGGGTTCTCGAAACTGACCGACGGCGTCGATGCAGTCGCGATAAGCGAGTATGCACCGGCACCGATGACCAGGAAGAACACGACGGAGATGACCGCGGCGCGTCGTTGCATGGTTTCGGCATGGGCCACGCGGCGTATAACGATTACTTTTCCTCGGAGCGTGTCACCGCGTCGCGCGCCCGCCGGCGGCGACTCCCACCCTCAATACGGCGGGGCGGAAGCGCAGTCGCGGTCGCAGATTGACGAGACTTTTTGAATCTGTCGGCCGAACGGACGTATCATGAGTTACGGACCAGTCGCGCGACGGCACCGCATCGGGGGAGGGCCGTGACGCGCGCGGACGACCACATCATAGAGCAGTTGGAACTCGTCTCCGACCGGTTCGACTTCCTCGACGCGCTCGACGGCGCACGCCTCGACAAGCGCGACCTGACCGAATCGCTTCCGCACTCCCGGTCGACGGTCGACCGCGCGATACGCGACCTGACTGCCGCGGGTCTCGTCCTCGACGACGGCGATTACATCACGTCGCTGAAGGGGCGACAGTTCGTCTCCCTGTTCCGCACCGCCCGCGACGCCGTCGCCGACGTGCTCGAACTCGACTCGTTCGTCGCCGGAACGACCGCCGACTACCCGCTTCCGGTCGAAGCCGTCGTCGGCGCCGACGAGCTGATGACCGGGCCCCGCGTGTCACACCCACTCGACGCGCTCGGAAACAGGCTGACGGCGACGAACAACGGAGCGTTCGTCCTCCCGTACCTCCCGAGCCAGACGTTCGTCGACCGATGTACGTCGTGGCTCGTCGACGGCCACTCCTGTCGGTTCGTCGCGCCGGAATCGGTCATCACCGCCACCTGGCGGACGTATCCGGCGTTTCTCGAAACCGTACAAACCGTCCCGGACTGCGAGCTTCGGGTCGGCGAAGTCCCGCCGTTCGCCATCGCACAGACGACGCTCGACGGGGTTCCCCACATGACGGTCGTCGCCTACGACGACGACGCGCGTGCCAGTTGTGTCATCGAGAACACAGCTGAACGCGCCGTGGCGTGGGCCCGGAGCCGCGTGCAGTCGGTCTGGGAGGCGGCGTCGCCGTTCGACCTCAACGGAGCCGTCAGCGGGGACGCCCCAGAGTCCTACGCGGGCACCGCGAGCGAAGCCGGGTCGGCGTCGCCCGCGCCCGAACCCGGGTTTGAATCGGCGACCCGATTAGACGGCGATTCCGACTCCGACTCCGACTCCGACGGCGTCCCCGCCGAGTCGACGAGAGCCGAGTCGGAGAGCGAAAACGCCACCGACGACGCCGACGCAGATTCGTCGGTTCGTGGCCCGCCGCTCCCCACGACGCTTCAGTCACAGGGGTTCGTCCGACTCTCGCCGACGTACTTCGACCGCGTCGGCGTCTCGCCACCGCTCGCGTGCTGGCGCGCGGGGTTCGACCTCGGCGAGGTCCGCGTCGGGTACGCGCTCGACCGCGAGCGAGCGACCGAAGACGCCCGGGAGAACGTCACCGACGACCTGTTCTCGCGGCTTCGAACCGGGAACGACCTCGTCGTGACGGGACCGCCCGGTGCGGGAAAGAGCACGGTCTGTATGTCCGTCGCGTGCCGGTGGCACGAGCGCGAACAGGGCCCCGTGCTCTATCGGCAGTCCGGCCGGCGCGACCCGTTTACCGCCACCGCTCACCTCGGGTCGTACCTCGCCGAGACGAGCGGGCGCGTCCTCGTCGTCGTCGAGGACGCGACCCGAAACGAGGCCAACGGCATCTTCGAACTCGTCCGCGAGTTCGGGGACGACGGTCGCGTGACGTTCCTCCTCGACAGCCGGGAAAACGAGTGGCGCGACGGCACGCTCCGCGGGGCCGCCCGCCTCGAATCCCATCGGACCCAGTCGATAGACGTGGTCTCCGTTCCACCCGTCGACGCCCGGGAGCGAACCCGACTGGTCGACCACTTCGAGGCGACCGTCGGGACGCGGGTCGATATCGACCCCGACGAACTCTCCCCGAGCGGGGGCGGCGACCTCGACCCCGACGAGATGTATCTCTTTTTCCGCCGACTCGCCCGACACGCCGAACCAGCGACCGGCGAGACCGCCCCGACGAGCCTCCTCGACGATATCGATTCCGTCTACGCCGACCTCGAACGCGTCGACGACCGCCTCGGCGTCGACGTCGGCGTCCTCGTGAACCTCCTGAACGCCTCCGGTGTCGGCGTCTCGACGCCGCTGGCGTACGCGCTCACCGAATCGAGACCCGACGAGTCTGTCGTCGAAGACGCGCTCGACGCGCTCGAACGGTCGGTGCTGTACTCCGCGTTCGACGACGGGACCGACGGTGAACGGGTCCGAACGGTCCACGAGACGTGGTCCGCGCGCTTTCTCCAGCGACTGCTCGACCTCGAATCCGAACGCCGCGCCCGCCGACGATTCGAGCGATGCTTCGACGCGCTCTGCTCGCTCGTCGACGACGACGCGCGACAGGCCGTCCAATCGGTGTTCGGCGGGACCGCCGATATCGTCCGCACCATCGAGAACGACCCCGCGGCGTGGGGCGAATGACTCGTTCGCGGCGTGTTCGAACTCGGCGTCAACAACCCGGCGCTGTCGAAACTGTACGCCGAGACCGACTTCTCGAGCGTCGACGTACCCGCGGCCTGCGACGACGACCTCCGACTCGACGTGCGTCGGTGGCGTGCCCGCATGTTCGTCAACGGAGGCGAACTCCAACGCGCCGAACGAGAGTTCGAGTCGCTCGCGTCGCTCGATGGCGAGGGCCGCAGCGAAACGGTGCTGGTCCGCGCGCGTGCCGACGGCTTCGCCGGACTCTCCGAGGTCGAGCGCTACCGCGGCTCGTTCGAACGCGCCCGCGAGTACGCACGGGAAGCCCTCGAACGGTTCAGCCGAATCGACGACGACGTGGGACGAAGCGACGTGTTGAACGCGCTCGGGAACATCAAAGCGCGAAACGACGACTACGAAGGCGCGAGAGTCAACTACGAGCGAGCACTCGAAATCCGTCGGTCTGTCGGCGACGAGGCGAAAATCGCGAGTACGATTGCGAACCTCGCGCGGACGGAGCAGTCGGTCGGCTCGTACGAGCCTGCCCGCGAGTACGCCCGCGAAAGCTTACGACGACAGAGGAAAATCGGATACCGCTGGGGAGAGGCGCTCTCACTCTCGATTCTCGGCCTCATCGAAATCGAAGACGGAACACTCGACGAAGCAGAGCGGTACACCCGCGCGGCGCTCGAAGTGCGACGCGAAATCGGAGGCCAGATGGGAGCCGCGTCTTCGGCGACAAACCTCGCCGAAATTCAGTTCCAGCGCGGCGACATCGAGTCCGCACACGAACAGTTCCTCGAACTGAAGAACGTCGTCGACAGTCAACAGTACGGATGGGTCAACGGCGGTGTCTACCACGGCCTCGCCGATACGCACCTCGACCGAAGCGAACTCGACGAGGCGCTCACCTGTGCCGAACGCGCGGCGTCGTACTGTTCGAACAACGAGTCACGTCTCGTCGAAGTGTTAGCGGTTCAAGCACAGATACGACTTGCTCAAGAAGCGTTCGACGACGCGCGAACGGTCGCAGAACGAGCCCACGAACGAGCGGCGGCGCTCGGTGACGAACCGAAGGCGCTCGCGAAGATGACTCTCGGAGACATGTACGTGCGGTCGGGTGAGACTGACGACGGACTCTCGCTTCTCGCGGCGGCAACCGAGTCCGCGCCGACGGCGGTCCTCGAAGGTCGATGCCGCCGACAGTACGCCGGTGCACTCCGCGAAGTCGGCAACGCAACCGAGGCGCTCGCCGAACAACGGCGCGCTACGACGTGCTTTTCGTCCGTCGAAGCAGGGGTTCGAGCGCGAAAGACCGCACTCGACGCCCTCGAACTCGCACGCGAACTGGATGACGTCGACGCGGCCGACGCGCTCGAAGCACGACTCGTGCGATAGCGTCGTCACTCGCCGATTCGATTCCGAGACGCGTCGCTCACGGGAGCGACGTTCGAAGCAAAAAGCCAAGGGCCGGATTTGAACCGGCGGGGGTTCCGCTCTGCAGGCGGATGCGTTGGGCCGAACTCTGCCACCTTGGCGCAGTTACTGATATCCCTGTCTCGTGCTTAAGCCTGACGGTGTGCAACCTGAGTCGGGCGTTTTCGGTGTCTCGGCCGGAGTGCGGTCGCTGTCTGTGTGTGATGGGCGAGCGGACCG
>NZ_AOLM01000020.1 GCF_000337835.1 Haloferax sulfurifontis ATCC BAA-897 | reverse complement strand
CAAGGGTTCGTCTGAAACCGTTGACCACTCCCGCGATGATGTCGAGGACCGGCCGCTTCAATCCCACAAGGGTTCGTCTGAAACTGTGGGCTACCAACAGCGACTCGCTCTCTGAGGAGCTTCAATCCCACAAGGGTTCGTCTGAAACTCGGCACTCTGTGTGGTCTGCGTGAGTGACATGAGCTTCAATCCCACAAGGGTTCGTCTGAAACTACCGGGATTACTACCGGCAGGACATTGGCGACCTCGCTTCAATCCCACAAGGGTTCGTCTGAAACTCGAGGGGGATTTGCGGAGGCCACATCTAACGATGGGCTTCAATCCCACAAGGGTTCGTCTGAAACCCGTCCGAATTCACGGGGGTAGACGGCTGTACATAGCGAACTCACATCAACGTTTCCGTCGACCCTCGATTCCCCCGTACCCCCCGGGGGGTCGACGGAAACGAGTCAGTACTGGGTCTGTTGAGACCGACTCCTCGGTCAGGCACCAACTCGACACGCCCCAAGCCACCCGTGAGTCACCACGAGCACGCTCGACTCGGCGACTTCGGTCGTCGTGAGTCGCGATTAGCGACCGGAAAACCCCGGAAAAACGGGACCGAAACCGCGACCGCCGTGTTAGTCGAGCGGGTCGTCGAGTTCGCCCATGACCGCTTCGAGGGCGTCGGTCGCGGTGAGGAGGCCGACGACCGCGCCGTCTCGTAAGACGAGCGCGAGTTCCTGGTCTTCGGCTTGGAACTGGTCGAACGCGTCGCTGACGTTGGTGTCGGCGGCGAGCGTCATCGTCGGCGCGGCGATTTCCTCGAACGAGCGCTCGCCGGCGCGGAGCGCCTCGAAGTTGTCGATGATGGAGGGCGCGTAGACGACGCCGCGGAAGTCGGTGAACGAGTCGCCGACGAGCGGGAAGCGGGTGTGGGGGGTGTTCCGAATCCGGTCGAAGTTCTCGCCGGGCGTCGCCGCCGTCGAGAGCGCGACGATGTCGTCGCTGGGAATCATGATTTCGCTGATGGAGAGTTCGTCCACGTCGAGCGCGTTGAGCACCTCGTCGCGGCGCTCCTCGGGGAGTTCGCCCTCTTCGAGCAGGGAGTGCAGGCGCTCGCGGAGTTGGCCGCGGGACTCGATGACGTCGGTCTCGGTTTCGAGCCACGCGCCCGACATCTCGATGCCGAAGAGCTTGAGCGTCCACTTGGCGACCCAGTCGCCGAACTTGATGATGGGCGAGATGGCGACGTAGAACCAGTGGAGCGGCGTCGCCCCGTAGCGACAGACCATGCGGGAGCGCTCGACGCCGAGGTACGTCGGCGTCTGCTCGCCGTGGGTGAGGTGCAGGAGGTTGATAATCAGGTAGGCGATGAGCGCGCCGGCCCCGACGGTCGCGAGCGTCGTCCCGGCGAAAATCGGTTCGAGTAGCGGTTCGAACAGCGCCGCCAGCGCGGGTTCGGCGACGATACCGACGGCGATGCTCGACGCCGTGATTCCGACCTGACAGGTCGTGAGATACAGTTCGAGCTCTTGGGTCATCTCCCAGGCCCGTTCGAGTCGGGAGTCGCCGTCGACGAACTCGGACTCGGTGAACTGCCGCGCGCGGGTCAGCGCGAACTCGATGGCGACGAAGAAACCGTTCGTGAGGATGAGTAACGCCCCCGCGACGAGGCGTATGCCAATCTCTGTTGGGTTCATCTGTGTCGGTGGTACGCCCGTTGGCGCTCGACCCGTTAGAAAGCATCGGCCGTCCGCTGATGTATGTAGTCAGTTATCGGGAGTCGATTAATATCCAGTTTGAACTGCGGTTCTGACAATAACGCCGGGAAAGTTAATGTCGCGGGCGACAGACGGGCGGACGAATGACGAGTCGAGAACTCGACGCGCTGGACAGACAGATACTGTACACGTTACAGGCGGAGGCGCGCCGCACGTCGTCGACCGACATCGCCGACGAACTCGACGCCTCGGCGAGCACCGTCCGGAACCGCATCCAGCGGCTCGAGGCCGACGGGGTCCTCCGCGGCTACCACGCCGACGTGGACTACGAGCGCGCGGGCTACCAGCTGTACACGCTCATCGTCTGTACGGCCCCGATTCCGGAGCGCGAGGAGTTGGCCGAGGCCGCCGCCGCGGTCCCCGGCGTCGTCGAAGTACAGGAGGTGATGACCGGCGAGCGGAACGTCATGGTCCGGGCCATCGGCGTCGACGGCGACGACCTCAGCCGAATCGGCGAGGAGTTAGACGAGTTGGGCCTCCGCGTCTCCGACGAGGACCTGATTCGGAACACTCACCGGAGCCCGTACGCGAAGTTCGGGGGACGGCGACGAGTGACCGACTGCACGAGCGGCGACACGCCGCCTCACGGGTGAATCCGGCTCGGTTCGTCTCCGGCGATGCAGTTCCCGAACCACCGGTACAGCTTTGACAGGTAATAACGAACTGGTATTCGCCGTTGTCAGAGACCCTCCCGTTCGCGTCGGTCTCTCACCGACCGAATGCCCCCCACCCACCCACCACCACCACACCACCAGAGCGGTTCAACGCGCTCCGACAACGGGTAGACGCAGTTGCGACAGCATCGCGCGGTCGAGGCCCCGCACTCGCCGCGTGGTACGCTACGTGGTTTCATCGGACGACCGCCCCCGGTCGTTCGCTTCCGACGGCGTCCACGCCTCGGGCTTTCGTTCTCTAACGCCGTTTGTGACCCGTGAGCGACGTGGCCGCGGGTCGAAAAGCGGGGTTCGGCCGACTCAGTCGAGTCGCTCGACCTGAACCAGCGCGACGGGGTCGTCCCAGCCGTAAACCGCGGGGTCGAGGTCGCCGTCGCCGACGATGCCGGCGTGGGGAGTGACGACTCCTCCCTCGGCGAGGTCCGGGTCGCTCGCGCCGGTCCCCTCGGTGCCGGAGTCGATGCCGTAGAGGGCCTGTGCAGGGGGGACCATGTCGGCGTACGCCTCGGTGTTGACTTCGGTTCCGGCGTCGTAGCTGGCCGCGAAGTACGACCGCGACTCGTTGACCCGCTCGGGGAGCGGGACGGTGTCGAGGCCGGCGAAGCCGTCGTTCGTGCCGATGAGCATGCTGACGAACGAGAGGTACGCGCCGCTGGCGTCGGTCTCCAGTTCGAGCGTCGCGGCCGCGGGGAACGTCTCGCTCGCCGGAAGCTCTTCGGGGACGAGCGGCGCGTCGGCGACCGTGACGCCCCGAACGTCATCGCTCTCCTCGGCCAGTTCGCCGAGCGGGCCGAGGTTCCCGTTCTCGGCGAGTTCCCTGATGGCGTCGCTCGCCGGGTCGCCGACGGCGAACAGTTCCACGCCGGCGCGGTGGGCGACCACCGCCGGCGGGGTGAACGGCTGTCCGGTCGTCAGGTTCGCCACCGTCACGCGGTAGGTCCTCGCCGACTGGTCGTTCCCGTTGGTCCCGTTTCCGGCCGATTGGCCCGGAAGGCTCGCGCTCCCCAGACAGCCGGCGAGGGCAGTCAGCACGCCCGCGCCGGTCAGTCCGAGGACGGTTCGTCTCGTCGTCGGTGTCGTCAGGTTCGTCGTCGCCTCAGTCGTCGTCTCAGTCATTGGTCTCACGTGTGGTCGGAGCCACGAGAACGAGGACGCGAGGCGGGCTAAAGGCGATTTTTCGAGATTCGGGGCGACTCCGTGACGAATCGGGGTCGAGTCAGTACCAAATTCGGGCGGGGTGCGAGCGGGACGGGTCCGGCGCGTGCGACACCGCCGGAACGCTCACCGGACCGTCACGTAGGTCAGGAACGCCAGCGCGACGAGTTGGAGGCCGCGGAGGACCAACACGGCCTGCTGGACGTGGGGGTCGCCGGAGTAGAGGCTCTGCATCGTGACAAAGAAGTAGAGCGCGACGGCGTTCTCGACGAGCATGACGACGGCGAACGCGAGCAGGCCGAGGACGAGTGAGGTGCGGAACGTCCGGTAGTTGCGAATCCACACGGCGGTTAGCGCCGCGAGGAAGACGATATTCACGCCCGAGAGGGCGCTCGCCGCCATGATTTGGGTGTCCATTGCCATATCAATCGAGGTGTGTCGCGATTTCTTCGAAGGTGTCGCGGTACCGTTCGAACTGGTCTGTGAGGAAGTACAGTCGCCCGTACTTGTCGCCGCCGGCCTCGACGACCCCGTGGGATTCGAGGGCGTCGAGGTGGTGTCTGACGGTCTTGTAGCCCACGTCGAGTTCGTCGGCGAGGCGGTTCGCGTTCTGCGGGCGCTCCGAGAGGACGCGGATGATGCGGACGCGGTTCTCGCCGCCGCGGGTCGCCGTGAGCAGATACCAGAGCGCCTTCTCCATCGACTGTTCGTTTGACTGATTGGTCGAGCGCGGTATTATTCTCGCGGGTGCCGTTCGACGCGACGAGTTCGACTCGGCGACGACCGCACATGAGCGTTGTTCCAGTTCCGTACCAAATCCGGGTCGAGTTCGGACGTGCCGAGTCCACCTCGCCACTGGGCCGAACGAGGCGAGCCGACTGAGGACCCCGCCGACGGCAGTAAGGGATATGTCGGTCGCGTCCTACGAAAACTCGTATGGACGACGACGCCGGACGGAACGCGTGCGCCATCGAATCCCCGAAGGGTAGACCCTGCCCCTTCTGCGGCACATCGATGGACCACCGCCACTGCAAGTACGTCTGCCCGGAACACGGGGTCGTCTACGACTGTAGCGACACGTTCTGGTAACGAAACCTGACAGAAGACGCCCGAAACGGGACCGCCGCGAAGTCGGCGGGTTCGCGGGTTGATTTCACGGCGGCACGAAGCGTTATGTCGGCGGCGACCGAACTAACGGCCGTCCTCACCGGTCAGCTCAGTTGGTCCCGAGACGGACGCGGCCACGCACACGAAACGATGCTCAACGAATCACAGGTCGAGGCGGGAAAAGACATCCAACAGCGGACGGGAAAGACGTTTTACTTCGCGACGCGGCTCCTTCCCGAGCGCGTCAGACACGCCACGTACGTCCTGTACGCGTTCTTCCGCGTCGCCGACGAGGTCGTCGACGCCGAGCAGACCGCGCCACCGGCAAAACAGCGCGAGCGCCTCGAGCGCCTCCGCGCCGAGGCGCTCGGCGAGGCGGAGACCGACGACCCCGTCCTGTCGGCGTTCGCCGAACTCAGAGAGCGCTACGGCATCGACCCCGACGACGTGCACGTCTTCATCGACGCCATGGAGTCGGACATCGAGAAGGACCGCTACGAGAGCTACGAGGAGTTAGAGGCGTACATGGACGGGTCGGCCTCGGCGGTCGGCCGAATGATGACCGCAGTCATGCGGCCCGACGACCCCGAGGCGGCGCTCCCGCACGCGACGGCGCTCGGGCAGGCGTTTCAGATGTCGAACTTTCTCCGCGACGTGGGCGAAGATGTGGTCGAGCGCGATCGGGTCTACCTCCCGCGGACGACGCTGGACCGCCACGGCGTCGACACCGAACAGATTCTCGCCCTCGAGTTCGACGAGCGCGTCGCCGACGTGATGCGCGACGAACTCCGCCGAACGGAGTCGCTGTACCGCGACGGCGTCGCCGGCATCGAGTATCTCCCGGCGGACTGCCAGTTCCCGGTGTTGCTCTCGGCGGTGCTGTACGCCGACCACCACCGGTCGATTCGAAAGCTCGACTACGACACCCTCACGGCGACGCCCGAACTCGGCCTCGGGCGGAAGCTCGCGCTCCTCGCGAAGACCGCGGCGTACTGGGCCGTCTGGCGCGACCCCGTGGCCGTGTTCAAGGCCGTCAGCGTCGTTCCCTACCCCGACGACGAGGAACTCGACGCGGAGTTCGGCCCCGGTTCGACGCCGGTCGGCCGCTCGCGGCGCAGTGGACGCGTCTCCGGGTGGCTCCGGTCGCTGAGCCGCTGGGGGTCGGACTGAGCGACGCGGGGTTTTCCGCGAAACCGTTTACTGAGTGGCCGGCGGAGCCTACCGCATGCATCGCGTCACCCTCGACACCCGGTTAAACTGTCCGCTGGGACGGGTGACCGCCGCGCACGACGTGACGCTTACCACGCCGTACTGGAATCTCTCGCCCGAGACGGGTCGGTGCGACCTCTGGGTCGAGGCCTCGTCGCCGGGGCGCTCGCAGTTGGAAGCCGGCATTCGAGCGCTCAGAGACGCCGACGGCGTCAGCTATTTCGAACTGAAGCGGAAGCGCGGCTCGCACGCGACCGCTCACGTGGTGCTCGAAGAGACCGTCGCCATCGAAACGGTCCTCGCCCACGGCGGCGCGGTCATCGCGCCCTTCCGCGACAGAGACGGCTGGGAGCGGTGGCACCTCGGGTTCGCCGACCCTCACGCCGCGGCCGCGACACTCGACTCGCTCGACCGCCGCTACGAACTCACCGTCGTCGAGCAGACGCCGCTCGACGACTCGGTCGCGCCCGACGTCTTCCGGCACTTCCACGAGGCGGCGACGCTCCTCGACGGCTGTGAGCGTCTCACCGAAACGGAGGCCCGGGTGCTCCGGACCGCGGTCGAACACGGCTACTACGAGACGCCGCGAAACGAGTCGCTCGCCTCCCTCGGCGAGCGGTGCGGCGTCTCCGACGTGGCCATCTCGAAGACGCTCCGCCGCGCGGAGCGGAAGCTCCTCGGAGCCGCCGTCTCGGCGCTCGCCGGCCTCGACACCGACCGGCCGAACGCGGGCGGCGGCGACGAACGTTAGCATACTAACCCGCAGGTTCTCCGAGGTCGCAGGCGTCGGTTTCGGTGATGAGCGTACGCGCCGACGCGTCGCGTTCGACCGGCGACCGGACGAGGTTCGCACCCGAGGCATCGCCCCGAACTATCGCAATCGACGACGACACGCCTCCCTCTCGCGGGCTGACGCTCCACCATGGTCGGTGAGTCGTCCCTCGCCGGTCGGTATCGGACCGCCGCCCTGTTCGTCCTCTTGGCCGCGCTGTGGGGCGGGACCTACCCCGCGGTGACGCTCGGTCTGGGGTCGTTCCCGCCGATTCTGTACGCCGCGCTCCGGCTCGACATCGGGGCGGCGCTCCTGTTGCTGTACGCGGGGTGGCGAACCGACTACTGGCGACCCCGAACGAGCCGCGACTGGACGGTCGTCGCCCTGGCCGGCCTCCTGTCGCTCGCGGGCTACAGCGTCCTCCAGAACGTCGGCCAGCAGACCGTCCCGAGCGCGGTCGCGTCGGTGCTCGCGGGGCTGATTCCGATACTGACCGTCGGCTTCGCGAAGCCGCTTCTCCCCGACGAGCGGTTCGGCCCGGTCGAACTCCTCGGCGTCGCCGTCGGCTTCCTCGGGTTGGTCGTCATCACCGACCCGGAGCCGTCGAACCTCCTCGGTGCGAACGCCGCGGGGCAGGCGATACTGGTGCTCGCCGCGGCCTCCTTCGCGCTCGGCGGCGTGCTCACTCAGCGAATCGACGCCGAGATGCCGTTCGCCGCCCAGACCGCGTGGGCGATGGTCGTCGGGGCCGCCGCGACCCACCTCGCCAGCGCCGCGAGCCCGACCGAATCGCTGGCGGTGGTCGACGTGTCGCTCGCGGGCCTCGCGGGCCTCGTCTACCTCGGCGTCTTTGCGAGCGCGGTCTGTTACCTGCTGTACTTCTCGCTTCTCCCGCGCCTCGGCTCGGTCGAACTCAACCTCGTCACCTACGCCATCGCCGGCTTCGGGGCGGTGTACAGTTGGCTCCTGTTCGCGGAGCCCGTGACCGCGGCCACGCTCCTCGGCTTCGGGCTCGTCCTCCTCGGCTTCGGTCTGCTCAAGTGGGAGCGACTCGGCGCGGCCTACCGGGGCCGGCGTCGCGGCGTCGAGTCGGACTGAGAACTGACGCTGGAGCACACCGACGCTCAGGACCGCCACGGCAACCGCCGCGGAAGCCGCAGGAGCCGCGAGTCGAACCGGTCCGTCTTGAGCAGTCCGACGCCGAACAGCGCCGCGACCGCGACGGGAATCCAGTTGCCGAACCACGCGTTGATGCCGCCCCAGAGGATGACGAAGCTCACGAGGTCGTCGAGCATGAACTCCGTGCGGTCGAGGCGGGCGAGAAGCGCCTCGCGGTCGAACGACCAGTCGAGCGCGACGACGGCGACGGTCGCGCTGACGACCCAGCCGGCGTAGTTCGAAAGCGGGACGCCGTAGAACAGGCGCGCGTCGTCGGCGAGGCGGTAGTACTCCCAGAAGCCGAGCGCGACCGCGCCGGGGTCGAGCACCACGTCCATGGCGAGGACGGCCGCGATGACGACGCCGAGGCGGACGGCCCCGTTGCGGGCGCGGTCGCCCAACAGGAGCAGACACAGCAGGTAGGCGTTCATCACGAGCGGGATGAAAAACACCGGTAGCCCGACGGGAACCCCGGCGACCGTCGGTCCGAGGTCGACGCCGTAGTGGAACCAGCCGTACGGCCAGCCCGTGGTGACGCCGGTGTACTCGATGGCGTAGGCGTACGCGGTGAGCGCGCCGACGCCGAGGGCGGCCCGCCGGGTCACGAGCGGGAGGACGCCCACGATGAGCGGCGAGCGCATCACGAGCGTCCCGAGGAGGATGAGAAACGCGTTGAACGCCAGCGGGTCGGGGAGCCACCCCATCGCGCTGGCGACGAGGAGCACCGCACCGTTCAGCGGGAAGAACACCGAGATGGTAAAGCGGTTGTCGCGCACGAGTCGGTCGAGCGCGTCCTCGGCGTCGTCCCGTGTGGACGGCAGGCGCGCTCGCAGGTCGCTCACGCTCACGGGCGCACCTCCGGGGACTCGCGTTCACCCATAGACGAGCCTCCAGAGCGCCCCGAGGGTGATGAGCATGCCGACGACGGTGTTGATGACGGGGTACCACCAGTACGCCCGGTCCACGTCGACGCCGGCGGCGACGACGCCGAGGACGACGACCGGATAGGCCGCCAACAGCGCGCCGAGTCGGAGGTCGACCGCGGCGAAGGCGACGGCGGCGAGCGCCCACGTCGCGGCGCAGTACCAGTAGGTCCGGCGCTCGCCGAGGGCCGTCGCGGTCGTCCGAATGCCGGCCTCGCGGTCGGGTTCGATGTCGGGAATCGCGGAGAACGTGTGCATCCCCATCGTCCAGAGCCACGCGCCCGCGACAGCGAGCATCGGCGGGTTCGACCCCGAGACGGCCGCGTAGGCGGCGACGCCCGGCAGGACGTACAGCCCGTTCGACACAGAGTCGAGAAGCGGCGTCGTCTTGAACCGAAGCGGCGGGGCGCTGTACTCGACGGCGAGGAAGAAGTGCGCGGCGAGCCACGGCCACGCGACCCGCGGGACGAGGGCGAACAGGCCGACGCCGAGCAGGCCGCTCGCGGCGACGACGGCGGTGTTTACTGGGTCGCCGCGCCACCGGGCCTCGCGGTCGTCTTTCTTCGGGTTCGCCGCGTCCACGTCGGCGTCGAACACGTCGTTGACGCCGTACAGAAAGACGTTCGCGGGGACGAGGAAGTACGCGAACAGGGCGAGGGGTTCGAGGCCGAACAGGTCGGCCGGGGCGCTCGCGGCGGCCGCGACGCCGACGACGACGGGCCCGGCGAGGTAGAGCCAGAATCGGGGGCGTGAGAGGACCGCGAGGTAGACGAGGCGGTCACGCAGACCGCCGTCTCCACCCTCTCCGGCCTCGGTCTGTGCGGCCATCTCGGTCTTACCTCGCGTCGTCGGCCATCTCCTCGGCGGTGAGCTGGCCGCTGATGAGACACATCGGGACGCCGATGCCCGGCGTGGTGAACGAGCCGGTGAAGTAGAGGCCGTCGACCGCGTCGGAGCCGTGCGGCGGGCGGAGGAGCGCCGTCTGGAACAGCGTGTGCGCGAGCCCGAGCGCGGTGCCCTGCGTGCTGTTGTATCGCTCCTTGAAGTCGTTCACGCAGAACGACTCCTCGACGACGATTCTGTCGCGCAGGTCGACGCCGGTGTTCTCGGCGATGTCGTCGAGGACGAGGTCACGGTAGCGCTCGCGCTGTTCGGGCGTGTCCTCCAGTCCGGCCGCGATGGGGACGAGCGCGAAGAGATTGCTGTGGCCCTCCGGCGCGACCGAGTCGTCGGTCTCCGAGGGGACACAGAGGTAGTACGCGGGGTCGTCGGGCCACGCGGGGTCGTCGAATATCGTCTCGAAGTGGTCGTCCCAGTCGGTGGGTAACACGAGCGTGTGGTGGGCGAGTTCGTCCACGTCGCCCTCGACGCCGAGGTAGAGCAGGAACGCCGAGGGGGCGTAGGTCCGAGAATCCCAGTAGTCGGCGTCGTACTGGCGCTTCTTCTCGGGGAGGAGCTCCTGTTCGGTGTGGGCGTAGTCGGCGTCGGAGACGACCTGGTCGCAGAGGAACTCGCGGCCGTCTTCGGTGCGGACGGCGAACCCGCCGCGGCGACCCGCGATTTCGGCCACGGGGGAGTCGGTGTGGAACTCGACGCCCAACTCCTCGGCGAGGTCGACGATGGCGTCGACGACGCCCGCGAGACCGCCGTCGGGGTAGTAGACGCCCATGTTGAAGTCCACGTGGCTCATCAGGTTGTAGAGCGCCGGGGTGTTGTTCGGCGCGCCGCCGAGGAACACCAGCGTGTACTGCATTATCTGCTGGAGCTTCGGGTGGTCGAAGTAGTTCTCGACGTGGTCCTGCATCGAGCCGACGAGCGACAGCCCCCACGAGTACCGGAACACGTCGAGGTCGATGTAGTCGGTGAGGTCCGGGCGGTCGGTGTAGACGAAGTGTTCCATCCCGATGCGGTAGTTCCGCTCGGCCTTCCGGAGGTAGTCGTCGAGCCTGTCGCCCGCGCCGGGTTCGTACGACTCGAAGGTGGCCTTGTTGGCCGCGAGGTCGGGGAGCATATCGACGCGGTCGCCGTCCTTGAAGAAGATGCGGTAGTGCGGGTCGAGTCGGGTCAGCCCGTAGTAGTCCTCGGGCCGCTTGCCGAAGTAGGCGAAGAATCGCTCGAACACGTCGGGCATGAGATACCACGACGGCCCCATGTCGAACCGGAAGCCGTCGCGTTCGAGCGTGCTGGCTCGGCCGCCGAGCTGTTCGTTCTTCTCCAACAGCGTCACGTCGGCGCCGGCGTCGGCGAGATAGCACGCCGTCGAGAGGCCGCCGAACCCGCCGCCGATGACGACGACGGACTCCCCGGCGAGAGAGTCGAGAGCCGAGACAGAATTCATGTCCGTTCGTAAGGACGTAGAGGACATAAATCGACTGACCGAATCGACCGCCGTCGGGGGGTAGCTTTAGGCTCGGTCCCTCCTTACGGCCCCGCATGAACGACACCACCGTGGTGGTCACGGGTGCGAGTTCGGGAATCGGCGCGGCGGTCGCGCGCGCCCTCGGTCGCGCCGGCGCGACGGTCGTCGCCTGCGCTCGCGACGCCGACGCCCTCCAGTCGGTCGTCGACGACATCGAGAGCGACGGCGGGACCGCCAGCGCCGTCCGCGCCGACGTGCGCGACGAACTCGACATGGAGCGCCTGATGGAGACGGCGGCCCGCGCCGGCGGGCGAATCGACGTGGTCGTCGCCAACGCCGCCGTCGCCCACGGGACGCCCGGCGAGATGCCCGCGCCCGAGGAGTCCTACGCGGCGTTCGACGACACCCTCCGAACCAACGTCCGCGGCGTCTTCGCGGCGGTCAAAGAGGCGCTCCCGCACATGGCCGACGACGGGCGAATCCTCGTCCCCTCCGGCTCCGTCGCCCGCGAGGCGAAGCCGGGGATGGGCGCGTACGCCGTCTCGAAGGCGGCCGCCGAGGCGCTCGTTCGGCAGTTCGCCGCCGACTGCGACCGAACCGTGACGGTCGTCGACCCCGGCCTCGTCGCCACCGACCTCACCGGCGGACAGGGCCGCGACCCCGACGACGTGGCCGGCCTGTTCGTCTGGGCGGCGACCGACGCCGACCCCGCCGAGTTCGACGGCGACGTCGCGGACCTCAAGGCGTGGAAGCGGGCGACGCGCTGAGGTCCCGTCGCGTTTCGACCCCGCGTTCCGCCGGAACCGCGCTCCTTATTAATCCGAACCAGCTCGTTCATAATATGAACCGTTCGACGGCCATCGGCGCGGGGAGCGTCGTGGCGCTCGTCGCGCTCTCCGGATACGCCGCGAGCGCCGGGGCGTGGAACCTCCTTATCGTCTCGTGGGCCGCCTTCGGCGCGATGGCGCTCGCCGCGCCCCTCGGGGCGCGGAGCCGGACCGAACACGCCGAGGGACTCGTCTGGGGCTACGGCCTCGCCAGCGGCGCGATGGTGACGAGCGCCGCGGTGTTTCTGGTCCCGCAGGCGCTCGGCCACCACACCCAGTTCGGCGGCTTCGGCATCGCCTTCGGCATCCTCGCGGGCTTCGCCGCCCACACCGTCGGCCACCGCTTCGCCCACATGGAGTTCCCCGTGGACCGCACCGTGACCGAACTCTCGGCGCACGCCGTCTCCGCGGGCGCGATTATCGGTATCGTCTACGGGAACATCGACGTGGGCGTCGGCCTCGGCCTCGCCATCGTCTCCCACAAGGGGCCGGCCGGCTACGCCGCCGCCCGCCGGCTCTCGGGACAGGACAAGTCGGTCGCTCCCCTGCTTCTTCCCGCGGCGGGCCTCGGCATCGCCGCCATCGTCTCCAGCGCCGTGTCGCTCCCCGCTACCGACGCCTTCCGCGGCCTCGTCTTCGGCTTCGCCTCCGGCGTGTTCCTCCACGTCGCCATGGACTTCCTCCCGCGCTGTGAAATCGGAAGCGAGATTCACGAACTGCTGTCTGTCGAAGACGGCCACGCTCACGCGATTCTCGACCGCCTCAGGTTCCACGCCGCGCTGAGCACCGCCGTCGGCGGCCTCGCCGTCTTCGCCGCGTGGCTGGCGCTCAACTAGTCTCTCATTCGCTCGCCGGGCCGAGGTAGCCCCACGCGAGCAGTCGGTCGCCGTCGCCGCTTATCCACCGCTCGCCGATGTCGTCGCGGTAGTACAGGTTCGGGATGACGATGTCGTCGACGCGGTCGTACGCCTGTCTTCTCGCCTCCTGCATCGTCTCGCCCTTCCCGGTGACGACGAGCGGGATGCCGCTCTCGCCGGCGGCGCGCCACTGCCCGTCGACGAGTTTCGCGTCCTCGATGTGGACGCCCTCGCGGCTGTCGGTCTCGAAGACGACCGCCGCGTTCCGCGAGTTCTCGTCGTAGGTCTTCTCGTCGTTGAAGGGGAACGGCGGTAGGACGATGCGGACCGCGATTTGGTAGCCGCCGTGGACCGAGAGGTCGGGGTCGTTGCCGTGGGCGAGGTCGTAGAAGAACTGCGCGGTCGACGACTCGAAGGACTCCTCTTGGAGCGTAATCGTCGGGTAGCCGAACCGCGGGGTGAACTCCAGCGGGTAGATGCCGTGTTCGTTGACGATGCAGTTGATGTCGATGCTCCCGACGTAACCCTCCTCGGCGAGCCACGGTTCGAGCCGGCCCAGCGTCTCCTCGAACAGCCGGTTCCGCCCGGCCCAGAACATCGACGTTCCCATCTCGCCGGTCGAGGGGCCGATGTTGCCCGGAAACAGCTTCTTGTGCTCGAAGTTGAAGTTCACCGAGTCGACGAACTTCTCGCCGTTGAAGAAGCCGCAGACCGCGATTTCGACGCCCTCGACCTTCCGCTGGAGCTGAAAGCCCTTCATCCGGTGGCCCCACGCCTGCTTGTACGCGCGGAGCACCTCGACCACGTCGCTCCCGTCCTCTTCGTTGCCGACGTAGAGGAGTCGCTTGACGTTCTGGACCTCGCCCAGCGGTTTGATGACGTAGGGGGCGCGGTTCCGCCGGACGTACTCGATGCCCTCGTCGAAGTCGCGGAAGACGCGCTGTTCGACCGTGTCCACGCCGTGGGACTCCAGTACGTCCATGGCGTAGCCGCGGTCCTCTTCGAGGCGGTCGGTGTTCGGCGTCCCGCCGACGACGGCGTGTCCCTCCTCGCGGAGCTCCTGTGCCAGCGCGCCGGTTCCGATGTCGGAGCCGACCCAGATGTCGTCGAAGACGATGACGTCGGCCCAGTCGACCTCCGCGCGCCAGTCGTCGGTCTTCGTGACGAAGCCGTCGCCGATTTCCCTGTCCCGCTCGGCCTCGATGTAGTACCGCACGTCGTGGCCCTCCCTGTGGACCTGCCACGCGAGGTCGGTGATGAGCGCGGCGTCCGCCGACACGAAGAGGAAGTTCATAGCCAACGACTCGGGCGGCGGCCTGAAAACTGTATGCGTGGTGAGAGGTAGCGCGGACCGCTCAGTCGCTCGTCAGCCGGCGAAGCTGAACGGAGACGCCGAGCGCCGCCCCGAGGAGCAACACGAGGTTGAACGCCGCCTGGAACGGCGCGCGGTACTCGGGGTTCACCCACGTCGTGATGGTCTGGCTGGCGTTGAGGTAGAACTGGAGCGCCGCGATGAGCGCGAGCA
Organism: Haloferax sulfurifontis ATCC BAA-897; assembly: GCF_000337835.1. Classification (GTDB taxonomy): domain Archaea; phylum Halobacteriota; class Halobacteria; order Halobacteriales; family Haloferacaceae; genus Haloferax; species Haloferax denitrificans. Next base: position 223,645 of record NZ_AOLM01000020.1, on the reverse strand, counting down.
ACAGCAGTCCCGCGAGCACCGCGTAGTCGAGGTAGCGGCGCATCCGTTCGGCGAACTCGCGGTTCTCGGTTTCCTCGTCGTCCGTCGCCCGCGTCTCGTCAGTCGAAGACCGGTCTCCGTCCGTCCGCATCTCGTCGCTCATTTCGACCACCTCCGGGCGACGAAGACGGCCGCGAGCAGTCCCACGACCGCCACGAGCGGGCCGAAGCCCGGTGCCGCCGAGGAGGTCTCGGTCGGCTCGTAGCCGGTTTCTCGCGGCGCGTCGCCGCCGTCGCCGTTCTCGAAGTCTTCGACGCGGAGTTCCACGTCCTCTCTGGTCTGGTTCACGCTAATCGTCCTCGTTGGGTTCAGGTTCGCCGCGCCGCGGGCGGTGTCGATGACGACCCCGTCGCGGAGCAACACGGCGTCGATGTAGTAGTTGTAGTCGTTCGGGACGCTCGCCGACGCGTCCACCGTCTCGGTCCGACCGGCCTCGATGGTCCCCGCGTCGACCGTCGTCCGGGAGGCGACGATGTTGGACTCGGCCTGCCGGAGGACGAACAGCACCGAGAGCTCCTCGGCCGGGTCGTCGCCGGCGTTCGTCAGCGTCGCCGTCAGGTCGAGCGTCGTCCGGTCCTCGCCGGTCTCCGCGATGGCGAAGGAGACGGGCGGGAGCGCCTCGCTGTCGGTGAACGAGGTGGTCGACCGGAGGTACGGCGGCTTGATGGCCGAGACGCCGCGGACGCTCTTTCGCGCCTCGTCGACCCGCTCGTCGTCGCTGTAGAGGACGACCTCGACGTCGTAGCCGCCCTCGCGGGGCACCGTGAGGTTGGTCGTCGCCGCCGTCTCACCGTCTTTGGAGAGCGTTCCCACGTCGAGTTCCTGCGTCGTCGTCAGCAGTCCCGACTCGGCGTCGACGGCGCGGACGAGGACGCTCACGTTCTCCGTCGGGTTGCCTCGGTGGTCGATTCGCGTCTCGATTTCGAGGGTGACCGTCTCGCCGGTCGCCTGCCCGGCGGCGATGGAGACCCCGGCGACGTCCACCGGGCCGGGACGGACGGGGCCGTCGTCGGTCGGGTCCGCGACGACCCCCGGAACGACGGCGGCGGCGACGAGCGCCACGACGACGACGCCGACCGCCCCGGCGGTGAGGAGGGCGTTTCTTTCCATACCCGACTGACATTTACGATCCGGTATATGTTTTGTCCCCGACGGGTCCGGAGAGCGGCCGACGCGACCGAGACGCCACGGCAGTGGGGGACCCGCCCGCCACCGGGAGTGTCATGGTAAGTGTGAACACACGCTTTGCCCTCGGAGCGCGTATCTCTCTTGTTATGTCGAAGGCGATGCAACAGGCGACGTGTTCGTGCGGGTTCAGCGTGACCTCCGAGAACAGAAACGAGGTGGTGAAAGTGATTCAGGAACACGCCCACGACGAACACGGGAAAGCGATGACGAGAGACGACGTGCTGGCGATGATGAAGCGGGCCTGACGAGCGTGGTCGGGCGTGGATTTTTATAGGACGGCGTAGCGATATGTGGCATGGCAACATACGTTATCGGGACGAACTCGGTCCACACGAGCGCCGAAGTCTGCGACTACCTCTCGCGGCGAATCGACGCCGGCGACGTGCTCCACGTCGTCAACTCCCACCGCGGCGGCGACGAGACCGACAGCGAGGACGTCCGCGACGGCGAGGACGCGCTGAACGTCGTGACTTCCCGACTCGGCGACCTCGTGGACGTGGAAACGCACCAGTACATCCGCGGCAACGACCCCGCCGACGACATCCTCCGATGTGCCGACGAACAGGACGCCGACGAAATCGTCATCGGCGTCCGAAAGCGCAATCCGACCTCGAAAATCGTCTTCGGGAGCACGGCACAGGACGTCCTGTTGCACTCGAACATCCCGATGGCGGTCGTCCCGCTGGAAACGGTCTGACCGCCCGAAACGGCGCTCCCGACCGACTCAGTTCCCGCTTCGATACTCGACGAGTTCCATCTCGAACGCCGGCGTCTCGTCGCCTTCCTCCTCGTAGAACGCCACGTAGCCCGGAAGCGGGCTCTCCGGGGTGACACAGCTCTCCCAGAAGACGCTCCCGTTCGTCCGGACGACGAACTCCGCACATTCGAGGCCGGCGTAGGTCGAGAGCGCCTCGACTTCGAAGCTCACGGTCCCGTTGGGGCCCGAGGACTCCCAGCTGTCGCCGACGCTGAGGGTCTCGCCTTCAACTCCGCTGTAGTACGGGGAATCAAACCCGAGGGTGGCCACCGACCCCGACGGGCTTCCGGCGAGTTCGCCGTACACCTCGTCCGGCGGCGCGGTCACGGTCTGTTCGCTCGTCGCGTTGGGCGTGACCAGTTTCGTTCGGACCGTCACCTCGTCGTCGGTCGCGGAGACGACCTCCCACTCGTAGGTCGCGGTGCCGTCGATGCTCGGACTCTCGATGTCGTAGCGGTAGTACTGCCCGGTACGGTACCGCTGGTCCCACGTTCCGTTGAACGTGACTGCGGAGCGTTCGGCGGCGGCGTCGCCGCTCTGGTCGGCCGACTCGCCGCCGGCGGTCGTCGTCACGTCTGTCGCGTCCGTCGCCGGTTCGGTCGCGGTCGTGGCGTCGCCGCCGACGCCGCCCCCGCACCCGGCGAGGAGAACCATGACCGCGGCGAGGAGCACTCGCACTGCGTTGGGTTGCATACAGAACACGAGAGACCACCCGGGGTCATAATAGACACGTCAGACGGCGCGACGCGGCGGCGCGGCGGAACAAGGGGCGACCCGGTCAGTTCTCGCCGTCGGCTTCGAGCACCTTCTCGGCCAGCGTCGGCACGAACGTCCCGATGTCCGTGACCATGCCGATGGCCTGCGAGGAGCCGCGGTCCAGCAGTTGCGTGACGGTCGCGGGGTTGATGTCCACGCAGACGGTCTTGGCCGTCGACGGCAGGCAGTTGCCGACGGCGACAGAGTGCAGGAGCGTCGAGAGCATCAGCACCATGTCGGCGCGGTGGGCCTGCTCGCGGATGGCGTTCTGCGCCTCGATGGTGTCGGTGATGGTGTCCGGCAACGGGCCGTCGTCCCGAATCGACCCCGCGAGGACGTACGGCACGTCGTGTTTCACGCACTCGTACATCACGCCCGATTCGATGAGCCCCTCCTCGACGGCCTCGGCGATGCCGCCGGCGCGGATGACCTCGCTGATGGTGTAGATGTGGTGTTTGTGGCCCTTTCGGGGGTGTTCCATCGTCTCCATGTCCATCCCGAGGGAGGTGCCGTACAGCCCGCGCTCGATGTCGTGGGTGGCGAAGCCGTTTCCGGCCGAAATCATGTCCACGTAGCCCTCGCGGACGAGTTCGGCGAGGGCGTCGCCGCCGCCCGAGTGGATGAGCGCCGGCCCCGCGACGACGAGGACGTTCCCGCCGTCGGCTTTGGTCTCGCGGAGCGCGTCGGCCACCTCGCCGATGAGCGACTCCGAGGGGCGCTCCGAGGAGACGCCGCCCTGCATGAACCCGAAGGGGCCGGAGGCGTCGCGGGGCCGTTCCGGCGGCTTGACGCGAATGCCCGCCTCGTCGGTGACGACGAGGTCGCCCTCCTCGATGCCGTTGAGGACCTTCGTGGAGGCCCGCGGGCCGTCGTCGGTCTCCTCGATAACTATCGCGCAGTCCATCTCGATGTCCTCGACCGGGAGCCACTCGCCGCGATACCGAACGTCGGTCGGGTGGTTCGTCGTCGAGTAAAAGCCCACGGGGACGACCCGGTCGGCCGGAGAGGCCTCGACGCGGGCGTCGACGAGGTCCGTGAGGTTCGCGCCGATTTGGTGGAGTTCGTGCAGTATCTCCTGGAGCGTCTCGCGGTCGTCCGCGGTCACCGACATCCGGCAGTAGGAGGGCTCGTCTTTCTGCCGGCCGACGTCGAACTGCTCGACGTCGAAGTCGCCGTCGAGGTCCATCACGATGCCCATGGCCTGTTGCATCATCCCCGAGTCGATGATATGGCCGTCGAGTTCGACCGTGCGCGTGAACGTCATCGACGGAGAGACGGGGAAGGCGGCAAAGTGGGTTACGGACGCGACGACGCGAGGGCCGGAAAAAAGACGGATTCGGACGGCGTTCGGGACGGGTTCAGAGGAAGAAGCCCTTGAACGTGTTGGCGACGGTCCAGACGATCTGGTCGACGGGGTGTCCGCGCTCGCCGTTGACGCGGATGCGGTCGTCGGAGAGGGCGCTTCGCACCTCGGACATCGGCTCCGGCGACTCGGCGATGGTTTCGAGCGTCCCTCGGTCAGTCGTGATGCGGGTCGGAGCCTCGCTGTCGGGGCCGGTCGACAGGTCTTCGATTCGCATGTCGTCTCGCACCGACGCCGAGAACACCCGGGTCTCGCCCCCGTCTTCGACGTAGACGTTCACCGTTCGCCCCGCGACGAGACTCCGGGCGAACGAGACGTCTAACTCTTCGATGTTGTCGTTGTACAGCGCGACCCCCTCTTCGAGAAGCCGTTGTGTGTCAGCGTCGCTCGGCGTCTCCGACTCCTGTGCGAACGCCGGCGCGGACGCGGTCCCCGCGACGAGCGCGACGACGAGTAAGAACGAGACGAGACGGGTGGATGTGGACATTTCTATGCAGTATACGCCGGGTGAGGACATAATGGTTCGCGCGAGGATTCAACGCGTTGACGACTCCCGTCAGCGAACCGTTCGGAGGAACGACAGGAGGTGGCCGAACGTCTGTTCGAACGCCCGGTCGTAGTGGTCGAAGTGACCCGCGGGGAGTTCGACCAGCGTCGCGTCCGGAAGCTCGTCGGCGAGGTCAGCCACCGCGTCGGCGGGCGCGAGGTCGTCGCGCGTCCCCGAAACGAGGAGCGTCGGGCAGGTGACCGCCTCCGGGTCGGGAAGCGCCCGGTAGCGGAGCAACGAGTGGAACAGCCGCGCGGGCGTCTCGTCGCGCCACGCGCTCCCCGGCGGCACGAGCTCGCGGTAGGCGGCGCGCACGCCGGGGTCCTCGAAGACGGCCATCGACGAGCCGTCGCCGATGACGGGGACGCGATACGGGCCAAAGAACCGCGACTGGAGTCTGTCGCGGACGCCGGCGGCGAGTGCGGCGAGCGTGCCTTTGACGCCGCGGCCCCGCGTGACGGCCGTCCCGTCGAGCATCGGATTTTGGGCGACGGCGGCGGCGACGCGACCGTCCTCGGCCGCCGCGCGGAGCGCGTAGCCGCCGGAGAGGCCCGCGCCCCAGAGCACGAGCGAGCGCGAGTCCACCTCGTCGCGCTCGCGGAGGCCGGAGAGCGCGGCGTGCCAGTCGGCCACCTGCGCGTCGGGCGCGACGAGGTTCCGAGGCTCGCCGTCGGAGTCGCCGGTGTTGCGGTAGTCGAAGAGGAACGCCGCGTAGCCCGCCTCGGCCAGCCGCTCGGCGCAGGGGCGGAGGCCGAAGCGACGCTCCGCCGCGAGCTCGCCGGCCATGACGACCACCGGCGGCGACTCGACGCCGTCGGGGCGGTAGAGCCAGCCCGCGCAGTTCGTCCCCTCGCTGTCGAACGTCAGCGAGACGCGCGAGTACTCGAAGTGCGAGGGCCGGCGCGGGCCGCGCGCGGCGGGCGGCTCACCGCGGTGTCGCCACGCGCTCACGCGTCGCCCCCCTCGTAGAGGCTGTCGAGGACGCGTTGAGACAGTTCCTCGTCGTCCAGCGCGTAGTCGTTGTACGCGCGAATCCAGTCGGCTTCGAGCGTCCACGTCGCCTGCACGTCGCCCTCGCTTCGGAGCACCGTCGCCTCGACGGTCCTCGGGTCGAACTCGTCGTCGCGGGAGAGGTCGAGGAAGGCGGTGACCGCGCGGCCGACCTCCCCGTGGTCGGGCTCGACGTCCGGGAACGCCGTGAGATAGGTCAGTGAGACGGGGTCGTCGAGCGAGACTGACTCGACGCTGATGCCGTTACCGCGGAGCGCCTCTTCGACGGCGGCCGCCGGTTCGAGGTCGTTCATACCACGGGCTACGACTGCCGGCGGCTAAACGTTTGCCGCGAGACAGGACACGCCCCCGTGGGTAATCGACGGCCTCGACCCGGGTCGGCGAGGGTGAGACGACTCAGTCCGCGCTCGCGCCGGCCCGGCGGAGCGCGTCGTGGAGCGAAAACAGCGGCTCGATGTCGCCGGCGGCGTAGTCGACGAGGAGTCGAGTGAGCTCGGCGTGCGTCCGCGTGTGGTCGAGCCCCGCGACGACGCCCTCGACGTACGCCTCGCCCAGCGCCTCGCCGACGTGCGCCCCCTTGACGTGGGCGTCCTCGACGCCGAGGCGTTCGAGATAGCCCGCCGGGAGGTCGTAGTCGTCGTACCAGACGGTCGGCTGGTCGACGCCGGCTTCCTTGCACGCCTTCCACAGCGCCGGGATGTCGCGGTTCGGACGGACCGCCTCCGGGTACGCCTCGGCGGCGAGCTCCCCGAGGTCGACGTGGTCGGCGAACAGCGCGTCGACTCGGCGCGGCGCGTCCGCCCAGACGCCGGCGTCGGCGACGCGGTCGGCCCACGCGCGGAGGTGGTGTTCGTCGAAGTACTCGCCGTTGTACGTGACGACGCGCCCCCCGCGGGCCTCGCACCACTCGACGACCCGCCGAAGGAGGTCGGCCGTGTGTTCCAGCGACCAGTCGCCGTCGCGGAGGAGCACCTCGACTTCGACCTCGGTGTCGGCGTCGGTGGCGCCGCCGACGCGGTGGCCCAGACCGACCGCGACCAACTCGAAGTCGTCGGTGTTGCGGAAGTCGCTCGGCGGGCCGTTCGGGCTGGCCGTCTCGATATCGACCGCGAGTCGCCCCTCGTGCATACTCCGGTCTTCCCCTGCCGGGAGTCAAAAGTGGCCGGATTGCCGACGGCGCGCGCGGCGTCCGTCGAGATGGCCGCGCCGCTATCCGGTCGAACGCGGTAGAAATGAAGTGAAGTGGAAGTGACGTTCGCCGCGTCGCGCGGCGGCCGTCGAGCGCGTCGGTGCTCGCTACTCTGAGCCGAACATGTTGCGCATCATTCGTTATTGTGCAACATTTTCACAACATACCGGAACTCTTTGCTGGAAGGTGCTACCGACTAGGTATTGTCGTGGGTCTGTTAGTAGGAATTGGACCAACCAGAGGTGGGTAGTCGTGTGAAGGTTGTCTGTGATAACAGCAAGGTCGAAATGTGATAGTAGGACTCTGTTGAAACCCTCATCCGATGATTGGTTGTCAAGGGCGTGCTGAATACAGAGCGCGAGTTGGTCATTAACTTACTCTGGTCCTTCGCCGTCACGTAGCTGTGCCGAGGCGAATTGGGGCTGTAACTCGGCTAGCTGGGATTTGATGTCGTTGAAAATCAGCGGTGGATCTCTGTATGGGTTGTTTGGATATTTATCCTCGGAGAAAACTTCATTGACACGTCTATATTCAGGCACCCAAACCCACTCGGCCTCATTTGGTGGTAGGACGTTTGCGAATCGATTCATCATCACTCCTTGAAGAATGAATATCGTTTGAGTGAGTAGTAAGATGCCCGGAATCAGGGAGTCTCCAGCTACCGTCAGTTGATACAATGGTGCGAAAGAGTAGAGCGCGAGAATGACGTAAGCCGCACCGATGCAAAGGAGTACGACGAATCTGATTGTACGACGGATTGAGAGTGCGCTGGAAAGTCGCTCACCAAATTCGTCAATTGTGTCTGGATTGCTCCCTGGGTTCTTGGTATAGAGTAGAGCAAGTGAGTAACCAATGACGGTGAGGTCCTTTTTCGGATGGACTTGTGGCCCTTCTGGCCCGAATACACTGTACAATACACTGTGAACAAGGGTTGCTCCAAGAAGAACAGCCCCAATGGAAAAAAATGCCAATTGGGTCGGGTTTTGTTGGTAGATATAGAACCAGCCAGCTACAGGGATGTAGAAGCCACCATATTGAATGTTTGCTACGTCTCGTATAGCTTGTACTGACATCGTCTACCTGTTGATGACCAAGACATGGTGATTGGATTACAAAAATCCACTCCTCAATTGGTTTCCTGATGACTGATAGTCAAGTGAATCACGAATCAGTTGATAGGGTGCTGCATACACTCTCTCTATTCAGCACGGCCATAATAAACTATCAGCGACGTAGGATTTCAACAGAACCGTTGACTCTTGATTCTCATGTAGTCCCCACAATGTCCCTCTCAATGTGTCTCGCCCCGGCCTACGCCCGCAACCACTTCCCGGAATCTTGCTCGTAGTAGTTCCCGGAGCGAGACTGCTGCTGGAGAACCTCTTCGACACGCGAGGATGGAATGTCTTTCTGCATCGCGCTTACAATCTCGTCAAGCGCGAACCCGTCCGTGTTCCCTGAGTTCCTGTGCATCAACTCGTCGTAGGTGGCATTCAACGCTCCGACGACATCGTACTGCGAGACGCTCTTCCCGGAGAACTTGGTGGTATCGTACCCCCAACTGTCGAGCATCTTCACCACTGTTCCTTGGGCAACCTCAACATCGTACATCTCAACTGTATCCGACAAGCGAAGCGTAGCAGACGCTTTAGCGAGCCGAATCATCGAACCGACAGACCTCGGCTTCAACCCCTTGTTAAGACCCCCGTCAGAACTATCTGAAAGCATCTGACGGAGGACCGTATAGGTATCATGGATCGCGTCTGCCTCTGGGCCATCTGGGTCGTACACCGGGTTAGTATGCTGTTTCGCGTAGGTGACGTATTTGGCGACGAACTCAGGGTGAAGGAACTCGTCACCATCAAGGTCGAGTGTGCCACCGTGTTGCTTACTGATTGCCTTGGCAATCCGGTGGTCAAGGTCCTCATCAATCTCGTCATGGAACGCGAACCGAAGGTCAAACCGACTCATGACGCTCGTGTCGAACTCCACTTGATCTTCGAGCGCCATCATCGGGTCGAAGTCACCGTGTTTCGGGTTGGCGGTAGCGAGAAGATTGCATCGCGTCTTCATCGTCGTATTCAACCCGTATTTTGAGAACTCAATCTGTCCGTCTTCGAGGGCGTTGTTGAGCGAGGTAATTTCGTCGTTAACCTTGTCGAGTTCGTCAACAACAGCGAGACCGCCATCAGCGAGGGGGAGCAGTCCGGGTTTCAATACCTTCTTCGTAGACCCGCCAATCACCTCATCGTCAGCCGCAGCCGTCAAACCAGCCTTCGTGGACCCTGTACCGGACGACGACACCGACTTCTTGTTGATGAGTTTGGCGTAGTAGTTGAGCATCGTCTTCCCGGTCCCTGCATCCCCGATGAGCAGAATGTGGATCTCGCCACGGGCGCGAGTCCCATCCGTAAGTGTTTGGCTGCCGGGAGCAGCGGCTTGCAGAAGGATACCTCGTTTGGCGTGTTCGTGTCCGTGAATGGTTGGAGCGATACTTTCGGTCAAGTACCCCACAGGGTCATCCATACTAGCGATGTCCCTGATCTGTTCGCGTTCCTCAGTGGAAATCGAATCGTAGTCGATGTCGTCTCCACTCCGCTGCTCAATGTTGAGTGCGTTAATCCACGTTGTCAGATGACGAGTATCACCCTCCAGTCCTGATTCAAGCTCACCGACCACCATCACTTCATCACCTGCATGAGCAGCGTTCGACAATCTGGATCCGGTGATACGAGCCTCAGCGTTACGGGGTTGCGCCTCTGTTAAGACGTCGCTGTAATCCTCTTGGGCTTTGATGGCTTGCGTGTCCTCAACATCCGACTGTTCTTTGTCCAGTCGGAATGGCCCTTGGCGTTCGCAGCCCTGACACTCGTGAGGTTTCTGGATACCCTCGTCCGCAGACGAAATCTGCGGGAGATACGTCACTGTGCCGCACCGTTGGCACTCCCATGCAGCTTCCTTGACCGTCGGTTTAACTGCGCTCTGCACAACGCACGTACCGCGAAATGCGACCAGTTGACCGATCAGGTCGCTCGGACTGTCGGAACTGGGTCGGAACACCATGTCTTCAGGAGGGTTCCGAGGAACCAACTCAATCTCGGCGTCCGTCCCCGGCTCAGCGAGGTCGAACGTCATGTTGGGAACGTCACCTTCACTAACGTCGTTCAACGCGCGTTTGGCGCAACCGTTCCAACTCTTCAGCACGTTCTGGACGTGAACTGAGTGCTTGCTCCAGTCGTCTCGGAGGTCTTCGTAGATGTCGTATGCGAACCGGTAGAACACCGACAGATCCACTTCAAACGTGGTCTCGACAGCACCTTCGGCCATCGCGACATCCTTGAACAACTGTTCCACGTCGTCGTTCTGGTGTTTCCAGAGGACTGTCTGGATGGCCGTTGCAAGATGGTTATCGGTCGTTACTTCGGAGGGAGTTAGTTGTTGAATCATTGTTGATTGGAGGGTTTCAGGGCGTTCACGCAGTGTTCTTCGCGATGATTCTCTCGTACTCCACAGTCTTGTCCTCGGAGTTCTCAGTGCCGGATGATTGACTCTGTTCGGTTCTGTTCGGGAACCGGTCGGTTGTGAGCCGGTCATCATCTTCGAGATCGGCAAGGACAGTGTCGACAGACCGGTCATGTTCGTCAGCGAGATGTTTGACACGCGCCGTTTTGCGGGTCAGTTTCACTCCCACAAGGTCTCCGGTCAGTTCGCAGACGAACTCATCAAGGTCTTCTTCGTAACTGTTCTGTGCGGCAAGCGCCTCTTCGTACAACGCTTCCAGCGTTTCGATGTCCTCTTCGATCTCGTCTGCTTCCTTCGCGTGTTCGGAGGCCTTCTGTTCATGCTCGGCCTGCTTCTCGCGCTCCGACTCAGCCTGCTCCTCTCGGAGTCGGATCGCCCCCTCGATCAACTCAGGGTCAGACTCTTCGATGTTCGCAGCGTCGATGTGACGGGAAATCTCGTCGTAGATGAGGAAGTGCATCTTGTCTTTGAGAGTGCAATCCTCATTGTCTGCGATCTGTTTCATCGCAATCTTCGTTGCTGGGTGAGTCTCGAAGTTGATGCGTTTCGTCATCAGCAACCACCCCGAGTCTGTGCGCTTTCTCGGATCGCACGCTCTCTTCGCGTTGAACACGCAGGGCAAGCTTGGACGATTCCATCATTGCCCACATATACGCGAGTGAATGAGTCGCTGACTCTGCTTCCGCATGTGCGAAAGTTGTTCCCAAGTTCGATCGCGTTGTAGTCGCGAAACGTGACTGGGGTTCGGATCTTCGTATCGTCGTTAGACGGCCCGAGACTAGTAAAATCAGTCTGTTCGGGTTGTTTCCGGTCGTTGCCTTTATACGTTGGGTCAGTCTTTGTCATACTGTTGTCTCCTCGGAGAGACCAACACCGAACTCACAGACCCCGCGAGGGGTATTGGCGCGAGAGTTGACGGCTCTCGCACCGGTTTTTCACCGGACGTATCGTGTCCCGTGTTAGTCTCTACTACCTCATGAAGAACAAATACTTATAAACCTTGGGTGTTTACACATTAATAGACTCAATTTGGTAAATGCTTAAGTGAGTGGCGCAAGCCTTCGCCACCAAGACACCCTCAACGGAGAACACAACATGGAACTCAAACACATCGACATGCAGATCATCACGCACCTGTACGCACAGCCCGGAAACCGAAACACACGCCAAAACGTCGCATACAGCCTCTACAACGACGTCAACGACGACACCATCAACCTCGACAACCCAACCACCGAAGAACGAGACAAAATCCCGTCCTTTTCAAACCGCCTCTGGAACAGGATGAACGACATTCTTCTCGAACAAGGACTTATCCAGAAAATCGGGCCAGCACCCAAATCAGGCCTCTACGAACTCACACACAGAGGTGTTGATGTCGCTGAAATCATCAGCCAACGCAACATCGACACAAACCACGGTCGGTTGCACGCCCGAGCCGACATCTCCGAAGCATACTCGTCCGAATAGTCGCCTGTTCTCGTCTGCATCGTCGCCAACCCGTTCCGCAGTGTGGAAGCCAAACTGAACTCGTCATCGGTTAGATCGAACCAACACCAAAGTCGTGTGATTAACATCACAAGATGAAATGTTAATCACATCACGGTAGACCACATACGTCACCACCCACTCCAGAGGAATGTGATTAACATCACAAGATGAAATGTTAACTACATGCCAAGGGAGGATGTGCTTCCTATGACCGGATCGGGGAGGCGTGTTCAGCCGCTCCGAACCGTTCAGCGTGTTTTGGGCGTGAACGACAGTGCGTCATCGGCAATGACTTCTGGTAGAGTCGGTAGTGATTTTCGGGGAAGCGGGCGAGACTGCCGCTGCGAGATTTGTAGGTCGATGTCGGGTCTGTACCGACAGTAGTGCAGCGCGACGTAGGTAGAAACGTTGAACAACGACGTTTGTGGGTGTTCGCTTGTTTCTCTCGGTGGATGGTTGGACTCATGGGGAGTATAAGGCTCCTGCCTCGAATCGCGGGGTATGGGGAAGAAATCACAGTCTGGTTTGAACTTGGACGAAGATTTTGTCTCACGCAATAGTCTGTTGTACGAGACGTGGGTTGAGGTGGATGATGTTGACGAGTATCCGGTTGAGATTGAGTTGGCCGATGGGTCTGTTATCGAGATACGTGATGGGGAGATGCACGGGTTGTTGGATGAGTGCCGTGTTACGCTGGAGGAACTTGTTGGTGATGAGGATGATGCTGATGATGATGGTGGGTGGGAACCGAATCCGGTTGATAACTCCTCATTTTATCAAGGATAGAGTTCGCGGTCGACATCGAGAGTGGTCTTCTGTTTCGCTGTGAGAGGGTTCCCCCTTCTGAACGAGGGGTATACCTTGACGGAGCAAACTGCTGAATATCACTCAACATCATATTTCCATGAGTGAGTGGTATTCAACAGATGAATTTCATGTGTTGATGTTCGAATATGGTCTTCTTGAGTTTCAAGACAGCCGTCTTCAACACTTTATTGATATTTCTCTATGGTTCTCTGAGGGTTCATTCCCGAAGGAGTTTCTGTCCAAAGGATTCTGTTCGCAGGACTCAGAGTTGTCTGGGAGGGTGTTGTTCGTAGGAGTGAGTTACGTGGGGGCGTCGTTTCGACCCGAAAGCCCTTCATTTTCGAGGATGTCGTTGACGCCCCGGTTCGGCCTACTCTTCAGTGACAAATAAACCTCAGTCGAGCATAGCGGGGTCGACATCGAGTTCGACCGAATTGGAGTGTTCTCTGAGTGCGCGGATTGCAATCATTTTGATTGGCACATTCTTGACGGCGCTTTCGGTTCGGAGTTGTTGGTGCAGACCGTCGGGGATTTCGATGTTGATTCTTCCCATTTTCTGTACGTCGACGTGTCGTATCTACCCGTATGAAGGTCGGGTTCAGTAAGGGGTTCGCAGCGCGGTTACTCGTTGGTTCGGAAGTGATCGGCACCATGTGCGGCGGAAGTGTACGCTATCAGCGTACATGTCCACTCTCAACGTGCATCTGGGTATGTTGAAAGTCTCCGTTCATTCACCGGTGCTGAAATTTATGGTTGGCCGATAAGAGATTGGGTATATGGGTCTGCGTTCGATATTCATCGCGTTGTTGTATGGTTTCATGTGGGGACTCAAATCCCCGATTCACGCTTACCAAGCCGGGGAGACCTATGGGAGGGTGATTGGGTTGATATTTGGTCTGTCAACACTCCTTGTGTACCCGTTGTCAGTATTCCTTGGTGCAGGGGTTGCGACACTACGGTATTATTTCTCTGGAGGTCCTCAAGGATAGAGTCTGCTACGCTGAAGCGGTTGATTCGGTGGATGTCGGCTTCGTTCGTTGCGGGTTGTAAGCGGGTGGTCACTGAGATACAACCTGTAAGCAGCGCGGTGTAATATATAACCCCGGTGAGTTGCAAGCTGTAATCGAGAAATGCCCTCCAAATACGCGACTTACATCAGGAAGTCGACAGCCGAACAGGACGACAAACACCAACGCCAAGACATCAAAGTCTGGTTAGACAATCACAATCTCAAAATCGGGGATGTCGACGTGTACTCCGAACAAGGATCGGGCGCATCCGCTGACCGAGATGAGTTCCTGGCGCTCATCAACGAAATTGAATCCGACACCTACACAGATGTCGTTGTTTGGGAGGTGTCGAGAATCGCACGGAAGGGTTTCCTCGCACAACGATTCTTCGATAGTTGTGAAGATGCCGGAGTGACAATCCACATTACGAACGGAAGTATTCGTGAGATTGAACCGAACGGAACTGGGCGTCTCGTGGCCGACATCATTGCATCAGTGGCAGCAGAGGAGCGTCGGCAGCTCATTCGGCGGACTCGCTCGGGGCAACGACGCGCTCGAGAACAAGGGAAGTGGCTTGGACAAGTCCCTGCTGGATTTGCTCGCGTTGACGGGTATTTGAAGCCGAACCTCGATCCGGACTACAGTTCTGGGGAGACCGGTTTTTTGGATGTCGTTGAAGCGTTGGAATCGGTTGAAGCGGGTGACAGCTACAACAAAACCGCAGGACGAACTCCGAACATAACTCGTCAGACGCTTAGTACCATCCATCAGGACGATGAACGACGTGCGTGGTATCTGGATTTGGAGGCTGACGACGACCGTGTGCTGGATGCTGTGAGTGAGCTGGATGTATGACTGCGTTTGCCTTCGCCGCTCTCGCGAGTAAATTGCTGATGGCGGTGTGGGGGGAAGTTCGGTGGCTGTCAGGCGACGTTGGACGAGTTCTGATTTGACTTTGGGTTAATCGGATGAACAGTAACGCTCGAGCGTGATTGGTAGTAAACCAACGATAACTCTTGAAGGTTAATTGACTGCCCGGTAGGATTCTAACAAGCCATTCCACCCATAGTTTTATATATAGAAACCGCTCGGGAGACGTTGCAGATGAATTGGTTAACCCTCTTAGGCGTGGTGTTTGGCGCAGCCAGCTTCCTACGCTCAGTCGGAAAGTGGTATTGGGAACCTGAACTGAATCGGACGTTTCGGAGAACTGTCATCGAGTTACATCCTGACCGTGAAACCAAAGAGTATGAGACTACTGTCCTTCGTTATTGGAAGTAGTTTATAGGCTTCCAATTTTTTGCGTGTTCTCGTCACTTTTCGATTAAGGTGCGCTGAGTTTGGGAATCCGTTCTGGATGCTGGGTTTGTATGTTTGAGCCGGGGTTCGGGCGTGGATGTCGGCGCCGAGTTTCGGTCTTCGTAAATAGACTCCAAAACTCGCTGGAAATGGTAGCACACTCTCAAGTGTGCATTCTGGTCGTTGTCTTCAAAGCTGAATGTTGGGTGAGAAGAAAATCGTTTAATCATAGTGGATTCAAAATAACAATTATGACATTCAACATAGAAGAGATTGAATTGAGTGCTGATCGCAGCGGTTACGATATTTTCATATCTCACTCATGGGAATACGATTCAGACTATGAAGGATTAGTTAGTCTGCTCGAAGACAAGAACCATTTCTCGTTTCGGAACTACTCAGTAACGCAAGAAGAGAAAGTGGAAGGGAAATCTGATGCTGCTCTCAAGCGGCACATCAAAAATAAGCAGATAAAACCGGTATCTGTCGTTATTGTGATTGCAGGAATGTATTCAACATATAGTGACTGGATCGGCAAAGAAGTCAGAATTGCAGAAGATCTCGGCAAACCAATATTGAGTGTGAAACCATGGGGCGCTGAAAGAACGTCTTACATCGAATCTAAAGCTGATGCGAAAGTGAATTGGAATAAAAGCAGCATTGTACGTGAAATTCGAGACCTTTCTCCGTGACGAACTCAACCTCTGATTCCGGTTCCCGAACTCAAGGAAAATGTGGTGAGCGTGGTGAGGGGGCGCAACCCGATCCTACACTCGAACAGTGGAAACATTACGAACAGACGACCCGCGACGTAAGCAATCGACGGCTAAAAAACAACCGTTTCTACCAACGTTTATTGGGGGCAACTGTAGCGGGTGTTGGTGTTGCTTCGAAGTTTAATGCAATAGGACCACTAGTGTATATATTAGTGGGTGTGATTGGGGTGGCGATCTCTCTTTTATGGATGCTGCATATCATCTCGTACAAGCAGTTGAATGGTGGTAAGTACCAGATATTACATGAGTTGGAATCTGAACTTCCAAACCAACCCTTCTCTGATGAGTGGACAGAACTCAAAAGCGGAACTGACCCACAGACATACGTTACGCATACGAGTGTTGAAATTTGGTGGCCTCGTGTCACGCTTTGGGTCTTTGGCGCGATGTCGATTTATGGCTGCGACCAAATCCAAGATGCAGCCAACTTCCCGTGGGTTTCAATCATATTGTGGACAGGTGTTACGATAATCTATTGGATAATTGCGTTTCGAGGTTACAAACCATTCAACCTTATTGCGCCATTCTGGACCCAGCGCAAAGACTCTAATTAAAAACGGCGTTTGGTTCTGTGAAAATCGTTACAGACTACTTCCCAATCTCTTAAGCGTTTATTTCACTCGCCTCCAAGCGTCTATCTGCTGTTCTCTCGAACACAATGTATGGGTAACCTCGACCTGCCCGAAAACAGCATATTCGCCTCGGAGGACTATGAGAAGATGCAAGAGGTTTCGTCCACGTCACTCGCAACCGACATCCTCGAAATACTGGAGGAGAACGACCGGCTCAGCCAGAATGAGTTGGTTGAGACGCTCAACCGTGATGCGGACGACATCCACGATACGCTCAAAGACATGATGCGAGTTGCGCTTATCAAACAGCGACGTGACCCGAATACTGACCGGAAAGGGACTTATTCGTACTACACACTGACGAAGCCCGGAAGAACCGTTCTGCGAGAAGGAATCGACGATGGCGTTCGCGCCCTCATACGCGCCGAACACGACGCAGAACAGAAGTACAGCAAGTGACTTAACGATATTAATTCACTATGTTGACTATGTGGTATTATTCTCCATACATACTGACTTTTTCGCAGCATGGACACTTTCGAGGATTTCGTCTCCCGTCTTCGCGAAATCAAACAACTCGGCCACGTCGAAACCCACAGAAAAGGAAACACAGGAATCGGAAAAACGCTCGAAGACCTTCTCGGCATCGAAGAAAACAACATCCCGGGTCCAGACGCCGTAGGCGCCGAACTCAAAGCGATGCGGGAAGGCTCTGGAAGTCTCACCACTCTATTCACCAAAGAACCACCGCGTAGCGAACGCCCGTTCTGGGGAACCAAAATGGTGAACGAACTCGGATACGTTGACGACAAAGGACGTCAAGCCCTGAAAGTCACGATCCGACCGAACACACCCAACAACAAAGGATTCTACCTCGACTACGACGACACCTCTGTTTCAGTTGTACACGAGGATGTCGGTGTCTGTGCGACGTATCCGCTTGACTTCCTCCGCGAAAGGTTCGAAGACAAGTTCCCGCAGCTCGTGATGGTGTTCGCAGACACGAAACGCATCGATGGCGTTGAACACTTCTGGTACAAGGAAGCCTACCATCTCGACGGATTCGACAGCGACGCCTTCCTCGATCTAATGCGTGATGGGGTTATCACGCTCGACCTCCGAATGCACCTCAAAGAATCCGGAGCAAACCGGAACCGAGGCACTGCGTGGCGCATCATGGACGAAAGCCGTCTGGATGAAGCATTCGAAGACCGAACACCACTACTTGACGACACCGAACTGGACGATATCCCTGTCACCACCAAACCGCATCCTGTCGCCCCGGAACAGGATACTCTCGACGGGTACTAATGACGGTCTCGCAAACACAATCAATCCCGACACAAGACGAGTTGGAGAAGGTACTGGGTGACGACCGTGTGAGCGACAAGAAGTACGACCGGTACTACAAACCCTACTTCGAGTACCTATATTCACTCCCTGCGGGGGAAGTTGCGACCGACATCGAACTCTTCGACCACGCAGCGGGCAACTACTCCAGAAGGACCTACCGGGAGTACCTGAAACACACGATTGAGTACGACCCGGCGCTCGAACTCAAGGTTGCGGGATACGTCTACCACGTTGATTCCTTCATCGAACAAAATGCGGTGAAGAACAACATCACCGACATCGGGAAACACATCAACGTGGTCCAGCAGACCTGCCTCAATACATACCGTGAGTCGAAGACGCGGTACTCCGAACGACTCATCCACTATCTGCGGAAGGAAACAGAAACCGAGTACAGTGGTTTCCTCAACGGCATGGTTGATTCCGATGTCGTCGATCGTCTGCTGGATACTTACGAAGAACTTCTCGCAGACCGAGTACCGGAGAAAGTGACTTCGATGAACCAGAGCGGGAAGAACATGGCCGGGAGTGTCAATGAAGAGTTGTTCTTATTGGCTCTGGAATCGGCAGGGTTGACGCGGGGTTCGGACTTTGAACAGATCTCTTCGAAGGGTGATACCGGTGACATCAAAGTCTATCAGAAGTCAGGCGGGAACCCATTCCGAATTGAAGCGAAATCCAGTAAGAACCGCGAACGCGGAGAGTTCGGTGTGGGTGCAGTCGACTCTCCATCCGGTCTGCTCGGGTTCTTCGATGATGCGGAGGAAATCGTTGGTGCAGCGGGGAAACTCGATAACGAGTGCCGGGTCGTATATTTGCCACCGGGCACACTCGCTGACATCGCCCGTTCGGATCATAGCGTGTACTCGATGACGAGTCAGAAAACAGGGCAGCGATTCCTACGCGCAAACAACGAGTACGGTGTTGACATGAAACACTACCATGCACACGGCGACCTTCCCGACAAGCCCCTCGGACACGAAGGCAAGTATCTGACCGCTACTTGGGGGAAGTAAGAACGACGATATTCTTGTTCACCGTTAACTCACGTGTTACTCCTTCCACGTTCTCCAGCACGTTACTCCACAGAATAGTCTTGTCTGAATCCCTTGCTTGAGTGTCTCCTATTACTCAGAGCCGACACGGTCGAAACCCGTGAGCCATACCGCTACTGGACCAGCTTGAGGGATGGGCCAATCTTACTGAGTGGCTCGCCTGGATTCATTCTAATCTATCTTTGATATAAATGAATCTCTAACACTGCCTTTCAGCACTTTTTGCTGCACTTGCATACTGTGAGAATCCTGGACAATAATAAACGTTTTAACCTACTGCCATGACACACTTGGACATGGCAGACGCCGACCAAATGAGCCTGCAAGAAATATTCCAGCAGGCTCGGCTGAATATTCCGCGATACCAGCGAAGTTACGCGTGGGACGAGAAACAAGTGAATGACCTGATCGACGACGTGGAATACGTGCTTGGCCGTCGCAACCATGTTGGACAGAGCCGAAATATTGTTCACTACTTTGGCACTGTCGTTTTAGATGACATCAAGGAAGTTAGTAGCCCGACCCCGAATGATTGGGTACTCTACGACATCGTTGATGGCCAACAACGTCTAACTACAATCAGCCTACTTGTGGGTTGTATCTGCGAAGAGCTATCTGACCTAGAGGGTCACGTGAATGTAGACCCTCAAACAGAAAACTCACCTATAGAACTGCACCAAACATATAGAAACATATACATTAAATATCGGAACAAATCGAATGGTCGAAAATTCGTTCCGGGTGATTTAACCGAAGATGCATACAGCCAGTTAGTCCTCTCTGAAAAGGACCCTGATGTCATCCTCTCGAACGGGCAGAAAATCCTCCCCGCTCGCAAGCTTGCCGAGGCGAAAGAAACAATCCAGAAGCGGCTTGCACGAAAACGCGATGCCGTCTTCGGAGGCGATATTGAAGACGCAGATGAGAGCGATCTTCGAGTGTATTTCGATTACCTGTACGATGTCCTCTCTGTCATAGATAACACATTTGAAGTGACCCGCTACCGGGTAGACGACACCGCAGAAGCAGGCCGTCTGTTCGAGGTCGTCAACGACAGAGGGAAAGATCTGACGACTGCGGAGAAGGTTAAAAGCCATCTGCTCTACTGTGCTGGAGAAATCGATACCCTTGACTCTGAAGAGGTCGCTCGGGAGTTCAACCAAGCAGTTGAAACAATCACCATTAGTGGAGGTGACGAAGAACTGGTTGACCAATTCGTTGACCGCCACTGGGAAATGTTCACAGGTGAGACACGAAGAAGCCGTCCACGGAGCGACATCAACGGTCTTCACCGACGTATAAAACAAATCGACCGGTATGCTCCTCTGGACCGGAACCCAAGCGACCTCACGTACTGGGTGAACACGTACGTACAGTCATTACAGGATGCCGCAGAAGCGTTCTATGCGGTATATAATGCGGACCATCTTCAGGACCAATTCTCCTCTATTGATAAAGAGACCGTAAAGAGAGTTCGTGCGATTAGTAACTCGGGTGCGGCATCTACCTTCCGACCACTCCTTATGGCGGCCTACCTGAAGTTGGATGTCCACAGTGACGAATTTAGGGAGATTGTTGACGCTTGTGAGACATTCTCGTTCCGCGCCTTCGAAATCATGAATCGGAGTACGACGTTACTTCGGCGCAGTCTCAAGCAGGAAGCACATCGACTCTACGTAGCTGACCAGTCTCAGGCCGATCTCGAAAAGCTGTTTGGTGAGGTTCCACTCGACAACCTCTACAAGAACATAGATGATGCTGTCATCGGAATTTGTGACAAAATCGACTACGAGACTGGAAAGCGGGCACCCGATGAAGATGTCATCGAGTATTTGAAAAGAAAAGACGTAATTCAGGGAGAGTTCACCACTGGATGGGGTGGGTTCCATAATAAAAAGACCATCTTATACCTTCTCTATGAGTACGAACGATACCTTCGTGAACAGAAGGGCGAGACTGGTCTCGAAACGCTCGTTGACTTCGGTACGTTTGTCGAGGAAGCACAGATAGAGCATATTGCGCCCCAAAATCCGGGAACTGACCGTGCAAAGCTCGAAGACCATCAAGAGAACCGAAATAGACTCGGTAACCTCGCGTTCTTGTGGCCGAAAGATAACCAGGATGCGAGTAATGACGAGTACAACGAGAAGCACAAGAACATCTACAGTGGTTCTCGTATTGCCACTCTGGAGGCACTCCCAAGCCCCAAGGAGGGTTGGGATGTTGAGGCAATCAACGACCGCGAGAAGAAGCTGATTGAGTTCGCCTCAGAGAGATGGTCGGGAAGGAATCAAGCTCATGTATTGGTCAAATCCAAAGTTTCCCTACACTTGGGTCAAGAACTTCGAGAGCAGGTTCAAAACCACCAGAAACACGCGAACGGGAAAGTTCCAACCATCAAATTTGTCCCGGTCGATGAAGTGGACGTGACATCTTATGCTGGGGCCACTGGAAAGTCGTGTCCGAATTGTGGTGGTAACGTCACAGTGGTAAACGAAGATGGAAGCTGTCAGTGTACCTGCGGGGACGAATTAGATGTCCCGAACTACAGCATGATTAGGACTGAGTAAAGAATACAGACGCGATTTTGTGAGTAACCAACAATGGGATGTGAAATCAGATTGCCGGATTGTTGAGTATTAGTTATCTGGCGCAGTCATCACCACGATGTTTTCGTTCGCCATGAGGTCGCCCGTTACCCCGGGAACGTTTTCGGGGGCGTTCGACCATGGAAGTGTTTTGTTCGGAATCTCCCGGGGGAGCATGTGTTGGTACTCGAACCCGACATGTTCGCACAGCTCCTTAGTGATGAGGTGAGTAGGAATGTTGACTCGACTCATCGTCCGGTTCGCAACAACCCATGCGGAAGGCTGACCGGGTTTCAGAATCTTCGCAACCTCCTTCATCACCTCGTAGTAGTCTCGAACGAAGTCCATCGCATCTTCCGACCGACCTTCCTTTTCGCGGAGGGTATCCATCGTCGCAGCGAACGACGGCGACCATTCTTCCAACTCTTCCAACGGTTCGAGTTCGCTGTTGGAACCACCCAGCCCGGTCTTGTCCACCGATTTCATTTCGTCGTAACCATGCCCTCCAGCGATGATAGCAGGGTCCTGTGAGAACTGCCCGTAAGCGACTGTTGTCCGGTGGTCCCCGTAAGGTGGCGACGTGATCACGATGTCGGCACTGTTCTCTTCAACAGCGTCATCGTCATTTGTCGTGGCAGTGCGTGAATCCGCGTAGTGAATCGTTGTGTTGAGCGAATGGTCAACCTGCTCGCTGTATTCACGCATGAGCTTGATGTTCTTATCCAGTTTCGTCACGAAGAGGTCGTATACGTCGGGATTATGGGATTCGCGCTTCTCTTCCGGCATCCGATACCGTTTGTATTCTCCATTTCGCTGGTAGCTGACCTTCCGAGTGATTGCTGACAGTACAATGCGGAAGAATCGCCCTATCTCCTCTGAATATTTCGTTTCCAGTTGGTTAATCTCCACACTCACGGTGTAGAGTTCAGATAGTTGTGGCTCCGGGAACCACCCGTCTCGAATTTCCAAGTCTTCCGGAGTTAGTGACGAGCCATCCTCATAGTTCTCTCTGGCCCTTTCAAGAGAATCACTCAGGTGTTCGAGCAGGTCATCTCGTGCAGACTGGAGAGTAGAGACGTCCAGCGGCTCGGCTTTCGCTTTACTGAGGGTCACGGCGAGTGGGTTGATGTCGTTCGCTTCTGCGTGCAGACCGTGCAGTCGGCCCTCAACAGCGGTTGTCCCGCTTCCACTGAACGGATCGTACACGGTGTCGCCATCGTCGATGATTCCTTCCGATTTGTAGTAGTTGAGAAGCGCGTCCGGGATCTGTGGAATCATCCGCGCAGGGTAAGAATGCAGGCCGTGCGTCAGGTAAGATGTGTCTGCTTTTTCGAACGTCCAGTCAATATCTTCCAGAGACGTTATCTCCCCGTCAGATGCACCGAGCGTCGTCTGCCGTGTATTTCCAGCCATTATTCACTTGTAAAACTCTGTGAGTTGCAGTGTCCTATTCGTTTCGCACTTCACGCGAGTAGATGTGTGCATTCTACTTAACGATGTGAAGTAATGATATTAAGTAATGGGATTGATTACGACTCCTCAACCATCACCGGTAACATGGCGGACATCCGGCTGAACGACGCTGACAAAGCAATTATAGAGGAACTTCAGCAAGGACGGGTCACCGCTGCGTATCTCGACCGGCGCATCCGGTGGGAACGTGGATACCTCACGCAACGCCTCCGACGCCTGCAGGAACACGGCATTGTGGTGAATCTTGAAGATACAGGCCTCTACGAATTAATTCCGGGAGAACAAGAGCTGTAAAATCTCCAAACTTACGAAGACTCCTTTCGAAGTGGACAGGTTTGTCCTATTCACTGATTCGGGTGAGTTGGTCGTCGTTTATCAGCATCGGCATGAGTGCTTGTGAGAGTCCATTGACCGATGTCTCGACAATATCAGTGAGTTCGAAGTCTGCAGTCGCAAGTACCTGATCGTCAAAGGACTCCTGGAAGTAGAGGTAGTCGCAGATAGAGAAGAACACCAGTGCAAGTTCATACTGTTGTTCAACGAACTTCTTCCAACCATCCCTTATGTTCTCTTCAACGATGAATGACCGCAGCACAGCAGCGTCTCTGTTGATAGTGAGATGTAACCCACTCACGCTCCCATCAATGCTTGGTTCGATCCGTAGTAGCGTGTGTTCGTCAAACTCGCGCTGTGTCTCCGTCCAATCTTCCTCTGGCACATCCGGGTCAACCTCCCAGTCAGCACGATAAACATACGAGATTGATGGCATCCCCCGTTTGCGAGTCGTATCTGGGGTAGCAGTTTCGGCAGACGCCTCTGCACTGGATGCCTCGTCATCAATAATTCTGCCATCGGTGTCTTCATCTCCCGTTCCATCCCCCCTGTCTTCTTCATGAACTATGTCATCCCACGGTTTTCGTGGTGGGCGGTTCACCGCAGGTTTGTATCTAACGTCTAGGTAGCTGACAAGTGGATTCTCGAATACCTCCTCAGAACCCGTATCGACGCCTCCTCCATCCGTTTCAATCTCTGTTGCCTCGAAATCGATATATGCCGCATTCGCTCGAATCTCGGCAGTTGATGGGCGGGTAAGTTCGACCGTAACCGGATGGCTGTCGCCCGGATCAGGGTCTTTGTACGGTTTGAGTGTCACGGTCAATATTCCATCGTGGAGTTCAACGGAGCGGAACATTTCCGATGGGGACACTTTCAACTCTCCAGACAGTATGTCGCGAACGAGATAGTTCGACTGTGCATCTGTTGCGAACCGAACTTGCTTCCCTGCGTTCACAGGGATGTCGAGGGGCATAGGTCTCGGAGATTCCCAATATATGTGTTCACCATCTGGATCGTACTTTGCAATCGGAGTGATATACGTCGGCAAGCGAAGAGACTCCATGACGGTTTCACCATCCCCTTCAGTTGTCCTACGTGTCTCTGGAATCTGTGCTTCATCGTCATCTTGCTTCGGCAGAGGCGTTTCTGTCCCGTCCTCAGACGAGAAATAGGGTGCAGCGACCTTCTGACGGAAGTCTAGGTAGTTCACGAGAGTGGGATGTCTGTTAAGGAACTTCTCAAACGATTCGCGCGTGACGAGTTCTTTTGAACTACCCCGCCGTGAGCGGCGCCGGTCTTCCTCTTCGAGCAGAAGGTCTGATTTTTTCAATGCCGTTTCAAGCCCAGCAAGGAATCGCTGTGCGATTGGCATCCCCTCTTTTAGGTCATCGCGTGAGGGGCGGAACATCCGGATTAAATCGCCGTTTGCGAAGTCATCTAACTCGACGATGACAACGGTGTCATCTGCAACTTTTGAGAATCCACATTGGCGCAGGAACACCGTTCCAAGTGACCCGTGGGTTTGACCATTGATCGTGATCATGACGGCGTGGTCAGTTTGAATCCCCGTGCGAGTACCTGCCACATCCGATCTGCTTCCTTTTTTAAGGAACTCATCTTTCCCCCGCTTGTTCGTATTTTCGAGGTCGTCGGTGTGTTTGAACAGGGCGACCTGAATTGGGCGTGTTCCGAGTATCTCCGACTCGAAATCACATTTAAACACGTCAATCTCCTCACCAACGAGTAAGTTCTCTTTCCCCGCAAGTCTAGGTAGGAAACCTTTCGTTCTCGCTTGTACGACCTTCTGCGTCGGGTATCTTGCCTCTGTTATGGTGATCTCGAGCGGAGAGTTGACGAGGTATCGTTCGAGTTTAGGGCGGAATCCATCTGACGAATTTATCTGCGAACGTGAACAGTTCGTTTGGTAATCGTACATCTTAACAAACGTCCCGAACTCTTGTGGTTCGAAAACCTCGATGTCCTCCTGGCGGTTATATTTCGAAGACGAATTGATGATTTTCTGGCGCATCGAATCTCCGAACGTTCCGGTGAATCTGGGGATTTCTCCGTTGATGCGCAGATATTCGAACCGTCCAAGCCGTTGATTGTCCCGAATGATGCTCCATGACCATTTGCCGGGGTCACGGTGGCTTGCTGACGCGATGAATTTGAAACACCGATCATTGTACTCATCGTTGATATTTCCACAGAACTGTAAGACACCCGTTGATCCCATTCCAAAGCGTCCTTGGGTGAAACCATACTGTTGTTTGATGAGTCCTGGCTTGTGGATTCCAAGGAACGTGTCCTCAAATTCATCTTGGGGCTGACCACATCCGTTGTCGCGGACAGTCAGATTCAGCATATTCGGATTCGGAATCTGCTTTGCTTGCGGAATTGTTCCGTCAGCAATTATCTCAACTGAAGCGTCATTCTTGTCAACGAACGCATCAACTGCCTCTCGGAGTGTCTTGTACGTGTCGGGTTTAATTTCTGGGCCAGTTGACGATTCGAAAAACCGGATCCCAATCGCGTCTTCACTATTAATGGCTATCTCAACGAAACACGGCATGGGCGACGCTGCCTGTCCATAGACTGCAGAATAGTTGCCTTCGTCTTTCGCGAGAGGAATCCATTCTGTATCTGTTTTGGCCTCTATCTCGTTGATCAGTTCGTAGACCTCATCCGTGTCATTTGCGACCAGGAATCTGTCAGCGGCGTTCTTCGACTGCGTTTGTGTGAAATCGGTGTGTGTCATTTCTTGTCTATACTTGCGTTCGATGATGCGGTCGTAGAGAGGAAACTCTCGCCTGATTGGGTTAGGTGGTAAGCGACCCCCCGCTGGCCAACTCGACTTCGTTCTATGAACCCGAGTTCGAACATACGCGCAATCAAGCCTGAGCGCATGGTACTTGCGGTGGCGTCACTCCATTGGTCGTTCAGTTCATTGACTCGAGCTGTGAGTTCTTCTGGACGGTCATCCCCGTCTAGAAGCGCTTGTGCGACGAAGTGCATCGCCTCGAACTCATCGGGGCAACACCTGAGGACATGACGGAGATAAAACTCTACCTCTTCTTCGGAAAGAGTCCGATCCGCGCTGTAGTCACCGTCAAGTAGTGGATTCCACAGCGACGCAAATTCGAGACCGGCATTGGTGAGTCCAATTAACGGCTCGGACTCCGCAGAGATATTAACGAATTGGAGGTGGGTGGCTGCACCCACAAGACCGCCATCTTGTTCGACGTAACCGATGAACTGGGACGCAAAGCGATCTTTTGACTTTACGGCGTTCTGTCCAACTGGTAGTCCTGCTGCGAGTTTTTCTCCACGACCTCGTGACTTCTCCCTGTCTACTTGTTGGATGGTAAATCCAACCTCGCGAGCGAGTTGCGAACACGCACGCACAAACCGGGCACGGTCAATCCACCCCTCCTGCGGCTTATCCTTGTCTTCGCTGGGAGTGGAATCTTCGCGACTTGCAGCGATCTCATTTGCTAGTGCCCGTACCAAGAGTTTGACTGGGAAGATCCGATTATATTGCCCCCACAGTGGTCCCGAGTTGAGTCGGCTGGTCGCTGGCGGTGGGACTGCTGGAAGGTTTTCGTATTCCTTGTGTTCGACTGTGAGTGATGTTGGTCTTGAGTTAGTACCCCTCGATGGTGGGTATGTTCGTACTCCACCCCCACCATCTGAAGTTATTTTTGCCGATTCGGACTCCGCCAGCGCCTCTGAGAAGGTAGGAAGGTTGGAAACATCAGATTCGTCGATTTCGAGGCGAATCTGGTTCTGTAACGCAGTTAGGGCGAAGGCCTCTGGGTCTGCGTATCCTCCGTATTCCAATGCCTCACGTATCTGTTCGAGGACTGGAGCCGGTACATCGATGATAAGTTTCATGTATATGGTCAGCACCCCCCATACGCTACAGATTAGATATAACGCTGTCGCCATTTGTGGAAATATCGAAAAATGCACTTTAACGTCTTCTAACGATTAAATTCGAGGTTTTAGAAATGTGGTCTGCAGTCATATTCAGGAAGAAAATAAGATGGTTCGACATATTGGGTTACAATTGTCAAAAACCTCTATCAGTCCGTCTCTACACTGCTTTGCATGGGTAACCCAGCGCAGAAGAGATGATTAATCGGTTAACCTCTCGAACTGTTGATTACGATGGAATCCGAGGAGGATTCCTGTTTTATCCAAGTAACTAATCACTCCTCAAGCGCGTCACGATATGCGTCGTGTGCCAATCCCCAGTCCTCGCGCACATATTTTAACGTGGTATCTATCTTGGCGTGGCCTGCCATCATACGAACCCAGTTCAGATCCATGTCCGTCTCATTGACCAGCTGTGTGATGCGACTGTGCCGGAGCCGGTGAGCTGTGATGAGCCACTGTTTCACCTCTCCTGATGGCTTCCGCGTCAATGGCTCCTGAATCCCAGCGCTATGGGCCGCTTCTTTGACGATTCGGCTGATATGGGTTGGTCGCATCTGATCACTATGGCTCGTCAAGAACAAGTAGGGACTCTCTTCCGCGTACTTCGAGGATCGTGATCGGTGTGTTTCAAGCCACTTGAACATGAGCCGGTCAAGGTTCTTCTCCCACCAGACGTGTCGATGGTAGAGTTTTGGATGGTCTTCTTGATTCAGCTTCGATGATCGAATTTTGATGTCTCGCTCTTCAAAGTCGATATTATCGATGCGAATACGTGACAACTCGTCGCTTCGAAGTGCTGTTTGCCACAACAACCTACAGATGAGTTCGTTTCGAACCGAAATCGGATCTTTACCTTCCACCTCCGAGAAAATGAGTTTGATTTTCTCGAACGGCAATGCAATGACGTCGCTTCGTCCTTGCCTGCTCAGCACACGGACATATTCTGCAGTTTGTCTGACATCGTAGTCTCTTCTCAGATTGATTTCCGCAGTTGGATTCTCCTCGATTTCCACACCAGAGTTCGGGTCATGGAGATGATAGTGGTAATACTTTGAAACCGTCGCTACACGCCTGATGAGCGTAGTATCGGCGTATTTGGAAAGTCCCTCGACAATATAACTTCGAACATCATTCTCTTCGACTTCGAATGGATCGATCTGATTCTCTTCGCACCAAAATAACCATGCACGGACCCCTGCTTTAAGTCGGTCAGAAGTCGTCTCTTTGTCTGCGTTCGGATCCACCCACTCTTCATAATCGTCGTACAGGCCTTCATACTGGTCCAGTGTGTACTCTTGCTCGAACTTGCCCTTTTCATTTCTAATCATCGTTCACCTCCGAAGACCAATCTGATTCGTCTGTCTCAACAATCTGCTCTCGGACGTCTGGTTCGTCCGGTGTCTGGAACCAGCAGCGCACACCGTCTCTCACCACACTATCAACGGTGGGTTCCTCTTGTTCGAGATGACGACAGGCTTGACGGACAAGTCTCTCAGAAACATCGATGTGTGAAGCAATATCCGGGGCTGTGGTCAAAATCAGGTCGCCGTTTTCCGGTGACTGACGCGATGTCTCATTTATATCCGGGAGAGCGTTTGGATTCCAGACAACGGGCAACAAATCTTGCACATCAGCAGCCAGTCGCAGGAACTCCATGCGAGACAGGTTGTCCATTTCTTCCTGAGAAGATTTGTACATCTCACTGGAGATTGTGGACACCTGTTCTTTCAGCTCGCCCAACTCCGATTCAAGAGGAGTGAGATCCACTCGGGCCTCCGACTCGGTATCATCTTCCAAAACCCAGTGAGACGAAACGGTGTTATCAACTGCTGATTCAATCAGAGCAGTCAGGTTTCCTCGGTAGTGTTCGAGTGCGTATTCCAACCACTGAGCTTTCTTGTCTTTCGGGACTTCGAGGTGGACGTGCGGGGAGATGTCGTCAATGTTGTCATCCTGACCAGATGGCCTCATGGCTCATCGTGGTCGAACAGACTGACTTAAACGTCCGCAAATGTGTCAAGCGCTGCGAAAGAAAAAACGAACCGGAGATTTTCTCCGGGTTGTTGGCTCAGTGTTTATTCCGAGCCAAACATCTGGCGCATCATCGGGTGCATCTCCATGAGCTGTTCCTCCGCGATCTCCTCGTACAGCTTGTACGTGATGGAGACCGTGAGGAGCAGTCCCGTCCCGGAGACTGCACCGATGGTGCCGAGCATGTTCGCCATGACGGCGAGCAGGCCGACGAGCGCGCCACCGATGACGGTCACCTGCGGGATGTACCGCTCCATGACCTTCTCGATGACCTGCGGGTTGCGGCGGAAGCCGGGAATCTGCATCCCGGAGTTCTGAATCTGTCGCGCGGTCGATTCCGGACCCATGCCCGTCGTCTCGACCCAGAAGATCGCGAACACCGCGCCACCGACGATCATGAAGATCAGGTCGATGAGCACGCGGATGGCGATGTCGAGCGGGTCGGCCGACGTGAGGCCGAGGAACCACATCCAGTCGGAGCGCGACTGGATGGGCGCGAGGTAGTAAAACAGGCCACCGGTGACCTGTCCACCCGTGTACTGGCCGAGCCAGGCGGGCATGCCGACCCACCCGCTGTTGAGAAACCGGCCGAGGAACTGGATGTTCGCCTGCAGGGCGCGAACGAGGATCATCGGCAGGACGCTCGCGTAGATGAGCTTCACGGGGAAGCGACCGCGAGCGCCCTTGACGCGAGCGTGCGAGAGGGGAATCTCGACGCGGACGCTCTCGGCGTAGACGACGATGCCGAAGATGAGCACCGTCGTGATGAGCGCGAGCAGTTGGCCCTGACCGAGGAAGATCGTCGACAGCAGGTCGGTCGGCGAGGCCGGCAGTTCGATGGCACCGGTGACGATGCCGATCCACGTCGGGAAGAACCCGGACGCGCCGCCGAGGCCCTGCCAGCTGAACAGCCCGCCGACGAGCTGTTGGCTGACGCCGGCGATGATGAACAGGCCGACGCCGGAGCCGACGCCCCACTTGCTGACGATTTCGTCCATGAACAGGATGAGGACGCCGCCGACGGCGATCTGCGCGAAGATGAGACTCCGAACGCCGAACGTCCCGATGCCGAGCGACGTCGCGACGGCCTGGTCGGCCGGCAGGAAGTTCCCTGCGAACACCATCGGCAGTCCCGTCAGGCAGATCATGACTCCGACGAGCAGTTTCTGGAGGCCCTGATAGAGGACCTGATCGCGCGGGTTGTTGTCCGTGTCGAGTCCGAGCAGGTCAGCACCGCCGAGCAGTTGCAGGACGATGCTCGCCGTGACGATGGGGCCGATACCCAGTTGGAGCACCGAGCCCTGCTGGCCGGCCAAGATGGACCGGAACTGACCGAACAGGTCGTTCGCCGTCGCGGCGTCGAGGCCGAACAGCGTCACGTTCGTCAGGAAGAAGTACAAGACGAGGATGCCGCCGGTCCACCCGAGCTTCCGGCGGAACGGGACGTGTCCCTCCGGTCGGGCGACTGCGGGCATCCGCGAAAGCACTGGTTCGGCGGCGTCCTTCCATCCCATGATTTATTCCTCGTCGTCTTCGTCGGCGTCGGCCGATTCCTCGGCCTCGGCCGCTTCTTCAGCGCGTTCGGAGAGTTCGGCGTCGCCGCCTGCCTCTTCGATGAGTTCGACGGCACCGGCCGTGAAGGCGTCGGCGACGACGTGCAGTTCGTTGCGGACCTGCCCGCCACCGAGCACCTTCACGACGTCGGCTTCCCAGCCGTCTTCGGCCACGTCGCGAGCGTCGACGACGTAGGTGTCGCCGTCTTTCTCGGCGACTCCGTCGGCCGCGAGGAGCGCCGCGTCCTCGTCGAGCTTCTGGATCTTGACTTCGGCGACGTCGTCCTGTAGGACGTCGGGTCGCTTGAAGCCGTGCTTGCCGAGCGGCTCGTAGTTGTGGAACTCGTGTTTGTCGCGTCCGGCGCGGCCGCGGCCGCCACGGTGACCGGCGCCACGCCGGTTCTTGTGGGTACCGCCGCTGTGCGTGCGGGAGCCGCGTTGGCGTCGCTTCTTGGACGTCATCGCATGTCCTCCAGGAGTTCGTCGATCTGTTCGGTGCTGTGCTTACCGAGCTGGCCACCTTCCTTGGTGACGTGCTTCTGTCCGCGGTGACCGCCGCGCGGCGGGTGCAGACGGAGCACGGGGGAGACGCCTTGCTTTCGCAGGGTCGTCTCCTCGTCGACGATGGCCTGCGCGAGCGCGGCCACATCGTCGTAGTCGGTGTTCTCGGAGACCCACTCATCGGTGATGTCGCCGTCGCCCGACTCGGGCTCGGCGCGCGTGCTGATGAGGGTCTCGACGACGTCGACGCTCGGTTCCCCGTGCGCGACGAAGTCATTGACCTTCGAGATCATTCCGCGGTAGGCGTCGGTTTCCGGCACGAACGTCGCGTGGTTCACGCGGTGGATGTTGAGCATCGTGAGCGTGTCGCGGACGTCCTGTGCGATGTTGACCTCACCGCGAAGCTGAACGATAGCCTGCATTATTCGCGCACCTCCTGACGGACTTCGCGAGCGCGCCGCGGCGTGCGGGACTGCGACGCGTTCTTGAGCGCGTTGTAGGTCGCCTTCGCGAGGTTGACCGTGGTCCGGGTGTTCCCGTCGCTCTTGGTCCAGGCGTCCTGGATGCCGGCGAGTTCGAGGATGTTGCGGACGGTCTCTGCGGCCGCGAGGCCGAGGCCCTGCGGAGCGGGGATGATGCGGACCGTCACGGAGCCGGCCTTCCCCTCCGCCTTGCGCGAGAGGGAGTTGAGGCCGCCTGCGCGGTCTTCCCACGACCCCGAGCCGCGGTCCACCTTGATGATGTTCAGTTTCGCCACCTCGATGGCTTTCTGGATGGCACCGCCGACCTGGTCGTCGCGGGCCTCAGCGTAGCCGAGGTAGCCGTCACGGTTCCCGACTGCGACGACACACCGGAACTTCACCCGGCGGCCGGAGTCGGTCATGCGCTGGACCATGTTGATGTCGAGCACCTCGTCGTCCAGTCCGGGAAGGAGCTGGTCGACGAGCTGGGGTTCCTTGAGCGGAAGTCCCGTCTCGAGCGCCTGGTCCATCGACGTGACGTCGCCGTTCTGCACCATGCGGCCGAGCCGCGTTCGCGGCTCCCAGCCGTTGTTATTTCTGCTCATTCGTCCTCCTGAAGGTTCCCGAGCACTTCGTCGAAGTGGTCGGGGAGGTTCGTGGCATCGAAGTCTCCACTGTAGAGCGGCTCGTCGAGCTGCTCTGCGTACTCGGCGATGTGGACACCGCGGTTGCGGTCCCAGTCAGCGAGCACTGCGTCGTTGTGGGGGATTTCGAGGCCAGCGTCGATAGCACCCTCCTGCACCGCGAAGACCTTGTTCCCGGGCGTGGCCGTGTTGAGGCCGATGTCGAGGACCGCTTCCTCGACGCCGGCGGCCAGCGCCCGCTTACCTGCCAGATACCCCGTGAGGTACGCGCTCGGGAGGTTGCCCGTGGGGGCTTCCCAGCCGTACTCGTCGAGGTCGGCAGAGGTCGCTGCAGCGTGGGTCTCGTCGCCCTGCGGGCCCGGAGTGACCAGCTGCGCCCTGACGTGCTTGTTGCTCACGCGAGCAACGAGGCGGGGCTTGCCCGATTTCAGCAGGCGCAACCTTTGATGGTAATCGGTCCGGACTTCGCGGCGACGCCGCATCGGAACCTTGTATCGTGGTCCGGTCGCCATTATTGAATCTCCACCTGGTAGTTGTTCTGAATGTACGCTTCGAGCCGGTCCACGCTATCGAATTCGCCACCGGACGCCTTGTTGTAGAGCGAGCGGTACTGGGAACGGTCGAGCGTTCCGTCCTCGCGAAGCTCCTTCAGGCGACGGCGCTGGGCGCGGATTCGGCTGACCCATGCGTCTTTCTTGTTCTGTCGAGCGCCGGAACGGCCCTTGCGGGAGCCGGCACCCTTGCGGTGACCGTAGGAACGCTTGGCGGCGCGCTCGCGTGCGCGACCCTTCGAGTTGCCCTTGGCGTCCTTGGCGCGAATCGTGCCCTCGTCGACGAGTTCACGGATGTCTTCGCGCGTGATAGCCTCCGCGATTTCGGACTGTTCCTCGGGGTCGAACCAAACTCGACCCTTGCCGACGTCGAGGACGTCGGCCGCCATTCGCTTCTGCGCTTTGAGGTCCGTCATCAGTTGTCCACCTCGACTTCGACGTAGGTGGGGTTGAGGACGCGAATCTCGCGGTCCTCACACGCTTCCTCGATGCGCTCGCGCTTGCGCGCGCCGACCGAGGAGGCGATGCGAACTGCCTGCGTATCACCGTCGATGCCTTCGAGATCGTCCGTGTTGAACACGCGGACCTCCTCGAAGCCCGACGGGTGAAGGCCGCGGGCGGCCTTCGGCGTGCGGTAGCCCGCCTCGACCTTGGGGCCCTTGCCCTTGATGCCGATACGCTGTTTGGAGAGACCGCCACGGGGGCGACGCCACGACTTGGGCGTGCGCTTCTTCTTGTGGTGGTCCTGCCGGTTGAACTGCGGCTTGCCCTCGCGGCGCTTCTGCGCCAGGGCTTCCGCGGTTTCGTCGTCGAGCTGGGGCTTCTTGTCCGCGTGACCGCGGGGCTGAAGCTCCGTCTCGACTTCTTCGGCTTCCTCTTCCTCAGGCTCGGCTTCGGACTCGTCTTCGACTTCGGCCTCGGACTCGTCGGAGACCTCGAGGCCACCGACGTCGGCTTTGATACGCGCGGCGAGCGCGTTCCCGATGCCGTCGACCTCGGCCAGTTCGGACTGGCTCGCGGCCTGTACGTCGTCGACGCTCTCGAAGCCGGCTTCGCGGAGTGCGTCGGCCTTCGACGGGCCGACGCCGCTGATGTCTTCGAGTTCGGTGATTTCTTCCGACATTAGGCATCACCAGTCTGCGGTTTCTGGGTGATGTACACGCCGTCGGTGAACACGCGAGTGTCCTTGTCCTTGACGCGGGTGAGTTGTTCGATGTCGGCGGCGGTCTGCCCGACGTCCTCCTTGTTGGAGCCCGTCAGGGTGAGTTCTTCGCCGTCGACCTGTACGTCCGTGTCGCCGCGAATCTGCGCTCGTCGCGGGGACTTCTCGCCGAGGAAGTTCTTGATGACCACGTCGCTCCCTTCGACACTAACCTGCATCGGGAAGTGAGCGTAGTGGACTTCCATCTTGTACTCCCACCCTTCGGTCGCGCCGTGAAGCATGTTGTTCACGTGGCTCTCGAAGGTACCGATGGTCGCGTTGGTCTTCGCGTTCTCGACGTCGCTCTCGATGACGACAGCGGCGTCTTCGGCGGAGACCGTGACGTTCGGGTACCAGAGGCGCTTTGTGACGCTTCCGTTGGGGCCCTCGATGGTGAGCTCGAGGTTCTTGACCTCGGCGGATACCTCGTCCGGGATTTCGATTTCTATTCGGCTCATTGTTCTAGTAGACGTAGGCGATGATCTGGCCACCGATGCCCTTCTCGCGGGCCTCGTAGTGGCTCATGACGCCGTGGCTCGTCGTGACGATGAGCGCGCCGTAGTCACGGGCGGGGAGGAATCGCTTCTCCCATTTCTCGAAGTCGTCGGCTCCGGCGGAATACCGGGGCTTGACGACGCCACAATCGTTGATTGCGCCTTTCAGTTCAACCTCGAACAGACCGGCCTTGCCGTCGTCGACGAACTCGAAGCCGTCGATGTACCCGCGGTCGTAGAAGACCTCGAGGACGGAGCCGATGATGTTGGAGGCGGGCTGGATCTCGTGGGACAGGTGTCCGACGCTCTCGGCGTTGTCCACACCGGAAAGCGCGCTACTGAGTGGGTCGTTGTCAGCCATTCTTATCGGTACTTCTTGAATCCCATCTCGCGGGCGATCTCTCGGAAGCACTGGCGGCACAGGTTGATGTCGTACTTGCTGACAAGTCCCTGTTTTCGACCGCAGCGCCGGCACTCGTTTTCCTGGCCGGTGCGGCGGGACGCGTGCTCGCCCGTCTGTTCTGTTTCGCTATCGCTCATTCTTCAACCTCCACGTCGAACGTGGACTCGATGAACGCGACGGCGTCCTCGACGGTCATCCGGTGGGACGACGGAATCTGTCGGGAACGCTTGTCGCGCTTTTTCACTCGGTAGCCGGGGCGGACGAGGTTGACCGTCACGTCCAGCCCGTAGATACCGATCTGCGGGTCGTACTCCTGGCTTGGGAACTCCGTGTGCTCTTCGACGCCGAAGCCGAAGTTGCCAGTCTCGTCGAACGACGAGACCGAGAGGTCCGCGATGGGGAGTGCGGTTTCGAGGAACTCGACGGCGGTGTCACCGCGGAGGGTGACCTTCGCGCCGACGGGTTCGCCGCGGCGAACGCCGAAGTCCTGCGAGGCTCGGCCGGAGATCGTGCGAACGCTCTCCTGACCGGTAATCTCCTCGAGGATGTCCTCGGCCTTGGCGAGTTCGCGACCGCCTTCGCCGACGCCCATGTGGACGACGACCTTCTCGATGCGCGGGTCGCGCATCGCGTGGAAGTCAGCCTCGCTCATTCGTCATCACCCGTGAAGTTCTCGTCGATGACGACGACGTACTGTTCGACCGTCTCGAACTCGCCGTCTTCGGTCTCGACGACAACGGAGTTGTTCCCGCTGCCGGGCGTGACGATTATCTCTGTGACCTCGCCGATTTCGCCAGCATGCTGCCCGTTGACAGCTGTGACGAGCGCGCCTTCCTCGTAGGGGAAGTGCGCGACGACGTCCTTCGTCTCGTTGTCGACGACGATGGAGTCCTTGCCGCTGTACTCCGAGGCGTCCTCGACGACGAGGGTCGCCCCGTCGTGGAGCGTCAGCTGGAAGTCGCCACCGGAGACCTGCGTCTTGTTCACGATCTTGCCGAGACGGCTGGATGCCGAGTCGGCGTCGATGGGCGTCAGCGCCAGGCGGCCTCCCTCGTCGGGGAAGACGCGGTAGTACTCCTCTCGCTGGACGAACGCCAGGATGTCGAACATCCCGATGGGACGGCGGACGTCGGAGGCCACGTCGCCGTTGACCAGAATACTCTGGTGGTTGAGGGCGTACTGGGCCTCCTTCTTCGAGTCAACGTAGCCGAGCACGTCGCGCAGGACGATGATGAGGGGAACCCCCGCCTCGCCGTGCGGACCCGCTCCGGCCTTGACCGTGAACGTGCCTGTCTTGCGCTCGACCGGCCAGGACTTCGGTACGGACAGTCGCTTCTGGTGTCGAGTCATTCGTTATCCTCCTTGAGTCGGGCCTCGCGCACGTCGTCTTCGAGGTCCAGTTCCGTCACGCGGACGTTACTGGCCTGAAGGGGGCGTGGGGCCTCCTCGCCGTCGGCTTTCTCAACGGTGACGCCGTCGACGTAGATGACGGCGTCCGTGAGGTCGACCTCGGTGACTTCGCCTTCGTCGCCGGCGAAGTCGCCGCGGAGCACCTCGACCGTGTCGCCCGCGTTGACGCGGACGTTACGGTTGCCGTACTCCTCGCGGAGGTCGGCCGACAGCGGTGCGCGGACCTGCTTTTGCCGCTCGTGGAGCGGCGCGTCGCGAATCTGGGTTCGCTGTTTGCGCGGTTGTCGAGTCATACTATACGATCATCGTAGCCGTCGATGCGATACTCCCGAAGCGCTCGGCGACTTCGCGTGCGACGGGACCCTTGATTTCGGTCCCGCGAGGCTCTTCCATCTCGTCGATGATGACGGCGGCGTTGTCCTCGAACTTCACACGCGTGCCATCGGGCCGGCGGATGGATTTCCGCTGGCGGACGATGACAGCTTCGAGCACCTGGCGGCGCATCTCGGGGGTACCTTTGGTGACCGAGACGGTCACCTTGTCCCCGATGCCTGCCTTGGGGTGGCGGTTCTTCGTACCGGAGTAACCCGCGACGCTGATAATCTTCAGTTCACGAGCGCCGGTGTTGTCGGCGCACGTGACCAGCGAGCCACGGGCGACACCCTTGGTGATGTCCGCTTTGAGCGCTTCCATCACTCGTCACCTCCGATAATCTCGACGACGACGTGGGATTTCGTCTTCGAGAGAGGTCGGGTCTCCGCAATCGTTACTTCGTCACCGACAGCGACGTCGTCGAGCACGCCCGGCACGTGTGCCGGGATGCGGGAACGTCGCTTCATGTAGCGGTCGTACTTCGGAACGAATACGTCGTACTCCCGCTCGACGATGACGGTCTTTGCCATGTCCGTCGAGACGACCGTCCCCTCCAGGGTCTGACCCCGGACGGAGAGCGAGCCGTAGAACGGACATTTTTCGTAGTCGTAAGCCTCGGAATCGTCAGGTTCCGGAGGCATTGGAACGTCAAGTCCTATCGCCATTTCGAGTCACCTGTAGTTTCGGTGCGCAGGGCGGGTCGTGAGAGCAGTTGTGCGCCATCCACCGTAACGTAGGCCACACCCTCGCAATTCCCGGAACGGGAAGCCGCCGATGATGAGTCGGCGAGCCGGCCAGACTGACTGGCATCAAATCCGCCAGTAGTATCCGACCGAAGTTTGGACGCGGTCCCCGACGCCTTCGCGGCGCCGGCGGCTTCATCTGTACGCGGAATCTCAAATTCGAAGGTCGCCCCTCGTTTCGGCACCTGCCGCACCCGAGACCCGTCGTCGAGCATGAACGTGTGCATCGTCTCGACGACGATGCGACCGGCTATCCCGACGAGGTCGGGGTTCGCCGCGTCGACGACCTCCACGTGGAGGCCGTTGAGTTCGTGTCGCGTGAGAGTCTCGGGTGTGAGTGGCATTATTCTTCGTCGAGGTCGCCTTCTTCGCCCTGAATCGTCTTGATTCGGGCGATGGTCTTTTTCAGTTCAGAGACGCGGCCGGGGTTCTCCGGCGCGCCGCCCGCGGCCTGAACGGCCTTCGCGTTGAGCAGTTCCGTCTCGAGCTCTTCGAGCTCGGCGGTGCGCTCTGCGGGCGTCATGTCGCGAATCTCTTCGGTGTAGAGGATCGCCATTTATTCTTCCTCCGTTTCGTCGTCTTCGTCTTCCATCTCCGAGACGAGGTCGGCCGCCTCTTCGGCGACGTCTTCGTCGAGTTCCTCGTCGTCGTCGACGACTTCCTCGACCGCTTCGTCCTCGTCGTCGGCTTCGTCGTCGACGACTTCCTCTTCGACCGCTTCGACGGCCGCTTCCTCGACGACGTCTTCGTCGATGGCGTCCGTCTCGTCGTCGTCCTCCTCGGAGACGTCCGGAACTTCCTCCGGCTCCTCTTCGAGGAGGTCCTCGACGCTTTCGGTCTCTTCGATCTGTTCGACCGCCTCGGGGTTGGCGTCTTCCTCGACTTCGAAGTCGTCGGGGAGTCGCGCACCCGGCGGGATGATCTTGACCGTCACGCCGATGGTGCCGAGCTTCATGACTGCGACGCCCTGGCCCTCGTCGACGATCTCCTGTGCGGGCTCGCCGTTGTGCTTGATGTAGCCGCGGTTGAACTTCTCCACGCGGGAGCGAGCGCCCGTGACCTTTCCGGAGAGGACGATCTCGGCACCGAGGGCGCCGGCGTCCATGATGCGGTCGATGGTCGTGTGACCCGCCTTACGGAAGTACCAGCCGCGTTCGAGCGCGTTGGCGAGGCGGTCGGCGACGATCCGGGCGTTGAGGTCCGGCTCGTCGACTTCCTGCACGTCGATCTGGGGGTCGTCGAGGTTGAATCGCTCTTCGAGTTCGCGGGTGACCTTACGGATGTTCTTCCCGCCTTTCCCGATGACCATCCCGGGCTTTTCGGCCTTGAGCACGATCTGGGTGCCCATCGGCGTCTTGGCGACGTCCATGCCGCCGTAGCCCGCTCGACCGAGCTCTTCTGCGAAGAACTCGTCGATCTGGGACCGCTGCAGTCCGTTCTCGATGAATTGGTGTTCGTCAGCCATTATTCCTCGACCTCTTCGATGATGAGTTCGACGTCACAGATTGGGGTGTTCCACGGGTCCGCCCGACCGAAGGCGCGGGGCTTGCGACCCTGACGTTCGCCGACCTTGTGGGCGGCGACGTGCTTGATCTCCATGGCCGGTCCGTCGAAGCCCTGTTCGGTCGCGTTGTTGCGAACGTTTTCGAGGAGTTCGAGGAACGCCTTGGACGCCTTCTCGGGGTACCGTCCCGCGTCCCAGCCGTCGATGTCGCTTCGGTGACCGACGCCGGAGTTGTGCTGCTTGAACGGAACCGACCGCTCGCCGTCGATGACGGCTTCGAGGTACTCCTCTGCGTCGGCGACGGGCATCCCCTTGATGGCTCGGGAGATGGCCTTGCTGTGCTTGATGCTGATGGGCCGGTCCCGGAGCATACCCTTGGCCGTGGTGTCCGGGTCGGCCTCGACGCTGTAGTTGATTCCCATGGTTTACTTGAGGGGCACGAACTTCGA
Source organism: Haloferax sulfurifontis ATCC BAA-897 (assembly GCF_000337835.1). GTDB lineage: Archaea > Halobacteriota > Halobacteria > Halobacteriales > Haloferacaceae > Haloferax > Haloferax denitrificans. Next base: position 184,257 of record NZ_AOLM01000020.1, on the reverse strand, counting down.
AGACCGGGTCGCGCCGATACCGGCCTGACCGTGCTCGACCGAGCTACGGGTCAGCTGGAACTCGCCCAGGTAGTGACCGATCATCTCGGGCTGAATCTGGGTGCGCTCGAACTCCTGACCGGTGTAGACGGCGAAGGTAAGACCGACGAATTCGGGGAGAATCGGCATGTCGCGCAGGTGCGTTCGAATGGGCGTGTTAGCCGTCTCCTCTTCCGTCTTGTCCTGAGCCTTCGCGAGCAGTTTCTCGTGCTCGGCCGACAGGCCTCGGGTGATGGTTCGCCGCTGACGAGCGGGGAGCAGTTCCGCGACCTCGTCGAGCTCCATATCCTGCAGCTCGTCGAGCGTGTAGCCGCGGTAGGTGAACTCACCTTCGCGGCCGGTGCGGTATTGCGTACTCATGGTTACTTACCTCCCTTGCCACCGCGACCGGTGCGTTTGGAGGCGATGTCACCGACCTTCCGGCCCGGCGGAGCGTTCCGCGAGACGGACTTCGGCTGACCGGGGTGTTGCCGGCCGCCGCCACCGAACGGGTGGTCGACGGCGTTCATAGCAACACCACGCACGCGCGGCCACTTGATACCGCGCGCTTTCATCTTGTGGTACTTCTTGCCTGCCTTGACGAACGGCTTTTCCGTGCGGCCGCCACCGGCGACGACGCCGATGGTGGCTCGGCAGTTGGGGTTGAGGCGCTTGACCTCGCCCGACGGGAGCTTCACGATAGCGACCTTGCGGTCGTGCGAGAGAAGCTGCGCGCTCACGCCGGAGGCGCGGGCGAACTTCCCGCCGTCGCCGGGCTGGTGCTCGACGTTACAGACGGGGACACCTTCGGGAATCTCGGCGAGCGGCAGGGTGTTGCCGGGCTTGATCTCGGCGGAGACGCCGATCTGAAGCTCTTCGCCGACGGAGATACCCTCGGGTGCGAGAATCATGCGCTGTTCGTCCTCGAACTCGACGAGGGCGATGGGCGCACTGCGTGCGGGGTCGTGCTCGATGCCGACGACCGTACCCGAGATCGTGTCTTTGTCTTCGGACTTCTTGTGCGACAGCTCGGCCTTGTAGCGGTGCGACGGCGCCCGGAACGTGGACGTACCGCGACCGCGACGCTGGCCCTGAATTCGGCGTCCCATGGTTAGAACACCCCGATACGCGACGCGACTTCCTGCGCGTCGTCGTCTTCAGAGAGACGAACTGTTGCTTTCTTTTTGCCTTTCATCGTGACCTGCGTGTTGACCTTCTCGACGGTCACGTCGTAGCGCGACTCGACTTCCGACTTGACGTCGGACTTCGTCGAGTCGATGTGGACGATGAACTGGAGCTTGTTGTCGAAGTCCATCTGGTTCATCGCCTTCTCCGTGACCAGCGGGTGTTCGATGATGCTCATCGTTCTGCGACCTCCTCGAGCGCGCTCTCAGTGAACAGCGTGAGGCGGCCGGCGTGGGTGCCGGGCGCGAGGTCCTCGGCGGAGACGTTCGCCGCGGTGGCGACGTCGACGCCCGCGAGGTTGCGAGCCGCCTTCGAGGGCTCGTCGGCCGTCACGAAGAGGATGGACTTCGGACGGGTGTACTTGCGACCGCGGAGCTTGCCCTGGCCGCCCTTGACCTTCTTGTTCTCCTCGGAGCGCTCGATGTCGTCGTAGACGCCGAGGGACTGCAGGAGGTCGACGACCTCCTTCGTCTTGACGAGGTCCTCGAAGTCGTCGGAGACGACGAGGGGGAGCTCGACGTCGTCGTCGAAGCGGTGACCGCGCTCGGCGACCAGCTCGGGGTCCGTCGTGGCGGCGAGCGCCGAGCGGACGGCGAGCTTACGCTCCTTCGTGTTGATCTCCTTCCCCTGGTCCTTTTCGGCCTTCGGCGGGTGAGCGCGGCGGCCGGAGACGGCGTGCGGGACGCGTCGGGCGACGCCGTTCTGGCGTGGGTCGTGGGACATCCCACGGCCACTGCCCATGGACTCTGCCGGGGTTCGAAGTCCGGCGTAGGGGTCGGCACCGTACGGCTGTTTTCGGTTTGCCTGCGCGGCGATGACGGCACGCTTGATGAGGTCCGGACGGTAAGCCGTCTCGAAGACCTCGGGCAGGTCGATACTGCCCGCGTCGTCGCCGTTCAGGTCTCGGATAGTTGCCTGCATGGTTTAACCCTGGTTCGATGCGGTAGAGACGTAGCGCACCTCGGGGTCGAGGCGCGGCTGGTCGTTCGGCCGGATGGCCGGGCGGAACCGCAGGAGGCGCTTGTTGGGGCCCGGGAGCGAGCCCTTGATGAGCGCGTAGGAGCCGTCGACCTCGCCGTAGTTGACGAAGCCACCGTCGACGGAGGCGTCGTCGCCCTCACCGAGGTCGATGAGGCGCTTGTTGAGCTCGGTGCGCTGGTGGTAGCCAGTCTGACCGAGTTGCGGAACCGTAGAGCGGACACGGGACGGGTTCCAGGGGCCGAGGTTGCCAATACGGCGTCTCCAGCCCTGGCGGGCGTGCTTGCCCTTACGCTTCTGGACGCCCCATCGCTTGACGGGACCCTGCGTACCCTTACCCTTCGTGACACCCGCGGCGTCGAGGTACTCGCCGGCGCGGAACACGTCGGACATCTCGTGTTCGCCGCCCTCGGCAACGAGGTCGAGGGCGAAGTCGGCGCGCTCCACCATGGAGCCGCCGCCGACGCGAGTCTCCATCACGTCGGGCTTCTTCTTGGGCACGTTCGCGAGCTCGGAGGGCACCGTGTGCGTGATGACGCGGAGGTCATCGACTTCGCCGGCCTCGACGGCCTCGCGAAGCGCGTCGGCGTCCGAGTCGAACGTGTCTTCTGCCGGCAGGTCGAGGACGCGGTCGAGTTCGTCGTGGAACTCGCCCGCCCAGACCTCGGTCTGCGGCTTCATACCGTACGGCGTCTGCTCGTAGGCGCGAAGGGCGACGGCGCGCATCGGCGGCGTCTCGACGACGGTCACCGGGACGGACTCCTCCATTCCTTCGCGGGGGGAGTCTGCCTCGTCGTTGACCATCATCACGTGGGTCATACCGGCCTTGTAACCGGCGAAGCCCTGCAGCGCGGGAGAGCCGTCGTCGGACGGCCACGACTTGATGCGTGGAACCTCCTTGACTGCTCGCTTGCGCGGGCTGAAGCCCATCGAGCCTTTTCGTGGTCTGCTTGGTTGTGGCATGGATTCACTCCGTGAGTGTCAGGGAGGCGAGGGAGGCGAACATCGCTTCTTCTGTTCGCACGACCTCACTGCCCTGTCGCGGAATCGTATTGAGCCAGAGGTCGAACCCCGGACCAACGGAAGGTTCGACGTCTGCAACATCCTCGGGAGGCATCCCGAGCATGTCCGGAAGCCCACGGCCCGGCGACCCGAAGACGACGGTCATGCCGCCGGCATCGGTGATGCGGGCCGTCAAGTCACCCAATGTGGGGACCGACAGCGGTTCGCCATAGCGAGACGTGGCGATTCGCACGCCCGCATCCGGCCTGCCGAGTGCTTCCGTGAGGTCCATGCGGGATACGTCGAAGCCCGGACGGGGCTCGTCGACGATCCGCGCACGGACCGGTTCTCGCGAAGAGATCCTGACAGCGACGCGCTCTCCCTCTGTGAGGTCCATCCCGGGAGGGACGAACAGGGAGATCGGGTGTTGCATTCCGCAATTGACCCGAACGCGGTCGTCAGGTCCGACCTCGGTCACGATTCCTTCTCGCAACGCGGGCGACTCGTCGGAGTCGTCCGCGGTCGTAGACGCGACGAGAACGGGCGGCAAGATTCCAGCGTAGCGGAGTTCGTCGCGCTTGCCCCAGACCTCCTTGCGGAGGTAGGGGGGCGTCGCGGCGTACCGAAGTACGGTTTCGACGAACTCGCCGCCCCACTTGTTCTCGCCGTCTTCGTCGGGGAAGACGACGAGTTCGTTCGCCCGGAAGACCGCCGCCGCGCGGGCGACGTAGCCGAGTTTGCGAGTTGCCTCGCGTTTGTCTTCGGCTTCCCGGACGAGTGAGGACGGCACGAGTACGCTGAGTTTCATGCCGGGTTCATCCTCGTCTCGTCTAGACTGTGGCGTTTGTACCGGGGGCCTACCTAAAAGAGTAGCGAATCCGTTCTGGGGTGATAGAGCGTCCCACGACCCAGTTTGCGGGAGATTGGCGAATGTCGCGTGGTACATAATTACACGGTCGGCGACAGGTCGCCGAGGGCGAATCTCACGTGGTAGCAGGTGGCGCGCCGTCGCCCGATTTCTCCCCCGTTTCGCAAGCCTTATTTATCAACCCGACACTATCGAGTAACGCAGTAGCACGCCACGATACACGCGGAATGCGCTGGTAGTGTAGTGGTATCACGTGACCTTGCCATGGTCACAACCTGGGTTCAAATCCCAGCCAGCGCACTTCCACCACATGCGTCGGTAGTGTAGTGGTATCACGTGACCTTGCCATGGTCACAACCTGGGTTCAAATCCCAGCCGACGCACTTCTACAACGAATCTACCTTCCGAGCGACCGCTGTGCGTGTCGCTCGGACTGTGAGTTGTGAATGCGGGACGCTGGGATTTGAACTAGCGAGCGAACGCGAGTGAGCGAGTGGAGTTCAAATCCCAGCCGACGCACTTCTGCCGAACACAAACCTCCGAGAGACCTCCGTGTCTCTCGGTCTTGAGGCTGTGTGCGGGACGCTGGGATTTCGAACCCGACGAGACGCAGTTCCGAGCATCGCGAGGAAATCGTCTCGGCTCGGCTCAAACCCCGTCTCACCGACTCGACCGCCGGTCTCGCCGGTGCGCCTGCGTTCATCTCACGGTGCTCGGTGAACTCCCGGCCGACGCACGTCTCCGAACGCAACCCCGTCAGCGACGCGCCCCCGGAAACTCTCACGTTTCGTCCCGCGTCCGCCACCACCAGGCCATCGCGGCCACGCCGGCGACGAGGACGACGACGGCGAGCGCGTCGAGGGCGTAGTTGAGCGGCGTGCCCGTCGGCACGACCCCGCCTTGCGTCACCTGCAAGAGGGCGTACGAGAGCCACGTGAGACACATCCCGACGAGGAGAACCGCCCGCGTGCCGGAGAGCTTCTCGCGCCGATACTGCACGGCCGTGCCCGCGAGGAGCAACAGGTACGCGACGAGCAGGGGGAGCCCCCCGAGGTCGGTGAGGGGGCTCATGATACGGTCGGGAACGTCACGAGGGCGATGAGTGCGGCGGCGACGACACCGGTCACTCGCGCAATTCGGGAGGGCAGACGGACCATACGCCACGTCCGCAGGGGGTCTACTAAGTAGTTGACACTAATGCCCGAGCGGACCGTCCCGTTCTCGCACGCGCGGGCGAAGAATCAGTAGCCGAGCGTGTCGGCCGTCTCGATTCGCTCGATGCCGTCGAGTTCGCACAGGTCGGAGACGGCCGACTCCGCGAGCGAGACAACGACGCCGCCGAATCGGAGTTCACGTTCGAGGCTTCCGCCGAGCGACTCGACGCGGGTTTCGAGCGCCTCGCGGGCGTCGTCCGCTGGTTCGACGCGGAGCGCCACGACCTCGCCGTCCAGAGGGTCGTCGCGCATGCGACGGACGGGGTGAGAGAGGTACATATCCGTGGATCGTCGGCCGGCGGGAAAACGGTCGCGGTCGGCCGGTGGCGGACCGCGCTCGACCGAGGGGGTCAGTCCTCAGTGAAGTAGAACAGCGCCTCGCGGCCCGCGCCGCAGTCGGGACACGACGACGGGAACGCGGTCAGCGAGCCGAGTTCGCCGCAGTCGTCACACCGCCAGACGAGTTGCGCCTCGCCGAAGTTCTTCTCGGGCAGTCGCCGGTGTTCGACGACGGTCGGGGGTCGGACCGCTCGCGAGGCAGTTTCGGCGGTCGTCTCGGTGGCCTCCCACTTCGTTCGGTCCTCTTCGAGTGGTCGCGCCGGCTGGGTCGGGCGGGCTGGTGTCTTTATTGCCATAGTGTCGCATACGCACGCCAGTCCCATAACGCCCGTCGTCATTCCTCGTGACTGTCAGGCCACGAGGACCATCTGAGTTCCAGTCTGACGGGGCCCTCCGGCAGGAACCGACTGGTTTCGGTGTCCGTGACGACCCGCTCTGGCCGGGGAAGTGTGACCGACTCGTCGCCGACGCGAAGCGTCAGGTCCTCGTCGGGCGCGGCCGCAACGAGGCGGTCGAGTCGCTCGATGGCCGCGGTCACTTCCCCGCGAGTCACGGTGTCGACCTGCGAGTCGAGGGGGACGCCGCCGAACAGCGGGCGAACGTTCACGTCGCGCGAGCGGTTCGACAACACCGCGTTGACGGCCGCGCCGAGGAGGATGACGAGCCCGCTGAAGTAGAGCCACGTCAGGAGGACGAGGATGCCGGCGACGACGCTCGATTCGGGGGCGCGACTGCTGAACTCGACGTAGAGCCGGAACAGCGACTCGAAGGTCGTCAGGCCGACGGCGGCGACGAGCGTGCCGGGGACGACCTCCAGATAGGTCACGTCCTCGTCGGGGAAGATGTAGTACATCGGGTAGAACGTCACGAACAGGACGCCGACGAGGAGGCCGCGGTAGACGGCCCACCCGAGCGCCCCGTCGAGCGCCGGGAGCGCGGACTCGATGAGCGCGCCGGCGACGACGGCGACCGCGACGGTGACGAGCACGACGATGCCGTCGGAGAGTTGGTCGGCGAAGGTGTTGGCCGCTTCCGACTCGTAGATGTCTGAGAAGGCGGTGTCGAGGCCGCGAAAGATGCGGAGCGTCCCCCACACCAACACGAGCACCCCGACGACGGAGAGGCTCGCCAGTTGGGTCGACGACTCCAGTTCGGCGACGATGACGTCGCCCGCGCCGGGGGTCAAGACGGACTGGATGACGGCGATGACGCTCTCGCGGAGACCGCTGTTACCGGTGGCGGAGACGGCCGCGAGGACGAGCAGGAACAGCGGTAACAGCGAGACGAACGCTCCGTAGGCGATACTGCCCGCCATGAAGGTGAGCCGCTCGGTCCGGACCTCGTAGGCGATGGCCCGGCCCAGCGTGAGCGCTCTCTCGACGCGCGGATTCATGGGCGCTGATACGTCGGCTGACGAGAAAAGCGCGATGCGCGCCCGGTCGGCGGCGGCTCTCGGTGAGAGCGACTACCGACGGACGGCGAAGACGGCGACTGCCAGTCCCAAGACGGCACCCGTCACGGTCCACTCCGCCGCGTAGCCGACGGCCCCGCCGATGGCCGAACCGAGGGTGACCCCGCCGACGACGTTCGCCCCCAACACGAGCGCCAGCCGAGTGAGTTGGCTCTGGAACATATCGGAATCTGTGGCTGTTCGAGGTCATAGCCTCGTCGGTTCGGTCGCCGGCCCGGCTGGCTCGGCCCACCCCGTTTTACTACCGCGTGCCGCGTTGGTACGGCCATGACAGTCATCGCCATGTTGAGCGTCGCACCGGTCGTCGAAGGGAGCATGTCGGGCGAGGTCGCAAAGGCCGTCGCGGCCCTCGACGACTTCGACGTGGCCTACGAGACGAACCCGATGGGAACGGTCATCGAGGCCGACGACATCGACGAACTGCTCGCGGCGGTCGGCGCGGCTCACAAGGCGGTCGACGGCGACCGCGTGAGCTCGTTCCTGAAGATAGACGACAAGCGCACGAAAGACCAGACGGCCGCCGACAAGGTCGACGCCGTCGAAGCCCACCTCGGGCGGGAAGCGAGACGCGACCGCGAGTAGCTTCGCGGGCCGCGGCGACCCGCCACGCGGGTCCGCCGTGCGAGACACGAGACACGAGACACGTCCACGCGACCCGGAGCGGTGGGTGACTGACAAACCCTTTAGCCGAAGGCGCGCAATCGCCTCGCATGGACAGCATCAATCGGATGGCCATCGAACTGGTCGACGAGGCGCTCGACTTCGCCGGAGAGCTCGGCATCGAGGGCTACGAACTCGACTCGGGCGCGACGGTCATCGACTTCGGCGTCGACGCCGACGGCGGTGTCGAAGCGGGGATGCTCCTCGCGGAGATTCAGACCGCGGGTCTCGCCACGGTACAGACGCGGATGGGCGAGGTCGCCGGCACGCCCCGTCCGCACGTCGAACTCTCCACCGACCGCCCGGCGCTCGCGCTCCTCTGCTCGCAGAAGGCCGGTTGGGAGCTCACCTTCGACGGCTTCGACGGTCTCGGCTCCGGCCCGGCCCGCGCGCTGGTCGGCGAGGAAGAGGAGTTCCACCACCTCGGCTACTACGACGAGTTCGACCTGACGGTCCTCGCCGTCGAGAGCATCGACCTTCCGACCGACGAGGTGGCCGAACACGTCGCGGAGACGACCGGCCTCGAACCGAGCGCCGTCTTCCTGCCGACCTACGCGACCGGCTCGCTCGTCGGAAGCGTCACGGGCGCGGCCCGCGCCGCCGAACTCGCCGTCTTCAACCTCTTCGAGGCGGGGTACGACCCGACGAACGTCCTCTCTATCAACGGCTCCGCCCCGCTCGCCCCCGTCAGCTACGACGAGAGCGTCGCCATGGGTCGGACGAACGACGCCGTCGCCTACGGCGGGCGCGTCCACGTCACCGTCAGCGAGGACTTCGACGACTTCGACCGCGCGATATCCACGGCCGGGGCTGACTACGGCGTTCCGTTCGAACAGCTGTTCGAGGACGCCGACTGGGACTTCGGCGAGGTCGACCCCGACGTGTTCGGCCCCGCGCAGGTCACGGTCGACGTGGTCGACGGGCCGACGTACACCCTCGGCGAGACCGACGAGGACGTGCTCGCCGAGTCGTTCGGACTGTGAGGCGCAAGCCGGTCCCGCCCGCGCCTGACTCCCTCGACCGACTGTGGGACGCCCACCGCGCCGTCCCCCTGATTCCGGGGTCCGAAGACGACTGCTGTGGCCGAGTGGCGACCCGACTCGACGTGACGCCCGACGAGGGCCGCGACTGGCTCGTGTTCTGCCAGTCGCTCGGCCTCGCCCGCGAGGTGAGCCGCGGCTTCGAGCGCGTCCGCGACGACCCCGACGCCGACGACCTGCGGAGCGCGTTCGAAGAGAACGTCTTCGGCGCGCGCGAGGCGCTCGACGCCCTCGGCGACGAGCCGACGTCCGCGGACGCGGTGTTCGAGGCGTTCGAGCCGACCGTGCCGAACTGGGAGCGCCACCGCGACCCCGAGGGGTGGGAGTCGCGCTGGCGCGACAGAGTCGCGCGGCTCCTCGACTGGGCGGTGCTGTTCGACGCGGCGGAAAACCGACCGGACGGCTACGTCGCGGTCGAAGACGCGGCCTGACCGTCGGCGAGGCGAATCTGCGTCGCCGTCCGTGCTATTCTAGTCGACCTTCGTCACGGTGCCGACGCCCTTGGACCGCCCCTCGCGGAAGACGAACCGCTGGCCCACCTCGACGAAGTACGAGCGGAACTTGAACTCCACGCGGGTCGTGCCGGTGTCGCCCGGCAGGAGCCGCCCGCCGTCGGGGTGGAAGATTGCCGCCTCGGAGATGGTTTCGAGGTGGACGACCGGCTCGTAGCCCTCCTGAATCCGCGTCGGGTGGTTGAGCACCATCACGTCGGCTTCGAACTCGCGGACGGCGGCTGGCTCCGAGTCGGCGGGGAGGAGCACCATACCGCGTTCGATTTCGGACTCGCGGACGCCCTTCAGGGCGATGCCGACGATGCGGCCGGCGTTGGCCCGGTCGACCCGGTGGTAGTGCATCTCGATGGAGCGGACCTCGACCTCGCGGAACTCGCCGTCGGACATCGGTCCCAAGAGCAGTGTGTCGCCGGCCTCGACCGCCCCGGAGTTGACCGTGCCCGAGGCGACCGCGCCGACGCCCGTGACCGAGTAGGTCCGGTCGATGTACATCTTGAACTCGCCCTCGGCGGCGCTCCGCTTCGGGAGCGCCTCGAACAGCCGGTCGAGGTCGTCGAGGCCGTCCATCGTGACCGCGCTCGTCAGGAACAGCGGGACGACCGACTCGCTTATCTCCTCGACGGCGGCGTCGACGCCGTGGCGCTCGACGCTCAGGGGCGTCCGGCCCACGTCGCGGAGGAGGCGCTCGACCTCGCGTTCGACCTCGGCGGCGCGCTCCTCGGAGACGGCGTCGACCTTCGTGATGGCGACGACCGTCGGAAGCTCCATGGCGAGCAGGATGCCGAGGTGTTCGCGGGTCGTCCGCGTCGGGCCGTCGTCGGCGGCGACGACGAGCAGGCCGTAGTCGAGGCGTTGGCCGACGAGGCCGCGAATCGTCGTTCGGAGCCACGGCTCGTGGCCGACGGTGTCGACGAACGAGACCAGTCGGTCGGCCTCCTGGACGACCTGCGCTCGGTCGGACTTCCGGTGGGGGTTGCGCATGTGGACCGGGCCGTCGTCGGCAAAACCGTAGACGGCGTACGAGAGGTCCGCGGACAGGCCGCGTTCGACCTCGTGGGGTTGCACGTCGAGGAACGACCGCGTGCCGCCGTTGCCGTTGTCGGCCTGTCCGGTCACGAGCGAGCCGACGAGCGTCGATTTGCCGTGGTCGACGTGGCCCGCGGTGCCGACGACGATGTGGTCGTCGTCCACGTCGAGCATCGCGCCCTCGCGGATGGTCGCGACGCCGACGAGGCCGCGCTCGGCCGAGTCGCCGACGCCCCACGTCTCCACGTCCTCGATGTGCGCCCCGGCCTCCTCGGCCAGAAGCGACAGCACGTCCATGGTCTCGGAGAAGTCGTCCGGCGGGATGCCGGCGATGCCGCCGTCGTCGGTGACGCCGACCACGTAGGTCGCCACGCCGTCGCCGGAGAGCACTCGGTGTCTGAGTTGCGCCGCGAGCGACTCCATCCGGCCGTCGGACAGGTGAACGGCGCGGGTGAGGCGTTCTTTGAACTCGACGTTTCCGCCTTCTTCCTCACCGCGCTCAAGGGCCTCGTCCAAGAGAGCCCGATCCGCGCTCATGGACTCGGGTAGGAAACCGACCGTGAAAACGCTTTCCGCGGTAGCGATTGCCATGAGACTGTAACACAATCGAGACGGAAGCGACGCGAACGCGCCCGACGAGACGTGTGGCGGTCGAATGCGAGAGGAAACGAGACGCGCTCAGTCGCTCAGTCGCTCGTATGCCCGGTTGACGCGCTTGAACGCCTCCTCGTCGCCGGTCTTCGAGTCCGGGTGCGTCTCCTTGACGCGCCTCCGGTAGGCGGCTTTCACCTCGTCCGCGGAGGCGTCGTCGTCGAGGTCGAGCGTGTCGAGGGCTTGCCGTCGGCTCATACCGCGTCGCGGCGGGCGGACGTTCGGCCCGTCGCCGCGAGTTCGCTGTCGGCGGCGGCGTTCGCCGCCGAATCCGCCGTCTGGACCGAACCGCCCGGCGCGCGGTCCCTCTTGTGGGTCGCCGCGGGGCCCAGCGCCGAACCCGCCGGTCTCCCGGCGGTCGCTCCGCCGTCGCTCCGACCGGAAGCCGAACCCGCCGCGTCCGGCGTCGGCGCGGACGCGCGTCCGGCGGAACCGCTCGTGGAGGCGGCCGCTGACGTGGGCGTACATGAAGTAGGTCGTCGCGCCGAAGGGGAGGGCGACGAACAGCAACAGGAGCTGTCGGTAGGCGAACGCCAACACGACGAGGAGCATGGTGATGCCCGCGAACACCGCCGCGAGCCCCATGACGAGTCGGTCTCGGTCCACGGGCGCAGTTAGGGTCGCACGGTGGTAAACGTCTCGCCGGGGCGCGACCGCCGGACGAGGCGGCCGAGAAACCCGCCCACGCGTCGCCTCAGCGGTACTGATTCAGTCGCTTTTTGAGGCGCTTGGCCGCCTGCCCGGCGGCCTTGTCGAAGTCCTCGCCGCGGTCTTCGCCGGCGAAGATGATGCCGCGAGAGGAGTTCACGAGGCCGACGCCGTCCGCGAGGCCGAACTCGACGGCGGCCTCGGCGTCGCCGCCCTGCGCGCCCACGCCGGGGACGAGAAACGGCAGGTCGGGCACCTGCTCGCGGAGGTGCTCCAGTTCGTCGGGGCCGGTCGCGCCGACGACGAGGCCGACGTTCCCGTGTTCGTTCCAGAGGGCGCAGAGCGCCGCGACGCGCTCGTAGAGGGGTTCGCCCGAGTCGAGTTCGAGCGACTGGAGGTCGGAGCCGCCGGGATTCGAGGTGCGGCAGAGGACGAACACGCCCTTGTCCTCGCGGGCGAGGAACGGCTGGACGGAGTCGCGGCCCATGTAGGGGTTGACCGTGATGGCGTCGGCGTCGTCGAGCAGGTCGGCGTACTTGCGGGTCGTGTTGCCGATGTCGGCGCGCTTGGCGTCCAAGAGGACCGGCACGCCCTTGCCGTGGGCGTAGGCGATGGTCTCCCGCAGGGCGCGCCAGCCGTCTTCGTCCTCGTAGAACGCCGCGTTCGGCTTGAACGCCGCGGCGTGCTCGTGGGTCGCGTCGATGATGCGGCGGTTGAACGCCCAGCGCGGGAGGTCCTCGTCGATCAGGTGCTCGGGGATGCGGTCGATATCGGCGTCGAGGCCGACCGAGACGACGCTGTCTGTCGCCTCGATGCGGTCGCGGAGGTCGTCGAAGAAGCCCATTGCCCGCGAGTGCGACGACCGAAAGTAAGGGGTTTTCCCTTCGCTCCGGGTGGACCGGCCCCTCACCCGGTCCGGAAGGAGAAGTCCGAACTCGGCGCGCTGTGGGTGAGCCAGCCCATCGACACCACGTCGACGCCGGTGTCGGCGTAGTCGGGGAGCGTCTCCGGAGTGATGCCGCCGCTGGCCTCCGAGAGGACGCCCTCGGGGAGTCGGGAGACGCCCTCGCGGACCGCCTCGGGCGGGAGGTTGTCGAACAGGACGATGTCGGCCCCGGCGGCCGCGGCGCGCTCGCCCATCGCGGGCGTCTCGACTTCGACTTCGAGCTTGGTCGCGAACGACTTGCGCTCGGCGAAGCGGCGGACCGCCTCCTCCAGACCGAGTTCGGCGACGTGGTTGTCCTTGACCATCACCATCCCGGAGAGCGTGAGGCGGTGGGTGTCGCCGCCGCCGGCGACGACGGCGCGCTTTTCGACGCCGCGGAGGCCGGGGGTGGTTTTGCGGGTCGCGGCGACCCGAACCGAATCCGAGACTTCGCGGGCGGCGTCGACCGCCTCGCGGGTCGTCGTGGCGACCCCGGAGGCGTGGCCGACGACGTTGGCGGCGACGCGCTCGCCGCGGAGGACGTTCCGGGCGTCGCCCTCGACGCGGAGGACTTCGTCGCCCGCTTCGACCGCGTCGCCGACTTCGACCGCTCGCTCGGCCTCGACGCCGAGGGAGCCGAAGACGGCGACGGCGGCGTCGAGACCGGCGGCGACCGCCGGTTCCTTGGCGACGAGCCGGCCGGTGGTGTCGCCGGGCACGTCGTTCGTCACGTCGCGGTGGCCGACGTCCTCGGCCAGCCAGCGCTCGACCGTCTCAGTCGTCAGCACTCGGGGTCACCCCCTGTCCGGCGTCGTCGCCACGCTCGCCTCCGTCGCCTCCCTCGCTTCCCTCGCGCCCGTCGGGGTCGACGAGCGAGTGACAACCGGCCGACGGCGCGTCGGCGGCCGCGCGGGCGACGAGGAGCGACGCGACGCAGGCGTTCCGGAGTTCGTAGACGGCCCGCGAGACGCGGGTGCGGGCGTAGGCGTCGACCTCGCCTTTCAGGCGGCGGAGCCGCGCCCGCGCGGTGTCGAGGCCGTCGGGCGTGCGCTCGATGCCGACGAACTCGTCCATCGTCCGCCCGAGGCGGTCGAACTTCGTGTCGGCGAAGGCGTCGGGGAGCGCCGGGTCGGAGTCGCGCGGCGGCGCGTACTCGACGGTCTCGGCCTCGCCGCGGCCCCGGTCGGACGCGGTCTCGCCGGCGCGGACGCCCCAGACGAGGCCTTCGAGCAGGCTGGTCGAGGCGAGTCGGTTCGCGCCGTGGACGCCGGTGCGGGCGCACTCGCCGACGGCGAACAGCCGGGACAGCGAGGTCCTGCCGCGGTCGTCGACGGCGACGCCGCCGCAGAGGAAGTGCTCGCTCGGGGCGACCGGGATGCCGGCGTCGAGGTCGACGCCGCGGTCGTCGCAGAGCGCCGCGAGGTCGGGGAACTCCCCGCGGAAGGCGAGGTCGGCCACGTCGAGGACGACGCGGCCGGTCCGGTCGCGGGCGCGGGAGACGGCGCGGGCGACCACGTCTCGGGGGGCGAGTTCGGCGTCTTCGTGCACGTCAGGCATGAAGCGGCGGCCGTCGGCGTCGCGCAGGACCGCGCCCTCGCCGCGAACGGCCTCGCTGACGAGAAACGGTCGCGCGTCGTCGTCGGCCCGTGGGTCAGTCCGGGGGTCGTACGCCGTCGGATGGAACTGGACGTACTGCATGTCAGAGACGGTCGCGCCGGCGAGCGCGGCCATCGCCACGCCGTCGCCGGCCGCGCCCGCGGGGTTGGTCGACCGGGCGTAACAGTCGCCGATGCCGCCGGTGGCGAGGACGGTCGCCCCGGCGAACACGGGTTCGACCTCGCCGCCCGCGAGGACGGTCGCGCCGCGGACGGTCCCCTCCTCGGTCAGGAGGTCGAGCGCCATCGCGTCCTCGACGATGCGCACGCCGTCGCGGGCCGAGAGGTGCTTCAGGAACGGCCGGAGGACGTGCGCGCCGGTGCTGGCGTCGACGTGGAGGATTCGGCGGCTGGAGTGCCCCGCCTCGCGGGCGAGGTCGAAGTCGGCGGCGTCGGTGCCGGCGGCGTCGCCAGAACCCGGGTCGCCGGCGTCGCCGTCGCCCGCCGCGTCGAACTCGACGCCGAGCGTGTCCAACAGCACGTCCTCGACGACGGCGCGGGACTCGGAGACGAGCGTCTCGACGGCCTCGGGGTCGGCGGTGTCGTCGCTCGCCCGGCGGATGTCGGCGGCGAACTCCGCGGGCGCGGACCGGGTGACGGCGATGCCGCCCTGCGCCCAGTCTGACGCGGCGTCCTCGGGTTCGGTCGCCTTCGTGACGACGAGCACGTCGGCCCCCTCGCGGGCGGCGGCGAGGGCCGCGGCACAGCCGGCGATGCCGGAGCCGACGACGAGCACGTCGGCCTTCATAGTTCGAGCATGCGGTCGAGCGCGACCGCGGCGAGTTCCTTCTCCTCGGGCGCGACCTCGACGACGTTGGGTTCGCGGCCCGCGGCGAGTTCTTCGAGCACCCACGTCAGGTAGTTGGGGTCGACCTGCCGCATGGCGTTGCAGTCCATGCAGGCGTCGCCGCAGAGGGGGCGCACGTCGACCTCGGGGTGCCAGCGCGCGAGGTGTCGCGCGAGGTGGACCTCGGTGCCGATGGCCCACGTCTCGCCGGGGTCGGCGTTCGCGACGACGTCGCAGATGTGGCTCGTGGAGCCGACCTCGTCGGCGGCCGCGACGACGCTCGGGCGGCACTCGGGATGGGCGACGACCTTCGCGCCGTCGGCCTGCGCCGCCTCGACGTGGTCGACGCGGAAGCGCTCGTGGACCTGACAGTAGCCGTCCCAGAGGATGACTTCTGCGTCGCCGAGGTCCGGAATGTCGGGTTCCACCTCGCCGGCGGCACCCATCGACTCGGCCACGTCGCCGGCCCACGGGTCCCACTCGACCACGCCGTCGATGCCGAGGTCGTCGGCCGTGTTGCGCCCGAGGTGCTTGTCGGGAAGGAACAGCACGGCGTCGCCGCGCTCGAAGGCCCACTCGAAGGCGTCGGCGGCGTTCGAGGAGGTGCAGATGAGCCCGCCGTGGGAGGCGCAAAAGGCCTTCAGGTCGGCGTAGGAGTTCATGTACGTCACGGGGACGATGTCCTTGCCGCCGCTTTCTTCGACGAGCGTCTCCCACGCGGAGTCGACCTGCACGGCCTCGGCCATCCCGGCCATCGGACACGACGCCTCCATCGACGGGAGAATCACCGTCTGGTCGTCGCCGGTGATGACGTCCGCGCTCTCGGCCATGAACGTCACGCCGGCGAAGACGACGTAGTCGGCGTCCGACTCGGCGGCGCGCTTCGAGAGTTCGTAGGAGTCGCCGATGAAGTCCGCGTGCTCGACGATTTCCCGGCGCTGGTAGTTGTGCCCGAGGACGACGACGCGGTCGCCGAGCTCCTCGCGGGCGGCGGCGATTCGCCGGGAGCGGGCGGCCTCGTCGAGGTCGCGGTGGCTCTCCGGAAGCTGTTCGAGGGTGTCGTATTTGAACAGGCTGAGCTCCGACTCGAACCCGACCGACTGTAATTCAACCACGATTGGTCACCACGGTGGAAGTCCAATCATCGGCCCTTATTGAAAAATATTTTTCTTCAATACTCGTGACTCACCCGTAAAGATTCTCTACATAGACGATTGGCCGGTGGTAAATGCACTCGATTAGTCGTTCGAAGTCGAGCACAGTCTCTACTCGGTCGAAGAATAATTTTCTTCAAAAGAGTAACGACATCGATAGTTGTTCTTTGCTCAGTCGCGTTCGAAGACGACGCGACCGTCCACGACGGTCATCGAGACCGGGACATCGCGAATCGAGTCGGTCTCCCACGGCGACTCGTCGAGGACGACGAGGTCGGCGGCGGTGCCGACCGCGACGGTTCCCAGTCGGCCCTCGTCGAACCCGGCGTAGGCCGCGCCGGAGGTGTACGCCCGAAGCGCCTCGGTGACGGTGAGCGACTGGTCGGGGTTCGGGTGGTCGGTGGCGAGGTCGACGCCGAGAAGCGGTCCGAGCGGCATGCAGTCGCTCCCGAACGCGAGGTCCACGCCCGCGTCGAGCAGGTCGCGGTAGCGGTTGGTCCGCAGGCGTCGCTCGCCGAGCCGGGCGTCGTAGAGGCCGCCCTCGTCGGCCCACTTCAGGAAGTTCGGCTGGACCGAAGCGACGACGCCCGAGTCGGCGAAGCGCTCGATAGCTTCGTCGGACGCGAGTTCGACGTGTTCGACCCGGTGGCGGGCCGCGCCGGGGTCGTCGGTCTCCTCGTACGCGTCGAGCACCGCGTCGACGGCCG
This sequence comes from Haloferax sulfurifontis ATCC BAA-897, assembly GCF_000337835.1. GTDB lineage: Archaea > Halobacteriota > Halobacteria > Halobacteriales > Haloferacaceae > Haloferax > Haloferax denitrificans. The sequence goes on along the minus strand of NZ_AOLM01000020.1, from coordinate 167,417 downwards.
CGTCGCCGATGGCGTGGGCGGTGAGTTGGTAGCCCGACTCGTCCGCGTCGGCGACGAGGTCGCGGAGTTCCTCGGGGGCGACGACCCACTGGCCCGTCTCGTCGTCGGCCGCGTCGGGGTCCGCCGCGGCGTCGGCGTAGGGTTCTGTGAGCTTCGCGGTCCGCCCGCCGAAGCTCCCGTCGGTGAACGTCTTTATCGCGCCGACGGTGACGAGGTCGCCGCGACTCCCGCCGCCGTGGTTCGTCCGCAGGCCGACCTCGCGGAGCGCGTCGAGGTGGTCGGACCAGTAGTTGATTCGGACGCGGAGGGCCAGTTCGCCGGCGTCGGCGAGGTCGCGGTAGACCTCGGGCGCGCGGGAGCCGCGGACCATGTCGTGGACGCCGGTGACGCCGCGGGCGGTCGCGTACGACTGCGCCGCGCGGACGAGTTCCGCCATCTCCGCGCGGCCCGGTTCGGTCGCCTCGCGGAGCACGTCGACCGCGCCCTCGACCACGATGCCCGTCGGGTCGCCGGCATCGTCGCCGTCACCGTCGCTCCCGGCGGTCCGCACGCCCTCGTCGGGCAGTTCGTCGGCGTAGCGGTCGAGGACGACCGAGTTGACGCCGGCGGTGTGGAGGTCCTCGCGGAAGGCGACCACGGGACGCGACTCGGAGACGGCGTCGAGGTCGTCGCGGGTGAGGTATCTCGATTCGTCCCACCTGCTCTCGTCGTAGCCGTAGCCGAGCACCCAGTCGGTCTCGTCGCCGCCGATTCCGTCGCCAGTCCCCCCATCGCCTCCCTCGGTTTCGCGTTCGACCTCGGCGGCGCGCTCGCGGAGCAGTTCGACCGCCTCGGCCGCGGAGCCGGCCTCCGAGAGGTCGGCGTGGACGATAGACCGGCCGACCATCGGGAGGTGCGTGTGGGCGTCGATGAAGCCGGGGAGGACGACGCGGCCGCCGCAGTCGACGACCCGCGTCTCGACGCCGGCGAGCAGTTCCACGTCGAACGTGCGGCCGACCCGGACGACCTCGCCGTCGCGGACGGCGACGGCTTCGTGCGTCTCGTCGGGCGACCCGAGAGTGTGTACCTCCGCGTTCGTCAGTACGAGGTCCGCTGCCGCGGTCATACGTTCGACCCCGACGCGGGAGGGCAAAACGGTTCGGGAGGCGGCGGAGCGGTCGGGCGGTGGTCGGACGACGGGGCGGCCTTGAACGGGGACGGACCGCGGGCGTTGGAAGAACCGGAACGCGTTAGGGCCGGCGCGGGAAACGTCGGGGCATGACAGACGCCGCGTCCCTCGCAGACCGCGTTCGGGAGGGCGAACTCCGCCTCCACGAACTCGAAGCGCACGCCGACGCCGACACCGCCGCCGAGGCGCGCCGCTCGCTCGTCGAAGAGCAGTCCGGCGCGTCGCTCGACGCGGTCGGGAACTACGGCTTCCCCGCGGAGGCCGCCGAGTCGGCCATCGAGAACATGGTCGGCGCGATTCAGGTGCCGATGGGCGTCGCCGGCCCCGTCTCGGTCGACGGCGGCTCCGTCTCCGGCGAGAAGTACCTGCCGCTCGCGACCACCGAGGGCGCGCTCCTCGCGTCGGTCAACCGCGGCTGTTCGGTCATCAACAGCGCCGGCGGCGCGACCGCTCGCGTCCTCAAGTCCGGGATGACCCGCGCGCCGGTGTTCCGCGTCGCCGACGTGGCCGAGGCCGAGGCGCTCGTCTCGTGGACCCGCGACAACTTCGCGGCGCTGAAGGAGGCCGCGGAAGAGACGACGAACCACGGCGAACTCCTCGACGTGACGCCGTACGTCGTCGGTAACTCCGTGTACCTGCGGTTCCGCTACGACACCAAGGACGCGATGGGGATGAACATGGCCACTATCGCCACCGAGGCCGCCTGCGGCGTCGTCGAAGACGAGACGACCGCCTCGCTCGTCGCCCTCTCGGGCAACCTCTGTTCCGACAAGAAGCCCGCCGCCATCAACGCCGTCGAGGGCCGCGGGCGGAGCGTCGCCGCCGACGTTCGAATCCCGCGCGAAGTCGTCGAGGAGCGCCTGCACACCACGCCCGAAGCGGTCGCGGAACTCAACACCCGCAAGAACCTCGTCGGCTCCGCGAAGGCCGCGAGCCTCGGCTTCAACGCCCACGTCGCCAACGTCGTCGCCGCGATGTTCCTCGCCACCGGGCAGGACGAGGCGCAGGTCGTCGAGGGGGCGAACGCCATCACGACCGCCGAGGTGCAGGACGGCGACCTCTACGTCTCGGTCTCCATCGCCTCCCTCGAAGTCGGCACCGTCGGCGGCGGCACGAAGCTCCCGACGCAGTCCGAGGGCCTCGACGTCCTCGGCGTCAGCGGCGGCGGCGACCCCGCCGGCTCCAACGCCGACGCCCTCGCCGAGTGCATCGCCGTCGGCTCCCTCGCGGGCGAACTCTCGCTTCTCTCCGCGCTCGCCTCGCGGCACCTCTCCAGCGCACACGCCGAACTCGGCCGGTAACCGGGCCGTTTCAGTTTCACTAGCTCCAGAAACGACTGAACCGCTTTTCTTCGCGCTTTTCGGACCTGTCCCTCCTGATTCGAACCTCGACGTCCACTTTCACTTTCACTCCGCACCCGTGGCTCGCGTTTATTCCGTTCCCGTGAAAACGATGAAAACGCGTCCGTCGGGGAGCACCCGCGGGCGTGTCCACACCCCCATCCCCTCCCATGCCCGTCTCCACACGCGGTACCGACCCCGAATCGCCCGACGAGTACGACGACGCGCGGCGGGTGGCGCTCGCGCTCAGGCTGGTGAAGTTGGCGCTCGGCGTCGTCGCCTCCGCGCTGACCGTGGCGAAGTTGCTCGGCGCGCTCTGAGGTGAGTCCGCGAGGGCGACCCCGGCGCTCAGACCAGCCGGTGTCGGCCCCGCGACTCCGACACCTCGCCGCGCCGCCGGAGCTTATCGAGCAGGTCGCGGGCGCGGTCCTCGGGGACGCCCCGCTCGACCGCCGCCGCGACGATTTCCGCCTCGGTCGGCCGGTCGCCGTCCCGAACCGCCTCGCGGACGACCGTCAGGCGGTCGGGCGACCCGGTCGACGAGTTCCGACCCCGCGAGGCGGCCTCGCCCGCCTCGAACACCTCGTCGGCGTCGAGTCCCGAGCCTTCGAGGTACTCGCGGTCGTCGACGCCCGACTCCTCGACCCGCCGGTCGAGTTCCGAGACGTGTTCGACCTGCGCGAACGCCTCGCTGTCGCCGTGTTTCTTCGCCAACAGCGCCGACCGCGCCTGCCGCGCGGCGTCCCTGTCGTCGGACTCGAAGAAGCGCCGGAGCTTCTTCGTCTGGTGTCGCCTGCCGCACCGCGGACACGTCGCCGTCTTCGACCCGTCGGGGTCCGAAAGCAACCACATGTTCGCGCAGTCCGTACACCCCACGACCGCGTACATACGCCGTTGTTCCGCGGCGGCGGATTTGAACGTTCGGGAGCGCGAGCCGCCGCGGGCCCCTCTCGAACGAGGCCGTGATACGTTTCAGTCGAAACATATGAGGAGAAAGCATTTATCAGCCCGGTGTCACAACCCGATAGACGGTAGTCCCTAACTATGCCCTCCCCCCGCGTACTTCCTCCATGGACAACGCCCGGCGCGCCGAACACCCCGGTCACCGCGACGAGCGACGGCCGACGATGAGTCACTCGAAGCTCGCGCGCGAGCCGTGGCTGTGGGCGTTCGTCGGCGTCTGGGCGGCAGTCGTCAGCGCGCTCCACTTCGGCGGGCTCGCGTACAACGTCTACACGCGCATCTGGTGGTGGGACGTGCTCACCCACTCGCTTTCGGGCTTCGGCGTCGCGGGCGTGTTGTTCCTCGTGTTCCCGCAGACGTTCCGCGGCGCTCGCGCCCCCGTGGTCGTCGCGACCGCCCTCCTCGCCATCGGCGCGGGGTTCGAGGTGTACGAGTACCTGTTCAAGGACTTCTGGTGGGGCTGGTCGATGGCCTACTACGCCGAGGACACCGCGATAGACCTCGTGGTCGACGTGGTCGGCGGCCTCGGATTTTTCGCCTTCGTCGAAGGCATCCTCCGGTCGCGGACGCCGGCCGACGCGACTCCCGGCGAGTCGTCGCGCCGAATCGGCCACCTCCGCTCGGACGGCGGCGAGCAGTCGGGCGACGACTGCCCGGCGAACCGCTGACTCCGGCGTCGGCACGGCCGTCGACGAGGTTAATTTCACCCCGGACGTGTCGTTTCGTCGGGAAAAGTTACATACCGATGATGGCCTATCTCTCGTCTATGCTTCCGCTCGCAGGCAACCGCACACACCTCCCCGCCACCCCAGCCGACGCGGTTCACCGTTCGACCCGCGCATGCTGAGACGAACCTGGAACGAGACGGTGTTGGCCGGGTGGGAAGAACGCCCCCGAGAGATGGCCGTCGTCGCCGTGTTCGGGAGCGTCGTCACCGTGACGCACTTCACGAGCATGGCGCTGTTTCTCTACACGCGCATCTGGTGGTGGGACATCTTCGTCCACGCCGCCTCCGGGTTCGGCGTCGCGGCGATTCTCTACGTCCTCAATCCCCGCCTGCTCCACTCGCGGCTCGCGCTCCTCGTCGTCCTCCCGATGGCCGTCGCCGCAATCGGCACGTGGTTCGAGGTGTACGAGCGACTCTTCACCGGCTTCTGGGTCGAGTGGCCCCGCTCGGTCTACTTGGAAGACACGGCCGTCGACATCGTCGCCGACACCGCCGGCGCGGTGGTCTTCGGCGTCGTCAGACCGCTGTGGAACCGGATTCGGCGCTGGCGAGACCCGAATCGACTGTAGTCGGCGCGAAAGAGATGCGGCGTCCGTGCCGCGAGAGAGAAGTGGTGTGGTCGCTTACGCGAGTTCCTGAATATTCTCGACGACCTTGTCGGCGTACTCGCTCGTGGCGAGCTTGTTACCGCCCTCGATCTGGCGTTCGAGGTCGTAGGTCACGTCGCCGTCCGAGATGGTCTTCTCGACGGCGTCGCGGATGAGCTTGCCGGCGTCCTTCCAGCCCATGTACTCGAACATGAGGCGGCCGGAGAGAATCATCGCGGTCGGGTTGACCTTGTCCTCGCCGGCGTACTTGGGCGCGGAGCCGTGGACGGGCTCTGCGAGACAGAGGCCCTCGCCGAAGTTCGCGCCGGGGGCGATGCCGAGGCCACCGATCTGCGCGCCGGCGGCGTCGGACATGTAGTCGCCGTTGAGGTTCATCGTGGCGATGACGTCGTAGTCGGCGGTGCGGGTCAGGAGTTGCTGGAGCATGTTGTCCGCGATGCGGTCCTTGACGACGACCTTGTCCTCGGGCTTCTCGCCGTCGTACTCCTCCCAGAGCTCGTCTTCCGTGATGGTGACGTCGCCGAACTCCTCTTCTGCGAGCTCGTAGCCCCAGTCGCGGAACGCGCCCTCGGTGAACTTCATGATGTTCCCCTTGTGGACGAGGGTGACGGAGTCGCGGTCGTTTTCGAGGGCGTACTCGATGGCCTCGCGGACGAGGCGCTTCGTCCCGAACTCGGTGATGGGCTTGATGCCGATGCCGACAGGGCCGTCGTGGATGACGCCCGTGGCGCCCATCTCGTCTTCGACGAACTCCTTGACCTTCTGGACCTCGTCGGTGCCGGCTTCCCACTCGATGCCGGCGTACACGTCCTCGGTGTTCTCGCGGAACGTGACCATGTCCATCGCCGAGGGGTTCTTGACGGGCGACGGGACGCCGTCGAGGTGGTAGGTCGGGCGGACGTTCGCGTAGAGGTCGAGCTTCTTGCGGAGCGCGACGTTGAGCGAGCGGAAGCCCGCACCGACGGGCGTCGTGAGCGGGCCCTTGATGGCGACGCGGTGGTCGCGGATGGCGCTTACCGTGTCTTCCGGGAGGTTCTCGTCGTACTTGTCGCGGGCGGACGAACCGGCGTAGACGCGCATCCAAGAGACCGAGCGGCCGGTCGCTTCGGCGGCGGCGTCGAGGACCTTCTGCGCGGCGGGGCCGACGTCCGTTCCGATTCCGTCGCCGTGGATGATCGGAATAATCGGGTTGTCGGGGACGGAGAGCTCTCCCGTCTCCTCGTCGACCGTGATTTTCTCGCCGTCGTCCGGAACCTCAATCTGGTCGTAGCTCATGAACAATCAGAGCTTTCTAGTGCGGTGTAAAAGTCCTGCCGTTATCGACGGCGAAGGGCAAGTATCGCTCTGTGCGGGGTCGATACGTTTACACTCGCAGTCGGGAGACACTCGCGTATGCGAATTATCCTCCACGGCGGTGCCGGCGGCATCCCCGGCGAACCGGCGCCCAGACAGGCTGTCATGGACGACGCGGCCGACGCGGGCGCGAGCGAGTCCGACCCGCTTTCGGCGGTCGAAACCGCGGTCCGCGTCCTCGAATCCGACCGCCGGTTCAACGCCGGCGTCGGCGGCGCGGTCCAGTCCGACGGCGTCGTCCGCACCGACGCGGGCGTCATGCTCAGCGACCGCCAAGTCGGCGCGGCCGCCGGCATGGAGGGCGTCGAACACGCCGTCTCCGTCGCGCGGGCGGTCCTCGAAGAGACGCCGCACGTCCTCCTGACGGGCGACCCGGCGGTCGAGTTCGCCGCCGACGCCGGCGTCGAGACCGGCGTCGACCTCTTTACCGACGAGACCCGCGAGCGCTGGGCGAACGCGGACGCCCCCGACGGGTCGCCGACGGAACACCTCGCGTGGCTCGCCGACCGGTTCGGCGAGAGCACGAGCGACCCGACGGCCGAGGCGGGAGACGGCTACCTGCCGGCGGACGAGGAAACCTCGGCAGGCAGTGGCCGCTCGGCTCACGATGTTCGCCTTCCCGGCCACGACACGGTCGGGGCGGTCGCCACCGACGGCGAGACGTTCGCCTCCGCGACCTCGACCGGCGGCCGCTGGTTCGCCCTCGCCGGCCGCGTCGGCGACGTGCCGCAGGTCGGCTCGGGCTTCTACGCCTCCCCGGCCGGCGGCGCGTCGACCACGGGGGCGGGCGAAGACATCGCGCGCGTGACGCTCGCGCGCCGCGCCGTCGGCCACCTCGAACGCGGCTGTGACGCCCAGACCGCGGCCGACCTCGCCATCGAGGAGTTCGGCGAACTCACCGGGTCGTCGGCGGGCATCATCCTCCTCGACGACGAGGGCTTCGGCTCGGCGTTCAACTCCGACGGGATGCAGACCAGCACCGCGTCGAACTGAGGTCCTCGTGGCCGGTCGCGGCCGCCTTCCGGTCGCGCCGGCCCCGCCGCCACGGTTTACTCGGTTCGGGCCGTTGAATCCCCCATGAGCGACTGGACCGCGGCCGACGTTCCCGACCTCTCCGGGAAGACCGTCGTCGTCACCGGCGCGAACAGCGGCCTCGGCTTCGAGGCGACGCGCGTGTTCGCCGAGAAGGGCGCGCACGTCGTCATGGCCTGCCGGAGCCTCGACCGCGGCGCGGACGCGATGGCCGACATCCGCGACTCGGTGTCGGCGGCCTCGCTGACCCTCTCGGAACTCGACCTCGCCGACCTCGACTCGGTCCGGCGGTTCGCCGACGAGTTCGCCGCCGAACACGGGTCGCTACACGTCCTCTGCAACAACGCCGGCGTGATGGCGATTCCCCGGCGCGAGACCGCACAGGGCTTCGAGACGCAGTTCGGCGTGAACCACCTCGGCCATTTCGCCCTGAGCGCCCGCCTGTTCCCGACGCTCCGCGACACGCCCGGCGAGACGCGGCTCGTCACGATGTCGAGCGGCCTCCACGAGCGCGGCCGGATGGACTTCGACGACCTGCAGGGCGAACGCGACTACGACGAGTGGGACGCCTACGCCCAGAGCAAGCTCTCGAACCTGCTTTTCGCGTTCGAACTCGACCGCCGGCTGACCGCCGCGGGCATCGACGACGTGCTGAGCGTGGGCGCACACCCCGGTTACGCCGCCACCAACCTCCAGTTCCGCGGCCCCGAGGCGTCCGGGTCGACGCTCCGGTACTGGATGAGCAAACTCGGCAACGCGATATTCGCCCAGTCCGCCGAGATGGGCGCGCTCCCCCTCCTGTACGCCGTGACCTCGCCGGCCGTCGAAAGCGGGGAGTACGTCGGCCCGCAGGGGCTGTTCGGCATGCGCGGCCATCCCGGCATCGCGGAGCCGAGCGACCGCGCCAGAGACCCCGAGACCGCCGCGCGGCTCTGGGACGTGTCGGAGGAACTCACCGACACGCGGTTCCGACTGGCCTGATTCACCACCTGTCTCGGACGAGCGCCGGGAGGCGAGACGGCCAAATACTGCGGCGTGCTATCTACCCCCGTGACCGAATCAACGCCGACAATCACTCAGAGCGTCGCCGACGCCATCGTCTCCACCTGCCGAACGACGCTCGGGGACTCCCTGCGAAGCGTCGTCCACTTCACCCGCGACGACTTCGACGTGCTGTACGTCCGACGGGACCTCTACGACTGGGACGAGGCCGCGGCGCGCGCCGCCAAGTCAGAACTCGTCGAGAACGAACGCACCGGGTTCGGCCCGCGAGAGACCTACAGCGCCGGCACGACCGGCGCGACCCCCGACTTCGGCGAGTACGAGTTCACCCTCCGCGTCTTCTCGGACGGCTTCGTCGGCCGCGTCGTGGGCGGCGACCGCGGCGTCATCGTCACCACCGACGAACTCGAACTCTCGGAGTTCGAGGAGATGGAAGTCGCGCTCCGCCGGATGCTCGAATCGACCCCCGGCGTGTGAGTCCCGGTCCGAGCCGTCGCCGCGTCGTCGCGTCGACCGCACACGACAGAGCAATCCGCTTTTGTAATCGGGAGGGATACGAGTGTGTATGAGCGAACCCGACGCGGACCGGAGCACATCACCGTCTACTCGGACTACGTCTGTCCGTTCTGTTACCTCGGCCGCGAGTCCCTGCGGCAGTATCAGGCGACCCGCGACGAGGAACTCGACATCGACTGGCACCCCTTCGACCTCCGGAGCCACAAGCGCCGCCCCGACGGGAGCATCGACTTCTCCGTCGACGACGGGAAAGACGACGACTACTACGAGCAGGCCAAGGAGGGCGTCCGCCGCCTGCAGGACAAGTACGGCGTCGAGATGGACCTCGACATCGCGACCGACATCGACTCCCTGCCGGCGCAGGTCGCCTCGTTTCACGTGAAACAGCACTACGACAACGACACGTGGCTCGAATTCGACGTGGCAATCTTCGACGCGCTCTGGCAGGGGGGCGAGGACATCGGCAACGAGGACCTTCTCGTCGAACTCGCCGAGGACGCGGGCGTCGAGGGCGACGAAGTCCGCTCTGCGCTGTCGGACGACGCGCTGTTCGCGGAGGTGCGCGAGCAGTTCGCCGAGGCCCAGCGCCACGGCGTGACCGGCGTGCCCACCTTCGCCTACGACGGCTACGCGGCCCGCGGCGCGGTCCCGCCGGAACAGCTCGAACGCCTCGTCGACGGGGTCTGAACCCGCGTTCGCCGGGCGAAGCCCGCGCGAGGTACCTTCATTTTGTAAGCGGCCGTAGCTATGTACATGGCCAACAGACACCACCGTTGCAACCTCTGCGGCCGCGATTTCGACAGCGGCGAGCGACTCGACGAGCACGTCGAGCGCCGCCACCCCAAGGAGGACGTTCGCTGGTGGGTCGTCGTCGAAGACCCCGCGAAAGACCTCAAGTTCTCGCGCTGAGCGTCCCGACCCATCCCGGTCGCCCCGCACTTGACTCCGCGGTCGCCTCGCGGTCGCCTCGCGGTCGCCCCGCAGTCGCCCCGCGGTCGGCTCCGCGAGCGACGCCCTCAGCCGAGGTGCGTCTCGAACCAGTCGGCGGCGAGGTCGGCCACCGCGTCCAGCTCGCCCGGCCCCTCGAACAGGTGGCCTGCGCCCTCGACGACCTCCAGCGACTTCTCGCAGTCGAGTTCCGCGAACGCGTCGCGGTTCAGACTCAACACCGGTTCGTCGGCACCGCCGACGACGAACAGCGTCGGAGCCGTCACGTCGCCGAGCCGCGACTCCGCGAGGTCGACGCGGCCGCCCCGAGAGACGACCGCGCCGGCGTCGTCACCGAGGTCGGCCGCCGCGAGGACCGCCGCCGCCGCGCCGGTGCTCGACCCGAAGTAGCCGTAGTCGAGCCCGGCGGTGTCGTCGCGGCCGCGGAGCCACTCCGTCGCGCCGAGCAGTCGCTCCCTCAGAAGCGGGATGTCGAACCGCGTCCCGTACTCCTCGTCTTCCGCCTCCGTGAGCAGGTCGAAAAGGAGCGTGCCGACTCCGCGGTCGCGGATGACCTCGGCGACGGAGTTGTTCCGCGGGCTCTTTCGACTGCTCCCGCTTCCGTGGGCGAACACCACGAGCCCCGCCGCGCCCGCCGGAACCCGAAGGTCGCCCTCCAGCACCGCGTCGCCGACGGGTATCGAAACGAGATTCGGCGTCGTGTCGCTCATACGAGACGATACGACGGACTGCGGCTTAGGCCTGTCTCGACCCGTCGGCTCCCGTGAACGCGGAGTCCGCTCGTTCTGATGGTCATGACTTACACAATTAATGTTAATATACAATCGGGAGTACACCCGAACGCCAACCATGGTGAGTGTTACCGACCTACGGACGATGTACGAGCAGATGGTGACCGCTCGGCACTACGAGGAGCGGCTGGTAGACGAGTACCTCGTGGGGAAACAGCCGGCGTTCGACATCTCGGCGGGACCGATTCCCGGCGAACTGCACCTCGCGGCGGGGCACGAGGCGTCCGGCGCGGGCGTCTGCATCCACCTCCGCGACGACGACACGGTGACCGCGCCGCACCGACCGCACCACATCGCCATCGCGAAGGGCGTCGACCTCAAGCGCATGACGGCCGAGATTTTCGGGCGGAAGACGGGGCTGTGCCGCGGGAAGGGCGGCCACATGCACCTGTTCGACCCCGACGTGAACTTCGCGTGTTCGGGCATCATCGCGCAGGGCTGTCCGCCGGCGGTCGGCGCGGCGATGGCCGCGAAAAAGCGGAACACCGACGCCGTCGCCGTCGCCTTCCTCGGCGAGGGCGCTATCGACCAGGGCGGCTTCCTCGAATCGCTGAACCTCGCGGCGGTCCACGACCTCCCGGTCGTCTTCGTCGTCGAGGACAACGACTGGGCCATCAGCATGCCCAAAGACCGCGTGACGGACGTACAGAACGGCGCACAGCGCGCCGACGGCTTCGACATGCCGGGCGTCCGTATCGACTCCGACGACGCGGTGGCGGTCTACGAGGCCGCGGACGAGGCCGTGATGCGCGCCCGCGACGGCAACGGGCCGACGCTCATCGAGGTGCAGGTCCACCGCCGGATGGGTCACTTCATGGGCGACGCGGAGGGGTATCGCCCCGAGGCCGACATCGACCGCGCGGAACAGCGCGACTCCATCGAGCGACTCGCCGAGGACCTCCGCTCGCACGGCGTGACCGACGACGACATCGACGAGATTCGAGAGCGCGCCCACGAGCGGGTCGAGGAGGCGATTTCGTGGGCGAAAGAACAGCCCGAGCCCGACCCGGAGGAGGCGTACGAGAACGTGTTCACGAACCCGCCGGCGCAGGCGGCGACGGACGGCGGGGCCGCGGCAGACGCGCCGGGCGACGCCGGCGAGACGGGAGGTGACAACTGATGGCGACCGAATCACGAGACTACACCGAAGCGACCGAGACGGACCGCGAACTGACCATGAGCCGGGCGATGGTCGAGGCCATCGCGTGGGAGATGCGCGAGAACGAGGAGGTGTTCTACATGGGCGAGGACGTCGCCGACTACGGCGGCATCTTCTCCAGTACGACCGGCCTCTTGGACGAGTTCGGCCGCGACCGCGTGATGGACGTTCCCATCAGCGAGACGGCCTACCTCGGCGCGGCGGTCGGGGCCGCACAGGCCGGAATGCGCCCGATTGCCGAGCTGATGTTCGTCGACTTCTTCGGCGTCGCCATGGACCAGATCTACAACAACATGGCGAAGAACACCTACATGAGCGGCGGGGCCGTTTCGGTGCCGATGGTGCTGACCACGGCCGTCGGCGGCACTTACAACGACGCCGGCCAGCACTCCCAGACGCTCTACGGGACCTTCGCCCACCTGCCGGGGATGAAGGTCGTCGTCCCCTCGACGGCCTACGACGCCAAGGGCCTGATGCACAGCGCCATCCGCGACGACGACCCGGTCGTCTACATGTTCCACAAGCGCCTCATGGGTCTCGGCTGGATGCCGTCGCCATCGGGGCCGAAGACCGGCGTCCCCAAAGAGGACTACACGATTCCGTTCGGCGAGGCCGACGTGAAGCGCCCCGGCGACGACGTGACCGTCGTCACCCTCGGCCTGCACGTCCACCGGGCGATGGAGGCCGCGGAACAACTCGACGAAGACGGCATCGACGCCGAGGTCATCGACCTCCGGACGCTCGTGCCGCTCGACACCGAGACGGTGCTCGACTCGGTCCGTAAGACCGGGAAACTCCTCGTCGTCGACGAGGACTACCAGTCGTTCGGCGTGACGGGTGAAATCGTCGCGCGGGCGGCGGAGGGCGCGCTGGACGACCTCTCGGCGGTCAAGCGCCTCGCCATCCCCGACGTGCCGATTCCCTACGCCCGCTCGCTCGAAGACGAGGTCAACCCCGGCACCGACGACATCGCGGCGGCCGTCCGCGAACTCCACGAATGACGGGAGCGTCGGAACCGAACGGGGGTCGCGCATGACGGACGCCGTCGACGTGAACTCGGCGGACTCGTGGCCCGACGACGCGGACGACGTAGACGAGGGCTACCTCGCCAACTGGTTCGTCCGCGAGGGGTCCGCCGTGGACGAGGGCGAGACGCTCTGCGAGATACAGGTCGAGAAGGTGAGCATCGACGTGGCCGCGCCGACGGCGGGGACGGTCACGGAGATACGCGTCGGCGAGGGCGACGACTTCGCTCGCGGCGACGTGCTCGCGCGGGTGCAACCGAGCGCCTGACTCGGATTCGATTTTTCGTCAGTCGTCGCCCGCCCGGTACGCCTCGCCGAGCGCCCGGTCCATCAGCTCTCGGTGGGCCTCTCGGACCCGCTCGCCGTCGCCGGGGCGACGCTGTTCGTACCGACCGTCGGCGTCCATCACCCAGCGCCGGCGGTTGTCCGACAGGAGCGCGTCGAGCACGGCGTCGAGTTCGGCGCGGTGTTCGGGGTCCTCGACCGGCGCGACGGCCTCGACCCGGCGGTCGAGGTTGCGGGTCATCCAGTCGGCGGAGCCGACGTAGTACTCCGGGTCGCCGTCGTTTTCGAAGTAGAAGATACGCGAGTGTTCGAGGAACCGACCGACGACGCTCGACACCGAGACGTTCTCCGAGAGCCCCTCGATACCGGGTCTGAGCCGACAGATGCCGCGGACCACGAGGTCGATGTCGACGCCGGCCATCGACGCCTCGTACAGTTCGCGGACCATCGCGGGGTCTTCGAGGGCGTTCATCTTGGCGACGATGCGGGCCTCGCGGCCGGCGCGGGCGTGGTCGGCCTCTCGGCGGACGAATCGCGTCATCTCCTCGCGGAGGTTCGTCGGCGCGACCAGCAGTTTCCGGTACGTCTCGGCCCGCGAGTGGCCGGTGAAGAAGTTGAACAGGCGCACGAGGTCGTGGCCGATGTCCGGGTCGGCGGTGAACAGCCCGAGGTCGGTGTAGAGCTTCGCGGTCTGGGAGTGGTAGTTGCCGGTGGCGACGTGGGAGTACAGCCGCACCTCGTTGCCCTCCTCGCGGACGACGAGCGCCGTCTTCGAGTGGGTCTTGAGGCCGATGGTGCCGTAGGCGACGTGGATGCCCTCCTCTTCGAGCCGGCGGACCCACCGGAGGTTGTTCTCCTCGTCGAACCGCGCTTTGAGCTCGACCATCACCGCGACCTGCTTGCCGTTGTTGGCGGCCTCGATGAGCGTCTCGATGACCTCGGAGTCGGGGGCGGTGCGGTAGATGGTGGCCTTGATTGCCAGCACGTCGGGGTCGGCCGCGGCGGCCGCGAGGAACGTGCCGACGGTGCCCGTAAACGAGTGGTACGGATGGTGGACGAGCACGTCTTTCCGGGCGATTTCGGCGAACACCGACTCGGGGTCGTCGGCGGAGCGGCCGGCGAACCGCGGGTGGGGCTGGGGCGTCCACGGCGCGATTTCGAGTTCCGGGCGGTCGAGGTCGAAAAGCGACGCGAGCGCCCCGTAGTCCAGCGGTAGGTCGCGCTCGAACACCTCGGGGTCGTCCACGTCGAGCTGTTCCGCGAGCAGGTCGCGGACCGCCTCGGGCGTGCCCGACTGGACCTCCAAGCGGACCACCGTGGCGAACCGACGCTGGCGGAGCACGTCCTCTATCGTGGCGATGAGGCCCTCTGCGACCTCCTCGTTGCGGCGGACCTCGGCGTTCCGCGTCACCCTGAACGCCGAGGTGTCGATTATCTCGACGTTCGGGAACAGCAGGTCGATGTTGCGCTCGATGACGGCCACGAGCGGGACGAATCTGACTGGCGCGGAGGCGGCGGCCGATGAAACGGTGTCGGAGTCGCTTGCCCCATCCGCGTCGGCGACGCGCTCGTCCACGTTGACGAGTCGCGGGCGGTTGCCGGGGACTTTGACCCGCGAGAACTTCGTCGGCTCCTCTGCGCCCTCGGTCGTGCGGACCGCGAGCGAAAGCGAGAGATTCGAGATGAACGGGAAGGGGTTCGACGGGTCGAACGTCAGGGGCGTGAGCGTCGGCAGGACCGACGCCTCGAAGTAGTCGCGGAGGGCCGCCCGCTCGTCGGGCGCGAGGTTGTCGTAGCCGACGATTTCGATGCCCGCGTCGGCGAGCGCGGGCCGGACGAGGTCGTGAAAGCAGGCGGACTGCCGGTCGAGCAGGTCGCGGGCGCGGTCGAGGACGAGCGACCACTGCCCGCTCGGCGTCCGCCCGTCGGGCGAGAGTTCGCTCACGCCCGCGGCCATCTGCTGTTTCAGGCCGCCGACGCGCTTCATGAAGAACTCGTCGAGGTTCGAGGTGAGAATCGAGAGGAACTTGACGCGCTCGAAAAGCGGGTTGCGGTCGTCTATCGCCTCGTTGAGGACGCGCTCGTGGAAGGCGAGTTCGCTGAGTTCGCGGTTGAGATACAGCGCGGGGTCTGCGAGGTCGGCGTCGGCCGGCTCCGTCGCGTCTTCGCCGCGCTCGCGGGCGCGGACCGGCGCGGTCGTCTGCTCCTGACCGGCGCGTCGGCCCTGCGAGTCGCCGCCGCGAGGCTCGTCGTCGGACATGTGCTTGAGAGGAGATGGTTCGGCGGCGACCTTTAGTTCGCCGCCTCGGCCGTCGCTCCCACCGTCGCCGCGGCGCGGCTCAGACCAGCGCGGGCTGGCGGGGTTCGAGAATCTTCGAGTCCTTGCGGGACTCGTGGGTGACCTCGGAGTCGACGGCGACGAGTTCGTCGGCGTGGAGGTCGTACGCCGTCAGCGCGCCGCCGTAGACCGCGCCCGTGTCGAGGCCCATCGCGTGCTCGAAGACGGCGGGGTGGGCCATCACGGTGTGGCCGAAGAAGACGCGTTCGGGGCCCTCGTAGTACTCGAACCAGAAGGGACCGTCGTAGCTGTCGCCGGGGTTCATCGCCCGGGTGTTTTCGAGTTCGTCCACGTCGTGTTCGTCGAGCGGCTTTTCGGGGTGGACGCCGCCGTGGACGACGATGGCCCCGTCCCACGTGATAGCGACCGGGAGGTTCGAAATCCACTCGAGGTCGTCGTCGGTCAGCGCGTCTAGCTCCTTCGTGCCGCGGATGAGCTTCTCCTCGTTGTTGCCGCGGACGGTCAGGAAGTTGTCGCGCTCGCGGACGTAGTCCACGACGCCCTTGCTGTCGGGACCTTTCCGCACGAGGTCGCCGACGAAGACGACGAGGTCGTCCTCGGAGGGGTCGAGCCGGTCGACGAGGCGTTCGAGCGCCGGCAGACACCCGTGTACGTCGCCGACGACGTACACGTCGTCCCAGTCGTCGATGTCGACTCGAAGGTGTTGCTCGGCGACGTCGGGGTGGAAGGATGGGACACTCATTGGAAACGTTCTCTCCTATTTCAGAACGTCCCAGCCTAAGAAAGGGTTGCTAGTTTCGGAATGTTGTGCTATATAGACGTGGCAGAGACTATCAGGCATACCTCGCCGGGCGGGGGCGATGGTCCGATTCCGGTCGCCGGCCATCCCGCAATCGCTTTCCGGCGCGGCCGCGAAGTCGCGCCCATGAGCATCGGACCCCTCGACGACGAGACGGTCGAGAAGTATCGAGAGGCAGGGGAGGTCCTCCGCACGGTGTTGGACGAGTCGGCCGAGATGGTCGAACCCGGCGTCACCCACCTCGAAGTCGCCGAACACGCCGAAGCGCGCATCCGCGAACTCGCCGACGGCTGTGCCTTTCCGGTCAACATCAGCATCAACGAGGAGGCGTCGCACGCCAGCCCCGGCCGCGACGACGACACCGTGTTCGGCGAGGACATGGTGTGTCTCGACGTCGGCGTCCACGTCGACGGCTACATCGCCGACTCCGCCGTGACCGTCGACCTCTCGGGCAACGACGAACTCGTCGAGTCCGCCGAGGAGGCGCTCGACGCCGCCCTCGACATGGTCGAAGCGGGCGCGCACACCGGGAAAATCGGCGCGGAAATCGAGGACGTGATTCGCGGTTACGGCTACACGCCCGTCCTCAACCTCTCGGGCCACGGCGTCGAGCAGTGGGACGCCCACACCGACCCGACCATCCCGAACCGCGGCGCAGAGCGCGGCGTCGAACTCGAAGTCGGCGACGTGGTCGCCATCGAGCCGTTCGCCACCGACGGCACCGGTAAGGTCACCGAGGGCTCGAAAAACGAGATTTACAGCCTCGTCAACGACCGGTCGGTCCGCGACCGCATGTCGCGCAAACTGCTCGACGAGGTGCGCGAGAAGTACAAACTGCTCCCCTTCGCGGCCCGCTGGTTCGAGGGCGGCCGCTCCGAGATGGCCATCCGTCGGCTCGAACAGCAGGGCATCCTCCGCGGCTACCCCGTCCTGAAAGAGGAAGACGGCGCGCTGGTCGGACAGGCCGAAGACACCATCATCGTCACCGAAGACGGCTACGAGAACCTCACGCGGTAGTCGGGTGACGCCGGGCGGCACCGGTCGCCCCGAGACCGAAACGGCTTGCCCGTCCGGTTCCATTGAGCCGCCATGGACCAACTGTTCGCCCCGTGGCGCATCGAGTGGGTCGCCCGCGACGACGACCAAGACGCCGACGCCGACGACCCGGACGACGACCGCTGTCCCTTCTGTGCGCTCCCCGAGCGCGACGACGACCGAGAGACCAAAATCGTCGCCCGCTCGCCGCACTCGTTCGTCCTCCTGAACAACTACCCCTACGCGCCGGGCCACGTCATGGTCATCCCGTCCCGCCACACCGGCGAGTTCGGCGACCTCTCGGACGCGGAACTCCTCGACCACGCCCGGCTCAAATCGAAGACGCTCGCCGCGTTAGACGCCGCCTTCGACCCCGACGGCTGTAACGCGGGGGAGAACCTCGGCGGGTCGGCCGCCGGCGGCTCCATCGACGACCACCTCCACACCCACGTCGTCCCGCGGTGGAGCGGCGACACGAACTTCATGCCGGTCATCTCCGACACGAAGGTGCTCGTGCAGGCCCTCGACGACTCCTACGACCAGCTTCACGAGGCGTTCGCCGGCCTCGACGGCGCGGTCGTCGACGGCGACGACGACGCGGTTCGCTTCGAATTAGACTGACTCTAAAACTCACGTCGAGTGCGTCTAATAGCCCGCTCCGCCCCGAAGCGCATTTGAACCCCACTCCCGAAAGCCACGGTAATGGAGCGCAGACGGGCCATCCGGCGGGTCGGATTCGTCGTCCTCGCGGCGAACGTGCTTCTCGTCGTCGGGAAGGGCGGCGTGTGGTGGACGAGCGGGAGTCTGGCCCTCGGGTCCGAGGCGGTCAACAGCCTCGCGGACGCGGTCTACAGCACCATCATCCTCGGCGGGCTTTATCTGACGACGAAGCCACCGGACTGGGAACACCCCCACGGCCACGAGCGCATCGAGCCGTTCATCTCGCTTTTCGTCGCGGTCGGCATCTTCGCCGCCGGCGGAGCGATTCTCTGGCGGAGCACGTCCAGTATTCTCGCGGGGACCTACGGCGGGTCCGCGGGGACGCTCGGCGTCGTCGTCCTCGTCGTCGCGGCGGTGTTCAAGTACGTCCTCTACCGCTACTGCTACTCGGTCGGCCGCGAGCAGAACTCGCCCGCGCTCGTCGCCGCCGGCGTCGACAACCGAAACGACATCCTCACCGCGGGCGCGGCGCTCGTCGGCGTGGTCGGCGGCCAGTTCGGCTACCCCATCTTGGACCCGCTGGCCGCGATGGTCGTCTCCATCGGCATCGTCTACACCGGCTACGAAATCGTCCGCGACAACGTGAACTACCTCGTCGGGGCCGCCCCGCCGGAGTACCTCCGGGCGCTCATCGTCCAGACGGCGCTGTCGCACCCCGACGTCTACGGCGCACACGACGTGGTCGCCCACTACGTCGGCCCCGAAATCGACGTGAGCCTCCACATCGAGGTCGAAGGCGACATGACGATTACCGAGGCCCACGACATCGAGACGTGGGTGGTGCAGGCGATTCGGAACATCGACGAGGTGGACGACGTGTTCGTCCACATCGACCCGCGGGAGCTCGGCGAGTGGAAGGAAGACGACGAGACGGAGCGTTACACCATGTTCTCGCCCGACGGCGGCGACGGTCGCTGACGCGTCGGCGACGCTTCACAGCAGTTTCTGCAGTTCTAACCGCAGTTCCCCGAGATACGGCACGTGGAACTGGCCTTTCGCCCGCACCCAGTCGGGCCGGACGGGCGAGGCGATGCCCCGCGCCTGGTCGTAGTAGTCGTTGTCGTCGCCGCGGGTGACGTAGCCGGCGTGCGGCGCGGGACAGTTCAGGAGTTCGGCACAGGAGTCCGCGCCGTCCACGTACGAGTCGTCGGCCCGGTCGTACCAGTTCTCGCCGTCCTCGACCCGGAAGACCGCGCGGTGGATGATGGGCGACTCGGCGCGCGACGGCGGGGCGTAGACGACGACGTCGCCGGGGCCGCCGAGTCGCCCGTAGCCCTCGCTCGCGTTCGCCGTGACCACGCCGTGGTCGTCGGCCGCGGGGCCCACGTAGCGACCCTCCGAAGTCACGACGACGAGGTCGCCGCGTTCGAGGGTCGGTTGCATGCTCCCGCTTTCGACGGCGACCATCGGCGGCCACACGCCGCTGACCGCGAACAGCACCGCGCCGACCGCGACGACGAGAGCGACCGTCTCCAGCGCGTCTCTGGCGAACGCTCGGGCCTCCGATGGGCTGTCGTCGGACACGGGTGCTGTCAGCCGTCGCGTCGCTATCAATCTTGTTGCCGGCGTCGGCGAAAAACAGGGATACGAACCGACCGTACCGGCGCGGCCCCGACCGCTCAGGCGACCGTCGGCTCTCGCGGTTCGGGCCGTGCGTCGACCGGCTCGGCGAAGGCGTAGACGGTCTGGTGGGCGGTCACCGTCACGCGGGCGAAGTCGCCGGGTTCGAGGCCGTGTTCGGTGGCGTTCTGGACGATAATCTGCCGGTAGGCCTCGTCGCGGCACTTCACGGAGTCGCCGGTGCCCTCCTCGACGACGAGCACGTCGCGCTCCGTGCCGACCATCTCGTCGTAGGCGGCGGCGACGATGTCCATCTTCGCCTCGGACATCTCCTTCGAGCGCTCCTTCTTGAGCGTCCCGCCGAGGCCCTTCAGGTCGGCGGCGTCGGTGCCGGGGCGCTTCGAGAAGCGCGTGACGTTGACCTTCTCGGGGCGAATCTCGCGGAGCAGTTCCATCGACCGCTCGTGGTCCTCGTCGGTCTCGGTCGGATAGCCGACGATGAAGTCCGTCGAGAGCGTCCAGTAGTCGAGTTCCCGGTCGAACGTCTCGACGATGTCGCGGAACTTGTCGACGCGGTGCTGGCGACGCATGTGTTCGAGCACCTCGTCGGAGCCGGACTGCACGGGCGCGTGGATGAAGTTGTAGAGCTTGTCGTGGCGGGCGAACACGTCGGCGAGTTCCTCGCGGATGCCGTGGACGCCGCCGGGGTTGGCCATGCCGACGCGGACGCGGAACTCGCCGTCGATTTCGGTGCAGATGCGGTCCAGTAGCTCGGGGAGCTTCCGGTCGCCCTTGTCCCAGCCGTAGACGCCGGTGTCCTGTCCCGTGATGCGGAGCTCCTTCGCGCCGGCGTGGACGAGCGCCCGCGCCTTCTCGACGTTCTCGTCGACCGAGGGCGAATCGACCCGGCCGGTGGCGAACTTCGTGATGCAGTACGAGCAGTTCGACATACAGCCGCGGGCGATTGGCAGGATGCCGACGACGCCGTCCAAGACGGGCTCGACGCCGGGGCCGGGGGTCGGACACTCGCCGTTGGTGACGGCGGTCGGCACGTCGTCCCAGTGGAGAATCTGGGCGTCGATGCCCTCCTCGCGGAAGTCGTTGCCCTGCGCGAGCGCCATACAGCCCGTGATGATGAGGTCCGCCGTCTCCGCCTCCAGCTCTTTGGCCCGACGGAGCATGTTCCGCTCCGTCTTCTCCACGACCGTACAGGTGTTCATGATGGCGACATCGGCCTCCTCGGGCCCGTCGACGCGGTAGTGTCCGGCGTCGCGGAGCGCGCTCTCGATGGCGCGGCTCTCGCCGCGGTTCGAGGTACAGCCGTATGTCTCGATGTGGTATCGGGCCATTCGGTTACCCCACGTACCGGGTCAGCGGGCAAAAACGCCGCGGTCTCCCCCGGGACTGCCGGCGTCCGCGGGGCGTGATAGCGCCCCGCGAGCGCCTCTCCCGTGACGCGGACGGCAACGGTCCGACGAACACCGACGAGCACGCCCCACGGAGCATCGCGCCGGCCGGACGCTCAGCCCCCCGCGAGTCTCACACCGGCCGTATTATCCGATTGAGAACGAACATAATTCATTATCTCAAACGCTGTATTTAGAGTCGCTATGAAGTTCAACACGCGCGCCATCGCCTACGGGTTCATCGCGACCGTGGTCGTCGGCATCCTCAGCGGCTTCGCGCTTCCGTTCACGAACGTCACGCTCCCCACGGTCGGCTACGTCCTCACGGGCATCATCGGCGGCCTCGTCGCCGGCTACATCGTCACGACCGGCCCGGCCGACGGTGCGCTCAACGGGCTCGTCGGCACGACGCTCGGCGGGATTATCGTCGCCATCGGTCTCGTCATCATGAACGTCCTGTTCGCGGGCGTGTTCTTCGGCCTGACCGTGTTCGCCGCGGCCGTCGTCATCATCGCCCTCGCGGGCATCCCCGGCGCTATCGGCGGCGCACTCGGAAGCATGCTCCACGACCGCTCGGCCGCCCGCCGCACCAGACCCGCGGCCTGAGCCGACGAGTTCGACCTCGATTCTGTTCGACCTCGATCCCTGTTTTATCGTCCGCGTTCCCGCATCCTCAGTGCCCCTTCCGCTCCCTTTCGCTTCCTCCCGCTTTTCCCCCGCTTTTCCCTCGCTTTCGCGCCCTCGTCGCCGCTTCCGGCGAAAAGTTACTTGTCACGGTGTTGTGCAGTTGTGGTCGATGCGCTCCCGCAGGACACAACCCGATTCGCCCTCCGCCCGCGACTCGGCCGCGACCGACAGCGTCGCTTCGTCCGCCGCTGGCACCAACAGCACCAGCACCCGCCGCGGCGCGCTTCGCCTTCTCGGGGCGGGCGCGGCCGCCGGTCTCGCCGGATGCCTCGGCGGCGGCGAGGGACAGACAGACGACGGCTTCCCCGAGGGGGTCCGCTTCGACCGCGGCTGGCCGACTTACGCCCACGACGACGCCAACACCGCGTTTCTCCGCGAAGGCACGCCATCTCCGAGCCGACTATCGAGTACGAACCCGACTTCGGGATGGACTCCACCGAGCCCGTCGCCGCCGACGGGGTGGGCTACACGCCCGGCGACCCGATGCGGGCGCTCGACCCGGCCGCCGGCGAGGAGTTGTGGACCGCACAGGGCGAGGGGTGGACCGCGCCGGTCGTCCTCGACGGCGTCGTCTACTCGCTCGGTGTGACGGTCCACGGCCCGAACCGGCTCGCGCTCTACCGCGCCCGCACCGGCCGGGAGTTCCGGACTATCGAGCTCCCCGGTCGCCCGCGGACGCCGCCGGCGTTCTCCAACGACCGCGAGACGCTGTTTCTCGGCCTCGACGACGAACGCGTCTGCGCGGTCGACATCGACGCCGCCGAGGTCACGTGGACGCGGTCGCTGTTCGGCGCGGTCCGGCGTCCCCTCGCGGTCAACCTCCGCTCGATTTTCGTGGTCACCGAGGGCCAGCGGCTCTACTGCCTCGGAACTGACGGCCGTGCCCGCTGGCAGGTCCCGACCGAGACGGTCGAGACCGTCGCGCCGGTCGTCGGCGACGAGCGAGTGTACATCGCGGGCTGGGACCGCATCGCGGCGCTCGACCGGCGGAACGGCGACGTGGTCTGGGAGGACGACCGCGGCGTCCACGAGCGACTCGCGTTCGACGGCGAGCGCCTCTACGCCGCCCGCGGGTCGCTCCGGGCGCTCGACAGCGCGACCGGCGAGGTGCGATGGACGTACGACCCGCGAGAGACCGTCTCCGCCGCGAGCGTCGTCGGCGACACGGTCTACGTCGGTACGGGACACGGCGAACTCGTCGCCCTGAATCGAACCGACGGCGGCGGCCCCTTCGGCGACCGCGAGCGCTGGTCGATTCCGCTCGGTCGCTACGTCGGCCACTCGCTCGCCGCGACCGACCGCCGGGTGTTCTGCCCGCTCGTCCGCGACGACGGCCTGTTCAGCCTGACTGTCGTCGGCGACGCCGCCGATTCATCTAGTGCGGGCACGACCGCGACCGCGGGGACAGCCGCGGACGCTGGAGGGTCGGAGTCGTGACGCGACCCGACGCGGGGCCATCGAGGCGGGCGTTCCTCGGAGCCCTCGGAGCCGGCGCAGTCGCCGGTCTCGCGGGCTGTGTCGGCGCCGACGAAGGTTCCACGGGCGACGGCCGCGCCGACTGGCCACACCCCTACTTCTCGCCGGAGGGGGCGGGCTACAACCCCCGCGCGACCGGCCCGGCGTCGAAGCCGAGCGAGTCGTGGGGCATCGACGTGAACGGCCTCGAACTGGCGCGCCCGGTCGTGTTCGACGAGACGGTGTACCTCGCCACCAGCGACCGTCTCCGGGCGTTCTCGGTCGCCGACGGCACCGAGCAGTGGTCGGTCGAAAGCGACTCTCAGAGCGGGTTCCGCTCGTCGGTGACGGTCGATTCGGAGCGCGTCTACGTCGGCCACGTCGGGGCCAGAACCGGCGTGCTCGCGTACACCCACGACGGCGAGGAGGCGTGGCACGCGCCGACCGAGTCGAGCGTCTGGGCACCCGTCGTCCGACCCGAACCGGACCGCGACCGCCTCTACGCCTCCGACACCGCGGGGAACCTCTATCGCGTCCGCGCCAGCGACGGTGCCGTCGAGTGGCGCGAGGAGGTGTTCGGTCCGGTTCGGTCTCTCGCGGCCCGGTACGACACCGTCGTCGCGGGCACGGAGGGCGGCGAAGTAGTCGCGCTCCGCGACGAGGGCGTCGAACGCGGCGCGACCGGGCGGTGGCGAACTAAACACCCCGGGGGCGTGCAGGCGCTCGCAATCGCCGAGTCGAACGACGTGTTCGCGGGCTTCTTCGGCGCGGGCGTCGCCCGCCTCAGAGGCGGCCTCCGCGCCGGTGCCGTGGACTGGCACCGCGAGGAGCCCTCGCCGCACGGCTCGCTCGTCGTCGGTCCCCGGCGCGTCTTTTCGACCGACGGGACGGGAATCGACGCCTTCGACAAGCGTGCCGGCTCTCCCTCGTGGGCGGGCGGTGACGATTTCTTCGCCCCGCCCGCCGGTGCCGGCGACACCGTCTTCGTCTCGGACACGAGCGACGACGGCGGCGTCGTCGCCTACGACGCCGGGGGCGGCGTCGGCCTCGGTGACACTCGCGTCGGAGCCGAGCGCTGGCGATACGACCTCGCGGGGCGCGCGCTGACCGGCCCGACGCCGGCGGGTGACGCGCTGTTCGTCGTCGAATCCGGCGGCGACGACGGACCGCGACGGCTCGTCGCGTTGCGGGCCGAGTAGGAGAGCGATTTAGGGGGCGCTCGACAGGACCGTCTCGGGAGACTGCGGCCCTCAGATGAGCCCCAGTATCCACCGCGTGACCTCGGAGGTCGCAAAGAAGGCACCTTCCAAACGGGAGAGGACTCTCCCGGTCCAGAGCGCGGCGACAATCAGGAGGGTGACCGCGACCAGCCACGAGAGCGTCCCGAGCGCCGAGGCGCTCACCGCGAGCGGGCGAGCGACCGCCGCGACGCCGACGATGCCGGTGATGTTGAGGATGTTGCTCCCGACGACGTTGCCCACGGAGACCCCGAGACTCCGCCGTCGGAGCGCGACCAGCGAGACGGCGAACTCCGGCGTCGACGTCCCCGCCGCGACGATTGTGCCGCCGATGACCCACTCGGAGACGCCGGCACCGCGGGCCAACTCCGAGGCGGCGAGCACCATGTAGTCGCCGCTCACCAACACCAGCGCCAACCCGCCCGCGAGGAACACGGCGTCCCGCCCGGGGAACTCGATTCGTTCGGTTATCGAACGGGTCACGCTGTCGTCGCCGAGCGACTGGTCGGTCGATTGCTCGGTCTGTTGTTCGCTTCCGCCGTCGACCTCTGTCTGGGAGCTACGGAGCAGTAACGCCGTGTAGGCGACGAACGCCCCGACTAAGAGGACTCCTTCGAGCCTCGTGACCCGGAGGTCGAACAGGACCACCCCGCCGAGGAGCGTGCTCGCCAACAGGGCGACGCCGTCGCGGGAGACGAGCGACTCCGCGACCGGAATCACCCGAACCAGCGAGATGACGCCCAGCACGAACGCCAGGTTGTAGATGTTCGAGCCGAGAACGTTGGCGACCGCGATATCGCCCAGCCCTTTGTACGCGGCGTCGACCGCGACAGAGAGCTCCGGCGTCGAGGTTCCGATTGCGACGATTGTCAGTCCGATAGTGAGCTCCGAGAGCCCGAATCTCCGAGCCGACCGGACGGCGGCGTCGACCAACAGCCGCGCGCCGACCCAGAGCCCAAGCACTGACACGAGAATCACGACGATTTGAACGGCCTGTTCGCCTCGGAGCATGGTACTGGGTTCTCGGGAGTCGAACAATCAATGTTGGGCCCGCGACGTTCGGGATATATCGATGACCGCGAAACCGCGAGACTGCGAGACCGCTTGACTGCCGACCTACTTCTCGGGCGCGCCGGAGACGATGTCGACGCCGGACGACGCGCCGATGCGCTCTGCGCCGGCCTCGAACATGGCGACCGCCTCGTCGTAGGAGCCGACGCCGCCGGAGGCCTTGACGGGCAGGTACTCGGCCATGAGCGCCACGTCCTCGACCGTCGCGCCGCCGTCGGCGAAGCCGGTGGAGGTCTTGACGAAGGCGGCGTCGGCCTCGACGGCCGCCTCGCAGGCGCGGCGTTTCTCTTCTTCGGTGAGAAGCGCCGTCTCGATGATGACTTTCACCGGAATCGGGACGGCCGCGACGACCTCGGAGATGTCCTCGGTCACGAGGTCGTCCTCGCCGGCCTTGAGCCGACCGACGTTGATGACCATGTCCAGTTCGTCCGCGCCGGCCTGCCACGCGTCGACGGCCTCCTCGCGCTTGGCCGTCGTCGTGTGTTGGCCGTGGGGGAAGCCGACGACCGTCGCCAGCAACACGTCCGGGGCGTACTCGCTCGCCTCGGCGACGTAGCACGGCGGGATGCAGGCGTTCAGCCCCCACTCGTCGGCGTCGTCGAGGACGGCCTCCACGTCGGCAATCGTCGTCTCGGGTCCGAGGACCGTGTGGTCGATTCGGGGGGCGAGGTCGGCTCGGTTCATACCCGGTGGAGGCGACCCGAGGCTAAAGAACGTAAGGCTTTCACGCCGCCCCGCCGCGCCTCCTGCATGGCCATCCTCCCCGAGGGGTTCGCGCTCCCGCCGCTTCCCTACCTCGTCGCCCTCGCCGCGGGGCTCGTCGGCGTCGGCGTCGGACTGACTCGCACGCGCCCGACGGTCACGCCCGAGCACGTCCTCGCGCTCGTCCCGTGGATGGTTGCGGGGTCGGCGCTCCACGTGCTCTACGTCGTCGACGCGCTCCCGCCCGCGGTCGAACCGCTCGCCGGCACGCCCGCGGTCTATCTCTCCGTGGCCGTCGTCGCCGGCGCGACGTGGCTCGCGCTCGACGCGACCGACCTCGCCTCGCCGCCGGCGCTCGCGGCCCCCGGCGCGCTCGTCGCCGCCGGGCTCGCCGGCTTCGCGCTGTTCATCGGCCTCGCCGCCGGGACGCTCTCGGTCGTCTGGCCCGGCGTCGCGCTCGTCGCGGCGCTCGTCGTCAGCCCGCTGACGTGGCGGGTCGTGACGCGACTCGCGCCCGAGGCGGCCGCCGCGGGGTCGCTCGGCCTCCTCGCAATCTTCGGGCACGCCCTCGACGCGCTGTCGACCGCCGTCGGCGTCGACGTGCTCGGGTTCGGCGAGCGGACGCCGCTGTCGCGCGTCATCCTCGACGCCGCCGCGGCGCTCCCGACCGCCGAGGCCCTCGGCGTCGGCTGGCTGTTCGTCCTCGTGAAACTCGCCGTGGCCGGCTTCGTGGTCGCCCTCCTCGCCGACTACGTCCGCGAGGACCCGACCGAGGGGTCGCTCCTGTTGGGCCTCGTCGCCGCCGTCGGCCTCGGCCCCGGCGTCCACAACCTCCTGTTGTTCGCCATCGCCGGCTGAGGCCGGGATTCGGCTGGGGGGCCGCCCGCCTCCGCGTTCACGCTCTTTCCCCGCGCTCCGTAGTCGCCCGACCCGAGGGAGTTATCCCACAGGCGAACCGACCTACGCGGACGCATGTCCCGTGTCATCTGCGCCGGCCACGTGAACTGGGACGTCACCCTCCGCGTGGACGCCCTGCCGGAGCCGGACGGCGAGGCGACCGTCGAGTCGCGGGTCGGCGCGGGCGGCGGGAGCGCCGCCAACGTCGCCAGCGGCCTCGTCGGCCTCGACGTGCCCGCCGCGCTCCTCGGGAGCGTCGGCGACGACGAACACGGCCACGCCGCCGTCGCCGAACTCGCCTCGAAGGGCGTCGACTGCCGCCACGTCGTCAGCGTCGACCGCGGCCCGACCACGGTCAAGTACATCGTCGTCGACGCCGCGGGCGAGGTGTTCGTCCTCGGCTCGCCCGGCGTCAACGAGGCGTTCGAGGCGACCGACCTCCCGACCGACCCGCTCGCGTCGGCCGACCACCTCCACCTGACGAGCCAGTCGCCCGAGACGGCCGCGACGCTCGCCAGACGGGCCCACGAGGTCGACACGACGGTCAGTTTCGACCCCGGCCGGCGGGTCGGCGACCGGGGCTACGCCGACGCGCTCCGCGAGGTGGACTACGTCTTTCTCAACGACCGCGAGGCCGCCACCGCGCTCGGCGAGGCGGCGGTCGAACGCGGCCGGAGCGCCGACGCCGAACCCGTGTCCGACGTGGCCGAGGCGCTCGCGCGGGCGACGCTCGTCCTCAAACACGGCCCGCGGGGCGCGGAGGTCAGAGACGGCGACGAGCGACACGTCCACCCCGGCTACCCCATCGACGCGGTGGACACGACCGGCGCGGGCGACGCCTTCGCCTCGGGGTTCATCGCGGCCCGCCTCGACGAGGCAACCTACGAGCGGGCGTTGGCAGTCGCCAACGCCTGCGGCGCGCTCACCGCGGCCGAACCGGGAGCGCGGACGCGACTCAGTTGGCGGCGGCTGGACGACCTCGTCGAGGGCTGAGCCGCCGCCCGCCACGCCGCTCGGCGACGACCCGACCAGTTTTATCCTCACCAGCCATTCGTCGGGACGATGTTGGACCTCCTCCCGGCCACCGTCGCCGCCCTCGACGCCGCGTCGAGCCTCGGCGCGGTCGCCGGGCGACTGCTTCTCGGCGCGGTCGTCGGCGTCGCGGCCGCGGTCGTGATGGCCATCCCGATGTGGCGACAAGACGACGGCTTCACCCCGGCGTACGTCGCCGCGGCGGTCGTCCGCCGGACGACGCCCGACGAGGTGAGCTTCGGCGACGCGAACGTCGCCCACCACGCCGCCGGCGGGCTCGCGGGCGTCCTCTACGCGGTCGTCTACCTCGCGACCGACGCCGTCGCGCCGGACCTCGGGGTCGCCGGCGTCGACCTCCCCTCGCACCTCGTCGCGACCGCGGTCGTCGTGGCGTTCATCTACGTCGCGTTCGCCCGGTTCGTCCTCCCGCGGGCCGGCCGGCGCATCTACGAGGAGCGCGCGACGGCGGTCCGCGGGCAGTGGCTCCGCTCCTCGCTCGTCTTCGGCGCGACGCTTCTTGTCCTCGCGCCGGTGGTCTTCACCGGGCTCACGTGAGACCGACGGCTATCGAATCGTCACCACCGGGAGCTCCGACTGCCGGACGAGCGACTCCGCGACGCTCCCGAGCACGAACTCCTCGAGGTGCGGGCGGCCGTGGGTTCCGACGACGATGAGGTCCGCGCCGTACTCGGCGGCCGCGCGCAGGACCATCTCCGCGACTCTGCCGACCGCGACCCCCGTCTGTAGCGAGACGCCGTACTCGTCGGCGATTCCCGCCTGCGCCCGCGAAAAGAGCTCCTCGGCGTGCTCCCGCCGGTCTTCGAGCCAGTCGTCCCACTCGCTTGGGTGGTCGCCCCACCCGATTGCGGCGGTGTCGTCTGTGTGGCTGTCGACGACGTACAGCACCGTTATGGTCCGCGAGCCGAACTCCGCGCAGGCGAATTCGAGCGCGCTCTCGGACAGCGGCGACCCGTCGAAGGGAACGAGGACGTGTTCGACCATACACACGATACGACCCCGAGAACGATAATCGCGAGTTCGGTCGGGGCTGACTGTCTGGCAGTCGAGGGCGTCGGCGTCGGGGCGTGACGAGCGCGAGCGCGCGGCGATGGTCGGCCGGGTCGACGCCGCCCCCCGGTCGAACCGCGTCGTTTTTGCCCGCGACCCGAGTGGGTCGGTACATGGCGAAACAGCCCCACCTCCTCGTCGAAGAAGGCGACGTGAACGACATCGCGCTCATCCCGGGCGACCCCGGGCGGGTCGACCGCATCGCAAAGCAGTGCGACAACGTCGAGGAAGTCGCGCAGAACCGCGAGTACAAGGTCGTCAACGCCGAGTACGAGGGCGTCCCGCTCACCATCTCCTCGACCGGTATCGGCTGTCCCTCCGCCGCCATCGCCATCGAGGAGCTCGCCCGCGTCGGCGTGGAGACGTTCATCCGCGTCGGCACCATCGGCGCGCTCCAAGCGGACATCGAAATCGGCGACATGATAGTCGCCACGGGCGCGGCCAAAGAGGAGGGCACCTCGAAGCGCTACGAGTCCGAAGTCTTCCCGGCGGTCCCCGACTACGACGTGCTCACCTCGCTCGTCGAGTCGGCCGAGGCGAACGACGAAGACGTCCACGTCGGCCCCATCGTCTCCGACGACGCGTTCTACAACGAGTCCGACGAGTACGTCGAAGACTGGAACGCCGCCGGCCTGCTCGCCATCGAGATGGAGGCCGCGACGGTGTTCTCGCTCGCCCGCCGCCGGGGCCTCCGCGCCGGCGCTATCTGCACGGTCGACGGCAACCTCGTCGCCGGCACCCAGAAGGGAGCCGACTCCGACGAGGAACTCCCCGAGAAGGCGAAGAACAACGTCGAGCGCGCCATCTCCATCACGCTCGACGCGGTCGCCGACCTCGCGTAGACGAGCACCGTGGACGTCCGCCACCTCGCGGCCCGAGCGGTCGCACGCGTCGGGGCGCTTCGCACCCGAATCCGCCGGATAGAGCGGCGCGAGAAGGTGGCGTTCGGCCGCTGGATAGAGAACACGAACAACCTGCTTCACCTCTCGATTCTCCTCATCATCCCCGTGCTCATCGCCGGGGTGACGCTCATCTCCAACTCGGTCAGCACGCTGTCGTTCCTGCTTTTCCCGCCGCTCGCGTCGGGGTCGTACACGCTGTTTTCGGACCCCGAAGGGCGGTACGCCTCGCCCGTGAAGTTCGTCGTCGCCCTCACGGTCGGCGCGCTCTGCGGCCTCGTCGCGGTCGGCTTCGCCGGGTGGGCCTACGGCCCGACCGGGACCGCGGTCGTCCACCCGTCGGCGGCGGCGCTCGCCATCTTCCTCGCGGGGGTCACGACGTGGGCGCTGGACGTGGAGGCGCCCTCCGCGTTTTCGACGGCGCTGTTGACGCTCGTGACGGGCGACGTGAACCCCGAGGAGTACGTGGTGAGCATCTTCTTCGCCAGCTTCGTCATCGCTATCGCCTTCACCGTCTGGCGCGAGCAGTTCTACGAGCGCCGCGCGGAGTACCTCTACGGAACCGTCCGCGGCGACGACCACGTCCTCGTGCCGATGCGCGGCGAGACGGCGACCCAGACGGCCTTTTTCGCCGCCCGACTCGCCGCCGCCCACAGCGCCGGGAAAGTCGTCCTCCTCGACGTGCTCCCGCCGACGCCGGCCGACGAGAGCGACGCGAACTCGGGCGCCGAGGGCGAGGCCGACGCCGACCTCGACGCCGAGACCGACGCGTCGGTCGAGCGCCTCGAATCCTGCGCCCACAAACTTCGGACCCAGTTGGGCGTCCCGGTCGAAATCGCCGTCGCGCGCGGCGACCCGCTGACGGCGACCACCGAGGCCGCGGCGAACACCAACTCCGACCTCGTGGTGACGCCCTACGAGGAGGACCGCGGCCTGCTTTCGGACTACATCCGCGGGCTGTTCGGCGGGTCGTACGACACCGTGGCGTTCCGCTCGACCGGCGAGACCTACCGCTGGCGGCGCATCCTCGTGCTCGTCTCGCGGCCGGGCGACGCCGCCCACGCGATGATCGACTTCGCCACCCGCCTCGCCGGGAAAACGGGGAGCGTGAGCGTCACGACCTGCATCACCTCGGAGGTCGAGCGCCGCCCCGCGGAGTCGAAGCTCGCCAACTTGGTCGAGACGGCCGACGGCAACATCGAGACGCGGGTCGCCCGCGCCGACGTGACCGGCTTCATCGCCTCCAACGCCGCCACCTACGACCTCGTGGTGCTCGGCTCCAGCGGCGACCGCTCGCCCGCCTCGCGGTTCATCGCGCCGCCGACGTTCGAGCGCATCCGCGAGATAGACTGCGACGTGGCGGTGTTCGACCGCGGGCACTAAGCGGAGAGGGAGCGACGCGGAGCGGAGCAGTCGGCGTCGGCGTCAGTTCGCGCTTGCGACCGGGGTCGCCGGCCTCGTCAGCTCCGACCGTCCGGTTCGGATTCGTCTGACTCGCCCGTCCCGTCAGCCTCGGTCGTCCCGTCAGCCTCGGTCGTCCCGTCGGCGGGCGGGTCGGTAGGCGGGTCGGTGGGCTGTTCGTCGAGCAGTCGTTCCTCGATGGTTTCGAGGCCGCTCCCGCCGACGGCGGACTCGGCGAGGAAGTGGCCGCCGAGCGCCGCCGGGCTGATGACGGTGTTGGCCCCGGCGCGGCGCAGTTTCCGCTCGTTCTCCCGCTGGGTCGCCGACGCGACGATGTGGATGTCGGGGTTGAGCTGTCGCGCCGTCAGGATGGCCAGCGCGTCTTCGGCGTCGTTGTTGGTGGCGACGACGACGGAGCGGGCGGCGTCGACGCGGGTTCGCTGGAGCGCCTCCTCGTCGCTCGGGTCGTCCGTGACCACGGCGTAGCCGCGGTCGGTGAGGCGCTTGGCGCGGGCCTCGTCGGGCGTGACGATGACGACGCGGGCGCGGTCGCCGAGCTTTTCGAGAATCGGTTCGGTCAGTTCCCCGTAGCCGAGGACGAGGATGTGGTTCTCCAGGATGTCGAGTTGTGATTCGGTCATGCGTCCGAGTGCCTTGGTGAGTCGCGCTTCGATTGCGGGCGTGAGCAGGACACCGAGCGCCACGGCGAACGTCGCCACCGTGATAAGGAGCGCCGATATCCCGAACAGCCTGGCGATGGCGGTCTGCGGGTAGATGTCGCCGTAGCCGACCGTGCTCCCGGTGACGACGCCGAAGTAGAACGCGTCGAACAGCGTCTCGATGCCGTTGAACTGCTCTCTGAGCGCCCACGCGCCGGCGGTCGTGTACGTCTGTGCCCCCGCGATTGCGAGGAGCGCCGACAGCTGTGTCGCCGTCAGGTCGAGGTCGCGGTCGAACGCCCTGTAGTTGAACACCAAGAGCGCGAGGCTGATAAGCGAGAGGCCGACGAGCGGGGCCGCCCGCTCGGGCGACTGGACGAGCCCCTGCCCGGCCGTCACCGGGAGCAGTATCGCGGCCGAGTACCACGCGGCGCGGTAGCGGCGGCGGAGCCCGAAGACGCTCGCGAGGAGCAGAAAGCCCGTCAGCGTCCCGGTGAACCCGGCGGTGATGCGGACCGCCTCCGGGATGTACGCGGCCAGCACGCCGCCGCTCACCGGGACGCTGATGTTGAGGATGCCGATGGCGACCGAGAGGACGGCGGCGACGAACACCGTCCCGATGGTCGCGCGGGCACCGACCCACTCGCGTACGGAAGCCATGTCTTTCCCAGTTCTGGCGTCAGAGGGCAAAAGCGGTCGGGTATCGGCCCGTCACGGGCGCGCCGTCACGCCTTTATCCCGTCGGCGAGTGTACCGGCCCATGGCTTCACTCCCCGTCGAAGTCGTCTACGGGCTGTACTTCGGCATCCTCACGGGGCTCGTGCCGGCCGCCGTCGCGTGGCTCCTCGGCTTCGGGTTCCGCTACGTCACCGGCGTCACCGTCCCGGGCCTCGCCGTCGTCGTCCTCAGCGTCGCCATCGCGGGCGCGAGCGGCGGTCTCATGGCGCTGGCCGACCCCTCGATTACGCAGTCGGACAACCAGGTCAGGCTGACGGTCGCGCTGTTGGTCGTCCTGATGGGCTCGTTGTACGCGCACAACCGCGGCGACGCCTTCGCCAACGATATCCCGCGGAAGATGTCGCTTCGAAAGCTCACAGAGCGGTCGCTGTCGACGGACGTGGTCGAACTCGTCGGCGGCCGCGGGCAGGTCAGCGTCACCGTCACCGGCGAGGTCGGCGACATCGAGGGCTACCCGCCGGTCCCGCTGGACATCCGCACCGGCATCCGAAACGGCGAGTGGACGTTCCCGGCCGACATCCCGCTCGTGGAGCTCGAATCGCGGTTCGCCGACCGCCTGCAGAACGAGTTCGACCTCGCCGCCGTCGAGGTCAGAATCGACGAGCGAGCCCGCGCCACCGTCACCGCGGCGGCCCCGGTCGGCGGCCTCTCGAAGCGCCTCCCGGCGGGCAAGCGCGCGGTGTCGGTGACGGCGCTCGTGCCGACGGGACTCGCGCAGGGCGACGAGGTGGTCGTCGTCACCGACGGCGGCACCGAAACCGTCACGGCGACCGTCGCCAGCGTCGAATCGGTCGTCGAGGCCCTGAGCGAACCCGAGGACGACGAGGACGACGCGGACGCGCCGAAGGCCGCGCCGCGCGCCCCCACGGCCGTCGGCGGCGAGGGCCGCGTCACGCTCGCGGTCGACCGAGGGGAGGTCGAACCGCTCCTCGGGAGCGACGTGGACCGGTTCGTCGTCGCCTCCCGCGGCGTCCGCCGGGAGTTCGAACTCGTCTCCCTGCTCCGCCGGGCCGGCAAACGCTTCTCGCGGCTCTCGGTCGGGGCCGACGGGCCGCTCGACGGCGTGACGCTCGGAAAGGTGGGCGTCCGCGACGCCTACGGCGTGGCCGTCCTCGCGGTCCGCCACGGCGGCAACTGGACGATTGCGCCGCGGGGCGACCAAGCGGTCTCCGCCGGCGACACCGTCTACGCGGTCGGGTCGAGAAGCGACCTGACCCGCTTCGAGGAGGTGGTGGCGTGATGTCGGTCGCGCTCGCCTCCGCCGCCCCCGCCGCCGACCTGTTCGCGGCGGTCGGGCAGTCGGCGACCGCCGGGCAGGTGTCGATTCCGGCCGCGGACGACGCGCTCGTCCCGCCGGTGCTCCGGCTCATCGGCCTCGTCGTCGGCGCGTTCATCGTCTCGGCGATTGCCTCGCTTCTCTACCGCTGGTACACCCGGGAGATAATCCCGCGGGCGCTGGCGGTGCTGTTCGGCGCCGCGGTCGTCGCGCTCTACCTGAACACCATCGGCCTGTTCGGCGCGTTCACCACCGGTAGCGAGACCGAGGTGTTCCAACTGGACACCGTGCTTTTCAACATCGGGTCGCTCGCCGGCGGGGCGCTCATCGCGCCGGTCGGCCGGGTCGCCGGCGACCGACTCGCGACCGACGTGTTCGCCGTCGCGGGCGCGAAGGAACTCGACGCCGACGTGAGCCGACTCGTCCGGACCGTCGGCCGCGTCACGTCGGTGACGCTCCCCGAGGACATCGGCGACATCGAGGGCTACGACCCGGTCGCAAAGACCGTCAAGACCCAGCTGAGCGGGAAGACGCTGTTGTTCCCTCGGCGGCTCAGCGAGGCCGAACTCCGCGACCGACTCGCCACGCGCATCAAGGACGACCACGGCGTCGGCCACGTCGACGTGGAGTTCGAAGCCGGCGAGAGCGAGGTGTCCTATCTCGCGCTCGGCAGTCGCGCGGCCGGCCTCGGGCCGACGCTCGCGCCCGGCACCGTCGCGGTCGCGATTCGGGGCGACCCCGGCTCCGGCGCGGCCGCCGGCGACCCCGTGCAGGTCTGGTCGGTTCCGGAACCGGACGCGGGCGACGAGGAGGACGAACCGTCGGACGGCGGCTCCGCGGACGCATCTGAACCGCCCGAGGCGACCGACGCCGTCGAATCGGCCGAGACGCCCGCCGGCGGGCCAGACACCGGCTCGCTGTCCGACGGCGGCACCGACGCGCCGACCGCGCCGGCCGCGCCGACCCGCGTCGCCTTCGGCGAACTCCGCGGCGTCGCCGACGACGTGGCGACCGTCGCCCTCGACGCGGAGGACGCAGAGCGCCTGACGAGCGGCGAGCAGTACCGGCTCGTGACGCTCCCCGCGGACCCCCACGTCGACCGCGAGTTCGCGTCGCTCCTGCGGAACGCCGACGAGACGATGGCGGTCACGACCGTCGCGGCCGGTGCCGACCTCGACGGCGCGCCGGTCTCGGAAGTCGACACCACGGTCGTCGCCATCCGGTCTTCGAACCGCCCGGTCGACGCGATTCCCGGCCGGGGTCGCGAACTGGCGGCCGGCGACACGCTCTACGTCGTCGGTCGGCCGGAGGTGCTCCGGAAGGTCGAACGCCGGGCGACGACCGACACGAGCCGCACCGACGGCGGCGACGACGGGGGCGACGCCGGCGGTTCCGACGGCGACGGCTCGCGGTCGTCCGGGGCGCAATCCTCATGAGCGCCGGGCGACGAGACGGGAGTATGGAGTGGAAGCTGTTCGCCGACCTCGCGGAAGTCGCCGGCGCGCGCACCGTTCGAGTCGACGTCGACGGCGACGCGACCGTCGGCGACGCGCTCGACGCCCTCGTCGGGGCGCACCCGGCGCTCGAATCGCGGGTGTTCGGCGACGACGGCGAACTGTACGACCACATCAACGTCCTCCGGAACGGCGAGGCGGCCGCGCTCGGCGAGGCGACGGCCGCCGGCGACGAACTCGCGCTGTTCCCGCCGGTCAGCGGCGGCTAGCGCGCGGTCGTCGCCCGGGAGCGACGTCGCCCGGTCGGTGGGTGGTTCTCGAACCCTAACTGACGACCCGAGAGCCGCCGGTCTGTCAGCACGCGAAACGGGGTACGTCGGCACGGGATGGAACAGGACGAGATAGAACGGAACGGAGGGACGCGTCGCGGCCGGTCGCGAAGCGGGAAGGCGGGCGCCGAGGCGAGGTTACTCGCTCGGGCGCGGCAGTGCCGTAAAGAGCGTCTCGACGATGGTGAAGGGGTCGTAGGTGGACTGGTGGCACTGACAGTAGACGCCGTCTTCGCCGCCGAACGTGGCGGAGCTGGCCGACTGCTTGTAGCCGGGGACACAGCAGAAGTGCGTACACTTGTTGAGCCACGCGATGACGCCCTGGTCCGTCGAGGCGGCGAGCCACTCGTTGTCCTGTGCGGCCTCCTCGATGCGCGTCGAGCGGACCACCTGAATCGGCATCGTGTCCTCGGTGTCCTGCGAGCGCCACGTCCCGGTCGCGGGCATTCCGAGACCGGCCTGCCCGATGCCGTTGCCCCACGTCTCGTACTCGTCGAAGTCGTTGACGTTCAGGCGGTCGCCGGCGCTGTAGGTCTCGGACTGCCAGTCGTAGGCCCCGTTGTCGGAGCGGAAGTAGTTGTCCGACTCGAACGTCGGGTTCAGCCCGTCGTAGGTCTGGACGCCGCAGTACTGGAACCAGTCCTGCGAGTAGGTGACGCCCGTGCCCTGGTAGTCCTCGCTGATGGCGAGTTCGACTTCCACACCGTTCTGGGTGACGGTCTGGACCTCGGGCCAGACGCCTCTGATGTAGCCCTCGTCGTCGATCTCGATCGGAATCTGCGGCATGCCGCGCGGTGCGGGACCGCCGGTGTTCTCGATGGCGTACGCCTGCGTCGGCCCACCGCCGGAACCGGTGGACGACGTTGCGGTGTTGATGGCGGCCGCGCCTGTCGTTCCCACGCCCGCGAGCGCCGCTCCCCCGACGACGCCCTTGACGAACCGACGGCGACCCGAATCGGCGGGGTACTTGTCGCTATCGCTCATACATCCACCTTCGACCCGGTCAGTAAAAGCGTGACGAATCAACCGTGTTAGTACGCCCCACGAAACGGCCGCCCGCGAGGGGTTCGGCCCGCCGACCCCGCGGCCGGAGAAACTGTACAAACCATTAGAAACGTTCGTTTAGGACCCATCTCCGGGCAAATTTTCGGCGTTACTCGTGGCCTTTTAGAATGTGGTACTCGTATTCGAGTAGGATGCGATTGCACACCAGAGACGTGCGGCAAGATGTCCGCGAGCTGGGGGCACTGCTCGGGGACGTGCTCGAAGCGCAGACGTCGACGGCGTCGTTCGAGACGGTCGAAGAGCTTCGACAGGCGGCCATCGCCTACCGGAAAGGCGAGTCCGGGTCGCGCGAGCGACTCTACGACGTGGTCGGCGACCTCGAACCGGAGCGCGAGAGCGTCGTCGCCCGCGCGTTCACCACCTACTTCGAACTCATCAACCTCGCCGAGGAGCGCGAGCGGGTTCGCGTCATCCGCGAGGCGTCCCAAGAGGGGACGCTCGAAGACGGCATCCTCGACACGCTCGACGCGCTGGACGACGAGGAGGTCGACGAGGAGCTTCTGGGACGCGTCCTCGAAGACGTGCTCATCGAGCCGACCTTTACGGCCCACCCGACCGAGGCCCGCCGGAAGACGGTGAAATCGAAGCTCCGCTCCATCGCCAACCGGCTGGAGACGCTCGACGAGCGCCGCCTCACCGACCTCGAACACGACCAGGAGTGGCGGCACGTCGTCGCCGAGGTGACGAGCCTCTGGCAGACCTCGCAGGTCCGCGACCGCCGCCCGGAGCCGACCGACGAGGCCCGAAACGTCCAGTGGTACCTCGAAAACACGCTTTTCGACGTGGTCGGCGAGGTGTACGAGGAACTCGAAGAGGAGCTCCGCGCCGAGTACCCCGGCCTCGACGTGCCGAAGCTGTTCGAGTTCCGCTCGTGGGCCGGCTCCGACCGCGACGGCAACCCCTTCGTCACGCCCGAGGTGACTGAAGACACGCTCGAACGCCAGCGGAGCGTCGCCCTCGAAAAGTACAGCGACTCGCTCAAGCGTCTCTCCGGTGTGCTGAGTCAGGACGCGACGCGAATCGACCCGGGCCACGAGCTCGAACGCTCGCTGAAGGCGGACCGCGAGCTCCTCCCCGTCGTCGCCGAGGAGTCCGACGAGCGCTACCCCAACGAGCCGTACCGCCAGAAGCTCAAGCTGATGCGCGAGCGGCTCCGCCGCGTCGAGGACGTCCGCCCGAACGGCTACGCCGACGCGAGCGAACTCATGGCCGACCTCGAAGTCATCGACACCAGCCTCCGCCGGACCGGCGCGGCGCAGGTCGCCGACGTGTACGTCGAGCCCCTGATGCGACAGGTCGACACGTTCGGCTTCACCCTCGCCAGCCTCGACCTCCGCGACCACCAGGAGAACCACACCGAGGCCGTCCACGAGGCGCTGGCCCACGAGGGCCTCGACTACTACGGTAGCTCCGAGGACGAGCGCGTCGAACTCCTCACGGACGCGATTCTGCAGGACGAGCCGGTCGTCGACCTCGAAGAGCCGGGCGACGTGTCGGAGACGGCCGAGCGCGTCCTCCGCCGCTTCCGCAAGCTCGGCGAGTGGCAGCGCGAGTACGGCGTCGGCGCCATCGACACGTACTGCATCTCGATGACCGAAGAGCCGTCGCACGTCCTCGAAGTGCTGTTCCTCGCCGACCAGGCGGGCGTCGTCTCCATGCCCGACCACTGCGGCATCGACGTGGTCCCGCTTCTCGAAACCGAGTCGGCGCTCAACGGCGCGCGCCGTATCATGGGCACGCTGTTCGAAAACGAGGCCTACGAGCAGGCGCTCGCCGCGCGGAACGACGTCCAGGAAATCATGCTGGGCTACTCCGACTCCAACAAGGAAAACGGCTTCCTCGCGGCCAACTGGGACCTTTACAAGAACCAGCGCCGCCTCGCCGACATCTGCGACGACTTCGACGTGACGATGCGGCTGTTCCACGGCCGCGGCGGCTCCATCTCCCGCGGCGGCGGCCCGATGAACGAGGCCATGCTCGCGCTCCCCAACGAGACCGTCACGGGGCAGATTAAGTTCACCGAGCAGGGCGAGGCCATCGCCGAGAAGTACGCCAACCCGCGCATCGCGGAGCGGAACCTCGAACAGATGCTCAACGCCCAGATTCGCGCCCGCCTGCAGGCGATTCGGACGCCCGAAGAGGAGGTGCCCGACCGCTGGGTCGACGCCATGGACACCATGGCGGCCGCCGCCCGCGAGGAGTACCGGAACCTCCTCGAAGCCGACGGCTTCGTCTCCTACTTCGAGCAGGCGACCCCCATCACCGTCATCGAGGAGCTCAACCTCGGCTCCCGGCCGGCCTCCCGGTCCGACGAGCGGAGCGTCGAGGACCTGCGGGCCATCCCGTGGGTGTTCTCGTGGACCCAGTCGCGGTGTATCCTCCCCGGCTGGTACTCGCTGGCCGCCGGCGTCAACGCCTTCCTCGAAGACGGCGGCGACATGGACGACCTCCGCGAGATGTACGACGAGTGGGCGTTCTTCCGGAGCACGTTCGACAACGCCGCGATGGCGCTGGCGCGCACCGACCTCGAAATCGCCACGGAGTACGCGAACCTCGCCGACGAGGAACTCCGCGAGGAGTTCTTCACCCGGCTCACCGACGAGTACGAAGACGCCGCGGGGCTGATGC
This sequence comes from Haloferax sulfurifontis ATCC BAA-897, assembly GCF_000337835.1. Classification (GTDB taxonomy): domain Archaea; phylum Halobacteriota; class Halobacteria; order Halobacteriales; family Haloferacaceae; genus Haloferax; species Haloferax denitrificans. Next base: position 128,082 of record NZ_AOLM01000020.1, on the reverse strand, counting down.
TCGACATCAGCGAGCGCAGTAGCCTCCTGAAGCGCGAGTGGCTCGAAGAGAGCCTCCGCCGCCGCAACCCCTACGTCGACCCGCTGAACCTCCTGCAGACGCACCTGCTGTCGCAGACCCACCGGACCGACGAGGAAGAACAGACCCTGCGGCTCACGGTCAAAGGCATCGCCGCCGGGATGAAGAACACGGGATAACGCGACCGCGACGCCGACGCCCTCGGCCACCCGCCGAGGACTCCGTCGCCGCGCCGCCGGGGGCGATTAGGCCCGACGGAGGTCGTACGGGTTCGAACAGACCGGGCAGGTCTGCCGCGCGACGCGATACTCGCTTTTTAATCGCTGTCTGACACCGTCGAAGTCGGCGTCGCCCTCGTATCTCGATTCGACTTCCTGTCCGCAGTGCGGGCACACCACCACCGTTGCCATATTCGACGGTACGGGCGAGTCCATCATATATTTTCACCCCGTTTGTGGCGGGGTCGCACGTCCCGTTTTGACGGGGCGTCCATGATGACGAATATTGGATACAGAGCGGTCGAACAGTCGAAAATGGAGGCTTCAGCGTCGCGGCCGTCGGCCGGGGGCAGGTCGGCTCAGCTCAGGCGTGGTTCCACGGCGCTTCGTCGAAGTCGACGATGCGGTGGGTCGAATCGAGGGCGTCGATGGCGGCCACGTCCTCCTCGTCGAGGTCGAGGTCGAGCGCGGCGAAGTTGTCGCGGATGTGGTCGGGCGAGGCGGCCTTCGGGATGGGCGTCGCGCCCTTTGCTATCAGCCACGCGAGGGCGACCTGCGCGGGCGACGCGTCGTGCTTCTCGGCGATGTCGACGATGACCGCCTCGTCGGCGACCTGATTGCGCGCGATTGGCGAGTAGGCGACCAGTCGGTGGCCGTGGTCCGCGGCGAACTCGCGGAGTTCGGTCTGCTGAAGCATCGGGTGCATCTCGACCTGATGGGCGAACACCGGCGCGTCGAGCGTCTCGATGGCCGATTCGAGCTGGTCGGGTCGGAAGTTGCTCAGGCCGACGTGGTCGATGACGCCCTCCTCGACGAGTTCGTCGAGGGCCGCGAGCGTCTCGTCTTCGTCGTAGCTGTCGAGCGGCCAGTGGACGTACAGGAGGTCGATGGTGTCGACACCGAGTCTCTCGGCGGACTCGCGGGCCGTCTCCAACACGTCGTCGGAGCCGAGGTTGTCCGTGTCGAGCTTCGTCGCCACGAACACGTCGTCGGCATCGACGTCCGATTCGGCGAGCCCCTCGCCGACGAACTCCTCGTTGTGGTACATCTGGGCCGTGTCGACGTGGCGGTAGCCGGCGTCGAGGGCGGTCTTCACGGCCTCGACGCACTCGTCGCGGTCTTCGAGTTTGTACGTCCCGAAGCCGAGTCGCGGGAAGTCCTTCATGGACGGACGGTCGCGGGCGGGCGAGTCAAATCCTGCGGTTGCGGAAGCCGTGGATACACTTACCACCCACCCGCCAGTTATCGCCGGTATGCCCTCCGAGAAGGAGAAGATGCTCGCCGGCGACCCGTACGACGCGAGCGACCCGGAACTCGTCGCCGAGCGCGAGCGCGCGCGTCGACTCACGCGCCAGTTCAACGAGACCGACGAGACGCAGACCGAGCGCCGCGAGGAACTGATTCGGGAGCTGTTCGGGGAGGTCGGCGAGTCGTTCGGAATCGAGCCGCCGTTCCGCTGTGACTACGGCTACAACGTCCGCGTCGGCGAGCGCTTCTTCGCCAACTTCGACTGCGTCTTCCTCGACGTCTGTCTCATCACCATCGGCGACAACTGCCAGCTCGGGCCGGGGGTGCACGTCTACACGGCGACCCACCCGCTCGACGCCGCGGAGCGAATCAAAGGCCCCGAGTCGGGCGAGCCGGTGACAATCGGCGACAACGCGTGGCTCGGCGGGCGGGCGGTCGTCAACCCCGGCGTCACCATCGGCGACGACGCGGTGGTCGCCTCGGGCGCGGTCGTCACGAAGGACGTTCCCGACTCGGTGGTCGTCGGCGGCAACCCGGCGCGAGTCATTAAAAGGCTGGACTGACCGGGCGCACACCGTCGCGTCGGCGTCGCCGCCGCGTCGCAGTCGCGCGATTCTCTCGGATTCTGGTGCGTGCGGTGCTCTGGCACACGATGTTCCCTCCGAAATGGTTTTGAAGTACGCTCGCACACGGTCAGTATGCCGACGGACGAATACGACCCAGAGATGGGGCGCAAGTTCATTTTCGTAACCGGGGGTGTCATGTCCGGCCTCGGGAAGGGTATCACGGCCGCGAGCACCGGGCGACTCCTGAAGAACGCCGGGTTCGACGTCACCGCGGTCAAGATTGACCCGTACCTGAACGTCGACGCCGGGACCATGAACCCCTACGAGCACGGGGAGGTGTACGTACTGAAAGACGGCGCGGAAGTCGACCTCGACCTCGGGAACTACGAGCGGTTCCTGGGCGTCGACATGACCGCCGACCACAACATCACGACGGGCAAGACCTACCAGCACGTCATCCAGAAGGAGCGCGACGGCGACTACCTCGGGAAGACGGTCCAGATTATCCCGCACGTCACGGAGGACATCAAGCGCCGCATCCGCGAGGCGGCCGAGGGGACCGACGTGTGTCTCGTCGAGGTCGGCGGCACCGTCGGCGACATCGAGTCGATGCCGTTCCTCGAATCGCTCCGCCAGTTCGCCTCCGAGGAGGAAGACGGCGACGTGCTGTTCACGCACGTCACGCTCGTTCCCTACTCGAAGAACGGCGAGCAGAAGACGAAGCCCACCCAGCACTCCGTCAAGGAGCTTCGGAGCATCGGCCTCCAGCCGGACATCCTCGTCGGCCGCGCCGACGACAAACTCGAACCGGCGACGAAGAGCAAAATCGCGCAGTTCTGCGACGTGCCGGACGCCGCCGTGTTCTCCAACCCCGACGTGCCGGACATCTACCACGTCCCGCTGATGGTCGAAGAGGAGGGCCTCGACGAGTACGTCATGGAGCGGCTCGGCATCGCCGACGAGGCGCTCCCGAAGGAAGACCGCGACAACCGGTGGCGCGAGCTCGTCACGGCCGACCGGACCGGCTCGGTCGACATCGCGCTCGTCGGCAAGTACGCCCTCGAAGACGCCTACATGTCCATCCACGAGGCGCTCAAGCACGCGGGCATCGAGTGCGGCGTCGACGTGAACATCCTCTGGGTCGACTCCGACGAGATGCTCGACAAGCACGAAGAGCGCCTGAAGGACGCCGACGGCGTCGTCGTCCCCGGCGGCTTCGGCTCCCGCGGAACCGGCGGCAAAATCGAGGCCATCCGCTACGCCCGCGAGAACGACGTCCCCTTCCTCGGTCTCTGTCTGGGCTTCCAGATGGCCGTCGTCGAGCAGGCCCGGAACGTCCTCGGCCACGACGAGGCCCACTCGGCCGAACTCGACCCCGACACGCCCTACCCGGTCATCGACCTCCTGCCCGAGCAGTACGAGGTCGACGAGATGGGCGGCACGATGCGCCTCGGCGCGCACGACACCGACATCGACGCCGGCACGCTCGCGGAGGCGGTGTACGGCGACACCTCCTGTACGGAGCGCCACCGCCACCGCTACGAGGTGAACCCCGAACTCATCGACGAGCTCGAATCCGAGGGGCTTCGCTTCTCCGGCCGCGCCGAAAACCGCATGGAGATTCTCGAACTGACGAACCACCCGTTCTTCTTCGGGACGCAGTTCCACCCCGAGTTCCGCTCCCGACCCGACCGCGCGAGCCCGCCGTTCCTCGGCTTCCTCCGCGCGGTCCTCGGCGAGCTCGACGCGCGCGAACTCGGCAACGAAGAGGTGACCGCATAATGGTAAACGTAGACGAATTCATCGAAGACGCGACCGAATCGATTCGCGACCAAATCGGCGACGAACACGCCATCATCGCCCTCTCGGGCGGCGTGGACTCTTCCGTCGCGGCGACGCTCGCCTACGAGGCCGTCGGCGAGCAACTCACCCCGGTCTACGTCGACACCGGCCTGATGCGCAAAGGCGAGACCGAGCAGATTGCGGACACCTTCTCCTTCATGGAGAGCCTCCGCGTCGTCGACGCCCGCGACCGCTTTTTCGACGCCCTCGAAGGCGTCGTCGACCCCGAGGAAAAGCGCCAGGTCATCGGCGAGCAGTTCATCCGCGAGTTCGAGCGCGAGGCCAAAGAGACCGACGCCCAGTACCTCGTGCAGGGGACCATCTACCCCGACCGCATCGAGTCCGAGGGCAACATCAAGTCCCACCACAACGTCGGCGGCCTGCCGGACGTGGTGGACTTCGAGGGCATCGTCGAACCCGTCCGCGACCTCTACAAAGACGAGGTCCGCGAGGTCGCCCGTGCGCTCGGCCTCGAATCCATCATCGCCGAGCGGATGCCGTTCCCGGGGCCGGGACTCGCGGTCCGCGTCCTCGGCGAAGTCACGCCCGAGAAGGTACAGGTCGCCCGCGACGCGTGTCACGTCGTCGAAGACGAGACCGAAAAGCACGACCCGTGGCAGGCGTTCGCCGCCGTCATCGGCAAGGGCACCGGCGTCAAGGGTGACAACCGCGTCCACGGCTGGATCGTCTCCGTGCGCTCCGTGGAGTCGCGCGACGGGATGACCGCCCGCGCACAGGAACTGCCGTGGGACACCCTCCAGCGCATCCAGTCGCGCATCACCGGGACGAACGAGAACGTCGCCCGCGTCGTCTACGACGTGACCCACAAACCGCCGGCGACCATCGAGTACGAATGACGACGGCAGTCGTCGCGGGGGCGGACCCCGACGGACTCGGCGAAGCGCTCGAAGACGAGGGCGCGACGGTCGTCCGCGTCACGGGCATCGCCTCCGCCGACTCGCTCGGCGAGGCCGGCATCGAGGACGCCGACCTGCTCGTGCTCACCGACATGGACGACGCGACGGCCATCGCGGTGGCCAAGGAGCTGAACCCCGACGTGCGGGTCGTGACCTACGCCTACGACACCCTCCCGGAGTTCGCCAAGGGCCAAGCCGACCTCGCCATCGACCCGAACCTGCTCGCGGTCGACGTTGTCGCGGAAGAACTCGTTTGAGACGGTCAGGAGCATCCGACTGTCTCGGTTCGGTGACTTTCTTCCACGATTTGATTTGTAGATATATTAATATCTTCACGGACCTTCATGGTAGTTGCAAATGTCGTCTTTCTCCCGACGAACGATGCTGAAGAGCCTCGGCGCAACCGGTCTCCTGCTCGCAGGCGGCGCGACGACCGCGGCGGCACGCCCCGGCGGCGTCGCCGCGGGCGACGCGCGGTTCCGAGTCGGCCACTTCTCGCCCGACGCGCCCCCCGTAGACGTGTACGTAAACGGCGACCCCTTCCCCGGCCTGCAGGGCGTCCCGTTCGGCGTCTTGTCCGACTATTTCACCGTCCCCGCGGGGACGTATCAGGTCGAGGTCACGCCCGCTGGCGACGCCTCGACGGTCGTCATCGACACCGAGGTCACGCCCGCTGGCGACGCCTCGACGGTCGTCATCGACACCGAGGTCACGCTCCGTCGCAACCGCGATTACACCGTCGCGGCGACGGGCGTGCTCGCCGACATCGCGGCCGTCGTGCTCGCGGACACGAACCGCCCGGCACCGTACGGCAAGGCCAGCGTCCGCGTCGCGCATTTCTCGCCCGACGCGCCGGAGGTCGACATCGTCGTCAAAGACGGCCCGACGCTGTTTTCGGGGCTGGCGTTCGGCGACGTCTCGGACTACGAGACAGTCCCCGCCGGGACGTACGACCTGCAGGTCGTCCTCTCGTCGGACGGGACGGTCGTGCTCGACCTCCCCGGAACGACGCTCGAAGGCGGCCGAACCTACTCGGTGTTCGCCATCGGCTTCGCCACCGGCGGGTCGCCCGGCTTCAGCGTCCTGCCCGTCGTCGACGCCGTCTCGCCCGCCCGCGACCAGCCGACTAACGGGGACGTCTGTCGCGTGCGCTGAGTCGATACCGTCCGCCGCCCACCCGCGCGGGGAGGCGGTGAGAACCCCACGTTTTCCGACGAAACTCGGCGAAATTCGACGCCGTTCGAGCCGAATTTCACGCCAACGACCGCAAGCCGGCGAGCCGGTTTTCACCATTCAATACGGCGGCGTGCAGAGCGGTCGATGTCGCGGGGGCGGGCGGCCCCCACCAGTCATCACCCCGGGACGCCCGGCAGTGCCGCGACCCCCGCAGACACGCGAACACCAACCAATGACACACACCAGACGACGCTTCCTCACGTCCGCCGCCGGAATCGCCGCCGCAACCACCGCCGGCCTCGCCGGCTGTATGGGCACCGCGTCCGCGACGACGGGGACGCTCTCGACCCGCGTGAGCGACAAGCCCGGCGACATCGACGATTTCGAGTCCTGCGTCGTGACGGTCTCGACAGTCCGCGTCAAACTCGCCGACGGCGAGGCGGAGTCGCTCGACGCGGGCGACACAGCACTCGACCTCGTCGAACTGCAGGGCGACGCCTCCGCGCTCGTCGAGGAGTTCGAACTGGAGACGGGCACCTACGAGTTCCTGCAGGTCGAGGTGTCGGAGACCGACGCGACCCTCGCAGACGGGTCGTCCGCGACCATCGAGGTGCCCGGCTCCGCCCCGCTGAAGTTCGAGCGGTCCTTCGAGATTCGCGCCGACGAGACGACCACGTTCACGGCCGACTTCACGCCCGTCACGGCCGGGAACGCGGGCAAGTACGTCCTCCAGCCCGTCGCCGACGAGGTGACGGTGGCGTACGAGTCAGACGAGACGGAATCGACCGAGACGACCTCGTAACGCGGTCGCTCCGACGCGACCGGTCTCGCTGGAGTTCCCGACCCCGCTTCGGTTCGGCCCACGCCCGTTCTCCCCGCGCTGTCGAGCGTCCGGCCCTCTTCTGACGCCCGCCGTGAGAGTCAAAACCGACCGACAGCGGCGGGAGACCCCGGCCCGCGTTGCCATGGTCGAAACCCCCTTTTGGCGTCCCCGCCGATAGCCGGTGACATGGTTCGGGTCTCGACCGGCGCGCGCATCCACTTCGGTTTCCTCAATCTGAGCCTCGCCCGCGACCGCCTCTACGGCGGCGTGGGCGTCGCGCTCGACGAGCCGCGGGTGGTCGTCGCCGCCGAGCCCGCGGCCGACGTTCGGTGCCGGCATCCCGCCGCCCGCGAGTACGCCGAGCAGGCGGTCGAACTCCTCGGCGTCGAGGGCGTCGACGTCTCGGTCGAGCGCGCCCTGCCGCGACACGCCGGCCTCGGGAGCGGGACACAGCTCGCGCTCGCGGTGTTGCGGGCGGTCGCGGCCGCCACCGACCGCGAGGCCGACGTGCGCCGCCTCGCCCCCGAGATGGGTCGCGGCGGCCGCTCCGGCGTCGGCGTCGCCACGTTCGAAGCCGGCGGGGCCGTCCTCGACGCGGGTCACCCGACCGCGCGCTTCACCACCGACCGCCCGGAAGACGGCTCGTGGTCGGTGCCGGCGGTCGCCGCCCGACACGAGGTTCCCGACCGCTGGCGATTCCTGCTCGTCGTCCCGGACACGGACCCCGGCCGCAACGGCGCGGCCGAGGAGTCGAGCATGCGCTCCGTCGTCGAGCGCGCGGACGCGCAGACCGGCGACCGCATCGCCGGCATCGTCACCCGGCGGCTCCTCCCGGCGCTCGCCGAGGGGTCCGCCGAGCGGTTCGGCGAGGCCGTCGAGTCCGTCGGCCGGCTCAACGGGACGTGGTACGCCGACGAGCAGGGCGGCGTCTACCGGCCGCCGGTCGGCGCGCTCGTCTCGTCGCTGTCGGAGTCGCCCGTGGTCTACGGCGCGGGCCAGTCGTCGTGGGGGCCGTGCGTCTACGGCGTCACCGACGCCGACCACGTCGACGAGGCGGTCGAGGCGGGCCGGGCGGCGCTGGCCGACGCCGACATCGACGGCACCGTCTCGGTCGCCCGCGGGCGGAACCGCGGCGCGCGCGTCGAGTGAAGCGGGTGTGAGCGAACGGACGTGAGCAAACGGGTGCGAGCATCGCGGGGCGAGTCGGAGGTGGCGACCGCGACGGCCCCACCGCGCTCCCCGAAACGCCTAACCGACGCGGCCGAGTCGGCTTCGGTATGTCTCAAATCCCCTTCGGCGTCCCCCGCCTCGACAGCATCATCGGCGGCGGCGCACCCCCGGGGAACGTCGTGCTCCTCGCGGGGGAGTCCGGCGCGGGCGCTCGGGAGTTCCTCTACACGAGCGCGACGATGAACGCCCTCTCGCACACCGACGAGGAGCTGTTCGACCTCCACTACGGCTCGCTCGCGGACACCGCGACGCCGCCGCCGGAGATTCACTACGTCTCCTTTACCTCCGGCGAGGAGTACCTGCGCCGCGAGATGGGCTACACGATGGACGACGAGGTCGTCGAGTCCGCGGTCGAACACATCGAGTTCCACGACCTCTCGCCGGAGTACTTCCAGCTCAGCCCGATTCCGCGGGAGTGGTACCTCGGCCAGCCGACGAAGCTGGAGGACCTCGGCCACAGACACAACCGCGAGTCCGTGTTGGGCGCGCTGGGGAGCACTCTGAGCGAACACGCCCCCGGGAACCTCGTCGTCATCGACTCCCTGACCGACCTCGTGGCGAGCCAGTCCGACGAGATGACGTGGTCGGACATCGCGATGGTCATCAAGGGGCTGGAGAAGGCCTCTTACCAGTGGGGCGGGCTCATCCTCGTGCTCGCGAGCACCGAGGCGCTCTCGAAGACCGAACTCGGCGTCCTCAAGGGCGCGACCGGCGGGACACTGCTTTTCGAGTGGGAGTCCGGCGGGTCGAAACGCGCGCGGACGATGGTCGTCCAGGAGTTCCGCGGCGTGCTCGCCCGACTGGAGAGCGAGAACATCGTGCAGTTCGAGACCGAAATCAACGAAAGCGGCCTCGACGTGAGCGACGTGCGGAAGATTCGCTGAGCGAACCGGGACGGGGTCGTGCGACAACCTGTCTCCGATTCGGGGACAGTTCTTAAGGCTCCGTAGACAAACTGGACACGAAGATGGAAGGGGAAGACGGGCTGTCGCTCTCAGACGACCTCCGCACGTGGGTCGAAGCGCGCGCCGACGAGGAGGGCGTCGACCCGGAGACGGTGCTCGCGCGGGCCCTCGGGACCTACCGGCTCGCCGTGATCGACGCGGGCGAATCAATCGACGAGAGCGAATCTGTTCCCGACCGACTCGACGGGGTCGAGGGTCGCGTCGAGGCGCTCGAAGGCGACCTCGACGAGAAGATAGCCGACGTGCGGACGCGCGTCGTCCAGGTCAAACGCGAGACCGACGAGAAGGCGCCGCGCGACCACGCGCACCCCGAGTTGGACGGCGAACTCGACCGGCTGGCCGACGACGTGCACGCGGTTCGCAACCGCGTGGCCGACCTCGACGACCGACTCGACGCCGGCTTCGAGAATTTCGAGGAGATCCTCAGCTACCTCGACGAGACGACGGCGACGCTCGACGAGAACCTCCGGACGGTCGCGCGGACGCTCCTCGACCTCCGCGGGCGGGCGGCGGACCTCGAAGCCGCCGACCTCGAACGGACGGCGCTCGCCGAACTCCTCCGTTCGGCGAACGCGGCCGGCGAGAAGAAAGCGCGGTGCGAGGAGTGCGACGCGACCGTCCACCTCGACCTGCTCGCGGAACCCCGCTGTCCGTCGTGTCGGACTCCCTTCCGCGACCTGTCGTCGTCGCCCGGGTTCTTCGGGACGGCGACGCTCCACACCGGCCGGCTCCCCGCGCTGGAGGCGGCTGACTCGTCCGGCGCGACCGACGAGGTCGAAGACCTACTCGACGAGGCCATCCCCGACGAGCGGGACGCCGGTTCCGGTTCGGACGCGGACGACGCCCCCATCGACGAGCGCGACCGGTCCCCCGCCGCCCGAGAGGAGGAGTCCGCCCAGCGGGGTGCCGGTGCCGCGGCGGGGAGCGAACACGGCGACGACTGAGAGCCCACGAAGACGATGACCGACGACAACGACCCCCCGGACGACGCGGAGAGAGACCACACGTACACCTTCGGCGACCGCGGTGACCGCGCCGAGCGCGACGACCCGACGGACGGCGCGTCCGACGCCGAGCGCCCCCCGGAAGCGGACCGCGGCGGACGCAACGGCGACGCCGATTCGGCCCCGCTTTCGGACCTCGCGGGGCGCGTGGCCGAGCGCCGCGACCGCTCGCGAGTCACCGACCAGCGCGACGACGTGACCGAACTGTTCGAGTCGGTCGAAGTCGGCGAACTCGACCGCGACGACGTGTGGACGTCGCTCGTCGAGGGCGGGGACAGCGAGGAGGCGGAGGGCGTCGGCGTCGGCGCCGAGGCCACCCCGGTCGACGCCAGCGAGGGCGTCGCGGACCACGTCGTCCCCAAGACCGAGTTCTGCCAGCGCTGTGAGCACTTCGGCGAGCCGCCGAAACTCGCGTGCCACCACGAGGGGACGACCATCGTCGAACTCGAAGACAGCGACCACTTCCGGGTGCGAAACTGCCCGATGGTCGACAACGACGACTGACGGCGCGCGCGGCGGGGCGACTCTGATTCTTCCCGCGACAGAACGGAGTGACAGCTTCTTTGCCCTCGGTCCGCTACCGCCGGGTATGCAGTTCTGCGACGAGTGCGGTTCGATGATGGTGAGCCAGAACGGCGCGATGACCTGCACGAACGACGACTGCGAGGGGACCGCCGAGCGCGACGAGGAACTCGCGGCGGAGTTCGTCTCCACCGAGGCGCAGTCGGGCGACGAACTCATCGAGACCGAAGAGGGCGCTGAGTTCGAGGGCAAACCGACCGCGAAGGACGTTCACTGCGACGACTGCGGCCACACCGAAGCGTGGTACACCATCAAACAGACCGGCTCTGCCGACGAACCGCCGACGCGGTTCTTTAAATGTCAGGAATGTGGGTATCGGTGGCGCGAGTACAACTAACAGCCCGCCCAAACCTCCGAAAGCAGAGGGTATATTTTTGACAAGTTTTGAAAGAATTTACCACATGTCTAGTCAATTCAGATTAGAACATCAAACGGAATTGCCTATTGGAAAGGTAGGATACTGCCGGTTCAGAGAGTTCTCGTGGAATAATATCTGTCACGGGGCCATAACATATTGGGCGAACCACGTCGGCCCACACCACCGAGAGAACAACTCCGGTACAAGAGCGTCACAGCGACAATGAAGTGCCTCCACTTAGACTCGGACATCCGAAAGAAGTGGTCGAACAAATTTGGTAATTTTCGTAGGTTCTCTCTACCACATTAATCCCCGTAAAACTGATGTGTTGAGATTTACAGATTTGATGTATGAGTGAGGACGATAGAGACACAATTAAACGATATGTGACTTATTCAAAGACTGGTTGCGATAATCCAATTGGCCGGGAACACGATTTCTGCACCCTGCATCAAGAATAATGACAGATGACAAAAAGCGGATGCTCCAAGGAGTTTGTAGGGAAAGTGGCTGTGGCAATCGTATTGGTCGGGAACACGACTACTGCTTTAAACACCGGGAGGCTTAACCTATTCTGCTATGTCTGATGACGAAAATAAACAGAGTATATCGGCTAATGTTAGAGTTTGCTTCGAAGACGGCTGTAAAGTCAGTATTGGGCGAGAACACAAATTTTGTCCGAAGCACCGAGGGTGATTATGTTAGGTGATGACTCCTTTGAGATAGATCAAAAGCTTAGTATGTGTGCTAAGTCTGGATGTGACGAAACCATAGGCCGAGAACATAAATTTTGTCCAAAACACCGAAACTGAGTATGTCTAATGACGAATCTGAAACCGACACATTACAGGAATCCTGTACTGAATCAGGATGTAAAACTGTTGTAGGGCGAGAACACGACTACTGCTTTGAACACCGTAAATAGTTAGATGACTTCCTTAGGATTGATATATCTCGCTTTACTTGGGATTTTTATATTTGTTCCCGCTGGACAGATTTTAATCAATCCAGCATCGACTACCGAAGCTCCCTCCGCTGAGGATTCAATGTCAGTGGTTGACAGAACAGCATCAGAATCAGTCGCCCTGTTTGCTATCGTATTAGTGGTGATTAAATTTATACTGGAAGATAACCAGATTGGCTACTATCAGGAACTTACGATTGGAGTCCTGACTGTCTGTGCTGGTTTCTTGATGCTCACGTTCATTCTGGAACTCTTTAGTGACATTCGAGTAGTAATATTTCATCTACAAATAACAGCTCTCAGATACTCCGGCCTGCTTCTGTTTTCTGGACTGTTTTTCCTCCTCCAATCATACCAATTGAATCCACAAATACAGCTACTATTCGGTGTGTTCGTTCTCCTTTCGTGGGTCACTTGGCTAGTCCACGAGCTGTATTACCTATTCAGAATCCAGAGTAGGGACTGGAATAACAGAGATATTAATAGAGGTGACTGGTTCCGCAAAGCAATTCGCAAAAGGATCCCATCCTCGTGAGGTTTGGCTCTGTTGAGAGTCAAACACAGAAAATAACAAACTTCAACTTAGCAAGCATCAAGAGTGCGGCTACCGATGGCGCGAGTACAACTGAGAAACTGATTACCCCTCTGTCTCCACGCTCACACACCGAGTCCCGAGAGCCGAGTCACCCGTCACCCAACTCCGCGGCCGTCACCGCCCCCGGTCCGTCTTCGACCTCGTCTTCGGCGTCAGCCGCCAGCGCGTAGCCGTAGGGAACGAGCAACAGGCTCCCGAACCAGCCGACGACGAGTCCGAGCGTGCCGAAAATCGTGCCGACGAGACCGATTGCGACGGCGTCGGCCGCGATGACGACCGCGACGAGCGCGACGCTCCAACCGACGAGCGACTTCCACGACCCGCGGCGGATGCAGAAGCCGGCGAACAGGCCGAAGGCGGTCACGACGCCGATGCCGGGGACGAGGACGTAGCGCATGCCGAGCGACCCCGTGTTGGTGAGCGTCGTCGCCAGCCACATGGCGACGAGCGTGCCGGGAACGACCAGTACGGCGGTTCGGCGGTCCAGCGGGCGGGCGCGTCGGTGAATCCGGAACGCACCGAGGAGGCCGAGACCCGCGACGGTGTACGCCCAGCCGATGGGGTTGAACAGGAACCCGCCGACGATGGCGAGGAAGTTCCCGAGAATCTCGCCCTCGTTCGCCGGGTGGACGAGGTAGTGCGCGCCGCCGCGCTCGTAGAGCCCCGGCACGACGAAGGTGCTGTTGGTGACGGTGCCGCCGTCGATGGCCTCGCGCACGTCGGCGCTGGCGTTCGCGGCGGGCGACGACGCCCCGGCGGCGACCGTCTCCCAGTCGGTCGGGTCGAGTTCGATGGTCGCGCGGACCGGGTCGCCCGAGACGTTCAGCGAGAACCGGTAGTACCGGCCGTCGTAGACGGCGAACTCGGCGTCTTCGTTCACGTCCGAGAGGGTCATGTACGCCTCGGGTTCGATGTCGCCGTCGTACCGGCCGGTGCGGGCGGCGGTGGCGACCGGCTCCCGGAGTTGCGGCGTCCGGTTCACCGTCGCGGCGAGGTTGACCACGTCGGGGTCGTAGGAGGCGACGAGACCGGGCGGCGAGTCGGCGGTCACCGGCTCGGCTTCGTACGTCGATTCGAGCGACGAGGTGGAGGTGGCGACGGCGAACGACTGGCTCAGCGCGACGCCGACGAGGAGGAGGGCGACGACGGCGGCGAGCCGCTTGCGGGGGACCATAGCCCCGGCTTCGGAGCCGAGTCAGAAGTGTCGTTCGGTCGAATGGTTGGGAGAGAGTCGTTTCGTCGCGGGTCGCTGGGGTCGGGGGCGACGCCGTCGCTCGCCCCTGTTGCTCTCCTCTCCCCCGTCGTCCCCCCCGTTCTCACTCGACGCCGAGGTTCGATACGAGGAAGTCGGCGACGGCGGCCGCGACCTTCTCTTCTTGGCCGATGAAGAAGTGGTCGGCCGCGAACTCGACGACGGGTTGGTGGTACTCGCGGGCGCGCTCGACGACGGGTTCCCAGTCGGCGACGTCGTCGCGGGTGCCGTAGATGACCTGCACGGGGACGGGGATGCGGTCGAAGGCGGCGACGGCGTCGAGGTCGTCGGCGAGTCGCCCGGCGGGGGCGAGCGCGGAGACGGCGTCGGCGTCCGCGCCCTCGGCGGCCGCGAGAAGCGCCATCGCGCCGCCGAACGAGAAGCCGAACAGGCCCACGCGGTCGTAGCGTTCCGCGGCCCACTCGACCGCCCGGAGGGTGTCGGCGCGCTCGCCGTGGCCCTCGTCCCACGGGCCGTAATCGAAGCGGAGACAGTCGACGCCGCGGGCGGAGAGCGCGTCGCTGACGGCGACGAGACGGGCGTCGCCGCGGTGGCCCTGGTGTTGCGGATGGGGCGGGCAGGCGACGACAATCGCGGCGCCTTGGCCCGCCGCGTCGCCGGTGTCGTCGGTGCCGTCCGCGCCGTCCCCGCGGGCGCGGTCGAGGGTCGCCCGCACGTCGCGGCCGCCGGGCACGAGAATCGTCTCGGTCATAGAGACAGGTTGCGCTGGTGAGGTTTTAAGCCGAACGTCGCGTAGTAATTGGGTATGGGAATTCTCTCTCGCACGTCGTACGTCATCCGGTCGAAGATAAACGCCCTCCTCAACCGTGCGGAGGACCCGACCGAGACGCTCGACTACTCCTACGAGAAGATGCGCGACGAGCTACAGCAGGTCAAACAGGGCATCGCCGACCTGACCACCCAGAAGAAGCGACTGGAGATTCAGAAGCGCCGCCTCGAAGAGAACGTCGAAAAGCACAACGACCAGGCCCGCGAGGCCGTCCAGCAGGACCGCGAGGACCTCGCGCGCAAGGCGCTCGAAAAGAAGCAGGCCAAGATGAGCCAAATCGAGGAGCTGGAGACGCAAATCGCCAGCCTGCAGGAGACCCAAGACCAACTCGTCAACAAGAAGGACGAACTCCAGAGCCGCATCGAGGAGTTCCGCACGAAAAAGGAGACGATGAAGGCCCGCTACGAGGCCGCCGAGGCGTCGAGCCGCGTCTCCGAGGCGATGACCGGCGTCGGCGACGAGATGGCCGACGTGGGGCGCGCGCTCGAACGCGCCGAGGAGCAGACCGACGAGATGGAGGCCCGCTCGGCCGCGATGGACGAGCTCATGGACTCCGGCGCGTTCGACGACGCGCTGTCGGACAAAGACTCCATCGAGCGCGAGCTCGAAGCCGGTCGCACCAGCGCCGAAGTCGACACCGAACTGGAGACGCTCAAGGCCGAGATGGGCAAGTCCTCCGGGTCGTCGTCATCGAGCGAGAGCGCGAGCGACGCCGACGTGGACGTCGAGACCGAGGTGGCCGACGAGGAGGTCGAAGCCGAACTCGAAGAGCTGAAGAACGAAGACGACTCCTCGTCCTCCTGAGCGCGCCCGCCCGACCCGACGCCTTGCCGTGAGGCGCTCGGCTGACCCAGTCGCCTCTGTCGTCTCCGCGACCGACCGCCAGTACGCACTTGACCCCGCCGCTCGATAGCTTCGGGCATGTCGAACACCGGCGGCCCGTCGGCCGGCGAGCCCGACGACACGATGCGGGAGCGCGGGACGACGAGCCGCGCGAAGCTCCGCGCCCTCCTCGACGCGGACCGCCGCGCCGTCGCCGCGGCCCCGCTCGTCGTCGTCTTCTGTAGCGTCGTCGTCCTCGGCCAACTCGACCCGACCCCGCTCCGGGTCGCCGTCGAGTCCTCGGACCCAATCGAGACGCTCGCGCAGGGGCTTCTCACCGCGATTATCACGGGCGTCACGCTCGTCGTCACCATCAATCAGCTCGTGCTCTCGCGCGAACTCGGCCCGCTGGGCGACCAGCGCGACCGGATGGAGGGGTCGATGCGCTTCCGCGAGGACGTCGCCGACCTGCTGGACGCGCCGGTCGCGCCGCCGGAGCCCTCGGCGTTCCTGCGCGCGCTGGCCGAGGGCATCGCGTCGCGGGCGCGGGCGGTCGAAGACACGCTCGATGCGGACGGGGACGCCGGCGAGAGCGGCGAGACGAGTACGGACGGCGACGCGGACGATACCGACAGCGACCCGGTGGCCCGCGTCCGCGAGTTCGCCGGGGAGGTCGAGTCAAACGCCGAGGCGGTCGCAGAGCGGCTGGAGGGCCGGCAGTTCGGGACGTTCGCGGTGCTGTCGGCGGCGCTGGACCTCAACTACTCGTGGAAAATCTATCAGGCGGCGCGGCTCCGCCGCGTCCACGACGCCGACCTCTCGGCGGAGACGAAGACGGCGCTGTCGGAGCTACGCGACGCGCTCGAACTGTTCGGCCCCGCCCGCGAGCACGTCAAGACGCTGTACTTCCGGTGGGAACTGGTCGACCTCTCGCGGACGATGTTCTACGCGGCCGTCCCCGCGCTCGTGGCGAGCATCGGCGCGATTCTCTTCCTCGACGACCCGACCACGATTACCGGCGCGACGCTCGGCGTGTCGAACCTGCTTCTTACCGTGGCGTTCGTGGTGGCCGTCTCGCTTTCGCCCTTTGCGGTGCTCGCGGCCGCGGTCCTCCGCATCTCGACGGTCGCAAAACGGACGCTCTCTATCGGGCCGTTCGTGCTTCGGTCTGAGACCCGCGAAGACGACCTCGACTGGGAGTCCTGACGGGGGCGGCGGTCTCGCGTCGGCGTCGGTCGGCGTCGGAGCGTCGCCGCGTCCGCGTTACCGACGCTGTGCGCCGGTTCCCGGTCGGTCGAGCGCTTCGAGGTCGATCCCGCCGTTCGGCATCGGGACTCCCTCGTAGGGGTCGTCCGCGAGGAGGAGCGAGCCGTCGAGGTCGGCGTAGTCGAGGAGCGGCGCGAGGTGACAGCCCGCCGCGATGGCGGCGTTCGACTCTATCATACAGCCGAGCATGACCTCCAGCCCGTGGGCGCGGGCGGCGTGGACGGCGCGTTTGGCCTCCGTGAGGCCGCCGCACTTCATCAGTTTGAGGTTCGCGATGTCGACGCGGTCGGCGATGCGCGGGATGTCGTCGGCGGTGATGCAGGACTCGTCGGCCGCGATGGGGAGCGCGCCGCGGTCGTAGACGAACTTCAGCCCCTCGCGGTCCTCGGCGGGGACGGGTTGTTCGACGAACTCGACGCCGAAGTCGGCGAGGAACTCGGTCATCTCGACGGCCTCGCGGGGCGTCCACGCCTCGTTGGCGTCGACCCGGATGGTCGCGCCGGGGGCCTCGTCGCGGACGGCCTCGATGATGGCCCGGTCGCGGTCGGTGCCGAGTTTGACCTTGAGCACGTCGTAGCCGGCCTCGTACGCCTCCGCGGTCTTCTCGCGTATCGTGTCGAGGTCGTCGAGACCGACGGTGTACGACGAGGTGGGCGTCCGCGAGGGGTCGAGCCCCCAGAGGCGGTACAGCGGGACGCCGAGGCGCTTGGCCGCGAGGTCGTGGAGGGCGATGCTCACGGCGGTTCGCGCGGCGGGGTTGCGGCGGACCGTCTCGGCCAGTCGGCGCTCGATTCGGTCGATGGCGTGGACGTCGCCGACCTCCTCGACCACGGACAGCAGGTCCGGAAGCACGGCCTCGACGGTGTCGGCGGTCTCGCCGTAGTGCGACGACGGGGCGGCCGCGCCGACGCCCGTCATGCCGCCTTCGTCCTCGACGCGGACGACGACGTTCTCGGCGTCGGTCTGGACGCCGCGGGCGATGCCGAACGGCTCCGCGAGCGGCATCGAGACGCGCTCGAACTCGGTCGTGAGCATCTAGAACACCTCGTCGATGAGGTCGGCCGAGCCGAAGCGGACGGGGTCGACCGCGGGGACGCCGAGTTCGTCCGCGAAGGCGTCGACGGCCTCGGCCGCCTCCACGTCGTCGTCGACGTGGGAGGTGTTGAGCATCCCGGCGACCACGTCGGCCTCGTGGACCGGGTCGGCGAGGTTCTCGTACAGCGAGACGTACTCCGAGAGGTCGGGGAGCGCGAACTCCTCGTAGCCGTGAATCGCCTCGCGGGTGGCCTCGTGACAGAGCACGAGCTTGTCGGCCATCGCGCCGTGGAGGATGCCGCAGGTGACCGCGGAGTACGCCGGGTGGACGATGCTCCCTTGACCCTCGACGAACAGCACGTCGTGTTCGTCGCCCTTCTCCAGAATCATCTCCTCGACCGCGCCGGCGGTGAAGTCGCTCACGACGCGGTCGACCGGGTTGCCCCAGCCGGCGATCATGATGCCGGTCTGGCCGGTCGGGATGAAGCCCGCGTCGATGCCGCGCTCGCGGGCGGCCTCGACGAGTTCGAGCGTCGCGGTCATCTTGCCGACCGAGCAGTCGGTGCCGACCGTGAGGACGACTTCGGCGTCCACGTCGGCGGACTTCCCCTGCGCGACGCCGAGATCGTCGCGGGGCTTGCGAACGTCGTTGATGTCACAGCCGTGTTCGTCGGCGAGGCGGGCGAACTCCTCGTCTTCGGCGAGGAAGTAGTGGAGCCCGGAGATGAGGTCACAGCCGCGTTCGAGGGCGGTGCGAACGTCGTCGCGCCACGTCTCGTCGAACGCGCCGCCGATGGGCGAGATGCCGACGAGGAGGGCGTCGGCGTCGGGCGCGTCGGCCATCGACGCGACGACGGGCACGTCGGGGAGGTCGCGGCGGTGGTCGGCGGCGGAGGTGCCGGGGTTGTCGCGGTCGAGGACGGCCACCACGTCGTAGTCGGCGTACTTCAGGACGCCCGTGGCGGTCTTCGCGCGGTCGGGGAACTTCTCGTGTGCGAGGACGACGACTCGCTGTGGGTCGGTCATACTGGATGCCACTACGTGCCACCCTAAAAGGTGGGACGATTCGGCGGCGACTGCCGGGTCGCGCCGCCGAGTCGTCTGCGACTCTCCGGGGCGTCTCGGGAACGCATCCGCGGCGTCGCCGGCGGCTCAGAGCCGATAGAGCCGCGTGGTCCAGAACTCTCTGGACGCCTCGGCGAGCGCCGCCTCGGGGTCGCCGCTGGCGTCCACGGTGGCGGTGAGCGCGGCGCGGTCGCGGAACTCGCCGAGGACGGTTCGCTCGCCGAGGACGACGAGGTCGGCGTCGTCGCCGGCTGTTTCCGCGCCCGAGCCTGCGTCGGCGTCGCCGTCGAGGAACTCGTCGAGCGCCTCGTGACAGCGGTCGAGGTGGTCGTCGATTTGGCCCTCGCGGATGCGCTCGAAGCGCGCCTGCGAGAACCCGCCTTTCGAGTGGGCGGACTTCACGTCGCTCTCGAAGCCCTCGACGAATTCGAGGTCGCCGTCCTCGTAGCGACCGAGGGCGAACAGGTCGCCGCGGACGAGCGCGACCACCGTGGTCTCGGTCGGGTGGAGCCACGCCGGGTCGAGGTCGAAGCCGTCGCTCCAGCGGTCGAAGTCGTCGGGTTGGCGCGGCGGCGAGAGCGCGACGCTCACCAGTCCGGCGTCGTCGGTGAGCGCGACGCAGGGCGCGGCCCGGCGGACGAGCGGGGCGCGGTCGCCGAAGGCGGACTCGGCGGCCGCGGGGAGCGAGCGGTCGTCGGAGACGGCGGCGGTGAGCGCGCCCTCCGCGTCGGTCGAAAACGAATCGAGGCGGGACAGCACCTCGCGGAGGCGGTCGCCGCGGAGGTCCTCGGTCCCGCGGAACTCGAGGGAGTCGTCGTCGCCCGAGAGGCGCTCGACGCGGTCTTCGAGTTCGGTGATGCGGTCTTCGAGGCGGTTGACCTCCTTCTCGGCTTCCTGCCGCGCGCGGGCCGCCTCCGCCCGGCGCTCGGACTCGCCCTCCAGACGCCCGGCTAACGCGTCGCGTTCGTCTTCCAACTCGGCGATGCGCGCTTTGAGTTCGGCTCGACCCAACAACTCGTCCAGCATACACGGACGCGTGCGGGCCGACCACTTGAGCGTTCGGACGCGAGGCGCGGCGAGCGGGGACGAGGCGATTGGCGGGCGTTCCGCCCGCGCGACGGCGGCGCGACTCAGGCCAGCCTGTCGTCGGGTCGGTCGGGGCCGGAGCCGCCGGGTCCGCCGGGCGCGAGGTCGTCCGGGTCGTAGCCGGCGTACCGGAGCAACTCGGCGGCCCGCGGGGCGTCGGCGAGAAGCACCGGCCGGTCGTCCGGAAGCGCGTCGGAGTCGACGGCGTCTCGGGGGAGCGCGAGCGTCCCCGAGGGGACGCCGTCGTCGCCGACGACCGGGAAATGGGCCGTGTCGAGTTTCATCACGAGCGGGTAGTCGACTCGCTCGACGCCGCTACCGTCCGTGTAGACGCACTCGTTGAGTCGCTCGTGTTCCGTTCGGTGAATCGCCGCCTCGGTCCCGTCGTACGGCTCGACGTACAACCGGCCGAGGAAGTAACTGCTGGAGAAGCGTTCGAACATCTGTGCGTGTGAATGTCAACCACGAACGGAGATAAGCCTTGTCGGAACCATTTATATCGACACGCAATTCCACCGTCGAGAACCGGGGACGGGAGTCGAGACCGGCAGACGAGAGCGCGGCTCGGGCGCGAGAGAATCGGTCGTGAAAACGGGCGGGCGTCTCGCTCGCTTCGAGGGAGCGGTCTCGGCGGGTCGAAGTTCGGTTACGGACGGTTCAGTCGTCGCCGCGGGTCGCCGCGGTCATCGACCAGACGGCGACGAGGCCGAGCGCGAGCGCCGGGAGCATCGGCAGGGCCAGCATGGCCGCGAGGTACGGCAGGCCGGCCATCGCCGGGAGCGACGGCACGAGGTACACCGCGCCGGGGACGACGAGGAAACAGAGCGCGACGACGCCGACGAGCACCCAGCCACGGCTCCCGAAGCCGGTCGCTTCCGGCTCCGAGCCGTCGCCGCCGACCGCGGGGCCGTCCGGCCGGTGGACGTAGGTGTCTGACTCGGCGGTCGCGCCGTCCCGAGCCGTGGTGTCAGAGCTCACTATCGGGGATTACGACCACCTTGCCAAAGCCCTGTCGCTCCTCGATGAGCTCGTGCGCGCGGTCGATTTCGCTCATCGGGAGCGTCTCGCGGATGCGGGGTTCGAAGGTGCCGTCCCAGACGAGGTCGAGCACCTCGTCGGCCTCGCCGGGCGTCGCCATCGTCGAGCCGATGACCGAGAGCTGGTTCCAGAAGATGTAGTTGAGGCCCGCGCCCGGGTCGGGGCCGGTGGTCGCCCCGCAGGTGACGACGCGGCCGCCCTTGACGAGGCTCTTGAGCGACTGCTTGTAGGTCGCCTCGCCGATGTGGTCGACGACCATGTCGACGCCGCGGCCGTCGGTCAGTCTGCGAATCTCCTTCGAGAAGTCGTCTTCCTCGTAGTTGATGACGTGGTCCGCGCCGCACTCCTTGGCGTACTCCAGTTTCTCGTCGGTGGAGGCGGTGGCGTACACTTCAGCGCCCGCGTAGTCGGCGATTTGGACGGCCGCGTGGCCGACGCCGCCGGACGCGCCGAGGACGAGCGCCTTCTCGCCGGGGCGGAGTTCGCCGCGGTCGACGAGCATCCGCCACGCGGTCTGGAAGACGAGCGACGCGGAGCCGGCGACCTCCCACGGCACGCCCTCGGGGACGGGCACGAGGTTCTCCTCGGGAATCGCCGCGAACTCGGCGTGGACGCCGCGGACGTGCTCGCCGATGATGTGGAAGTCCGGCGCGAGCGTCGGGTCGCCCTTCCGGGAGAACTCGTCGCCGCCGCCGGCGACGCCCGCGATGAGCGCCACGCGGTCGCCCGCCTCGAACCGGCTCACGCGCTCGCCGACCTCGGTGACGACGCCGGCCATGTCGCTTCCGGGGATGTGCGGCATCTCCAACTCGACGCCCGGGAGCCCCCGCCGCGTCCAGATGTCGAGGTGGTTGAGCGAGGCCGCCTTCACGTCGACGAGGACCTCGTCGGGACCGACTTCCGGGTCCGGGAAGTCGCCGTATTCGAGGACGTCTCGGTCGCCGTGTTCCGTGAATTGGACCGCTTTCATCTCGACCCGACCGAGGATGGGCAGGAACTAAAGTGTGGGTTTACGCCAATCGTCTTTCCTCTTGTTCGACAGCTGACGAACCTCGTGGATTCAAATCATATCGGTGCGAAGATATATACGACACAGGGTTCCCAACACAGTCGAGCCCGACAGTCACGGTCGCCGACATCTACCGGCGGCCCGTACAGGGGCGGTCGACAGGCGTCCGACTCGTTGGAAGGAATATCAGGTACGTGATTCGAGACGAGACTTCAGCACAGCTTTCGCGCCTCCTCGTGAGGCGGTCGTCGTTCGTCCGGGCGCTCGCGGAGCGACCGCGAGACAAGCGCGGACTCGCCGATGACCTCGACGCCTCGCGTTCGACGGTCGACCGCGTCGTCCGCGACCTGCTCGACGCCGGCCTCGTCGAGCGCGCCGACGGCCTGTATCGGCTGACCTGCGTCGGTCGGTGCGCGCTCGGCGCGTACGACGAGTGCCTCGACTCGCTCCGCGGCGTCAAGGCGGCGCAGGACCTCCTTTCGATGCTCCCGACCGACGCGCCGCTCGACCCGGCGTTCTTGGCGGGCGCGTCGGTTCACACGTCGACGCCGGACATCCCGGACAGCGCGATTCGGGAGCTGTTTTCGAGCGTCGAGAGCGCGGAGCGCGTCTACGGCGTCGCCCCGGTCGCGCTCGTCGGTCAGCTTCGGCCCTTCTACGAGACCGCCACCGAGGGCGGGACGGTCGTCGAGATGATTATCGCCGACGAGCTGTTCGACCGACTCGCCGCCGCCCCGGACTCTCACGCGGTCATCCTCGACCAGCTCCGACACGACTCGGTGACGCTCTATCGCGCGGAGGTCCCGTTCCGCTTCGGCCTCTGGGTGACGGAATCGGAGGCGGGAATCGTCGTCTACACCGACACCGGCGTCGGCGGGGTCGCCCGCAACGACACCGAAGCCGCCGTCGAGTGGGCCACAGAGCAGTTCGAAGCCCTCCGCGAGAACGCGGAACGCCTGACGCTCGACTCGCTCGACGGCGTTCCAGACGACGGGTGAGCCACGACGGTCGCCGGTGAGCCGTCCGACCGGCCGCCGCGAACCGACGACCGCCGGGGCGACGCGGGAATTTTATCGCCGGACGACGAAGCCGCGGCCGTGAGCGACCACGACCATCACCACGGCGAGGGGGACGGCGACGACGACCACAGCCATCACCGCGACGACCACGGTCACGACCATCACCACCACGACGTCGACGACCTCCAAGCGGCGGTGCTGACGGTTTCGTCCACCCGCGATATCGACGACGACCCCGCGGGCGACGCGATAGCCGAACTGTTCCGCGAGGCGGGTCACTCGGTGTCGGTCCGGCGGGTCGTCGACGACGACTACGACGAGATTCAGACCGCGGTCGCGCGGATGGCCGACCGCGGCGACGTCGACGTGACGGTCACGACCGGCGGGACGGGCGTCACGCCCGACGACCAGACCGTCGAGGCGACGGCGCAGTTGTTCGGGAAGACGTTGCCCGGCTTCGGCGAACTGTTCCGGCGGCTCTCGTACGACGACATCGGCACCAAGGTCGTCGGCACCCGCGCGACCGCGGGCGTCGTCGACGGGATGCCGACGTTCTGTCTGCCCGGGAGCGAGAACGCCGCCCGGCTCGGCACCGCGGAGATAATCGTCCCGGAAGCGCCGCATCTCACCGGGCTGGCGCGGCGCGACGCGGAGTAAGTACGCCCCAAAAACCGAGGGTCGGCGGGCGAATCCGACTGCAACGTCTGCCCAGTCGCGGCCATTTAAGTTCGCGCACGCGCTCCGAAGAGGTATGAGCCAGCAGTCCCCTCGCGAGGAGGACGCCGACGACGTGTTCTCCAGCGGTAAGGACCCGAGCCTCCGAAGCACGGAGGTCACGGAGGGTCCCGACAAGGCCCCGCACCGTGCGATGTTCCGCGCCATGGGCTTCGACGACGAGGACTTCTCGTCGCCGATGGTCGGCGTGCCGAACCCCGCCGCCGACATCACCCCGTGTAACGTCCACCTCGACGACGTCGCCGACGCCGCCATCGAGGGCATCGACGCCGCGGGCGGGATGCCCATCGAGTTCGGGACCGTCACCATCTCCGACGCCATCTCGATGGGGACAGAAGGCATGAAGGCCTCGCTCATCTCCCGCGAGGTCATCGCCGACTCCGTCGAACTCGTCTCCTTCGGCGAGCGCATGGACGCGCTCGTCACCGTCGCCGGCTGTGACAAGAACCTCCCCGGCATGATGATGGCCGCCATCCGAACGGACCTTCCCTCCGTCTTCCTCTACGGCGGCTCCATCATGCCCGGCCAGCACGAGGGCCGCGAGGTGACCGTCCAGAACGTCTTCGAGGGCGTCGGCACCTACGCCGAAGGCGACATGAGCGCCGACGAACTCGACGACCTCGAACGCCACGCCTGCCCCGGCGCGGGCTCCTGCGGCGGGATGTTCACCGCCAACACGATGGCCTCCATCTCCGAGGCGCTCGGGATGGCCCCCCTCGGGTCGGCCTCCGCGCCGGCCGAGTCCGACGAGCGCTACGAGAACGCCCGCCGCGCCGGCGAGGTCGTCCTCGACTGCGTCGAAAACGACCGCCGCCCCTCCGACATCCTCACGAAGGAGTCCTTCGAGAACGCCATCACCCTGCAGGTCGCCACCGGCGGGTCGACAAACGCCGTGCTCCACCTGCTCGCGCTGGCCGCCGAGGCCGGCGTCGACCTCGACATCGAGGAGTTCGACGAGATTTCCCGGCGCACGCCGAAAATCGCCAACCTCCAGCCCGGCGGCACCCGCGTCATGAACGACCTCCACGAAATCGGCGGCATCCCGGTCGTCATCCGCCGCCTCGTCGAGGCCGGCCTGTTCCACGGCGACGCGATGACCGTCACCGGCCGCACCATCGCCGAGGAGCTCGACCACCTCGACCTCCCGGACGACGACGAGCTCGAAGCGGACTTCCTCTACACGGTCGACGAGCCGTATCAGGAGGAGGGCGCAATCAAGATTCTCACGGGCAACCTCGCGCCCGACGGCGCGGTGCTGAAGGTGACTGGCGACGACGCCTTCCACCACACCGGCCCCGCCCGGGTCTTCGAAAACGAGGAGGACGCGATGCGCTACGTGCAGGAGGGCCACATCGAGGAGGGCGACGTCATCGCCATCCGCAACGAGGGTCCCCGCGGCGGCCCCGGCATGCGCGAGATGCTCGGCGTCACCGCCGCCGTCGTCGGACAGGGCCACGAGGACGACGTGGCGCTTCTCACCGACGGTCGGTTCTCCGGCGCGACGCGCGGCCCGATGGTCGGCCACGTCGCCCCCGAGGCGACCGAGGGCGGCCCCATCGGCCTCCTCGAAGACGGCGACGAGGTGACCGTCGACATCCCGAACCGCGAACTCTCCGTGGACCTCACGGACGAGGAACTCGACGCGCGAAAGGAAGACTGGGAACCCAAGCCGCCGGCGTACACCTCCGGCGTGCTGGCGAAGTACGCCCGCGACTTCGGCTCGGCCGCGAACGGCGC
Organism: Haloferax sulfurifontis ATCC BAA-897; assembly: GCF_000337835.1. Lineage (GTDB taxonomy): Archaea > Halobacteriota > Halobacteria > Halobacteriales > Haloferacaceae > Haloferax > Haloferax denitrificans. The sequence goes on along the minus strand of NZ_AOLM01000020.1, from coordinate 102,722 downwards.
GGTGACGAACCCGGCGCTCACGCGCGACGAATAAGCGCGAGTCGCCGCGGCGTCTCCCGCGACGCGGACGCCGTCGTCCGCCGTCAAAACAGGCCGAATCCGGACGCCCGGTACAGGGCGAGTGTCCCGATTCCGAGCGCGGTTCCGACCGGAATCAGCAGAATCACTTTTCGCGGCTGTTCGGTGAATCCGTAGACGCACAAGCCGAACGGGACGGACAGAAACACGTCCACCGCCCACTCCGGGAGGGCGGGCGAGAGCCCGGACCACGGGACCAAAACGAGGAGTCCAGCGCCGCCGAAGAAGGCGATAATTCGGTTCCACCGCCACGATGCGAACTGCACGGGGCTACCGACAGTGGCCACCGAATTGACAGTTTCGGTGCGGAGCCCGGTCGGGGGTCATCGGTCAGAGTCGCGGCGTCACCGACTCCGCACCCCGGGGCCGCCGATTCCGCTCGACTCAGACCACGCGGTTCCGCAGGTCGTCGTCGCCGGCGTCCAGTTTGTCGAGGTTCTCGGCGATGATGTCGGCCATGCGCTCCCAGTACTTCGGGGTGTGGCCGGCGTTGTGGGGCGTGATGAGGACGTTCTCGAAGTCCCAAAGCGGGTGGTCCGCGGGGAGCGGTTCGGGGTCGGTCACGTCGAGTGCCGCCCCGCGGATGCCGTTGCTCCGGAGTTGGGAGACGAGCGCGTCGGTGTCGACCACGGGACCGCGGCCGACGTTGACGAGGACGGTGTCGGGGGCCATCGACGCGAACGCGTCGGCGTCGACGAGGCCGCGGGTGGCGTCGGTCAGCGGGCACGCGATGACGACGTAGTCGGCGCGGGCGAAGGCGTCGTGGAGGCCCTGCTCGTCGTCGAAGCCGACGACCTCGTCGGTCGGGCCGCCCTTCTCCGGCGAGTAGCGCACGCCGACGGTCTCGACGCCGAACGGGTCGAGTCGGTCGACGACGGCCTCCCCGAGCGCGCCGAGACCGACGACGGCGACCGTCGAGTCCTGCAGTTCGACCGTCGGGTACGACTGCCAGACGCCGGCGCCTTTCTGTCGCTCCGCGACGTGGAAGCGGCGGGCGAAGTAGAGGAGACTCCCGAGGACCTGCTCGGCGATGTTCGGGCCGTGGACGCCGGAGGCGTTGGTGACGGCCACGTCGCGGGCCTCGAACGCCTCGATGGGGAGGTGGCCCGTGCCGGCGAACACGCAGGCGAACAGGTCGAGGTTCTCGGCGGCTTCGAGGTCGTCTTCGCTCACGTCGAAGCCGGTCGCGACTTGGACGCGCGAGAGGAGGTCGCGCTCCTCGGCGGGCGTCGTCGCGAGGGCGACCTCGCGGTCGGGGAGGCGCTCGCGGAGCGTTTCGGCGTACGCCTCGGCAGACAGGCCGTGTATCTTCTGCCGAAGCACCGCGATGTCTGGGTCGGACATGCTCGATGATTCTCGAAGGCGGTGATGAATCTGTCCGATTCGGACGCGGCGGGCCGCTCACTCGATGGGCTCGCGCCGCCGCGGGCGGCGTTTCGAAATCGTCCGCGTGACGGCGACTGCATCGACCGTCGAGTCGACGACGAACCGGGAGCCGTCTTCGCCGAGTTTCCACGCAACGGGCGCATAGCCCTGTGGGGCGGGGCCGCCGTCGACGAACACGAGGTCGCCCGTCTCGTCGCGGAACACGACGGGCTCTCTCGGCTCGTCCGGCTCGTCTGCGGTCATTGACTCGGAGCTACCGCGGTCTCCGCTATAAACCTCCGTCCCCGGTTATCAACTTCGGTATTCAGTTGGAATCATCGGAGAAAATCGAGCGCAGTAGCCGCAATCTGACGATAGATGAATTATCGAATCTCGGAATCGGTCGCGAAAATTCCGCGTCAGGTCGGCCGCAGGACTGTCGACTCCGGGGAGTCGCGTCGCTCGCGGGACCGTCGGCCCCGGGGAGGGTGCCGAGCGGCGGCGCGTCGATATCACGGTCGCGCCACGCCGCTGAAAAACGGGCCGAGCGGCGTTCGGACGCGCGGTCTCGAAACCGTCGGACGCCGCGGCGCTTCAGGGGGTTTAATAGCCGAGCGAAGTGCTGTAGCGGTATGGAACGCGTAGATGTCGCCATCATCGGCGGCGGTCCGGCCGGCACGTCGGCGGCACACGCCGCGGCCTCGGCCGGGGCCTCCGCTCTGGTCCTCGAAAAGGGCGTCCCCCGAGCAGACAGACCGGGCCTCGGCCCCGATTCGACGGACGCGGCCGGTATCCTCGACTACTGGGTGGACATCATGGGCATCCACCCCGACGAGTTCCCCGACGACGTCGTGCTCGACATCCTCGACCGCGCGGAGTTCATCGGGCCGAACGAGTCGCTGACGCTCCGCAGTACCGGTATCGACTCCTCGTACGACGAGTTCGGCTACACCTTCCACCGCGCGAAGTTCGACGACTGGCTCCGCGGTCGCGCTGAAGACGCCGGCGCGGAGTACCGCGTGAAGGCCTCGGTCCGCGACGTGGGGACCGACCTCGACGCGACCGGCGACGACCCCCGCCACGTCGTCCGCCTCGCCAACGGCGAGGACGTGGGCGCTGACTTCGTCGTCCTCGCCGACGGCCCCCAGCGGACGGTCACGAACAAGGTGCTCGACGACCTGCTTCCGTTCCCCATCACGGACCGCCTGTCGTCCACCGAGGCGAACCACATCGCCTATCAGGAACACCGCGAGTTCCCCCCGGAACTGTTCGACGAGGTCGACGGCGCGATTAAGTTCTGGTGGGGCTACATGCCCGGCCACACGGCGTACCCGTGGGTGTTCCCGAACGACAACAACGTCTGCCGGGTCGGTCTCACGATGCCCATCGGCCTCGACATCGACGAGGTCGACGACCGCGATGCGTACACGCTCCTCCGCGAGGACGACGAGCGCATCCCGCAGGGCCGCGAGTACGTCCGCCGCCTCCTCGAACAGGAGTACGGCGACGAGTACGACGTCGACGAGGACTTCCCGCTCGTCGAGGACCGCGGAAAGACGAAGGGAACCGAGACGTACGCCATCTCCTCGACGCGCCCCATCGACTCGCCCGCGTCGGCCGGCATCGCCGTCACCGGCGGCGCGATGGGCGCGACCTCCGCCTTCCACGAGGGCGGCGACCACGTCGCCGTCCGGACGGGAGCCATCGCCGGCGAACTCGCCGCCGAGGGCGACCTGAGCGACTACAACGACCGCTGGAAGGACGCCATCGGCGACGAGATTCTCCGCAACGTCGCCATGGCCGAAATCGTCCACGACTACGGCCCCGACCAGTGGGACAAGACGTTCAAGGCGGCCCGGAAGCTCCTCGAAAAGGACGAGGGCTACAAGGCGTTCGGCGCCTCGAAGCTCAGCGCGGGGTTCAGCGCCGCCAAACTCGCCACGCGGTACCAGCGGACGAAAATGAAGTACCACAAGGGCAAGTACGTCCAACTGCGCGAAGACGAGTACGCGCTGTAGCCGACGGAAGACTTATCAGTTTCTCCGAATCTCTGTCAGTCGATGGCCGGCCGCCCCTCTCGCCGTCGACTGCTCCGCCGCGGAGCCGCGGCCGTCGGCGTCGGGCTGACCGGCGGGCTCGCGGGCTGCTCGTCGCTTCGAGGGTGTTCGTCGGCCGAAATCATGCTCCGGGGAGAACTGGTCGGGTCGGCCCCCGACGGGGCGACCGTCGTCGACGTGGACGACCCGCGGGTCGCAAACAGCCCGTGGGTGCTGAAGGTGGTCGAGGCGGCCGCCGAGGGCCACCCCCGCGAGTCGAGCGTCTCGGACTGCCTGAGCGACTACGACGCCCTCCGCGAGGACCTCGACGCGCTCCCGTCGGTCGACAAGTCGGAAGACCGCCGCTACTACGTCCGCGTCGACGGGCAGGTCGTCCGACTTCGGGCCGTCTTCTTCGCCGGCGACGACACCCGCCGGTCGGAACTCGTTTCACCCCCGGCGCGCTAGAGGCGAGTGCGTACCTCAAGTCCCCGGCCGAGTGTTCCCGCTTCGGGAGCGATGACAGCACGGCGAACCCGGGTGCGCAACAGCTACTGGCCGGCTGACGCCGGCGTACTTCGGAACGTCCGCGCCCGAAAGACGGACCGCCCGGCACGAGGGTTTCCCGGTCGACGCGGCACGCCGCCTCGGGATGAGACCGGCCGTTAGTGTTCTGGGCGACATCCTATCTCCGCGGAGATACGTCTCCAGTTTGGCTACGACCTGTTCGACGAACGCATCCGTCACGCGGCCTTGCCAGGCGACGAAATCCTCACTTCGTGGAGAGTGTACAGCCCATGGGGAGACGTACGGTGCCCGAGGGACACCGCCAGTCTCCCAGACGTCGGCTGAGAGCGCAAGCGAGTCGTCGTACGCTTTCGTCGAGATGGCGACTGCGATGTACTGTTCGCCGTCGAAGGGGTGCGTCTCGTTGTCGACGATTAGCCACGGACGCTGTCTACCAGTCCCGATTTTGAACGGATCCGAACTCCGTACGACGTCGCCGCGCTCCGGTTGCATCTAGGACTCGTCCTCACTCACGTCCCGTTCGCTCGGATGCGGGGTATCCGGGGCCGTCGAGTCCCACTCGTCGGCGTCGATGCCGCCATCGTTCTCGTCCAATCGCTCACTTGCGACGTGGAGGTCGTATGCGTCAGCGAGGCGGCTTTCGTCGGGGGTGATTGCCCAGTACTCTCCCCGGTGCCGAACCAGATTACGTGCCTTCAGCCGCGAGAGGGCGGTTCCGACTGCGTTTGGGTTCTCGTCGATGGCACTGGCAATCTCAGACCGGGTGAACGCCTGGTCGCGGTGCGCGTACAGATACGTAACCACCTGCTCGGGGACCGATGGTCCCTGTGGGAGGTTCCCCGACTCGAAGTCGTCGATACTCACAGGCATGTTCTGGAATTAGTGTACTGCTGTACCAGTGACGTGTAGTCTACTTCGCGTCCGGACGGGCCACGTCGGTCTCCCGTTCGTCATCGGAGTCCGTGGGGCCGAAGAAGAGCACGGCAGTGGAGAACGCGACTCCGACGAGGAGTGCCACCTGACCGACGGCGAGCAGTACCCAGTCCATCGGTTGGAGGAACTGTACAACGGGCGCGTACTCGGTGACGTACGGGGCCGCGAACGACCGGACCTGCGGCGGGAGGTCAAAGACGTAGACCTCCGTCCCGGCGATACAGAGGAGGAGTCCGAACAGGGGGAGACGTTGGATGTCGGGGGCCGCGTACCGGAGGTCCCACAGTAGCGTGCCGAGGGTCGATATCGCGAGAAACACCGTCCACGTGAGCGCGACCGTTTCGAACGTCGGGGCATCGGTGACCACCCCGCCCAGTAAGGCGACCGCGGCGCTACCGAACGCGACGAGGGTGAGGATACCGAAGTACGCCCACCGTCGGAGCCGGCTCACGACGAAGCGACGGACGACTGAGGTACCGTCGCCACCGCCCCCACCGGAGACCGCGTCGACGACGCGCCCCAGGATAACTCCGAGCTTCCGGAGGAACTGGACGAAGACGGCCCCCTGAAGCACGCGGCCGATAACGAACACGAGCGCGGCGTAGAGCCAGACGATTTCGCCTCGAGCCAAGAACCCCACGCCCGCCACGAACCCACCTGTGACGAGAAGCGTCGCCAGGAGTAATCGCTGTCCGTATCCCGGTCTCCACCGGCGGCGCGCGAGTTCGACGTCGTACACGTACCACCAGATGAGAGCGACGATACCCGCCCCGAGTATCACCGGTCCCGCGATGCGGGGATAGATGTCGAAGAAGTAGCCGATCTGTGCCGGCGCGGTCTCCATCAGGGGGACGGTTCGGAGCCCGCTCATGACCTGATATCGCTCTTCATCAGCCGGTCGACGGTACTGACCGCGATTCCGATGGGGAGCGCGAGGGCGAAGACGAACGCGACCGCGCTCACCGCTTCACGGACGACCGGAACCTCGATTATGAGGACCGCTCCGGCCACGCCGAGAGCAACGAAGAGAACGGCCGTCTCAACTGCCGAGGTCTGCTGACTGGAGGTCAGCCACAGCACAGCGCCGAGACAGCCGACAAAGAACACCACGTCGCCCACGATGACGACGTTGAGCCAGTTGTCGGCCAGCCCCACGACGACCTCTGTCGAGGCGGCCGCGACGAGACGATGGAACGCTGACTGCACGGTTCACCCTCGCCGGGACCAGAACCCGAAGTGCTCGACAACTCTCCAGAGGACGAACAGACCAGCCACCACCGCGACCGCGGTGACGAGTCCAATCCGGCAGTTCTGTCCACACAGTGGTCTCGGGGTGACGGAGATGCTCACCGTGTCTTCGTCGGTGAACCCCTCGGGGCCGACGACCTGCAGTCGGACGACGTGCGTCCCCGGTTCCTCGAACGAGCGTCTGGTCGTCGCGCCCGTCGCTTCGAACGAGCCGTCGCCGTCGAAATCCCAGTGATACTCGGCGATAGAGCCGTCTTCGTGGGTCGAACTCCGCCCGTCGAAGAACAGCTCATCGCCGACAGTCGCGCTGGTCCGGCTGACCTCGGCATCGGCTCGCGGCAGGCTCCGCACGGTGATGGTTCCCTCGTGGGTCGCCGTCGCCCCCTTGTCGTCGGTCACCGACAGCGAGATGGGGAACCTGCCGGTGCGGTTGAAACGGGTCGTCACCGTCCGACCGGTCATCTCAGGCTCGCCATCGCCGTCGAGGTCCCAGCTGTAGCGCTCGATAGAGCCGTCGTCGGTCGACGAGGAGGCGTCCAGCGTGACCGTCATCCCGACCGCGACCTTCGCCGGTGACTGGTCGTACCGCGGCGTTGGCGTCGGGTTCGGTTCGATGCGAATCTCTCGCCGCGCCGAGTCAGTCTCCCCCAGGTCGTCGACCACCTGAAGCGTGACCGTGACCGTCCCGGGCGTCTCGAACGCGTGCGTGACCGATTCACCCTCCGCGTCTATCTCGCCGTCGGAGTTCAGGTCCCACCGATAGGCGTCGATGCGGCCGTCGTCGGTCGTCGCGCTCGCGTCGAACCGTATGGGGTCGAGTTCCTTCGCCCGCGTTTCGTTCGGTTCGAACTCGGCGGTCGGCGGTTCGTTCGCAACGACGACGATTTCTCGGCTCCTCGTCGTCGTGGCACCGAACGCGTCCGTCGCGGTGACTGAGACGGTGTACGTCCCCGGCGTGTCATAACTGAGAAACACCGCTTCGCCCGTTCGGTCGACGCTCCCGTCACCGTCGATGTCCCACTCTATCGACCGGATGCCGTCGGGGTCCTCGACGGTTTCGAGAGCGATTTGAACACGCTGGCTCTCACGTATCGTCGAGAGAGACGGCATCGTCACGGTGGGGTTTTCGTTCTCTCGTACCACGACCTGCTGAGAGAGGGTCGCGTCCGCCCCGCGGTCGTCGACGACGTTGAGACGAACTGTGTATCGACCGGGGGCGTCGAACGAGTGTCGGGCCACCGGTCCCGAAGACTCGAACTCCGAGTCGTCGTCCAGGTCCCAGCGGTATCGGACGATGCGACCGCCACGGTCTGACGACGCGGACCCGTTGAACGTAATCGGTTGTGTGGCCTTCGGGTCTTGTGGGCTGATAGAGAACTCCGGTGACGGCTTCGTGTTGGGTTCTCTGACGTCGATTTGGACGGTCTTCGTCCCGCCGCCACCCGAGTAGTCGAGCTCCCACGTTATCGTGTAGACACCGCTTGCGCTCGGTGGAACCGTGAACTCCATCCACGGGTCGACCGACTCGCCGGCATCCAGGCCAGACCAATCCCAGTGTACCTTGTGAAACCACGCGCCCGGTCCGGTCCACGACCCACCGTCGTCGAATCGGTCGACCATCTCCCATTCATCCGGGAACCCCCCGTTCGACTCGGGAAACAAGAGATAAAACGCGGTGGACTCGTCCGAGTCCCCGACGTTTTCGACACTGAAGCTGATTCGAACCGTGTCCCCCGCTTCGACGACGCTCTGTGAAACCCTCGCAGAGGCTTCCAACCGCGGACCCGTCGTCGCGTTTTGCGACGAGACAGTCCCGGCCGCGAGAAACAGTATCAGAGCGAGCACCCCCAGTTTGTACAGCGTCCTCCCCCCAACCATGAGTCTTGTTAACTATGCTCTCTGACCTATTCAACCTCTTGGTTGTAAGACACCAACTAACGACATAAACGGCTTTACGAGCGCTGAGACTGATTATTTTATTGAATTTTTATAGGAATCTAGTCCAGCTACGAACCGGTCGCCTCGGTGGAGAAGGCTTTGATGCGCCTGCTGAATAGTTCGCCCTGCGAGTGTGAGGACCTCGAAGGCGCAGTCGCAGGACCGCTATCGGTCCTCGAACGTCCCGGGACGCCGCTCGCCGAGGGCCGCGAGTACCGCCCGACGATACCGTGCGGCCAATGCCGTCACCACGAGTCTGTCGCGGTCGTTGACGCCGAGTGCGACGAGCGCGACGACGTACGTCACCGCGCCCAGCGTCGCGCCGGCGGCGGCGACGACGCCGCCGGGGCCGCCCCCGGCCAGCGTCTCGCGGACGAGGAGCATGACGCCGGCGGCGACGACGCCCGCGCCGAGGGGCTTGAGAAACGTTGCGTCGAAGGGCCATAGCCCCTCGAAGCGACGCAGGAGCACGACCTGCACCGAGTTCTGGACGGCGATGGCGACGGCCGTGCCGAGCGCCGCGCCGGCGAGGCCGAACGCCCGGACGAACGCGAACGTGAGGAGCGTGTTCAGGACGGCCAAGAGCCAGTCGAGCGCCATCCGGGCGTACTGGTGGTCGGTCATCATGAGGAGCCACCCCGTCGCGCCGACGGCGCTCCCGACTAAGACGCCGCCGAGGTAGACGACGAGCGGGACGTAGCCCGCCGTGAAGTTCGGGCCGAACACGGCGAGAACCGCCCGCCCGTACACCGCGAGCACGGCGAGAATCGGAACGACGCAGGTGACGATGAGCCGCGTCACCGCCGTGTACACCGCGTTGAGCGTCTCCATCTCGTCGTCGGCGTAGAGCCCCGACGCGACCGGCGGCAGGAGCATGTTAAACGAGAGGAGCGGAATCCACGCCAGAGACACCAACACGAGCACCACGTTGTAGACGCCCGCCGCCTTCGCGGTCAGGAGGAACCCCACGAGCATCACGTCGATGCGGTTCTGAAACACCTTGCCGAGACTGCTCAGCGCGATGGGGGCCGAGTGGTTGTAGAACCGCCGGGCCTCGGAGCGCAGGCCGCCGACGGACGGGCGGATGCCGCTCGCCGAGACGACCATCGGGGCGCCCAGCACCACGAGGCCGGCCATGCCGACGACGAACGCGGCGGCGACGCCGACCAGCGAGTACCCGAGCGCCATCGCGGCCACGGCACCGACCAGTTTGACCGCCGGGCGGAGGACGCGGTTGAAAAGCACCTCGCCGCGGGCCGACTGCACCGCCCTGAGGACGCCGGCGTGAATCCGCACCAGTCCGACGAGGACGACGAGCGCCGCGAACAGGTGTATCGTCGGCGGGAAGGCGGGGTGTGACACCGTCGCGTCGTTGAGCCACCCGCTCGTGAGCACCAGCCCGCTGGCGAGTCCGAGGCCGACGACGAGCGTCGTCAGATACGCCAGCCCCACCACTCGCCCCTGCCGAGCGGGGTCGTCGTCGTACGCCGAGAGGTACCGCTGGAGCGTCCCGACCGACCCGAAGTTGACGAGGCGGAACAGCAGTTGGGCGATTCGCCACGCGAACGCGTAGACGCCGTAGACGACCGGACCGAACCCCTGTGCGAGAACGTACTCGGTCGCCGTCGTCAGGGCGCGCTGGAGCGACTGTCCGCCCGAGCCGACGACCGCGCCGTGACCGATGGTCAACAGCGCGTCGCGCTCGTCGGCGGGGATATCGTCGTCGAGGTCGGCGTCGTCGAGAGCGTCGTCGAGGATGTCGCTATCGGTTGGGACATCATCACCGGAACCGCCGCCGTCGGATGTATCTGAGGGCACTGTCGCGTCTCTGTCGCTTGTCGAGGTCGAAAATAAGTCGCGTGATTCGCCCGCGGTCCGCGAGTGACTGTCGGACACGCCGCCGCGGTCACTCCCGACGCGAGGCGAGCGCGAGCCACCCACCGCCGGCGGCGATGCCGAGGATGCCGACCAGTCCGAGGGGGCCGGAGGCCCCGAACAGCGTCGCCGCGAGGCGGTACGAGCCGGCGGCTCGAAGGGCGACGCCGGCGGCCGCGACGCCGAACGCCGAGAGCCAGAGCGCGCCGCCCAGCCGGGCCAGCCGACTGCGCCACAGGCGCGTTGCGAGACTCGTGAGCGGCCGTCGGGGGAGGCCGTCGTCGGCGTCGGTGTCGGTCGCGGAGGCGAAGGCGGAGTCGTCTCCGCGGTCGGCGTCGGACGGGGCCTCGCGGGGCGAGAGGAACGCGGTCCCGACGCCGACGACGAAGCCGGCGAGTCCGACGGCGAGCGAGTGGGGGGCCGCGGCCCCGTTGAGCGCGGCGGCTATCGCCACGAGGCCGACGAGTTTCGAGCCGCCGTCGACGAGGCGGAACGCGCGGGGCGAGAGTGGAACGTTCATAGTCGAAGTCGGGTTCGGTGGGTCGCGGGTCTGTGCGGTCAGCCGGCGGTTCCGGTCCGGCTCTTGCGGCGTTTACGGCGTTTGAGGAGCCAGTAGACGACGGCGAAGTCGAAAATTGGCATCCCGACGGTCAGCGCGGCGAGCCACGGGTAGAGGACGGCGTCGGAGACGCCCAACACGGCGGCGACGGTGGCCCGCATGCCGTCGATAGAGAGGACGATGATGAGCATGACGGCCGCGACGCCGAGGGCCGTCTGGAGCGGTCGGTCGAGCGGGTCGGCGGTGAAGTGGACCGGGTGTTCGGGGTTGTCGAGGAGCGGCCAAATCATCATCACGCCGATGATGAGCGAGGGGACGACGACGCCGCCGGCGAACCGGCCCCACTCGCCGAGCCACGAGGGCATCATCTTCAGCGAGCCGAACACCCACATGAAGAACCAGTCCGGGCCGACGTGCGAGGGCGTCGACGTGGGCGTCGCCGGGCCGATGGCGGCGATGCGCTGGACCGGGAAGAAGCCGGCGAGGAAGGCGACGGTCGCGGCCGTCAGGAGGAAGACGATGGTCGAGACGAGGAACTGCTGGGGGAAAAGCGGCATTCCGACGACGACACTGTCGTCATCGTCGTCGGGGCGACCCTCACCGCGGGAGCTCGGCGCGTGTTCGGTGTGTTTCTGCCGCATCAACACGGCCATGTGAAGGGCGATTGCGCCGACCAGCGCGGCCGGGATGAGAAACACGTGGAGGAAGAACATCCGCGGGATGACCTGGTCGGCCCCGGCCGGGAACGCCCCGCCGAAGACGAGCGACTGCAGGAACGACCCGACGCCCGGAATCGTGCCGGTCATCTGGAAGCCGATTGTCGTCGCGGTCTTGCTGAAGTTGTCGTAGGGGAGCGCGTAGCCGAAAAAGCCCTCCACGAGAGCGAAAAGCAGGAGCGTGCTCCCGATGAACCAGTTCGGCTCGTGGGGGTTGCGGTACGCGCCCGTGAAGAAGACGCGGAACATGTGCAGGGCGATGGCGGCGATGAAGAGGTACGCCGCCCAGTGGTGCATCATGCGCGCGAACATCCCGAAGGTGGTGTCGTAGGTGATGTGCAGGACGCTCGCGAACGCCGCGGGCACCTCCGTGTCGGCGTACTGGAGCGCGTTGCCCTCGTAGGTGACGCTGTTGACCGCCGGGTTGTACAGGAGGCCGAGGAACGTCCCCGTCAGGCCGAGGATGACGAAGGTGAAAAGCGCGATTTCGCCGAGGAGGAACGAGCCGTAGTCGTCCTCCGGGAACGCCTTGCCGAGGAGCGTGTGGTCGAGTTCGAGCCGCTGGTCCAGCCAGTCGAACAGGGCGTTTCTCGGGTAGGCCTCGTGGGTTCGGACCGTCAGGTCGGTCCCCGGCAGGTCTGCGTCCGCCTCGCCGCCGTCCGGCCGAGCGTCCGGTCGGTCGTCGCCGGAGCCGTCGTCCGGTGCTGTCCTCGTCATCTCACTCCTCCGTCCCGATTGGTCCCTCGAACGGTCCCGTCGCGAGGAGGAGCGTCCCGTCCTCGTCGTCGGCGATGCCGAGGGGAAGTTGCGGGAGCGCCCGCGAGGCCGGGCCGCCGGTCACGGACGCGCCCTTCGTGGGGTCGTAGAGACTTCCGTGACAGGGACACCGGAGCTCGGAGCCCTGTTCGCCCGCGACGAGACAGCCCTCGTGGGTGCAGACCTTCGAGTAGGCAACGTAGCCCTTGGCCGTCCCCTCGATGTTCGTGGGCGCTTCGTACTCGTCTTCGGGGAAGCGAAGCAGGAGCGTGGTCGCGCGCTTGGTGACGAGCGCGCCGCCGCCTTCCTTCTCCGGGAAGACGTCCATCTTGTCGAACTCGGCGGTCGAGAGCGCGTCGGCGGCGGTCAGGGGGTTTCCGTCCCTGTCGACGAGCCGCGTGCCCTCGACGTAGAGCGTCTCGCTCCCGGTGTCGAGACTGCCGGGGAGTCCCGCGGCGTAGTCGACGCCGAAGCTTCCGATGGCGGCCGCGCCGCCGATGCCGGCGAGGAGCTTCGCCATGTTTCGCCGCGTCAGTTCGTCGTCGCTCTGCGGGATGTCCGGAGCGTCTGTGTCGGTGTCGGCCTCAGTGTCGGTGTCGGTGTCGGTGGTCCGTTTGCTCATATCTGTGCGGATGGTCAGTGGTCTCTGGTCTCTGCGACGGTGATGCTCGGGACGAAGTACGCCGTGTACGCGAGGACGGTCAGCGCGAGCGAGAGGAACAGCATCCCGGCGTAGGTGCCGAGGAACTGCGTCCGCGCCGGGCCGAGCCCCTCCAGCGTGAGGAGGGCGGCGAACGACACGTCCACCCACGAGAGGAGCGCCACGACGAGCAGTCCGGTCCGCGACGACACGGCCGGGACGTAGTCGAGGATGCGCCGGGACTCCGTCTCCATGTACGGCGGGACGGAGACGGTCGCGCGGCCGCCGTCGGCGACGACGGAGTCGCCGAGGTGGCTGATGCGGTCGAGGAACCGCTTCGTCCCGACCATCACGCCGACCATCCCGAGGAGCGCGACCCACGCGACGACGCCGGCCTGATTGACGCCGACTTCGACCGGGCCGGGGAGGTAGCCGCTGGCGGGCTGGAGGTCGGACGAGGTGTTGACGGCGACCGGCTCTGCACCGGTGCCGACGCCGATACCGCCGCCCTCGGTCCCGCTCGTCAGCGCGACGTACCACATCGGGAGTAGCACGACCGCGATGAGGAGCAGGATGACTGCGGTTTCACGCCGCATCGGTTCTCACCGCCGAACGTCGGGTCGGATTCACCACGAATTTCATGAATATACCAATAGGTTTACCTAATCGTTACTGCCGGATTGACGCTCCCACGACTGTGGGTCGACCGTGGATTCGCGGGAGCGACGATGCCACGTAAGCGTTCAGACGAGCGGTTATCTTTCTTTCTGTTTCGGGATGTTCGAGAACCAACAGAACTACAAGATAGTATACGAACGGTCAGGTAGTAGGCAGTATCAGCGGTAATACGAACTCAAACACCATTATGAACAGACGAACGTTCATGAAAAATATCGCGGGTGGAATCGCCATTCTCGGGGCGTCGACGGGTGTCACCGGGGCGTCGAGCGGGAACTCGACCGTCGGTTCCGACGGGGACACAGACGCCGGTGGCGGCGCGTCCGGCGGCGGTTCGACCACCCATACTATCCAGATGGTGACAGAAGACGGAGAGTACTATTTCGACCCAATCGGACTGCACGTCGACCCCGGCGACACCGTCGAGTGGGTCCTCGAAAGCGGCGGCCACTCCGCGACGGCCTACGCCGAGTCGAATCAGGCCGAACAGCGCATCCCGGCGGACGCGTCCGGTTTCGACAGCGGCCTCTTGGAGGAGGCCGAAACCAGCTTCTCGTACACCTTCGAAGTCGAGGGGACCTACGACTACTTCTGTAGCCCGCACAAGCAACTCGGGATGGTCGGTCGGGTCGTCTGCGGCGAGCCCGGCGGCCCGGCCGAGGAGGGCGCGATTCCGAACGAGCCGGGGTCCGGTCTCATGCCCGGGTCGGCGGACATCGTCGAGGCGGGGTCGCTGTCGTACCCCTACGTCCCGAGCGGCGGGTCTTCGGGGTCGCTCCCGTGGCAGTTCTGGGCCGCGACGGGCGGACTCGGGACCGCCGTCGTCGCGATGGTCTCCAAGTACGACCGGGCGTCGGGCCGCTACGGCGAGTAGGGCCGCGACGACCGCCAGTCAGGCCGCGGTCGGTCGCGCGACCGCCTCGCGGACGAACTTGCCGAGCAGGCCGAGCGTCGCCGCCCCCATCGCCGCGGCGAAGACGACGACGAAGACCGAAAGCGGGTCGCCGAGGTCCGAAAGCGCCCGCGAGCGGACGAAGTTCGCGGCGAGGACCGTCGTGACCCCGAACAGGACGACGCCGTCGAGGTTCGCCAGCGTCGAGTTCGGCTCCGAGACCGCGTCGCCGTTGAGCAAGACGAGCACGACGGTGATTGCGAACGGCGTGCCGACGAGGCCGAACGCCAGCACCAACACGAGAAGCGGGAAAAAGGCCCCGCCGAGAAACGCGCCGACGCCGGAGAACAGCGCCACCCCCGCGAGGAGCGCGCGGTATCGGTCGTCCGAGAGGTCCGTCCCCCAGCCGAGTTTGTCGGCGACGAGGTACGGCGGGACGACGGTGTTGCCGCCGAGCGTGGAGACGGCCGCGCCGAGGAGCCCGAGGAGGAACAGCCACCGCGCGTTCGCGCCAGCAATCGGGCCGAGCGCCTGCGCGGCCGCCACCGCCGTGAGGTCGCCCGCGGCCACCTCGGGACCGTGGAGGACGCCCGCGGCGACGAGGAAGATGGCGAGGCTGTAGACGCCGAAGGCGACGAGCATCGACGCGCCCACGTCGAACGTCGCCAGCCCGTAGTCGCGGGTGGTCCAGCCGCGGGCGCGCATCGTGTACGAGTGCATCGTGATGAGCGTGATGTGGACCGCGCCGCCGAGGATGCCGGCCGCGACGAGCGCGCCGTCGACGCCGGCGGGGATTCGCGGGACGAGCCCGCCGGCCGCGGCCGCCGGGTCGATGGGGACCAAAACCAGCGACGCGAGGAACGCGGCGACGACGGCCGCGACGAGCCCCTTCGCGAGGAGTTCGACGAAGCGGTAGCCGCGCCCGGCGAGGCCGGCGGCGAGGACGACCGCCCACGCGACGCCCCAGACGCGGGCGTCGACGCCGGTTATCGTCGCGCTCACGTTCGCAAGGCCCTGCATGATGACCAACTGAGCCAGCCCCGCGGCCAGCACCGCGTCGGCGACGAGCACCCACGCCCAGCCGTCGCCCAGCTCGCGTTCCACGACCGAGACGATGCCGTCCTCCGTAAGCAGTCCGAGCCGCATCGAGAGGTACTGCGCCGACGCCCCGAGCACCGCCGAGAGCACGACGACCCACAGCATCGCGTAACCGAACGTCGCCCCGGCCGTGAGCACGGTCGCCATCGTCGCCGGCCCCGCCGCGACCGCGCCCGCGACCCACGAGGGCCCCATCTCCGAGAGGTACCCCCGCCAGTCGCCGTCCGCCACCGCCGATACGTCGAGTCTGGGTTCGCTCATGGCGTCGTGGTCTCGGCGGTCGTCACAAAAGTGTTGCTACTGGGTGTTACAACCGGGTAATCATCTCGAATCGTGGGAGTCGGCACGGGTCCTTATATCCGACCGACGTGAGCGGTTTATATGATGAACGATGGTGATGGTTCGATTAGGCTCCTCGTCGTCGCCGATTCGAGCGTCGCGGCGGCGGTCGTCGAGGCCGTCCGTCGGCGCGCGGCACGGGTCGACGTCGAGGGGGTTCGGACCGCCACCGCGGCGTTGGAACGGCTAGAAGGCGCTGACGCCGGCTTCGGTTCCGACTCCGGTGCCGACTCCGGTTCCGGTGCTGATTCCGACTCCGACTCCGGCTTCGACTGTGTCGTCGCGTCGACCGACGCGGGGGAGATGGGCACGCTCGACTTCCTCGCCGCGGTTCGGCGACGCGCTCTCGACCTGCCGTTTTTCGTCGTCGCCGACGGGAGGCGGGGGCTGACGGCGAGCGACGCCCTCGACGCCGGCGTCACCGACTACGTCCGGGTGCGGGGCCGCGAGGGGTACGACGAGCTGGCCGCCCGGGTCGGGCGGGTGGTCGCACCGCCCGCTCGGGGGGAGTTCGACCCGTCGCTCGTCTACGAGGAGGTCTTCGAGCAGATACGAGAGGGCGCGTGCCTGTACGACCGCGACGGTCGGTTCCGACTCGTCAGCGGGTACCTCGCCGACGTCTACCAGACGACGCCGGCCGAACTCGAAGGCGAGCGAAGCCCGCTCGTCGAGGCGGTTCGAAGGGACTCCCCGGACGACCCGTATCAGCGACTCGTCGACGGCGAGATAGACTCGCTCGAAGGCGAGGCCGACCTCGTCACCCCGGACGGCGAGTCGCGGACGCTGAGCTACCGCTTCGCGCCGTTTCGGGTAGCGGGCGAGGTCGTGGGCGTTGTCGCCGTCTCGCGGGACATCACCGACCACCGAAAGCGAGAGCGGCAACTGAAGCGCGCCCGCGAGGAGTACCAAGAGCTCATCGACGGCATGAACGACACCGTCTGGGTCCTCGGCACCGACGACCGCATCCTCACCGTGAACGAGACCGCGGTGGGGCTGTTCGGCTACCCGCGGGACGAACTCCTCTCGATGACGCCGCACGACATCGACGCGGGACTCAGCGACGACGAGATTTCGGGGCTCATCTCCCGGATGCCGGCCGACGGCACGCAGGTGTTCGAGACGGTCCACCGGACGAAATCGGGGCGAGAGTTCCCCGTCGAAATCAGTTCGAGCCTCGTGACCTACCGCGGGGAGTCGGCCATCCTGAGCGTCGCCCGCGACATCACGACGCGGAAGTGGTACGAGGCGGAACTCCACGAACAGAACCGCCTCCTCGAAACGCAACGCGACGAACTCGCGGTGTTGAATCAGGTCGTCCGCCACGACGTTCGCAACGACCTGCAGTTGGTGACCGCCTACGCGGAACTGCTCGCCGAGCGCGTCTCCGACGACGAGGCCCGGGAATACGTCGAAATCGTGCGGAAGCGGGCGAACCACGCGGTCGAACTGACGAAGACGGCCAGAGACATGGCCGAGATGATGAGCACGCGGGGCGTCGAGACCGAACCGGTCCGGCTGGCTCCCGTGCTGAGAGCCGAACTCGCGTCGCTCCGAGAGATGGCACCCAACGCGAGCGTGACGGTCGACGCCGAGTTGCCGGCGGTCGCGGTGCTCGCCGACGACATGCTCGGGTCCGTCTTCCGGAACCTCCTGACGAACGCCGTCCAGCACACGGACAAAAGCGAACCGGGCCTCGCCGTCTCCGTCACGGGACACGAGGGCGACGGCCGCGTCGTGGTCCGAATTGCCGACGACGGGCGCGGCGTGCCCGACGAGCGGAAAGAGTCGATTTTCGCCAAGGACGAAAAGGGACTGGAGAGCCGTGGGACCGGCCTCGGACTGTACCTCGTGCAGTCGCTGGTCGAGAAGTACGGCGGCGACGTGTGGGTCGAGGACAACGACCCCTGCGGTTCCGTCTTCGCGGTCGAACTCCGGACCGCCCCCGGTCAGGCCGACTCGGACCAGTCGTCGCCGACGCGGTCGTAGCCCATCATCTGGCTCCCCTCGTGTTCGGTGAAGACGACCTTCTGGTTCGACTCCGGCACGCCGAACCGCTCGGCGACGGCCTCGATGACCGCGAGGGCGAGGTCGCGCTTCTGCTCTGTCGACCGGCCCGCCCGGATGTCGGCCTGTAGCACGACGGTCTCGTCTCCGGTCGCCCGACCGAGGTGAATCGCCTCGACCTCGCGGACGGTGACGGCGGCGTAGTCGGTGTCGGCGTCCATTCGCTCGGCGTACAACTCGGCCATCTCGGTCGCGAACTGGTCCGCCTCGCGCGCCGTGACCTCGAAGTCGAGGTCGAACTGGAGATGCGGCATCTGCGGCGGGGCTTCCCTACAGGTCCGCGACGTCTTCGATGGCGTCGGTCAGCGCCTTGATGGACTCCACGTCGTGTTCGCCCATGTGGCCGATGCGGAACGTCTTCTCGCCGAGCGCGGAGCCGTAGCCGTTCGAGAACGCCATGTCGTACTTCTCGTTGACCTCCTCGATAGTGGCGGCGACGTCGATGCCCTGCGTGTTCTCGATGCAGGCGACCGTCTGGGACTCGTAGCCCTCCTCGGGGAACATGTCGAAGTGCTCGTAGGCCCAGTCGCGGGTGTACTCGGCCATCTCGCGGTGGCGCTGGTCGCGCCCCTCGTGGCCCTCTTCGAGCATGTACTTCATCTGCTTTCGGTACGCGAGCATGATGGGAATCGCGGGCGTGGAGTGGGTCTGGCCCTTGCGGTCGTAGTAGTCGAGGGCGCGCTGGAAGCCGCCGTACCACGACGCCGAGTCCTTCGACAGTTCGCGCTCGTAGGCGTCCTCGCTGACGGTGCAGATGGCGAGCCCCGGCGGCATGGCGAACGCCTTCTGCGACGAGGCGAAGATGACGTCGATGTTGTGCTCGTCGATGTCGACGTAGTCGCCGCCGAGGGCGGACACCGCGTCGACGACGAAGTAGGTGTCGGGGTACTCGGCGACCACGTCGCCGATCTCCTCGATGGGGTTGCGGACGCCGGTCGAACTCTCGTTCATCACGGTGGCGACCACGTCGTACTGCTTGTCGCTGGACTCCAGCGCCTCGCGGATGTCCTCGGGCTTGATGGCCTGTCCCCACTCGTACTCGATGCGGTCGACGTTCTTGCCGAGGCGCTCTGCGACGTTCGCGTGGCGCTCGCTGAAGCTCCCGCAGGTCGGCACGAGGATGTTCTCGTCGACGAGGTTGAGCGTCGAGGACTCCCAGATTTCGGTGCCCGACCCCGTGAGAATCATCACGTCGTTGTCCGTGCCGAGGAACTCCTTCGTGTCCTCGACGATGGTCGTATAGAGGTCGGTCATGCGGTCCATCCGGTGGCCGAACATCGGCTGGCACATCTCCGCGATGACGTCCTCGCGCACCTCGGTCGGACCGGGGATGTACAGCGTCTTGTCCTGATAGTCGTCCGTGTATTCGCGTTTTTCCGTCACGTCATCCACCTGAATACGGACCACTGCGTCGCGGGCGATGATGGTACTTGTGATTGCGACACTCGTCGCAGTCGCTCACGGGGTGTTAACACGGGGCAAAAAGCGCGTCCGACGGGCGGGAGCGGTGCCGGACAAACTCGGGGTCGGGGCTCAGTCGTCGGCTTCGGCCGACTCGGCCCGCGGGACCGTCACGTCGGTCAGGCCGGCCTCTATCTGCTCGCGCCGACCTTCGAACTCGCCGGGGAGGACGAGGCGGCCGCCGAGGTCGTCGAGGGGTTCGTCGGCGGTGTAGCCCGGGTCGCTCGTGGCGAGTTCGAACAGCACGCCGCCGAACTCGCGGAAGTAGACCGACCGGAACCAGTGGCGGTTGATCTGGGCCGTCGGGCGCAGGCCCTTCGACTGGACGGCCTTCCGCATCGCCTCTTGGTCCTCGTCGGTCGGCGTCTGGAAGGCGACGTGGTGGACCGTGCCGAGGCCCTGCCGACTGCTCTCGATTGTCGGCAACACGTCCACGTACTTCCCGACGGTGCCGGTCGCGGCGAACCGCGTCCGCTCGTCGCCGGGGGTGTCGCCCTGCGCTTTCTCGGTGCCGACGCGCTCGAAGCCCATCGTTTCGAGCAGGTCTTCGGAGGGCTGAGGGTCGGCCAGCCAGAGCGTCACGGAGTGGAAGCCGCGAATCGCGACGTCTTCGGGGACGAACTCGGTCCACGGGACGGTCGGGTCGTCGTCGGGAATCTCCACTTCGACCAGTTCGACCGGGAGGCCGTCGGGGTCGCTGAAGGGGAGGACCGTCTCGCCGAACCGCTCGACGCGGTCGTCGTAGTCGACGCCGTACTCGTCGAACCGGTCCTCCCAGTAGTCGAGGCTCCCCTCTGGCACGCGGAACGCGGTCCGCGAGACCTGCCCGGTGCCGACCTTCCCGCGCGAGAGGCTCTCCCACGGGAAGAACGTCATGCTCGTGCCGGGCGTCCCCTCCGCGTCCGTGAAGAAGAAGTGGTACGTGCTGGGGTCGTCCTGATTGATGGAGCGCTTGGCGAGCCGGAGTCCGAGCGTCTCGACCCAGAAGTCGAGGTTCTGCTGGGGGTCGCCCGCGATGCAGGTGACGTGGTGGATGCCGGGTGTGGGCGTGATGTCTGCCATGGACGGTCTTACGGGCCGCAAGGACTTGAGTATCCGCTGACGCGAGTGTTACCGGGTCGCGGCGGCGTCGTCGCCGCTCGCACGGACCCGGCAGTCGAGTCGGCGAGACACACGTTTTTGCCCGTCGGCGATGACGTTCGACGTATGCAGACCCGCGCACTCGGCGACACCGGCCACGAGAGTACCATCGCAACGTTCGGCGCTATCGCGCTCAACTGGCTCGAACAGGAGGGCGCGAACCAGATGGTCGAACACGTCCTCTCGAAGGGCGTCAACCACTTCGACGTGGCCCCGACCTACGGCGACGCGGAGCTCAAACTGGGCCCGAAGCTCCGCCAGCACCGCGAGGACATCTTCCTCGGCTGTAAGACCCAAGAGCGGGGCTACGAGGGCGCGAAGCGGAAGCTCGACCGCTCCTTTGACCGCCTCGGCGTCGACTACATCGACCTCTATCAGGTCCACGGCCTCGAATACGAGTCCGAACTGGACGAAATCACGGCCGACGACGGCGCGCTCGCGGCCTTCCGCGAGGCGAAAGACGAGGGGAAAATCGGCCACATCGGGCTGACGAGCCACGGGAATCCGGGGCTCATCCGCGACGCCATCGACCGCATCGACGACCTCGAAACGCTGATGTTCCCGCTGAACCCCGTCGTCGTCGGCAAGGGCGACGACGAACACGACTACGCGGGCGTCTTCGAGGCGGCCGAGAAGGCGGGTATCGGGACGCTCGGCATCAAGGCGTTCGCTCGCGGCCCGTGGCCCGACACCGACGACCTCCCCGAGGCGGACCGGCCGTTCGCCAACTGGTACGAGCCGGTCGACGCCCCGGACGAAATCGCCGAGCGGTTCGACTTCGCGGCCGCCCAGGGCCTCACGAGCGTCGTCACGCCGGGCGACCCGAAGCTCGTGGCGATGGTCCTCGACGCCGCGACGCGGTACAACGGCATGGACGAGACGGCCCAGCGGTCGCTCATCGAGCGCCTCCGCCACGACGAGAGCCCCGTGCCCGAGCAACTCCACCACTAGCGAGGCGAGACGACTCCCGCCTCGATTCCACCCGCCGCCAATGGACGTTCCAACGACCGTCACGGCCGCCCTCGACGACCGGCCGGTCCGCGACGCGGTCTGTCTGGAGGCCGGCGCGGGGACCGGCAACGCCACCGCCGGACTCCTCGACGCGGGCGCGAAACGGGTCTACGCCGTCACGAACGACCCGGAACACGCCGCCCTCGTCCGCGACCGGGTGGCACCCGAGCCGGCGGACCGAGCGCGGACCGCGGTGCTTCAGGCCGACGTTCGGAGCCTCCCGCTCGCCGACGACTCGGTCGGTATCGTCACCGCCCACGGGCTGTTCAACCTCATCGGTCCCGAGTCGCTCGCCGCCGTCGCACGGGAGCTAACGCGGGTCGCCGCGCCCGGCTGTCACCTCGTCGTCGACGACTACGAACCGCTCCCCGACGACGCCGCGATTCGGGAGCTGTTCGCGCTCGAAAACGCGGCGAGCCAGTTGGCCCGCGGGCGACCCGCGCTGACGTTCTATCCGGGCGACGCGCTCGGGGCGCTGTTTTCGGGGTACGACTGGCGCTTCGACCGCGAACTGACCCTACTGGACCCGGTGCCGTGGTCCGAAGGCCACGTCGAGGCGCACGCGTCGCTGGCGAGGTCGCTGGCGGCCGAGGTTCCCGACCCGATGGGCGGGTGGCTCGCGGCCGAGGTCGAGCGCGTCGCCGACGCGGTCGAATCGGAGTCCGCGGGCGAGATGTACAGCGTGGCGATGCGGCTGTCCGACTCGGGGGCGGACGCGACAGAGTAGGCGCGGGCGCTACGCTTCGCGGTCGACCGCCGCGTCGTCGAGCCAGCCGTCGACGACGCCCTTGAGCGCGCCGGTGGTACTGCCGAGATTGATGAGCTGATAGCCGTGTTCCGCCTTCTGATTCGCGTCGTCCATGCCGAAGCCGAGGCCGCCGACGGGGACGCCCGCATCGACGGCGGCCGAGCGGATGCGCTCGACCGCGTCCCGCACGTCGGGGTGGTCTATCTCGCCGGGGTGGCCGAGCGCCACCGAGAGGTCGAACGGCCCGATGAAGACGAAGCCCAGTTCGGGCACGTCGAGAATCGCGTCGAGGTCCGCGAGCGACTCGGCGGTCTCGACGGTCACGCCGACGAGCGTCTCGCGGTCCTCGGCCGCGACGTAGTCGTCGGCGAGGCCCCACCGGCGGGCGCGGGGCGACGCGAGGCCGCGGTCGCCGGGGCCGTCGCCGTAGGTGAAGCGGGCCGACCGAACCGCCGCGCGGACCTCGTCGGCCGACTCCACGCGCGGGAGGAAGACGTTCCTGACGCCGAGGTCGAGGGCCTTCCGGACGAACTCGGGGTCCGCCGTCGGGAGCCGAACCAGCGGCTCGATGCCGGTTCGTTCCGCCGCGCGGAGGAGGTCCTCCATCGCGCCCGAGTCGAGCGGGCTGGGGCCGCCGTGTTCGAGGTCGAGCCAGACGAAGTCGAGACCGAGTTCGCCGTAGAACTCCACGAGCGTCGGGCTGTAGGTGTTGTCGAGGACGCCGAGCGCGACGCCGCCGGCCTCGATTCGGGCGCGGAGCGCGTTCGATGCTGGTGTGTCGACCATGTTCGCGATACGACACGTAGCCGGAAAAAGGGGCGTGGCGGCCGTCGGAGAGCCGCGTCGCCGGTCGCCGGTCGTCGCTTACGACTCGTCGGGCGTCCAGCCGTCGCCGACGCCGACGAGGTGGTTCACGCTCCCCGCGCCCTCGCCCACGTCGGCGGGTTCGGCGAGGGTCGCGCGCGTGAATTCGATGCCGTGCCGGACCGCGTCGGCGAGGTCGTCGCCGCGGGCGAGGCGAGCGGCGACGGCGCTCGAAAGCGTACAGCCCGAGCCGTGAGTCGCCGTCGCGTCGATGCGGGGGTTGACGAACGTCGTCGTCTCGGTCGGCGTGACGAGCGTGTCGACCACGGTGTCGCCGTCGGGCGCGACGTGGCCGCCCTTCAGGAGCACGGCGTCAGCGCCGCGGTCGAAGAACCAGTCGGCGGCCTCGGAGACGGCCGTCGGTGAGTCGGGGAACACGCCCGTCAGCGCCTCGGCCTCGTCGGCGTTCGGCGTGGCGAGCGTCGCCCGCGCGAACAGCGCGTCGTAGGCGTCGACGGCGTCCTCGGCCAGCAGTCTGTCGCCGGAGGTGGCGACCATCACGGGGTCGAGGACGACCGGAGCGTCGCAGTCGGCGAGGCAGTCGGCGACCGTCTCGACGGCCTCGGCCGTCGCCAGCATCCCGAGTTTCACGGCCGCGATGTCGAAGTCGTCGGCGACGGCCTCGAACTGGGCGCGAATCGACTCGGCGGGGAGGACGTGCGACCCCTCGACGCCGCGGGTGTTCTGGGCCGTCGCGGCCACGATGACCGACCCGCCGTAGACGCCGAGTCGGGTCATCGCCTTCAGGTCGGCCTGGATGCCCGCGCCGCCGCCGGAGTCGCTGGAGGCGATGGTGAGGGCGTACGGCGGCGTCCGCGGGTCGGGCGGGGTCCCCGGCATCTATTGCACCTCGATGCGGTCGATTCGGTCGGCGATGTCCGGCGTCGAGGCGTCCGCGAGCCCCGCGACCGCGTCGAGGAAGGCGATTTTGTAGCTCGCCGGGCCGCGGTAGTCGCCGAACGCGCCCTCGGCGGCGAGTTCGCCCGCGAGCCCGTACGCCGCGGTTCCGGCGAGCGCCGCGTCGAGCGGGTCGTCCACGGCGGCCGCGAACACCGCGAGGGTCACGCCGAGCATACAGCCGGTGCCGACGACCCCGCCCATCATCGAGTGGCCGGCGTCGACCTCGAAGGCGGTCTCCTCGGTGGCGACGATGTCGGTCTCGCCGGAGGCGACGACGACCGCGCCGGTCTTCCGGGCGCACTCGACGGCCGCCGCGGCGATTTCGGCGTACTCGCCGACCGACTCGACCCCGCGGACCTCGGCGTCGTCGCCGACGAGCGCGGATATCTCCCCGTAGTTGCCGTTGAGCACGTCCACGTCGAGGTCGGTGACGAGGCGGTCCGCGACCCGGTCTCTCGTCGGGGTCGCGCCGACGCCGACGGGGTCGACGACGAGGGGCACGCCGCGCTCGTTGGCGGCCCGCCCGGCGGTCAGCATCGTCTCCTCGCCGGACTCGCTCACGGTCCCCATGTTGAGCAGACAGCCGTCGGCGATACCGACCATGTCGCCGACCTCGCGCTCGTCGTCGGACATGACCGGCAGGCCGCCCCAGTAGAGCGTGACGTTCGCCACGTCGTTGACCGTCACGTCGTTCGTGACCGAGTTGATGAGCGGTTGCTCGCCCGCGACCGCGGCGAGCGCCTCGTCCAGCGCCACGTCGGGCACGCCGCCCGTACCGGGCGCGTCGTCCGAACCGCCCGGTCCACCCGCGCCGTCAGCGTCGTCGTGTCCGCTCATCGGCGGTCCCTCCCGGCGGCGACCGAATCGGCGAGGTGGCGGGTCGCGTCGGCGGGGTCGTCCGCGGCGGTGATGGCCGAGACGACCGCGACGCCGTCGGCCCCGGCGGCGACCACGTCGGCGGCGTTGTCGGGCGTGACGCCGCCGATGCCGACGAACGGAATGGAGACGGCGTCCGCGATGGCAGACACGCGCTCGGTCCCGATTTCGGACTGCTCGGGGTCGGTGTCTTTCGTGTCGGTGGCGAACACCGCGCCGACGCCGAGGTAGTCCGCGCCGGCCTCCGCGGCGGCTCTCGCCCCCGCGACGGTCGAGACCGACCGGCCGACGATGGCGTCGTCGCCGAGTTGCTCGCGCGCGACCGAGACGGGCACGTCGTCGTCGCCGAGGTGGACGCCGTCGGCGTCGATGGCGGCCGCGATGTCGACCCGGTCGTTGACGACGAGCGGGACGCCCGCGTCGGCCGTCACGGCGCGGACCTCGCGGCCGACCGCGTAGCGGTCGCGGGCGCTCGCGTGCTTCTCCCGGAGTTGAACGACGTCGACGCCGCCGTCGACGGCGGCCCGCACCACGTCGGGCGTCGACCGCCCGGCGGAGCGGTCCGACTGCGTGACCAGATAGGTTCCCATCGGGATATTCATGAGTTGTATTCAAGAGTGATGCGGCGACGGGCAAAACAGTTCCTCCTCCGAGCGTCGTCCGGCCGGATTCCCGACGACTGAGAGGTGCCGACTGCCGTTATGGTGTGAGCGAGCTAACAGGAACGCGGTGAACTGTATGGGAACGATACTCGTCGCGTACGGGAGCAAAGAGGGACAGACGGAGAAGATAGCCGGGCGCATCGCGATGGCGCTGGCGGCCCACGGGTACGACGTGCGGACCGAGTCGGTCACCGACGACGCCGCCGGCGAGGCGGTCGCCGACGCCGACGCGGTGCTCGTCGGGTCGTCGATTCACATGGGCGCGCACTCGAAGCAGGTGTACGCGTTCGTCCGCGAGTACCGCGAGGACATCGAGGCGCGGCCCAACGGCTTCTTCCAGGTGTCGCTGTCGTCGGCGCTCGACGACGAGGACGCCCGCGCCGAGGTCGCGACGTACATCGACGAGTTCGTCGAGGAAAGCGGCTGGCACCCCGAGCGGATGGCCGCGTTCGGGGGCGCGCTTCGGTACTCCGAGTACGGCTTTCTCACCCGGATGGTGATGAAGCGCATCGCCAAGGGCGCGACCGGCGACACGGACGCCTCGCGGGACTACGAGTACACCGACTGGGACGAAGTCGAGACGTTCGCCGCCGACTTCGCGGACTTCGTGGACTCGACCGCGGGCACCGCCGCGGGAGGGGCGGCGGTCTGAGCGGGCGGGCCGGCCCGGTGATTTCCGTGAATTTCCGCACACTCGGTATCGTCGTCGTCGCCGCGCTCGTCGTGGTCGCGGTCGCGGCCGGCGGGATCTGGGCGTTCGGCCGGCTCTCGTTTCTCGACTCCTACGGGAGCCAGTACGACTACAGCGTCCGCATCTCGGCGGACGAACCGGTTTCGAACGTGACGGTCCTCGTCCCGCTTCCCGTCAGCGACGGCTCCTCGGCCGTCGGCGACGCCGTCGAGTCCCGCGAGTACCTGCTTCCGGCGGGCTGGGGGTACGCCGTGGCCGAGACGGAGTACGGTCCGATGCTCCGCCTCCGGGCCGACGAGATTCCCGCCGACCCGACGTACTACCGGAGCGTCGTCGAGAACGACCGACTCGTCCGCTGGGAGCGGATTCCGGCGAGCGAGTACAGTCGGAACGACTCCGACACGCTCCGCGTCGAACACGACGCGATAGACCTGTCCGCCGACGTGCGGGTGAACCAGTCCATCGACACGCTCGCGCCCGAGGGGACCGAACCGCTGTTCGAACCCCGCGAGAACGCCCGGCTCGTCCCCTGCGACTGGCCGAGCGAGGGCGACGACACCCGGTGTTACGACTACGAGTCGATGCTGTTCGTGCAGTACGACGGCCCCGCGACGACGAACGTCTCGGTGAGCGTCGAACTCCGCGGCGCGAACTCGTGGTGGGTCGGCGGCTGGAACTACAACGAGTACGTCGACCACGTCGCCGCCTACGACCTCCCGGCGGACCGACAGGGCTGGGTCGTCGCCGACGGCGAACTCCGAACCGGCGTCGGGAACTACCCCCGGAACCCGCCGCAGTAGCCGAGGTCTCAGCCGGGTGAAAACCCGTACAACCCCCGCTCAGACCCCGTGCGACGAAGCCGGCCCGCCGCGAACGACTACCGCTTCGGGCAAACGTGGCGAGTCACACACAGGTTTTTGCTATCCTGAACGATTATATGTGATAATGTCTGGCGACGGCCCTCCGCGGGCGACGCGAATCACGGCGGAAACGAACGGCGAGAGACGGGGAGATTTCCAGCGATTTCAGGAGTCGCGCGACTACGACGTGGTCGACGTAGCCGAACACGCCGACCTCGCCGCCGACCTCCGGGACGTCGTCTCCGGCGAGGTGCGGTTCGACGAGTACGCGCAGGTGCTGTACGCGACCGACGGCTCGATTTACCGGGCGCGCCCGGCGGGCGTGGTCGTCCCCCGCGACGAGGACGACGTGCGCGCCGCGGTGCGGACGGCCGCCGAACACGACGTGCCCGTGCTCCCGCGCGGGGCGGGGTCGTCGCTGGCGGGACAGACCGTCGGTCCCGGCTGTGTCGTCATCGACTGCTCGAAGTACATGGACGACATCGTCTGCGTTGACCCCGACGCGCGGCGGGCGCGGGTCCAACCCGGCGTGGTGCAGGACGACCTCGACGACCGCCTCGCGGAGCACGGCCTGAAGTTCGCGCCGGACCCCGCCTCGTCGAACCGCGCGACGGTCGGCGGCGGCATCGGCAACAACTCCACGGGCGCGCACTCGGTCCGCTACGGCATCACCGACGCCTACACCGAGGAGTTGCGGGTCGTGCTCGCGGACGGGTCGGTCGTCCACACCCGCGACGTGGTCGTCGGGGGCGACGAGTGGAACCACATCGTCGAAAAAGACGACCGCGAGGCCGCCCTCTACCGGACCGTCCTCGGCCTCGTCGAGGACCACGAGGAGGAAATCGAGCGGCGGTATCCGAGCCTCAAGCGGTCGGTGTCGGGCTACAACCTCCACAAGGTCGTCTCCGAGACCGACGACGGCGAGACGGTCGTCAACCTCTCGAAGCTGTTCGTCGGCGCGGAGGGCACCCTCGGCGTCGTCGTCGAGGCCACGGTGTCTCTCGTGACGGTTCCCGAGGAGACGGCGCTCGTCCTCTACGCCTACGACGACCTCGTCGAGGCGATGGCGGCGGTCCCCGACGCGCTGGACTTCGACGCCAGCGCGGTCGAACTCATGGACGACGAGGTGTTGCGGATGGCCGCCGAGTCCAGCGAGTACGCCCAGTACGTCGAGGAGATTCCCGACGGGACGGCGGCGGCGCTGATGCTGGAGTTCGACTCCGAACTGCACGACGACTTCGAGGCGGTGATTCGCGAAGCGAACGACCACTTCCTGCGAGACGGCGACGCCGAGTCGGCGGCGGGTGACGAACCGGTGGGGGGTGACGAGCCAGCGGCGGGTGCCGCCACCGACGGCGGCGGCGCGTTCGAAGCCATCGAGGCGTACACGCCCGAGGCGCAGGCGGACCTCTGGAAGCTCCGCAAGGCGGCGATACCGCTTCTCATGTCGTTGCCGGGCGACCCGAAGCCCTACCCGTTCATCGAGGACGCGAGCGTCCCGCCCGAGGAGTTGGCGGAGTACGTCCAGTCGTTCGAGGACGTGCTAGAGGACCACGGCACGTCGGCCGCGTACTTCGCCCACGCCGGCGCGGGGACGCTCCACATCCGCCCCATTTTGAACCTGAAAGACGGCGCGGGCATCGAGACGATGCGCGCCATCACCGACGACGTGACCGACCTCGTGTTGGACCACCGGGGAGCCTTCTCGGGCGAGCACGGCGACGGGATGGCCCGCACCGAGTGGAACCCCAAGATGTACGGTCCCGAACTCTGGGGCGCGTTCAAGGAACTGAAGACGGCGTTCGACCCCGACTGGCGCATGAACCCCGGCAACGTCGTCTACCGCGACGGCCCCGACGACCTCGGCCCGGACGGCGACCGCGGCGTCGGCGCGGACATGCGCGAGAACCTCCGGTACGGCGCGGCCTACCAGTCCATCGAGCCCGCGACGACGCTCGACTTCGACGGGGAGGGCGGCTTCTCGCACCTCGTCGAACTCTGCAACGGCTGTGGGACCTGCCGGCAGACCGGCTCGGAGACGATGTGTCCGACCTACCGCGCCTCGAAGGACGAGGCCGAGACGACCCGCGGGCGGGCCAACATGCTCCGCGCGGCCATCAGCGGCGACCTCCCGGAGGACGAGATTCACTCCGACCGCTTCCAAGAGGAGGTCCTCGGCCTCTGCGTCGGCTGTAAGGGCTGTCAGAACGACTGCCCGACCGGCGTCGACTTGGCGAAGCTCAAAGCCGAGGTGAAACACGCCCACCACGCCGAGGAAGGCGCGTCGCTCCGCGAGCGCCTGTTCGCCAACATCGACCGGCTGGCCGGCGTCGGGAGCGCACTCGCGCCCGTCTCGAACTGGGCGGCCGAGCTACCGGGCGCGCGGGCCGCGATGGAGCGGCTCGCGGGCGTCGCCCCCGACCGGTCGCTCCCCTCTTTCACCCGCGACACGCTCGAATCGTGGATGGACGGGCGACGGCCCCGCGTGCCGGCGAGCGATGCCGACCACCGCGTCCTCCTGTTTCCCGACACCTACACGAACTACGTCACGCCCGAAATCGGGAAGGCGGCGGTTCGCGTGCTGGAGGCCGCCGGCGTCCACGTCCGACTCGCGGAGGGCGTCGAGCCGAGCGGTCGCGCCGCCTACTCCGGCGGCTTCCTCGACCTCGCGCGGCGGCGCGCGGGCCACAACGTCGAGACGCTCCGCCCGTCGGTCGAAACCGGCTGGTCCGTCGTCTTCGTCGAGCCCTCGGACGCGGTGATGTTCCAAGACGAGTACGCCGACCTCCTGCCGGACGACGCGGTCGCCCCGGTCGCCGCGGCCGCCTACGGCGTCATGGAGTTCCTCGACACCCACCGACTGGACGAGGCCCTCCCGATTCGCGGGCGCTCGGCCGACGGCGACGACGCGGCCGGACCTGTCGCCTCGGCGGTCGCCGACGGCGGCGCGTTCGGCTCGCTCACCTACCACGGCCACTGCAACCAGAAGGCGCTGAACAAGGACCACCACGCGGTGGGCGTCCTCCGGCGGGTCGGCTACGAGGTCGACCCGCTCGATTCGAGCTGTTGCGGCATGGCCGGGAGTTTCGGCTACGAAGCCGAACACTACGACCTCTCGAAGGCTATGGGAGACATCCTGTTCGAACAGGTCGACGACAGTCCGGGCGACGAGGTGGTCGCCCCCGGCGCGTCGTGTCGGACGCAACTCGAAGACAGGGACGAGGCGGCGCGGCGACCGCCGCACCCGATAGAGAAGGTCGCGCAGGCGCTGTCGGGGTGAGCGTGCTGGGGGGCCGGTCGATATCTGGCCCGTTTCACGACGTTCCGCAATCACATCGTTTTTGCCGGTTTGCGTGGCACGTCAAGTCAGACCATGTCCGATGCACCCGATGTCGGCGAACTCACTCCGCCGAATCGCACGCTGATGGGCCCCGGCCCGAGCGACGTCCACCCGCGCGTGCTCCGCGCGATGTCCACGCCGCTCGTCGGCCACCTCGACCCGTCGTTTATCGACATCATGAACGAGGTGCAGGAGCTCATGCGCTACACGTTCCGCACCGACAACAAGTGGACGATTCCGGTCTCGGGGACCGGCTCGGCGTCGATGGAGGCGGCCATCGGCAACCTCGTCGAACCGGGTGACACGATGCTCGTCCCGACGAACGGCTACTTCGGCGG
Source organism: Haloferax sulfurifontis ATCC BAA-897 (assembly GCF_000337835.1). Lineage (GTDB taxonomy): Archaea > Halobacteriota > Halobacteria > Halobacteriales > Haloferacaceae > Haloferax > Haloferax denitrificans. The sequence continues at coordinate 72,088 of NZ_AOLM01000020.1, read as the reverse complement.
GCGCATGGAGTCGATGGCCGAGCGCGCCGGCGGCGAGGTCGTCCACGTGGACGCGCCGTGGGGCGAGCCGCTCGACCCCGCGGACGTACAGGACGCCTTCGACGAGTACCAGCCGGACGTGTTCGGGTTCGTCCACGCCGAGACCTCGACGGGCGTGAAACAGCCGAGCGTCCCCGAGCTGACGAGCATCGCCCACGACCACGACGCGCTCGTCGTCGCCGACACCGTCACCTCGCTCGGCGGGGTCGAACTCGAAGTCGACGACTGGGGCATCGACGCGGCCTACTCCGGCCCGCAGAAGTGCCTGTCGTGCCCGCCGGGCGCGAGCCCGCTGACGCTCAACGACCGCGCGATGGACAAGGTGCTCTCGCGGGAGGAACCCACCCGCTCGTGGTACCTCGACCTGTCGCTGTTGGAGGGCTACTGGGGCGACGACCGCTCGTACCACCACACCGCGCCCATCACCAACGTCTACGCCATCCGCGAGGCGCTCCGACTGGTCGCCGAAGAGGGCATCGAGGCGCGGTGGGCGCGCCACCGCCGGGTCGCGGGCGCGCTGAAAGCCGGCGTCGAGGCGATGGGCCTCGGTCTCAACCCCGAAGACGGCTACTGGCTCCCCAGCCTCAACGCGGTGCTCGTCCCCGACGGCGTCGACGCGGGCGAGGCAATCGACTACGTGCTCGAACAGTACGACCTCGAAATCGCCGGCGGCCTCGGCGCGCTCGCGGGCGACATCTTCCGTATCGGCTGTATGGGCCACTCGGCGCGGCCGGAGAACGTCTCGTTCCTCCTGACGGCCCTCGGCGAGGCGCTGGAGGCGCAGGGCGCGGACGTGGACCCCGAAGCCGGGTTCGCCGCCATGCGCGAAGCGCTGAACCAGTAACGGCACCGAACCGGCGGCAATTCGCCGTAAACCGCGTCGAAACTCGGCGAAACCGACGCAAAACGCCCGCCACGGTGTCCGCTTTTCATCACCCTCGCCCCCCGAAGAGCGACTGCGATTCACGATGAACCGACGCAGACTCACCCTCGTCGGCGTCGCGCTCGCCGTCCTCGTCGCGACCGCGGGCGTCGCCGCCGCCGCACCGTCCGAGAACGCACGCGAATCGTCCCCCGCGTCAGAGGCCGGCCAGCAGGGGCCGCCGGGCGAGCTCCCGGACCCGGTTCCGGAGTTCGTCTTGGACGTCCACCGCATCGTTAGTGACTTCCTGACCGGGGCGCTCGACGGCTCGCTTGGGGACTCGCTAAGCGACCGCGCCGACGGCTTTTCGGGTGCGTAACTAAGTGTGACCCGAAGATAGCCGACAACTGCGTTAAACGACACCCATCCAATCCGAATTTCCACTTCATATGAGACGCACACTCCTCGTCGCCGCGACAGTTCTGGTCCTCCTCACGGCCGGTATCTCGGCCGCGTTCCTGACCGGAGTCGGACCGTTCGCCGACACAACCTCCGCCGACGACTCCGACGGAGCGTTCCCCACGCAGACGACCGCGCCGCCCGACGACGGCGGCGACAGCGGCGGGAGCGACAGCGGAAGTAACGACGGCGGAAGTAGTGACAGCGGCGACGCGACCGCGACCGCGACCGAATCGGTGCCGCCGTTCGGCGTCGTCGTCGACGACATCGAGGAGTGCGGCCAGACCTGCCGCGACGTGACGAGCACGATTACGAACCAGCAGGACACAGGCAGTTCCGGCGTCACCGTCTACAGTCGCATCTTCGTCGGCAACGGCACCGACCCGGACGACGAGGTCTGGCGCGGGTCGCAGGCGGTCGGCGACCTCGCGGCCGGCGAGTCGTACACGACGACAAAGCGCGTCGAACTGTCGTACTCGGAGGCGTTCGCGGTCCGGCAGGCGGACGGCTGGATTACGGTCCAGTCGACCATCGAGACCGACGACCGGACGTTGACGTACACGGAACAGCGCCACGTGGCATAGTCGCGTTAACCCCGTCGTGAGAGGCGAGCGCCGGCGTTCCCCGTTGTCCGGTCGCGGACGACGCTTTCCGGTCACCGCCGGGTCGCCCGTCGCACCCTCCGACTGAGGGCGTGGCATTGGTTCGCGTGTGAAACAATCGACAGCAGTTTTACTGAGTACGCGAAACTATAATTTAGACATGGACAACTCAGACGTTTGCATGTGTGAACAATCGGGGTGGCGGTAAGAGATGCGCACCTCGCTCCGCGAACTGCTCTCGTATCTCGGTCCCGGCTTCATCATCAGCGTCGCCTACATGGACCCCGGCAACTGGGCGACCAACATCTCGGGCGGCGCGAAGTTCGGCCCCGCCCTGCTGTGGGTCATCGTCCTCGCCAGCGTCATGGCGATGGGGATTCAGGTGCTCGCGGCCAAGCTCGGTATCGCCACAGGGAAGGGCGTGGCACAGCTCTGCCGCGAGCGGTTCTCCGGCCCCGTCGTCGTGGTCCTGTGGGCCGCCGCGGAGCTGGCGATGGTCGCCACCGACATGGCCGAAATCATCGGGGCCGCAATCGGCTTCAGTCTCGTCTTCTCACTGCCGCTGTGGGCCGGGGCCGTCCTCGCGGCGGTGAGCTCGTTCGCCCTGCTCGGCGTTCGGACCGCCCACAAACGGGGGTTCCGCTGGGTCGAACTCACCATCATGGCGCTCGTCGGCGTCATCGCGCTCTCGTTCGTCTTCGAGATGGCGCTGGCGAGGCCGACCGCGTCGACCGTCGCGTCCGGCCTCGTCCCGACCGTGCCGAACGCCTCGGCGCTGTACGTCGCCATCGGCATCCTCGGCGCGACCGTGATGCCGCACAGCGTCTACCTCCACCCGTATATCGTCCAGGACCGCCGCGACCGACTCATCGAGTCCGACGGCGACACCGAGGCCGTCCACCGCCGCCACTTCCGGCTGGAGCGTCTCGACACCGTCGTCGCGCTCTTCGGCGCGATGTTCGTGAACGCCGCGATGCTCATCGTCGCCGCCGCCGCGCTTCAGGGGACGGGCATCGAGACGCTCGAAGAGGCGTACGTCACCCTCACCGGCGTCTTCGGGGCGAACGCGAGCCTCGCGTTCGGCGTCGCGCTCATCGCCGCCGGGCTCTCGTCGTCGCTCGTGGCGACGATGGCCGGCCAGACCGTCATGGACGGCTTTCTGGACCTCAACGTCAACGTCTGGCTCCGCCGGTCGGTCACGCTCGTGCCGAGTCTCCTCATCGTCGCCGCGGGCTTCGACCCCACGTCGGTGCTCGTCGCCTCGCAGGTCGCGCTGAGCTTCGAACTGCCGTTCGTCCTGATTCCGCTCCTCTGGTTCACCCACGAGGCGTCGCTGATGGGGAACTTCCGCAACCGGGCGACCACGACCGGCGTCCTCGGTATCGTTATCGCCGTTATCGTGGTCCTGAACGGCTGGCTCCTGTACTCGACGCTCCTCGGGTGACGGGGCGAAAACGACGGACGTCGGGGCGGCTCCGCGACTGTCCGGAGAACCGAACAGCCGCCGGCCGCCGCCCCACCGCTTCCGCAACGACTTTTCGCGCCGGCCGCAAAGCCGGGGTATGAACATCGAGGTTCGCGAGCTGGCCGACCTCGGCACCGACGCCCGCCGCGCATTCTTCGAGCGGGACGCCGGCGTCGGGGAGGTCCGGTCCGACGTGCGCGACATCGTCGAGCGGGTCCGCCGCGAGGGCGACGTGGCGGTCCGGGAGTTCTCAAACGAGTTCGACGGCGTCCAGGTCGGCAACATCGACGTGACCGACGCCGCCGAGCGCGCCTACGACGAGATCGACGACGACGTGCGCGAGGCCATCGAGGACGCCGCGGCGAACGTCCGCGAGTTCCACGAAAAGCAAGTCCCCGAGGACTGGCGCGAGGAGTTCGGTGACGCGGGCACCCGCGAACTGGGTCGTCGCTACCGGCCGCTGGACCGGGTCGGCGTCTACGCCCCCGGCGGCACCGCCGCCTACCCGTCTAGCGTCCTCATGGGGGTCATCCCCGCGAAGGTCGCGGGCGTCGAACACGTCGCGGTCGCCACCCCGCCCGCGGAGCCGATGAACCCCGTCACGCTCGCCGCGATGCACGTCGCTGGCGCGGACGCGGTCTACTCGGTCGGCGGCGCGCAGGGCATCGCCGCGCTCGCCTACGGCACGGAGACGGTGAAGGCCGTCCAGAAGGTCGTCGGGCCGGGCAACAAGTGGGTCACGGCGGCGAAAGCCGAGGTCCGCGGCGACGTGGACATCGACTTCCTCGCCGGCCCCTCCGAGGTGCTCGTCGTCGCCGACGAGACCGCCGAGGCGCGGTTCGTCGCCGCCGACCTCGTCGCGCAGGCCGAACACGACCCGAACGCCTCGGTCGTCGCCGTCACCGACGACGCCGACCTCGCCGCGGACGTCGTGGCGGAGGTCGAGCGACAGGCGGGCGAGCGCGAGCGCACGGAGACCATCGAAGCCGCGCTCGAAGGCGACGCGTCTGGCGTCCTCCTCGCGCGGTCGATGTCCGAGGCGGTGCTGTTCGCCGAGGAGTACGCCGCCGAGCACCTGACGATTCAGGCCGACGACGACGAGGCGCTGTTGGACCGCATCGACTCCGCGGGGAGCGTCTTCCTCGGCCCGTACACGCCCGTCGCGGCCGGCGACTACGCCTCCGGGACGAACCACGTCCTCCCGACCGGCGGCGGCGCGAAGCGACAGGGCGGCCTCTCCGTGGACCACTTCGTTCGCTCGACGACGGTCCAGCGCCTTGACCGCGAGGGGCTGTCGGAGCTCTCGGAGACGATTACGACGCTCGCCGAGGCCGAGGGCCTCGACGCCCACGCCCAGAGCGTCCGCGAGCGGTTCGACGAGTAGGCGGGTCGGGAGAAAACGACCGGTTCGAGTCGTTTCCCCCCGTTTTTCGTCCGGTAGTCGCACCCTACCGGAGCGGCGCGCGAAGTTCCGCCTGCGCCACAGTTATCCGTTCCCACAGTATAGTGGGGCGTATGAGCACGGAATCCGCGAGTGGCGGCGGCGATGTGGCGGTGACGGTCACGCCCGCGGCCGCGGACGAGGCCGTCTCCCTCCTCGAAGGAGAGTCGATGGACACCGACGTGGCCGGACTCCGGCTGTTCGTCCAGCAGGGCGGTTGCGCCGGGCTGTCCTACGGGATGCGCTTCGACAACGAACCGGAAGACGACGACACGGTCGTCGAACAGCACGGCCTCCGCGTGTTCGTCGACCCCGCGAGCATGAACTACATCGGCGGCTCCACCCTCGAGTTCGAGGGCGGCCTGCAGGGCGCGGGCTTCCACGTCAACAACCCGAACGCCGAGAGCAGTTGCGGGTGCGGCGAGTCGTTCCGGACGTAGGGACCAATTTCTTAAGCCGCCCCCGCGCGAAGCGGTGGCATGGCCGAACTTCAGACCCAGACCGTATCGAGCGGTAAGACCGTCTTCGTCGCCACCGACGAGCCAGAGCGAGGCTCGAAGGGGCCGTTCTACGTCGTCTATTCGACCGAGGACGCCGAGAACCGATGGGGCTACCTCTGCGGGAACTGCGACTCGTTCGACACCGCGATGGACACGATGGCCCGCATCGAGTGCAACAACTGCGGGAACGTCCGCAAGCCCGAGGAGTGGGACGCCGCTCACGAGTAGTCGAGCGTCCGGCGCGGCCGCTAGCCAGTTATTGGTATGGTATACCGTGACAATCTTTATCAGGAGTGCGGGTGTACGTAGACGTGCATGGCCCAGGCTTCGATGCCTCCTGTTCAGGAGGCTCGGTCGATATTCGGCCGGCTCGGCTACTCCGTCTCTGGGGACGGACCCGATATGCTGGCCGAACGCAAGTGGCGTACGGTCCACGTGACCGCACTGAGTTCGCGCGAAGCGACCGAATGCCGTCCGGTGCTCGCTGACGGCGGAACCGAGACACCGTATCGGTTCCGCTGTTTCGTGACGTGGGACGACCACATCGGCTCGCTTCGAGAGCGGCTTCGCGGTATCGACCTTCCATACGAGTGGGCAATCATCGGCGTGTCGAACGGTGGTGGGAACGACTACGAGGTCGTTCACGGCACGAACACGTAATCGAAACGGGGCGTCTTCGCCCAAACGTTTTCTCAACCCGTCGCTAACGGACGAGCATGTCGCAGGCCGCAGAGACGGAGCTGGCGCGATTCGTCCGGAGCAGACGGCTCAACGCGGCGCTCGCGTGGTTGTTCGTCGGCTTCCTCGTCGCCGTCGCCGTCGGGAGCGTCGTCACCGGCGGCGACCTCGTCTGGGGCGGGTTCGCGGCCGTCGTCGCCGCGGTCACCGTCGTCCCGGCCGTCGCCTTCCGCGAACCGCGAGCGATGCTTCCGTGGGAGGTCGTCGCGCTCGCCTCGCTCCCGCTCGTCGCCCGCGTCCTCGTTCGGGGCCAGACCATCGGCGGCGTGACCTTCACCGGCCGCGTCTCGACGTACCTCGCGGTGGCCGCCATCGCGCTCATCGTCGCCGTCGAACTCGACGTGTTCACGCCGGTCCGGATGAACCACTCCTTCGCCGTCTTCTTCGTCGTCATCGCCACGATGGCCGCCGCGGGCGTCTGGGCGGTCGTCCAGTGGCTCTCGGACCTCTACCTCGGGACGCGCCTGCTGTTGAACGGCCGCCCCGACGAGGTCATCGAGACCGGGCTGATGTGGGACTTCGTCGCCGCCACCGTCGCCGGTCTCGCCGCCGGGTTGCTGTTCGAGTACTACTTCCGCCGCCGGGCCGGCTCGCGCGAGCGGCTCCCGGAGGAGGTGGCGGAGATAGCCGAGGAGTCGGAGGCGGCGGAGGCGGACGGGGACGCCCGCGCGTCGGAAGGTGGTGAGTCGCCGTGAGGATTCGCTCGTACTTCCGCATCGACGAGCGACGGCAGTCCCAGCTCTCGCGGGCGATGCAGGTGGTCCTCGTCGGCCTCGTCTTCATCGGCCTCGACCGCGGGAACTTCGGTATCGTCGTCAACGCGCTCGTCGGCCTCGGTGTGACGTACCTGCCGGCGATGCTGGAACGCGACTACCGCATCCCGATGGACGCCGGGCTGACGCTCTGGATATCCTCGGCGGCGTTCCTCCACGCGCTCGGGACGGTCGGCTTTCCGGGGTCGGAGACGAGCTTCTACTCGGGCGTCTGGTGGTGGGACCATCTCACCCACGCGCTGTCGTCGTCGGTCGTCGCGGCGGCCGGCTACGCGACCGTCCGCGCGGTCGACGAGCACACGGCGGACATCTACCTGCCGCCGCGGTTCATGTTCGTCTTCATCCTGCTTTTCGTCCTCGCGTTCGGCGTCTTCTGGGAGGTCATCGAGTTCGCCATCTCCGGGGCGGCCTCGCTCGCCGGCACCGGGTCGGTGCTGACGCAGTACGGCCTCGACGACACGCTCCTCGACCTCGTGTTCGACGCCGTCGGCGGCGTCATCGTCGCCGTCTGGGGCACCGCACACCTCTCCGACGTGGTCGGCGCGTTGGAGCGCCGGCTCGAAAGAGAACCTCGCTGACACGACGGGAGCGAACGACACTCCGACCCAATCAGCCGACCGTGGCCGAATCTCGCCGAGTCCCGATATACATTTGTACACGGGCTGAGACGTTCATACCGATGTCGAGTTGGGTCGGCGACGGGGACGAAGACGACGAGGACGCCGCCGACGCGTTCGAGGCGGTCGGTCGCCGCAGTCAGATTCTTCAGGCGCTCTCGTCGGAGCCGCTATCGAAAGCCGAACTGGTCCGCGCGCTCTCTGTCTCTCGGTCCACCGTCGACCGCGCCGTCGAGCGACTCGTCGACCTCGGTCTGGTCGAACGGTCGGACGGCGGGTTCGCCGCCACGACGGCGGGGCGAGTCGCGCTGGAGACGCACGACGAGGCGCTCCGGGCCATGGCGAACGTGCTCGACGCGGGACCGGTGCTCGACCGCCTCCCCGAGTCGGTCAATCCGCCGCCCTCGCTGTTCCGCGACGCGGTCGTCTGTACGGGCGACCTCACGTCGATGGAACGGCGGGTATCGATAGATTTCGACCTCGGCGAGGTGACGGAGGTCATCGGCTTCAACGGCCCGTTTCTGTTCAGTAGCTGGCCCGAGGCGCGCGAACAGCTCATGCGGCTCGGGGACGGCGCCACACTCGTGCTCTCCGCGGAGTCGCTCGACTGGCTCTCGAACCGTTATCCCGACGGCCTCGACGCCATAGTCGACGCCGGCGTCCGCGTGTCCGCGGTCGACGACGAACCGGAGTTCGGCGTCGTGGTGATGAACCGCCCGACGACGGCCTCGGTCACGCTCGTCGTCTACGACCACATGGGCGGCCCCGAGGCGCTGGTCGTGAGCTACGACCCCTCGGCCGTGGCGTGGGGGCGGACGCTCGTCGCGGCGTGGGCCGAGACCGCGCGCCCGTACCGCCCCGACGAGTGAGTCCCGCGACGGCGCGTCGGGGGTCGCTCCGACCGCCCCGACCGCCCCGACCGCTCCAACCGCCCCGACCTCCCCGTCGCCGAGTCGCCGAGCCGGGGACGATTATTTGTGATAGTAAGACGAAGGGTCCGACGAGATGGTGTTCAAGAAAATCACCCTCGTCGGTCGGAGTGCAGAGAGTTTCGACGCCGCCGTCGACGACGCGATTAACCGCGCGGAGGAGACGCTCGCGGGCGTCCACTGGGTCGAAGTAAAGGAGCTCGGCGTCGAACTCGCGTCCGTCGAGACGCGGGAGTACCAAGCCGAGGTCGAAGTCGCGTTCGAACTCGAAGGAGAAGGCGGCGAGTAACCGCGGCAACCGTTTCGGTTCGGTCCGATTCGGTTCGGTCCGCGTCGACGTCGCGGGCCGTCCCGACGGCTTCTTATCCGCCCGCACCGCCACATTCGAGAAGCGAATGCCTCGGCTCCTCCACTACTCCGACATCGAGAACGTCTTCGACGACACCGAGCGCGCCGGCCGTCTCGCGGGCTGTGTCCGCGCCCTCGACGGCGACGACACCCTCGTGGTCGGCACCGGCGACAACACCGCGCCGGGCGTCCTTTCTCTCGTCGAGCGCGGCGGGCAGGCGCTCGACTTCTACGACGCCGTGGACGCCGACCTCGAGACGTTCGGCAACCACGACTTCGACTACGGGGCCACCCGGACCCGGGAACTCGTCGCCGCGAGCCGGCCGACGTGGGTCACGAGCAACGTCCGCGGCGAGGGCGGCGGTCGGTTCGCCGCCGCCGAGGGAAGCGTCCCGCGGACGACCCGCGAGATAGACGGCCTGACGCTCGGGTTCTTCGGCGTCACCGACCCCGCGACCGGCTCTATCAACCCCGAGGCGACCGACCTCGACTTCGCCGACCCCTACGCGGTCGCGTCAGACGCCGCCGACGCGCTCAGGGCCGACGGCGCGGACCTCGTCGTGGCGCTCTCGCACCTCGGGAGCGGCGACGACGAACTCGTCGCCCGGTGCGACGTGGACCTCGTCCTCGGCGGTCACGTCCACGCCGAGCGCGACGACGTGGTCGACGGCGTGCCAATCGTCCGCCCCGGCGCGAACGGCCACGTCGTCTGGGAGGTCCGCGTCGCCGCCGACCGAATCGAGACGGTCCGCCACCGGACCGCCGAGTACCGACCCGACGAGGGACTGGTGGCGGCGCTGGAGGGGCGAGTCGACGCCGCCGGGCTCGACGAGGTGCTCTGCCGCATCGACCGCCCGATGGACCGCGCCGAGGAGACCGTCGCGGCCGGCGAGTGCCGCGTCGGCAACGCCATCGCCGACGCCTACCGCTGGGCGACCGGCGCGGACGTGGGACTCCAGAACAGCGGCGGCATCCGCTCCGGCCCGCCCGTCGGCCCCGACGTGAGCCACGCCGACCTCGTGAGCCTCGTCCCCTTCGAGGAGCACCTCGTCGTCGCCGAGGTGACCGGCACGGAGTTGCTCGCGGCGTTCGGGGCCGCCCGCGGGGCCGAGATGGGCTTCGGCGAACCCGACTGGTGGCACGCCCACGTCAGCGGCGCGCGCATCGTCTGGGACGACGACCGCGACGAGGTCGTCGGGGCGTTCGTCGGCGGCGAGCCGATCGACCCGGAGGCGCGCTACACCGTCGCCACGAGCGACTACCTGCTCCACAGCACGCAGGAGTTCCCGGCCATCACGCAGGCCCACCGCGTCGGCGAGTTCCAGATTCAACACGACGCGCTGGCGCGGTACGCCCGCGAAGTCGGGTTCGACGCCGCCGTCGAGGGCCGCATCGAGCGCCGGTCGGCCAGCCGCGCCGACGACTGAGGCGGCGAGGGGAAGGGAGAAACGGGGGCAACGACGACGCGGCCGCCGGCGAACCCGTCCGAGAGGGAAAGGTTCACGCACGCCCGGCGAGTGGCTTCGGAGTATGACACGGGTCGTGGTCCCGGTTCGGTACCCCCTCTCGAAGCACTCCCGGGCGACGCTCGACGAGGCCGTCCGCGTCGCGAGAGAGCGCGACGCCGAACTGACGGTCCTCCACGTCGACCTCTACCAGTCGAACCGCGGCGTGACGCGAACCGAACTCAAGCGGGCGGTCGAAGCCGAGTTCGGCCCGCTCGTCCGCGCGCGCTACGTCGTCCGCCGGGGCTTCCTCGTCGAGGAGACGATTCTCGAAGAGGTCGCCGCCGAGGAGGCCGACATCGTCGTCATCGGGTCGAAACAGGCGAGCCGCTGGCGGCGGATGCTCCGGCGGTTCCTCGACGACCCCGACATCGACGTGTTCCTCCGCGAAAAGCTCGACTGCACGGTCATCACCGTCCGCGCGGACGACTGAGCCGGCGACGCTCGGCTCTCGGGTTCGGGTTCGGGTTTCCGTTTTCGACGCCGCCCCAGTGCCGACCGTCTCGGGGGCTTCCCGGTCAGTCGCCGCCGGTGGCGTCTGTCGAATCGTTGTCTGTTGGCTCCGCGTCCGCCGAACTCGGGGTATCGGCCGGGTCGCCCCCGTTGCTCACGTCGGCCGCGTCGGTCGCATCGACCGGGGCTTCAGCGCCTTCGCCGTCAGAGACCGACTGGACGGGCGCTCCCGGGGCCGGCGACGCGGTGGCGTGACGCCGGTTCGCGGCCTCGTCGCTGGTGACGTGCAGGCTCCCGCTGGTCTCGTCGAAGACGAGGTGGGTGTGCGGGTAGGCGAACTCGACGGTCGCCTCGGACTCCTCGACGAGCGTCCAGAGCCGCGTCTGGACCTCCGACTGGATGCGGCCGATTTTGTACGGTTTCAGCGCCCAGTAGCGGAGCCGCAGGAGGACGCCGTTGTCGGCGTAGGAGTTGATGTAGGCGGTCGGCTTCGCCGGGTAGCGGGCGCTCCCGATGCGGATGTCGGGGCCGCCTTCGACCACCGAATCGCAGTCGCGGGCGGCGCGCTCGACGAGGTCGCGGGCGGCGTCGATGTCGGACTCGTAGGTGACGAGCACGTCGAGCGACAGGCGGGTCCGCTCGTCCTCCGCGGAGTAGTTGATGACGTCGCGGTCGCGGATGTTCGAGTTCGACATCACGAGAAAGGTGTTGTCGAGGGTGAATATCTTCGTGTAGCTCAGGGTTATCTCGTCGATGAAGCCCTTCGTGCCGTCGTCGAGCTCTATCATGTCGCCGATTTCGAACGGCTGGTCCGAGAGGACGAACACCCCGTTGATGATGCTCCCGACGATGGGCGCGAGGACGATACCGAGCACCGCCGAAAACACCGTCACCGAGAGGACGATGTCGCCGAGTTCGAGGCCGAGGACGTTCGCCCCGACGCCGACGCCGACGAGAACGATGGCGAGGCGAACGATTCGAAGCACGGTCTGGGCGACGCTCTGACGGCGGAACTGCCGGGCGACCGGCCGACCGAGCAGGCGGACGACGTACTTCGAGAGCCCGACCGACAGGGCGGCGATGACGAGCGCGACGATGATTCGCCACCCCGGGAACAGGAGGTACTCCGGCACGAACGTCGGCGGCGTGAGCGCCGTGGACTGGAGCGGGGCGACCGCGAGGTGGCTCACAGCGGTCAGCGCCCCGCCTACTGCGGCCGACGCGTCGGCGACCCCCTCGACTCCGTGCATGGAACCCGCAACGGGGAGCGGCGAAAAAAGGGTTGTTACTGCGGGATTCGCGCGCGGTGAACGGCTAAGTGTCGGGGCGTCGCAGTGTTAGTATGGCCAACGCGACGCCCACCCGTCCCGACTTCCGGATTACACACGACACCGCCCCGAGCCGAGCGCTCCTCTGCGGCTTCTCGTCGTTCGGACTCGCCGGACTCACCGCCGTCGACTTCATCGTCGACCACCTCGGCCTCGAACAGACCGGCCACCTCACCGTTGAGGGGCTCCCGGCGGTGACGCCCTTCGAGGACGGTCGCCCCCGACACCACACGCGGCTGTTCTCCCGCGAGGACCTCGACGTGACCGTGCTCGTCGGCGAGCTGTTCGTCCCCTCGGTCCACGGCACGCAGTTCGGAAACGCCATCCTCGACTGGACCGAACGAAATCAGGTCGAGGAGCTCGCCGTCCTCTCGGGGATTCCGATGGCCCACGGCCCCGACGAACACCGCGTGTTCTACATCGCCACCGACGACTACCGCGAGGCGCGACTCGCCGACAGCGACATCACGCCGATGGGACGGGGGTTCTTCGACGGCACCAACGCGGCGCTCGTCGAGCGCGGCATCGGCTCGCCCCTCGGCGTCGGCGTCTACGTCACGCCCGTCCACGCGCAGGTCCCCGACGTGGAGGCGGCAATCCGCCTCGTCGACGCCGCCGACGACGTGTACGACCTCGGCGTCGACTCCTCCCCGCTGGAGTCCTTTGCGGCCGAGGTCCAGCAGTACTACGCCGAACTCGCAGAGCGACTCCACGACAGCGAGGCCGACCTCCCGGAAGACCGGATGTACATGTGAGGGGCGATTCGGTCGCCGTCCCGCGATGCTCGACGGCCGCCCTGCTATCAGTTGTGCCACTTGTTTTCGGAATTTCGTGCTACTCGGATTTCAGTAAATGATTTAGGTGATGCCGTACACGTCACGACTATGGCTGACGAACTGCGGCTCACCATGGAGCGAGTCGGTGAGCGCTTCAACCTCGGCGAGTACGAGATAGACGCGTATCTGGCCGTCCTCGAACACGGACAGTTGACGGCGAGCGAAATCGCCGACCGAACCAGCATCCCCCAGCCGCGGGTGTACGACACGGTCCGGAGCCTGTCTGACCGCGGCCTCGTCGAGCTCCGCGAGTCGCGCCCGATGAAAATCGTCGCCGTCGACCCCGACGACGCCTTCGCGAACGTCAAGACCTCGCTTGAGGAGCTCATCGAGGAACTGGAGGCGCGCTACACCGCCCCCGCCCGCGACACCGAGGCCGTCTCGCTCGTCAAGTCGCGGTCGACCATCCTCCGCTACATCGAGGAAATCATCGAGGCCGCCGAGTACGAACTCGTGCTCTCGTTGACGCCCGACCTGCTCCGTCGCTTCCGCGACGACCTCGCGGCGGCCATCGACAGCGGCGTCAGCATCGACCTGCTCGTCACGCCCGCCTCCCGCGCGCCCGACCCCGACGAGTTCAACTACCTCGACGTGGCGACCATCGCCCGCGCCCGCCGCGGCATCACCTCGCCCGTCCTCGCGGTCGCCGACGGCGAGTACTCCATCTACGCGACGCAGGACGCCCTCCGCGACGACCGCGACCGCTACGGCGTCATCTTCAACCGCTCCGCGCTCGGCTTCCTCGTCAGCGGCTTCTTCGGGACCGTCCTCTGGAGCACCGCCGAGACCATCGTCGCCAACGGCAAGCGCCGGCCGTTCCCCCGCCGCTACGCCTCCATCCGCCGGGCCGTCAAGGACATCCGCGAGATAGACGGCGACTTCTACGCCTCCGTCTCCGGCCGCGACATCGAGACGGGCGACCCCATCGTGGTCGAAGGGCGCGTCATCGAGACGGCGTTCGAAGACACCGAAGAGGTCGCGTCGCTCCACATCGATACCGAAGAAGGCGTCGTCGAGGTCGGCGGGCTGGTCGCCGCGCTCGAAGACGTGGAGGGACAGGAGATTCTGCTCGGCCGCGACGAGGTTCCGAACCGCGACGAAATCGTCTGAGGCCGCGTCGTCAGTTTCCGCGCTCGTCTTTTCGGCGCTCGTCCTTTCCGCTCGGCCGTGCCCCGCCAGCGACGGCTACTCGTCGGGGAACTCGTAGACGACCGCGCCGCAGTCCGCACAGCCGAGCACCTCGTGGTCCGGCGAGTCGTACAGCCCCGCGGTGCCGCCACAGCAGTTTCGCGTCGTCGTCTCCTCGACCGGGCCGCCGCAGTCCGGACAGACCTCGACGAACATCCGCATCGGCTCCGTGGCGGCGAGCGCGACCGTCGGGTCGACTCCGCGCTCGACGACCGTGTAGAGCGTCGCCACGTCGGCGATGGCCTGCGGCCGCGAAATCCACACGGACATCGAGGGGCCGTCGAGCGAGATGCCGCCGAACTCGGCGTCGACCGCCGCCTCGAACGGGACCGCGTTGGCGACGGCCTCGGCGAGTTCCTCGTCCGTGGTCTTCCGGAGCGTCGCCATCGTCGACTCCCACTCCTCGCGGGCGTCGTCGGCGAGGAACAGCCCGTCTTCTTCCTCGACGAGCACCCCGGCGTTCAGGAGCGTCGACAGCATCGCGTCGGGGTCGACGTCGGCGTCGAGCGATTCCGAGCGCCGGTCGGGAGCCGACCCCTCGCCGCCGTGGTCGAAGACGCCAGCGAGGCCGACGGCCGCGACCAACCGCGGCGCGAACGAGGGCGTGCCGGGGACGACGTAGCCCCGGAGGTACACCGAGAGCGCGCCGCCGACGAGGACGGCGAGACCGGCGACCGGCGAGAGCACGCTGACCGCGAGACCGACGACGACGACGATGGCGACGTTGACGGCGGTACACGGCAGACAGCGGTTCTCGCCGGTGTGTTCCGGGCGCTTGAGTGAGTCGATGACGGACATGGTGTGAGACGTGGGGCTTGGGGTGTGCGTTCGCGGTGGTCAGTTCGCCGGCGGCGTCTCTGTCTCGGCCGTATCGAGGCGAATCGCCTCGCCCGTCTCCGACGAGCGGTAGATGGCGTCGATGACGCGCTGGACGGCGAGGCCCTGTTCGACCGTGTTGCGGCCGGGGTGTTCGCCCTCGGCGACGGCCGCGAGGAACGCCTCCTGTTCGGTCTTGTGGGTGTCGTTGTCCTGGGTCTCCACGTCCGTCGTCGAGAGGTGGTTGCCGCCGCCGACGCCGTCCTCGTAGAACTGGAGGTCGTGGCTCGCGCGGTCGAAGCGCACGCCGCCCTCCGTGCCGCGGAGGAAGAACTCGTCGTTGGTCGGGCGGTTCGTCGCCCACGCGACTTCGAGGGAGATGGTCGTGCCCTCGTCGGTGCGGATGAAGGCGCTCGCGGAGTCGTCCACGTCGAAGGCCTCCGGGCCCACGTCCTCGCCCCACATCTCGACGAACGTGTAGTCGTCGCGGTCGCCGAACTCCGAGCGGGTGACGCCGGAGACCTCGACGACCTCGGGGAAGTCGAGGAAGTAGAGCGCGAGGTCGATGGCGTGGACGCCGATGTCGATGAGCGAGCCGCCGCCCGCGATTTCCTTAGAGGTGAACCACGACCCGCGGCCGGGGATGCCGCGGCGGCGGACGTAGTTGGCCTCGACGTGGGTGACGTCGCCGAAGCGGCCCTCCTCGTAGTGGTGGCGGACGACCTCGACGGGGTTGGCAAAGCGGTTGTTGAAGCCGACCATGCAGAAGCCGTCGGCCGATTCGGCCGCCTCGGCGATTCGCTCGGCCGATTCGAGCGAGTGCGCCAGCGGCTTTTCGAGCAGGACGTCGAGGCCGGCGTCGAGCGCGGCGACGGCGTACTCCTCGTGGAAGCGGTTCGGCGTGGTGATGACGACCGCGTCGACCTTCTCGAACAGCGCCGTCTTCTCCTCGTAGGTGTTCACGTCGTACTTCTCCGCGAAGCGACGACGGGCGTCCGCCTGAATGTCGAGGCCGCCGACGAGGGTCGCGCCGAGGTCGACGAGGCGGTCTGCGTGGTGGTGCCCGATGTTTCCGAGGCCGACGATGCCGACTCGGACCGATGATTCCGTACTCATGATTCGATGATTAACTACAGGTGATGTTAAGTTTCACGTTCTTTGGGTGGATTCGGCAGAATCGACCGCGAGACTCCGGTTAGCAAGCGTTCTCACTGTGGCGGGTGGCGCGCAATAGCGTCGGGGAGCGGCGAGGAACACGGGTCGAGTTGGCGTTCAGTAGAGCTGTTCTTCTCGCTCCTTGCGCTCTTCTTCGCGTCGCTTTTCTTCCTTGAGCCGACGCCGTCCGCGGAGGTACTGCTTGCCCTTCGGGATGAACTTGTTCTTCAGGTCGAGCAGGAACGAGACGATGCCGTAGGCCCAGAAGAAAAACAGGACGGTCATCCCGCCGAGGTAGAACAGGCCGAGTTCGTTGACCATTGGTGTGAGTGTGTGCTGTGGGTTGGTTCGGAAAGCGGTGTGCGGGCGGTGCGAGCCGCGAGTTTGCGAGGGAGGACGAGCCGACGCGGGCCGCGGTACGGCCGCGTCAGTCGTCGCTTTCGGCTTCCGTGCCGGGCGCGCCGCTCGTCTGGACGGGCGTCTCGATGCCGTGGCTGATGGCCTCGCCCGTCTCCGTGTCGAAGAGGTGGACGCGCGAGCGGTCGAGCACGACCGTTACGTCCTCGTCTTCCTCGATGTCGCTGTCGGGGGCGACGCTCATCAGCAGTTGGTCGTTGGCGACGCCGCTCGTGTCTTCGAGGTCCGTCTCGGTCGTCTCCGAGAGCTTCAGGTAGACGAATATCTCGTCGCCCATCGGTTCGAGCACGTCCGTGACGGCATCGATGCGGCGGCTGGGGTTCGACACGAGCGCCTCGTCGCCGACGAGGTACACGTCTTCGGGGCGGATGCCCATCGTGACGTCCGCCCCCGGCTCGACGCCGAGGTCAGCGGGGTCGAACTCCACGTCGATGTTGGTCGAGACGAAGCCGTCGTCGGTGACTTCGCCGTCGAGGAAGTTCATCGAGGGCGAGCCGATGAAGCCCGCGACGAACAGGTTCGACGGCTCGTTGTAACAGACAAGCGGCGGGTCGATCTGCTGGAGTTGGCCGGAGTCGATGACCGCGATGCGGTCGGACATCGTCATCGCCTCCGCCTGGTCGTGGGTGACGTAGATGATGGTCGTGTCCAGTTCCTTGTGGAGGCGCTGGAGTTCGGTCCGCATGTGGACCCGGAGCTTCGCGTCGAGGTTCGCAAGCGGCTCGTCCATCAGGAAGACGCCGGGGTTGCGGACGATGGCGCGGGCGATGGCGACGCGTTGTCGCTGTCCGCCGGACATCTCGTCGGGCATGCGTTCGAGCATCCCCTGTAGCTGGACGATTTCGGCGGCGCGCTCGACGCGGCGCTCGATCTCCTCCTTGTCGTAGTTGCGGAGGCGGAGCCCGAAGGAGATGTTGTCGTAGACGTCCATGTGGGGGAACAGCGCGATGTTCTGGAACACCATCGCCACCCCGCGGTCCTTCGGCGGGAGGTTCGTCACCTCGCGGTCGCCGATGAACACCTTCCCCTCCGAGGGGATGGTGAGCCCCGCGATCATCTCCATGGTCGTCGACTTTCCGCACCCCGACGGACCGACGAGACAGATGAATTCTCCGTCGTCGATGTCGAGGTTCATGTCGTCGACCGCCGTTACGTCGTCGTAGTGCTTGCTTACGTGTTCGAGTGTTACGTCTCCCATGATTACTCCTTCAGCGCTCCTGCGGTCAGTCCACTCACGATGCGTTCCTGTGCGATGATGACAAGGATGGCCACGGGTAAGACTCCCACGATGGAGGCGGCGGCCATCAGGTTGTACGGGGTGTCGAACTGCCCCTGATACTTCAGGATACCCGCGACGATGGGCGCCCACGAGTCGGCCTCGCCGTTGTTCATCAGGAACGAGAAGAAGAACTCGTTGTAGACGCTGATGAACGTGAGGACGCCCGCGGTCGCCACGCCGGGTGCCGAAAGCGGCACGATGACGCGGAACAGCGCGCCCAGTCGGGTCGTCCCCTCCACCCGCGCCGCGTCCTCCAACCCGTCGGGAATCTGCCCGTAGAAGGTCGTGAGGATGAATATCGACAGCGGGAGGAACAGCGCGCTGAACGGGAACACCATCGGTGCCGGCGTGTTGAACAGGTCCGGCGTCGATATCGTCACCATCCCGATGCTAATCGCCGTGTTCCCGGTGAACAGCTCGAAAAGCGGGATGAGGAACGCCGCCGGCGGGAAGTAGCTGATGGCGAGGATGCCGAGCATCAGCACGCCCTTGCCGGGGAAGCGGAGCCGGCCGAAGACGTACCCCGCGAGGCTGGCGATGAGCAACACGAGCACGGTGGTCGTGATGCCCAGCACGAAGCTGTTGAACATGTACAGGTGGAACGGCACCCGCTCGAACATCGCGACGAACACCTCGGGGTTGAACCCCTTCGGCACGAGCCCCATGTTGGCGATGAGGTTGTTCGGCGTGAGCGCGAGCACGAGAAGCCAGTAGAACGGGAACAGCGTCGTGACGAGGAAGAACAGCATCGCCACGTAGAACATCGCGCGGTAGACTCTGTCCGGGTTCTTGATGGCCGAGTCGACCCAGCGGCCGAGCGGCCCGCGTTCCATCTCGTCGTCGGAGCCGAGGCCGGCTCCCGGAGTTTCGTTGGACATCTCAGAGACCCTCACTGGCGAAGTTCACGATGTACACCGAGACCACGACGGCGATGATACCGGCGGTGACGAACGCCACGGTCGCAGACGTCCCGTACAGTGGCGTGTTGAACGTCGTGACGACGAGACACGACAGCGACGGAACCGTCTGACAGCCGGCCATCGTCTGGATGATGCCGTAGACGCGCATCGCGTCGATGGTGCGGAACAGCATCGCCACGAGCACCGTCGGCAGGATGAGCGGGAAGGTGATGAGCTTGAACTGTTGCCAGCGCGACGCGCCGGCGACCTTCGCCACGTCGTACAAAGACCGGTCGATGCTCTGCATCCCCGCGAGGATGAGAAGCGCCATGAACGCCGAGGTCTTCCACACGTCGGCCACGATGATGAGGAACAGCGCGTCGGCGGTGTTCCGAAGCGGCGTCGTGCCGATGAGACCGAGTTGGTTCAACAGCGCCGGATTCTGGCTCGTCCCGACGAGGAAGCCGATGTTCGGTTGGAACATCAGGTACCATATCATCCCCTGAATGACGATGGGAACGGCCCACGGGATGATGATGGCGACGCGGACCCACCGCCGCCCGCGGAAGTCCTGGTCTAAGATGAGCGCCTGACCGAAGCCGATGAGCGTTTCGAACAGCACGCTGAAGACGGTGAAGATGAGCGTCACCGCGAGCGCGCTGGCGTAGATGTTCGTGACGAAGGGGAACTCCGAGGAGAACGTCGGGAGGAACTGCGACGGGAGCGCGTAGTTGCGCGCGCCGGTGAACAGGTCCACGTAGTTCTGCAGTCCGACGAACTCGCCGAGCCGCGCGCTCCCAGTCAGCTGGTCGGCGAACAGCGACATGCTGAACGTCGAGACCAGCGGGTAGACGGCGATTACCCCCAAGAGGACGAGCGCGGGCGTCAAAAGCAGGTACGCGAACTGCGTCTCGGAAAGCGACTCCATCCAGTTGACGGCCGAGGCGTACGGACCGCTCCTCCGGGTGTCGGAAAATGTCTCCCCTGATTGTTGTTCGGTAGCCATGTCAAATGATAACGTGTATGTTAGTTACGTCTCGGTAAAGACGTTGCTCTACGCGTTCTGCTCGATCTGTTCGAGCTGTGATGCGAGGTCGGACATCGCCTGTTCGGGGGATTTCTCCTGGGCGAACGCGGCGTTGACCTCCTGTGAGATGCGGCCGGACTGCTGGGGCCAGACGACGGTGACCGGGCGCGGAATCGCGTTCTCGCCGGCGACCTTCAGGGCGTCGAGGTAGCGGCCGATGATGGGCACCTCGGCGGCCTGGTCGGATTCCAGCAGCGACGGGCGCGGCGGAATCCAGCCGATGATGCGGAACATGTCGAGCTGGAACTGCTCGGTCTGCATCGTCCGAAGCACCTGCACCGCGGCCTGCTTCTGTTCGTCCGAGGAGTTCGGGTTCATCGTCATGTGCCAGCCGCCGAGGGCGGCGACGGGGCCGCCGGTGCCCTCGTACTGGGCCTCGTCGGCGGTGACGCCGTACGGAATCGGCATGACGCCGAGGTCCTCGCCGAAGCCGGTCTGGTCGTTTTCCTCCGACGGCTCCGCGCCGTTGATGACGATGGAGTACGGCCAGTTCCGGTGCATGACCGCGTTGCCCGTCGTGAAGGGCTGTCGGGACGGGTCTTCGGTCCACTGGAGGACCGCCTCGGGCGAGATGCCGCCCGTGATGCCGTCGAGGGCGTACTCGTCGTCCTCGCCGTGGATGAGCGTCCGAACCATCCGAATCGCGTTGATGACCGGCTCCTCTTCGACGGTGATGGGGCGGTCGCCGATGGGGCCGAACAGGTTCTCGCGGCCGCCGAAGTACGCGCCGCCGTACGAGGTCATGAACTCGTTGAAGTCACAGCACGACAGGCCCTCGTAGACGTTCGCCTGGAACGTAAAGCCGTTCTCGATGTCGGGGTTGGCGTCGAGCGCCTCCTTCGTGACGCGCGAGAAGTCCTCCCACGACATCGACTCGGTCGCCCACGTCGAGAAGTCCTCGTCGGTGTAGCCCGCGTTTCGGAGCAGGTCCTTTCGGTACTGGACCGTCGGGAAGTCGGGGAACAGCGGCTGACCGTAGAGGTCGCCGTTCGGCCCCGTCGCCGTCGAGACGCTGGCCTCGAAGTACTCCTCTTGGATGGTCGACGTCAGCTCCGAGGGGAGCGACTGCGAGAGGTTCTGCAGTTGGTTGCGGGCGATGAAGGGAATCGTCCACCCGCTGTCCATCATGAGCAGTGTCGGCTCCGAGCGACCGCCGGAGAGCCACTGCTGATACTGCGCCTGCCTGTTGTCGGTTACCTGCGAACCGGCGAGGATGTCGATATCGATGTTCTCCGGGAGGCCCGCGTCCCGGAGCGCCTGCACGACTTCCGCCTCCGCCTCCGCGACGCGGGTGTCGGCGGCCCACTGAAGCGTGATTTCGTCGGTGGTCTCTTCGGTGTTAATCGGCGTGTCGGTGTCGGCGTCCGTGCCGCCGTTGCCGCCGTTACCGTCGCCGCCGCCGGTGCTAATGCATCCGGCCAGTCCGACGGCGACGCCCGATGCGCCGGCCGCCTTCACAAAACTGCGTCGAGAGACGCCAGTACGCTTGCCCTTGCGTGAGTCAGCATCAACCATTACAGTTTGTACACTACAATTAGTGATTATTTATAGTTTTGGTGCTGGCCACTACCGCTGTTGTAGTAAACTACATGATACTAATTACCCGACTCCGAAATTCAATCGTCCCCGAGTCTGTAACTATTGTCTGTGAAGAATAGGCCGCCGGGCGCTTAGTCCTTTCCCGGCGCGGGCCACGTCGGCGACTTCGGCGCCTCGATTCGCTCGACGTCGTCGTCGCTCAGGTCGACGTCGAGCGCGCCGACGTTCTCTTCGAGGTGGTCGAGCCGACGCGGCCCGATGATGGGCGCGTCCACGACGGGCTTGTGGAGGAGCCACGCGAGCGACACCTGCGCGGGCGTGGCGTCTTTCTCCTCGGCGAGCGACCGAATCGCGTCGAGGACGGCCCAGTTCTCGTCGGTAAAGCGGCCCGACGTGTACTCGTCCGAGTTCGCGCGCGTGTCCGCGGGTACCTCGGCGTCGCGCTCGTACTTGCCCGTGAGGAAGCCGCCCGCGAGCGGCGACCACGGGATGACGCCGACGCCCTCGCCCTCGCAGACCGGAAGCAGGTTCGCCTCCTCGTGGCGGTCGACCGCGTTGTACTCCGGTTGCATGCAGGCGAAGCGTTCGAGGTTCTCCACGTCGGCCGTGTACAGCGCCCTCGTGAACTGGTACGACGACATCGTGGACGCGCCGACGTACCTGACGAGGCCCTCCTCGACGAGGTAGTCGAGCGCCGACAGCGTCTCCTCGATTGGGACGCCGTCGTCCCAGCGGTGAATCTGGTAGAGGTCGATGTAGTCGGTGCCGAGGCGGTCGAGACTCGCGTGCGCCTGGTCGATGATGTGCTTGCGCGAGAGCCCGGACTTGTTCGGCCCGTCGCCCATCGGGAAGTAGACCTTCGTGGCGATGGCGAGTTCCTCGCGGTCGCGCTCGGCGATGGCCTCGCCGACGATTTCCTCCGACTCCCCGCGGGAGTAGGCGTTCGCCGTGTCGAGGAAGTTGATGCCGGCGTCGAGCGCGCTGTCGAGGAGGTCGAGGCTCGCCTGCCTGTCGTTCATCATCCACTCCGCGCTGGAGCCGAAGTTCATACAGCCCAGACAGAGCCGCGAGACTTCGAGGCCGGTGTCGCCGAGATAGGTGTACTCCATGTCGGTCATACCGGTTCATACACGAACGACAATGATAAGCATACGCACGCGACGACGGTGAGAGAAACGACCACGGACGCGCGGAGACGTAATCGCTTTACCCGCGCCTCCGGAACCCGAGGTGTATGGACGGGCGCACTCGCGAGTACCTCGAAGGTCGCTTCGGCGATTACTACCGGAGCACCGACGTTCCGCTCCCGCCCGCCCCGGGCGAACGCGAGTGGGGCGTCATCCCGTGGTCGGCCGGCGGCACGCGGATGCACCGCCACCAGTCGCTTCTCGACCTCGGCGACCTCTCGGACTACCTCGCCCGGAGCGCGCCCCGGCACGTCTACTTCTCGTCGGCCCGGTTTGCGGACCCCGGCGCGGGGTCGATGGACGACAAAGGCTGGCGCGAGGCGGACCTCGTGTTCGACATCGACGCGGACCACCTCCCCGGCGTCGACCCCGAGACGACGGGCTACGCCGACATGCTCGACGCCGGGAAGGAAGCCCTGTTGGACCTCTTGGACCTCCTCGAAGACGACTTCGCGTTCGAAGAGATGCAGGCGGTGTTCTCCGGCGGCCGCGGCTACCACGTCCACGTGCGCGACGAGTCGGTCCGCGGCCTCGACAGCGAGGCCCGCCGCGAGGTGGTCGACTACATCCGCGCCATCGACCTCGACTTCGACGCGCTCATCGAGACGCGACAGCACGGGACGACGACCCAGCGCGTCCTCCGGACCGAAGGCGGGTGGGGGCGGCGGACCCACGAGCGACTCCTCGAGTTCGTGGACGCGCTGTTGGAGATGGAAGAAGACGCCGCGCTCTCGCGGCTGAAGGAACTCGACGGCATCGGCGACGGGCGCGCGAAGACGATTCTCGGCGCGTTCCGCACCAACCCCGACGCCGTCCGCGAGGGCAACGTCGAGGCCGGCGGCCCGGGCGTCCGGACGCTGGTCGAGGCGCTCGCACACGAGACCGTCGAAGACGAGACCTCGCCGATAGACGAACCCGTAACGACCGACACGAAGCGGCTGATTCGTCTCCCCAAGAGCCTCCACGGCGGGTCGGGACTCGTCGTCGAACCGCTCGACCGCGACGATATCGACGACTTCGACCCGCTTTCCGACGCGGTGCCGGACCGCTTCCGCGGCCGCGACATCGCCGTGAGAGTGACCGACCCCGGCGCGGTCGAGTTCGACGGCGATAGCTTTACACTCGACTCCGGCGTGCAGTCGGTAGACGAGAGCCTCGGCGTGTTTCTCATGACTCGCGGTCGAGCCGAGAAGGTGACAGAATGAACGTAGACGACCTCAGGAGCGTGCTTCGGACGGAGCGACAGAAAGACAGCTTACAGCACCTCCGCGAGTCGTTTTACGAGGACGTCGCGGAGTTCATCGCCGAGCAGAAGGCGACACGCGAGGAGAAGGCCGAACAGCTCGGCACCCACTACTCGCCGGAGATCCGGCGGCTCACGGACGAAATTGAGACGGCAGAGGAGGTCGTCACCTCCATCTACGAGCGCCGCGTCGGCAAGGTCGTCAAGGCCGCGAGCTTCGCGGCCGCGGGGATGTCCTCCGAGACGGACGGGCTGACCCGCGAGGAAAAGCGGCTGTTCGACGACCTCGTCGACCGCATCGAGGAGAACCGCGGGACGGTGCTGTCCGCGCTCGAAGACGTGTCGGCCGCCGACTCCCCGCGCGACGCCGTGTCGGCGACCGACGTGACGACCGCGGAGCCGGACGCGCCCGGCGATTCCGGCCCGGCGATTCCGCCGGACGAACCCGACCCGGAGACCGCGCCGGCTGGCACCGGAGCCGACGCCAACGGCCCTGAGGCCGCCACCGCCGACTCGGCCGCGGGCGACGTGCTCGCTGACGCGATGGGCGGCGGGACCGGCGACGACGCCTCGGACGCGCAGTCGGCGACGCAGACGGGGGCCGACCGACCGGCCCCGGAGGCCGCCGCGGTCTCCGCCGATTCCGAGTCCGTGGATTCCAATCCGACGGACTCCGACCCCGCGATTCCGCCGGACGAACCCGACTCGGAGACCACGGCCCCATCGGCGGGCGACGCCGACGCGGTGGAGCCGTCCGCGGACGACCCGCTTTCCGGCCTCGCCGACGAGCGCGAGACGGTGCGCATCACCGCCGACGTGGGGACCATCCTCGGCGTCGACGACCGCGAGTACGACCTCGCCACCGAGGACGTGGTGACGCTCCCGGCGGCCAACGCCGACCCGCTGGTCGAGCGCGGCGCGGCCGAGAAACTCGACTGAGAAAGACCCTTCTCCCCGCCGCCTGAACTGGTGGCTATGCTCGAACCCGGCGACGACGCCCCCGACTTCGAACTGCCCGACCAGCACGGCGACCTCGTCTCGCTGTCCGACTTCCGCGGCGAGCACGTCGTGGTCTACTTCTACCCGCGCGCCGACACGCCGGGCTGTACCACCGAGGCCTGCGGCTTCCGCGACTCGTGGGACGAGTTCGAAGACCGCGACGCGACGGTCCTCGGCATCAGCGACGACCCCGTCTCGGACCTCGACTCGTTCGCCGAGAAGTACGACCTCCCGTTCACGCTCCTATCGGACGAAGACGGAAGCGTCTCCTCGGCGTACGACTCCTACGGCGAAAAGAACATGTTCGGCAAGACGTTCGACGGCGTCTTCCGCAACTCCTACCTCGTCGGCCCCGACGGAACCGTCGAACGGGTCTACGAGGGCGTCTCGCCCGACGGCCACGCCGACGAAATCCTCGCCGACCTCGACGGCTGAGCGGTCGGCCGGTCACTCCTCGCCCCCTCGCGCCCAACTGACAACTACCGACCGAGTACATTCTTTACAAACGACGGGAGACACACCGCATTTCCGATGAAATGAACGTAGAACTCGTTGATTATTTCGTATCACGAGAACCGCGTACCACTACGTAGCAGACGGGAGTGATATGAACGTGACGGTCGCGGTGCCCTGTCGGGCGGGCGGCGCTCGAACAGTCGCCGCGAACTAACCGACGGACTGGCCGGGGACCGCGGCCGATTCGCCGTCGACAGCGCCGCCGCTCGACGGGTCGAGTTCGAAAAATCGTCGGAACCGTGGCGTCGTACGGGCCGCGCGGGAGTTCGCGCGGGCCGATCGACGCCCCCGAGAGACTTACTGGAAGGTGCGGCCGACTTCCGTCTCGCGGTCGCGTTCGACCTCGCTCTTCTGGAAGCGCTCTTCGATTTCCTCGTAGCGGCGGCGCACGTCGTCGGTGACGCTCGCGCCGATTTCGTCGAGGGCGTCCTCGAAGTGCTCCATCGTCACGCGGACGTTGCCGACGCTCTCGCCGATGTCCTCTTTCTCGACGCTCCGGATGAACTCGCGGGAGGCGTTCATCGACGCCTCGCGGGCGAGCGCTTCGAGGTCGGCACCGACGTAGCCGTCGGTCTTCGACGCGATTTTGTCGAGGTTCACGTCGTCCGCGAGCGGCTTGTTGCGGGTGTGCACGTCGAGGATGGCGCGGCGGGCCTCCTCGTCGGGCACGGGCACGTGGACGTGGCGGTCGAGGCGACCGGGGCGCAGGAGCGCCGAGTCGATGAGGTCCGGCCGGTTGGTCGTCGCGATGACGACCACGTCTTCGAGCGCTTCGAGACCGTCGAGTTCGGTGAGGAGTTGGGAGACGACGCGCTCGGTGACGCCCGAACTCGACGAGTCGCGGCCGCGCTCGGTCGCGATGGAGTCGATTTCGTCGAAGAACACCACCGTCGGGGCGTTCTCGCGGGCCTTCTTGAACACCTCGCGGACGCCCTTCTCGGACTCGCCGACGAACTTGTTCAGGAGTTCGGGGCCCTTGATGGAGATGAAGTTCGACTCCGCCTCGTTGGCGACGGCCTTCGCCAGCAGGGTCTTCCCCGTGCCCGGCGGGCCGTACATCAGGACGCCCTTGGCGGCGTCCATGTCCATCTGCTGGAACACCTCGGGGTATTCGAGGGGCCACTGGATGGTCTCGCGGAGGCGCTCTTTGGTGGGTTCGAGTCCGCCCACGTCCTCCCACGTCACGTCGGGGACCTCGACGAACACCTCGCGGAGCGCCGAGGGTTCGATGCTCTTGAGCGCCTGCTTGAAGTCGTCTTCCGTGACTTTGAGGCCCTCCAGCACCTCGGCGTCTATCTCCTCGGCGTCGAGGTCGAGCTGTGGCCGGATGCGCCGCAGGGCGTGCATCGCCGACTCCTTGGCCAGCGACTCGAGGTCGGCCCCGACGAAGCCGTGGGTGCTGTCGGCGTATTCGTCGAGGTCGACGTCGTCGGTCAGCGGCATGTTCCGCGTGTGGACCTGCATGATCTCCTTGCGGCCGTCGCGGTCCGGCACGCCGATTTCGATTTCGCGGTCGAAGCGGCCGCCGCGGCGGAGCGCGTTGTCGATGGCGTCCACGCGGTTGGTCGCGCCGATGACGACGACCTCGCCGCGCTCGTCGAGTCCGTCCATGAGCGACAGCAGTTGGGCGACGACGCGGCGTTCCACGTCACCGCCGGCCTCGCTCCGCTTGGGCGCGATGGAGTCTATCTCGTCGATGAAGACGATGGCCGGCGAGTTCTCCGTGGCCTCCTCGAAGATTTCGCGGAGCTGTTCTTCGGACTCCCCGTAGTACTTCGACATGATCTCCGGGCCGGAGATGGTGTGGAACGAGGCGTCGATTTCGTTGGCGACGGCCTTCGCGATGAGGGTCTTCCCCGTGCCCGGCGGGCCGTGCAGGAGGACGCCTTTCGGCGGCTCGATGCCGAGGCGCTTGAACAGTTCGGGGTGTCGCATCGGGAGTTCGATCATCTCCCGGACCTGTTCGAGCTCCTTGTCGAGGCCGCCGATGTCCTCGTAGGTGACGGAGGGGCCGCCGTCGTCGCCCGGCGCGGCGTCCGTAATCTGCTCGGCGGGCTTCTGGCTCACTTGGAACTCGGTGTTGTCGGTGACGACGACGGTCCCGTCGGGGTCCGTCGACGCGATTTTGATGGGCACCGACTGGTTCGACGCGCTCATGAAGCCGAAGCCCAGCGGGAGCTGGACGCTCTGGCCCTGCGCGACCGGCTGGCCCGAGAGCTTGTCGCGGATGTACGTCCCGATGTTGCCGCCGATGCGGAGGCTCTGCGGGAGCGCGATGGTGACGCGCTTTGCGGGCTTCACGTCCGCTTTCTCCACGTCGACGCGCTCGTCGATGCCGACGCCGGCCTGCTGGCGGAGGCGGCCGTCGATGCGGATGATGCCCGTCCCCTGATCTTCGGGGTAGCCGGGCCAGACGCGGGCGATGGCGGTCCCGTCGTTCGGACCGTCGATGCGGATGAAATCCCCGCCTTCGAGGTCGAGTTCCGCGGCCGCGGCTCGGTCGATGGCGGCGAGCCCGCGGCCGGCGTCCTTCTGCTTGAGGGGTTTGACGATGAGTTTCATTTACTTGGTGAGGGTGATGGTGAGCACGCCGTTTCGAACCGACACGTCGGCGTCGCCGCCGGCGGGGAGTTCGAACTCCGTCTCGGTCACGCGGTCGCCGGTGTCGGCCACGACGATGGCCGTCGACCCGACGATGTCCACGTCGATCTCGTCTTCCGAGAGACCCACGTCGGCCGCGATGACCCAGCTGTCTTCGTATTCGTACCGGCGAATGAACCGCTCGTTCCCGCCGGCGAACTGTTGCATGCTCATTGTAAGTCTAACCTAAAGTTAGCGTTTTAAGTATATAAGTCTTTTCCCAGCAAATCGGGTGACGACACCGATATCTCGCGTTTCGGTTGAATTGCGGTTCACAGTCGCCACGCCTCACCGTACAGTTCGCGGCGGAGTAACGTCAAACTAGTGGCCTCGGCAGGGGGCCGCACGGTCGGCCGCTTCGCCCCGTCCCCGAAACTCGGTGCCGGCGTGGGGGTTTATTGGCTCGCGGCGACCAGTTTCGAGGCATGGAGACGGCTTCGGTGGACCACCACGGACGGGAGACAGCCTATCGATACCGCGACGCGGGGGGAGAGGGACCGACGGTCCTCTGTGTGCACGGTAGCGGCGGCGCGCACGGGGTCTGGCGCGGTCAGTTCCGCCTCGCGAGCGACTACCCGACGGTCGCGCTCGACCTGAGCGGCCACGGCGACAGCGACGACGTGGACGCCGACGCCGGCTACGAGGCGCTGTCGGCCTACGTCGACGACGTGGTCGCCGTGGCCGAGGCGACGGACGCGAGCGTCCTCGTCGGCAACTCGCTCGGCGGCGCGGTCGCCCTGACGCTCGCGCTCGAACGCGACCTCGACCTCGACGCGCTGGTCCTCGCGGGCACGGGCGCGAAACTCGCCGTGCTCTCGGACCTGCTGAACTGGCTCGACGACGACTTCGACCGCGCCGTCTCCTTCCTCCACGGCGAGGACAAACTGTTCCACGCCGACGACGAGCGACTCGTCGAGGGCTCAAAAGCGGCGATGTACGACGCCGGGCAGGCCGTCACCCGCCGCGACTTCCTGTCGTGTCACACCTTCGACGTGCGCGACGAGGTGGGCGAGATTTCGGTTCCGACGCTCGCGCTCGTCGGTGAGTACGACCGCCTCACGCCGCCGTCGTACCACGAGTACCTCGCGGAGACGATGCCCGACTGCGAACTCGAAACGGTCGGGGACGCCGCGCATCTGGCGATGCTCGAACGGCCGGCGGCGTTCAACGAGGCCGTGAAGTCGTTCCTCGACCGCCGCGTCGCGTAGGTCGTCACCGGTCGCCGCAACCGGGCGCGAGCGGGGGTGTCGGTGACGGTCCTCCTCAGTACAGTTCGTCGAGGTCGTCTTCGACGTGGCTGTGTTCGTCGGCCGGGAACTCGCCGGTCTCGACGGCCTCTCTGTACGCGCCGACCGCCTTCTCCATCTCCGATTTCACGTCGCCGAACCGGGCCGCGAAGGGCGGGGTGCGGTCGCTCATGCCGACCACGTCGTCGACGACGAGCACCTGCCCGTCGCAGTCGGGGCCCGCGCCGATGCCGATTGTCGGGATGTCGATGGCCGCCGTGACCTGTTTCGCGAGGTTCGCCGGGACGTGTTCGAGGACGAGCGAGAACGCGCCCGCGTCGGCGTGGGCCTTCGCGAGGTCGAGAATCTCCCGCGCGTCGTCGCGGTCGGTGCCCTGCCTGCCGTAGCCGACCTCCTTGACGCGCTGGGGCGTCAGCCCGAGGTGGGCCATCACGGGGACGCCGAGCCGGACGAGGTGTTCGGTCAGCTCGACCGTGTGCGGGCCGGATTCGAGTTTGACGGCGTCGGCGTCGGCCTCCTTGAGCATCCGGCCGCAGTGTTCGACGCTCGACGCCTCGTCCACGCCGACCGAGAGGAAGGGCATGTCGGCGACGACGAGGGCGTCGTCGGCCGCGCGCGCCACCGCGGCGGTCCGGCTCGCCACGTCCTCGACGGTCACCGGGAGCGTCGAGTCGTAACCGAGCGCCGTGTTGCCCATGCTGTCGCCGACGAGGATGACGTCGACGCCCGCCTCGTCGACGACGCCCGCGGTCGGCGCGTCGTACGCCGTGAGCATCGTGATGGGCTCGCTACCAGCCTTCGCCCGAATGGACCGTACCGTGACCATGCGTGCCGTTCGCGCGTCCGCGTTATCAGGTTACCCTTGCGCGTCGCCGAACGCGGGTCGTCCGGCCCGCGTCAGCCCGCGGCGTCCGCGCGGGCCGCCCCGACCTGCGGTCGAAGTAACACTTTACTTAGAGGAACGCGCCTGTGCGAACGACGCATGCCCGCTTTGTCACCCTCCGGACGCCGCTCGTCCCGCGGCATCTCCCCGGTCGTCGGCGTCTCGCTTCTCGTCGTCATCGTCGTCCTCCTCGCCGCGATGGTCGGCGTGATGGTGATGGGGTTCGAAGACGTGCTCTCCGAGCCGCAACCGCAAGTGTCGTTCGACGTCGCCTACCACCCCGACGGCCCGGGCAACGGCGCGAACGGCGCGTACATCAACATCACCCACGAGTTCGGCAGTATCGAAGACGGCAGTCGGGTGTTCGTCGCCGACGACGCCAACAACCGCATCGCGTGGGAGGACGTGTGGACCGGCGGCGAGACGGTCGGTCCCGCGGGCGAGTACGCCCACATCGACGGTGCCGGCTCCGACAGCGCGCTCCGGCCCATCTGCGAGGCGGGCCAGCACTACCGGGTCGTCATCGAACACGAAGACGGGTCGTCGAGCGTCCTCGTCGACTACGAGATTCCGACCGACCCCACCTCGACGAGCGCCGCCTGCTGAGCGCCGACGGTCGGGGCGTCGGACCCGCGCGCCGCGAGCGGGAACCGGCACGCATTAGCCGTCGCCGTGATACTGCTACCCGTGCAACCAGTCGAGCGCTCGAATCCGGACGGCGTCGATTACGGGTGGGTCATGCAGATGACGTTCGTCACGACGATTCTCGTCGGCTCGCCCATCGTCGCGGTCCTCTCGATTAACGCCGGGCTCCAGACGTGGGGCGCGCGCGCCGAGTTCGCGGTCCGCGTCGGCGCAGTCATCTGGTTCGTCACCGCCGTCGCCCTGTTCGTCTACGCAAAGCGGACCAACGCGGGCGACGGCGGGACGCCCCCCGAAGCCGAGTTGGACACCGACATCGACGCGGAGGACTGAGGCCGACCCGCGGGCCGACCGCGGGGCCGCGCCCGCAACGGCGACGGTGTCGGCGGCGTCGTCCGCTCCCGGAAACTCTTTCACACGATACGGCGACGTTCTCGTATGATAGACGAGACCATCGAGGAGATTCGCGAGATGCAGACGCACAGCTCCTCGGTCGTCGCCGTCAAGGCCACGCGGGCGCTCGCGGAACTGACCGAGCGCGACTACGCGACCGTCGAGGAGTTCGAACGCGACCTCGAACGCAACGTCAGCGCGCTCAAGCGGGCGAACCCGTCGCACGCGTCGTTGTACAACGCCCTGCAGGACGTGCTTCACAGCGTCCAAGGCGAGGTCGACGACCTCGACGAGGCGCGGGAGCTCACCCTGTCGACCATCGACCGCGTGGTCGAGAACGTCGAGACGGGCAAGCGCCGCGCCGCCCAACAGGCGGCCGCGACCATCGAGGACGGCCAGACGTTCCTCACCCACGACTACTCCTCGACGGTCATGGAGGCCGTCGAACTCGCCGTCGCCGACGGGGCGGAACTCACCGCCTACGTGACGGAGGCCCGCCCGCGCTTCCTCGGCCGGAAGTTCGCGCGCGAACTCGCCGCCATCGACGACGTCGAGCCGCACCTGATGGTCGACGGCGCGTCGGGGATGTTCCTCCCGAAGTGCGACCGCGTCATCATCGGCATGGACTGCATCGTCGAAGAGACGCTCTACAACCGCATCGGGACGTTCCCGCTCGTCGCCGCCGCCAACGAGGTCGGCGTGCCGGTCACGGTCGTCGGCTCGGGCGCGAAGGTCGTCGACGGCGGCTTCCGCTTCGAAAACGAGATTCGCTCGCCCAGCGAGGTCATGCTCGAACCCGTCGAGGGCATCGAACTGGAGAACCCCGCCTACGACGCCACGCCGGTCGACCTCATCGACGAGGTCATCACCGACGAGGGCGTCATCGAGTTCTGAGCGGGCGGCGGGTCGCCCGCGGTTCGGGTCGATTTCCTTCCGTCCGCCCCGTCAGCCGAGGCTGACCCACTCGCCGGCCTCGTCGGAGCGCTCGATGGCGTCGAGGATTTTCTGGACCTCGTAGCCGTCCTCGAACGACGGCGAGAAGTCGCCGCCCTCGGCGACCGTCGACAGGAACTCGTAGTTCTCGTGGACGAACGTGTGCTCCCAGCCGAGGACGTGGCCCGGCGGCCACCAGTGGTCGAGGTAGGGGTCGGTCTCGTCGGTGACGAGCACCGTCTCGTAGCCGCGGGCGTCGCCGGTTTTCACCTCCAGTTCGTTGAGGCGTTCGAGCGAGAACTGCAGGCTTCCCTCGGAGCCGTGAATCTCGATGGTGTGGTCGTTCTTGTGGCCGTCGGCGAATCGAGACGCCTCGAAGCTCCCGACCGCGCCGTTTTCGAACTCGGCCTGCGCGGTGTAGGCGTCGTCGACGGTGACGGGCTTGTACTCGTCCGTGCCGGGGACGGGTCGCTCGTCGACGAACGTCTGGAGATGCCCCGAGAGGCGTTCGATGTCGCCGGCGCGGTCGCCGACGAGGAACCGAACGAGGTCGACCGTGTGCGCGCCGAGGTCGCCGAGCGCGCCGGAGCCGGCGGCGTCTTCGTCCATGCGCCACGTCCACGGCGCGTCGGCGTCGACGAGCCAGTCCTGTAAGTAGCGCCCGCGGACGTGTCGAATATCGCCGAGTTCGCCGTCCTCGATGAGTCCCTTCGCGTACCGGATTGCGGGCACGAACCGGTAGTTGAACGCACAGCCGGCGACGCCGTCGGCCGCGCGGGCGGCGTCGCGCATCGCCTCGGCCTCGTCGAGCGTCGGCGCGAGCGGCTTCTCGCAGAAGACGCTGGCACCGGCTTCGAGCGCGGCGATAGAGGGCTCGGCGTGGAGGTGGTTCGGCCCGAGGTTGTAGAACACGTCCACGTCGTCGACCACGTCGCGCCAGTCGGTCGCCGTCGATTCGAAGCCGAAGCGGTCGGCGGCGTCGGAAAGCGCCTCCTCGTCGCGGCCGACGATGACCGAGCGCTCCACGTCGGGCGCGTCGGGGAAGAACATCGGCAGGCGGGCGAGCGCGTTGGAGTGCGCCTTCCCCATGAATCGGTAACCGAGGACGCCGACGGTGAGTGGTTCAGTCATTGCGCCACCTCCGTGCCCGATGCGGTACCGCGAGCGAGGCCGGAGGCCGAGTCTCGCGGCAGTTTTTGGTCCATATTTTTGGGGTGAGCGGGTCGCGACGCGGCCCCGAACCGGAAAAAGGTGGGCCTGAAGCGGTAACCGAGGACGCCGACGGAAAGTTTGTCAGTCATGAATTACTCCGCCCAGTAGGCGTCGCCGGGTTGCGTCTCGAAGACGGCGCGCGAGAGCACGTCGACGGCCTTTTCGAGGCCCTCCTTAGACGACGTGAGCGCGTCCTCGTGTTCGATGGAGAGCGCGCCCTCGTAGCCGACCATCCGGAGCGTCGAGACCACGTCCTTCCAGTGGCCCTCGTCGTGGCCGTAGCCGATAGAGCGGAACAGCCACGAGCGGTCGGCGGTGTCCGCGTAGGAGGTCGTGTCGAGGACGCCCTTGATGCGCGACTCGGACTCGTAGACCTTCGTGTCCTTCGCGTGGAAGTGGTGGATGGCGTCCTCCTCGCCGAGGAACCGAATCGCGTCGGTGATGGAGATGTCCTGCCAGTAGAGGTGCGAGGGGTCG
This sequence comes from Haloferax sulfurifontis ATCC BAA-897, assembly GCF_000337835.1. Taxonomy (GTDB): domain Archaea; phylum Halobacteriota; class Halobacteria; order Halobacteriales; family Haloferacaceae; genus Haloferax; species Haloferax denitrificans. Next base: position 38,441 of record NZ_AOLM01000020.1, on the reverse strand, counting down.
AAGTTCGCGCCGACGCGCTCGTTCGTCGCCTCGCGGAGTTTCAGCATCCCCGTCGGCTCGTAGACGAGCATGTTCGGGTGCATCTCGATGGCGATGTCGACGCCGTGGTCGTCGGCGAAGGCGGCGAGGTCGGACCAGTAGTCGACGGCGACCTCCCACTGGTAGTCGTGGGCGTCGGCGTGCTCGGTCGGCCACGGCGCGGTAATCCAGTTCGGCACCTCGTCGTTCGGCCCGCCGGCGGGGAGCCCCGAGAAACAGGTGACGGTGTTCACGTCGAGGGCGTCCGCGAGTTCGATTGCCTCGCGGAGTTCGGTGTCGGCCTCGGCGGCCGTCTCCTCGTCGGGGTGGAGCGGGTTGTTGTGCGTGGCGAGCGCGCTGATTTGCAGGTCTCGGCTCTCGACCGAATCGAGGAGGGCGGCCTGTGCGTCCTCGTCCGCGACGAGGGCGCTTCGGTCGACGTGGTCCTCGCCGGGCCAGCCGCCGACGCCGAGTTCGACGCCGTCGACGCCGATACCCGACAGATAGTCGAGCGCGTCGTCGAGGGGTTCGTCTCCGAGCGGGACGGTGAGCACTCCGATGTACATATCACCCATATATACTAGGAAGTGAATAAAAATTAAGGATACGCGCAAGGGGAGCAAGGCCGGCGCGGCCGCTCTCGAATCGGCGTCGAACGGTCGCAGTCGGTCGACTACCGGCGGAGGAACTCCGAAAGCTTCTCTCTGAGGCCGGCTTCCTCGCCCAGTCGGAGGTAGAACGCGGCCCCGCCGTCCTCGTAGTAGTTGTCGATGCGGCGGCGGACCTCGAAGCCCATCCGCTCGTAGAAGTCGAGGGCGTTCGTGTTCGTCGTCCGGGCGTGACAGGTCACGACCGGGTGTTCGTCCGCGACCTCGGCGACGAGGCGCTTGCCGTAGCCCTCGCCGCGGGCGTCGGGCGAGACCGCGAGAAAGAGGATGTAGCCGTCGCGCCGCGTGGAGGCGAACGCGACGAGCGCGTCGTTCTCGTAGAGGAGATACGTGTTCGACCGGCGGTAGGCGTCCATGAAAAAGCCCCGTCGCTGTTTCAGGAGGCCTTCTTCGACCCGAATCCGCTCTTTCAGGTCCCACGCCTCCTCGGCGTACTCGCGCTGGCCGGGGGCGTCGACCCGCATCTCCACGTTGACGCTCACATCCCGTCGTAACCGGAGCGAGAATATAACTCCACCGTCCGTACGGACGTCCGGACGCAGTCGCCGCCGGCCGACTCGATAGCTTTCCGACACGAAGCGCGCGGGTCAGCGGCCGCCGGACGCACAGTCGTCGGCGACCGAAAGGACGAGGGTCGGCGGCCGCACTCACTCAGCTATGGGATTCACGCTCCGCGACCACACCGCCGACGTGGCCGTCGAGGCCGACGGCGAGAGCCTCGGTGGCGTCTTCGCCGCCGTCGCCGACGGGCTCACCGCCGCGATGTGCGACGACCCCGCCGAGACGGGCGACCGCTTTTCGTTTTCCGTCCGCGCGGAGGGCCGCGAGGCGCTGTTGTTCGACTACCTCGACCAACTCATCTACGAGCGCGACGTGCGCGGCGTCCTCCCCGCGGCCCACGAGGCGACCGTCCGGCGGGAGGGCGACGAGTGGGTCGTCGAGGCGTCCGCGCGGGGCGTCCCGTTCGCCGACGTGGACGCCCGCGACGTGAAGGCCGTCACCTACTCCGAGATGCGGCTGGCGGAGACCGACGCCGGCTGGGAGGCGTACGTCGTCTTCGACGTGTGAGTCGTCGTCGCCGACGGCCGCGCGGCGCGCCGCGGGCGCTCGCGGCGTGACGGAATCCTATTGAGTCGCCGCGTCGATTGTCCGCGTATGGAAACGCGCGAGTTCGGCGACATCGAACTGCGACGGGTTCGCGAGCACGTCTGGGAGATTCCGCAGGAGGGCGAGATGAATGCCCCCGCGCGGGTGCTGGCCTCCGAGGCGTTGCTCGACCACATCGGCGACGACAAGACGCTCGAACAGCTCCGGAACGCGACCCACCTGCCGGGCATCGCCAACCACGCCATCTGTATGCCCGACGGCCACCAGGGCTACGGCTTCCCCGTCGGCGGCGTCGGCGCGACCGACACCACGGACGGCTGTATCTCGCCCGGCGCGGTCGGCTACGACATCAACTGCGGCGTGCGCATGATGACGACGAACCTCACCTACGAGGACCTCCGGGGCCACGAGGAGGAACTGGTCGACGCCCTGTTCGAGGCCGTCCCCTCTGGCCTCGGCGGCGGCGGCGTCGTCAAGGGCGACGCCGAGACCATCGAGGACATCCTCGCCCGCGGGATGCGCTGGGCGGTCGACGCCGGCTACGCCACGGACGACGACCTCGCCCACTGCGAGGACGAGGGCTTCCGCGACGACGCCCGCCCCGAGTTCGTCTCCCAGAAGGCGAAAGACCGCGGCCGCAACCAAATCGGCAGTCTCGGCTCCGGAAACCACTTCCTCGAAGTCCAGCGCGTCACCGACATCTACCGCGACGACGTGGCCGAGTCGTTCGGCCTCGAAGCCGACCAAATCGTCGTGCTCATCCACTGCGGCTCGCGCGGGCTCGGCCACCAGACCTGCACCGACTACCTCCGGCGCATCGAGAAGGAACACAAGGACCTGCTCGACGACCTGCCGGACAAGGAGCTCGCGGCCGCGCCCGCCGGCTCCGAACTCGCAGAGGAGTACTACGGCGCGATGTGCGCCGCCATCAACTTCGCGTGGGTGAACCGACAGCTCATCATGCACCGCACGCGCGAGGTGTTCGCCGACGTGTTCGACCGCGACTGGCGCGACATGGAGATGCGCCTGTTGTACGACGTCGCCCACAACATCGCCAAGAAGGAGGTCCACGAAGTCGACGGCGAGGAGCGCGAACTCTACGTCCACCGGAAGGGCGCGACGCGGGCGTTCCCCGCGGGCCGACCCGAACTCCCGCCCGCCTACGCCGACGTGGGCCAGCCGGTCATCATCCCCGGGAGCATGGGCGCGGGGAGCTACGTCCTCCGCGGCGGCGACCGGTCGCTCGACCTCACCTTCGGCTCGACGGCCCACGGCGCGGGCCGGCTCATGAGCCGAACCAAGGCGAAACAGGAGTACTGGGGCGAGACGGTGCGAGACGAACTCCGCGAGCAGGAGAAGATATACGTGAAGGCCCAGTCGGGCGCGACGGTCGCCGAAGAAGCGCCGGGCGTCTACAAGGACGTCGACGAAGTCGTCCGCGTCTCCGACGAACTGGGCATCGGCGACAAGGTCGCGCGGACGTTCCCCGTCTGCAACATCAAGGGCTGAGTCGCCGACCCGACACGGCCCGACCTGACCCGTGTCCGCGGCTCAGGCGACGGTCGTCCCGACCGCGCGGCGCTTGTAGAAGTAGTACGCGAGCGCCGCGAGGCCGACGAACACCGCGGTCGCGCCGTCGCCGACCGCGCCCCCCGAGAGGAGCGCCGAGACGACGCTCCCGAGGCCGATAGCGAGGACGAGCAGGCCGCCGCCGAGAATCCACGCCCGCGGGTCGCGGTCGACCTCGTCGTAGTGGCCGCTCTCGATGAGCGCCATCTCCTTTCTGTGTTCGAGGTAGACCACCGCGGCGGCGAACGCGAAGACGACGACGGCGAGGGCGACGAACGGCACGAAGAACAGCACGTCGCCGAGGCCGAAGGAGGACTGAATGGGAACCATGGTTGATAGTCGACGCGTGAGCTATTGAATACGGAGGGACGCGCGTTCGCACGACACGAAGACATCGTCTCGGAGCGCACGGGTGCGCGAGTCGCGCCGAAAGTTCAGAACCCGCCGGGACCGCGCGGCCCCGCGTTCGGGCCGCCGGGTCCGGCCGGCCCAGAGGGCCCTCGCCCGCCGATGACGACGTAGTCCCTTTCGGGGACCGCCTCGACCTCGCGGCCGTCTTCGTACCTGACGAACGAGAGGTAGAACTCGCGGCCGCACGGCGACGCCAATCCGGGGCGCTCCACGTCGTCGGCGTCGACCACGTCGCCGGTCCACGACAGGGGCGAATCGCTCTCTCCTTCGCCCTCACCTTCACGCTCGCCCTCGCCGCAGACGAACCGGACGCCCTCGGTGTCTTCGAAGTCGTCGGTCGGGTCGGCGTACGCCCAGCCTTCGAGGGGGTACGGCGTCACCGACTTGTCGGCCAGGTAGCCGTCGCGTTCGAGTTCGACGACCGCGCCGCAGTGCGGACAGTAGTACGAGACCGGAAATCCCATGGGTGAGCGTAGGACTCGGCGGGCTTAACGCCCGCGCCGAAACGGAGGTTTATCTCGAATGCCGCGGCCAGCGTCCCCGTGCGTTGAGCATCGCCGCCGGGCGAGACGCGGGAGCGCGGCACGCCGCCCGGCGGAGCGGCCGTGCCGCCTGTTCGCCCCGTTTCGTTCTGCCACTCCGCTCAGACGCCGGATGGACCGCCGTCGACGTATCTGAACGCGACGCCCGCGCGGTCGGCCGTCACCTCGTCGCGGGCCGAGTCGCCGACGAACACGGCCGAGTCGGGGCCGACCGCCATGCGTTCGAGCGTCGTGAGCAACGGCTCCGGGTCGGGCTTCTGCATCGCCACGGTGTCGCGGCCGACGACGGCGTCGACGTGGGCCGCGAGGTCGTGCACGTCGAGCGCGACCCGGCAGGCGTCCTCGGCGTTGAGCGAGCAGACGCCGGAGGGAACGCCGTCCTCGGCGAGGAGGTCCGCAAGTGGGAGGCGGTCGGAAACCCACGCACCCTCGCGCTCGTGCGCCGCGATTTCCCGCTCCAGTTCGTCGCGGACGCCCGCCTCGTCGGCCGCGTCGAGCATCTTCCAGAGGTCCATCGAGTCGGCGTCGACGCCGGCGTCTCGCAGGACGGCCGCGGCGTCGCGGGCGGTGTCGTTCCAGTCGACGCGGAGGTCGACGAGCGTCCCGTCGAGGTCGTAGACGACCGCGTCGAACGCCGAGAGGTCGGGGAGCGTCATTGCCCGCAGTAGGGCGCCGCGGGGAAAAGACGCTTCGGGAGAAGGCCTATACGGAAACCCGGCGTCGCCTCCGATATGGCATCCCCGTTCCGCGAACGCCTCGCGCCGGTCCTCCCGTCGCTCGTCGTCGCGGCCGGCGTCTTCCTCCCGTGGATACAGGTCGACCCGGCCCACGAGGGGCCGGTCATCTCAGTCTACTACGGCGGCATGGGAAACGGGCTGGAACTCGTTCACGGCATCGTCCTCCTCCCGACGGTCGTCGTGCTTTCTCTCGCCGCGCTCGCCGGACGGCGCTCCCGCCGCGCGGAACTCGTCGTCGGCGTCGTCGGCACCGTCGCGGTCCTGCGGTTCATCCAGCTGTGGGACGAGACGTTCGTCTCGGCGGCCGGCGCGTGGGTGACGCTTCTCGGATGCGTCCTCCTCGCGGGCGTCGCCGCCGTCGACGTGGTCCGCGAGCGAGGGCTCCCGACGGTCGCTCGGAGTCCGTGAGCGACAGGTGAAAAAGCAGGTCGGGCCGTCGGTTCAGTCGAGGAGCGACCGCGCGATGATTTCCTTTTGAATCTCGCTGGTCCCCTCGTAGATGGTCGTAATCTTCGAGTCGCGGTAGTAACGCTCCACGTCGAAGTCGGTCGTGTAGCCGTAGCCGCCGTGGACCTGCACGGCCTCGTTGGTCACGTCGACCGCGGCCTCGCTGGCGAAGTACTTCGCGATAGACGCCGCGGTCCGCGGGTCGTCACCGGCGTCGGCGACGCGGGCGGCCTCGCGGACGAGCATCCGCGAGGCGTGGACCTGCGTGCCCATGTCGGCAATTTTGTGGCGAATCGCCTGAATCTTCGAGATGGGCTTGTCGAACTGCTCGCGCTCGTTCGCGTAGTCGATGGCGTCGTCGAGCGCGGCCTGCGCGAGTCCCACGGCCTGCGAGGCGATGCCGATGCGGCCGCCGGTCAGGATTCGGAAGGCCGCAGAGAGGCCCTTGCCCTCCTCGGTGAGCCGGTTTTCGGCCGGGATGCGCACGTCGTCGAAGCGGAGCGCCGTCGTGTCGGACGCGCGGAGACCGAGTTTCTCCTCTTTCTTGCCGACCTCGTAGCCGGCCGACTCCGGGACGAGGAACTGCGTGACCGACGAGGGGTCGTCGGGGTCGGTCTTGGCGAAGAGGACGCAGACGCCGCCGCGCTGGCCGTTCGTTATCCACTGCTTTTTCCCGTTGATGACGTACTCGTCACCCTCACGCCGGGCGACTGTCGACATCTCCGCCGGGTTCGACCCGGCGTCCGGTTCGGAGAGGGCGAACATGCCGACCGGCCGGCCGCGGGCCATCTCGGGGAGCCACGTCTCTTTCTGCTCGTCAGTGGCGAACTCAGCGATGCACTCGGTGGCGAGACAGTGCACGGAAAGCGCCGTGGCGACGGCGAGTTGGCCGTAGGCGACCTCCTCGTTGACGACGGCGTAGGTGGCGCGGTCCGCGCCGAACCCGCCGTACTCCTCGGGGACGGTCAGCCCGGTCAGGTCGAGTTCGGCGAGACCGTCCCACACGTCCTCCGGGAACGTCTCCGTCTCGTCGGCCTCGCGTGCGGTCGGGCGAATCTCCTCGACGGCGAACTCGTGGACCACGTCGCGGATGGCCCGTTGCTCGTCGGTCAGACCCGTGGCAGACCCTACGGTTTCCATGGTGATGAGTACGGACCATCATTGAAAAAGATGATTGAACCGCCGGTCGTCCGCCGGGCGTCAGCACGGCGCAGACCGGCCGCTCTACGGGCGTATTCAGTCGCGCAGGTACGCCAGCACCTCGTCGGCCGACGCGCCGAGGCCGCCGCCCTGCGCGAAGGTCGGCCCACCGCCGCCACCGCCGCCGAACTCGTCTGTCACCTCGGCGACGACGTCCCCGGCGGCCGCGTCGCCGGCGCTGGCGACGACGACGAACGGCGCGTCGGACTCGCCGACGGCGACGAACACGTCTACGTCGGCTCCGTCGCGGGCCTCCTTGGCGGCCTCGCCGACCTCGTTCGCGTCGAAGCCGGAGACCGCGCCGACGTTCCACGTCAGCCCGTCGCACTCGACCGTCTCGAAGTCCGCGAGGCGAGCGCGCAGGACTTCGGATTTCAGGTCGGCGAGTTCGGACTCCAGTTCCTCGCGGGCGGCCGCGGTTCCGGCGGCCGACTCCCCCAGCCCACCGAGGTTCGTCCCGAGCGCTCGGGCGGCCTCGTAGGCGGACGTTCGGACCTCGGCGCGGCGGTCGATGGCCGACGGACCGACCGCGAACTCGACCCGGGTGAGTCCCTCGCCGGGGTTCGACCGACCGAGCACCTCGACCGGTCCTATTTCGACGGTGTTCGAGACGTGCGTTCCGCCGCAGGCCGCCCAGTCCCAGCCGTCGATGGAGACGACGCGGACCTCGTCAGCGTCGGCGAAGACCCCCTCCTCGGTCTTGACGTTGAACGCGATTTCCTCGCGCTCGCGGGCCTCCGCGACGGGAATCTCCTCCCACGACACCTCGCGGCTGTCCCACACCGCCCGGTTGACGAGGCGCTCCAGTTCGACGAGCGCGTCGTCGTCGACCTCGGTCGAGGTCTCGAAGTCGACGCGGACCTTCTCCGCGGAGATGTCGAAGCCGCCGTAGCCGAGGTCGTCGAAGATACGGCGACCCGCGCCGTAGAGGACGTGACTGGCGGTGTGGGCCCGCATGCAGTACGTTCGGAGGTCGTCGTCGACGACGCCCGTCACCTCGTCGCCGACGCCGAAATCGGGGTCCGCCGCGAGGTCGTGGACGACCGCGCCGTCGGCGTCCGTGCGGACGTGTTCGATATCGACGCCGCCGAGAACGCCCCGGTCCGCGGGCTGGCCGCCGCCTTCGGGGTAGAAGTACGTCTCGTCGAGAGTGACCGACCGACCGTCGACGCGCGTCACCGTCGCGTCGAACGCCCGGACCGTCGGCGACTCGGGTGCGAGTGAGTCGGACATGTGCGCGTCGAGACGCCCGACCGAGAAAAATCGTGCTACTCGTCGACGAGGGTCACGTCGAGGCGCTCTTCGAGCGCGCGGATGGCCGACCCGCCGACGTTCGCCCGCGTGGCGCGGCCCTGCTCGATGGCGAGCAGTTGCTTCTCGTCGAGGTCGAGTTCGTCGGCGAGCTCGGCGAGTTGGAGGCCGGCGTCCTGCCGGGCGGATTCGACGACGCCGCCGTAGCCGGAAACGAGGTAGGGAAGCCGGTCTTTCTCGTAGTTCGTCCCTTTCTCCTCCCAGTGCTTGGAGTCGCCCTTCGCGCTGTCGTACATCTTCGCCGTCCGCTGGGCGGCGCGCTTCTTTCGGTTCCCCGAGGAACCGTCCCGGGAGGAGTCACTCGACCCGCTCTTTCGGTCGGCGTGGCGGTTCTCGCCGTGCGGCGCGCAGTCCGGACAGACCAACAGGTCCGCGCCGGCCACGTTCGCGCGCCGGAGCTTCGCGGTGCTTCGGCCGCAGAGTTCGCAGCTGTCGCCGTCACCGCCGCCACCGCCCCGGTTCGTCGAGTACTTGGCCATGCCCCGTGTTACTCGTTCGACCCTTTTAAACTCGCGGCACGGGGGCGACTGCGGGTGTCCGAAGTCGGAGCCGATGCGGTCGCTGGTCGGTGAATAGCGAGTCGCTCGGAGAGATATTCCTACCAGGAAGCAGTTCAGAGAAATCCAGAGAGGCACACCTCTCGGGGTGTAGTTTCGTGGAAGGATTGTGCGTGGGTGATGTCCGTGTAGGGACGTCACCTGCATCTTGCGATGCGTGGGACCGGATTTGAACCGGCGGACCTCTACAGGACAGCGCCCTCAACGCTGCGCCGTTGGCCTGGCTTGGCTACCCACGCTCGCTGTGTCTTACTGCACTCTCCGTTACCCCGCGGTAATTTAAATGACTTTCCTTTCGACTCGGCAATGTCGGGCGTTTGCAGGCGTCGTGCCGCGGGCGGCCGACAGAACGATTTTGGCCTCGCGGCCCCGGAATACGCCCATGGAGTTCCGAGCACGCGACCACGTCCGCGGACTGACCGCTCTCCTCTCGGTGCTGTCGCTCGCGCTCGTCTTCGGCGCGGCGCTCGGCGCGATTCCCCGCGCCGCGATTCCGACCGCGCCGGCGGCCGCGCTGAACGCGATTCCGCACGTCAACGCGGTCATCAGCACCGTCGCCATCGTCACCATCCTCGCCGGCGTCCGGTTCGTCCGCCGCGGCGAAATCGAGCGCCACCGGCGCATGATGCTCGCCTCCTTTCTCCTCTTTGCGACGTTCCTCGTCCTCTATCTCTACAAGGTCGTCGTGCAGGGGACCGCGGAGTTCCCCGGCCCCGACGCGGTCTACCAGTTCGTCTACCTCCCGACGCTGGCGATTCACATCCTCCTCGCCGTCGTCTGCGTTCCCGTCGTCTACTACGTCCTGCTGTTGGCGCTGACGCGGCCGATAACGGAGGTCTTCGGCACCGAGCACGCCCGGTTCGGCCGCGTCGCCGCCTCGCTGTGGCTCGTCTCGTTCGTCCTCGGAAACGTCGTCTACGCCCTCCTTTACGTCGTCTACTGAGGCGGGAGTCGGCGAGCACCGCCGCTCGGCCGTTCAAAGGGAGTACCCGTCCGACGCCCGCGGCGGGCGCGCGGCCCGAGGGCCGGTGCGGACGGGCGGTAGTACGCGGTGCGACCGGCAGGTCACAGAGACAGGATGTGCGGGCCCTCCCGCGGTGTTACACCACCCCGTCGATTCGCACTCCGTACTCCGCTCGCAACCCGGTCCTCGGCGAGTCGGAGTACGGTTCGAACGACGGGCGCGAGAGAAAAGAAAGGCCGCGTTGATTATGCTATCGAGGCTCTCGGTGACTGTCAGGCGGAGCGATAGGTCGGGGGGACGAGACGAGTGGAACTCAGTCGCTCAGCGGCGCTTCGGCACCGACGACGGGGCGACTCACGTCGCGGTCGGTCTCCTCGCCGTCGATGTCGTAGGGGTACTCGCCGGTGACACAGCCGAGACAGAGGTCGGCGCGGGACTTTTCGAGCACCTCGGCGACGGCGTCGATAGAGAGGTAGCCGAGGCTGTCGGCGTCGATGGTGTCGCGGACCTCCTCGACGGACTTGTCCGAGGCGATGAGTTCCTCGCGGGTGGCCATGTTGATGCCCATGTAGCAGGGCGCGACGATGGGCGGCGCGCCGATGCGCATGTGGACCTCGGTCGCGCCGGCGTCGTACAGCAGTTGGACGAGCTGGTTCGACGTCGTCCCGCGGACGATGCTGTCGTCGATGAGCGTCACGGACTTCCCCTCGACGGTGCTCTTGATGGGGTTGAGCTTGAGGCGGACGGCGCGCTCGCGTTCGTCTTGGGTCGGCATGATGAACGTCCGGCCGACGTAGCGGTTCTTCATCAGCCCCTCGGCGAACTCGACCGTCGCGTCGTCCTCCTGTGCGGCCTCGGCGTAGCCGGAGGCGAACGCGCGGCCCGAGTCGGGCACGGGCATGACCACGTCGGTGTCGACGCCGTTTTCGTCCCAGAGCTTCCGGCCGAGCCCGCGGCGGACCTCGTAGACGAGGGTGTCGTTCATCACGGAGTCCGGGCGGGCGAAGTAGATGTGTTCGAAAAAGCAGTGGGCCGTGTTGTCGCGTTCGACCAGTTGATACGAGTCGAAGCCGCTTCCGTCGGGGTCGAGGACGACGAGCTCGCCCGGTTTCACGTCGCGGACGAGCTCGCCGTCGAGCGTGTCGATGGCGGCAGACTCGGAGGCGAGCACGTAGCCGTCGTCGACTTTCCCGATACAGAGCGGACGGTTCCCTTCGGGGTCACGCACGCCGAGGACCGTCTCGTCGTGCATGATGGTGAGCGCGTACGAGCCGTGGATGCGCTCCATGGTCCGCTTGACGGCGCGGACGAGGTCCTCTTCGAGGAGGTTGCGCGCGAGGTCGTGGGCGATGACCTCGGTGTCGCCCGTGGAGGTGAAGGCGTGGCCGAAGTTCTCCAGTTCGTCGCGGAGTTCGTCGGCGTTGACGAGGTTGCCGTTGTGCGCGAGGCCGAGCGACCCCGACTTAAAGGAGACGGCGAACGGCTGGGCGCACGACTTCGACACGTCGCCCGCGGTGGGGTAGCGGACGTGACCGATGCCGGCCTCGCCCTTCAGGCCGTCGAGGTCGTCGGCGTCGAACGCGTCGCCGACGAGACCCATCTGGACGTGACTGTGCTGTTGGAACCCGTCGTGGGTGACGATGCCTGCCGACTCTTGGCCCCGGTGCTGGAGGGCGTACAGCGAGTAGTAGAGGGGCCGTGCGGCGTCTCGACCGCCGAGTGCGACGCCGACGACACCGCACTTCTCGGTCGGTCCGCCGATGTGGTGGTGGGAGTCGTCCCGCCCAGTTACCATGGAAGATGATAGAGAGTCGAGGGGGTAAAAAACCCGTCCTTATGCAGTAACGACGGGTTCCGAAACCGGAAAGTATGCACATGAGTGCACATCTCAGCGTGCGACGGAACTGCGGGCGACGACGCGGGGAAGCGCGATGACGACAGCCACGGCGACGCTGGTAGTCGCAGAGATGACGACAGCGCTCGTCGGAGAGACAGTGACGAAGGCGACCGCGGCGGCGACGACACGCGAGGAAGAGCGCACGCAGTCGGCGAGTGTCGAGGACACGTACTCGGTGCTAGCGAGTGTCACGGACGCGAGGACGAACCGGGAGTCAGGAACGCGGGTTCGTTCTCGCCGCAGACGGCGAGAGAGAAGACAGAGACGGTCGGAGACCGTCGAGAGTCGTTAGTTGTCGCCGGACTTCGACTGCCAGGCGTAGCTCCGACGCTTCTTCGACTTACCGAAGCCGCAAGACGAGCAGACCTTCTTCTTCACGTGGTAGGACTTCTCGCCGCAGCGACGGCACTTGACGTGCGTCGTCTTGTTCTTCTTTCCTTGGCTGGGGGTTCCTGCACCCGTCATGCTTTGATGGTGACGACGTTATCGCCGCGTATAATGGTTGTGTCTTGGACTTGCTCGAGTTCGATATCCCCGGGCACGGTGTCTTCGTCCAGCGCTTCTTCGAGTACGACGTTCATGTGCTGGTCGTAACCAGCGAGGACGCCGAAGTACGCGTTTCCGTCCTTGAGGAGAACCGTCACCGGCTCGTCGAGTGACGCTTCGAGGACGTCGAGGGGTCGGCCGCTCATGCATCAAATCCGTCTCGTAGTTGTCTTAAATGTGCCGGACCGACAGTGCGAAATCGCTTCGAACCCGGTCGTTCGGGGGCGAAATCGTCGTCGAACAGACGGGTGACCGCGAATCGCGCGAGGGACTCGCACGGGTGCGAGCGTACGGACGCGGTGAACCCACGTAGTTTTTAGTCCCCCCGTGAGTAGAACTCAGTACCAGAAACCCGCGGGTAAGTGCGGGCGCGCCCAGTTCGACCGATTCGGGCCGTCTCGCACGCGGGGTCATTCGACCGACGAGCTGCAAGACGCCGGGGCCGGTGGCCCCCAGACACCCGTCTTTCCGTGAGCACCTTCGCCACATCGTGGCTTTCGATGCTCGGAATATCGAGACACAAACCATGGAAATCGAAATCGCAACCATAGGCGGATACGAAGAAGTCGGCCGTCAGATGACGGCCGTCCGTGCCGGAGACGACGTCGTCGTCTTCGACATGGGTCTCAACCTGTCGCAGGTCCTCATCCACGACAACGTCGAGACCGAAAAGATGCACAGCCTCGACCTCATCGACATGGGCGCTATCCCGGACGACCGGGTCATGAGCGACCTCGAAGGAGACGTGCAGGCCATCGTCCCCACGCACGGCCACCTCGACCACATCGGGGCCATCTCCAAGCTCGCCCACCGCTACGACGCCCCCGTCGTCGCCACGCCCTTCACCATCGAACTGGTGAAACAGCAGATCGAAGGCGAGAACAAGTTCAACGTCAACAACGACCTCGTCAAGATGGAAGCCGGGTCGACGATGTCCATCGGTGACTCCGGACAGGTCGAACTCGAATTCGTCCACGTCACCCACTCCATCATCGACGCCATCAACCCGGTCATCCACACGCCCGAGGGCGCAATCGTCTACGGTCTCGACAAGCGCATGGACCACTCGCCGGTCCTCGAAGACCCCATCGACATGAAGCGCTTCCGCGAGATCGGCCGGGAGGGCAACGGCGTGCTCGCGTACATCGAAGACTGTACGAACGCCGGCCGGAAGGGCCGCACGCCCTCCGAGTCCGTCGCGCGCCGCCACCTCAAAGACGTGATGACCTCCGTCGAGGACTACGACGGCGGCATCGTGGCGACGACGTTCTCGTCGCACATCTCCCGGGTCTCCTCGCTCGTCGAGTTCGCCAAGGACATCGGCCGCCAGCCGGTCCTCCTCGGCCGCTCGATGGAGAAGTACTCCGGCACCGCCGAGCGCCTCGGCTTCGTCGACCTCCCCGACGACCTCGGGATGTACGGCCACCGCAAGTCCGTCGACCGCACCTTCAAGCGAATCATGAAGGAGGGCAAGGAGAACTACCTGCCCATCGTCACGGGCCACCAAGGCGAGCCGCGCGCGATGCTCACCCGCATGGGCCGCGGCGAGACGCCGTACGAGATCGACGACGGCGACAAGGTCATCTTCTCGGCGCGGGTCATCCCGGAGCCGACGAACGAGGGCCAGCGCTACCAGTCCGAGCGCCTCCTGCGCATGCAGGGCGCGCGCATCTACGACGAGATTCACGTCTCGGGCCACCTCCGCGAGGAGGGCCACTACGAGATGTTGCAGGCGCTCCAGCCCCAGCACGTCATCCCGGCTCACCAGAACCTGAAAGGCTTCGCTCCGTACGTGGACCTCGCGGAGAGTCAGGGCTACGCCCTCGGTCGCGACCTCCACGTCACGCGGAACGGCAACATGATCCAGCTGGTGGAGTGATGACTCCCGACGCGACGGAAAAGCGGGTGCTCGAGGCGATTCGCGAGCGACGCGAGCTCGTCAACGACGCGCTCGACGAGGACGTGCCGATGGCCGAGCCCGAACGGCTCTACGAGGCCACCCGGTACCTCCTGAAAGCCGGCGGCAAGCGCCTCCGGCCGACCGTCTCCCTCCTGACCGCGGAGTCCCTCGCGGACGTCGAACCGATGTCGGAGGACTACCGGGCGTTCCCGACGCTCGCGGGCGACGCCATCGACGTGCTGGTCGCCGCCGTGAGCATCGAGGTCATCCAGTCGTTCACGCTCATCCACGACGACATCATGGACGACGACGACCTCCGTCGCGGCGTTCCGGCGGTCCACAAGGAGTACGACACCTCGACCGCCATCCTCGCCGGCGACACGCTGTACGCCAAGGCGTTCGAACTCCTGACGAAGACGGGCGCGGACCCCGCCGACGGCCTCGAAGCCGTCCGCCGGCTCGCGACCACCTGCACGCAGATCTGCGAGGGGCAGGCGCTCGACATCGAGTTCGAGCGCCGCACCGAGGTGCTCCCCGACGAGTACCTCCAGATGGTCGAGCTGAAGACGGCGGTTCTCTACGGGACCGCCGCCGCCGTCCCGGCGGTCATCATGGGCGCCGACGACGAGGTCGTCGAGGCGCTCTACCAGTACGGCATCGAGTCCGGGAGCGCGTTCCAGATTCAGGACGACGTGCTCGACCTGACCGTGCCGTCCGACCAGCTCGGCAAACAGCGCGGCTCGGACCTCGTGGAGAACAAAGAGACCATCATCTCGCTTCACGCGCGCCAGCAGGGCATCGACGTGGACGACCTCGTCGACGCCGAGACGGCCGAGGAACTCACCGAAGACGCCGTTGAAGCCGCTGTCGCCGAACTGAACGAGGCGGGAAGCATCGACTACGCCCGCGAGATGGCCGAAGACCTCACCGAGCAGGCCAAGTCGCGGCTCGACGTCCTCCCGGACAACGAGGCCCGCGACCTGCTGTGCGACATCGCGGACTACCTCATCACCCGCGGCTACTGAGCGCGCGGCGCGCCCGCCGCGAACCGCGGACGCCGGCCGTGCGGTTTTCTCTTCGACCCGTTCGGTCCCCGAGCCCCGCCGTAACTCATATCTACTCCGAAGTGCTAACATATGACGTACCCCTGCCCGCGCGAGGACCCGTCCCCGCAATCCGGGCCTGTTTTTAGGCGCGCCGCGGAAGCGAACGGTAATGGACGACGAGCTTCGAGAGCGCATCGAGCGAGAGGCCGAGAAGCACGCGCTTCTCAACGCGGTCAAACACGACAGCGACGCCGACGTGGGCGCGATTATGGGCCCGCTGATGGGCGAGAACCCCGACTTCCGACAGCACGGCGGCGAGATTCCGGGCCTCATCGGCCCCGTCGTCGCCGAGGTCAATCGGCTGTCGGCGGGCGAAAAGCGCGAGCGACTCGAAGAGCTCGCGCCCGAGGAACTCGCCGAGATGGAAGCCGAGGAGGAAGCGGACGACTCGCTCCTTCCCGACCTTCCGAACGCCGAGGACTACGACGAGGTCCGCATGCGCGCCGCGCCGAACCCCAACGGCCCGTGGCACCTCGGCCACGCCCGCATGCCCGCGGTCATCGGGACGTACAAGGAGATGTACGACGGCTCCTTTATCGTCCGGTTCGACGACACCGACCCGGAGACGAAGCGGCCGGACCTGACCGCGTACGACGCCATCCTCGACGACATCGACTACCTCGGGTTCGAGCCCGACGACGTGATTCGCGCCTCGGACCGTGTGGAGACGTACTACGACTACGCCCGCGAACTCATCGAGATGGGCGGCGCGTACACCTGCTCGTGTTCGGGCGAGGCGTTCTCGAACCTGAAGAACGACGGGAAGCCGTGTCCGCACCGCGACAAGGACTCCGAGACGACCCGCGAGGAGTTCGAGGACATGGTCGCAGGCGAGTACAGCTCGGGCGAGATGGTCCTCCGCGTCAAGACCGACATCGAACACAAGAACCCCGCGCTCCGCGACTGGGTCGCCTTCCGCATGATAGACACGCCGCACCCCCGCGAGGAGGCGGCCGACTACCGCGCGTGGCCGATGCTCGACTTCCAGTCCGGCGTCGACGACCACCTCACGGGCGTCACCCACATCATCCGCGGCATCGACCTGCAGGACTCCGCGAAGCGCCAGCAGTTCGTCTACGACTACTTCGACTGGGACTACCCCGAGGTCGTCCACTGGGGCCACGTGCAGGTCGACGCCTACGACGTGAAGATGTCCACGTCGAGCATCAAGGAGCTCATCGACGCGGGCGAGGTCGAAGGCTGGGACGACCCGCGCGTGCCGACCATCAAGAGCCTCCGTCGCCGCGGCATCCGCGGGCAGGCCATCGTGGACGCGATGGTCGGCCTCGGCACCTCCACGTCGAACGTCGACCTCTCGATGTCGACCGTCTACGCGAACAACCGCGACCTCGTTGACGACGAGACGGACCGCTACTTCCTCGTCCGAGATGGAGAGGAGTTCGCCGTCGAGGGCGGCCCCGACAGCGCCCACCCGCCGCTTCACCCGAGCTTCGAGGAGCGCGGCACCCGCGACATCCCCGTCGGCGACAGCGTCCGCCTCGAATCGGGCGACGTGCCCGCCGAGGGCGAGCGCGTCTGGCTGAAGGGCTTCGGCGCGGTCCGCCGCGAGGGCGACTCGCTCGTCGCCACCGGCGACGACCTCGACGTGGTCCGCGAGGGCGACGTGGCCGTGATTCACTGGGTCCCGACCGACGGCGTCTCGGTCCGCATGCGCACCATGGACGGCGACGTGACGGGCGTCGCTGAGCCCGACTTCGGCGACGTGCCCGAGGACGAACTCGTCCAGTTCGAGCGCGTCGGCTTCGTCCGCGTGGACGACCGCGGCGACGACGAGACGGTCGTCTACTTCGCGCACAAGTAAGCCGAGCGACGGACAGTCGCTCTCGACACGAACACTCGTTTTACCCACCCGCGCCTAAGGAGTCGTATGACCCTCCTCGACCTCACCCGCCGCGTCGAAACGGGGATGCCGACGTACCCCGGCGACCCGCCAGTCACAGTCGAGTCGCACGCCGACTTCGACGCCGACGGCTACCGCGTCTCGCGGCTCGAACTCGGAACCCACGCGGGCACGCACGTCGATGCCCCCGCCCACACCGAGCCGGACGGCGCGACGCTCGACGACTTCCCGGTCGAGGACCTCCGGTTCACCGCTCGGGCCATCGACTGCCGAGACGCGGGGGCCCGCGGCCGAATCGGACCGGACGCGATTCCAGAACACCTCGAACCGCGTGTGGACTTCCTCGTGTTCCGGACCGGCTGGGACGACGAGTGGGGAACCGAGCGCATGACCGACCACCCGGCGCTCGCGCCGGAGACAGCCCGTGCCTGCGCGGACCGGGGGCTGTCTGTCGGTATCGACGCGCTCAGCCCCGACCCGACCGGCGGCGACGACGTGCCCGCCCACCACGCGATTCTCGGGGCGGGCCTCCTCGTCGTCGAGAACCTCCGCGGGTTGGACGCGCTCCCGACCGACCGGACGTTCGACCTCTACGTCATGCCGCTTCGGGTGGACGCCGACGGCGCGCCCGCCCGGGTCGTCGCCGACGCGGAGACGGGGCTGATTCGGCGTCGAGACGAGCGGTGAGTCGGCGGGAACCGGGGGGAACGCGAAACCGGTCGGCGCTCAGACCACCACGGTCAGGACGAACCCGACGAGCATCGAGAACGTCAACAGCGCCTGTACCGCCGCGGTGGCGAGGACGCCGACGGTGGCGACGAGGGCGCGCCGACCGCTCTCTTCCGCGTCTTGGTGTTCGAAGTATTCGAGGGCGAAGACCGTGCCCGCGACGCCGACGAAGATGCCGAGCGGGCCGATGAGGAACATGAGCAGGAAGCCGACGACGCCGGCGATAATCGACGTTCGGGTCGACGCGCCACCGAACCGCGCGGCGACCATCCCGCCGGCGTAGTCGGTGACGAGCGCGACGAGGCCGACGAGGGTCAGCCCGACGAACGCGATGGGACCTGGGTCCGAAAAGCCGGACGCCACCCAGTAGACGACCACACCGAGCACGGACAGGAGCGCGCCGGGGAGAAGCGGGAGCACGCTCCCGACGACGCCGAGGACCAGGAGGGCGAGCGCAATCCAGAGGAACACGTCCATACCGGGGTGGTTCGGGCCGGGGGCTATTCACCCCACCGAGTGGGCGCGTCGAGACTGCGGCGGGAAACGGTGTGTGTAACGGGCCACCGATTCGCGCGCCGCGCGACCCGGTTTCGCGCCCGTTCGGGGGATAGTTTATTGCCTCTACCGGAATATGTCACTAAGAGTCATGGCTATCGACCCGCAGTTCGAGACAAACAGGGAGAAGGTCGGAGAGGAAAACGGCGTGGCCGTCTGGGGACCGGTCGAACCGCCGGAGAAACTCGGCATCCACGGCACGCACGTCGCGGTGGACTTCGACATCTGTCTCGCCGACGGGGCGTGTCTGGAGGACTGCCCCGTGGACGTGTTCACGTGGGTCGACACGCCCGACCACCCCGAGTCGGACATCAAGGCCGAACCGACCCACGAAGACCAGTGTATCGACTGCATGCTCTGTGTCGACGTCTGCCCGGTCGACGCCATCGACGTCGACCCCGGGCGAGCGGGACGCATCTGAGGGAAGAAACCCCGATTTTTTGCGGGTGACGCCGCCGCCAGCGACGCCGCCGAGCGGCGCAGACGTTCCGGCCACCTAGTACAAAAGATTATTATGAATATGAGCTAGCATTAACTGGAGAGTGTTCTCAATGCACATGGTGGTACTTACCAAAGGCGTTCCCGACTTCCGGGAGGGCCAGGTATCGTTTGACGAGGACGGGCACCTCGAACGGGGGAAGACGCCCACGGTGATGAATCCGAACGACCGCTTCGCGCTGGAGGCGGCGCTCCAGACGCGGGTTCGACACGGCGGACGGGTGAGCGTGATGAGCATGGGGCCGCCGGGGTACAAGGAGGTGTTACAGGAGGCGATGGAGACGGTGTACGCCGACGACCTCCACCTCGTCTCGGACCGCGAGATGGCGGCCGCCGACACGTGGGCGACGGCCATCACCCTCAGCGCGGGCATCGAGACGCTCGGCGAGCCGGACGTGGTGTTCGCCGGGTTCAAGACCGCCGACGGAGAGACGGGCCACACCGGCCCGCAGACGAACTGGTGTCTCGACATGCCGCTCGTCACCCACGTCGTCTCCCTCGACATCGACGAGGAGGCGGGGACCCTGCGCGCCAAGCGACTGGTCGAAGGCGACATCGAGGAGATAGAGACCGTCGAGACGGAGCTTCCGGCGTTCGTCGTCGCGGACCCCGAGTTCGAGCCGTCGTATCGGACGGCGGGCGAGCGCCTGACGCTGAAGGACTTACGCGAGGAGACGAAGGCACGCGCCGAAAACTACGAGGAGCACCTGACGGTGCGGGACCACGCCGACATCAACGTCGACCCGGACTACATCGGCCTCGACGGCTCGCCGACCATCGTCTCGTCGGTCGACCCGATTCCGAAGGCCCCGGCGGAGCGGGAGGCCACGATGGTCGACCCGGACGATACGGGAGCCATGCAGGACGTGCTGACCGCGATGCAGTCGGCGGTGGGCGACGGCGACGGCGGCGACGCCGCGGCCGCTGGGGGTGACTGAGCGTGACCGACTTCGACCCCGGCGACTACGAGATTTCGGAGCTCGGCCCGGCCATCAAGGACATCGACGACCTCGGCGAGCTAGAGGAGATTCTACAGGCCGAACACCGCGGGCAGAACCGCGCGCCGGCCGTCGCGCTCATCGAGAGCCGCATCGAGAAGTTCTCCGAGGACGACGAGGAGCCGGCGGACGCGGGCGAACTGGACCTCGCGTCGATGAGTACCGCAGAAATCGGGAACACCCTCCAGAGCGTCGAGGAGGTCTCGCAACTCGAAGCGCTCCTCGAACGCGAGGAGGCCGGTGAGGACCGCGACCCGGTGAAGCGACTCATCAGCAACCGCATCGACTCGGTGAAGGGAAGTGACGAGGAGGACACGGAAGTCGAGGTGGACGACCGGACGCCAGAGGAGCGCCACCCCGACCTCGACCACCCGACCCGCGACAAGCGACACGTCCGGTCGCTCCACGGGGGGACCTACCGCGACATGTGGGTCTACTGCGAGACGCAGGCGGGCGAACTCGTGGACGTGTCCAAGGAGATGCTCGGGAAGGCCCGCGAGCTGATGGACACCTACAACGACGACTACACGACCGACGAGCGGGTCGTCGCGGTGCTCATCGGCTCCGACGTGTCGAAACACGTCGAGGACGTCATCGCCCACGGCGCGGACGTGGTCGTCGTCCGCGAGGACGCCCGGCTCGAACGCTTCCAGCACAAGCCGTACACCGAGATATTCTGCGACATGGCCCGCGTGGGGGCCACCCACCAGAACTTCGAGGTCACGGACGGCCGCGACGAGTCGTGGCGCGACTACGACAAGCCGCGGTACGTGCTGTTCCCGGCGACGAACAACGGCCGGGACCTCTCGGCGCTCGTGCAGGCCGAACTCGACTCCGGCCTCGCCAGCGACTGCTCGGGGCTGTACATCACAGAAGAGGTCATCTCGAACCCGGTCAAGACCGGCGTCGCCGGCGAGAAAAAGGAGTTCCAGCGCGTCCTGCACATGAAGCGCCCGGACTTCTCGGGCTTCGAGTACTCGACGATTCTCTGTATCGACAACCCGACGCGGGAGTTCCACCCGCAGGGCGCGTCGGTCATCCCCGGGAGCTTCGACGTGCCCGACCCGGACCCAGACCGCGAGGGGCTCGTGGTCGAACACGACGCCCCGCTCGACGACGACTGGTTCCGCGTCACCGTCACCGACTTCGACCGACTGGACGAGGGCATCGACCTGACCGGCCACGAGGTCATCGTCGCGGTCGGCCGCGGCATCGGCGACGACCCGACGAAGGGCATCGAACTCGCCTTGGACCTCGC
This sequence comes from Haloferax sulfurifontis ATCC BAA-897, assembly GCF_000337835.1. Taxonomy (GTDB): domain Archaea; phylum Halobacteriota; class Halobacteria; order Halobacteriales; family Haloferacaceae; genus Haloferax; species Haloferax denitrificans. Next base: position 17,562 of record NZ_AOLM01000020.1, on the reverse strand, counting down.
CGACCAGTTCGAGGACGCCGAGGTCGGCGTCACCCGCGGCATCGTCACGGGGTCGTTCAACTTCGACGGCCACGTCGAGCAGTACACCCACGAGGACAGACAGATAGGCGAGACGGGGCAGGTCGTCGCGCCGAAACTCTACGTCGCGGCGGGCATCTCCGGTGCGGTCCAGCACAAGGTCGGCATGGACGAGTCGGACACCATCGTCGCCGTCAACACCGACCCCGACGCCCGCATCCGCGACTTCTCGGACTACTTCATCGAGGGCGACCTGTTCGAGGTGTTGCCGAGGCTGACGACGGCGCTCAAGGAGGGCCGGTTCGAGGCGGCGGTCGCCAGCGACGGGGGACGCGCGGCATCGACGCCGCCGGCCGGAGCACCCGACGATGGCGCTGGAGCGGCCGCGGACGACCGAGGTGAGTCGCGATGAGCGACTACGAGCACTACGAGGCGCTCGTCGTCGGGGCGGGTCCCGGCGGCGCGGCGGCGGCCGCGACGTTCGCCAACTACGGCATCGAGACGCTCGTCCTCGAACGCGGCGTCGAGGCCGGGTCGAAGAACGTCTCGGGCGGGCTCATCTACGCCGAGGAGTCCGCGCCCTACACCATCGACGACCTCTTTCCGGGCTTCCGCGAGGCGGCCGCCGAGCGGCCCATCACGAAGTACCGCATCCACAACATCGCCGGCGACAAGGTGGAGTCGTTCGACCTCACGGACCTCCACGAACACGACACCGAGTGGTCCGACTCGGTCCTCCGGCGGAAGATGGACTCGTGGCTCGAAGACCGCGTCCACGAGCGGACCCGCGAGACCGGCGGCGGTCTCCTGACGGGCGTCCACGTCAACGGCCTGCTCCGCGAGGAGGGCCGCATCGTCGGCGTCACGCTCGACGAACTCGACCCGATAACGGCCGATATCATCGTCGCCGCCGACGGGGTGAACTCGGAACTCGCCCGCGACGCGGGCCTGATGGACTGGGACGAGCCAGACGAGTGGTTCCAGGGCGTCAAGGCCGTCGTCGACATGCCGGAAGGCGCCATCGCCGACCGGTTCGACGTGGCGGAAGACGAGGGCGCGGCCCACCTGTTCTCGGGCGACCTCTTCGAGGGCGTCCGCGGCGGCGGCTTCCTCTACACGAACCGCGACACGCTGTCGCTCGGGACGGTGTTCCACCTCGACAGCCTCGTCGCCGAGGAGGCGGAGCCACACGAGCTACTGGACGGGCTCTTGACCCACCCGCTTCTGGCGCAGTGGCTCGGCGACGACTACACGGAACTGGAGTACAGCGCGAAGCTCGTGCCCGACTCGAAGAAGGTCGCACTGCGCGAACCGCACTTCGGCCGCCTGCTCCTCGTCGGCGACGCGGCCGGCCAGATGCAGGCGCAGGGTCCCATCATCAAGGGCATGAACCACGCCGTCACCGCCGGCGCGCTCGCCGCGGAGTCGTACGCGCAGGCCAAATCGCGCAACGAACCGGAGAAGGCGGGGACCCGCTACGCCCGCAAACTCCGGAGCGAGGGCGTGATGAAGAAGCTCCGGCCACGCGGCTACGAACTGCTCCGCGGCGTCGCCGAGGACGACGGCGTGACCAGCGTGGTCGATTCGGTGCTCACCTCGGCGGTCGGGCGCGCCGGCGTCCGCGCGCTCTCCGGGCGGCTCGAGCGCCTCTACAACGTCCCGACGCTGTCGGCGCTGATGCCGGACACGCGGACGCCCTACGTGACGCTCCCGACGGTCATCGCCGAGGAGTTGGGGACGCGGGTGCGCGAGACCAACTCCGTGACGCCGCCGGACCTCGAAGCCCGTATCGGCGCGCTGACCTACGACACCGACATCGGGAACCCGCACATCACGCTCCGCGACGAGTCCTACGAGGCGAGCGGGGCCGCGGTGGCGGCCTGTCCGGTCTCGGCGGTCGACTTCGGCGGCGGCTGTTACCGCGAGGAGGTCGTCCGGACCAACGGCTCCGAGGAGCGCGTCGTCAGCCTCGACACCCAACCCTGCGTCGAGTGCGGCACCTGCGCCGTCGTCGCCGACACCGACTGGAGCCACCCGCGCGGCGACAAGGGCGTCGAGTTCAAGTGGGGGTGACGGGGGTGCGAAGATGAGCGGCGACGCGACCGACCCGGCCTCTCGCCCCGTCGCCGACGGCCGCGGGGCCGAGGAGCGTCACCCGGAAGACGTGCGGTTCGGTGAGCGCGCCAGAGCCCTCGCCGCCGAGGCGCGGGAAGCGCGGGAGTCGTTCGACCCGCCGCCGTCGTCGGCCGCGGGCCGGCGCGCGCTCGAATGCGCCCGCGACGGCGTCGGCCCGGCGGTCTCGCTCTACGTCAGCGCGCGGACGGGCGACCGACTGGTCTCCTTCACCGGCGAGGAGTTCGAACTCCTCCACCGGGCGATGAACGACTGGCTCGCCATGTACGCCCGGTGCTACGGCGTCGACCTCGACGCGGACTTCACGGTGCGTGAGGCCGCCGAAGTCCTGCTTCGGACCCACGACGTGGTCGACACCGCCCAACTCCTGACCTGCGTCCCCGAGCGGCGCTGAGGGCGGCCCGCGCCCCGCGGTCCCGCTTCAGGCGTCAGCGAAGCCGACTGTCGGCGAGTCGAACACGAACAACAATTATAAATTATGAGTGTGATTGTGTACCATGGAAGTAACTGACAGTCTCAACTTCGGACACAAAGACCGCAAAGACATCTACGAGTACATCGAGCGCAACGGGACCGTCCGCGAGGACGAGGTACGCCGGGCGCTCAACTTCGAGCCGGCGGCGCTGGGGGCGCATCTGACCGTTCTGCGACGCGACGGCTACATCCGAAAAGTCGGCAACCACGTCGAGGTGGCGTACGCGCCCGGCGAGGCGGAGACGGTCGAACTCGGCGACCTCGACGTGACGATTCGGATGGCCCAGAACGTCGACTTGGAGAGCCTCGTCGACGCCATCCACGAGGTCGCGGACGAGGGCCGGTACATCGAGGCCGAGACGGTCGCCGACCTGCTCGACCACGAGGAGGTCGTCCTCCGGCACAACGACGTGAACTCCCGGATGGTGTTCGTCGCCACCGTCGGCGACGAGCTCGCCGGCTGGGTCCACCTCGACCTGCCCGAGGCGGAGAAGCTGAGCCACACCGCCGTCCTGACGGTCGGCACGCGACCGGAGTTCCGCGGTAACGGCGTCGGGAGTAGACTCCTCGACCGCGGCGTCGACTGGGCGCGCGAGCGCGGCTTCGAGAAGCTCTACAACAGCATCCCGGCGACCAACGAGGAGGCCATCGCGTTCCTCGAAGGCCACGGCTGGGAGACCGAAGCCGTCCGCGACGGCCACTACAAGATAGACGGCGACTACGTCGACGAAGTGATGATGGCCGTGTCGCTCCGGTGAGCGCGGACTCGCTCCGTCTCCGACCCTGATTTTCTGCGCGTCGTCTCCCGCCAGCGACGCGTGGGTCTGCGACCGCCCCGCGTGCGACCGGTCGCGCGACCACCCGACCGGCTTACGACCAGTCGTCTGCGGCCCCGTCGAGGGGCTCGGCGACGACGCCGTCCCGCTGGACGAGCGCCCTCGCGTGGGCCGTACAGACGTTCCTGTCGGCGTCCCACGGCACGTAGAGCCTGACCGCCGCGACGTTCTCGCAGTCGGGTTCGCTACACTCGGCCATACGGGGAGCGTCGGCGCCGACGACTATCGGTGTGTCGGCGAGCGGGCGATCGCCGCGGCCGTTCCCACGGGCGACGTCACCGGAACCGCTCGCGCTCGGCGTGGGCCGCGTCGGTGCCGTACTCGTCCACGAGCGGTTCGTAGGCGTCGCCGAGCGCGCGCATGGCCCCCGCGGTCGAGTGGAAGTCGAGTTCGTCGGCGACGGCGTCCCACGGGTGCGTCTGGAAGACCTTCCGGACCAGCAGTCGCTCCTCCCGGGGCGCAAGCGAGGCCCGGTCCGGATTCGTGAGGTGCGCGAGGCCGAGTCGCCGGAACGCGCCGGGGGCGGTCGTGTAGAGTCCCGGCCCGTACGACGCGCCGACGACGACGCGCCACTCGTACTCGGAGAGGTCCGGTTCGGCGGCGGTGTCGACGGCGGCGAGGGCGGCCCGCGCCACGTCGGCGTCGAGGTCCGAGAGGGCGTCGCCGAGCACGTCGCCGACGCGGCCGAGGAACCACCTCGCGTGGCGGTCGCGGAGGTCGCGACCGGCGGGCGACAGCGGGCGCATCATGAGCGCGGAGTACTCGCCACTGGTGTCGTTTCTGGTGGTCGAGAGGTGGACCGTGCCGTAGCCGTTGTCGCGCCAAAACGAGAGGAGGTCGGGGGTCGCGCCGAAGCCGACGCCGAGGTAGTCCGCCTCGTCAGCGAACTCGTCGCGTACCTCCGAGAGGAGCCGCGAGCCGAGGCCGGACGACCGGACGGCGTGGTGGGTGGCGATGCGCATCACGCGGTAACCGACGGGGATTCCCGCCGCCTCGTCCCGGAGTTGGCTCGTGAACACGTCGGGGAGCATGTTCCCGCGGACCCGCCCGCCGTCGTACATGTGCCGGCGGGTGTCGGCGTCGAGGCCGCCCTCGCGGGCGAGGAGCGCGACCGAGACGACCCGACCCTCGTGGGTGAGCGCACGGAGCGTCAGGTTCGGGGCGTCGAGGAGGCGGGCGAGGTCGTCCGGCTCGGTCCGGTAGTGCGCGAGGACGAGCAGGCCGAACGCCTCGCGGAGCAGGTGCTCGTCCGCCAGCAGGTCGTCGGGCGAAAGCGCCCGGTAGGAGGCGGACTCGGGCGTCGCGTCCGCGACGAGTTGGTCGACCGGCGGCCGGGCGTCGAGGAGGAGCGCGCGGAACGTCCACGACTCGACGGGGTCGCCGGCGGCGTAGCGAATCGGGTCGTCGAGGCGCGCGTCGGTCACCTCGCGGGCCGCGTCGTCGAGGCGGTCGCGGAAGCGGACGGCGAACCCGCGGCCCGCGCCCTCGTAGCCGCGGACGGTCGTACAGAAGGCGACCGCGGGCGCGGCGAGGAACGATTCGAGGAGCCTGACGGGCAGGGCGGCCGCCTCGTCCACGACGAGTGCGTCGGCGTCGGCCCCGGCCGCGCCGGCTTCTATCGGCGGGACGTAGCGGACGCGCCCGCCGCGGTCGGCCGCGATGTCGAAGTCGTCTGCGCCGCCGCCTCGGAGCGCGCCGAGTTCGGAGAGGAGTCGCTCGGCGCGGGCGAACACCTCGGCGGCGTTCCGCTTCCCGGGCGCGGTCACGACCACGTCGGCACCTTCGGCGGCGAGGCTCCCGGCGGCGAGGCCCGCCGCGCTCGATTTCCCGCGGCCGCGGTCGGCCTCCACGACGACGGCGGTCCCCGGTTCCGTCAGGGCTTCGAGCGCGGCGAGCGCCTCGGACTGGTCGGCGGTGAGGCAGTCCTCGTAGGCGCGCCGCGGGAACCGTCGGTCCACCTCTCTCGGCACCCGCGGCGGGGCGGCGTCGAAGCTGATTCCCTGTCGGTACGCGCCGTCGCGCTCGACGGTCCCCGAATCGAGGTCCACGAGGGCGACGCCGGGGTGGTCCCGGAGCGTCGAGACGAGTCGGCCGCGGAAGCGACCCGTCACGTCGCCGACGGCAAACGGCGGGACGGCCAGTCGCTCGTCGAACGAGTCGCGGCGGGCCGGCCAGCCGTCGAGAGCGGGGGTGAGCAAAACGAGCAGGCCGCCGCCGTCGACCGCGCCGGCGACGCGGCCGAGCGCGTTCGCCGAGAAGTCCTCGTGGGCGTCGAGGACGACGAGCGACCGGGTCGTCCCGAGGAGCGACGAGGCGCGCTTCGGTTCGACGCGGTGGAAGCGAAAGCCCTCGCGGGCGGTGACGAACGTCACCTCGTCGTCGGGCACGTCGGCCCCGCGGACCGCGTCGAAGGCGGCGTCGATGCCGGCGTCCCGGTCGCCGGCGAGGACGATGAGGCGTCGCTGGTTCGTCGCCAGCGCCTCCTCGCGGCGGGCGGCGGCGAGCGCCTCGACGTCGGGGTCGTCGCCGAGTTCGGTCATAGAGGCGATACGCTGGCGCGGCTATTCACTTCCTTCGGTCGGGTTCGAGCGCCCCCCGTGCTCCGGTCGGTACAGAGCCAGTTTTGATGGGGCGTCACACCCCGCCAGAGGTGCGTCGTGTGAGCAACCGACACGGAGGTTCGGGGCGCTTCGGTCGGCGGGAAATCGGGCGATTCGCGGGTCGTGCGGACGCTTCGCACGGCGCTACGATTTTGAAAGCGCTTTTATGGGGGCCGGAGCAAAGGATGGTTACAGCCTGTCCGGGGTTGATGAACCTCCTCGCCGTAGGGAAATCGTTGACCGGTCGCGACCGACCGACCGGTGTGATACCGGCGAGGGAGTCGAGCCCGCGAGCAGGATATAGGTGAACAACAATGGCTGTTTACGTAGACTTCGACGTACCGGCCGACCTCGCTGACAGCGCCGTCGAGGCGCTCGAGGTCGCCCGAGATACTGGTATCGTGAAGAAAGGAACCAACGAAACGACCAAGTCCATCGAGCGGGGCAACGCCCAGCTCGTCCTCATCGCGGAAGACGTCTCCCCCGAGGAGATCGTCATGCATCTGCCCGAACTCGCCGACGAGAAGGGCATTCCGTTCATCTTCGTCGAGACGCAGGACGACATCGGCCACGCCGCCGGCCTCGAAGTCGGCAGTGCCGCGGCCGCCATCGTCGACGCCGGCGACGCGTCCGACGATGTCGAGGACATCGCGACTAAGGTCGAGGACCTTCGATAACCGACCATGAGCGCGGACGAACAAGCCAGCGACTCGACGCCTGCCGAAGTCATCGAAGTCGTTGGAAAGACTGGGATGCACGGCGAGGCCATGCAGGTCAAGTGCCGCATCCGCGAAGGCTCCAACCAGGGCCGTATCATCACGCGAAACGTGCTGGGTCCCGTCCGCGAGGGCGACATCCTCCAGCTCCGCGAGACCCAGCGTGACGCCGACTCCATCGGAGGGCAGTAACAATGGTCGAAAAGCGCACGTGCGACTACAGCGGTGACGAAATCGAGCCCGGCACGGGCACGATGTACGTCAAGACCGACGGCACCATCCTCCACTTCAAGGACTCGAAGGCCGAGAAGAACTACTTCCTCGGCCGCGAGGCCCGCGACCTCGAGTGGACGGAGGCCGGCCGCCGCGCGAGCGGCAAGTCGGAGGACAACTGATGTCCGACGCTGAGCGAACCTTCGTGATGGTCAAGCCCGACGGCGTCCAGCGCGGCCTCATCGGAGACATCGTCTCCCGCTTCGAGGACCGCGGTCTCAAGATGGTCGCCGGCAAGTTCATGCAGATCGACGAGGAGCTCGCCCACGACCACTACGGCGAGCACGAGGGCAAGCCCTTCTTCGAGGGTCTCGTCGAGTTCATCACGTCCGGTCCCGTCTTCGCGATGGTCTGGGAAGGACAGGACGCGACGCGACAGGTCCGCCGCATGATGGGCGAGACGGACCCCGCGGAGTCCGCCCCCGGAACCATCCGCGGCGACTACGGTCTCGACCTCGGCCGGAACGTCATCCACGGCTCCGACCACGAGGACGAGGGCGCGAACGAGCGCGAAATCGCGCTCTTCTTCGACGAGGACGAACTCGTCGACTACGAGCGCGTCGACGAGACCTGGCTCTACGAGTAAGTCTCGTCTCGCGGTTCTCACGCTTTCTTCCGAGAGGAGCGACGGCCACGTCTCCCCTCTCGTCCGCGCTCCAGCCGCCGAGAGGGCGTTCTCGTCGGGGCGGTGTGCGGGATTCTACCATCGGTCATCCACGCTCGGCGACGACCCTCACCGCGGCCTGACCGTCCACCGCGCGGCGAACAACGGTTTTCTTGTCGCCCGGCGAATCGTGTCACATGGTCGAAGTGGAACTCGTGGTCCTCGCGCTCGCGGTGGTGTTCGTCGGCGGCGCGGCGGCGATGCTCGGCGCGACCGCGATTGCGGCGTGGACGACCGCGCGACTGGCGGCGACGCTCTCGACGCTCGTGCGGCCGGTCGTCCTCGGCCCAACAGACATCCGCGACGTGGAACTCCGCGTGGCCGGCCTGCGCGCGCTCGACCACGTCGATTCCGGCGTCGTCACGAACGTCGTCCCCGAGCGGCGGCGCGGCGCGAGCGGCCTCGCTCGGTTCTCCCGGCGGGACGGCGTGCGGTTCGACCTCGCGCTCGCGACGCCCGACGACCGGACCGCGGCGGTCTGGGTGCCGGTTCCGGAGGCGCTGACCGGCGGGTCGCGGTTCGAGCGCATCGCCGCGGCGTGCGACGTGGTCCCCGAGGAGATTTCGGACGCCGTCGGCGCGGAGCTTCCGCTGGTGCGCAGTTCTGACGGCGGCTGGCGCGTCGGAAGCGGCGACGCCTCCGGCCACCGCCGGGGCGACGACGATGCCGCACTCGGTCGCTCGTTCGAGACCGAGCGCGCCTGAGTCGCGCCGGCGAGTCGTCACGTCGTCACGCCCTCAAGTCGTCGCGTCACCACCACCGACCGAGACGCGACCGAAGGCGGTGCGGTCCCGCGGCTCTGTGGTCACGGGTCGAGACGGACGAAAAAGAACGAAACGCGGCGTCAGTCGCTCAGTCGGCCTGCGGGACGGGCGCGTCGAGGTCGATTTCGCCGGCGTCGAGTTCGGCTTCGACCTCGCGGGCGGCCTGCACCATGTTCTCCATCTTCTGGTAGGCGACCTCGCGGGGGAGGAGCTTCACGCCGCAGTCGGGCGAGACGGTGAGCTTCTCCGGCGGAACGACCTTCAGGCCCTGCTTGATGTTCTCCTTTATCTCCTCGACGGTCTCGACTTCGGCGGTGTGAACGTCGACGACGCCGAGCGCGAGGTCCGGCTCGAACTCGGGGTCGGTGAACACGTCTATCTGCTCGTAGCCGCCGTTGCAGAGTTCCACGTCGAACTCGTCGATGGGGTAGTCGTTGAGTTCGGGGTAGATGCGGGAGTAGTCGCCGTAACAGACGTGGAGGCCGATGCGGACCTCGTCGGGGACGCCCGCGACGATGCGTTCGAGACACTCGCCGACGATGGCGTGGTCGTCCGGCGTCGTCGCCAGCGCGGGCTCGTCGATCTGGATGTAGGTCGCGCCCGCCTCGACGAGCTGTTCGATCTCCTCGTTGACGAGGTCGGCCAGCGCGTACGCGAGGTCCGCCTCGGAGTCGTAGTGCTCGTTGAACGACCAGCTCGCAAGCGTGTACGGGCCCGTGATGGGCACCTTGACGGGCTTGGAAGCCACGTCGCTCGTGAACTCGAACTCGTCGACCAGCCACGGCTCGTCGTACTCGACCTCGCCGACGACGGAGGGCTTGTCGAAGTAGTTGTGGCCCCACACCTTCACCGGGCCGTTGAACTCGTAGCCGGGGATGCGGTGGGCGAAGTACTCGACCATCTCCTCGCGGCGCATCTCGCCGTCGACGACGGTGTCGAGGCCGGAGCGCTCGTGTTCGTTCGTGATGACGCGACAGGCGTCGTCGTGGGCCTCGTGGAGGTGCTCCTGAGTGAACTTGGAGTCGGGGTCCTCCGCGAGGTCGTTCGCGCGGTTGAGCCACTTGGGCTTCGGGTAGGAACCGACGACGGTCGTGAGCAGGAAGTGCTCGTTGTCGTGGTTCTCGGGGCGGAACTGCTCGCGGTTCTCGGCGTCGCGGCTCATGCTTCCACCTCCAGTTCGTCCTCGGTGGCGGCCGCGAGGGCGGCGAGTTTCTCCGTCGCGCGGTTCTCCGGCAGGTAGAACAGTTCGGTGTTGGAGGTCACGTAGGCGGTGTCGAACGTCTGGCTCTGGACGTTGTCGAGGGTCCACTCGACGCGCTCGCGGACCGTCTCGGGGTCTTCGACCAGCGTGTTCTGGCCGTCGACGAGGCCCAGGGCGATGTCGTCTTTCGTGCCGTACTCGTTGACGTTGTAGAGCGTCTGGTCGCGGTCGCCGGCGACGAAGTCGAAGCCGATGGCGTCGACGTCGGCGTCCATGAGGTGAGCGTAGACCTTCTCGTCGAGCGCGCCCCAGTAGGTGTGGACGACCACGTCGGCGTCGGTCGCCTCGGAGACGGCCGAGATGGCCTCGGGGACGCGCTCGTCGACGTCCTCGCCCGGCGGCGAGAACACGAGCGAGGGTTCGAGGAGGAACAGCGTCTCGTGGTCGGGGAAGGCGTCGACCTCGCCCGCGAGGAACTCGCTGACGGCGTCGAGGAACTCTGCCTCGTCGCCGTAGTGCTCGTCGGTCGCGAGGTCCGAAAGCGAGTACGGGCCGGGGAGGACCGCCTGCAACGACTCGTCGCCGAGGAGGTCGGCGGTGGCGTCGAGCTCGGCCGCGACGTCGCCGGAGAAAGTGAGTTCGCCGCGGACCTGCGGGTCGCGGTAGAAGTTGTTGTTGTCGTAGTAGCGGACGATGCCGCCGGTCTCGACGTTCTCGTGGACCGTCAGCGGGTGCGCGAGCATGTCGTCCCAGCGGAGTTGCCCCTCGACGACGCGGTCGAGGCCGGCGTCGGTCTGCTCGGAGACGACTTCCTCGCGGGCGCGGTCGTACGCACCCACGATGTCTGCGCCCTCGTTACCGGAGATGAGGTCGTGTTTCTGGTGGCCCTTGAGGTCCGAAAGCTCCTGTTTCGCCCAATCCGGGAGGGGATACAGTCCCGGTGTCGTCGAGACGAGTTCAGTCATCACTCCTGGCTAAGAAATGACGGTGTATAATATTTCCTGTATCAACATATGCGCATTGGTTATCCCAACGCGAGCACCGTGAGCGTCTCGTAGGGGTACGACTCCTGCACGACGACCTCGTGGCCGAAGCCGTTCGCCTCGGCGCGGGCGAGCACCTCGTCGTAGCCGGTGAAGCTACTCACGAGGAGGAAGACGATGCCGCCGGGTTTGAGGACGCGCCCGACGGTGTCGAGGAAGGGGTCGATGATTTCGCGACCGTCCTCGCCGCCGGTGAGGGCGACTTCCATCCAGTCGTCGCGCGCGGCCTCGAGGTCCTCGGGGAGGTACGGCGGGTTGAACGCCACCGCGTCGAAGGCGTCGTCGCGGAACGGTTCGACGAGGCTCCCGCGGACGACCTCGAAGCCGCGGTGGCCGTCGGCCCGGAGGGCGTCGGCGCGGTCGGCGGCCTGCCGGCAGGCGTGGGGATTGAGGTCACTGGCGACCACGTCGGCGTCGGTCTTCGTCGCGAGCTGTTCTGCGACCCAGCCCGAGCCGGTGCCGACTTCGAGGACGCGTCCCGAGACGCGCCCCACCGCGGCCTGCGCGAGCAGGCCCGAGTCCTCCGCGGGCTGGTAGACCGAGGTGTTCATCCCGCGGCGCTCGGCGAGGTCGGTCATCGGTCCGCCTCCCCGGAGCCGGACGAGGCGTCGCCATCGCCGCCCTCCCCGCTCTCGACGCCGCCGTCGGCTTCGGGACTCACCTCGTCTGGCTGGTCGGTGAGCGGAATCGGCCCCGAGGGGTTCCGCTCGGACAGCGCGCGCTGGGGGAACGGGATGGTGATGCCCTCCTCGTCGAACGCCTCGCTGACGGCCGAGATGGTCGCCGTCCGCGCGCGCCACCACCGGCGGGCGCTCGGGCGGTCTATCCACGGGCGCACCCCGAGAACGACCGCCGAGTCGCCGAACCGCTTGGCGACGACCTGCGGCTTCGGCACCGAAAGCACCTCGTCGAGGTCTTCGACGGCCGCCTGTGCCACCTCGGCGGCGCGGTCGACGTCGGTGTCGTAGTCGACGCCGACCTCGATGTCGAGGCGGAGCCGCCCCTTTCGGCTCCGGTTGACGAGGCTCTCCGAACTCACCACGTCGTTCGGAATCATCACGAACTCGCCGTCGAACGTCTGGATGCGCGTGTTCACGACCGTGATCTCGGTGACGATGCCCTCGTGGTCGCCGACCTCGACCCAGTCGCCGATTTCGAACGGCCGGGAGAACATGATGACGAAGCCCGCGATGAGCGCGCCGAGCGTCTGTCTCGCGGCCATCCCGACCACGATGCCGAGGAAGCCAGCACCGACGAGGAAGCCGCCGAGGTCGGCCCGCCAGATGCCGAGGATGACCGCGAGCGTCGCGAGGTAGGTCGTCACCTGCGCGATGCGGTAGATGATCTCGCGCTGGTGGTCCGAAATCTCCGGGCGCGTGCTCGCAATCTCGCCGATGAACCGGCCGAGGACGCTCGTGAGGACGTACGCGCCGACGACGAACGCCGCCGACAGCGCGATGCCGACGAACGTCTGTCTGTTGAGGTCGTACTGCGCCGAAATCGTGCCGATGTCGCCCGACAGCGACCAGACCGCGAAGACGAACGCCCCGCCGCCGGCGACGACGACGAGACGGAGGACCGTCACCGAGAGATGCCACACCGGCATCGAGACGGCCTCGACCTCCTTGTCGTGGAGTCGCGCGCCGAGTCGCCAGACGGCGACGACGGCGACGGTCACGAGGACGCTCGCGACGACCCGGAGTTCGAACGTCGGGAACAGCGACGCGATGTCGAGGATGGCGTCGCTCTGGAGGGGCGTTTCCGTCGAGGCGAGGCGGAGGAGCGCCGCGGCGAGTGCGGATGCGGGGAGCGTCATGGATTACAGGCCGACCGACGCGGCGAGTTGCGCGAGTTCGGCGAACTCCGCGGGAGCCATGTTGCCGGCGCGCTTTCGGAGGACGTCTTCGTCCGCGGCCTCGACGACGGCCTCGGGGTCCGACAGCCCGGAGATGTGCGCCGTGTTGCGGATGCCGTTTCTGATGGTCTTGCGCCGCTGGGTGAAAAGCGCCTTCACGAAGTCGAGGAAGAACGCCTCGTCGTCGACCTCGTAGTCCGGCTCGCGCGGCGTGATGCGGACGATGACGCTCTGGACCGCGGGCTTGGGGGCGAACGCCTCGCGGGGGACGTGCTCGCAGACCTCCACGTCGCCGTAGTGCTGGGTGCTCACCGAGAGGCGACCGTACTCCGAGGTGCCCGCCTCGGCGGCCATCCGCTCGCCGAACTCCTTTTGGAACATCAACACGAGCGGCTTGCCTCGGGGAAGCAGACGGAACGAAATCTCCGAGGAGATGCCGTACGGGAGGTTCGAGACGCACGCCGTGAACTCGGGCAGGTCGACGTCGAGCGCGTCGCCCTCGACGACCGTGAGCCGCCCCGACTCGACCTCGTCGGCGAACTCGCGTCGCAGGTGGTCTGCGAACGTTCGGTCCTGTTCGACGACGGTCACGCGGTCGGCGACGCCGAGCAGTCGGTCCGTGAGGACGCCCGGCCCGCCGCCGATTTCGAGGACGTGCGAGCGGTCGGCCTCCTCGGGGAGATACGTCGGGATTCGGTCGACGACGCGGTCGTCGACGAGGAAGTGCTGGTCGTGGTCCGGGTTCCCGCGAGCGCCCGCCCGCCGGATGAGTGCGTCCGGGTCGCGCGCGGCGGTCCCGCGGACCTGTTCGCTACCGTCGCTCGTCATTGGGAGAGGTATCGTGCGGGAGCGGGTAAAAGTCCCGTTCCGCTACTGCCCGTCGCGTCCGACGAACGTCTTGTACTTCACGTCGTTGTCGCGGAGTTCGTCGAGGATGCGCTCGACGATGACCTCCCTCGGGCGGTGGAGCCCGGAGACGCGTTCTTCGAGGTCCTCGAACGACTCGAACGGCCCCTGTCGCTTCCGCGATTCGAGAATCTTGTCGCGGAGCTTCTTGCCGATGCCGGGGAGCAAGTTGAGCTGGTGGAGCCGCAGAGTGATGGGCTGTGCGTCGTTGTAGAAGTCGACGAAACGCGGTTCGTCGGCCTCGACGATGTCCTCGACGACGTAGTCGACTTCGGCCGTCGCCGTGTTCGAGAGGTCGCCGTACGAGAGTTCTTCGACGGACTGAATCAGCTCGCGGTCGGCGACCGGCGAGACGACGAGTCGGTCGCCGATGCTCACGTCGGCGTCTTCGACGAGGGTCAACTCGAGGAGACGGAAGTCCGACTCTCCGAGCGCGTACGCGATGGGTGCCGCGTCGAAGCGCCGTCGGTCGTCTCCCTGACGCCCGTGGCGGAGTACGTCGAGTACGACGACGTACTCGGTCGTGGCGTCGGCGTCACCGCTCTCCGTACGTGTCATACCAGTAGTTACGGCGAGCCGATATTTAAATAGTTGGCCGCGCTGTCACGCGGTCAGACGTACTTCGCGACGACGTTGAGGATTTCGTCGAGTTCGTCGCCCGAGAGCGCGTAGCGCTGTTGGGCGAACACCGCGCGGAGTTCGTCGCGCGACTGTGGGAGGAGGTCCGCGATTTTGATGGCGGTCGGACCGTCGACCTTCTCGAGCTCGGCGAGCTCCTCGACGAGTTCGCGAGACTCCTCGGGGTCGAGGTGGGCGAACCGGTTGACGTGTTCTATCGCACGGGCCAGTTCGTAGCGCATCTCGCGCTCTTCGTCGGCGGCGCGTTCCGCCTCAACCTCGGCGAGCAGTTCCTTGACCTCGGAGGTCGTCAGATACTCCTCGTCGAGCTTTTCTTTGAAGATGGTCATCGCTTACTGCTGGGCGCGCAGGTGAGCGGGACGGACGATGACCGTCTTCTCTTTGCCGCCGTCGTTAATCTGGACCTTGAACGCGCGGCCCTGCTTCCCGGTGACTTCACCGGTGAGACCGTTGAAGCGCGGGTGGAAACGACCCTCGCGGACGCTCGGGTCGATGTTGAGGTGGACCTTCTGGCCCTCCTCGAATTCCGCGATAGCGCGCTGCGGCGGCGAAGTGCCGCGCTCGCGCGGCTTGTTCGAGAGCTTTCCTCGCGTCCCCTTCATCGGACCGTTGGAGCTCGGCATAGTCGTGAGAACGAATACTTGCGTCGCCATTATAAATTGCACGTTACGAACCGCGCGTGTGTGTCTCCCGCGTGGTCGCGCGGGAGGGACGGACTTAACCCGAGTCGGCGCGGCGATTCTCGTATGTCCGAAGACGAGCGGCGCATCGAGACGCGCGCCATCCACGCGGGACAGGAGCCCGACGAGGAGACGGGCGCGCTCATGACGCCCATCTACGCGAACTCGACGTACGCCCAAGACGGACCGGGCGACCACCGCGGCTACGAGTACTCCCGCACGGGCAACCCGACGCGAACCGACCTCGAATCGAACCTCGCGGCGCTCGAACACGGCTCGCACGGCCGCGCCTTCGCCTCGGGGATGGGGTCGATAAACACCGTGCTCAACCTCCTCGAAGCGGGCGACCACGTCGTCGCCGGCAACGACGTCTACGGCGGCACCCACCGCATCTTCACGCAGGTGTACGAGAAGTACGACCTCGAGTTCGACTTCGTCGACACCACCGACCACGACGCCGTCCGCGACGCCGTCCGCGAGGAGACCGAACTCGTGTGGGTCGAGACGCCGACGAACCCCCTCATGCGCGTCAACGATATCGGCGCGCTCGCCGACATCGCCCACGAGGTCGACGCGCTCTGCGCCGTCGACAACACCTTCGCCACGCCGTACCTCCAGCGCCCCCTCGACCACGGCGCGGACATCGTCTCGCACTCGCTGACGAAGTACCTCGGCGGCCACTCCGACGTCGTCGGCGGCGCACTCGTCACCGACGACGCGGAGTTAGACGAGGAAATCGGCTTCTACCAGAACTCCGTCGGCGCGACGCCCTCGCCATTCGACTGCTTTCTCGTCCTCCGCGGGACGAAGACGCTCCCCGTCCGGATGGACCGCCACTGCGACAACGCCCGCGAACTCGCCGCGTGGCTCGACGACCACGAGGCGGTTTCCGAGGTGTTCTACCCCGGCCTCGACTCCCACCCGCAACACGACCTCGCGGCCGAGCAGATGGACGACTTCGGCGGGATGCTCTCGTTCGAACTCGACGGCTCGCTCGAACAGGCCTCGACCGTCGTCGAGGAGACCGAGGTGTTCACGCTCGCCGAGAGTCTCGGCGGCGTCGAGAGCCTCATCGAACAGCCCGCGGCGATGACCCACGCGGCCATCCCCCGCGAGGAACGGCTCGAAGCCGGACTCACCGACGGCCTCATTCGCGTCTCCGTCGGCATCGAGCACATCGACGACATGAAGGCCGACCTCCAGCGGGCGTTCGACGCGGCGTTCTGAGCCGTCGAACTCCGCGCCTGCTCGGCCTCATGCGCTCTCGTGCGCCCTCACACACCGGTCGTTGCCGGAAACTGGGAACGCGAGTAAGGGTTATTGAACAGCACGATGAATAATGAGGTATGTCCCAAGAGACGTTCTCCCTGAGCGCGGAGTCCACCCAGCGACAGAGCTACGCCGAACCGACCGACCGCGTGATGGTCGACTCCGACGACCACGAGGGGTCGAGCCACAGCGCCGAGCAGTTCGGAATCGGGCTGGCAATCGGCTTCCTGCTCGGCGGCATCGCGGGCGTCATCGGTAACTCCCTGCCCATCGGCGTGATGCTCGGGCTCACGTTCGGCGTCGTGCTCGGCGTCTACTTCATGGAGCGCCGCTGACGGCGGGCGAGCGCGGCCGCTCCGGGGACGAACCTACGAAAAAGGTCGGTCGTCAGTTCAGATACGGCCGACGTTCTCGACGGAGACGCTCTCGACGCCTTCGACTTCGATGAACGCTTCCTCGACGGCCTCGGTGCCACCGGCGTCGTCGGGGACGATGACGGTCGGCAGGAGGGCGACGAGACCGAACGCGACGTCGTCGCGTTCGAAGCCCTTGATTTTCGCACCCTCGGGCAGGGAGTCTTCGAGCGCGTCCTCGAGGTTATCGAGGTCCAGCTCGGGGCTGTTCGGCATGACCTTGATTTTGGCGGCTACTTTTCCCATGATTATGGACCCATGAACCCGCAGTCGGGGCACTCGTAGAGGTTGCTCTGCTTGCGGCACTTGGAACAACGCGAAATCTCCTGGCCACAGTCGGGGCACTTGAACGTCGCCGCGCTCATGCCGGCGATGTTGATGCCACAGGACACACACTGGTGCGCGTGTCGCTGTTCGGACTCGCTCATACGCTCATAAACCGGCGCGCGACTTTTAACCGTTGTCTTTCCGGGTTCCCGCGGGGGAAATCCGTGGCCCGCGTGGACACGCCTCATCCGAGTATCAGCGGCCCCATGAGAACGCACATCAGGTGGACGCGCCGACAGCCGAATCGGACGGGGACGTGACCGACGACGCCGGCGACCGCGAGGACGGCGACGCCGCCGACGCCAGCGAACGCCCACGAGAGAACGACGAGGAGGGCGCAGACGGCGGTGACGAGCCGGCGCTGGTCGAGCCGCCCAACGACCCCGAGCGCCCGGTCGCCGACGACCGGCACCAACGCCGCCCCACAGAGCCCCGAGACGACCGTCACCGGCACCGCGAGGCCGAGTCCGGTCGGGAGCTCCGCCTCGGTGAGCGCGACGAGCGCCCCCGTTCTGGGCGTCCCCAACCCGGCGAGCGCGAACAGCGCGAACACCGTCGTCGCCGTCGTGGCCGCGCTGGTCGCGGTGACGTAGGCCCGCGCCGATTCGTCAGGGTCGGTTCTGGGGAGGGCGGCCAGCGCGAGCGTGCCGGCGACGCCGGCCGAGACCCCGGGGAGGTAGCCGACGAACGCGCCGCCGCCGGTCCCCGCGGCGACGCTCCGCGCGACCGACCCCGGTGACGTCGCGAGCGC
>NZ_AOLM01000019.1 GCF_000337835.1 Haloferax sulfurifontis ATCC BAA-897 | reverse complement strand
CGCCGAGACGATGCGCGCCCGGTACGACACCCCGCGTGCCGCCGCCGAGGCCGTCTCCGTGGGACGCATCACCGTCGTCGTCAGGACGTGGTCGCCGTGAGACTCGCCGACGACGACCGCGGCCGGGTTCCCTTCGCCCTGCTCGGCGTGTTACTGCTCGTCGGGAGCGCGACGTTCTCCGGCGCGCTCGCCGGCCACGACCCCGTGGCCGACCGCCGCGTCGACGACGCGATGGACCGCGCGAGCGCACAGGCCGACGCCGCCGTCCGCGCGGCCGTCGGCGACGCGGCGCGCGCGGCCGCGGCGAACCCCGTCACCTCGCCCGCGAACACGACCGTCGGACGACTGCTCTCCGACGAGCGCCCCTTCCGCGACTATCTCCGGCTCCGCATCGCGCTGGCCGCGACAGAGCGGCTCCGCGCCGTCTCGGTCGCCCGCGGCGACGTGAACGCGACTGCGACCCTGCCGCGACCGACGAACGAGTCGAGCCTGCGAGACGCGATGGACCGCGTCTCCATATCGAGTCGCGAGAACGGGACCGTCCTCGTCGCGACCGTCGAGAACGTCTCGGTCGAAGTCGCCCGCGAGGGCCGCACGGTCGCCGCCGAGGACGCGACCGTGACCGTCGGCGTCCGGACGCCCGTCCTCGCGCTCCACGACCGGACCGAGGCCTTCGAGCGCCGTCTCGACGCGAACGCGCTGGACGGCGGGACGCTCGACGCGACGGTGACGACCGGTCTGTGGGCCTCGGCGTGGACCCGCGGCTGGAGCCAGTACGCCGGCGCGCCCGTCGACAACGTCGTCTCGAACGACCACGCCGCGCTGGCGACGAACGCCGGCGTCCTCCTCGCCGAACAGCAGGCGTTCGGGGCGACTGACGCCGACGGCCGCGCCGCGACCGGTCGCGCCGCCGTCCGCGCCGGTGCCCAGAGCCTGCTCTCGCAGACCGGCGTCCCCGCCGCGCCCGAACTGGCGAACGCGCTTCCCGCACCGAACCCGGCCGCGGAGTCGGCCGCGCGCGAGATACCGACGAACCGGACTATCAACGCCTCCGTCGGCTCCGCCGCCGACCACGCGCTGGTCGGCCTCCTCGACGGTCGCGGCGACGCGCCGGCCTACGACGACGTGGTCGCGGACGCCCACCGCGCCGCGGTCGAAATCGACGCCGAGACGGACGTTCTCTCCCGAATCGAAGACCCGCCGGAGCACTCCGGACGCGGGTGGACGCTCGTCAGCATCTCGACCGACACGTCGTCGTCGGCCGAGACGGTGCCGACGCGAGTGCCGGCGGTCGAAGCCGACACCGTCGTCATCGACGCCGGCTCCCGCATCGTGACGACGGTCGAGACGACCACTCGGACGTTCCGTCGGGGCAACGAAACGCTCCAGACCGAAGCGCGAACGGAGACGCGGACGCGCGTCGACCTCGCGGCCGTCGTCGACCCGGCCACCGTCTCCGCCCCCGTGCGCCCCCTCGACCCCGCGAGTACCCCCGGCGGCGCGCTCGACGGCGAGAACTTCGCCGCGGCCGCCGACGCGGCCGCCGACATGGTCGTGTCGCGCGGCGGCTTCGACGACATCGCCTGCGACGTTGCGACCGGCGACCCCCCCGAGCCGCGGCAGGCGACCGCACCGGCGGCGGACGGCCTCGACCGCTGGGTCCGCGCGGACCTCGTCGCGCTCGCCGACCGCGTCAGAGACCGACGCGTGACGGCGTCCGCACGGCGGGTCGCCGCGGGCGAGGTGAACCTCGCCGCGGAACTCGCGGCCGACCTCCGCGCCGACCGCCGCGACCTCGTGGGCGCACCGACCGCCTACGACGGTGTCGCGGACCGGACGCGCGTCGCGGTTCGCGCGACCTACCTCGACCGCGTGCTGGCGACGCTCGACCGCCGGGCGAACCAGACCGCGGCGGCGAGCGACGCGGCCGACAACGCGAGCCGGGACGCGGACCTCGGGTCGCTCTCGGAGGCGGTCCGCGCCGAGGAGGTCGCCCGCGCGGCGCTCGGCGACTCGCGAGCCGACGGCGCGAACGGGACTGGCAACGAAAGCGGCGTCCGCTTCGTCCCCGACGCGGACCCGATGTACCTCTCGCTCGGCGGCCTCGACGGCGCTTCGGTCCCGACGGTCGCCCGCGGCGGCACCTATCACCCGCTCGTCGCCCGCAACACCAACCTGTTTACGCTCCCCTACGGCGACGCCGTCGACACCGTTCTCGAACCGGTGTTCGGCTCGAACCGCCGCGTCCCGCTTCGCGTCGCGGCCCGCACGCTCCTCGCGGCCGACTCGACGCTCGAAAACACGAACGGGACGAACGAGACGCTCGCCGACAGACGCGACCGGCTCGAAACCGCGGTCGACCGGTCGGTCGTTCCCGCGGAGACGGCCGCCCGCCACACGCTTCGCGACCACACCAATCACTCCGTGACGGAGCGCCAACGGATTCTGGAGCGCTCGCTCGGCGCGTGGGACGACCCCGCTCACCGGGCGCTGGCGATTACGAACGGCTCCGCGGCGCGCGCAATCGCCGTCGAGGCGGCCGCCCCGGGAACCGTCGAGGCCGACCTCCTCGAACGCCGCCTCGACGTGGCGTTCAGAACCGTCCGCCGAGACCGCTCGACGACGGTCCCACAGCGGCTCACGAACCGGACGGTCGAGACGACGCGAACCGCCCGTCAGCAGGCCGTCGCCGACGTGGCGACCGACGCGGCGATGAACGCCACCGAGGACGCGGTCGCCGACCGCCTGAACGACACGCTCGACTCGCGGTTCGACACGCCGTTCAAGCGCGTCCCCGCCGGGATGCCGGTCGCGCCCGTCCCCGGCTCCTGGTACGCGACGGTCAACGTCTGGGACGTGGCGGTCGCCGGCGAGTTCGCGCAGTTCCGCGTCCACGCCCGCGGCGACACGGAGTCGCTGACGTACGCCCGCGACGGGTCGCCCGTCGCCCTCGACTGGGACGGCGACGGCGTCGCCGAGACGGTCGGCCGCGGCGACCGCGTCTCGTTCGACGTGGAGACGACAATCGTCGTCGCGGTGCCGCCGTCGGGCATCGGCGTCGGCGACATCGACGGCGACGCGGACGAGCGCTCCGAGGGGTGGCAGGGAGGACCGGGCTGTACCGTCGCGGCCGACTGTCCGCCCGACGAGTAGCCGCCAATACGACCCGAGTGGCAACCGTTTTGCCGCCGGAACGCCGAACCCGCGGTGTATGTTGCACGACGCCGCCGCGGAGCCCGGAACCCTCTCGGCCGACGAGTTGCGGGCCGCCTACGAGGACGAGATTCGCCGCGCAGTCGACGCCGCAGGGCCGGAGACGGCCGCCGAGGCCGCCGGTGTCTCGGAAGCCGCGCTCTCGAACGGCGTGTTGGACCTCACGCTCGAACAGGCCGCCGCGGTCCTCGAACTCACCGACGACAACCCCGACGCCGACGCCATCGTCTGGGAGTTCCGCGACCACCTCCTCATGGGTATGACGAGCGGTATCCTCGACGTTGACACCCTCGCGTCCGAGGTCGACCTCGACCTCTCCGGACAGGAGATTCAGCAGGCCATCGAGGGCCGCACCGCCGCCACGTTGAACGAACTGGCCGCCATCCACCACGCCATCGCCGTCCGAAACGAGCGATGAGAGTCGCCGTCCTCGGCTGTGGCTACGTCGGCCTCGAACTCGCCCGCACGCTCGTCGCCGACGGCCACGACGTGTGGGGCGTCCGCCGTTCAGACGACGGTCTCGCCGCCGTCGAAGCGACCGGCGCGGAAGCCGTCCGCGCCGACGTGACCGACGCCGACTCCCTCGGCGCGGTCCCCGACGTTGACCACGTCGTCTTCGCCGCGAGTTCCGGCGGCCGCGGGGCCGACGCCGCCCGGACCGTCTTCGTCGACGGCCTCCGAACGGCAATCGACCGGTTCGCCGCCCGCGACTCGCCGCCCGAGCGTCTCGTCTACACGTCGAGCACGGGCGTCTACGGCGACCACGGCGGCGACTTCGTCGACGAGTCCACGCCGCTCGACCCGACGACGGACAAGACGCGCGTCCTCGCCGAGGCCGAGCGCGTCGCCCGCGAGCACGCCGCCGAGCGGGGAATCGAAGGGACCGTCACCCGGTTCGCCGGACTCTACGGTCCCGATCGCTACCGGCTCGACCGCTATCTGAACGGCCCGGTCACGGCGGGCTACCTCAACATGGTCCACCGGGACGACGCCGCGGGCGTCGTCGCCTACCTCCTCGAAACCGACCGCGCCCGCGACGACACCGTCCTCGTCGTCGACGACGAACCCGTCTCGAAACACGCGTTCGCCGACTGGCTGGCCGACGAGTGCGGCGTTCCGCGCCCCGAAAAGCGCACGAAGGAAGAACGCCTCGACGCGGGCGACCTCTCGGCGGCCGCCCGTCGCCGCGTCCTGACGAGCAAGCGCTGTTCGAACGACCACCTCCGCGAGCTCGGCTATTCGTTCGCGTATCCGACGTATCGGGAGGGTTACCGGGCGGCAATCGACGCCTACCGAGCGGACGGCGACTGACCGTATTCACGGCTCGACAGGTTCGAACCGCCGAAATTCTGTCAATCTGGACAACTCGATTAGGGGGAATATTCATACGGTAGGCCCCGGTCGTGTTGTGTATGTTGGGTCCGGTGGGGCAGTTCGACACGGGTGCTATCTTCGAGTCTCTCGACTCGTTCGTGCGCACTCACACCGAGGTCGCGGCGGCACTCGTCGTCGCGCTCGGTGCCCTCGCGCTCGTCGTCTACGCCGGGATTCGGTTCAAGCGGCCGATGGGCACGCGCTTCGCCGAGGCGCTGGAGGGCGTCGACGAAATCGCCGTCCTCATGCATCCGAACCCGGACCCCGACGCCATGGCCGCGGCGATCGGCGTGGCCTGTCTCGCAGAACAGGTCGGCACCACACCGACCATCCAGTTCGCCGGCCAGATTCGACACCAAGAAAATCGCGCGTTCCGAACCGTTCTCGACCTCGACTTAGACCCAATCGACCACGTGAGCGACCTCGCCGCCGAAGCGGTCGTCCTCGTCGACCACAACGCGCCCCGCGGCTTCGCGGGTGCGGAGGGCGTCCTCCCCTACGCCGTCGTCGACCACCACCCCGGCGACGGCACCGGCGAGGCCTTTACCGACGTGCGGACCGACTACGGCGCGTGTTCGAGCATCGTCGCCGAGTACTTCCGCGACGTGGGCGCGAAACCCGTCCCGCCGGACATGCACGCGAGCGAGGTGAACGCCTCCTACACCGTCCCCTCGCAGGTCGCCACGGGCCTCGTCTACGGGATTCTCACGGACACCAAACACCTCACTGCGGGCTGTTCGGCCGCGGACTTCGACGCCGCCGGCTTCCTCTTTCCCGGCGTCAACGAGGACCACCTCGACCGCATCGCCAACCCCGAGGTCTCCCGCGAGGTGCTGGAGGCGAAAGCCCGCGCCATCGCCGGTCGCGACGTGCGCGGCCCCTTCGCCGTCGCCGACATCGGCACTATCTCGAACGTCGACGCCATCCCGCAGGCGGCCGACGAACTCATCCAACTCGAAGGCGTCACCGCGGCGGTCGTCTGCGGCGAACGCGAGAGCAACGTCTACCTCTCGGGGCGCTCCCGCGACGACCGGGTCCACATGGGTCGGACGCTGGAGTCCGCGCTCGACCACTACCGCGGGGCGAGCGCCGGCGGCCACGCCCGGATGGGCGGCGGGCAGATAATCCGTCCCGACGCCGTCACCGACGGCGGCGACGGCGAGTCCGTCCCCCGCGACGAACTCGTCGAACACATCTTCGAGGCGCTGTCGGGCGATATCTGACCCTCGGACCGGACCGCCGTCGCCGGACGCGGACCGGTGGCCCTTAACAGCCGGCCGCCGTAGGCCCGCCCATGGCTACAGGACGGGCGACGTGGGCCTACCGCGACCGGTTCGGCGACAGCTTCGGCCGCACCTTCTACCGCCGGTTCGGTCCCGGCGTCGTCTCCAGCATCGGCATCGGAACCTACCTCGGCGAGCCGACCGACGCGGTCGACGAGCGCTACCGCGAGTCGCTCGGCTCCGCGCTCGAACACGGCGTCAACCTCGTCGACACGGCGTCGAACTACCGCCACGGGCGCTCCGAGCGTGTCGTCGGCGACGCGGTCCGCGGGGCCGACGTCGACCGCGACGCCGTCGTCGTCGCCTCGAAGGCCGGCTTCGTCCCCTTCGACCGCGAGCGCCCCGCCGACCCCGGCGCGTACGTCCGCGAGACGGTCCTCGACGCGGGCCTCGCCGACCCCGACGAACTCGCACACGGCAGTCACACCATCGCGCCCGCCTTCGTCGACGAGATGGTCGACCGGTCGCTCGACCTGACGGGACTGGACCACGTCGACTGCTACTACCTCCACAACCCCGAGACGCAGTTGGCCGTCGCCGACCGCGAGACGGTGTACGACCGCGTCGAGGCCGCCTTCGAGGTGCTCGAACGCCGGGTCGCGGCCGACGATATCGGCCGCTACGGCGTCGCAACATGGGAGGCGCTCCGGGTCGCGCCGGACCACGACGCCTACCTGTCGCTCCCCGAACTCGTCCATCGGGCCGAGCGCGCGGCCGAGACCGTCGGCAACGACGACCACTCGCTCGAAGCGATTCAGCTCCCGTTCAACGTCGTGATGGCCGACGCGTTCACCGTCGAGGCCCACGACACCGACGCGGGCGAGGCGATGAGCGCCCTCTGGTACGCCCACGAACACGGCCTGCACGCCTTCACGAGCGCCAGCCTCGCGCAGGGCGACCTCGCCGCCGAGATTCCGGCGTCGGTGAACTCGGTGCTCGCGGGCGACACGGCGGCCCAGCGGGCGCTCAACTTCTCGCGGAGCGCCCCCGGCGTGACCGCGGCGCTCGTCGGCGCGTCGTCGGTAGAACACGTCGCGGAGAACGTCGCGGCCGGCACGTTCGACCCCCTCGGGGCGCGGGCGTTCGATTCGGTCTTCGAGTGAGCGGTCGCCGACTCCAACGGGCGGCCGCTGTCAGTCGATTCGCGGTTATCTGAGCTCTTTCCACTCGCGCCCGCAGTCGCCGCAGATGCGGACCGAGAACACCTCGTCCGGGTCGTTTTTCTTCTTCAGCGACTCGCCGCACTCGGCGCAGGTCAGCCGTCCGTAGGTGTCTTTCTCTAACTCCCCGTCTCGAAGCCCCTTCCGCGTTGTCTTCATACGCTCCCGTTTGTGCAACGAACATAAAAACCCGACGACAGTCCCCGTTTTCGTCCCGCACGACGCCCGGCGGTCTCGTTCAGCCGAAACTGTTGTCACCCCGGGGCGCGCGGTGTTGTCCGTGTCACGTGGTCGCCTCTTCGGAACGCTCTGCGGGATGGTGCTACTCGTCAACCTCGCGCGGGTCGTCTTCGCACCGCTTCTCGGGGAGTTCATTCTCTTCTTCGGGGTCGACCGGGCCACCGTCGGCATCGTCGCCACCCTCGTCTGGCTCGGGAGCGCCGTCCTCCGCGTCCCGACCGGCTGGCTCCTCACCCGCGTTCCGAGACACCGCGTGGTGCTCGGGACCGGCGTCGTCCTCGTCGTCGCCTCGGGCGTCACCGCCAGCGCGACCACCGTCGAGACGCTGATGGTCGGCGCGGTCTCGATGGGCCTCGCCTCGGGCGCGTACTTCGTCGCCGCCAACCCGCTCGTGAGCGAGCTGTTCCCCGACCGCGTCGGCCGCGCGATGGGCATCCACGGCACCGCAAGCCAGCTCGCGGCCGTCGGCGTCGCCCCCTTCGTCACGCTCGTCCTCGCGGTCGGCCCCGATCTCGTCGACCGCCTCCCGTTCGTCTCCGCGGCGTGGCAACTCGTCTTCGTCTGCGTCGGGGTCGCGGCCGCCGTCGTGACGCTCGCGCTGTTCGTCACGGCCCGCTCGACGGACCTCCCGGACGCGGGCGCGGCCGACCGCGACCTCCTCGGCGCGGCCCGCACGGAGTGGCGCGTCATCCTCACCGGCATCGTCATCCTCGGGTTCACCGGCTTCGTCTGGCAGGGCCTGTTCAACTTCTACGAGCTGTACATGGTGTCGAAGGGCCTGCCGGCGACGACGGCGCGCAACATGCTGACGGTCATCTTCGGCGCGGGCGTGCCGGCGTTTTTCCTCTCGGGGCGGCTCGCGGACAAGCTCCCGCGCATCCCGTACATCCTCGGCGTGCTCGTCTCCTTCGTCGTCTCGGTGTTCGCCCTCACGATGACGACCAGCCTCGTCGGTCTCGTCGTCGTCACCGCGGTCGTCGGCTACGTCATCCACAGCCTCTTTCCGGCGCTCGACGCCTACCTGCTCGACACGCTCCCCGACGAGAGCCGCGGGAGCGCCTACTCGGTGTACTCGTTCGGCATGATGATATTCCAGGCCAGCGGGTCGGGCGCGGTCGGCACCCTGACCGACTTCGGCTACGCGTTCGACGAGGTGTTCTTCTGGTTCTCGGTCGGGCTGGCGGTCGTCGTCGCGGGCCTCATCGCGTTCCAGCGCGCCGGGCGCATCCCGAACTGAGCGTCTCGGCGGCGGTCGAGCGAAGTCGGCAGACGACTCGGCTCTCGCCGCACTTTTGCTCGCCCGGTCCCACGACCGACACGATGGAGTACGTACAAGAGCGGGTCACGACGCTCCACGACCTCGCCGGTTCGGTCCCCGACGCCCCGACCGACCGCGCCGCCGTGGTCGTGCCGATGACGGAGCGGGAGTACGCCGGCCTCGCCGCCGACCGGGTGCTCTCGACGCTGGAGTCGCTCTCGCCGGCGCGGGTCGTCGTCCCCCTCCGCGCGCCCGCCGACCGGGTCGCCCCGTTCGCCGATTGGCTCGACGAGTACGACCTGCCGCTCGACGTGCTGTGGTGCGACGGCCCCCGCGTCGCCGACCTGCTGGACTCCCACGGCCTCGACGGCGAGCGCGGCAAGGGACGCGACGTGTGGCTCGCGCTCGGCTGTGCCGCCAGCGAGGAGTACGTCGTCGTCCACGACGCGGACACGAAGACCTACGACGGGCGCTACGTCCCGCGGCTCCTGTTCCCGCTGGCCCACGGCCACGACTTCTCGAAGGGCTACTACGCCCGCGTCGAGGAGGGGCGGCTCTACGGCCGGCTGTTCAGGCTGTTTTACGCCCCGCTCGTCCGCGCGCTCGAAGCCGAGACGGACGCCCCAATCGTCCGGTATCTCGACTCGTTTCGGTACGCGCTGGCCGGGGAGTTCGCGGCCACCTCGGACCTCGCGGTGCGGATGCGCTCGCCGCGGAAGTGGGGCCTCGAAGTCGGCACCCTGGGCGACGCTTTC
Organism: Haloferax sulfurifontis ATCC BAA-897; assembly: GCF_000337835.1. Taxonomy (GTDB): domain Archaea; phylum Halobacteriota; class Halobacteria; order Halobacteriales; family Haloferacaceae; genus Haloferax; species Haloferax denitrificans. The sequence goes on along the minus strand of NZ_AOLM01000019.1, from coordinate 169,661 downwards.
GCCCACGCCGGCTTCGACCGGAGCGCGCAGGTCGACCTCGGCGAGTACGAACACGACCACCGTTCGGTGAGCGGGCCGACCGGCCTCTCGGACATGAGCGAGTCGGTCGGGCGGACGCTCCTCCGGGCGGTCGTCGAACACGGCGGAGACGTCGAGTTCGACACGCTCGCAGAGCGCTACCGCGAGGCCGGACACCGGCTGGTCGAGCAGTACGCGGCCGACGCGGCGTTCAACGGCTTCGACTACGACCGCGGAGACGAGCGCGAGCAGGTCGCCACCTACGCCGATGCCATCTCGAAACCCGGCGCGGACACGCGGCTCCCGGCGTGGACGGACACGACGCTGTCGCCCGACGGGGTGCTCGCCGCCGCGAGCGACGACCTCGACGACGTGCGGGAGGGCGCGGGCCGATGAGCGAGACCACCTACGACGACCTCGCGGGCGTCGTCGACCTCTTCGGCGCGCTCACCCGCGAGGAACTGGAGACCGCGCTCGACGAACTCGCGTTCAAACAGGGCCGCGAGACCGACGACGACGCGCTGTCGGGCGCGATTTCCGACGCGGTCGACGCCTACTACCTCGTCCCCTACGAGGACGACGAGACGGACGCGGAACTCCTGACCGTTGGCCCGATGGCGTTTCCGACGCTCCCCGACCGGGCGGAGGACCTGCCGCACATCCTCGACTACCCGACCCGCGAGGTGCCGCGGGACGAGTTGGCGACGCAGGTCGAATCGCGTCTCCGGGCGGCGGCCGCGAGCGCGGTGCAGACGGGCGACACCGACGAAATCGAGCGTCTGCTGGACGTGACGTACGACCTCGAAGCGTGGGCCGACACCGACGTGGGGTCGATCCGCGAGCGCCTCGACGCCGCGCTGGACGCGGAGGGGCAGGCCTAAGTCGCGGCATCTCTTTACGAATCGTGACGATGGACCTCGCGGGCGTCAGCCGACACGAACCGGTGACCGTCGACGCGGGCCGGCGGGCGGCCGTCATCGCTCCCGTCGTGTTCCGCGACGAGCGGCCGCACATCCTGTTTACCAAGCGCGCCGACCACCTCGGCGAGCACCCGGGCCAGATGAGTTTCCCCGGGGGCGGCCGCGAACCGAGCGACGCCGACCTGCGGGCGACCGCGCTCCGCGAGTCCAACGAGGAAATCGGGCTCCGACCCGAGGAGGCTGATTTCCACGGCCGACTCGACGACATCCTCACCGTGACCGACTACTCCGTCTCGCCGTTCGTCGCCACGGTGCCCGACCGCGCGTACGAACCCGACCGGCGCGAGGTGGCCGAAATCGCGGTGCTCGCGGTCGACGACCTGACCGACCGCGCGAACTACGAGTCGGAGCGCCGCGACCACCCGCAGTACGGCGAGATTCGGCTCCACTTCTTCCACGTCGACGGCTACACCGTCTGGGGCGCGACCGGGCGGATGCTCGTGCAACTGCTCGAACTCACGACCGACTGGCGCGTCCCCGAGGAGGTCGACCGTGTGGTCGACCCCGACGCCGACTACCCGGTGTAGTGCCCCTCGGCGCGCGCCGACCCGGCGCAGTCACTCACGGCGTCTGAATCAGTTCCGAAAAACAGCGTCGTCGACGTCGCTCCCGTTTCTCCCTGCCTGTTCCCTGTCTGTTCCGGCCCGCGTGTACCCCCTCAGCCGAGGAGGTACTTGAGCGCGGGGCGCTGGCGGACGAACTCCATCTTCTCGATGATGGCGTCGAGGCCGAGGATGCGGCCCGCCGCGAGCGTCCCGACGATGGCGAACATCATCAGCCCGAACAGGTCGCCGTTGACCACGCCGTGGCCCCAATCGGCGTTCCCGAGGTAGAAGAACACCATCAGGACGCCGCCGAAGAAGGCGGCGAGCCGGACGAGCGCACCCACGATGAGCCCGAGACCGATGAGGAACTCGCCCCACGGAACCATGATGTTCGTGAGGTCGAGGAGCCACGGGGTCGCGGCGGCCCACGCGAAGAAGCCCTGTAGGGGCGAGGCGGCGGGGGCGTTCGCGAGGTAGCCCGCGGCGCTGAACGCCTCGCCGGTCAGCTTCCCCCAACCCGCGTGGAGGAACCAGTAGCCGGTGATGAGGCGGGTCAACACGAGCACGTAGCCCGTGATACCCCGCGAGTAGTCGAAGTCCATTCTGTTCCCCAGCATCTCGATTTGTGCGTTAGCGGGCATCTCGGTTCACCTTACATCTGAATCGTCGGCCGCGAACCCCATATAACGGCGACGCGATTTCCGAATCCATAGAACTGGGAATGACCGAAAACGGGCGTTTGAGACTGTCACGATTCGCTTTCGAATACTAATCGGAGTTCAGAATTGTGTCCCGAATACAATCGTGTTGGTACGCCGGTGGACACGGCGGTCTCTCGCAGTGAGACCGGCTGACACGCGCTTCGGAGCCGCTCGCCGTCGCGCCGACACGGGCTATATAAACACCGCCGCGGCGAGCCAGCATCGCCGTCATCGACAGGGTTTTGGCCTCCTCCGCGCTACTCGTTCTCACATGGTCGCACAGACGATGGATCGCGTTCCGCGACGGTACTGAAATTTCTGTGGTGATAGTATGCTGACCGCCGAGCGCGCGGTCTCGAAGGCCGGTCTGGACGCAGTCGCACTCAAGCCCGCCGAGTGCGACGTGCGCGAGGCGCTTTCGGTCCCGCTCGACGTCGTCGCAATCGACTACGAGGGCCGCGAGCGACTCCCCGACGAGGACGTGTTGCGCGAGCTCGCGGCCGAAAAGGAGGTCCGGCTGACCACGCCGGTCCGCGCCGACGGCTTCGACCCGCTCGGCGACGACTCGCTGTACGAGTGGCTCCCGGACGGGATTCGGCAGGTGCTCGTAGCCGGCCACGGCGCGTACCTGACCGACGACGAAGCGCGTCGCGCGGTCGCCCCGCGTCTCCGCGCCGCGAGAGAGCGTGCGCCCGACGCGTGGGTCGGCACAGAGGGCATCGAGCGAATCGCTCTCGCCGCCGGCGGCACGCAGTACGAACTCCTCTCGCGGTCGACCCGAAGGGACGTGCGAGCGCTCCGGGCGGCCGGCTTCGACGGCGAGGTCGCGGTCTACGCCCCGACCGTCCTCACCGCCGACGACGACGAGATTCTCGACGCCGTCGGCGCGTACGTCTCCCGTCGCCGCCCCGTCGCTCGCGCGCTCCCCGACGACGCCGCGACCGACGCCTCGGCCGAGGGTCGCGCCCGTGAGGTGCTCCTGAAAGCCTCGCGCGACTACGCGCTCATCGGCTCCGTGGCCGACGTGCGCCGGCGCGTCGACGACCTCCGCGACGCCGGTATCGACCTCGTGGTCGGCTACCCCGCCCGCGGCGTCGACGAGTTCGCCGAGTAAGTCGTCGTTCTCTTCGTCTTCCTGCATCGTCCGCGTCGGCCGCGCCGCCCGCGCCGCCCGCGCCGCCCGCGCCGCCCGCGTCGCATGTCCTCATCTCCCGCGTCCTCGCCACCGACACCGGAGGCCTTTTAGGTGGTCGCCGGAGAGGACAGGTGACGGCACGGTCGGGTGGCTCCTTTCGGACCCACGTGGTTTCCACGCGGGCCACGGCCGGCCGACCTACCCCGTCTCTCTACAATCCTGAGCGACCGCGCCGCGCGGGGCTCGACCACTCCAACGACCGGCGAGCAACTGCCATTCAAGTCGGTCGCCGACCCAGACGGGGTATGAACGAATCAGCGCGCGTCGCGGTCGTCGGCGCGGGCGCGGTCGGTCTGACGACCGCCTTCGACCTCGCCGAGCGCGGGGCGCGGGTCACGCTGTTCGAACGCGACGCGCCCGGCGGCGGGTCGACGAGCCGCGCCGCCGGCATCTGTTACGACGCCTACGCCGAGGACATCGACGTGGCCGTCGCCGACCGCGCGATGACTCGGTTCCGGCGGCTCTCGGGCGAGGGCGAGTTCGTCTTCCACGAGACGCCCTACGTCTTTCTCGCGCGCGAGGGCGACGACGCGGCGGCCGCGGCGCTCGAAGAGGCGGTCGAACGAATGCGCGTCCACGACCGCGCGGTGTCGCTCGTCGCGCCCGACGAACTGGCCGACCGCTTCCCGATTCGAACCGACGACGTCGCGCTCGCGGGCGTCGCCGAGAACGCCGGCTGGGCCGACCCCGCGGCCTACGTGGACCTGTTCGTCGAACAGTGCGAGTCCGCGGGCGTCGAGTTCCGCGTCGGCGACGCGGTGTCGCTCCGGGCCGACCCGCCGGGCGTCGCCGTCGACGACGCGGTGACCGCCCGCTTCGACGCCGTCGTCGTCGCGGCCGGCGTCCACTCGCGCCGCCTGCTCGCCGACGCCGGCCACCCCATCGCGCTCAAGCCGTACCGGGCGCAGGCGCTCGTCGCCGACTGCGACTACCGCGGGCCGACCGTCTACGACGCGACAGAGGAGTCGTACCTGCGGCCGCACCCCGCCGGTGTCCTCGCCGGCGACGGCGTCGAACCGGTCGAACCCGACCCCGACGACTGGGACCCGACCGCGGACGACTGGTTCGTCGCCGACGCCCTCGACGCGGTTCGACACCGGACGGCGGGCGGCGACGCGGGCGAGTCGGGGGGAGGCGGGTCGACCGAACCCGAGCTCGACCGCGCGTGGGCCGGCCTCTGCGGGGCGACCCCGGACCGCAACCCGCTGGTCGGCGCGGTCGCCGAGGGCGTCTACGTCGCCGCCGGCTGGCACGGCCACGGCTTCATGTGGGCACCGGCAATCGGCGAACGACTCGCCGAGGTGGTGCTCGGCGATAGTCAGGAGTCCATTCCCGGCGCGTTCGACCCCCGTCGCTTCGACGGCGACGAGGAGTTCGCGGTGGTCGAAGGGATGGCGCTCGACGGCGACTAGCGCGAAAAGGGGATGCGTCGAGCGCGTCGCGTCCGAAACTGAACCTCAGGCGTCTTGGTCGTCCACGTCGCCGAAGTCGACTTCGTCGTCGGCCTCGGACTCGGTGTCGGTGTCGGTGTCGGCCTCGCCTTCGTCTTCCTCCTCGGTCACGGCGATGTCGCTCGCGCGCTCGTCCTTGGGAATCCGAATCTGGAGCGTGCCGTTCTTGCCGACCGTGGCGGTTCCCTCGGCGGCTTCGACCGCGGCGTCGGAGGGGATGGTCGCCTTCCCCGAGAGCGTGAGACCGCGGCCGGGGAAGCGCATCTCGTAGCCCTCGTGGAAGTCGCGGAAGCGGTCGATGCGAATCTCGACTTCGCCGTCGAGGAAGCGGACCTGCACGTCCTCGGCGCGCGCGCCGGGCGCGTCGAAGACGACGAGGTAGGCGTCCTCGGATTCGAGCAGGTCGTGGGCCAGCGGCTTGCGCTCTTGCATCTGGCTGACGCCGCGGCCGACCCGTTCGAGGACGGCGTTCGCCGCCGACTCGCCGAACTTCCGCAGGTCGCTCATAGCTGAATCTCCTCCAGGTCGCGGGACTCGCCGCAGTACGGACAGGAGAAGTCCGCCACCGTCACGTCGTCGGGCATGTCGTAGGTGTAGTGCATCTCGAACATGTCGAGTTCGCAGTCCTCGTTGGCGCACTTGACTTCGAGGGTCGCGGGCATGGCCGTCAGTTACGCTCCCACGCTCATAAACGCGCGGGAGGCGGAAGCGCCCCCACGACGCGGCGCGGGGCCGCGACCGCCGACCGGTTGCGTTTTCCGCGTCGAACCCGAACCGCGACCGATGACCGACCCCGCCGACCTCACCGTGACTATCGTCGACGGATACGTCGACGAGCCGGCGCACTTCGGCGTGCCGCCGTACATCTCGACGTATCCGAGGTTCACCGCGGGTGCGGTGGTCGACGCGGGCGTCCCCGAGTCCAACGTCGTCTACCACACCATCGACGAACTCCGCGAGGACAGACAGAAGTGGCGCGACGTGGCCGACGCCGACCTCATGATTTACATCGGCGGCATGACCGTCCCCGGCAAGTACGTCGGCGGGACGCCCGCCGAGCCAGACGAGGTGCGCGAACTCGCGTGGGTCGCCGAGGGAACCGCTCTGATGGGCGGGCCGATTCGCTTCGGCGTCGGCGACGAGAACGCCGGCGGCCAGGACATGGAGCGCAAGAACCTCGACTACGACTTCGTCGCCAAAGGCGACATCGAGGCGGCCGCCTACGACCTCGTCGACTCCGGGCTCGAAGGTTTCGGCAACCGCATGCGCGACAACGAGGAACTCGACCGCTGGGCCGCCACGGGCGCGTTCGTGGTCGAACAGCACCCGAACCACCCCGACCATCTCATCTGCGAGATGGAGACCTCGCGGGGCTGTGCCTACCGCTGTTCGTTCTGTACCGAACCGCTGTACGGCAACCCCGCGTTCCGCACCGCCGACTCCGTCGTCAAGGAGGTCGAGAACCTCTACGACCGCGGCGCGCGACACTTCCGACTCGGCCGGCAGGCCGACATCCTCGCGTTCGGCGGCGACGGCGAAGCTCCGAACCCCGACGCGCTCCGCCGGCTCTACGGCGGTATCCGCGAGGTCGCGCCGGACCTCGGCACGCTCCACCTCGACAACGTCAACCCCATCACCATCGTCGGCTGGCCCGAGAAGTCCCGCGAGGCGCTCCGCATCATCGCCGAGCACAACACGGCGGGCGACACCGCGGCGTTCGGCCTCGAATCCGCCGACCCGCTGGTCCAAGAGGAGAACAACCTCAACGTCTCCGCCGACGAGTGCTTCGAGGCGGTCAAAATCGTCAACGAGGTCGCCGGCTGGCGGCCCGGCGACGACCCCGCGGACGCGCCGACCCACGGTTCGGACGCCGCGAACCGCCTGCCGAAGCTCCTCCCCGGCATCAACCTCCTCCACGGGCTGAAAGGCGAGCGCGAGGAGACGTTCGAGCACAACAAGCGGTTCCTCCAGCGCGTCTACGACGAGGGCCTCATGGTCCGTCGCATCAACATCCGGCAGGTGATGGCGTTCGACGGCACCGACATGTCCGACACGGGTGCCGACATCGCCCGCGACCACAAACAGCTGTTCAAGACGTACAAAAAGGAGGTCCGCGAGGAGATCGACCGCCCGATGCTCCGCCGGGTCGCCCCCGCGGGCACGGTCCTCCCGAACGTCCACCTCGAATACCATCAGGACGGCCGGACGTTCGGCCGCCAGCTCGGTACCTACCCGCTTCTGGTGGGAATCCCGGGCGAGCGCGAACTCGGGAAGACAATCGACGTCGCCGTCGTCGACCACGGCTACCGCTCCGTCACCGGCGTTCCCTACCCGCTTGACTTCAACGAGGCGTCGATGGACGAACTCACCGCCATCCCCGGCATCGGTCGCTCGACCGCCGGCGACATCGTGGTGAACCGCCCCTACGCCGACGCCGCCGACGTGGGCGTCGACGCCGACGTGACGAAGTACGTTCAGTAGCGCGTCCAGCCCTCGAAACGCCGTTCTTCACCTGCAACCGCGCTCTCCCTCCGCGCTCGGAATATCCGCCGTGTTCACTCGCAAGCGTGGTGCGTCGTTCACTTGCAGTCGTGGTCTGTCGGTGTGGGGAGACTCCCGTCGAGCGAGCGGTATCGAACCGCGAAAAGAGCGCCGTCAGAAGTCGTCTTCGACGACTTCGCCGACGGCGAAGTTAGACTTGACTTCGGTGATTTCGACTTTCACGCGCTCGCCGACTTCGGTGCCGGGGACGATGATGACGTAGCCGCGTTCGACGCGGGCGATGCCGTCGCCCTGCTTGCCGATGTCCTCGATTTCGACGTAGCGGAGTTCGCCGGCTTCGACGGGCGGTTGCGGCTCGTTCGTGGGCGTCGGTCCGGCGTTCGGTTCGGACTCGGCGGGGTCGTTCGATTCGCGGGAGATGAGCGCGACGCGGTACGTCTCGCCGGGTTCGACGGTCCCGGTCTCGACCTCGCGGCGCGGAATTTCGACGACGTAACGGTCGTCCTCGGTGCGAACGTCAGCATTGAACAGACACAGGAGTTTATCTGAGATTTCCACCGTAAGACCTCCAATATGTGGTCAGGCCGGAGTGTTAAAGATGTACCGCAGTCAGCGGATTCGACTACTGAACCCGCGTCCCGTCGGGCCGTTTCGCGCCCTCGGAGTCGTGGACGACGACCTCGCCCGGACCGGTCTCGACCGGCTCGTAGTTCTCGGTGACGCCCCGCGCCTCGCGGAGCTCTCGAATCGCCCGCTCTTTCAGCGCCCGCGCCAGTTCCTCCGCGTCCTCCCGGGAGATGTCCCGGCCGAGCCCCTCGCACTCGTGGGCGCGGACGACGCCCTCCTCGTCGACGGCCTCGCCCATCGGCTGGCTCGTGCCGCCGAGGGCGACGCTGAACGGGTAGGTCTCGCAGATGAGCGGGCGGTCCTCGTGGACCTGACAGGCACCCAGTCCGTCGTCGTCTTCCTCGTAGAAGCGGCAGTCGCCGCAGGCGGTCGTCTGGAGCGCCCACTCGAACGTCTCGCCCTCGGGGCCGTCGTCGCCCTCGGCGAGGCCGTAGGGCATCGGGCGGGCCACGTCTCGCCACTCCATCGGGTCCGGTTCGGCGTCCTGCAGGGCGCGCACCTCGTCGGGGAAGACGGTCGCGGTGTGCGGTTCGGGGCCGTCGTCGCCCTCGTAGCCCTTACAGCAGGCCCCACAGCGCGTGCACTCGAAGCCGATGGACTCGATGGCGTCGGCGAGTTCCGACACGTCGAGGTCGCGGGCGCGGTCCAGTTCGGCGTCGAGGTCCATACTCGCGATGCGGGCGCGAGCCCAAAGAGGGGCGCGGTTTTCGCGGGAGCGCGGACCTCATATCGGCGGGGTCTCTACCGCGGTTCGACCCGCTCCGCGTCGGGGTCCCAGCGGACCCGACGCTCGGCGGCCAGTTTCTCGATATGCGCGACGACCGTCGCGCGGGCGAGGTCGCGCACTGCCGAGACGTCCTTGTCGTAGGCGGCGTCGGTCACGGCGTCGGGCGTCGCGTTCCCGGCGCGCACCGCGTCGAGGACGGCCCGCTCGCGATCGTTTCGGTGCGCGACGAGTCGCGCGAGCGTCGCCCGCGGGTCCGTGATTTCGGGGCCGTGACCCGGAAGCAGTCGCTCGGGGCCGCGCGCGTGGAGTCGCCTGAGCGCGACGAGGTAGGCGCGAACGTCTCCCTCGGGCGCGCCCACGACGACGCTCCCCTCGGCGACCGCGAGGTCGCCGCAGAGGAGGGCGTCGCCGGCGACGAAACTCACGTGGTCGCGGGCGTGTCCCGGCGTGTCGAGGACATCGACGCCCGCGCCGACGGGGACGGTCGTCCCCTCGGCGAACGTCCGGTCGGGTTCGACCCCGGTCGCGTCCGAGAAGGCACGCTCGCGGCCGCGGCGACACCAGACCGTCGCGCCCGTCTCGCGGGCGTAGGCGGCCACCGCGCCGACGTGGTCCGGGTGGGTGTGGGTGACCGCGAGGTGGTCGATATCCTCGCGTGCGGCGAGGTCGTCGAGGTCGTCGGTGCGGGCCGCGGGGTCGACGAGCAGGCCGTCGCCGCCGTCGGCGACGAGGTAAGCGTTCGTCGCGCCGGTCGGCGCGCGGGTGGCGACGGGAACGGAGACGCGCGTGACGTGCATGGCGGCGGCTACGCTCGCCGATTAGTTAGGTGGTTCGAGAGAAGTGGTGGCTTGGTCTGCGGGAGTGCGCCCCCGCGGGCGGTGGTCTGTCGCGCTATCGGTGGACCGCGGGCTTACGTGTTGAGGAAGTAGACCTGCTTTCGCGCGTCCTTGAAGGAGTAACGCGAGCCGACGAGGTCGGACTCTTCGAGACGGTTGAGCGCGTAGCGGACGGTGCGGTCCGGCAGCAGCGACTCCTCGGCGAGCTGGCCCTGCGAGAGGGGCGCGTCGCTTTCGAGGACTTTTGCGACGAGCTTCGCGCTCGGGGGAAGCTCGCGGAGGCGCTCTCGGAACTCGGCTTCCGAGAGCAGGTCTTCAGTATCTGGCTCTGCAGAGGTGGTGCTCATACCCGTCACAGGCGGTTGCTCCGTGTTAAGGGTTAGCTACAAGTGTGTGAAAAGAATCCAGACACATAATACACATATTAATATCGTGCGTTTGTTGGAAAATCGGCCGCGAGTAGGCGTCTCACTCCACGTTTCGCATCGTATCGACCGACGGAGTGCCGAGTCGATAGCTCCCGAGCGGCGCGTGACAGCCCGGACAGTGGACGACGAGCCACCCCTCGCTGACGTGCCGTGTTAACGCGTCGGCCTCGCAAGTCTCCCCACAGCTTTTGCATGTTGGCATACCACACGATACGCGCTCAGCGGACGAAAACCTCACTCCAACCGCTCGCCGGACCCCGCTACCGCACCGCGTATCCAGTACCGTTTTACCGTCCCCCCCGCGACTATGCGTAGCGTGAAAGGAAAGGAGTGGTACCAGGCCGACGAGGTCGCCCAGGAGTACGACTCGAAGCGGTTCTCCAAGGGCGGTCGGCTCATCGACCGGCGAGAGAAGGAGGCGGTCCTCGCGGCGCTCGGTCCCGTCGAGGACAAGAACATCCTCGAAATCGCCTGCGGGACCGGCCGGTTCACCGTGATGCTCGCCCAGGAGGGGGCGAACGTCGTCGGACTGGACATCTCGCGGGCGATGATGGTACAGGGCCGGGAGAAGGCTCGCAGGGCGGGGGTCGCCGACCGCATCGAGTTCCTCCGCGGCGACGCGGCGCGACTGCCGTTCCCGGACGACCACTTCGACGCGGTGTTCGCGATGCGGTTTTTCCACCTCGCGGACACCCCGGCGAAGTTCTTAGCCGAGATGGCCCGCGTCTCGAAAGGGCAGGTGTTTTTCGACACCTTCAACGACGGGAGCCTCCGGGTGGCCTACAACTGGTTGCTCCCGATGGGCTCGCGGCTCTACTCGGAGGGTGACGTGCGGCGACTGCTCGGCGACGCCGGCCTCGACCTCGCGGGTGCGAACCACGACTTCGTCATCCCGTTCGGCTTCTACCGGAAGGTCCCCAACGGAATCGCACAGCCGTTCCGTTCGCTCGACCTCGCCGTCGGCGACTCGCCGGTCGGCGACGACCTCGCGTCCGTGTCGTACTGGAACGCGCGGGTCGAATCCGCCGACGAGTCGTCCCGCGCGGCGACGCGGGCGAGCGACGCCGAGTGAGGCGTTCTCACGGCGGATTTTAACACGGTTCTCGATTCACATTTAAGTACGTCCACCGCAACTGTCGGGTATGGACCTCTCGGTTGTGCTCCCGACGCTCAACGGTCGGGACCGGCTCGCCACCAGCCTCGACGCGCTGGCCGAGCACGCCCCCGACGCGGAAGTCGTCGTCGTCAACGGTCCCTCCGCCGACGGCACGACCGGGATGGTGAGAGAGCGCGACGACGTGGACGTGCTGGTCGAAATCTCGGACCGCAACCTCAACGTCGCCCGAAACGCCGGCCTCGAAGTCGCCGACGGCGACGTGGTGGCACTCCTTCGGTACGACCTCTCCGTCGAGTCGTCGTGGCTGTCGGCGCTCGAAGCCGGCATCGCCGACGCCGACGTGGTCACCGGGCCGATGCACCAGACGCTCCGCAACGGCATGACGACCGAGTCCCTCGAACGGAACGCCATCGGCGGCCGCACGGTGACGTACTTCAACGGCGGCAACGTCGCGTTCCGCCGCGGGGCCATCGACGCCCTCGACGGCTTCGACGAGTACCTCCAGACGGGCGGCGCGCGCGACGCGGCCCACCGGCTCGCCGGCTTCGACCGCTCCGTCGCGTGGGCACCCGAGATGTGCGTCCGCCGCGAGTTCGAGGCCGACGGCGGCGTCTCCGAGCGCGACTGGGGCTGGAAGTACCGCTCTCTGACCTATCGACTCGTGAAGAACTACGGCGTCAGACCCGGGACCGTCACGCGGACGGCGAAACACGCGGTTTCGGACGGCGTCGGCGCCGCCCTCGGCGTCGTGAAAGGCGACGTGACGCCGTCGGGGTGGGCGGGAACCGGCCGCGACGTGCTCGGCGGTATCGCCACGGGCGTCTCCGACGGGTTGGTCGCCCGCGCCCGCGACCGAACCCGCACGCGGAACCCCCACGGCCGGTCGAAGCGCGCCGACCGCGCCGTCGCCCGATACGACCGGCGCTGACTCTCTTCGGTTACTGTTCTCCGGGGCCGAGCGCCTCGATGACCCGCGCCGCGTTTTTCGAGAACGCCTTCGCCAGCGCGTCTTCCGACACGTCGAGCGTCAGAATCTCCATCACGCCCACGTTCGGGTGGGTCTCGGGCGCGCCGCTCCCGAACAGCACGCGGTCCGGGTGTTCGAGCAGTGCGCGTTCGAGCACGCTCCGATAGCGGACGAAACTCGTGTCGAGATAGAGGTCGTCGTGGTCGTCGAGGAGGTCGATGGCCTCGGCCATCAGCTCGCGGTCGAGCGGGAAGCCGCCGAAGCTCGACAGGATGACCGGGAACCGCCCGAGCAGGGACTCGGCGACGGCGCTCGGCTCGAAGGCCCGCCCGCCCTCGACGAAGACGGGAAGCCCCACGTCTTCCAGCATCGCGAGCGTCTCGTCGTCGGGGAGCCCGTCGACCGCCGGCGCGAGCGAAAAGCCGTGGAAGCGGTCGTCGTAGGCGTACTGCTCGATGTCGTCGGGGTCGGCGTGGTGGGCCGCCCGCGACGACGCGAAGTTCCGGAGCCGCGCCGAGGGTCGGCCGCTCGGGTCGCGCGGGCCGTTGATGCGGGCGAACGCCAGAAACGGGCGGTCGACGCTCATCCGCGCGACCGCGTTGTTCGGCCGGAGGTAACTCCCCTCGACCCGCCGTGCGCCCGGCGAGACGACGGCGCGGACGACGCCCGCCTGATGCAGTTCGCGCTCCAGGCGCTCGGGGCTTATCTCCCGCCCGCGCGCCGCGACCGACCGCTCGTCGGGGTCGAGGCGGGCGTTCACGTCCACGACCCTGAACCCGTGTTCCAACTCCAGCATTGTGGAGTCACTCTCCGGTGGCCGCCAAATAGGTTGCAGAATCCGCCACGCACATTTCACCGAGTTCACAGTACCGCGTCGTTCGTTCACCGACGCGTGACGTTCATTCCTTCACGACGGTGCGGAGAGAGCTTGAAACGCGGTTTTTTGGCCTCATCTACGTATCTTCACGCGTGTGCCTCATCGTCGAGGTCGTCGCGCCGTTGTCCGCGCTCCCGTTCGGTCCCGCGGTCGAGGAACACGACGTCGAACTCGAACTGGAACGCTCGGTCCCGACCGCCTCGCCGGCGGCGTCGTTCGTCTGGGTTCGCGGCCCCGACGCGGCGTCGTTCGGGGAGGCAGTGGTGTCACTTCCGAGCGTCGACGACCTCACGCTCGTCGAGTCAGTCTCGGACCGGGCGCTCTACGGCGTCACGTGGAACGTCTCTGAGACGCCTATCCTAGCGGCGTTGGCGGCGCGAGACGCGGTTCTCTTGGAGTGTCTCTCCACCGCCGACTCGTGGTGGCTCAAGCTCCGGGTCTCGTCGCACCGCGTGCTCACCGACCTCAGACGCGAGTGGGCGGCACACGGTATCGACGCCGAGTTCGACCGCATCACCACGGTCGCCGCCGAGGAGGCACCGGCGGGCGAGGGACTGACCGACACGCAACTCGAAGCCCTGCTTCTCGCGCTCGAACGCGGCTACTTCGAGGAGCATCGGGGCACGTCGCTGGCCGAGCTCGGCGCGGAACTCGGCATCTCGCGGCAGGCGGTCGCCGCCCGCCTCAAACGCGCGTACCGGACGCTCGCAGAGCGGATTCGAGACGAGCGACCCCCAGAATAACGGGTTACATAGTCAACCCACACCAATAGGTACCCGACTACCCATTCGGACTGTATGGACGACCCGCTCGAAGGTGGAGCCGGGTCCGTGGTAACCATCTCCGTCGATCGGTACGACGAGGTGGCGGTCGCCATCGCTTCGGCGGTCGCGACGGCCGCGGAACTCAATCCACTCGAACTCCCGCCGCTCTCCGATATCGGCGTCGACCCCGAAGCGCTCGACGTTCTCTTTCACCCTTCTCACGACCCGTCTCGACGGTTCTCGTTCCAGTACGCGGGCCATCTCGTCTCGCTGTTCGGCGACGGGACGCTCACCGTCGACACCCTCGACGAGTAGCGACGCGCCCGACTCGGCGGAGCCTCGCTCGGCCGCCGAATCGGTCCGCGGTCGTCACCTCCGGGATTCGGAAAACCGCCGCCCTGTCGTGCGATTTCGTAGCGCACTCTCGGCGAAACGTATTTATAGAACTGCAATCGTTGATAGCGGTTGAGGTTTCAACATGGCTTCACGAATGCAGCAACCGTTATACATTCTCGCAGAGGGGACGAACCGAACGCACGGCCGCTCCGCACAGGACTCCAACATCCGCGCCGGAAAGGCCGTCGCCGAAGCCGTACGGACCACGCTCGGCCCGCGCGGCATGGACAAGATGCTCGTCGACTCCTCGGGCGAGGTCGTCATCACGAACGACGGCGCGACCATCCTCGAGAAGATGGACATCGAGCACCCCGCCGCGCAGATGATCGTCGAAGTCTCCCAGACCCAAGAGGAGGAAGTCGGCGACGGCACGACCACCGCGGCCGTCCTCACCGGCGAACTCCTCGCGCACGCCGAGGACCTCCTCGACGCCGACCTCCACCCGACGGTCATCGTCGAGGGCTACACCGAGGCCGCCCGCATCGCCCAAGAGGCCATCGACGACATGGTCCTCGACGCGGCCCTCGACGACGACCTGCTCCGGAAGGTCGCCGAGTCCTCCATGACCGGCAAAGGGACCGGTGACGTGACCGCCGACGTGCTCGCCAAACACGTCGTCAAGGCGGTCCAGATGGTCCACGAGGACGACAGCGGTGCCTTCAACCGCGACGACGTTCGCGTGCTCACCCGCACGGGCGCGTCCTCCTCGGCGACCGAACTCGTCGAGGGCGTCGTCCTCGACAAGGAGCCCGTCAACGAGAACATGCCCCGGTCCGTCTCCGACGCGACCGTCGCGGTCCTCGACATGAAACTCGACGTGCGCAAGAGCGAGGTCGACACCGAGTACAACATCACGTCCGTCGACCAGCTCACCGCGGCCATCGACGCCGAGGACAGCGAACTCCGCGGCTACGCGAAGGCCCTCTCGGACGCCGGCGTCGACGTGGTGTTCTGCACCAAGTCCATCGACGACCGCGTCGCGGGCTTCCTCGCCGACGCGGGCATCCTCGCGTTCAAGAGCGTCAAGAAGTCCGACGCTCGCGCCCTCGCCCGCGCGACCGGCGCGAAGCGCCTCGGCTCCCTCGCCGACCTCGACGAGTCCGACCTCGGGCGCGTCGACTCCGTGAGCATCCGCACCTTCGGCGACGACGACCTCGCGTTCGTCGAGGGCGGCGCGGCGGCCAAGGCCGTCACGCTGTTCCTCCGCGGCGGCACCGAACACGTCGTCGACGAACTCGAACGCGCCATCGAAGACGCCGTCGACGTGGTCGTCGCCGCCATCGACAAGGGCGGCGTCGTCCCCGGCGCGGGCGCGACGGAAATCGCCATCGCCGACCGCATCCGCTCGGAGGCCGCCGGCATCGAGGGGCGCAAGCAACTGGCGGTCGAGGCCTACGCCGACGCCGTCGAGGCGCTCCCGCGCACCCTCGCCGAGAACACCGGCATGGACCCCATCGACGCGCTCGTCGACCTGCGCGCCCGCTACGAGAACGAGGGCATCGCCGGCATCATCTCCTCGGGCCGCTCCGGCGAAATCGGCGACCCCGTCGAACTCGGCGTCATCGACCCCGTCGCGGTCAAGCGCGAAGCCATCGAGTCCGCGACCGAGGCCGCGACGATGATCGTCCGCATCGACGACGTCATCGCCGCCAAGTAACCGAACCGCCCGCAGAACGCCTCCCCCACTCAACCCACCTCCGGCGGCGACTCCCGCCGCCGGGCCACTTCGTGTCGCTTTTCCCGGTCGTGCCGCCCGCAGACGACCGCCCCGGAGCCGCGCCGCCGAACGGCTACCTCTCAGGACTACCTCTCAGCTGGCCGCTACGTTCTTCCGTGGTGAGCGTCGAACTGCACTCCATGTCCGGTGAAGTCGGGCTTCCGGAAGCCGTGTCGATGGCGATTGGTGGAATGGTCGGCGGGGGTATCTTCGCCGTGCTCGGCGTCGTCGCCGGCGCGGCCGGGACCCTCGCGTGGGCGGCGTTCGTCGTCGCCGGCGTGCTCGCGGTCTGTGCCGGCTACTCACTGCTTCGACTGAACAGTCTGTGCGAGTCGCCGCGGTCGCCCGTCGGCTACGTCGAGCGGTTCACCGACGACAACACCACGCTCGCGGGCGTCGTGGGCTGGACGTTCGTCTTCGGCTACGTCGGGACGATGGCGATGTACGCCTACGCCTTCGGCGGCTACTTCGTCGAACTCACCGGCGTCTCGACGGTCGCGTCGGTCTCGATACAGCCGTTCGTCTCCGCGCTCACCGTCGCCGCGTTCGTGAGTCTCAACGTCTTCGGGGCGCACGCCTCCGGGCGGGCCGAAGACGTTCTGGTCGGCCTCAAGGTCGCCATCCTGCTCGTGTTCGGCGTCGGCGGCGTCGCCTACGGCGCGACCCACGGCGGCCTCGGCTTCGGGCTGTCGAACCTCGGCATCGGCCCGCTCGTCGCCGCCGCCGTCTCCTTCGTCGCCTTCGAGGGCTGGGAGCTCCTGTTGTTCGACCAAGAGAACATCGCCGACCCCCGCGAAACCGTCAGGAAGGCGATTTACATCTCCATCGCGGGCGCGACGGGGCTGTACATCCTGGTCGCGCTCGTCACGACCAACCTCGCCGGCATCGACGCCATCCAACGGCACGCCGAGACCGCCCTCGCGGTCGCCGCCCGGCCGTTCCTCGGGCAGGCCGGGTTCGTCCTCATCTCGGTCGCGGCGCTGTTCTCGACGGGGAGCGCCATCAACGCCACGCTGTTCAGCTCCGCGCGGCTCTCGAAGCGCCTCGTCGCCGACGACCTGCTCCCGAGTCGCCTCCGCGACGAGTCCGCCGACGAGCCGATTCGCCCGCTCGTGACGCTCGGCGCGCTCGCGGCCGGGTTCGCCTTCCTCGGGAGCCTCGACGCCATCAGCTCGTTCGCGTCGCTCGCGTTCATCAGCATCTTCGGCGGCCTCTCGTTTCTCGCGTTCCGGGAGCGCGAGGACCTCGCAACCGCCGTGATTCCCGCCGTCGGGACCGTCGGCGGAATTAGCTCGGCGGTCGCGCTCCTGTGGCACCTGTTCGACGCCGAGCGCGGGACGTTCTGGACCGTGCTCGCGCTCGCCGTGGTCGTCGTCGGCGTCGAGGTGCTCTACTTCGAGCGCGAGAGCATCGTAAGCGAGGTTCGCTCGGCCGAGCGGCGCGTGGAAAACGAGCTGTAGGGGTTCTGTGCTCTGGGTTCTTTCGGTCCCTGCCTCACACCCGCGGGAGCCGCCAGTCGTAGCGGAGCGCGAGCAACCGCACCGAAAAGACGACCGCGGCGCACAGCCCCGAGGGGACGCCGGTCGGCGCGCCGACCGCGCGGGCGACGAGGAAGGCGAGACCGCCGACGACGGCGGGCGTCGCGTAGAAGTCGTCGCGGAGGACGACCGGCACGCGACCGATGAGGATGTCGGCGATGGAGCCGCCGCCGACGGCCGTGATGGTGGCGAGGATGACGACGCCGAACGACGTGACGCCGGCGTCGACGCCGACGAGCGCGCCGGTCGCCGCGAACGCCGACAGCCCGACCGCGTCGGTGGTCAGGAACGCCGGGTGGTCGCGCACGCGCCCCGCTATCGAGTGAATGAGGACGATTGCGAGGGCGACGCCGACGAGCGCGACGCTCATGTCCCACGTCCCCGCGAGCGAGGCCGGCAGTCGGTCCACGAGCACGTCGCGGGTCGTCCCGCCGCCGAGGGCCGTCACGATGCCGAGCACGGAGACGCCGAACACGTCGAGGCCGGCTTCCGCGGCCTTGAGCGCGCCAGCGACCGCGAACGCGAGGAGGCCGACGACGTTCATCACCGCGAAGGGGTCGATCTCGGGGACGACGACCGCGGCGGGAACGGGAACGGGCACGGGTACGAGAACGGAGACGGGCGCGGGGACAGACGCGAGAGCGGCGACGCCCATCAGTCGACCCGGAGTTCGACGCGGTCGCCGGGCGCGAGGCCGAACGCCTCGTCGCCGCGGCCGTGGTTCACGTCGCACTCGACGTTGCCGTGACTGCCGACGGTGACCAGTTTCTCGCCGCGCGGGACGGCCTCGAAGGTGCGGCCGACCGGGACCGACTCGCCGTTCACCGAGACGGTCTCGCCCGCCGCGTCGTGGACGACCGCGCCCGGAACGTTGGTGATGCAGTTGCCGAAGTCGTCGACGACGAGCACCTCGCCGGTCGCCTCGCGGCCGTCGGCCGAGACGGCCGCCTCCGGGAGGCGGCACTCGGCGAGCGACGCGACGGAAATCGGTTCGAAGCGGTCGACCGACCCGAGCGCCGACGCGCCCGCGACGTGGGCGTCGGCGGCCGCGGGCGCGAACACGTCCCGCCCGTGGAACGTCGTCGACTCGGGGTTCGGAACGTCGATTTCGTAGGCTTCGACGGGGGCGTCGGCGGCCACGCGTCTCGCCGGCGGACGGAGGACGCCGTTGTCGGGACCGACGAAGACGTGGTCGCCGACGCGGTAGACGACCGCGCGGCGGTCGGTACCGACGCCGGGGTCGACCACGACGAGGTGGACCGCCGGCGGGAAGTACGGAAGCGTCTCGCGGAGCCAGAAGGCGGCCGCGCGAACGTCCTGTCGCGGGAGGTCGTGGGCCACGTCAACGAGCCGCGCGTCGGTCCGCGAGAGGACGACGCCCTTCATCGCGGCGGGGTACGCGAGCCCGAAGTCGGACGCGAGCGTTATCATCTCAACAGGGGTTGGGGTCCTCGTCGTCGGCGACGCGCTCCGACCCGTCGGTGGCCGTGACGCGCTGGAGGCGCTCGATGCCGTCGATTTCGCGGACCACGTCGGCCACCTCGTCGGGGACGAGCGACTCCCAGTCGCGGTCTTCTATCATGCGCTGGCGGACCTCCGTGCCCTCGAGCACCTCGCGGTTGAACATGGGCGACTGGTGGACCTCGACGCCCGCCTCCTTGAACAGCTGGATGACGAGCGGGTTGTTGGAGTACGCCACCTCGAACGCGGGGGACATCGACTGGACGTGACTGACCCACACCGAGTTGCGGTCGAGGTCCTCGATGGGGACCGCGTAGGTCGTGATGTCGAAGTCGGAGACGGCCTTGTTGACCATCATGATTCGCTCGCCCGCGGTGAAGGGGTTCCGCGGCGAGTGCGAGTCGCCCGCGGACCCGATACCGAGGACGAGTTCGTCGACTTCGGTGGCAATCTCTTCGACCATTCGGTGGTGGCCGTTGTGGTACGGCTGAAAGCGGCCGATGTAGAACCCCCGCATGCGTCGGCCGTTAGTCCGGATTACTTATAAATACGCCGAGTTGGGAGAACTCCGGTATTCTGGTGGTAGGGCGGTCGAAACGCGAGGTTACGGCAAGGTACGCCGGATGAAACCGGGGAGAAAGTATATCAGTCGCAGGGCCTACGTTAGAAGTAGCGACGACAGTTCTATGAGTAACGATACGAACACCGACGACAGCCTCCACGAGCGGGAGGATTCACCCGACGACGCGCCCTCGGAAGAGGGCATCGACGACGGGGGGTCGCTCCAGCACGACGAGGCCGAAGAGGTCGACAAGAAGACGATCGACGACCTCGGGAGCGATGTCGAAATCGACGCCGACGTGGCCGAGAACGTGGACGAAGACGACCTCCTCGGTGGTCTCAAGATAGAGACGACCGACGAGATTCCCGTCCCGGACCGCCTCGTCGACCAGGTTATCGGACAGGAGCACGCCCGCGACGTCATCATGAAGGCGGCCAAACAGCGCCGCCACGTCATGATGATCGGCTCCCCGGGGACGGGGAAGTCGATGCTCGCCAAGGCGATGTCCGAGCTTCTCCCCCGCGAGGAGCTCCAGGACGTGCTCGTCTACCACAACCCCGACGACGGCAATCGCCCCAAGGTCCGCACGGTCCCCGCGGGCAAAGGTGACCAGATCGTCGAGGCGCACAAAGAAGAGGCACGCAAGCGCAACCAGATGCGCTCGTTCCTCATGTGGATCATCATCGCGGTCGTGCTGGGCTACTCGCTCATCATCGCCCAGCAGGTCCTGCTCGGCATCCTCGCCGCGGGTATCATCTATCTCGCGTTCCGCTACGGCTCGCGCGGCAGTGACGCGATGATTCCGAACCTCATCGTGAACAACGCCGACCAGAAGTCCGCGCCGTTCCAGGACGCGACGGGCGCTCACGCGGGCGCGCTCCTCGGCGACGTCCGCCACGACCCGTTCCAGTCCGGCGGCATGGAGACGCCCAGCCACGACCGCGTCGAACCCGGCGCGATTCACAAGTCGAACAAGGGCGTCCTGTTCATCGACGAGATCAACACCCTCGACGTGCGCAGTCAACAGCACCTGATGACGGCCATCCAGGAGGGCGAATTCTCCATCACGGGCCAGTCCGAGCGCTCCTCGGGCGCGATGGTCCAGACCGAGCCCGTCCCGACGGACTTCATCATGATCGCCGCCGGGAACCTCGACGCGATGGAGAACATGCACCCCGCGCTCCGCTCCCGTATCAAGGGCTACGGGTACGAGGTGTACATGGACGACACCATCCAGGACACCCCCGAGATGCGCCGCAAGTACGCGCGCTTCGTGGCCCAGGAGGTCACCAACGACGGGCGGCTCCCGCACTTCACCGAGGAGGCGGTCGAGGAGCTCATCCTCGAAGCCCGCCGCCGCGCCGGTCGCAAGGGCCACCTCACCCTCGAATTCCGTAACCTCGGCGGTCTCGTCCGCGTCGCCGGCGACATCGCCCGCGGCGAGAACGCCGAGCTGACCACCCGCGACCACGTGCTCCAGGCCAAGCGCCGCGCGCGCTCCATCGAACAGCAGATCGCGGACCAGTACATCGAGCGCCGCAAGGACTACGAGCTGTCGGTCAACGACGGCTTCGTCACCGGCCGCGTCAACGGCCTCGCCGTCATGGGCGAGGACTCCGGTATCATGCTCCCCGTGATGGCCGAAGTCACGCCCTCGCAGGGCCCCGGTCAGGTCATCGCGACCGGCCAGCTCAAGGAGATGGCCGAAGAGTCCGTCCAGAACGTCTCGGCCATCATCAAGAAGTTCTCCAACCAGGACCTCTCGGAGATGGACGTGCACGTGCAGTTCGTCCAGACCGGCCAGCAGGGCGTCGACGGCGACTCCGCGTCCATCACGGTCGCCACCGCCGTCATCTCCGCGCTGGAGGACATCCCCATCGACCAGTCGGTCGCCATGACCGGCTCGCTGTCGGTGCGCGGCGACGTGCTCCCGGTCGGCGGCGTCACCCACAAGATCGAGGCCGCCGCGAAGGCCGGCTGTTCGACGGTCATCATCCCCGCCGCCAACGAGCAGGACGTGATGATCGAAGACGAGTACAAGGAGATGGTCGACATCATCCCCGTCTCGCACATCAGCGAAGTCCTCGACGTCGCCCTCGAAGGCGAACCCGAGAAGGACTCGCTCGTGGACCGCCTCAAGAGCATCACCGGCTCCGCCCTCAACAAGGGACAGGGCGTCAAAGGGCCCTCCAGCCCCAGCCCGCAGTAACGCCGGATGACCGACTGGGCGGCGTTCGCGGGCTTCACCGGCCTCGTCCTCGCCGTCTTACTCTCTCTCGCGCACTTTTCTCGCGGCGTCCCGCACGCTGAGGGGACCGGCTCCGACGCGCCCGCGGCTCCCCACGACTCTGAGTCCGGCCCCGCCCAAAACGCCCGAGTCGGTTCGCCGGACGACCCCGTTTCTACCCCCGCCGAACCGGACGAAACGCACGAACCAGCCGACCCCGACACCGTCTCGCTGGCCTCCTTCTCGGTCGATTCGACCGACGCGTCGCCGCGACCCGAGCCGCCGACGCTCGCTGGGGGCGACGGCGCGGCCGACGCCGAGTCCGACGTGACGGCCGGTTCCGAACCCGACTCGGACCGGGAACCCCCCGGCGTCACCGCGGCTCCCGTCTCGGCCGTCTCGGAGCGCTCCGCGTCCGCCGCCGACCTCCCGCCGCATCTCCTTCTCGCCAACGTCGCGCTCTCGCAGGCGTTCCTCGGCGGCTTTCTCGGCCTCGGCGCGTGGTACGCCGGCGTGCCGGCCGCGGCGCTCGGCTTCTCCGTCACCGACCTCCCGGCGAAGCTCGCTCTCGGCGTCGGACTCGGCATCGCGCTCTACGGGGCCAACCGAGTCGGTTCGACGGTCAGCGAGCGGTTCGGCATCGCGCCCGACGAGGCGGTCCGCGAGTCGCTGACGCCGCGGACCGCCGCGGGCTGGGTGTTCCTGTTCGCGGTCGCGCTTCCCCTCATCGCCGGCTTCGAAGAGCTGTTGTTCCGGGGCGCGCTCGTGGGAGCGGTCGCCGCCGGCTTCGACGTGTCGCCGTGGCTCATGGCGGCCGTGTCGTCGGCCGCCTTCGGCGCGGGCCACGGCGCGCAGGGTCGACTCGGCATCGTCGTCACCGGCCTCCTCGGGTTCGTCCTTGCGGCGGCGTTCGTCCTCACCGGGAGCCTGTTGGTCGTGGTCGTCGCCCACTACCTCGTGAACGCGCTGGAGTTTGCGGGCCACGAGCTGTTCGGCTGGTAGCGGCGGCTCACCACGTCGGCGTCGGCGACGACCGCCGAATCGCTCGCCGTCGCGGCCGCGGCGCGGGGATGCGTTCAAGTGTCCGCATCACGCGTAGCCGGTATGGACATCGACACGCGGCAGTTGACGCAGGCGGGGCTCATCGGCTATCTGGCGCTCGTCGTCGCGGCGTTCGCCACGGGGAACCCGACGCTTCGACTCGCCGCCGACGCCGCCTTCGGGCTGACGGCGGTTCTCCTCGGCGTCGTCACGCTCCGGATTCCGGTCGACAGCCGACTCAAGTACGTCGCCGGCGGCGGCTTCGTCCTCGCGGGGCTCTCGCAGTTCGCCGAGCTCGCGACCGGCGTCCAGTCGGTCGGACTCGCCAGCACGCTGTTCCTCCTCGGCGGCCTGCTCGGCTACCTCGCGCTCCGCCGCGAGACCGACGCGATGCCGTTCTGAGGGGAGGGCCGCAGAATTATAGATTTAGATTCCTTCGGACTTCCGGAGCGCCTCGACCACGTCGTCGGGGGCGGCGCTCGGGCCGTCTTTCACCCGGTGGTCGGGGACGACGACCGGGACCGGGTTCGCCGCGAGCGCCTCGCGGACGACGCGCTCCGAGTCGTCGCCCTCGGGGTCGAGGCCGGCCATGCGGACGAGGAGCGCCACGTCGACCGTGTCGCCCCGCGGGACGTTCCGAAGCGACTCCAGCACGCTCCGCTGGTCGGTCGGGACGGTCAGGCCGATGGGGACCGACGAGAGGTCCGTCTCGCCCCGGTCGATGGCGGCCAACACGGCGTCGAGGTGTTCGTGGTCGGACTCGGCGTCCGCCGGGAGCGAGTCCGGAAACGAGACGTCGATGACCTTCCCGCTGACCACGCCGACCTGAACGGGGCGGCCGAGCGTCGACGATTCGCGCGCGTAGATTCCCGAGACGGGCATACGTTCGGCTCCCGTCGCCGGACGCTTGACCCTTCCGGCGACGGTGTGGGGGTCGGCCGACCGCGTTCGGTTCGAGTTCGCTGGTCGCGCGCTCGCCCACGAACGCGAGCGCGCGAGAGACGGTGAGTGTCCCCGCCGACGCAAGTCTTATGTACAGATACGTGCGTTAGTGTACATCAATGAACGCTAGTGGAGACGGATTAGCTCCCGACGTGCGCGCCATCCTGGAGGCCGCGCGGGAGCGACCCGGCGGGGAGACGCGCGTGTCGGTCGACGCGCGGTCGTTCCCCGAGGCCGTGGCCGAGACGGAGGCCGCGGGGCGGGTTCCCGTCATCGCCGAGGTGAAGCCCACGAGTCCGACGACCGAGGGCGTCCGCGAGGACGACCCGGTCGAACTGGCCCGCGAGATGGTCGCCGGCGGCGCGACGGCGCTGTCGGTGCTCACCGAACCCGAGCACTTCGGCGGCTCCGCCGAGTCGCTTCGGCGCATCCGCGAGGCCGTCGACGTGCCCGTGCTCCGCAAGGACTTCATCATGCACGAGGCCCAACTGGACGTCGTCGAATCTGACCTCGTGCTCCTCATCGCGCGGTTCGTCGGCGAGGGCCTCCCGGACCTCGTCGAGGCGGCCCGCGACCGCGGCTTCCAGCCGCTCGTGGAGGTCCACACGCGCGAGGAACTCACGGCGGCGCTCGCGGCCGGAGCCGACATCGTCGGCATCAACAACCGCGACCTCGGGAAACTCGAAGTCGACCTCGGCACGTTCGAGGAACTCGCGCCGGAAGCGCCCGAGGACGTGCTCCTCGTGGCCGAAAGCGGCGTGAAGACGGTCGACGACGCGACGCGGATGCGCGAGGCCGGTGCCGACGCCCTCCTCGTCGGGACGGCCATCATGGACGGCGACGTACGACGGAACACGGAGACACTCACACAATGAGCGCAGACGGCAAATTCGGCGACTACGGCGGACAGTACGTTCCCGAGGCCCTCATGCCGGCCATCGAGGAACTGAACGACGCGTACGAGCGGTACGTCCTCGACAACGAAGACGGCTTCATGGACGACTTCCGCGCGCGACTGCGGGACTTCGGCGGGCGGCCGACGCCCCTCCAGCGCGCGGACCGACTCTCCGAGCGCTACGACCGCGAGGTGTACCTCAAGCGCGAGGACCTGCTTCACGGCGGCGCGCACAAGCTCAACAACGCCCTCGGACAGGTCCTGTTGGCGAAGTACATGGGCAAAGAGCGCATCATCGCCGAGACCGGCGCGGGCCAGCACGGCACCGCCACGGCGATGGCCTGCGCGCACCTCGATATGCCCTGCGAGATTTACATGGGCGAACGCGACATCAACCGCCAGCGCCCCAACGTCTTCCGGATGAAGCTCAACGGCTCGGAGGTGAACCCCGTCACCGTCGGCCGCGGCACGCTCAAGGAGGCCATCTCCGAGACGATGCGCGACTGGGCGACCAACGTCGAAGACACTCACTACGTCATCGGCTCCGTGGTCGGACCCCACCCGTTCCCGAGCATGGTCCGAGACTTTCAGTCGGTCATCTCCGAGGAGGCCCGGACGCAGGCCACCGAAAAGCTCGGTCGGCTCCCCGACGCGGTCGTCGCCTGCGCGGGCGGCGGCTCGAACACGATGGGCGCGTTCGCCGAGTTCGTCGACGACGAGGAGACCGCGCTCTACGCCGTCGAGGCCGGCGGCTCGACGCTCGAAGTCGACGAGGAAGCCGGCGTCGCGCCCAACTCGGCGTCGCTCACGACCGGCACGGAGGGCATCCTCCACGGCGCTCGTACCCGGCTCCTACAGGACCGCGACGGCCAGATTATGGAGTCGCACTCGGTGTCGTCGGGCCTCGACTACGCCGGCGTCGGACCCGAACTCGCGTATCTCGTCGACACCGGCCGCGTCACCGCCGTCAACGTCGACGACGACGAGGCGCTGACCGCGTTCCACCGGCTCTCCCAGATGGAGGGCATCATCCCCGCGCTGGAGTCGGCTCACGCGTTCGGCTACCTCGAATCGGTCGTCGGCCCCGACGCGCCCGACTCCGGGGAAGCGGACGACCTCGGCGAGTACGTCGTGGTCAACGTCTCCGGCCGCGGCGACAAGGACCTCGAATCGGCCATCGAGGAGACCTACGAGCGCGACATCGACATCGCGCCGAACATGGACGAGTTCACGGGGGGCCTGTGATGTCGCTCGAAGACGCCTTCGCCGACGGCCCGGCGTTCGTCCCCTACCTCGCCGCCGGCGACCCCGACTACGAGTCCTCGCTGAAATACGTCGAGGCGCTCGAACGCGGCGGCGCGGACGTCATCGAACTCGGGCTTCCGTTCTCGGAGCCCATCGCCGAGGGGCCGACCATCCAGAACGCGGTGGTTCGGTCGCTCGAAGGCGGCATGACGCCGACGCGCTTCTTCGAGTTCGTCGAGGACCTCGACGTGTCGGTGCCGCTGGTCTGTATGACCTACTACAACCTCATCTACCGCTACGGCGATGAACCCGGTCCGCGGCCGTTCGTCGAGAAGGCCGCCGAGGTCGGCATCGAGGGCTTCGTCGTCCCCGACCTGCCGGCAGAAGAGGCCGACCCACTGCGCGAGGCCTGCGACGAGTTCGGTCTCGACCTCGTGTTCATCGTCGCGCCGACGACCCGCGGCGAGCGCCTCGACCGCATCATGGAACGGGTCTCGGGCTACGTCTACGTGCAGGCGCGCCTCGGCACGACGGGCGCGCAGTCGAGCGTCTCCGACCAGACCGGCTCGTCGCTCGAACGACTCGCCGACTACGACGTGCCCAAGGCGGTCGGCTTCGGCATCAGTAGCGGCGACCACGCCGAGCGCATCGTCGCCAGCGGTGCCGACGGCATCATCGTCGGGAGCGCGCTCGTGGACATCGTCGCCGAGGGCCACGAGAACGGCGACGACGCCGAAACGGTCGCCGACCGCCTCGAAACGCTCGCCCGCGAGCTGAAAGACGGCGCGGTGGCCGGCGCGTCGCAACGCCCACCGCATCCGGAACGCACATAACCACTCTGCCACCCTTTCTCATACATGAACACCGACATCGGACTCTCCGCACGACTCGAACGCATCTCCACAGACGGGCGATACCTCATCGTCCCGATGGACCACGGCATCACCCTCGGCCCGGTCACGGGCCTCGTCGACATCGAATCCACCATCGACGGCATCACGCGCGGCGGCGCCGACGCCGTCCTCACGCACAAGGGCACCGCGCCGCGCGTCCACCCGAACAAGAACGGCAAGGGCTACATCGTCCACGTAAACGGCTCGACGGTCATCGGCCCGGACGAAAACGACAAGCGACTCACCGGCACCGTCGAAGACGCCCTCCGCGTCGGTGCCGACGCCGTCTCCTTCCACATCAACGTCGGCTCGGACTACGAGCCCGACCAGATGACGCAACTCGCCGACCTCTGTTCCCGCGCCGCCGACTTCGGCGTGCCCGTCCTCGCGATGTCCTACGCCCGCGGCCCCGGCATCGACGAACAGGACCCCGAGGCGCTCGCCCACGCCGTCCGCCTCGCCGAGGAAGTCGGTGCCGACGTGGTGAAGACGGCCTACAGCGGCGACGCGGAGTCCTTCGGCCGCGTCGTCGAGGCCACGCGCCTGCCGGTCGTCATCGCCGGCGGCAGTCGCGGCACCGACCGCGAGACGGTCGAGATGGTCCGCGGCACGATGGACGCCGGCGCGGCCGGCGTCTCCATGGGTCGCTCCATCTTCCAGCACGAGAACCCCGAGGCCATCACCCGCGCCGTCAGCGCCGTCATCCACGACGACGCCGACGTCGATGCGGCGCTCGAACGCGCCGGGCTCGGCATCGAGGCGTAACGCGACTAACGCGACCCGCGGCGTTCCGACGCCCTTTCTGCTTCCTTCGACAGTCCCAGCCTACAGATAGATACCCGCCGAGCGCGAACCCCGAGTATGCGCGTCACGATGTGGGGGTTCGCGGTCGACGTGGACGAACGGCTCGTCGGGTGTTCTGCCGACTCGCTCCGAACACAACTCGCCGAGTACGAAGACGGCGAGCGCCGCGAGTTCGACGTGGACGTGCGGTTTCCCGACTCCTTTACCGGCGACGTGATGCGCGTCATGGCGTCGATTCCGTACGGCGAGACGCGAACCTACGGCGAGGTCGCGGCCGAACTCGACAGCCACGCGGTCGCCGTCGGACAGGCCTGCGGGCACAATCCGGTCCCGCTCGTCGTCCCGTGCCACCGCGTCGTCGGCGCGGACTCCCTCGGCGGCTTCTCCGCGGCCGGCGGCGTCGACCTGAAACGCGCGCTTCTCGACCACGAGCGCGGCGCGACCCAGACGGGGCTGGACGCGTTTTGACTGATTTCATATCGCCGTAATTGATTTATTGACTGTCGAACCGACCGAGAACTGTCGTGGTCGGTGTGTGAGTCGCTCCGAGTACCCCGCGAAACCAGCTTTTCCCAGCGTTCTGACGCGCCGTTCGCGGAACCGCGTTCGTGACTCGACGTTAGTTGTCTGTCCGGTCTACCGGATTCGCCGACAGAGTGAGAGACAGAAAACGACGTTCGATTCCGACCGCGATACCGTCTTCCAGCCTCGAACCCCGGAGTTCCGAACCATGACGGGGTTCCACGCGGTCGATTCCAGCGATGGGTGTCGGTGCTGGACGAATCGCCTCCGTCGTCGCCCTCGAACGTCGGCGGTTGGGATTCGGATGTGGTCGCTGTGTTCTATGTTCGTGGAACCGACGAACTCGATGACTGAGACACCGGGTGACGAAGCGTTCACGATTCGCGTGCGAGACCGGACTGTCCCATCGGTCACAGGCGCACCACCCCGACGAGACGACCAAACCGACGCCGACTCGACGGGAGTTGAGTGGTAACTGAGCGAGGCGAGCGCCTCTCTCGTTCGACTCGCGTCGGTGGAATCGCCGTCCGACCGTCGATTTCACCCTCTATTTCATCCTCATAAATCTCATAACGCGATATAGAATCTAAGCAGGGCGGCCAAGCGACCCGTCGCCGTCCGTTCGTTATCCGCTCGCCGTCCGTTGATTCATTCGCCACGTTCAAGCCCGCCCACCGAGTGAAGTCGATAATGACACGAAGCGTCTGGCTCAAGGCCGACGACACAGTCGGCGACTGGGAGACGCGGAAGCGACGCATCACGGCCGGACTGGAAGCCGGCGTCGACTGGGTCCTCGTCGATGAGGCCGACGTCGAGAAGGTGCGCGAACTCGGCGACGTCAACATCGCCGCGTTCCGGACCGACGCGGACGTCCACGTGATGGAAGCAGAGGAAGACGACGGAGAGCCCGCGGCGCTCGCCGACGCCTACATCGTCGGCAAGGACGGCGAGGGCGACGCGACCGTCGAACTCCCCTCGGACTTCTCCGGCTCTGCCGACCTGACGACGCTCCGCCGCGGCGACGACCTCGCAAACGGCTCGTACGTCCGCATCCTGAGCAAGGACTACGAGGCGTTCGCCGAGGAGGCCGCCCGCGACGGCGACTACACCATCGTCATCGGCGAGGACTGGACCATCATCCCGCTTGAGAACCTCATCGCCCGCATCGGCGAGGAGACCGACCTCATCGCGGGCGTCACGACCGCCGAGGAAGCCAAGACCGCCTTCGAGACGCTCGAACTCGGCTCCGACGGCGTCCTCCTCGACAGCGACGACCCCGACGAGATTCGCAAGACCGTCGAGGTCCGCGACGAGGCCGAACGCGAGTCGCTCGATCTCGTGTGGGCCGAGGTCACGGAGGTCGAACGCACGGGCATGGCCGACCGCGTCTGCGTCGACACGGGAACCATCATGGACCACGACGAGGGGATGCTCGTCGGCTCGATGGCCCGCGGCCTGTTCTTCGTCCACGCCGAGACGGCGAAGTCCCCGTACGTCGCGTCCCGGCCGTTTAGAGTCAACGCCGGCGCGGTCCACGCCTACGCTCGGACCCCCGACGGCGGAACGGTCTATCTCTCCGAACTCGAAAGCGGCGACGAGGTACAGCTCATCGACACGAACGGCAACACCCGCGAGGCCATCGTCGGGCGCGTGAAAATCGAAAAGCGGCCGATGTTCCGTATCTCCGCGGACTACGAGGGCGACCGCGTCACGACGCTCCTCCAGAACGCCGAGACAATCAAGGTCCACACCCGCGAGGGCCGGACCGCGGTCACCGACCTCGAACCCGGCGACGAGATGCTCATCTACTACGAGGACACGGCTCGCCACTTCGGCGAGGCGGTCGAAGAGAGCATCATCGAGAAGTAACGGACGGAGGGACGTTTTTTCTCAAACTCAGAGTCGCGCGCGGCGGCCGGCGGTCGTCGGCTCTCTCTATCCTTCGACCGTGTACCATTCGAGTTCCGTCGCACACCACGGACAGAAGTCGAGGTTCCGGTCGAGCTCGCCGCCGCAGACCGGGCAGGTCGGCTCGCCGTTCGCGTTGCGGCCGCGCGGGCGACGTCCGACGCGGTAGGCGTCGAGCGCGCTCAGAAACAGCAGTCCGAAGACGGGGAACAGCACCTCTCTGGGGAGCGAGTCCACCGTCACGGTCGCCGGGTCGGCGAACGTCGAGAGCAACACCAGCGCCGCGCCGAAGACGAAGGTGAACCACGCAATCGCGCGTCGCCACTCGCGGAGGTAGACGTGGCCGGCCCCGGCGATTCCGAGCGAGGCACCAACCACGCCGACGAGGGCGGCGACGACGGCGCGACGACGAGCATCGGGCATTGTTCGTTGGCGTCGTCGTCCGCGCTCTTAAACGTCTGGATTGTCGGACAGTCGGCTAACTAGTACCGACGCACGCCGCCATGTGTCTGAACCCCCGAATTCGAGTGTTTCGAACTCAGTCGGTCGTCGTCGGGTCTTCCGAGAGTTCGGGCCGCTCCGACGACTCGGCCGCCTCTGCCCCGTCGAACGGTTCGTGTTCGACGACGAACTCGCGGTCCGCCCCGTCGGCCGACGCCTCGACCGACGACGCGCGGTACAGGCGGATGCGACGCTCCTGTTTCGTCACGACCGGGAAGTCGTAGTGTTCGGCGTCGTGACCGGGTCGTTCGTCGCGGTCGGCGACGAACTCCCGGTGGGCGTCGAGTCGGCGTTCGACCTCCGCGCGCGAGCGTTCCGTGAGGTCGTCGAGTCGGCGTTCGAACCCCGAGACGAGGTCGGCGTCGAGGTCGTAGCCGACGGAGTCCCGGCCCGCGAGCATGGCCGCGAGCGTCGTGGTCCCGGTGCCGACGAAGGGGTCGAAGACGGTGTCGCCGTAGACGGAGTACATCCGAATCAGGCGAAGCGGCAGTTCGACGGGGAACGCCGCCGAGCGCTCTCTGGCCCCCGAGTCGAGGCGCTGGTCGGTCCCGCCGAACTCCCAGAGGTCGGAGAACCAGCGGTTGCGCTCCTCCCAGAAGAAGGCGCTCTCGTAGCGCCGCTCGTCGCCCGGCGGGAACGACCGCGGGTCGCCCTTCCGGACCACAAGCACGTACTCGTGTTCGAGCGTGACGTAGGCGTTCGGCGGGAGCGTCCCCGACCCCATGAACTTCGTCAGGCTGTTTGTCGGCTTGCGCCAGATGGCGTCTGGGAGCGGCGTCAGCCCGCGCTCGGCGAGCGCGGTGAGCACGCGGGCGTGGTTTGCGTACTGGCGAAACGACCCGTCGAGGCTCCGCGTCGCGTCGCCGACGTTCACGCAGGCCATCCCGCCGGGCGCGAGCACGCGGGCCACCTCGTCCCAGACGGCGTCGAGCTGTTCGTGCATCGCCTCGAAGGCGGCGTCGCCGTCGCCCGCGTCGAGCGCCGCCGCGACGGTGTCGTCACGCGCCGAAAAGAGGTCGTCCCACATCTCTATCATGGGGTAGGGCGGCGACGTGACGACGAGGTTCACGCTCTCGTCGGCGAGTCCGGTGTCGGCGGCGTCGCCCACCGCGAGGGCGTGCGTCGTGCGCATCGTACGGACGTGTTCGCCCCGAAACAAAACCCTTCGCCTCGGCGCGGGGGCGGTCGCCCCGTGCCGGTCGACTTCTCCCCGCGACTCGATGGCGGCGCGTCGCGTCGAGCGCCGCCGCTGGCGGGCGAATAAGCGAAAATCGAGTCGTTTCGTCCGGGTCGAACCGTCGCTCGGAGCGGGCGTCGGGCGTGCGCGCTCAGACGAGGCCGAGGTTCTCCTCGGCTTCGAGGAGTTCGTGGTAGCGGTTGCGGATGGTGACCTCGGAGATGTCGGCCACGTCGCTGACGGCGGCCTGCGTCGTCTTCTCGTTGGTGAGGAGGGCGGCGGCGTAGACGGCGGCGGCGGCGAGGCCGACCGGCGACTTACCCGAGTGAACGCCCTTCTCCTTGGCGTTCTTCAGGAGCTGGCGCGCGCGCATCTTCGACTCGTCGGAGAGGCCGAGCTCGCTGGCGAACCGCGGGACGTACTGCTCGGGGTCGGCGGGCTTGACCTCAAGCGAGAGCTCGCGCGCGATGTAGCGGTAGGTGCGGGCGACCTCGCTCTTCTCGACGCGCGAGACCTCCGCGATTTCGTCGAGCGAACGCGGGACGCCGGCCATGCGGGCGGCGGCGTAGGTACAGGACGTGGCGACGCCCTCGATGGAACGGCCCGGAAGCAGGTCGTCGTCGAGCGCGCGGCGGTAGATGACCGACGCCGTCTCGCGGACGTTCTCGGGGAGGCCGAGCGCGGAGGCCATGCGGTCGATTTCGCCGAGCGCCTGCTTGAGGTTGCGCTCTTTCGAGTCGCGGGTGCGGAACCGCTCGTTCCACTTGCGGAGCCGTTGCATCTTCTGGCGCTGGCGCGCGCCGAGGGAGTTGCCGTACGCGTCGCGGTCGCGCCAGTCGATGTTCGTCGACAGGCCCTTGTCGTGCATCGTGTTGGTCGTCGGCGCTCCGACGCGGGACTTCTCGTCTTTCTCGCGGGCGTCGAACGCGCGCCACTCGGGGCCGCGGTCGACGGAGTCGGCGGTCACGACGAGGCCGCAGTCGTTACAGACTGTCTCGCCGTGTTCGTCGTCGGTGACGACGTGACCGCCGCACTCGGGGCACTGAAGCGTGTCGCCCTTCGTGTCTTCCTGTTCGGTCTCGGCCTCCTGTCGGCCGTTCTGCGTGTCTCGTTCCTGCTCCTGTGCGCCGGGATTTCGGGTCCAGATTCGTTCACTCATGGATACGACGGCGGGTGCTCCGGGAATGGGTGGTTAGAGGCGGCTAGAACCCGGATGCTGTCCGTAACACCAGCAACCGCAGACGAGCGCATAAATGGTTTGGTATCGCTTTCGTCGAACGGCGGCGTTTGCCTGTGTGAGGCCGTCGCACGGTGGTTAAGGTCCGTGAGGGATTCGGCGGCTCACCGGCGATTCCCCGGTGACCCACCGGCGACCGACGACGCGACACACACTTTTGCCGACGGGTCGTAAACGGGACCACGCATGGCCGCGAATCCCCGCGTCGTCTCGCTCGCACCGAGCGCGACAGCGATTCTCACCGCCGCCGGTCTCGACGCCCACGTCGTCGGGGCGACCGTCCACTCGTCGACCGACAAGCCGGTCGTCGGCGGCTGGCTGAACCCCGACTTCGACCGGGTCGCCGAACTCGACGCCGACGCCGTCTGCACCTGCGACGACCTCCAGTCGGACGTCGCGGCGGCGGCCCGCGACCGCGGCTACGACGTGGTCCACGTCGCGCCCGCGACGCTTGCTGAGGTGTTCGACTCGTTTCCCGTCGTCTGCGACGCCGCGGGCGACGCCGGCGCGGGCGCGACGCTCGCCGAGGACTGCCGCGACCACCTCGCCCGCGTCGCCGACGCGGTCGCCGGCCGCGACCGCCCGACCGTCTACTGCGAGGAGTGGGCCGACCCGCCGATGGCCGCGGGCAACTGGGTCCCCGACCTCGTCCGCGCCGCCGGGGGCTCAGCCCCGCTCGTCGCGCCCGGCGATCGGTCCGCCGAAGTCGACCCCGAGACCGTCGCGGCCGCCGACCCCGACCACGTGATGCTCCACCCCTGCGGGAAAGGCGAGCGCGGCGACCCCGAGGCGTTCGAGGCCCGCGGGTGGAATCTCGACGCGTCGGTCCACGCCGTCGACGACTCGCTTCTCAATCAGCCGAGCCCCGCCGTCGTCTCGGGCGTCGACCGCCTCGCGCGACTGCTGCACCCCGACGCCGGCCTCCCCGAGCCGTGGGAGCCCGCGGCCGCGACCGCGACCCCGCCCGCGACCGAATCCGACGAAGGGAAATAACCGGGCGACGCGCTTCCGACATGGACATCGCGGTCGGAAGCGGCAACCCGGTGAAGCGGCGCGCGGTCGAACGAACCTGCCCCGACGCCTCCGTGGCGGCGGTCGCCGTCGACTCCGGCGTCTCCGAACAGCCGACGGGCCACGACGAGACCATCGCGGGCGCGGTCACCCGCGCGGAGCGGGCGCTCGACGCCGGCGACTACGACTTCGGCGTCGGCATCGAGGGCGGCGTCGCGACCTTCTCGGCGGGCGACGGCACGGACGAGACCGACCTGTACCTCGTGATGTGGGCGGCCGTGACCGACGGCGAACGGGTCGGCCGCGCGGCGGGGCCGAGCCTCCCGCTTCCCGCCCGCATCGCGGACCGAATCGACGCGGGCGAGGAGCTCGGACCGGTGATGGACGACGTGCTCGGCACCGACGACATCGCGAAAAACGAGGGCGCGGCGGGCGTGTTCACCGGCGGCCGACTCACGCGCACTGACGCGCTCGAAGCCGCCGTGACGGGCGCGTTCGCGCCGTTCCGGTGCGAGCTGTACTGACTTCCTTCACTCCGATTCGGCGAGTTCGCGCTCGCGGTCGCGCACGTCCGCGCTCTCTTCGACCGCGGTCGTCAGCGAGACGTTGAGCGACAGCATCGAGGCGACGCCGCCCACGACGGTGACGGCGTTTTTGACGGCGTGGTCGAGGACCGCCGCGGCGAGCGCGGCGGCGGGCGTGACCGGCGCGAGCGCGGCCATGAACACCGTGAAGGCGATTTCGTAGAGGCCGACGCCGCCGGGCGACAGCGGAAGCACCTTCGCGAGGTTGCCGACGCTCACGGCGAAAAACGAGACGCCGACGAGGACGACGGGGTCGATATCGACGCCGAGCGCGAGCAGGACGACGACCGCGGTCACCACGTCGACGGTCCAGATGGCGAGGCTCGTCAGGCCGACGCGGGTGAAGGCGGCGCGGTTGCCGGCGACCGCCTGCAGGTCGGAGACGAACTGCTCGATGACGCCCGCGACGAGGTCGACGTAGGAGTCCGACGAGAACCGGCCGACGAACGCCCGGACGACGTTCCGGTCCGCGCGGGCCGACAGCGCGATGCCGAGGACGCCGAGGATGGCGACGACGCCGACGCCGGTGGCGACGTAGGCGACGGTGCGCACGTCGTCGGCGGACACGTTGACCGACCCGCCGCTCACGCCGGTCGCCAGCACCGTGGCGATGTCGTCGAGGCCGCCGGTCGCCGCGAGGCCGACGAGGACGACGCCCGCGAGCCCCGCGATGGTGAGCAGGTCGAAGACGCGCTCGACCGCGAGCGACGCGAAGCCCGAGGGGTACGGGATGTTCCGCCGCGCTTTCACGACGTAGGCGCGGACGGCGTCGCCCGCGCGGGCGGGGAACACGAGGTTCCCGGTCTGACTGATGAATATCGCCCCCGTGAGGAAGCCGGCCTTCTCGCGGTAGCCGAGCTCGCCGAGGATGTCGCGGTAGCGAATCCCCCGGAGCGGCCACGAGACGACGTAGATTACTGCGGCGGCGGCGACGAGCGCGGGGTCGGCGTCGCCGAGCACCGAAATGACCTCCGAGGGGTCGATGTACAGCGTCATCAGCGCGAGCGCGAAGACGGTCAGGAGCAGGCCGGCGGCGATTGTCACCCGGCGGGTGATGCGCGGCCGGACGGTGAGTTGCCACCACGTCCGGAGAATCTGGCTCCCCATCCCGAGGATGTCGCGGACGAGGTCGACTTTCGTGTCGCCTTTCGGCTCCCAGTCGACGGGGAACTCGGCGACGCGGAAGCCCGCGCGCTGGGCGCGGACGAGCATCTCCGTGTCCCAGAACCAGTGGTCGTCTTCCACGTCGTCGCGGAGCGCCTCGAACGTCTCGCGGCTGAACGCCTTGAAGCCGCACTGGTGGTCCCGGAGGTCAGAGCGGAGGAACAGGCGGACGAGGCCGTTGTAGGCGCGGCTCGGCACGCCGCGTTTCGGCGGGCGGTCGGCGACGCGGTCGGGCATCCAGCGCGACCCGGTGGCGGCGTCGTACTCGCCGGAGCGGACGCGCTCGACCAGCTCTTCGAGGTGGCGCATATCCGTGGCGAGGTCCGTGTCGAAGTAGACGAGCGTGTCGCCGTCGGCGGCCTCGAAGGCGCGTTCGAGCGCGCCGCCGCGGCCGAGCCGGTCGTCGCTGTGGTAGTGACGAATCCGGTCGTCCTCGGCGGCCAGCCGGTCGGCTATCTCCGGCGTCTCGTCGTCACAGCCGTCTTCGGCCACGATGACCTCGAAGGCGTCGGCGGGGAGGAACGATTCGAGCGTCTCGACGGTGACGCGGACCGTGTTCTCGATGGTCCGCGCCTCGTTGTAGGCGGGGAGGACGACGCTCACTTCGACGCCGGCCGCGGTCGCGGCGGCCGGGCGTCGTTCTGTCGGGCGACCCATTGTCGTCGTATGGCCGCTATCCGCGTATGAATTTTCTGTCTTGGAGTCGTTACGCTCCGGTTAGACGGACAGTTCGGAACGCTCGGGCGTTCGACGGCGTGCCGGTCGCCCCCGACTGTCTCCCCGTTGATGTGTCCGCGTCGCGCGGCTGTTAGGCGACTGTACCTGCGACGGCGCAGTGGAGCCGTTCCGACGGCTCGTTTTCGGCGAAAATCGCAAGACAGCACCGTGTTAAGCTCCCGTACCAAACCCCTGATAGGCGTCTCGTCTCTCTGTGTAGGTATGAGCACGACCGCCTCCGCCGCCGCGGTCGAGGGCGAGGCCCTCGACACCAGACCCAGCCTCTCGGAGAAACAGCGCCGCATCCTCGACTACCTCCGCTCGAACGCCGGCGCGAAGACGTACTTCAAGTCCCGCCTCATCGCCGACGACCTCGACCTCTCGGCGAAGGAGGTCGGCGCGAACATGCGCCCCATCCTCGACGGCGACTTCGACGTGACCGTCGAGAAGTGGGGCTACTCCTCCGGCACGACGTGGAAGGTGACCGTCTGAGCCCCCGCTGACGCTTCACTCCGGCCCCGCCGCGCGCCGACCTCGGCGTGCACCCCGGCGCGTCCTCTCTCGCGCCACCCTCCCGGAACGCCGTCGTCTCCCACCCCACGTCGTTCCCCCCGTTTTTCGGGTTTTCTCGCGTCCCAGCGCCGCCGCTGAGTGTTCCGAACCGACGGAGAATACCGGCACCGACTCCCCGACTCTCGCCCCGGTCAGGGGGTCAGGGGTCGAACCGGATGAGTTCGGCCGCGTCGTCGGCGAACGCCGCGGCGTCGGAGCTGAAGGAGTCGGCGTGGCGAATCAGGAGCGTGATGACCGTCTCGGGGTTGCGGACCGCGTAGCCGTCCTCCCGCGAGAGGAGGCCCACGGCGTCGAGTTCCTTCGCGTAGGTGCTCACCGTCGCCCGGGAGACGCCCAGTCTGTCGGCGAGTTCGCTCCCCGTCGCGTCGGGGTCCCGAAGCAGGTGGACGAGCATCCCGCGCGGCGTGTCCCGCCGGAGGTAGCCGAGGGCGACCTGCTCGAACTCCGAGAACCGGCCCGCGGGGAAAAACCGCTTGTAGTCGCCGTCGCGGCGGACTTCGAGGGTGTCGTCGTCGACGAGGTTCCGGAGGTGGTACTGCGTCTCGCCGGTTCCCAACTGGAGGTCGTCGCGGACCTTCGAGAAGTGCGCGCCGGGCGTCGACGCGACGTAGCCGACGATGGCGTCTCGGGCGTCGCTCGACCCCGACGAGTCGTCGTCGCCGTCGTCGCCGCCCCCGAGGCCCACGAGCGGCGTGGCGGCCCCGAGCGCGGCGAATCGACGGAGGGTCGCGCGCTTGTCTTCGTCTACCCGGCGATTCGACATCTACTCCCACATACGAGACGGCGCGGAGAAAAGGGCTTCGGCATTCACACCCGTCCGAATCCGGGACGGTCGGTCGATGCGACTATTCGAGGTCCTTCTCGAAGGACATCTCGCTTTCGTCGTCGCCGTCGCCGTCGTCGCCGGCGTCTGTGGCCGGTTGGCCGTTGCCCGCGGAGTTCGCGTCCGCCGACTCGTCGGCCGCGCCGTCCGCGCCCTCGCTTTCCGCGACGACCTCGTCGGACGACTTGATGGGGGTCTCGCTCTCGTCGGCCTCGGCGATGACCTCGTCGGGCGACTTGATGTCGTTGACCTCCGCGCCGGCCTTGATGGCCTCCGCCTCCTGTTCGAGCTGTTCGACGTCCATCTCGGCGGCCTGGTCTATCTGCCCGAGAATCTCCTCGATGTCGTCGAGGCCGATGAGCTCGCGGGTCTCCTCGTCGAACTGCTTGCTGGAGAGGCCTTCCGTGTCCTGTACGTCGGAGCCGGTGAGCTGTTTGCCGTAGCGACCCACGAGCGAGGTGAGCTCCTGCGGGAGGACGAACGTCGTGGACTCGCCCTGTCCGATGCGTTCGAGCGTCTCCATCCCCTTGTCGATGATGGCGCGTTCGCCCATCGACTCGGCGGACTTCGCGCGGAGCACCGTCGAGATGGCGTCACCCTGCGCTTCGAGAATCTGGCTCTGCTTTTCGCCCTGCGCGCGGATGATGTTCGACTGCTTTTCACCCTCGGCCTGTTCGACGGCGGAGCGGCGCTCACCCTGCGCTTCGAGAATCATGGCGCGGCGGCGGCGCTCGGCGGAGGTCTGCTGTTCCATCGCCTGCTGGACGTCGGCGCTGGGGTTGACCTCGCGGACCTCGACGGACTCCACGCGGACGCCCCACTCGTCGGTCGGTTCGTCGAGTTCCTTGCGGATGCGCGCGTTGATCTCCTGGCGCTTGTTGAGCGTGTCGTCGAGTTCCATGTCGCCGAGGACGGCCCGGAGGGTCGTCTGGGCGAGGTTGGAGACGGCGCGCTTGTAGTCGTCGACTTCGAGGAACGCCTTCTTGGCGTCCATCACCTTGATGTAGACGACGGCGTCGGCCGTGACCGGCGAGTTGTCGCGCGTAATCGCTTCCTGCCGGGGCACGTCGAGCGTCTGGGTACGCATATCGAACGCGTAGGTCCGAGAGACGAACGGCGGGATGAAGTTGATACCCGGTTCGAGGAGCCGTCGGAACTCCCCGAACACCGTGAGCGCCTTCTTCTCGTAGGCGTCCACGATTTCGACCATCTGATACACCGTCACGATGGCGAGGACGAGCACGAGGAGGCCGGCGACGACGCCTCCGATACCCAGCCCCGCCTGGAGGGCAAGTAGGTCCATAAGCCCGCCTTGGGTTGGCAGAATGATAAGTATTCGTGTGGTCCGGCCGTCACGTCGGACGGTTTCGGGGGTGACGGGGCGGCCAACGGCGGTTCGGGTCGACGCGGTTCGGGCCGACCGCGGCGTCGCGGCCGGCGGTCAGACGCCTTCCGTACCCTCTCGTTCGAGTTCTTCGTCTCGCTCCGCGGACT
Source organism: Haloferax sulfurifontis ATCC BAA-897 (assembly GCF_000337835.1). Classification (GTDB taxonomy): domain Archaea; phylum Halobacteriota; class Halobacteria; order Halobacteriales; family Haloferacaceae; genus Haloferax; species Haloferax denitrificans. The sequence continues at coordinate 130,494 of NZ_AOLM01000019.1, read as the reverse complement.
CCTCGCGCCGTCGTCGCGCCCGCTCGCGGGCGAGTTCGCGGTCGATTTCGTCCTCGCCGGGGCCGACGCCCTCGACGGTCACGACGTTGCCGCCGCCGGGGTCGACGACGATGACCTCGCTTCCGACTTCCAACTCGCCGTGGACCGACCGGGCGGCGTAGTAACGGGTTGAACCCCCCCTCGTCGAGTTTGACCTCGCCGCTGGTCGGCGTGACGCGCTCCGTGACGCGCCCCATCTTGCCCGTCAGCGCGTCCGAGTCGCTCGTCTTTCCTTCTCCTTTCCCGCCGTAGATATCGAGTTCTCGGTAGCCGTAGAGCGCGAGCGCGCCGAAGACCAACACGAGCAGGCCGAGTGCTATCGGGCCTGCGAGCGGCGCGATAAAGAGGCCGACCAGCCCCGCCGCGAGGAGGGCGACGCCGAGGACGACGAAGTGCGCGCCGGGGGCGATGGCCTCCGCGAGCGACAGGCCGAGCCCCGCGAGCACGAGCAAAAGCGGGAGCGTCTCGGGACTGACGAGACCGGTCTGTAACGGGAGCGGCGGGTATGCCATACCGGGTCTAGGGCCGTCGCCCGATTAAGGATTGAGGGTCGAACGCGGTGCGGGTTCGGCGGGGGCGGCCGTTCCCCGCTCAGTCCTCGCCGTTCGGGTCGGTCGAGACCGACCGGTCGTGGACGAACGCCACGGTGTCTTCGTTCGTCGGCCGGACGAAGACGGTCCCGGTGGTCGCGTTCGTCGGCACGGAGAAGACGGTCCAGACGTGCGCCCGCTCGTCGGGGGCGAACAGCCCGCCGTTGCGGAAGCCGGTCGCGTTCGACAGCGGTTGGTAGCCGTAGCTGACGCCGTCGGTCTCGAACGCGAGCGCCGACTCCGGGAGCGACCCCGGCGCGTCGCCCGCGGCCGTGGCGTTGAGCCCGATGACGACGAACCGCTCTCCCTCCGGCGCGGCGTACGTTCGGTTGCCCACCTGAAGCGTGTCTGTCGCCCGGGCGTTCCACCGGGCGACCACGTCGGCCGAGTCGACGCTCGCACTGGAGAGCGCGGAGACGGCGACGCCGCCTTCGCCTCCGCCGCCGTCGCCGGTCGGTCCGCCGAGTCCGTCGACCATCGGGCCGAGCACGGCGACGAAGCCGAGCGCGAGCACGAGCAACAGCACGGCGACGACGACGACGCGGACGCTCGGCGGCGACCCCGATTTCAGGTCGCCGACCGACGACGGGAGTCCGTCGCGGAGGGTGTTCCCAACGGATTTCCAGCCGCCGCTTCCGCCGTCACCGTCACCGCTACTTCCGCCTCCGCTTCCGTCTCCGCCTCCGCTGTCGCTGTCGCCACCGCCGTCGCCGCCGCGGTCACCGACGAGTCCGGCGAGCCGTTCGCGCGCGGCGGCTATCGGGAGCGACGCGAGCGCTTCTTCCACCGGTTCGGGTAGGTCGAACGGCAGGCCGAACTCGACTTCCGCCGTCTCGAACACCTCGCCGTCGGTGTACTGCTTGACGGTCTGTTCGAGGCCCTCGTCGGCGACGGTCTCGCCGAGTTCGTCGCGGTCGAACAGCGTCACGTCGTGGCTCGTGGCGAACCCGCGGACCGCGTCGGCGAACTCGCCTTGGGTGGCGACGACGACGGCGTCGACGCCGCGCTTTTTCGCGTGCGCGACGAAGCCCTTGATGTGCTCGGTTTCGACGGTCATCCCGACGGTCGGGAGCACGAGCATGAGTCCCTTCGTGCCGTCGCCGCGCTGGCCCTGTACGAGGTATCTCCCCTCGCCGCGGGGCTGGACGTTCGTCTGCCAGTTCCACTGGGTCCAGAGGTCCGCGAGGAACCGGACGAACTTCGCCGGGTCGAGTTCGACGAGTCTCGTCACTGTTCGCGTCCCTCCGTCTCGGGCGGGGCGGGTCGTCGGTCGTGTCCGCGTCGTCGGTCGTGTGTCATCTTGTCGTCTCGGTGTTCGTCCCGGTGGCGGCCGGTTTCGGCGGCCGCGCGACGACCGGGAGGGAGGCCGTCGCGGCGGCCGCGCCCGCGTCCGTCCCGGCGCGGCCCCCGTCGGCGTCGGAGCCCGGGGCGCCGCGGGGAGAATCGACGCGGCGACCGACGCGGAGGGTGCGCCGTGTCGCTCGCTTCGCCCGTCCCGGTCGGGTGGTTGGCGGTGGTTTCCCTCGGGGTCACATAAATCAACAGTCCCGATTATCAAAACGGAAAGTCGGAGACGGGGCGGCGGCCGAACTCAGCGGTTGCGACGAGTCGCGGTCGGCGTCCGGCGGGTCGCTCAGAACGCGCCCGGAAACACGGTGACGACGATGAGGCCGACCGCGAGAAGGACGCCGATGAGGACGAACGCGACGTTCTCGGCCCGCGGCGACTCGGGCTCGATGGGAAGCTGTTCGACCTCGGGTTCGTCGTCGATGATGCCGTCGGGACCGACGTCGTCGACGCCGAAGCGCCACTCGCCGTCGCCGTCAGCGTCGCGGTCGTCGTCATCCTCGGGAGAGGGTGCGCGGGACATCGATTCGTGGGTAGGCGTCGCGGCGGGAAAGGGCTACCGCACTCCTACCGGCTGTCGCGGTCGTGGTTGATGACGTCGCCCTCGTAGACGATGCCGCGCTCGGCGTGGAGCGTGACAGTCGCGCCCTGCGCGATGGTCTTCGGAAGCGGCGCGCCCGACACCATCGGGATGTCGAGCTCGCGCGCGACGAGCGCCGGGTAGCCGGTCATGCCCGCGCGGGCGTCGACGATGCCGGCGAGCTTGTCGGCGTCGCCGTCGAACTCGCCGTCGAACTCGGCCGACAGCGCGAGAATCGCGCCCTCGGGAACGTCCGTGAGGTCGCCGTCCTCGGTGCGGTAGAGGGGGCCGGCGACGCGGCCGCTGACGATTTTCCGGCCCGTGGCGACGGGCTCGGCGGCGACGTGGACCTTGAGCATGTTTGTCGTGTTCGTCCCTTCGAGCTCCGTCATCATGCCGGAGAGGACGACGATGGTGTCGCCGGACTCGGCGACGCCGGCGTCGAGCGCGGCGGTGACGGCGTCGTCCATGACGCCCTCGACGCTCGGGCTGTAGTCGGCGTACTGCGCCGAGACGCCCCACGAGACGGCGAGCTGGCGGCGCGTCCGGTCGTTCGGCGTGACGGCGACGACGGGGACGCCGGGGCGGAACTTCGCGGTCTTCCGGGCGGTGTAGCCGGACTCGGAGACGGCGACGACGGCCGCGGCGTTCACGTCGCGGGCGAGGTAGCGCGCCGAGCGGGCCAGCGCCTCCGTGCGGGAGCCCTCGTCGGCGGTCGGGACGCGCTGTTCTTGGCTCTCGTCGTACTCGGGGCTGGCCTCGACTTCCTTGACGATGCGGGACATCGTATCGACGACGCGGATGGGGTGGTCGCCGACGGCGGTCTCGCCGGAGAGCATCACGGCGTCGGTGCCGTCGAGGACGGCGTTGGCCACGTCGGACGCCTCCGCGCGGGTCGGGCGGCGCGAGCGGACCATCGAGTCGAGCATCTCGGTCGCGGTGATGACCGGCACGCCCGCGGCCTGCGCTTTGCGGATGGTGCGCTTCTGGATGATTGGCACCTCTTCGAGGGGGCACTCGACGCCGAGGTCGCCGCGGGCGACCATCACGCCGTGGGCCGCCTGGATGATTTCGTCGAGGTTCTCGACCGCGCCGGCGCGCTCGATTTTGGCGATGATGGGAATCTCCGCGCCGAGGTTCTCGAGGGTGTCGCTGATGGTGTAGACGTCCTCCGCGTCGCGGATGAACGAGGCGGCGACGTAGTCGACTTCCTTCTCCGCGGCGAGCTTCAGGTTCTCGTAGTCGGAGTCGGTGATGAGGTCGATGTCGAGGTCGACGCCGGGGACGTTCACGCCCTTGCGCGAACTGAGCTTCCCGCCGGAGACGATGGTCGCGTGGACCGCATCGTCTTCGACGGAATCGACGGTGGCCTCGATGCGGCCGTCGTCGAGGAGGATGGTGTCGCCGGACTCCGCGGCGGTGATGGAGTACGACAGCCCGACGGCCTCGGGGGTGGCGTCGTCGCCCTCGTAGAAGCGGACCTCGCTCCCGGTTTCGAGGTAGATGTCCTCGTCGATTTCGGCGGTTCGCACTTCGGGGCCCTGCAGGTCGAGCATGGCCGCGAGCGGTTCGTCGGTCGCGTCGTCGACGGCGCGGATGCTGTCGATGACGTCGGACCGGTGTTCGACGTTGCCGTGGCTCGCGTTCATCCGGGCGACGCTCATGCCGGCGTCGGCGAGCCCGCGAATCGTCTCCCGGTCGAAGGACGCGGGACCGAGGGTGCAGACGATTTTTGCGTTTCTCATGGCACCGCCTACGAGTGACTGATAAAAAAGCCCGATGATGAACTCGGTGCCGAGTAACGGGTTCGCATACGTACTCTCTATAGTTCGCCCACCGAACTGACCGCTCGGTCGACCTCACGCAACTATAATGGTCGTTTGGTAAATTTCTCCGTCGTATCTGACGTAGCCGGGGTCGCGGAACTCGTTTCTGTCCGTTCCCTTCCGGAGCGTCACGGTCTCGCCCCCGAGCGCCTGCCGGAACGCCGACTGTTGGTCAGGCGCGAGGTTCTGATACGAGACGGCTCCCTCGCCCTGCGGGAGGTCGTCGACTCTGGTGACGCTCAGCCTCGCCGTCCCGCTTCCGCCGCCGAGACAGCCCGTCGAGAGGACGAGCGCCGCGGCGAGCAACACGCTGATTCGCATAGCCGGCGCTCCAGCGTCATCGTTCAAATCGGCTCCGGTCTCGGCGTGGGATTCGAGCGCCGAACGCCTGCTCAGGAGGAGACGGTCGTCCGGTAGATACCGCCGTCGTACCGGACGTAGCCGGGGTCGACGAACTCGTTTCGCGCCGCCTCGTTCGGTATCGCCACCGGCTCGTCGGTCGAGACCGCCTCCGCGAACGTCTCGCGCTGGTCGGGGTCGAGGTTGCCGAAGGCGACCGCACCCTGTCCCTGCGGGAGTTCGTCCACGCGTTCGACGGTCAGGGTGCCCGCGCCGCCGCCGGTGACCGCGGCGACGACGCCCGCGAACACCGCGAGCGCGACGACGATTCCGACCGCTTCCCGTCTTCCGATTCGCATGGGCGACGCTCGGGGGTCGGCGCAGTTAGGCGCTGTGGTCCGTCTCTGACACGGGGACGGCGTCGAGAAAAACAGCGCGTCGAAAAAATCGGGTTGTGGGTGGTCGCGTGTCGGTTCGGAGGCGGTCGCGTGTCGGTTCGGAGGCGGTCGCGTATCGGTCGGAGGCGGCCGTTTACTGGACTTTCGTGCCGGGGACGGCGTCGCCGTGGGTCGTCAGGATGTCGGCCTCGTCGCCCGCGGCCAACAGCATCCCGTTGGACTCGACGCCGAACAGCTCGGCCTTCTCGAGGTTGGCGACGATGATGACCTTCGTCCCGGAAAGCGCGTCGAGGTCGTGGAGCTGTTTGATGCCGGCGACGATTTGGCGCTCTTCGACGCCGATGTCGACGGTGAGCTTGGCGAGTTTGTCCGCGCCGTCGATGCCCTCGGCGGCGACGATTTCGCCCACGCGGATGTCGAGGTCCTGGAACTCCTCGAAGCTGATGCGGTCGTCGGCGATGGGTTCGAAGTCGATGTCGGCGTCGGTGTCAGCGTCCATATCCTCCTCCGCGTCCTCGTCGGACTCGTCGCTTTCGGATTCCGTCTCGGCCACGCGCGCTTCGAGCTTCTCGTTGAGCTCCTCGACGCGCTCGGCTTCGATTTTCTCGAACAGCGCCTCGGGCTCGCCGAAGGTCGCCGACGGGGCCTCGAAGGCGGCGTCGACGCGGGTGTCGGTCACCGAGCCGTCCTCGCCGAGCTGTTCCCAGAGCGCCTGCATCTTGCCCGGCGCGACGGGGAAGAACAGCACGGCGATGGCCTTCGCAATCTGGACGCAGTCGCGGATGACCCGCGCCGCGGCCTCGGGGTCCTCGTCGGTGAGCTTCCACGGCTCGTTGCGCTGGATGTACTCGTTGCCGAACTGCGCGAGGCGGACGGCGGCGTTGCCGGCCTGCCGGACCGAGTAGTCGTTGATGCCGGCTTCGAACTCGTCGATGGCCTCCTCGATGCGGGCTTCGACTTCTTCCGACACGTCGGCCTCGGGCGTCCCCTCGAAGTTGCGGTACGCGAAGAGCATCGACCGGTAGAGGAAGTTGCCGACCGTGCCGACGAGTTCGCTGTTCACGCGGTCTTTGAACTTCGACCACGAGAAGTCCACGTCCTGCTGGAAGCCGCCGTTGGTGGCGAGGTAGTACCGAAGCAGGTCGGGGTGGAAGCCCTCGTCGAGGTACTCGTCGGCCCAGACGGCGCGGTTGCGCGAGGTGGAAAAGCCCTTGCCGTTGAGCGTGATGAAGCCGGAGGCCATGACCGCGCGCGGCTCGACGTAGCCCGCGCCGCGGAGCATCGCCGGCCAGAACACGGTGTGGTGCTGGATGATGTCGCGGCCGATGATGTGAACGATGTCGCCCGCGTCCTTCCACGCCACCTCCCAGTCGAACGTGTCGGCGCCGACGCGCTCCGTGTACTGCTTGGTGGAGGAGACGTACTCGATGGGCGCGTCGACCCAGACGTACAGCACGAGGTCGTCGCCCTCCTCGCCGGGGTAGTCGATGCCCCAGTCCATGTCGCGGGTGATACACCAGTCCTGCAGTTCGCCTTCGATCCACTCGCGGGGCTGGTTCTGGGCGTTCGAGGTGCCTTCGAGGCGGTCGATGAACTCCTGAAGGTAGTCTTGGAGGTCGGAGACGGCGAAGAACTTGTGCTCGCGCTCGCGGTACTCCGCGGGATTGCCGGTGAGCGTCGAGGTCGGCTCTTCGATTTCGCCGGGTTCGAGGTGGCGGCCACAGCCCTCGTCACACTCGTCGCCGCGGGCGTGCGCGCCGCAGTACGGACAGGCGCCCTCGACGAAGCGGTCGGGGAGCCACTGGTCCGCCTCGGGGTCGTAGGCGACCGGAATCTCCTTTTCGTAGACGTAGCCCTCGTCCTCGAGCGTGCGGACGATTTCCTGGGTCAGTTCGGTGTTCGTCTCGTCGTGGGTGTGGCCGTAGTTGTCGAACTCGATGTTGAAGCGGGGGAACGTCGCCTCGTACTTCTCGTGGTGGCGGAGCGCGAACTCCTCGGGCGTGACGCCCTCCTTCTCGGCGTTGACGGCGACGGGCGTGCCGTGCATGTCCGACCCGCTGACGAAGGCCGTCTTTTGGCCGAGTGTTCGCAGCGAGCGACTGTAGATGTCGCCGCCGACGTACGTTCTGAGGTGGCCGATGTGGAGGTCGCCGTTCGCGTACGGCAGTCCACACGTCACCACCGCTGGGTTCTCCGTGGGGAAGTCCTCGTGACTCATCTGTGTCGTGTATCTCGGAAGCGGGCCTAAAGCCCGCCGCTTCGGACGCGTCTGTCTGGCGGTGCGGTATCGCCCCGAGGTTCGCCGGGTCCGACCGCCGTCTCACGTTACCGAGGCGACGGCCGAAGACGGGTCCACCCGCGGCTAAAAGAAAGCGCGCATACGCATGTTGTCGGGGAGTCCCGTCGCGGTCACACCGGTACTGAAGCCGAGCGCGCGTATAAATTGTCGGGCGCTCGGGCGACGCTCGGGGCGCTCAGAGGAACGCCAGCGCGGCCTCGATGCCGATGACCGTCACGACGAGCCGGCCGCAGGAGCCGACGAACGTCGCGGCGGCGAACCTGAGGTAGTCGTCTTCGAGGACCGAAAACGCGTAAATCGACAGCGTGTCGGGAAAGCCCGGCACGCAGAGCGCGGCCGCGAGGCCGGCGAAGCCCCAGTTCTGCGCGATTTCGACGGCCTTGCGTTCGGTCCAGCCCATCACGTCGACCGGGAGCCGTTCGAGCGCCCGCTCGACGTAGCCCGACTCCGTCGTCTGGCGGCCGATGTGGAACGCGAAGACGCTCCCGGCGGCCTTGCCCGCGCCGCTGACGAGGATGATGACCGCGAGTTTCGCGCCGTAGGGAAGCCCGAGGTCGAGCGGGGCGGCGAGAACGATTTCGCTCACGCCGGGGAGGGCGAAGGCGATGAGAAACGAGTAGGCGAAGATGATGACCAGCCCGACCCAGCCGGTGGCCGTCTCGACGAGCGACGAGAGCCACGAGAAGTCGGGGTACAGACTGACGGTCAGGTCTGCGAGCGATGCGAACGCGGTGAGAGACACACGAGAGGGTCGAAGCCGGTCGATTGTAAGCTTTCAGGTTCGGGCCGGCTCAGTTTCGCGCCGGCCCCGACCGGAGGTCGTCGAGGTCCGAGAGGAACGCCCGGAGCGACTCGCGGGAGACGTGCGGCATACAGACGATGCGGAGTTCGCCGCTCGCGGTCCGCGAGATGCGCCAGCCGAGGTCGCGGAGCGACTCGAACTGCCCGTCGGGGACGCTCGCGGCGACCAGCGGGAGTTCGGGCTCGACGGCGTCGTAGCCGCGGGCGCGGAGTTCGTCGTAGAGCCAGTCGGCGTTCGCCTGCTGGCGCTCGTAGACGTCGCGGTAGCCGTCGGGCCAGAGTTCGCGCATCGCGGCGGCCGCGGAGGCGACGCCCGCGCCGCTTCGCGTTCCGGTGAGGCTCGCCTGCGACGCGGATTCGAGGTACGGCGTGTCGACCGCCAGCGAGTCGACGACCGACTTGTCGCGGAACAGCAGGCCGCCGGCGGGGACGACCGCCTGCCCGTACTTGTGGGGGTCGATGGTCATCGAGTCGACCGGCGCGTGGGCGAACGACCACTCGTGGTCGGTAAAGGGGAGGATGAACCCGCCCCACGCGGCGTCGACGTGCATCAGCGCGCCGGCGTCGTGGGCGACCGCGGTCAGCTCGGGAATCGGGTCGACGCGGCCGAACTCGGTCGTGCCGGCGACGCCGGCGACGAGGACGGTGTGGTCGTCGACGGCCTCGCGGACCGCCGCGACGTTCGCGCGGTAGCCGTCGTCGACGGGGACGATTCGGAGCTCCACGTCGAGCACGTCGGCGGCCTTCTGGAAGCTGAAGTGGATGCTCTCGGGGGCGACGACGTTCGGGTCGCCGTCGCGGGCGTGGTTTCGCGCGGCCCGGATGGCCTGGATGTTGGCCTCGGTCCCGCCGCTCGTCACGTAGCCGTGGGGGGCCGAGAGGCCGGTAATCTCGCCGAGGTACGAGAGTGCGTCTTCTTCGAGTGCGGCGACGGCCTGATAGGTCGCCGGGTCGCCGGGGTTGGTTGCGAAGAACCGCTCTGCGGCCTTCCGGGCGGCCGGATGCGGTCGGGTGCACATCGAAGAGAGGACGCGGTCGAACTCCTGCGGTGCCGCGCGCTGCATGCATCCCACTATAACCACACCCAGTATATCGGTTCCGCTCCAGTACGACAGCGTATCTCAAGCGTGAATACCGCCGTGGTCTGCTGGTTTCTCACCCAAGAACGAACGACGAGAGGAATAGTGTCGCGTTGTACAGTCCGTGGACGGCGATGGGAACTGCGAGGTTCTCCGTTCGCTCGTAGATGTAGCCGAACACCGACCCGACGAGAAACAACGCCGTAAGTGGGACGAGAACGACGACGCCGCCGCCGACGAAGTTGAACGCGTGGAGCGACGCGAAGATGGCGCTGGCGAGAACGACCGCTCCGAGTGGGCCGAACGTCTTGCGCAAGCGGCCCTGAACGGCACCGCGGAACAGCAGCTCTTCGGCGGGTGCGATGACGAAGATAGAGAGAAGCGCGAGTGCGACGAGAACCTCTGGGTCGACGACGGCGGCCTCACCGACTACCGACTGGACCGGGGTGAGGTCGACGACGGTCGATGCGAGGACGAGCAGTGCGACGGCGGCGAAACTCCCGACGAGGCCGAGAGCCACCCACCTGAGGTCTGTTCGCGTCGGTAGACGAACCGGGACACCGTCGAGGACACCGATTGCGACGAGGATACCGACGGCCGCGAAGGCGAGTTGTGACGGTATCAGCGCGAGGATGAGGAACGTCGACCCCGCCGGATCGATGGCGACGTTCACCGCGAGCAGTGGGATGAACAACGCGAACGTGAGAACGACGCCGAGGACGATGGCGGCGGCGACGATGACGACGGCGACGACGACGGCGCGAAGGCGGTCGGTTACGTTCGGTTGATTGGTGGAGGGGGAATCGACAGCGGTGGACATGTCTTTCAGGGCCTCTCACCGTGAAGATACGTGAGCCGCAGAGAAAAAGACAGGTGGCAACGCGGCTACACGAGGCCGAACCCGTGAAAATCGGTGTGTCGTGTGATTCGACGTCGGCTGGCCTCAGCGGACCGAGTCGAGGAGGAGCCGCTGTTCGACGCGCTTGACCTCGTGTTGCACGTCGCGGACGGCGTCGATGTTGGCCGAGATGGAGCTGACGCCCTTGTCGACGAGGAACTGGACCATCTTGGGCTTCGAGCCGGCCTGCCCGCAGATGCTCGTCTTCACGCCGACCTCGCGGCACGTCTCGATGGTGTCGCCGATGAGCTTGAGCACCGCCGGGTGCAGTTCGTCGTAGATGTCGGCGACGTGCTCGTTGTTGCGGTCCACCGCGAGGGTGTACTGCGTCAGGTCGTTCGTGCCGAACGAGGCGAAGTCGATGCCGGCGTCGGCGAGTTCCTCGATGCAGAGCGCCGCCGCGGGCGTCTCTATCATGACGCCCCACTCGCGCTTTTCGGGGTCGATGCCGGCCTCGCGCATGTGCTCTTTCGCCCGAAGCACGTCCTCCGCGTCGTTGACGAGCGGGAACATGACTTCGAGGTTGTCGTAGCCCATGTCGAACAGGCGGCGGAACGCCTGCAGTTCGAGCCGGAAGACGCTCGGGTTGTCGAGCCCGCGGCGGATGCCGCGGTAGCCGAGCATCGGGTTGTGCTCGCGCGGCTCGTTCTCGCCGCCCTCCAGCTGTCGGAACTCGTCTGTCGGCGCGTCGAGGGTGCGGACGCGCACCGGCCGCGGGTAGAACTCCTCTGCGACCTCGCGGACGCCCGAGACGATTTCGTCCACGTAGGCGCGCTCGCCGTTCTGCTCGATGAACCGCTCTGGGGTCTTGCCGAGCGTCAGGACCATGTGCTCGATGCGGAGCAGGCCGACGCCGTCTGCGCCCGTGGCGGCGGCGCGCTCGCCCGCCTCGGGGATGGAGACGTTGACCTTGACCTCGGTCGCGGTCATCGGCTTGACGGGCGTCTTGGGGCGGGCCTCCTCGACGGGCTGGCGCTGTTTCTCCTCGGGTTCCTCGCCCTCGCGGATGGTGCCCTTGTCGCCGTCGATGGTGATGATCTCGCCGTCTTCGAGCGTCTTCGTCCCGTCGCCGGTGCCGACGACCGCGGGCACGCCGAGTTCGCGGGAGACGATGGCCGCGTGGGAGGTCATCCCGCCCTCGTCGGTGACGATGCCGGCGGCGCGCTTCATCGCGGGCACCATGTCCGGCATGGTCATCTCGGTGACGATGATGTCGCCCTCGGCGACCTGGTCGAGGTGGTCGAGCTTGGTGACGATGCGGGCGCGGCCGGAGGCGATGCCGGGGCTCGCGCCGAGACCGCGGATGAGCACGTCGTCGCCGGTCGCGGTCGCCCGCGAGCTCCCGCCGCTGTCGCTTTCGCCTTCCTCGCCGTCGCCCTCGGCGATGGTCGTAATCGGGCGCGACTGGAGCATGTACACTTCGCCCTCGTAGACGGCCCACTCCACGTCCTGCGGCGTCTCGTAGTGGTCTTCGACCAGTTCGCCGAGTTCGAGCAGGCGGGACACCTCGTCGTCGGTGAGCACGCGCTCGTGGCGGCGGTCGTTCGGCACGTCGCGCATGACGGTCTCGCCGCTTTCCTCGTCGCGGACGCACATCGTCTTCTTGTCCGCGATGGTCGCCGTTTCGACCTCGCCGGTCTCGCGGCTGACGACGTAGTTGTCGGGCGAGACGGTGCCGGAGACGACGGCCTCGCCGAGACCCCACGCCGCCTCGATGATAATCTCCTTTTTGCCGGTCGAGGGGTGGCGGGTGAACATCACGCCGGACTTCTCGGCGTCGACCATCTGCTGGACGACCACCGCGATGTCGACCTTGTCGTGGGGGAACCCCTTGCGGTTGCGGTAGTAGATGGCGCGCTCCGAGAACAGCGATGCCCAACACTCCTTGACGCGGTCGAGGAGGTCCTCCTCGGTGACGTTGAGGAACGTCTCCTGTTGGCCCGCGAAGGAGGCGTCGGGCAGGTCCTCGGCCGTCGCGGACGACCGGACCGCGACGAAGGCGTCGCCCTCGCCGACGCTCCGGTAGGCGTCGAGGATTTCCTCCCGCACGTCGTCCGGCATCGGCGTCTCCATGATGAGGTCGTGCGCCGCCTCGTGGGCCGCCTTCAGCGCCGCGGAGTCCTCGTGGTCGACCTCGACCGCGGCGAACAGCTCGTCGTCGATGCCCGCGTCCTCGATGAACGCGCGATACGTGCTCGCCGTGACGACGAATCCCGGCGGCACGGGGAGCCCCGCACCCGTGAGTTCACCCAGCGACGCGCCTTTCCCGCCGACCAGGTCGAGGTCGTCGGCCCGTACGTCGTCCAGCCAGACTACAGCCATGTGATGTTCGTATGGTCCCGTACCCCGATAAAGAAGTTTGCGAACGAAACAAGTATGAATGAAAACTCACTCGAAGCCGAGTATGAAATTGCGACCTCGGCGGGGAGACGGCCGCTCTCAGGACTCTCTGCGCTCCCGGCCGTGTTCCTCGCACAGGATTTCGCCGGCGTCGGGGTCGAGGTAGAACGGCGACCCGGCTTCGACCGGCCTCCCGCAGACCGCACAGCCGTCGTCGTGGCGGAGGAAGTACTTCCCCTCCGCGCGGCCCGTCTCCAGCCGTCCTGCGGCGACGGCCGGCCGCGTCAGTCCCTCGCCGATTTGGGTGCGCTCCGCGCTGTCGGCCTCCTCGAAGCGAATCGGTCGCATACCGTCACTTGGTTCGCCGGCGGCAAACCGTTACGGACAGCGAGGGGTTCATAATCGCTCGTCCCGTGACTTCTAGCGTGCTTCCGGAGTGGGTCTTTCTGCTCCCGCCGTGGCTCCTCGTCGGTCTCGTGGCGGGCGCGGTCGCCTCCGTCATCGTCGCCGGCGTCTTCGTCGTCGGCGGCCGTGTGTTCCCGGAGCGGCGGGTCTCCCGCGGCCCCCGCGTCGACGGGACGGGCCGCCGCCGCGTCGAAATCCGCGACTACCTCACATCCATCGGGGAGCGGTTCGTCGAGGACCGCCCGGTCCGCGGCGAGACGGTGGCGTTTTTCCTCCCCGACCGCGGCGTCGCCATCACGTTCGACGCGCAGGCGTTCTTCCGCCTCGAGCGCGCCGGCGTCTACGCCGTCCTCTGCGAACACGAGATGCCCGGCGGCCAACTCGGTCGCCGGCTCCCGTTCGACGTGCCGGACGTCGAGCCCGGACTGGCCGACCTCGACGACCCCGTGTCGGCCGCGTTCGACCGGCTCGACCTCCCCGCGAACGCGTCCACGGAGGCCGTTCAGGACGCCTATCGAGCGCGAGTGAAGGACGTGCATCCCGACCACGGCGGCGACCGAGAGCGGTTCCACGAGCTACGGGAGGCGTACACGATGGCGCGGGAACACGCCGAGGGCTGAGCGGCGAGTTCGACCTGAAAAATGAAACCGGCGCGGAGCTACGGCTCCGTCACTTCGAACAGCACGCCCGCGTCGCGGAGCGCGTCGGTCACGCGCCCGGCGGCGTCCGTGCTGGCGACGACCGCGGCGTCGAGGCCGCGGGCCGCGGCGTCGGCGGCGACCTCGCCCGGCGCGAACCACGTCCGCACGTCGACGCCCGCGTGGCGGCAGGCGACGACGGCCTCGACGCCCGCGGCGACGACGATGTCGGCCTCGTCGCACGCCGCCGCGAGCGCGTCCGAATCGACCGCCTCGGCCTCGCCGACCCGCGCGGGCGGTACCTGCAGGACGCGCACCGACCCGGGTTCCATCTCGATGACGCCCTCGAAGCCGGTGACGCTGGCCGCGTCGCCCGCCTCGGCGTCGGTGGTGGCGACGCCGATGGCCGGCCCGTCGTCGCCGGGCGTGGCGTGGAGCAGGCCGTCTCGGAGCGAGAGCGTCACCGTGTCGCCGGCCTCGACGTCGTCGGTGACGATTGCGGCGTCCTCGTTGACGCTCTCCAGCACGTCGTCGGTGACGTGTTCGGCGAACCGCTGGAGAGCGCGCGCCTCCTGAAACAGCCAGTCGACGCCCTCTTTCGTCACGCGGTAGCGCGACCGGCCCTGCTTTTCGACGAGCCCGTCTTCGACGAGGTCGCGGATGTACTCGGAGACCGCCTGACTCGTCACCCCGACCGCCTCGGCGATTTCGCCCTGACTCACCGCCGGCTGTCGGTCGGCTATCTCGGCGAGGATGCGAAAGCGGGTCGCGGTGCGCTTGTCCTCCAGTGCGCCGCTCATGTGCCGAACGTGGGACGCACCGATTAAAAAGGCCCCTGCTCCGACGCCGGCTTCGCCCCCGCTTCGCCGGCCTCTCGCGGGCGTTCGCCCCGGCGCGCGTCGCCGGTGGAGATTTGTCTTCGTCGCCCCTCGATTCGGTCGTGACACGCGTCTCCGTCCGCGAGCGCGCCGTCTTCCTCCCCGACGCCGACGCGCTCGTCATCGCGGACCTGCACGTCGGCCGAGCCGACGCGTCGGCGGTCGAGTTCCCGCTCGGCGAGGGGACCGACCTCGCGGCGCGCCTGCGAGCCTCCTGCGCCGAGTTCGCCCCCCACGAGGTCGTCTTCGCCGGCGACGTGCTCCACCGGTTCGACCGCGTCTCGGAGCGCCACGTCGCGGCCCTCGAAACCCTCGCGGAGACCTGCTCCGACGCCGGTGCCGACCCGGTGTTCGTCGCCGGCAACCACGACACGGTGCTCGCCGAGGTCTGGCCCGACGAGGTGCACGACGAGTACCGACTCGCCGACGGGACGCTCGTCTGCCACGGCCACCGCGAGCCGGACGGCGACGCCGACCGCTACGTCGTCGGCCACGACCACCCGACGCTCTCCGTTGAGGGCCGGCGGCGGCCCTGCGTCCTCTACGGCCCCGACGCCTTCCGTGGCGGCGACGTGCTGATGCTCCCGGCGTTCACCCGCCTCGCCGCGGGCGTCGAAATCAACGGGATGCGGACGGCCGACTTCGACTCGCCGCTCGTCACCGACGCGGGCGTCTTCCGGCCGCTGGTGCGCGATGCGGAGGCGGACGAGACCCTCACGTTCCCGCCGCTGGGGAAGCTTCGACGGTTGCTCTGAGGAGTCGAGGCGGGCGGCGAGTCGACAACCGTCGGCGAAGCGCGCGACTACGACAGGTCGTCGCGGACGGCGTCGGCGGCCTCTTTCCCGCTTCGCATCGCGCCCTGAATCGACGACCACGCGGTGTAGTCGCCGGCGAGGTACGCCCGGCCGGGGGCGTCGCGGGCGTCAGGCAGGGACTCGTGGACGCCCGGCGGCTGGGCGAACTGCGCGAAGGAGATGTAGTCGGTGTGGAGCAGTTCGAGGTCGTCGAAGTAGCGTTCCGGGTACCACGCTTCGAGCGTCCGGCGGGTCTTCTCGAACAGTTCCTCCTCGGAGTCGTCCTGCGCGGCCGCGCCGAGGAACGTCGCGTTCAGGAGCTCCGCGCCCGGCGGGGCGTACTCCGGCGCGACGGTCGAAAGCGGGACGACCGTGTTGGGGTCGGGACTCGGCGCGTTGAGCATGATTCGCTTGCCCGCGTCGAGGTCGCTCCCGCTCGGGAGCGTGTAGTACTGGGTGACACAGCCGTGGGCCTCGGTCGGAATCGACCCGACGCCGGTCAGCCGGCGCGCCTCCTTGGGGTCGGTGGCGACGACGACCGCGTCGGCTTCGAGCGACTCGTCGCCCGTGGTGACGACCGCGCCGTCGCCGTCGGACTGGACCGACTCGACGCGCTCGCCGAGGCGGAGGGTCGCGCCCTCGTCGCGGGCGGCGTCGGCGAGTTGCTCGGGGACCGCCTGCATGCCCGACGCGGGGACCGCGGTGCTCCCCGTCGAGAGCATCTTGAACGTGTACTCGAACACCCGCTTCGACGACGAGAGCGAGCGGTCGAGCGTGATGCCGCCGTAGAAGGGCGCGACGAAGTGCTCGATGTAGTCCTCCGAGAAGCCCCAGTCGCGGAGGTACGACCGGATGCTCCGGTCCGCCGAGGCGAAGATGTCCGCCTCGTCGCGGGTGCTCACGTCCTGTCTGAGCGCCAGCGTCCGGAGCTTGTCGCTCGTCGTCACCTCGGGGTTGCGGACGGACTCGAACAGGCCGCCGATGTCGCGGAGGGGGTCCGACAGCACCGCGCGTCGGCTCGGTCGGCAGATGGTCGCGCCGGGCGTGAACCGCCGGAGGTCCAGCGCGTCGAGGTCGAGTTCCCGCCGGACTGCGGGGTAGTCGGTGAAGAGGGCCTGAAACCCGCGGTCGAGTGTGAAGCCGTCTTTCGTCCGGGTGCGGACCCGCCCGCCGACGCCGTCGCGCCGCTCCACGACGGTCACGTCGGCCCCGTCGGCGGCGAGGTGTCGCGCGGCGACGAGGCCCGCGAGGCCCGCGCCGACGACCGCGATGTGGCTATCGTCCATACCCCGTCTCTCGGACGGGCGACACAAAGCCGCTACGGGTGGCGGCCATCGACCGACGGGAAGGGCTTAGTCCCTCCCCCCGTAAGCCCCGGCCATGCAGACGTCCGACAGCTTCTCCGGGCTGGTGTGTACCGAGACCGGCGACGAGTACGACGCGGACGCGACCGGCGCGAGCGACGCCGCCGCGCCGCTCGACCCCGCCTACGACCTCGACGCGGTCGAGTGGGACGCCGAGACGCTCGCCGAGCGCCCCTTCGACACGATGTGGCGCTACCGCGAACTGCTCCCCTTCGCCGAGCCGGTGACGGCCAACGAGGGCGCGACGCCGCTCGTCGCGGCCGACGCGCTCGGCGAGGAGGCGGGCGTCGGGTCGCTTCTCATCAAAGACGAGGGTCGCAACCCGACCGGGACGTTCCTCGACCGCGGCTTCTCGCTCGCCGTCACCGCCGCGCGCGAGGCCGACGCCGAGGTCGTCGCGCACGCCTCGCCCGGCAACGGCGCGCAGTCGGCGGCCTCCTACGCGGGCCTCGTGGACGCGCGCTCCTACGGCTTCGTCCCCTCGCGGACGCCGTTCCCGAACAAGGCCATGGTGAACGTCCACGGCGGCCAGATGAAGGTCGTCGGCGGGCGCTACCCCGACGCGCTCTCGGCGCTCCACGAACAGCTCAAAAGCGACTGGTACACGCTCCAGGAGTTCGACAACCCCTACCGCCACGACGGCGCGAAGACCATCGCCTACGAGGTCGCAGAGCGCCTCGACTGGTCGGTCCCCGACTGGGTCGTCGTCCCCGTCTCGACCGGCGAACTCGCCTACGGGGTCTACAAGGGCTTTTCCGACCTCGTCGACCTCGGACTGGTCGAGTCGATTCCCAAGCTCGTCGCCGCGCAGTCGGTCGGTTGCTCCCCCGTCGCCACCGCGTGGGAGGCCGAAAGCGACACCCACGAGGCGTGGAACCACCCGGACACCATCGTCGGCGAACTGGAGATTCCGGACCCCGCGGGCGGGTCGCTCGCGCTCCGCGCCGTCCGCGAGTCCGGCGGCGCGGCCGTCGCCGTCAGCGACGACGACGCGCTCGAATCCGCCGTCACCGCCGCCCAGACCGCCGGCGTCGAAGTCGGTCCCGCGGGCGGCGTCGCGCTCGCCGGCGCGTGGGAACTCGCGGACGAGTTCGACGAGGACGACACGGTCGTCGTCGTCAACACCGAGTCCGGGACGAAGAACGCCGACATCCTCCGCAGTCACCTGATGGGTCAGGGCGTCTGAGAGGCCGCACGACCGGCTGGTTCCCCGCTCGAACCCTCCCGTTACCTCCATCAGACTTTTACTTTAGACGCGTCTAATCCGTGGTATGTTGAGCGACGTGATGGAGGACTATCTGAAGGCAATCTACACGCTCCAGATGGAGCAGGGACCACCGGTTTCGACCTCCGACATCGCCGAGTACCTCGGGAAGACGCCGCCGACCGTGACGAGCATGGTCGGCAAGCTCGAAGACCGCGGGCTGGTCGACCGCGAGAAGTACAAGGGCGTCGAACTGACCACGGAGGGCGAGACCGTCGCGCTCGAAGTGCTTCGACACCACCGCCTCCTCGAAGCGTACCTCACGGAACACCTCGACTACTCGTGGAGCGAGGTCCACGACGAGGCCGACGCGCTCGAACACCACATCAGCGAGGAGTTCGAAAAGCGGGTCGCCGCCGCCCTCGGCGAGCCGGAGGTCGACCCCCACGGCGACCCCATCCCGAGCGCCGACCTCACGCCGCCGGACTCCTCGGGGCTGTCGGTGCTGTCGGACTGCGAGGTCGGCGACCTGCTCGTCGTCGCCCGCGTCAGCGACCGCGACCCCGCGGAGTTGGAGTACCTCTCCGAGGCGGGCGTCACGCCCGGCACGACCATCGAGGTGACCGACATCGCCCCGTTCGGGATGGTGACGGTCCGCGTCGGTGACGGCGGGCGCGAGCAGAGCCTCCCGGAGTCGGTGGCCCGAACGATCCGCGTCCGACCGCCCGACGAGCCGAGTAGCGAGGAGGTGTCGCCTGCGTGACCGGCTGGTGGGAGATTCTCGTCATCGCCCTCGTCTCCCAACTTGCGGTCCTGCCGGGCGAGAAGGTCCAGTTCATCATCGCGGGCCTCTCGACCCGGTTCGACCCGAAGGTCGTCGTCGCGGCCGCGGGCTCGGCTTTCGCCATCTGGACGGCGCTCGAAATCATGCTCGGGCAGGCGCTCAAGAGCGCGCTCCCGCCGGTCGCGCTCGACGCCATCACCGCCGTCCTGTTCGCCACCTTCGCGGTGTTGCTCTACCGCTCCGCGCCCGACGCGTCCGCGGGAGGCGAGACCGCGACCACCGACGGCGGCGTCTCCGCGTTCGACGACGCGCCGACGGTGTTCGGCCGCGAGCTATCGACACAGGGCTTCGGCGGCTTCCTGCCCATCTTCGCCATGATGGCCGCCGGCGAGTTCGGCGACAAGACCCAACTCGTCACCATCGGGCTGGCCGTGCAGTACGGCGCGACCTCGGCCATCTGGGCGGGCGAGATGCTCGCCATCATCCCGGTGAGCATCGCCAACGCGTACTTCTTTCACCGGTTTTCCCACCGGTTCGACACGCGCAAGGCGTACCTCGGCGCGGCCGCCCTGTTCGGCTTCTTCGCCGCCGACACCCTGCTCGCCATCGCCACCGGCTTCTCCGTCTGGGAGACGCTCGTCGGCACCGCCAGCGACGCCGTCCTCGCGCTGATCTGAGGTCGCATCCGGTCGCGCCGTGACCGGTTCCAACCCCCAACGCCGTCGCTTCCGCGCCACTTTTCACGGAATCGCGCCCAAGAGAGAACCATGTCTACGCTCCTCCCGTCTCTGGGTGCCGGGCTGGTGTTCGGCCTGGCGCTCGCCGCGCCGCCCGGCCCGATGAACGCCGTCATCGCCGAGGAGAGCGTCGTCCGCGGGTGGACCGCGGGCGCTCGCGCTGGTCTCGGTGCGATGAGCGCCGACGCGCTGTTTTTCGTCCTCGCGGCGCTCGGCCTCGTCGCGTTCGTCGAGCAGTTCCCGACCGTGCGGGCCGTCATGGTCGGCGCCGGCGGCGTCCTCATGCTCTACTTCGCCTACGGCGCGGCACGGGAGATTGGAACCACGTTCCGCGAAGCCGCCGACACCGACGACGACAGCGCGGGCTTCACGAAGGCGTTCGTGCTCGCGCTGACGAACCCGTATCAGATTCTGTTCTGGCTCACCATCGGCGTCGGCCTCTTGGAGACCGGCACCGTGGACGTGCTCGCCCACACGCCGTATCTGGGCGCGTCGCTGTCGAACCTGCTCATCGTCGAGACGGGCAGTCCGGCGCTCATCCTCGGCTTCTTCGGCGGCATCGCGCTCTGGGTGACCGGCTTCCCCGCGGCGCTCGTCGCGGCCGAACAGCGCGTCGACTCCTTCGCGCCCGCCGTCGCCGCCGTCAGCGCCGTCGTCCTCGGCGGCTTCGGCGCCGTCTTCGTCTGGGACGCGGTGCGGGCGCTCGCGCTCTGACGCTCGGACGCGCGACTGCTCGAAACCGCGGCCGCTCTCTCGGCTCGGGGTCCCGCGATTCCCGTCGGGCGTTCGGCGCGCCCCCGTCTCCGAGACGAGAAACACTATGAACCGTGGTGGCCGATTTCCGCGTATGTTCGATAAATCGACGTGGATTAAGCTACCGAGGAACGTGCTCCAGGGCCACGGCGTGCTCGACGACCTCTCGGCCGCGGTCGACGAGCTGTACCTCTCTGGCGACCCGTTTCTCGTCACGAGCCCGTCGCCCGACCGCATCGCCGGCGACCGGGTCCGCGACCAGTTCGACGGCATCGCCTCCGTCTCCTTGGACCGCGCGAGCTTCGAGTCGGTCGAGCGCGTCGTCGACGCGGCGCGCGAGGCCGACGCGGGCTACCTCATCGCCCTCGGCGGGGGCAAGCCCATCGACGTGGCGAAGATGGCCTCCGACCGCCTCGACTGCGGGTTCATCTCCGTTCCGACGGCGGCGAGCCACGACGGCATCGTCTCGGGCCGGTCGTCGATTCCCGAGGGCGACACCCGCCACTCGGTCGCCGCCGACCCGCCGCTCGCGGTCGTCGCCGACACGGAACTGCTCGCGGAGGCCCCGTGGGAGCTCACGACCGCCGGCTGTGCCGACATCATCTCGAACTACACCGCGGTCAAAGACTGGGAGCTGGCCCACCGCCTGAAGAACGTCGAGTACTCCGAGTACGCGGGCGCGCTCTCGCAGATGACCGCCGAGATGCTCGTCGGGAGCGCCGACTCCATCAAGCCGGGCCTCGAAGAGTCCGCGTGGATAGTGACGAAGGCGCTCGTCTCCTCGGGCGTCGCCATGTCCATCGCCGGCTCCTCGCGGCCGGCGTCGGGCGCGGAACACCTCTTTTCGCACCAGCTCGACCGCATCGCGCCCGGCCGCGCCCTCCACGGCCACCAGGTCGGCGTCGGCTCCATCATGACCGAGTACTTCCACAGCGGCGCGCGCGGCGAGTGGACCGACATCCGCGACGCCCTCTCGACGATGGGCGCGCCGACGACCGCCGACGAACTCGGCATCGACGGCGAGACGATTATCGAGGCGCTCACGACCGCCCACGAGATACGCGACCGCTACACCATTCTCGGCAACGGCGTCAGCGAGGAGGCGGCCATCGAGGCCGCGACCATCACGGGCGTCATCTGACTCGGTCGGTCGCTCCGCGAGCGGGGGGGTCCGCCCCTCGAAGCCCGTCCGGAACCCGAAGACGGAATACGCCGTCTTCCCAACCCCCGGCCATGGCAACTGCGAGCGCAGACAACCCCCTGAAGGAACACCCCGCGGCCGCGACTGCCGTCCTCTCGGTCGTCGGGTACGCCCTCGTCATCGGGACCTTCCTCGGCGTCGTCCCCGGCAGGGTCTTCCCCGACCTGTCGCTCCCACAGGTGAACCTCCTCTCGGACGCCATCGCCGTCGTGAACACGGTGAACGTCCTCGTCATCGCGGCGGGCTGGCGCTGGATTCGCCGCAACGAGGTCCGGAAGCACGCGGCCGCGATGGTCACGTCGTTCGGGCTCATCCTCGTCTTCCTCGTGATGTACCTCGCGAAAATCGGCGGCGGCGGCACCAAGGAGTTCGTCGGCCCCGCGTTCGCGTACTACCCGTACCTGGCGATGCTGGCGATTCACATCATCCTCTCTATCGTCTCGGTGCCGGTCGTCCTCTACGCGCTCATCCTCGGCATCACCCACTCCGAGCGCGAACTGCGGACCGAGACGCCCCACCGGAAGGTCGGCCGCATCGCGGCGGGCGCGTGGCTCGTGTCCCTCGCGCTCGGCGTCGTAACGTACCTGCTTCTCAACCACGTCTATAGCTGGGAGTACACGGTCACCGCCGTCGAGTCCGTGGGCGCGCTCCTCGCGCCCGTCGTCGGGCTCTGAGGCGCGTCGCCCCGGCGAACCCTTCCCGGGCGGCGCGTCGGCGTCCCCGCGTCGCGCCCTCGAAAACTGTGGATTTTTATTGCGCGGCGTAGTGGCGGCGAATATGCGAGTCGCGCTCGTCTCGATGTACACGACGCACCACGAGGAGACGGGAGCGACCAGACGGCTCCGGCGGACGGCCGAACTCCTCGCCGAGCGCGACCACGAGGTGACGGTGCTCTGTGCGAAGTGGTGGGACGGCGAGGTCGTCGAGTTCAAACAGGACGGGGTGACCTATCACCGCGTGACGGACTCGCCCGCCGTCGGCGGCTTCGCCTCCCGCGTCCCCTTCGCCCTCCGCGAGGTCTCCCCCGACGTGATTCAGGTCGCGAGCTACCCGCCGTCGCACGTCACGGCGGTCAAGACCGCGGCGCGGTTCCTTCGAACGCCGGTCGTCGCCGACTGGTGGACCCGCGACGAACGCGGCGGCTCGCGGGCTTACCGGCGTGCGGCGAAGGCCCCGAACGCCGTCTTGGTCCCCTCGGAGATGGTCCGCACGCAGGTCCGCGAACTCGGCGCGGCGGTCGACTCCACCCACCTCGTCCCCGAACCGATCAGCATGGACCTCGTCCGGAGCGCCGACGCCGAGGAGCGCGCGGACGTGGTGTACGCCCGCGACCTCGACGAGCACGCGAACGTCGAGAGCTTCCTCCTCGCGCTCGCGGAGCTCCGCGACAAGGACTGGTCCGCCGTCGTCATCGGCGACGGCCCCGAGCGCTCGACGGCCGAACAGACCGCCCGCGACCTCCGCATCGACGACCGCGTCGAGTTCCTCGGCGAACTCCCCGCGAACGAGGCGGTGCCCATCATGAAGGGCGCGCACGTCTTCGCGCAGACCGCGACGGTCGAACCCTTCGCCACGAATCTGCTGTGGGCGCTCGCCTGCGGCTGTGTCTCCATCGTCGAGTATCAGGCGCGGTCGTCGGCCCACGAACTCGTCGAGGGGCGCGAGCGCGGGTCGCTCGTCACGAGCCCCCAAGAGCTGGCGGACGAAATCGTCGCCGCCCGGCGGTTCGACCACGAGACGGTCGACGACGACTTCGCGGCCTACGACTTCCGGCGGGTCATCGAGCAGTACGAGTCGGTCTACGAGACCGAGCGCGACGACTACGGCTTCTTCTGAGTCGGCCGCCGCGCCCGCGGCTGTCGCGGCGGCGACCGAACCCGGGCGAGCGCGGCCGCTCGGAACTGGTGAAAATCGAGAGACGCGACGACCGCGTCAGTCCTGAACGTCGTAGTCGCCGCCGTACTTCATGAAGAAGTACGCGAGGCCGAGCGTCGCGACCATCGCGAACGTCGTCGCCACGCCGAGGGACTTCGCGCTGTCGGGGACCTGCGGGAGGTTCGACCCGCCGCCGCCCCCGGTGGTGACGGTCGGCACGTCGCCGCCGACGGCGACCGCGCCGAGCATGCCGAGCGCCTCGTGGGGCACGCAGTGGTACTTCGTGATGCCCGCGTCGCCCTCCTCGAAGGTGTACTCGTAAGTGCTCCCGGCCTCGGAGACGGCCGCGCCGGAGTCGAGCGACGCGCCCTCGCTGGCGACGACGTTGTGGCCGCCGCCCTCGCCGGTCCACTCCCACGTCACGGTCGTGCCGACGTCTATCCAGACGCCGGCGGGGGAGAACGCGAGGTTCCCGCCGTTACCTTCCGCGCCCACTTCGATGGTGACCTCGCTTTGGCCGCGGAGGTCTTCGTAGCCCCCGTCGATACCGTCGATGTGGCCGCCGAAATCTGGTTCTTCCGTCTGCGCCGCGGCCGTGCCGGAAGTGGCGGCGACCGCCGCGCCGCCAGCGGCCGCCCCGAGGAACGCCCGCCGAGACATATCCACGTTGCCGTCGGTCATGTCCGCCGCTTGGTGTGGGCCTGTAGTGAATACTTTGGTTCTCGTCCGCCGGTCGGGGGTGCCGCGCCTCGATATAGGGGGGTATTCCCCCGATGTCTCTCGCGCCGCCGTCGGCGTCGTTCGCGTCTGCGCCGGGAGGTCGCCGACAGAGACCGCCTACAGCGTGTAGTCGAACTCGCCCGTCTCGCTCTCCAAGAACGCCGTCAGGAGGTCGATGTAGGCGACGACGTCGTCCTCGTGGACGCTCTCGGTGACGGTGTGGAGATAGCGCGTCGGCATCGAAATCGCGCCGACGGGCTTCGCGCCGTAGGTGTTCTGGAAGCCGCCGGTGTCGGTGCCGCCCGCGGGGAGCAGTTCCATCTGGTAGGTGATGTCGTTGTCCTCGGCCACGGCGCGGAGACGGCGGTGGACCTTCGGGTTGGCGATGGCGCTTGAGTCCTTGAGCTTGATGCCCGCGCCCTCGCCGAGTTTCGTGACGTGGTCGGCGGGGTCGAAGCCGGGCACGTCGTTGGCGACGGTGGTGTCGAGGCCGAGCGCGAGGTCGGGGTCGAGGTCGACGCCGAGCGCCTGCGCGCCGCGGAGGCCGACTTCCTCTTGGACCGTCGCGGCGAAGTGAATCGTCACCTCGGGGTTCTCGACCCGCCGGGCGGCCTCCAGCATGGCGAACAGGCAGACGCGGTCGTCGATGGCCTTGCCCGTCACGTGGTTGCCCATGCGGACGGTCGTCTGCTCCATCGTCACGAGGTCGCCGACGGAGACGGTCTCCTCGACGGTCTCGGCGGGCAGGCCGAGGTCGACGTACACGTCCTCGACTTTCGGCTCCTTCTGCTTCTGTTCTTCAGTCAGCGTGTGCGGAGGGACCGAGCCGATGACGCCGGTGAGGTCCTCGTCTTCGGCGTGGACGGTCACGCGCTGGGCCTTCAGGACGCGGGGGTCCCAGCCGCCGAGGGCGTCGAGTTGCAGGAAGCCCTCGTCGTTGACGTGGCGGACCATGAAGCCGATTTCGTCCATGTGGGCGGCGACGGCGACCTCGTAGTCTCCCTCGCCCTCGATGGTGCCGACGACGTTGCCCATCGCGTCGACCCGGACGGAGTCGGTCGTCGCTTCGAGGTCCTCGCGGACGAGCGCGCGGATTCGGTCCTCGTAGCCGGGGACGCCGCTGGTCTCGGTGAGCTGTTTCAGGCGGTCGAAGTCGAAGTCCATGCGAGTGCATGAATTGCCGGTGTAGATAAGTCCATCAGTCCCGGGCGACCGTGCCGACACTCGACGGCC
This sequence comes from Haloferax sulfurifontis ATCC BAA-897, assembly GCF_000337835.1. GTDB lineage: Archaea > Halobacteriota > Halobacteria > Halobacteriales > Haloferacaceae > Haloferax > Haloferax denitrificans. Next base: position 105,372 of record NZ_AOLM01000019.1, on the reverse strand, counting down.
CGCCGCGCCGTCTCGTGAGAACTCTAAATATAGTCATTGTTTTTCCGGAACCCTTTTCCACTTCTCTCCGTAGGTACACCGTATGTCCGACACCGAATCTCAGCTCCGCGAGCAGTTCATGGACGCGTTCGAAAACGCGGACTTCCCCGTGAAGAACCAGATGTCGCTCGTCCCCGCGCTCCCGAACGGTCCGGGCACGAAGTTCAAGACGGACGAGGTGACGGTCACGGCGATGGAGCTGGCCGCGAAGCTCGGCAAGCATCAGGACTTCCCGTACGAGGACGCCGAGAGCCTCGTCGACGACATCATCGCCGGTCTCAAGGCCGAAGGCGTCATCTGAGTTCGGTCGCCGCGTGACCGAGACCAAACGCGCGCTCTGGGACCGCTTCGTCGACCGCTTCGTCGACGCCGCGGACCCGATTTCACTTTTCGAGACGAGCGCCGACGGGACCGTCGACACCATCGCGTACGGTCGCTCCGGCCGGCGGACGCTCCGCCGCGGCGAACGCATGGAGCGCAAACTCCGCGAGGCCGGCGGCCGCGTCGTCGCCGACTACGACCGCCGCGAGGGCCGCTACGAGGGGCTCGTCTACATGATGTACACCCTCGACGGCGACGAGGTCGTCCCCCGGTACCTCGGCAAGTGCGGGAAGTTCGGCGCGTCCGGCACCGACCTCAACAGCAACCTGAAGAACGTCGACACCAACGACGGCAAGCTCGCGCGCTGGGGCTACGGGAACTACTACCACTTCGGCGACCTCTCGTCGGCCGCCTTCCGCGACGACGGGTCGGGGAAGTACGACCGCTGGGTAGAGGCGCTGTTCGCTTCGACCGACCCGCCGCGGCTCCGCGAGCCGGTGTACTTCTGGGTCGAGCCGTGGGCGGTCGGCACCGAGGGACCGTACCCCGACACGCGGCCGTACCTCGAAGAACTGGAGTACCAGCTCATCGGCATCGCCTTCGAACTGTACCCCGAGCGCCTGCTCAACACCGAGGGCGTGCCGACGAACCCGGCGGCCTACGCGGAGATGCGCGGGTGGACCGACCGCGAGGACGCGCGGCTTTCGGACTTCTGACACCCAAACCGATTTCTCGTCGCCGGGGCAATTCGAGGTATGCGAACGTACGACATCGAGCGCTACCTGAACATCAGGAGCGCCTACGGCGCGTCCTTTTCGGCGGACGGCGAGCGCCTGTCGTTCCTCATGGACACGACGGGCGTCCCGCAGGTCTGGACGGTCGATTCGCCCGGCGCGTGGCCCGAACAGCGGACGTTCTACGAGGAGCGCGTCACCTTCGCCTCGTGGTCCCCCGAGCGTCCCGAAGTCGCCTTCGGCATGGACAACGGCGGCAACGAGCGCGCGCAGTTGTTCCGACTCGAACCCGACACCGGCGTCATCGAGAACCTGACCGAACACCCCGACGCCAAGCACCGCTGGGGCGGCTGGAGCCACGACGGCGAGCGGTTCGCGTTCACCTCGAACCGCCGCGACAACGCCGTCTTCGACGTCTACGTGCAGGCCCGAAACGGGACCGGCACCGACGCCGAACTCGTCCACGAGGGCGACGGCTGGCTCACCGTCGGCGGCTTCTCGCCCGACGACTCGAAGCTCATCGTCCAAGAGGCGTACTCGAACTTCGACCAGGACGTGTCGGTGCTCGACCTCGCCACCGGCGAGCTGACCCATCTCACGCCGCATCAGGGGACGGTTCGCTTCCAGAGCCCCGAGTGGGGCCCCGACGGCGAGAACGTCTACATGGTGACCGACCGCGGGAGCGACACGCTCGAACTCGTCCGCTACGAACTCGACTCCGGGGCGTTCACGACCGTCGAGGCCGGCGGCGACCACGAACTGGAGGGCATCAGCATCGACCACGACTCGCGCCGGCTCGTCTACTCGCGGAACGTCGAGGGCTACACGGAACTCACCTTCGGCGAACTCACCGCGCCCGACCGCATCGACGCGCTCCCCCAGCCCGACCTGCCGAACGGCGTCGCCGGCGGCGTCTCCTTTTCGCCGGACGGCGAGCGCGCCGCGGTCACCGTCACCGCCAGCGCCGACACCGCGAACGTCTACGTGGTCGAGTTGGCCACGGGCGACGCCGAGCGGTGGACGCTCGCGGCGACCGCGGGCATCCCACGGGACACGTTCGTCCCGCCCGAACTCGTCCGGTATCCGACGTTCGACGGCCGCGACATCCCGGCGTTCTTCACGCTCCCCGAGGAGTCGCCCGAGGGCGAGACGCCCGTCATCGTGGACATCCACGGCGGCCCCGAGTCCCAGCGCCGGCCGTCGTTCTCGGCGGTCAAGCAGTACTTCCTCTCGCGGGGCTACGCCTACTTCGAGCCGAACGTCCGCGGCTCCGCGGGCTACGGGAAGGCCTACGGCCACCTCGACGACGTCGAAAAGCGGATGGACTCCGTCGCCGACATCGAGGCCGCCGTCGAGTGGCTCCACGACCACCCGGCGGTCGACCCGGAGAAAATCGTCGCCATGGGCGGCTCGTACGGCGGGTTCATGGTGCTCGCGGCGCTGACCGAGTACCCCGACCTGTGGGCCGCCGGCGTCGACATCGTCGGCATCGCCAACTTCGTGACGTTCCTCGAAAACACCGGCGACTGGCGACGCGAACTCCGCGAGGCCGAGTACGGCTCGCTCGAAGACGACCGCGAGTTCCTCGAATCCATCTCGCCTATCAACAACGTCGAGAAGATTCGCGCGCCGCTTTTCGTCCTCCACGGCGAGAACGACCCGCGGGTGCCGGTCAGCGAGGCCCACCAGCTCGTCGAGGAGGCGAGGGAACACGCCCACGTCCGCGAACTCATCTTCGACGACGAAGGCCACGGCTTTTCCAAGCTGGAGAACCGCATCGAGGCGTACTCCCAGATAGCCGACTTCCTCGACGAGTACGTCCGGAGCGCGCCCGCCGCCGCCGACTGAGCCGGACCTACCTTATTTTCCGTTAGAGTCAAAGCGCGGGACATCGAATCCCCGTCTATGAGCGCGGACTCCGAACAGCGAACGATCCGGTGTCTCATCGCCAAGGTGGGACTGGACGGCCACGACCGCGGTGCACACGTCATCTCTCGCGCCTTCCGCGACGCGGGATTCGAAGTCATCTACTCCGGACTGCATCGCGCCCCGGACGAGATTATCCAGGCGACGGTCCAAGAGGACGTGGACGTGCTGGGCATCTCCATCCTCTCCGGCGCGCACAACACGCTCGTCCCGAAGGTGATGGCGGGTCTCGAAGAGTACGGCGCGCTCGACGACACCCTCGTCATCGTCGGCGGCATCATCCCCGAAGAGGACCGACCCGCTCTCCTCGAACAGGGCGTCGACGCCATCTTCGGTCCCGGCACGCCGATGCAGGAGACCATCGACTTCGTGAAGGAACACGCGCCCGAGCGACCGTGACGATGAGTCGGGCGGTCGAATCCGACCTCGTCGAGCGCCTCCTCGACGGCGAGCACCGAGCGCTCGCACGCGCCATCACGAAAATCGAGTCGCAGTCGCCGGGCTATCGGGACATCGTCTCGGAGCTTCACGCGCACACGGGCGGGGCGTCCGTCGTCGGCATCACGGGCAGTCCGGGAGCCGGCAAGTCCACGCTCGTCGACAAGTTGGCGAAGCACTACCGCGACCAGGGCGAGACGGTCGGCGTCATCGCCGTGGACCCCTCCTCGCCGTACACCGGCGGGGCCGTCCTCGGCGACCGCATCCGCATGGCCTCGAACGTCGGCGACATGGACGTGTTCTTCCGGTCGATGAGCGCCCGCGGGCAACTCGGCGGCCTCTCGACCGCCACCGCGGACGCCGTGAAGGCGCTCGACGCCTTCGGGAAAGACCGCATCATCATCGAGACGGTCGGCGCGGGGCAAAACGAGGTGGACGTGGTGAAGACCGCCGACACGGTCGTCGTCCTCGTCCAGCCCGGGAGCGGCGACGACGTGCAGATGCTCAAGGCGGGCATCCTCGAAATCGGCGACGTGTTCGTCGTCAACAAGGCCGACATGGAGGGCGCGTCGCGCACCGTCGCGGAGCTACAGGAGATGATTCACCTCCGCGACGACCCGCGGGCGAACCTCGACACGGGCCACCACGGGGCCGCGGCGTTCGACGACGCCGGGCACGGACACGACGGCCATAGCGGGCACGCAGACACGGGCGATACCGCCGATGCCGAGACCGACGACGTCTCCGACGACCCGCCCGTCTGGACGCCGCAGGTCCTCGAAACCGTCGCCACGACCGGCGAGGGAATCGACGAGTTGGTCGAGACGCTGGACGACCACCGCGACTACCTCGACGCCTCCGGCGAGTTGGCCGAGAAGGCCCGCAAGCGCGCCGGCGAGGAGATACGACAGCTCCTCCGAAGCGACGTGAACCGGCTCCTCGAAGCCGAACTCGACCGACGCGGCGGGGTCGAGGAGTTCGCCGAGGCGGTCGTCGAAAAGGAGACGGACCCCTACGCGGTCGCCGAGGACGTGCTCGAACCGCTCCGGGAGTGTCTGGACGACCGGGACGACTGACGCCGAGACGACCCGGGTGCGGGCGGGACGCCCCTGCCCACCACCCCGCCACGGGCGGGCGAATTAAGGCCACCGCGCGCAATCTACGTGACATGAAACTCCGACGAGCCATCGGACTGGCCGCCGCCGGCGTCGGTCTCACCGCCGCGACCAACGCCGCCCTCTCGAAACGCGTGGGCCCTCTCGAACCGCCGCTCTCCGGGTCTCACGGAACGTACCGCTGGCGCGGCATGGACGTGTCGTACGCCGAGGCCGGAAACGAGGACGACCCGACGCTCGTGTTCCTCCACGGTATCAACGCCGCGGGATCGTCCGGCGAGTTCCGCGAGGTGTTTTCGACCCTCGCCGAGGACTACCACGTCGTCGCGCCCGACCTCCCCGGGTTCGGCCTGTCGGACCGCCCGGCGTTGTACTACTCGCCCGCGCTCTACGAGGACTTCGTCGGCGACTTCCTCGCGGAGTACGACGACCCCGCGGTCCTCGCCTCGTCGCTCACCGCGGCCTACGCCGTCGCCGCCGCAGAGCGAGACGACGTGTCGGTCTCGCGGTTCGTCCTCGTCTGTCCCACGTCGCGCGGCGGCCCCGACCCCAAGGAGTGGCTCCGCGAGCTCGTCCGCGCGCCGGTCGTCGGCGAGGCGCTGTTCAACGTCGTCGCCTCCCGGCCGTCGATTCGCTACTTCAACGCCGACCACGGCTACTACGACCCCGAGAAGGCGGGCGAGGAGTGGCAGGAGTACGAGTGGCGCACGGCTCACCAGGAGGGCGCGCGCTTCGCGCCGGCGTCGTTCATCTCGGGCTACCTCAACACCGACATCGACCTCGCCGAGGCGCTGTCGGCCCTCGACGTGCCGACGACGCTCGTCTGGGGCCGCGAGAGCGACATCACGCCGCTGAAGCAGGGTCGGGACCTCGCGGACGCCGCGGACTGCCGGCTCGTCGTCTTCGATGACGCGATGTTGCTCCCGCACGTCGAGTTCCCGAACGCCTTCGTGGACACCGTCCGCAACGCCCTCGACTGACGCCGACGCGACCGCGGCTTCAATTCAATCCTTAGACCGATGCTCGACTCCCTGTCGCTGTTCTCGCTGTTCCTGTACGGAGCCATCGCGCTCCTCGCGGCCGGCTTCTGGGCGTGGCTCCTCGGCTCGTACGTCTTCGGCTGGCGCTCGCCGCTGGAGGCCATCGAGGCGAGCGACGAGTAATCGGCCGCGCGGCGCTACTCGCTCGCGGGCCGGAACACGAGCAGTTGCTCGTCGGTCGTCGCGTTCACGTCCACGTCGACCGAGACCGTCGCGCCGAGGTCGACCTCGTCGGCGGGCAGGTCGCGGACGACGCCCGTGAGTTTGACCGGGCCGAACGACGCGATAGCCGTCACGTAGGGCGCTTCGTCGGCGAAGTCCGGCGCGGGGACGTGCACCTCGGTGAAGGTGAGCACCTCGCCGGTCTCCGGGAGCGGTTCCGCGGTCAACTCGGCCGCGCCGCAGTGCGGACAGGAGCGCCGCGGCGGGAGCGAGCCGTGGCCGTCGGGACACGCGAGGTAGTAGCCCTCGCCGTCCGCGATTGCGGCCAGCCACTCGTCGTAGCCGGTGTCGGTCATCGGTCCACCTCCAGGACGTGGACGACCGCGCTGGCGACGGTCCCACCCGCGTTGTGGGTGACGCCGACGCGAGCGTCCGGGACGGCGTCGCTGTTACCGTGGTCGCCGCGCAGGAGCTTCGTCATCTCGACGACTTGGGCGGTCCCCGTCGCGCCGACGGGGTGGCCTTTCGCCTTGAGGCCGCCCGAGAGGTTCACCGGGAGGTCGCCGTCGCGGGTCGTCTCGCCGCGGGCGGCCGCGCCGACGCCCTCGCCGTGGTCGTAGAGGCCGAGCGATTCGAGCGCGAGCACCTCGGCGATGGTGAAGCAGTCGTGGACCTCGGCCACGTCCACGTCGTCGGGGCCGATGCCGGCGTCGGCGTAGGCGGCGTCGGCGGCTTTCGTCGCGGCGGGCGTCCGCGCGAGGTGTGGCCTGTCTTGGAGCGCGGCCTTGTCGCCGCCCTGTCCCGACCCGGTGACGGAGACGGGCGCGTCGAGGCCGTGGCGCTCGGCGTAGTCGTCGCTGACGAGGACGACCGCGCTCGCGCCGTCGGTGATGGGGCAGGCGTCGTAGAGGGAAAGCGGGTCGGCGACGACGGGGCTTTCGAGCGCGTCGTCGACCGTGATTTCGCGGTGGAACTGCGCGTAGTCGTTCTGCATCGCGTTGGCGTGGTTCTTCACCGCGATGTGCGCGAGGTCCTCGCTGTCGCCGCCGAAGGCGTCGAAGTACGCGCGGGCCATGAGCGCGTACGCGCCGGGGAACGTGACGCCCGCGCGGACCTCGAACAGCTCGTCCGCGGCGATGGCGAGCGACTGGGTCACCTCGGCGGTGCCGAGGTTGTTCATGCGCTCCATGCCGCCGGCGAGGACCACGTCGGCCGCGCCGCTCCGAATCGTCGCGACGGCCTGCCGGAAGGCGACGCCCGCGGAGGCGCAGGCCTGCTCGTAGCGGGTCGCGGGGCAGTCGAGGCCGGCGGCCTCGGCCATGACCGGCCCCTGATGGCCCTGTTTCTCGGCGAGTTCGCCCATGAAGTTGCCGTAGAAGAGTTCCTCGTAGTCGTCGCGGGAGACGCCGGCGTCCTCGCGGGCGGCGAGGGCGGCCTCCGCGAACAGGTCGCGGCCGGTTCGCTCGGGGTGACTGCCGAACTTCGTCAGTCCGACCCCGGCGATTCGCACGTCGGTCATGGATGAACGTACGTGATAGATGGTCCTTGAACCTGCCGCTCGCCCGCGGGCCGCGTCGCGGTTCGGCACTCGCTTCCCCGCGCTCGCGGCCGCGACGCGACGAGCCGCGGTTCCCGTCGAAGTCGGTCGGTTTTCGCCCTCGACCGACGCCCGGTTTCGACCCATCGCAACGGTTACCACGGCCCCGCGAGACGGTCCACTATGAGTGACTGGATAGGCGACACGTTCACCAGCGAGGTCGGCTGGAACCACTTGGAGCGACTCGTCGACATCGGCAACCGGATGACCGGCTCACCCGGCGAGCGCGAGGCGATGGAGGCGACCCGAGACGCCCTCGACCGCGTCGGCGCGCGGAACGTCCGCATCGACCCCTTCGAGATTCAGGGCTGGGAGCGCGGCGACAGCGCCGTCTACGCCGCCGACACCACCCAAGAATGCATCGCGCTCCCGCGAAGTCCCGCCGGCACCGCGAGCGGGGAACTGGTCGACCTCGGCTACGGCCTGCCCGAGGACTTCGACCGCGACCTCTCGGGGAAGGTCGTCGTCGTCTCCACGACGGTCCCCGACCACTACGACCGCTTCATCCACCGCCGCGAGAAGTACTACTACGCCGTCGAGGCCGGCGCGGCCGCGTTCGTCTTCGCCAACCACGTCCCCGGCCAACTCCCGCCCACGGGGAGCGTCGGCACCGCGGACGCGCCCATCGGTGACATCCCCGCGGTCGGCGTCAGCAAGGAAGTCGGCGCGCGCCTCCGCCGTCGGTTCGACGGCGACGAGGTGACCGTCGACGTGACCTGCGAGACGCCCGCGGCCGAAAGCGGGAACGTCCACGCCGAACTCGGCCCCGACACCGACGAGGAGGTGCTCGTCACGAGCCACCTCGACGCCCACGACATCGCCGAGGGCGCGATGGACAACGGCGCGGGCACCGCGATGGTGGTCGAGGTCGCCCGCGCGCTCGCCGCCCGCGAGGACGAACTCGACACGCGCGTCCGCTTCGTCTGCTTCGGCGCGGAGGAGGTCGGCCTCGTCGGCTCCGCGTACGAAGCCGATCGCCTCGGCGACGCCCGAAGCGACGTGAAAGCCGTCGTCAACAACGACGGCGTCGTCGCCGGGCGGACGCTCAAGCTCACGACCCACGGCTTCGACGAACTCGAAGCCGCCGCCGACGCCGTCGCCGAGCGGTTCGACCACGACGTCTCGACGCTCCCCGAACAGCTCCCCCACAGCGACCACTGGCCGTTCGTCGCCCGCGGCGTCCCGGCGTACATGGTCGGCAGTGAAAAGGACGGCCGCGGCCGCGGCTGGGGCCACACCCACGCCGACACCATCGAGAAACTGGAGTCGCGGACGCTCCGCGAGCAGGCGATTCTCCTCACGGAACTGACCGTCGAACTCGCCGACGCCGACCGCGAGATTCCCCACGCCGACCCCGCGGACATCGCGGCGGCGCTCGAAGCCGAAGACCAAGCGGAAGGCATGAAGGTCACCGGCGACTGGCCGTTCTGAGGCGTCGGCGACGCGGACGGTCCGCGGAATCTCCTTTCCACCGCCGGACCGAACCACGAGGGCTTTTATTCGCGGCGGCGTAGCACGGGACGATGCTACGGGGGCTCGCCGCGGGTGGACGACGATGAGATTCGGTATCGTCGGTGACGACTCGGTCGCCACCGCCGTCAGAGCGGCCGATGCGTCGGTCGCATCGGTGCCGGCCGACGCGGACGCCGTCGTCGCGGTCGGCGAGTCGGCGCTCTCGGCGGTCGCGCTCGGCTCCGAGTGGTCGTGTCCGGTCGTTCCCGTCGACTGCGCCGCGCCGTGGTCGCCCCAGCGGGAAGAACTGGCGTCTCGACTGTCCGCGTTCGTCGCCGGCGGCGGCCGCGTCGTCGACCACCCGACACTCTCGGTCGGCGAGGACTCGCCGGCGCGCGCGCTCTTCGACGCGATGCTCGTCACGAGCGAGCCGGCGCACATCTCCGAGTACGGCGTCGCCCACGCGGAGACGGCGGTCCCCTTCTCGGCGGACCCGACCGACGAGTCGCGCGCGGCGACGCGCTGGACGCCCGTCGACGAGTTCCGCGCCGACGGCGTCGTCGTCGCCACCCCGCTCGGGAGTTCCGGCTACGCGCGCGCCGCGGGCGGGGCGGTCGTCGGTCCGGCCGCCGGACTCGCCGTCGTCCCCGTCTCGCCCTACGCGACGCAGACGAACTCGTGGGTCCTCCAGCCCCCGATTAGACTGTCGGTCGAACGCGACGACGCCCGCGTCTCGCTCGTCGCCGACGACGAGGTCGTCCGGGAGATTCGTCCGTTCGAGTCGGTCGTCGTCGACCGCGACGGGAGCGTCCCGCTTCTCGTCGAGTGAGTGCGGGTCGATGAGACTTCGCCACCGAGCGGCGAGGCTCGACGCGCCGAAAATACGTGTTCCTCGCGAGCGATGCGAGCGCGACGACGCGGAGAAGAGCGCGTCGCGTGCTTAGACGATGAGGTTCCAGTAGTCCACGACGAGGAAAAACAGGCTCTGGAACGCGGCGTACAGGAGCACGAGCGTCGCGGCGACGAGCGACCCGTTCGGGCGTTCGAGCGGCTTGTCCGTCCGGGCTTCGACCTGGCGCGCTTCGAACTCGAAGAAGTCGGTGACGAACATCCCGACGACCAGCACGCTCAGCACCATGCCGCCGTGCGGCTCGACGAGCAGATAGAGGAACGAGGCCAGCACGAGCCCGCCCGACGTGAACGAGTGCGGGAGGTACCGGGAGATGGCCTCCGCACCACCCTCCTCGGCCTGCCGAACGTGCGACCGGTGCGCGAGAAAGCGCGTCACGAAGTTCGCAAGCACGAGCACGAGCGCCACGTGCGGGACGATGGGTTCGACCGCCGCCAACTGGTCGAGCGGGACGAGGAACTGTAGTGGGTGCATACAGGACCGTCGGGGCGATACTCATTAGAGTTTTTCCAATCCGACGCGGCGGGCCGCCCCGAGCGCGGCCGCTATGGTGGGGGGTTTTTCCGCGACTCGAATCGAGATGAGAGGAGAACTGACCGCGCGCCCGGTCGGCTTACTGCGCGTTGCGGCGCTCTTCGAGCGCGGACATGATCTGGTGGCCCGCGGGGATGAGCACCCAGAAGGTGAGTGCGCCGAGGAGCGCGAACCAGAGGAACACGTCCATCAGGGTGACGCCGATGATGTTGAACAGCCCCTCGGTCGCGCCGGACGACAGCGGCTCGATGAGCTGTTTACTGCTCTCGAAACTGCTCGTCCGGTACCACGACGCGAGCACCAGCCACGCGAGTCCGGACCCGGTCAGGATACCCAGTCCCTTGATGAATTCGTCAGCCATTGTTCGAGTCTTCGCCGGAGTCCTCTTGAGACTTTCCCATTCCTTGGGCGCGGAATCGAGTTCCGAGCGTGTAGACGACCGCGCCGAAGGCGATGATGCTCAGTCCGACCACCGCCAGCGCCGTGCTGAGGAGTCCGTCTGCGACGCCGACGCCGAGCGCGCCGAGCGCGCCGGCGACGACCGCGCGGAGGGCGCTCACTTGGAGCGTCGCGGCGTCGAGGAAGACGAAGCCGAGGACCACGCTCACGACGGCGATGAGCGTCGAAAAGACGGTAATCGTCTTGTAGAGCCGCATGGGGACGACGATGTCGCGCCGGCCGCGACGTCCGCGTCGCGCCCCGTCGCTCTCGCCGGTTCGACCGGTTGCGTCGCTGTCTGTCATCAGTGGCGCTAAGAAGGGACGGGTGGTAGTGGTTCCGCTCTATCTCGGCGGGCGAAGCCGGTAGTAGCGGCGGTTGAGGTTGTACATGTACCCCTCGCGCATCGTCTTCAGCACCGCGTAGGTGATGGTCCCGAAGACGAACGGGAGCAGGAACGTCAGGTCGAACAGCAGGTCGACGTTCATGGGCATGAGGTTCTTGATGGCCAGAAGCGAGATGGTCAACGCGAACACCACGCCGAAGACGCCGACCGCGGACCAGAACGGCTGTTCGACGGGACGTCGGGCCGAGCCCTTGTTCAGGAAGGGCACGATGGCGATGAAGCCGACGACGACGCCGTTCGCCAGCACGCCGTACGTCCGGTCTGCCATCAGCATCTGATCGCCCAGAATGGCGATCTCCGGGTTGAGGGGGCCGAGTTTGAGCAGGCCGAACGACCAGTAGAGATACCAGTCGGGCAGGATGACCGCCGGCGTGGTCGACGGGTTCGCGGGGTTGCCGATGTGCGGCGGCATCGTCGCCGAGAGGAACAGAATCATCCCGACGAAGAACGACGCGATAGAGAGGTTGCGGACGGTCTCGTGGGGCCACGTGGGGAACGCGAGCACGTCGCGTTCGACGTAGTCGGACTCCGTGCGGAGGTCCTGGTCTTCGCGGCGCGCGCGCTCGAAGTACTCGTAAGTAAGCCGAGAGAGGCCGGTCTTGCGAGCCTTGCGCTCGCTCCACGTCGGCGTCTCGTCGTCCGGGGCCACGATGCCCGCGCCGTCGGATCGAATCTCCTCGTTTTCGGGTTCGTTGTCGCTCATAGTTGTCACCTCAGTGCGGCTCCGCGATGCCCTGCACCCACACGATGCCGATGTGGATCGCGATGAGCGTCGTCACGACGAACGGGAGCAGGAACACGTGAATGATGTACATGCGCTGTAGCGTCGACTGGCCCAGCGAGAAGCCGCCGAACAGGAGCTGTGCGACCCACTCGCCGGCGAGCGGGACCGACAGCGCCATCTCGACGCCGATCTGGCCGGCCCAGAACGCGAGCTGGTCCCACGGCAGGAGGTATCCGGTGTACCCGAACACCATCGTCAGGCTGATGAGGACGATGCCGAGGAGCCAGTTCAGCTCACGGGGTTCCTTGTACGACCCCGTGAAGTAGACACGGAGCATGTGCAGGAACACGGCCGCGACCATGACCTGCGCCGCCCAGCGGTGGACGGAGCGGAGCATGAAGCCGAACTGCAGATCGCGCATGATGAACTCGATACTGTTGTAGGCCGTGGTCGGGTCGCCGGTCGTCGCGGGCGAGTAGTAGAACCCGAGAAGGGCCCCGCTAATCGCCGCGACGACGTATGCGAGCGTCGAGAACAACCCGAGCGTGTACAGGGGGTACCAGTACCAGAACTTGTTGTCGAGGTTGTACTGCTCGGTGTGGCTCTTCGGCATCTGGAGGTTGACTCGGTAGTAGAGGGTCTCCAGAAGTTCCAGATAATCGACGATGCGGAGTCGCTTATCCAGCCAGATGAGCGTGGTGAGGAAGGTGGCCTCGACCGGGGTGAGGTCCTTCTTTTTCATCCAGGCCTTGTGGTCGTAGTCGTCTTTGCGTTCGAGACTCATGGTTTATCGCTTGTAGTAGGGGTACACCGCGCGCTTGACCTGTTCCCACGCGTCGTCGCTGCTGAAGGTGACTCCGTCGACGTCCTCCTCGCGGACGTAGAGGTCTTCCCACTTGCGACGCCGCTTTTTGACGATCATCACGTCGGGGAGGAACTCCTTGCGGTACAGCGCGAGGATGAACGCGAGGTCAACGAAGATGACGGCGAGGATGCCGCCGAGGAACATGTTCCCCGTGTCGGTCAGTCCCCAGCCGGAGACGAAGCCGTAGGTAAAGAGGAACACGAACACGACCTCGATAATCGTCAGGAGGACGATTGCGATGGCCGCGGCGGTGCTCTCGCGCGCCGGTTCGTATCGGTGAATGTCGCCGTACGTGCTGCCGGTCGAGGACATTACTCGCCACCTCCGGTGTTACCCGTATTCGGGGACTCGCCGTACTTCAAGATGAAGAACGTGTAGATGACGGTGACGAGGATGCCGAGAATTGTCGCCGAACCGACCCAGTGTGCCTGAATCGGGACGCCGAGTTCGTGCAGTTCCTTCTCGCCGCCGCCGCCGGTGCTCACAGTCGCCACGTCGCCGCCGACAGCGACCGCGCCGAGCATGCCGAGCGCCTCGTGGGGCACGCAGTGGTACTTCGTGATACCACCGCTCTCGAAGGTGTACTCGTAGGTGCTTCCGGCCTCGGAGACGGCCGCGCCGGAGTCGAGCGACGCGCCCTCGCTCGAGACGACGTTGTGGCCGCCGCCCTCGCCGGTCCACTCCCACGTCACGGTCGTACCGGTGTCGATCCAGATGCCAGCCGGTGCGAACGCAAGGTTCCCGCCGTTGCCGGACGCGCCGACCTCGATGGTGACCTCGCTTTGGCCGCGGAGGTCTTCGTAGCCTCCGTCGACGCCGTCGAGGTGGCCACCGAAGTCGGGTTGAACCTGCGCTCCACCGCCGCCTTCCTGCGCAGCAGCGGTCCCGGCGGCAGCGGTCGCGGCGGCTGTCGCACCGCCAGCCGTTCGGAGAAACTCCCGCCTTTTCATACGGTCGTTCGTCAGGATGGGATGCGCTTAAACCCACCGACTATGCCGTCACGGAGGGTGTTTCCGAGGAGGGTTCGCGTCGGGCTCAGCCCTCAGAACTGTGGGCGTCTCCCTCGGGGGCCTCGATCAACGGTGCGGCGGTTTCGTCCCCGTCGAACTCGGGCACGAACTCGGGGCGCGACCCGCCTTCGAGGCCCATGACGCGGAGTCTGTCCCGGTACTCTTCGGCGCGGAAGCGGTCCGAGAGCCGGGCGTTGGCCACGACGACAAAGAGGAAAAAGCCGATGACGAGAAAACCCAGCCCGGCGAGCGGCGCGATAATCGAGTCGAGGTCGGGGAGAACGAGCCACGCCCCGATGAGCGCGACCCCGCCGAGCAACTGGCCGAACGCGACGATTTGGAGCATCCGATTGCCGAAGTCGCCGGTCCCCTGTGCGACCTCCTCGGGTTCGGGGAGCCTGACGGTCTCGGGCGCGTCGTTCACCTCGAAGTCCTCCATCGAACAGAGCGCGACGGTCGGTTTCACGTCGCGGAGGACGGTTCCTTCGCCCTCGACGCTCCCGTCGGGGTAGACGACGGCGTAGCCCTCGTCGGAGTACGCGAGAACCCGGGGCTCGCCGTCTTCGGTCACGCGTTCGAGGACGGCGAACACCTCCCGAATCGCGACGCGGTAGCGGAGCTCCTGTTCGACCCGGTCGAGTAGCTCCTCGCCGACGATCCACGAGTCGGGGTCGAACGCGGCGTCCCACTCCTCGGGCGTCATCTTCGCCATGTCGGCCGGGCCGAAGTTCTCGAAGTCGTACTTGGCTTCGACCTCCTCGCGGAGGGCCGCGAGCTCCGCGTCGGACATCGCGGCGTCGGCGTCCGCGTCCGGCGACGTGCCATCGTCGGCCGGGGCGGAAGACGAGTCTGACATCGGCCCGGAGTAGGGTCCACGCCGGTAAACGTGTTCCGACCCCGAACCGCGCGCTCGTCGCGTGCGGCCCGTCGTGCGACGCCCCGAAACGTGGGCCCAGTTGGTTCGGTGCTCGAAAGTCGTGGTTCAAATCTCGAATCCGGGGCGTCGCGGCCGGCGTTCGACCCCCGCTCCGTGGTCTAGCGCTCGAACGGAACGCCGCGCATCGGACCCTTTAGGCCGCCCGGGTCCGAACGCCGTGCGATGGCAGACGAGACGACGCTCGCCACGCTCGCCGCGATCACCGTCACGGCCAGTTTTCCGTTTTACATCTACGGCGCGTGGATAATGATCGACGCCGAGACGGTGTCGTGGGACGTGCTCGTCTACCACCTCAAAATCATCTTCCCCGGCCTCGTGTTGAACACGGTCCCGGTCGTCACGTGGATGCTCCCGCGGCTCTTTCAGCAACTCAACGGCCTCAGCGCCCTGCACGCGATTCTCGGCCTGCAGGCGTACGCGATGCTCGTCTTCGCGCTCACGGGTATCGTTCGCATCTTTCAGGCCAAGTGGCGGGCGAACCTCTACCGCGACCCGGACCAGACCGTGTCGCTCGACGACCTCCACGAGAACATGGGCGCGTGGCGCGGCCGCCTCCGCGTCGGCGTCTTCGGCTACGTCGTCTTCTGGATTCTCGCGTGGTTGCTCGGTATCTACCGCTACCTGAGCGGCTACGTGTTGGGCTGAACCCTCACCACGCCTCGCCGCTGGCGAGGTCGACGTCGTGGTCGCGCTTCGAGGAGGGACAGACGCCTTCGAGCACGCACGCGTCGCAGTCGGGGTTGCGCGCGTCGCAGACGGCCCGCCCGTGGCTGATAAACAGGTGGGTGAACTGTTGCCAGTCGCGCTCGGGGACGACCGGCATCAGGTCCTCTTCGATTCGCTCGGGGTACTCCTCTTCGGTCAGCCCGAGCCGGCGCGAGAGCCGCTGGACGTGGGTGTCGACGACGATGCCCTCCACGATGTCGTGGCCGTGCTGGAGGACGACGTTCGCGGTCTTCCGGCCGACGCCGGCGAGGTCGGTCAGCGCGGACATGGTGTCCGGGACCTCGCCGTCGTGCTTTTCGATGATGTCCGCGCACGCGGAGCGGATGTACTTCGCCTTGTTGTTGTAGTAGGTGATGGAGCTGATGTCGTCGGCCAGCTCCTCTTGGTCGGCGGCGGCGTACTCCGCGGCGTCGTCGTACTTCTCGAACAGCTCCGCGGTGACCTTGTTGACGCGCTCGTCGGTACACTGCGCGGAGAGCATGACGGCGATGAGCAGTTCGAGGCGGTTCGAGTAGGAAAGCGAGATGGTGGTGTCGGGGTACTCCTCGTACAGTCGGTCGAGGACCTCCTCGGCCTGCGCCTCGCGGCTTTCGAGTGGCGTGCCCATATCTGTGGGTGCGACCCGGTCGGTTTCAGTCGTTCGGGTTGGGGCGACGACTTCGGGTTCTCGACCCTCCGGATTCTCGCGGTTTAAGAGCCAGCGGTCGGTGTTATCGGCGTGTCAGACGTCTAGGCGGGCGGTGTGAGAACGATGACAGCAACCACCGACGCCCGACCGGACGGCAGTCCGTCGACCGAGACTCGGTCCGACCGAATCGCGGAGACGCCGAGCGCCCACAGTACCCACCGCGAGCGGTTCGTCGCCGGCGCGTTACTGTTCGCGTTCGGCCTGCTCGCGCTCATGGGAATTATCACCGCCGAGACGTTCTATCCCGGCTACAACGCGGGCGTACAGGAGATAAGCGACCTCGGCGCGACGAGGCCGCCCAACAGCGTCATCCTCCAGCCGTCGGCGACGATTTTCAACGCGACGATGGTGCTTTCGGGGCTGTTGGTCCTCGGTGCGAGCTACTTCGTCCACCGGGCGTTCGGTGACCGCGTCGTCACCGCCGCGGTCGTCGCCCTCGGCGCGGGCGTCCTCGGCGTGGGCGTCTTCGACGGGAGCGAAGCCCCGATGCACGGGCTGTTCGCCCTCTTGACGTTCTTCGCCGGCGGCCTCTCGGCGGTCGTCGCCGCGCGGGTCATCGAGACGCCGTTCCGGTATCTCTCGGTCGTGGTCGGCGGCTTCGTCCTCGCGCTCTTGGCGAGCATCTTCGCGTTCGGTCTGCTCGGCGTCCCGCACCCGCTCGCGTTCCTCGGTGCGGGCGGCATCGAGCGATACGTCGCGTACCCGGTGCTCCTGTGGTTCATCGGGTTCGGCGGCTACCTGATGGGGTCCGCGGCGGCGGCACCCGCCGAGGCGACCGACTCGACCGGCCCCGCCCGGTGATGCGTCCGACTCGACCGACTCCGCCCGGTGACGCGCCCGACTCGGTCGCGGAAATTCCGACGATTTATGATTCACGACCGCGACCGACCGAGTATGTCCGCGTTCGAACTCCCCGGCCGACGCGAATCGTGGCTGACCGCGGCCGCGACGCTCGGTGGGTATGGCCTCATCCTCGCCGCGATGTTCCTCGCACTCTTTGTCCTGCCGTACGTCGCGTTCGCCGCGTAGCCACTCTGCGGTCGGCGTCGCGCGAAAAGTGAATTCGAACGGAGTCGAAACCCGAACTCGGGCGGAACGAAACGCGACTCGCGTCGGTTACGCGAACGCGCGGGAGACTTCCGTCTCGTCCGAGGCTTCCTGCTGAATCTTCTCCCAGGCGTCGAGGAAGTCCTGCATGTATATCTCCGTGCGGTCGTCGCGGATGGCGAACATCCCGGCTTCCGTACAGACGGCCTTGATGTCGGCACCGGAGGCGTTGTCGGCCATCTCGGCGAGTTCGACGAAGTCCACGTCGTCGGAGACGTTCATCTTCCGGGTGTGAATCTGGAAGATTATCTCGCGGCCGTCCTCGTTCGGCTTGGGCACCTCGATGAGGCGGTCGAACCGGCCGGGGCGGAGAATCGCGGGGTCGAGCATGTCGAAGCGGTTGGTCGCCGCGATGATGCGGATGTTGCCGCGCTCGTCGAAGCCGTCCATCTCGGCGAGGAGTTGCATCATCGTGCGCTGGACCTCGGCGTCGCCGGAGGTCTTCGAGTCCGTCCGCTTCGATGCGATGGCGTCGATCTCGTCGATGAAGATGACGGCGGGCTCGTTCTCGCGGGCGACCTCGAACAGGTCGCGGACGAGCTTCGCGCCCTCGCCGATGAACTTGTGCACCAGCTCGGAGCCGGCCATCTTGATGAACGAGGCGTTCGTCTGGTTGGCGACGGCCTTGGCGAGCATCGTCTTCCCGGTGCCCGGCGGGCCGTAGAGGAGCACGCCCGACGGCGGGTCGATGCCGACCTTCTCGAACATCTCGGGGCGGTCGAGCGGCATCTCGACCGTCTCGCGGACCTCCTGCATCTGCTCTTCGAGTCCGCCGATGTCCTCGTAGGTCACGTCGGGGCTGTGTTCGACCTGCATCACGCGCGCCCGGACGTCCGTCTCCTTGTCGAGTCGCTTGACGATGGAGAGAGAGTTGTTCACGGCGACGCGCGCGTCGGGTTCGAGCTCCTCGCGCATCTCGTCTGTCACTTCGGTGAGGGCCTCTTGGTTGTTACCGTGCTGCTTGATGATGACCCCCTCGTCGGTGATTTCCTGAACCGTCGCAACGAAGAGCGGCGACTGCTTGAGCTTCTTGTTCTCGTGGGTAAGGCGCTCGAGCTTCTGTTGATACTTGTTGTTCTCGGCGTTCGTGTCGAGGAGCTTGTCGCGCATCTCCTCGTTTTGCGTTTCGAGAACTTCGAGCCGCTCTTGAAGGGCGGTGATCTTCTCCTGCTGCGACGCCGAGTCCTTATCGTAGGGGAGATCGACGTCGTCCACAGTATCGGTCATCATCCGGCATAGGGTGCAGGTTCATAAGAGGCTTCGGGTGTGTGAGGGATTCGCCGCCTAGGGCGCGTCTGCCGCCCGGATGACGAGTCTGACGCGCGTCACATAAATTCCCCCCAGTAATATTCATGGATAGCAAATATTATCTAATAGCATCGCTTGGTGTCTCGTACGATGAGTACTACGGAAGCAGTCGAACGCGAGTCCGAACCCGACGCAGACGACCGCTGGGCGTCGGTTCGGGACATGCCCCCGAGCGCGAAGTTGGTCGCGAAGATTCTCGACTACGAGGACACGCTCACCCAGAGCCAGATCGCCGAGGAATCGCTTCTGCCCCCGCGCACAGTCCGCTACGCGCTCTCTCGGCTGGAAGACGAGGGCGCGGTCGACTCCCGGTTTTCGTTCTCCGACGCGCGCAAGCGGCTCTACACGCTCAACATTTAAATCCGAACGCGCGGCCACGACGGCACATGTCTTCGCCCGCTCCCGACGACGTCGGCCGCGCGCTCTCCGCGCTCGCCGACGCCGACGCCGATATCGACGACCGACCCGAGTCGCGCCCGCCCGCCGAGGTCGTCGCCGACGCGCGTGACGCCTTCCAGTCGCTTTCTTCTGCCGCCCGCTTTCTCTCCGACGGCGGCGAACTGACGCTCCGCCGAGCGGTCGGTGAGGCCGCTCGACGCGGACACCACGACTGCGCGCGTCGTGGGCGGGCGCTCATCGCGGACCTCGACCGACTCCGCATCGCGCTCGCGGACGCCACCGACGAGTCGAACCGGACGTCTCGCGCCGCCGAGCGGCGACCGCGGGACGCCGACCACTTCCGCTCCGGTCGCACAACCGTTTTCAGCGGCGGTGGCGAACCGGGTGATAGATGACACGGGTGATACACACCGGCGACACCCACATCGGGTATCAGCAGTACCACTCGCCGGAGCGCCGACAGGACTTCCTCGACGCCTTCGAGCGGGTCGTCGCGGACGCGCTCGACGGCGACGTCGACGCGGTCGTCCACGCGGGCGACCTCTACCACGACCGCCGTCCCGAACTCCCCGACCTCCTCGGGACGCTCGCCGCGCTCCGCCGCCTCGACGACGCCGGGATTCCCTTCCTCGCCATCGTCGGCAACCACGAGTCGACCCGCGGGGGCCAGTGGCTCGACCTCTTCGAGCGCCTCGGACTGGCGACGAGGCTCGGACGCGACCCCCACGTCGTCGGCGACGTGGCCTTCTACGGGCTCGACCACGTCCCGCGCTCCCGACGCGACGAACTCGACTACCAGTTCGAACCCCACGACGCCGAGCGCGCGGTGCTCGTCGCCCACGGTCTGTTTACGCCGTTCGCGCACGCCGACTGGGAGACGGAAACCGTCCTCGCCGAGTCGAACGTCGACTTCGACGCGGTCCTCCTCGGCGACAACCACGTCCCCGACACCGCCGACCTCGACGGGACGTGGGTGACCTATTGCGGGTCGACCGAGCGCGCGAGCGCGACCGAGCGCGACCCGCGCGGCTACAACCTCGTCGAGTTCGCGCCCGACGCGGTCGACATCCGCCGTCGCACCCTCGAAACGCGCCCGTTCGCCTTCGTCGAGGTCGACCTCGCCGGCGACGAGGGCATCGAGCGCGTCCGCCAGCGCGTCCGCGAGTTCGACGTCGAAGACGCGGTCGTCATCGTGGAACTGCGGGGCGAGGGCGACGCCGTCACGCCCGCGGCGGTCGAGTCGTTCGCCGTCGAGGAGGGCGCGCTCGTCGCCCGCGTCAACGACAAACGCGACATCGACGACGACGCCGACCTGGCGACCGACGTGACCTTCGCCGACCCCGACGACGCGGTGCGCGAGCGGGTCCGCGAGATGGGCCTGTCGAGCGCCGCCCTCGACGTGGACGAGACGGTCCGCGCGAGCAAGGTCGCCGACTCGAACGTCCGCGACGAGGTGCGCGAGCGCGTCGAATCGCTCCTCTCGGACGACCCCGACGCCTTCGTCGCCGCCGAGCGCGAGACCGAAGGTGAGGACGAAGGCGAGAATTCCGAAACCGTTGAAGACGTTGAAGCCGCCGAAGACGCGACCGAGACCGACCCGGAGACGACCGAGACCGACCCGGAGACGACCGCCGACACCGACTCGGAGGCCCCCGCGGACCCGGCGGCGAGTCGCGACAGTTCGCTGGGTGATTTCGCGTGAGGTTCACCCGCATCGCCATCCGGAACTTCAAGCCCTACGAGGACGCCGAACTCGACCTCAGAGACGGCGTCACGGTCATCCACGGCGTCAACGGTAGTGGCAAGTCGTCGCTCCTCGAAGCGTGTTTCTTCGCGCTCTACGGCTCGAAGGCGCTCGCGGGGCCGCTCGAAGACGTGGTGACGACGGGCGCGGACGACGCCGAAATCGCGCTCGAATTCGTCCACGACGGCGGCGAGTACCGCATCGACCGCCGGATTCGCGTCTCCGGCGACCGCGCGACCACCGCGAAGTGCGTCCTCGAAGGTCCCGAGGGGACCGTCGAAGGCGCGCGCGACGTTCGCCGGCACGTCGCGTCGCTCCTGCGGATGGACGCCGAGGCGTTCGTGAACTGCGCGTACGTCCAGCAGGGCGAGGTCAACAAGCTCATCAACGCGACGCCGAGCCAGCGGCAGGACATGATAGACGACCTCCTCCAGCTCGGGAAGCTCGAAACGTACCGCGAGCGCGCCGGCAACGCCCGGCTCGGGGTCGAAGACGTGCTGACGAAAAAGCGGAGCGTCCTCGAAGACGTCGAGTCGCAAATCGAGGCCAAGGAGGACGCGGACCTCCACGCGACGCTCAACGCGCTCGAATCCGAACTCGACTCCCTCGACGAGGATATTTCGAACTACGAGGACCAGCGCGACAAGGCGAAGTCGGCGCTCGACGCCGCCGAGGCGACGCTCGACGAACACGCCGAAAAGCGGGATCGACTCGACGAAATCGAGGCGACAATCGAGGACCTGACCGCGAAGATCTCCGCGGACGAGACGAAGCGAGACGACCTCTCGGAGCGAATCCGCGAACTCGACGCCGCCGCCGACGAACTCGAATCGGACATCGACGACGCCCTCGCTCGGGCCGACCTCGACGACGCGAGCGACGAGGCGATAGCCGACGCGCGCGAGGCGCTGTCGGAGCGCGAGGCGGAACTCCGCGACGACCTCTCGGAGGCGCGGACGCGGGCGCAGGCGTTCGAGACGCAGGCCGAGCGGCTCGCCGAGCGCGCCGACGACCTCGAATCGCGCGCCGCGGAGAAACGCGAGGCCGCCGACGCCGACGCGGAGACCGCCGCCGAGGCCGAGCGAGAGCTCGAATCGTTCCGCGAGACGCGCGCCGAGCTTCGGTCGTCGCTCGACGACGCCGAAGCGCGGTTCGAAGACGCACCCGTCGAACTCGGCGAGGCCGCCGACCTCCTCGAAGAACGACGGGAGGCGCGGTCCGACGCCCGCGAGTCGCTCGCGGAGACGGAGACCGAACTGAAGAACGCGCGCGAGCGGCTCGCCGAGGCCGAGCGCCTCCGCGACGCGGGCAAGTGCCCCGAGTGCGGACAGCCGGTCGAGGGGTCGCCCCACGTCGACGCCATCAGCGAGCGCGAGGCCGCGGTCGAGTCGCTGGAGGCCGACCGCGAATCGCTCGAATCGGCGGTCGAGTCGCGCTCGGCGGCCGTCGAGGCGGCCGAGGCGCTGGTCGAAGTCGAGACCCGCGCGAGTTCCCAGCGCGACAGACTCGACCTCGTGGACGAACGCATCGCCGACCGCGAGGAGACCGTCGAGAGCCGCCGCGAGGCCGCCGCGGAGAAGCGCGAGGCGGCCGCGGAACTCGAAGCCGAAGCCGAAGAGAAACGCGAGGCGGCGACGACGCAGGCCGAGCGGGCCGAGGAAGTCGCAGAGACGGTCGCATCGCTCGAATCCGACCTCGACGCCCTCGGCGACCGGCGCGACCGACTCGATCGCGTCGAGTCGGTGGTCGACGCGCGGGCCGAGAAAATCGACGCGCGGGACCGGCTCCGCGAGAAGCGCGAGACGCTCGCCGAGGTGAACCGCGAGCGCCGCGAACACCTCCGAGAGCGCCGCGAGCGCCGCGACGAACTCCGAGAGACGGTCGACGAGGAGGCGGTCGAGGGGGCGAGACAGCGCAAGCAGAAGGCCGCGGCGTACCTCGAACGGGTCGAAGACGAGGTGCTTCCCGAGTTGCGCGACGACCGCGACGAACTCCAGAGCCGCGTCGGCGGCGTCGAGGCCGAACTCGAACAGTTGGACGCCCTCCGAGAGCGCCGCGAACACCTCGCCGAGCGCGTGGACGCCCTCGAATCGGTCCACGAGGAGGTCTCGACGCTCGAATCGACCTACGGCGACCTCCGGGCGGAGCTTCGCCAGCGCAACGTCGAGGTGCTCGAACGGATGCTCAACGAGACGTTCGACCTCGTCTACGCCAACGACGCCTACTCGCGAATCCGGCTCGACGGCGAGTACGGGCTGACGGTGTTCCAGAAGGACGGCACCGCGCTCGAACCCGAACAGCTCTCTGGCGGCGAGCGCGCCCTGTTCAACCTCAGCCTCCGGTGTGCCATCTACCGGCTCCTCGCCGAGGGAATCGACGGCGCGGCGCCGCTTCCGCCGCTCATCCTCGACGAGCCGACGGTCTTCCTCGACGACGGCCACGTCTCGCGGCTGGTCGACCTCGTCGAGGACATGCAGAGCCGCGGCGTCAAGCAGATTCTCATCGTCAGCCACGACGACAAGCTGGTCGGCGCGGCCGACGACCTCGTCCGCGTGGAGAAGAACCCGACGACGAACCGCTCGACGGTCGAGCGGACCGACGCGCCGACCATCGAGGGCGCGCTCGCGGACGACTGAGGGCGGTCGCCCCTTCCTCGGCGCTTATTCGCTCGCCCGCAGGAGCTCGATTCCTTCTTTCGCGGCGTCGGTCGCCTCGTAGCCGCGCTCCCCGTAGACCGTGGCCTCGGCGACGAGGTCGGCGGCCCGGAACTCGGTCAAGAGGCCGTGGAGGTCGCTCTCGCAGAGGTCGTAGGCACCGAGGAGGTCGACCACGGGGAGCGGCCCGCGGTCGACGAGGTCGACGAGCAGGCCCAGACCGCGCTCGGTCGGGACCGCGACGAGGATTCGCCGGGCGGGTTCGGGGACGGCGCGCGCGGCGGTTTCGAGCGGGGACTCGCCGCTCACGGCTTCGAGGTCGTCGTTCGGTAGGTGTCGCTCCTCGCCGGTCTCCGGGTCGCGGACGCGGCTGGCGTCGCTCGACTGCTTGACGAGGAGGTACGTCCGGCCGTCCGGCCCGCGCACGGTTCGCATATGTGCCGATGAAGGGCGCAGTGACTGTTAGCGGTTGCGCTCGGGAGCGTCCGCGGCGGGGCCGTCCGCGTTGCCTGCGTCTTCGGTCGGTCCGCCGTCGTCCGCGTCATCTCCGTCGCTGTCGTCGCTTTCATCGCCGTCGTCACCCTCGTCGTCTCGCCACTCGCCTCGCTTGAACTCCCGGTAGATGGAGTAGACGCGGACGAGCACGACCGCGCCGAACAGGAACAGGCCGCCGCCGAGGAGCGTGTCGCCGCGGAAGTAGACGAGCATCGGTCCCACCGTGAGTCCCGCGAGGCCGACGTTGGCGAGCACCACGCTCGCCCAGAACAGTCGGGCGACTTCGGGGTTCACGTCGGGGGAGAACTCCGGCGCATCGTCGCCCTCGCCGTTGGAGTCGTCGCCGTCGCCGGCGTCTTCGCCGGGGATGCGGACGCGGGGAATCGTCGGGAGGTCCTTTTCGGGGTTCCCCCAGCGGGTTTCCGGGTCCCAGCGGGCCTCGGGGTCGCCCCACCGTTTTTCCGGGTCGATTTTCGAGGCCATGTCCGCCGACGGACGCTCCGCGTCGTCGTCCCCGTCGGCCGCGTCGGCGGCTGTTCCCTCGCGTCGCTCGTCGTCCGTCACGCTCGCGTCGAGACGCCGTGCCGAGAAAAAGTGTCCGTTTCGGCCGAGTCAGGCGCAGTCGTCGAGGCGCATCGAGCGCGAGGCCTCGACCCACGCGAGTGGGTTCTCCGCGTCGTAGAACACCACGCCACCGTCGATATCGTAGGATTCGACCGTCTCGGCTCCCGTCGGACCAGTCGGTCCGTCGCCGTCGATCGTGCCATCCCACCGCTCCGGAGTTGCGTGGTCGGTCATATCGTGTGACAAGGAATGTCATACATGGGTAAATGTCTTTCCGTGATTCGGGGTGCGGTTCGCGGAAACGCCGGGGTTTTTAGCCGCGCCGCCGAAGCGACTGCCATGACGCAGACGGGTCTGACCGACTTCGGGGGGAACGACGCCGACGGCGCGGGCGACGCGCGGCCTGACGAGGAGGCCGCCATCGTCGCCGGCGACGCCGGCCAGCACGTCTCCGACGTCATCGACACGGACGAGGTGCGGTTTCCCGACCCGGACGGGACGGTCGAACTGGCCGTCACGCAGGTCGACTACACCATCGAGGGCGCGGGCCGCGACGAGTACCCGGTGATTCACATCTTCGGTCGGACGGCGGACGACGAGACCGAGCACGTCCGCGTGCTCGGGTTCCGACCGTACTTCTACGCGCCCACTGACAGCCTCGACGACGACGCGCTCGACAAGGACGTAATCACCGGCACCGAGGACGGGTTCGAGAGTATTCGCGGCGAGGAACTGACGAAGATTTTCGGCCGCACCCCCCGCGACGTCGGCCAGATTCGCGACGAGTTCGACCACTACGAGGCGGACATCCTCTTTCCGAACCGCCTGCTTATCGACAAGGACATCAAAAGCGGCGTCTGCGTCCCCGCGCGCCGCCTCGACGACGGCGACGGGACGATTCAGATTCCCCACCAGGAGGTCGCGCCCGCGGAGGTCGACGCGAACCTCCGGGTGAACACCTTCGACATCGAGGTCAACGACCGGAACGGCTTCCCCGAGGAGGGCGAAGAGCCGATTATCTGTCTGACCAGCCACGACTCCCACCGCGACGAGTACGTCGTCTGGCACGCCGTCGCCGAAGACGGCCTCGGCAAGCGCCCCGACGCGTTGCCGAACTACGACTTTCTCGGCGAGGACGCGGACGTGGAGGTCCGGACGTTCGACGCGGAGGCCGAGATGCTCGACGCCTTCCTCGCGTACATCGAGGAGACCGACCCTGACATCCTCACCGGGTGGAACTTCGAGGATTTCGACGCGCCGTACTTCCTCGACCGGTTGGAGGAAGTCGACCCGACGACCGACCTGAACCTCGACTACAACCGCATGTCGCGGCTCGGCGAGGTCTGGCGCGGCGGCTGGGGCGGCCCGGACATCAAGGGACGCGTCGTCTTCGACCTGCTGTACGCCTACAAGCGCACTCAGTTCACCGAACTCGAATCCTACCGCCTCGACGCGGTCGGCGAACTCGAACTCGACGCGGGCAAGGAGCGCTACTCGGGCGACATCGGCGACCTCTGGGAGGAAGACCCCGAGCGCCTGCTCGAATACAACCTCCGCGACGTGGAGCTGTGCGTCGAAATCGACCGGAAACAGGACATCATCGCCTTCTGGGACGAGGTGCGGACGTTCGTCGGCTGTAAGCTCGAAGACGCGCCGACGCCCGGCGACACCGTCGACATCTACGTGCTCCACAAGGTCCACGGCGAGTTCGCGCTCCCCTCGAAGGGGAAACAGGAGTCGGAGGACTACGAGGGCGGGGCCGTGTTCGACCCCATCACCGGCGTCAAGGAGAACGTCACGGTGCTCGACCTGAAGTCGCTGTATCCGATGTGCATGGTGACCATCAACGCGTCGCCGGAGACGAAGGTCGACCCCGAGCGCTACGACGGGGAGATGTTCCGCGCGCCCAACGGGACGCACTTCCAACAGGAGCCTGACGGCATGATTCGGGAGATGGTCGACGAACTCCTCACCGAGCGGGAGGAGAAGAAGTCGCTACGGAACTCCCACGACCCCGGCTCGTCGGAGTACGAGCAGTTCGACCGCCAGCAGGCCGCGGTGAAGGTCATCATGAACTCGCTGTACGGCGTGCTGGGCTGGGACCGCTTCCGACTCTACGACAAGGAGATGGGCGCGGCGGTGACGGCGACCGGGCGGAAGGTCATCGAGTTCACGGAACAGGCCGCGAACCAAATCGGCTACGACGTGGCCTACGGCGACACCGACAGCGTCATGCTCGAACTCGGCCCCGACGTGTCGAAAGAAGAAGCCATCGAGCAGTCGTTCGACATCGAGGAGCACATCAACGCCGCCTACGACGACTTCGCGCGCGACGAGTTGGGCGCGGACGAACACCGCTTCCAAATCGAGTTCGAGAAGCTCTACCGGCGGTTCTTCCAGGCGGGGAAAAAGAAGCGCTACGCGGGCCACATCGTCTGGAAGGAGGGCAAGGACGTCGACGACATCGATATCACGGGCTTCGAGTACAAACGGTCGGACATCGCGCAGATAACCAAAGAGGTCCAGAAGGACGTCATCGACATGATCGTCCACGGCGAGGAGACGGAAGTCATCAAAGACTACCTCCACGACATCATCACCGACTTCGAGTCGGGGAACCTGCCGCTCGAACAGGCCGGCATCCCCGGCGGCATCGGCAAGCGCCTCTCGGCGTACGAGACGCCGACCGCACACGTCCGCGGGGCGCAGTACGCCAACGCCTTCCTCGGGACGAACTTCGGTCGGGGGTCGAAGCCGAAGCGGGTCTACCTCAAGAAGGTCCACCCGTCGTGGTTCCGCGAGATGGAGGCCGGCGAGTTCGACCCGCAGGTCGACGACCTCTACCGGGAGTTCAAGCGCGACCCCGACGTCATCTGCTTCGAGTACGCGGACCAGATTCCCGAGGAGTTCGAAGTCGACTGGGAGACGATGCTCACAAAGACGCTCGAAGGGCCCATCTCCCGCGTCATCGAGGCGCTCGGGATGTCGTGGGACGAGGTGAAAAGCGGGCAGGAACAGACCGGCCTCGGCAGTTTCATGTGAGCGTTCGCAACGGGGACTCACGAAACCACATCTGGTTACATAGTCGGCGGGACCGTAACGGTGTTCGGCTGTCCGAAACCCGGACGCGTGTCGCGAATCGCTCCGATTCTTTGCGGATTTGAAAACAAATTTTCTTTCTGCAAAAGGTGGCGGGGGTGAATGCGCAAGCATTATGGGCGATACTCCCTACCCTTCGAGTACGAGGCAACGAACCAACGATGGCAACTCTCGAGATCAAGAACCTCCACGCACGAGTCGCGGAGGAAGACGGTGAGCAGATTCTGCGAGGTGTCGACCTGGAAGTCAAATCCGGTGAGATCCACGCGCTGATGGGTCCCAACGGCTCCGGCAAGTCTACGACTTCTAAAATCATCGCCGGACACCCCGCCTACGAAGTAACCGACGGAGAAATCCTCCTTCACCTGGAGGACGACGACTTCGGCGACGTCGAAATCCCGGACGACGCCCGCACGTGGAACCTTCTGGAACTGGAGCCGAACGAGCGCGCCGCGCTCGGTATCTTCCTCGGCTTCCAGTACCCCGCGGAAATCGAGGGCGTCACCATGACGAACTTCCTCCGCACCGCGCTCAACGCGAAAATCGACGAGCGCGAGGAGCTCCTCTTCGGCGAGGACGACGAGGAAGAAGAAGCGGAAGCCGGCTACGACACCTCCCCGATGGAGGGTAACGTCGACGACGGCGAAGTCGGCGTCGCCGAGTTCCAGAAGCTCCTCAAGGAGAAGATGGACCTCCTCGACATGGACGAGAAGTTCATGCAACGCTACCTCAACGCCGGCTTCTCCGGCGGCGAGAAGAAACAAAACGAGGTCCTTCAGGCCGCGATTCTCGAGCCCTCGATTGCGGTGCTCGACGAGATCGACTCCGGTCTCGACATCGACCGCCTGCAGGACGTCTCGAAGGGTATCAACGCACTGCGCGACGAGCAGGGCACGGGTATCCTCCAGATCACTCACTACCAGCGTATCCTCGAATACGTCGAGCCGGACCACGTCCACATCATGCTGGACGGCAAGGTCGTCAAGAGCGGCGACGCCTCGCTCGCGTCCGAACTCGAAGACAAGGGCTACGACTGGGTCCGTGAGGAAGTGTACGAAGCCGCGTAATCCCCCAACATCATGAGTTCCGACCAAGACCACCTCAAAGAGACAGACACGGAAGCTCGCTTCGAGTTCAAGAAGGAGCAGAAGGCCGCGTTCGTGGCCGAGAAGGGTCTCACCGAAGAGACCATCCGCGTCATCTCGGAGGACAAAGACGAGCCCGAATGGATGCTCGAGCGCCGCCTTCGCGCGCTCAAGCAGTACCAGAAGATGCCGATGCCGACCGACTGGCCCGGCCAGCCTGACCTCTCCGAGGTCAACGTGGACGAAATCGTCCCGTACATCCGACCCGACGTGGAAGTCCGCGGCGGCGTCGACGACTGGCGCGACCTGCCGGACGACATCAAGGACACCTTCGACAAGCTGGGCATCCCGGAAGCCGAGAAGAACGCCCTCTCGGGCGTCGGCGCCCAGTACGAGTCCGAAGTCGTCTACCAGAACATGCAGGAGCGCTGGGAGGAGAAAGGCGTCGTCTTCATGAACATGGACCAGGCGGTCCAGGAGCACGAAGACATCGTCAAGGAGTACTTCATGACGAAGTGCGTCCCCCCGAGCGACAACAAGTTCGCGGCGCTTCACGGCGCTATCTGGTCCGGCGGCTCGTTCGTCTACGTCCCCGAGGACGTGACGGTCGAGATGCCGGTGCAGGCGTACTTCCGCATGAACTCCGAGGGCATGGGCCAGTTCGAGCACACGCTCATCGTCGCGGAGAAGGGCTCCGAAGTCCACTACATCGAGGGCTGTTCGGCTCCCAAGTACTCCGCGTTCAACCTCCACTCCGGCGGCGTCGAAGTGTTCGTCGGCGAGGACGCCCACGTCCAGTATTCGACCGTGCAGAACTGGTCGAAGAACACCTACAACCTCAACACCAAGCGCGCCATCGTCGAGAAGGGCGGCCGCATGGAGTGGATTTCGGGCTCGATGGGCTCGAAGGCCACCATGCTGTACCCGGCGTCGATTCTGAAGGGCCGCGGCGCCTCCGACAACCACATCACCATCGCCTTCGCGGGCGAGGGCCAGAACATCGACACCGGCGCGAAGGTGTACCACAACGCCCCCGAGACGAAGTCGACCATCGAGTCGAAGTCCATCTCGAAGGACGGCGGCCGCACGAACTACCGCGGTCTCGTCCACATCGCCAACGGCGCGAAGAACTCCTCGACCGCGGTCGAGTGTGACGCGCTCATGTTCGACAACGAGTCCACCTCGGACACGATGCCGTACATGGAGATCAACGAGTCGCAGGTCGACGTCGCCCACGAGGCGACCGTCGGCAAGATCGGCGACGAGGACATCTTCTACCTCCAGTCGCGCGGCCTCGACGACGACGACGCGAAGCAGATGATCGTCTCCGGGTTCATCGAACCCATCACGGAGGAACTGCCCATCGAGTACGCGGTCGAACTCAACCGACTCGTCGAACTCGAGATGGAGGGTAGCCTCGGATAACCAATGAGTGCGCAACTTCCCGCGAACCTGTCCGCAGAGACGGTACGAGAGATTTCGGACGCACGGGACGAGCCGGAGTGGCTCCTCGAGGCCCGACTCGAAGCCCTCGAAGCACTCGACGAGCTCGAACTGCCGGACGTCATCCAGACGCCCGGTCGCCGCTGGACGAACCTCGAAGCGCTCGACTTCGAGTCGCTCGTCGACCCGCTGAACCAGGCCGACGAGACGACCCGCGAGTCGCCCGAGGGCGTCGTGGTCCTCCCCTTCACGGAGGCGCTCGACGAGTACGGCGACCTCATCGAGGAGCGCTTCGGCTCGGTCGTCAACCCCGAGACGAACTACCTCACGGCTCTCTCGGCGGCGCTTTTCACCACGGGCACGTTCATCTACGTCCCCGAGGGCGTCGACGCCGAGGACGTGAAGATTCGCGCCGAGATGAACTCTCGGTCGCTGTTCAGCCACACGCTCGTCGTCACCGAGAAGTCCTCGTCGGTCACCATCCTCGAAGCCATCGAGTCCGGCGACAGCGTCGACGACGCGCGGTACTTCTCGAACCTCGTCGAAATCGACGCGGGCGAGAACTCGTACGTCCAGTACGGCTCCCTGCAGAACCTCGACGAAGAGACGTACACGTACTCGCTCAAGCGCGCCGACGCCGACACCTACTCGACGGTCAACTGGATCGAGGGGAACCTCGGCTCGCGGCTCACCCGGAGCGACGTCGAGACCGAACTCAACGGCGAGGCGTCGGAGACGAAAATCGTCGGCGCGTTCTTCGGTCACGACGACCAGCACCTCGACGTGAACGCCCGCGTCTGGCACAAAGCCGAGAACACGACGGCCGACCTCGTGACCCGCGGCGTCCTCGACGACGAGGCGCGCTCGGTGTACGAGGGCGTCCAGGACGTCGGCCGCGACGCGTGGAGCACGAACTCCTACCAGCGCGAGAACACGCTGATGCTCTCGGACCAGTCCGAGGCCGACGCGTCGCCGAAGCTCATCATCAACAACCACGACACCGAGGCGTCGCACGCCGCCTCCGTCGGGCAGGTCGACACCGAGGACCTCTTCTACATGGTCTCTCGGTCCATCCCCGAAGAACAGGCCCGTAACATGCTCGTGGAGGGCTTTTTCGTCCCCGTCCTCGAAGAGATTGCCGTCGACGAGTTCCGCGACGATCTCGAGGAACTCATCGCGGCCCGCCTGCGGTAGTCCGACCGCTCCGCGGCGCGGCTTCGCCGACCGTTTTTTCGCCGTTTCGCCGACCGATTCTTCCCGCCTCGCCGACCCGCGAGGGAACCGCTTAAGTCGGTTACTCTCGGAGAGGTGTGTATGTACGTCGCGGGACCGTGTCTTCGAACGGTGAGGGGGACGAGTCCGTGAGCGTCGGGTATCAGGTCAGCTCGGACCACCAGCTCGCACGACTCCTCCAGATCGGTATCGTCCTCGAAGAGGTCGTGGAGGCGCGCGCCTACCACCACCACGAGGAACTCGACGAAGACGCGCTCGACGAGGAGATTCGGGCCCTGCTTTCGCACGCCGCCGAGGAGTCCGCGGACCACCGCGAACGCCTCGAAGCCGTCGTCGACCGGTTGGAGGTCGACAGCGTCCCCTTCGAGGAGATTGAGGCGCTGGTCGAGGCCCAGTACGGCCAGACGAAGCCCGAGGACTTCGACGGCGTGCTGTACGACCAGCTCTGTAACGAGGAGACCGCCTACAAGTTCTACGACGACGTCATCGAGGCCATCGAGGCGAGCGAGGCACAGTTCTCTATCGACCGCGAGGAACTCGTCGCGACGCTGTCGGCGATTCGCGACGAGGAGGCCGAGGGCGTAGAAGAAGTGACGCGAATCATGGAAGACCGCGAGTGAAACGATGAACACGGCAGACCAATACGTCAAGGCGATTTACCTGCTGCAGGAGATGGACAACGGCCCGGCGGCCACCGGCGCGCTCGCGGACATGATGGAGGTGAGTCCGGCGAGTGCGAACGAGATGATCGGCAAGCTCGAATCCCGTGGCCTCGCCGAACACGAGAAGTACAAGGGCGTCACGCTCACGGACGACGGCATCGTCCGCGCCCGCGACGCGCTCCAGACCTACTGCATCATCGAGCGCTTCCTCTCGAACGTCCTCGACGTCGAGGAGTTCCGCGCGGAGGCCCGCGAGCTCGAACCCGTCATCGACGGGATGATCGCGGAGCGACTCGACACCATCATCGACCGCAACTCCGACTGTCCCGACTGTTTCGACCCCGAGACCGACGCCTGCGAGTATCTCGACGTGTGCGGCGCGGAACCCGAGACGGAGACGGAAGCCGCCGATTAGTCGCCGACGCGACCGACCGGAACCGAAGCGTTTTCATTTACCAGCGGACAACCGACGAGTGGACGACATCACCGAAGTCCCGTGGTGTAGTGGCCAATCATAGCGGCCTTTGGATTGGTACGGTTCAATGCGTGCCGAGAAGACAGCCGCTGACGGCGGTTCGAATCCGCCCGGGACTACTAATTCTGTGGCGAACCGAACGGTGAGCCACGAATTTGTCACGGAAGGCGATTCGACACCCAGAAGACGAGAGGATTCGAGTCTTCGTGGTTCGAATCCGCCCGGGACTACTCGACACTTCTCCGACGACCTACCGCGAAGAGCGTGGCGCTTCGCCGCCGAGCGATTTTTATCGGCACACAATGACAATACACTAACGTGTCTCTCCTGCACCCGGTGTCGGCCGCTCGCCACCTCGCGTACTCCCTCCACTACGCGCTCGTCCGGGCGAACTACGAGCGACGGCTCGTCGCCACGAAGAAACACGTCGGGCGGACGAGTTTCAGGAGCTACGAACTGTACAACCGCCACGGCAACGACGTGCTCTTACAGGCGCTGTTGCTCGGTCTCGACGACGGCGACGTGGTCGTCGACGTGGGCGCGAACACGGGCACCTACACCCTCGCGGTCGCGGCCAGCGAGCCCTCGGCGCGGGTGGTCGCCGTCGAGCCGCATCCCGGGGTCGTCGACCAGTTGCGGGCGAACGTCGAGGTCAACGACTTCGACGACCGGGTGGACCTGCTCGACTGCGGCCTCGGTGAAGCCGACGAATCGCGGGCGTTCCACCTGTCGAGCTACGACGAACTGGGGTCGTTCTCGCGGGACCACGCGAGCGCGTGGGCGGCGCGGGTCGTCGACACGGCGTCGGTGTCGATGCGGCGGCTCGACTCGCTCGTCGATTCTGGGACGGTCCCGCCGCCGGACCACCTGAAAGTCGACGTCGAAGGGTTCGGGCTGAACGTGCTCCGAGGGGCGGAAGCGGTCCTCGGTGAGCACCGGCCGACGGTGTATTTCGAACTGCACGACGCCCGCGGGAGCCACGACGAGGCGGCGGCGAAAGCGTTGCTCCGGGAGGCGGGCTACGAGCTGGTCCCGGTCCGCGAGGGCTGGGTGTGCGAGCCGCGGGCGCGGGCAGAAGCGTCCCGGTCCGCGTAGTCGCGGTCGAGGTCGCGGTCGAGGAGTCGATTCGACCGGCGACCGGCTATTCGAGGGCGAAGTTCACGCACTCGTGCGCCGAGCCTTGGGTCGTCCGTCCGGTGACGGAGACCGCGCCGATGTCGCCCGTCGATGCGACGTGCGTCCCCGCGCAGGCGGTCCGGTCGAAGGGGTCCTCGGCGTCGCCGATTTCGACGATTCGGACCTCGCGAATCGAGTCCGGAAGCAGGTGCAGGCGGGTCCGCTCGGGGTCGAGCGTCGCCTCGGCCTCCTCGCGGTCGAGGCTGTACCACCGGACGGGGAGGTCGGACGCGACGAGGTCGTTCAGTCGCGTCTCGATAGTCCGGAGGTCGTCGTCGTCGAAGCGGTCGTAGGCGCAGTCGAGGCGCGCGCGGTCGGCGTACAGTTGGTTGCCCGTCGTCTCGGCGTCGAACTCGTCGAGGAGGACCGCAGAGAGGAGGTGCTGAGCCGTGTGGTAGCGACTGTGCGCGCGCCGCCGCGCCGCGTCGACCCGCCCGGTGACGGTCGTTCCCGGTTCGGGCGCGTCGCCCGCGACGACGTGTTCGATTCGGTCGCGTTTCCGGACGTCGGTCACGTCCCAGCGCTCGCCGCCGGTCGAGAGCGTCCCCGTGTCGTGTGGTTGGCCGCCGCCGGTCGGATAGAAGTAGGTTCGGTCGAGGACGACGCGGTCGCTCCCGCGGACCGTCTCGACGGTCGCCTCGAACTCGTCTGTCGCCGCGTCGTCGAGGTATCGTGCGTCGGTCACGGCGGATACGATGCGGCTGGGCGAGTTAACTCTCTCCGATGTGGCACGGGTTCACACCACCGGCCACGAGACCCGGTCTGTTCGCCCGAGAGCACGGTTCCCGCGACTCAGGGTGTCGTAACGCCTAAGAGTGGAACGACCCTCATTCTGTGTAATGAGAATACGCACGTGCCAACACCGACGGAGGTTCTGCCGTGGGCGTTGAAATCAAAGAGTCGGCCGTCTCCGACGCGGAGTTCGAAGACATGAAGCGCTTCGTCTCGGATTATCTCTCTGCGAGCGTCGAAAACGAAGACGACGGCGGGCGGATGCGCTGGTACCCGTGGCACTCCGCGGAGTACCGGTTCAACCACATCCTCAACGTCGTCGACCTCGCGACGCGCATCGCCGACCGCGAGGGCGCGGACGTGAACGTCGTTCGCGTGGCCGCCCTCTTTCACGATATCTCGAAACTCGAAGCCGACCAGGACGTCCACGCCGAGGAGGGCGCTCGCGTCGCCCGCGAGTTCCTCAGTAGCCACGGCGACTACCCCGAGTCGTTCGTCGACCAGGTGTGCCAGGTCGTCTCCGACCACTCGTATCAGGGGTCGCTGACGGACGTGTCGCTGGAGACGCGCTGTCTCATCGAGGCCGACATCCTCGACAAAATCGGCGCGAACGGCACCGCGCTGATGCTCCTGCGGATGGGCTACGAGGCCCGGACCCACATGGACGCCGCCGAGATGGTCGAGCGCGTCTTCGAACGCGGCCGCGACGCCTCCGCGCGACTCGAAACCGACACGGCCCAGAGCTTCGCCCACCAGCGGCTCAAACGCGTCAAGTGGTTCCGCGAGTGGCTCGAAGACGAGGTCCCCGAGATGGACCACGACGGCCAGTTCAGCGGCTGAGTTCGTCGCGACCGCCGCCTCGGTTTTTCGAGCGAATCACCCCGCCTCAGAGCGTGTCGAGAATCGAGAGCACGCGCTGTTCGGCGTCGCGGCCGGGGTCGTGTTCGGAGCCGTCGCGGTCGCTCTCGCGGTGGTCGGCGACCGACCGGCGCATCGCCTCCTCGACGGGAGTGGACCCCCAGCCGAGGCTGGCGAGTTTGTCCGTCGAGAGGACGTGCGGGTAGTCGCGGTAGAGGATGAAGTCGTCCATCGAGAGGTCGGCCGCGGCGAGTTCGCGCTCGCCCGCGTGGACGACCTCGACGTCGGTGCCCGCGGCGTCGGCGATGACTTCGACCATCTCTTCGAGCGTCACGAGCCGTCTGTCGCCGACGTTGTAGGCCTCGCCGGCCTCGCCCTCCTCGGCGACGACGCGCATCGCGCTCGCCACGTCCTCGACGTAGGCGCGGTGCCAGACGTTCGTCCCGTCGCCGGGGACGACGACGCGGTCGTAGTTCAGCACGCGGTCGATCCAGTAGTCGAGGCGCTCGGTGTAGTCTTCGGGACCGTAGACGATACACGGGCGGACGGACATCGCGTTGATGTCCCGCGAGGCCGCCTCGAAGACGACCCGGTCGCCCTCGGCCTTTCGCGGGCCGTAGCTCGCGCCCGAGTCGTCCGCCGCCTGCTCGTCGGTGCAGTCGCAGAGCGCGGTCTCGTTTTCGCGCTTCGGGATGACCTCGCTTCCGTAGGCCGCGCCGCTGGAGATGTAGACGTAGGCGTCCACGTCGGCGAAGATATCGACCGCCGAAGCGACCTCGGCGGGCTTGTACGCCACGCAGTCGAACACCGCGTCGGGTTCGACGGTCAACTTCGCGGTTCGGAGCGCCTCGTCGTCCGTTCGGTCGCCCTGCACGTGCTGGACGCGCGGGTCGTCCTCGAAGGGGTTGTCGTGGTTCCCGCGGTTGAAGATGGTCACCGCGTAGCCGTTATCGAGGAGTTCCGAGACGAGGTGGCGACCGATGAACCGGGTGCCGCCGATGACGAGTGCGTTGTCCATGTCTCGGTCGAAGGCGCGCGCGGTGAAAAACGTGAGAGAATCGGTTGCGGGTGCCGGGACCCGCTCGCCGGTCGCGGTTCGAGACGGACGGTCTCCGTTTCAGTCGTCGCTGGTCGTCGCCGCGCCGACCCTGTCGGCTCCGGCGTCGACGATTGCGCCCGCCTTGGCGGGGAGTTCGTTCCGAACGTCCTCGCGGCCGTCTTCGGCGATGACCTCGGCGTACGCGTCGGGCATCACCTTCACGAAGTCGCCGAGGACCGACTGCCAGTCGTCGAGCAGTTCGGCCGCGCGGTCGGAGTCGGTGTACGTGAGGTGGTTCTCGACGAGTCGGGTGAGCATCGCCTCGTCCTTGTCGTCGAGGTGGTCTTCGAGCGTCACCATCTCGGTGTTCGCCTTCGCGGCGAACTCGTCGTCGGGGTCGTAGACGTAGGCCACGCCGCCGGACATGCCCGCGGCGAAGTTGCGGCCCGTCTCGCCGAGGACGGCGACGACGCCGCCGGTCATGTACTCACAGCCGTGGTCGCCGACGCCTTCGACGACCGCCTTCACGCCGGAGTTGCGGACGCCGAAGCGCTCGCCGGCGAGGCCGTTGACGTAGCACTCGCCCTGCGTCGCGCCGTAGAGGGCGACGTTGCCGATGAGGATGTTTTCGGCGGCCTCGTAGTTGGCCTCGGCGGGCGTGTCGACGATGACGCGGCCGCCCGAAAGGCCCTTGCCGACGTAGTCGTTCGCGGCCCCGGTGAGACGCATCGTGACGCCGCGAGCGAGGAAGCCGCCGAACGTCTGGCCGGCGATGCCGTCGAACTCACAGCGGATGGTGTCGTCCGGCAGGCCCTCGCCGCCGTGGGCGTTGGAGATGCGGTTCGAGAGCATCGCGCCGACCGCGCGGTCGACGTTCGAGAGGTCGCGGCGAATGACGACCGGCTCGCGGTTCTCGATGGCCTCGGCGGCCTCGTCGATGAGCTTGTGGTCGACGTGGGTTTCGATGTCCGCGTGGACCTGGTCTTCGGTCTTGCGGCGCGCGCCCGTCTTGGGTTCGGCCAGTACCGACGAGAGGTCGAGGTGCTTCGCCTTCTCGTGGTTCGTCTCGACCTGCCGGAGGAGCGACGGACGGCCGATCATCTCGTCGAGCGAGGTGAAGCCGAGGTCGGCCATGATCTCGCGGAGCTCCTGTGCGATGAACGTCATGTAGTTGATGACGTGGTCGGGCTCGCCGGGGAAGCGGCGACGCAGGTTCTCGTCCTGCGTGGCGACGCCGACCGGGCAGGTGTTCTCGTGACACTGACGGGCCATGACACAGCCGGAGGTGACGAGCGACGCGGTCCCGAAGACGTACTCCTCGCCGCCGAGGAGGGCGGCGACGGCCACGTCGCGGCCGGTCTTCATGCCGCCGTCGACGGAGACGCGGATGCGGGAGCGAAGCCCCGTCGCGCGGAGCATCTGGTTGGCCTCGGCGAGGCCGAGTTCCCACGGGAGCCCCGCGTTCTTGATGGAAGTCTTCGGCGACGCGCCGGTGCCGCCGTCGTAGCCCGAAATGTGGACCACGTCGGCTTTCGCCTTCGAGACGCCGGCGGCGATGGTGCCGATGCCGGCCTCGGAGACGAGCTTGACGTTGATGTCGGCGTCGGGGTTGGCCGACTTCAGGTCGAAGATGAGCTGTTTGAGGTCCTCGATGGAGTAGATGTCGTGGAGCGGCGGCGGCGAGATGAGGCCGACGCCCGGCGTCGCATAGCGGACGTGGGCGATCATCTCGTTTACCTTCTTGCCGGGGAGGTGGCCGCCCTCGCCGGGCTTCGACCCCTGGGCCATCTTAATCTGAATCTCGTCGGCCGACGAGAGGTACTGCGAGGTGACGCCGAATCGGCCGGAGGCGACCTGCTTGACGTTACACTCCTTTTCGGTGCCGAAGCGCTCCGGCGGCTCGCCGCCCTCGCCGGAGTTGGACTTGCCGCCGATGCGGTTCATCGCGATGGAGTTGTTCTCGTGGGCCTCCGGCGAGAGACTGCCCAGCGACATCGCGGCCGTCGAGAAGCGCTTGACGATGTCCTCGACGGACTCGACCTCGTCGATGTCCACGGGCTCGCGGTCGGAGTCGAATTCGAGCAGGCCGCGGAGCGCCTTCAGCTGTTTCGACTGGTCGTTGACCAGTTCGGCGAACTCCTGGTACTTCTCGTAGTCGCCGGTGCGGACGGACTGCTGGAGCGTGCCGACGGTCTGGGGGTTCCAGCCGTGGTGGATGCCGGCCGAGCGGTTCTCGTACTCGCCCTGCCGTTCGAGCTTCGGATCCGCGCCGAAGGCGGCGGCGTGGCGGGTCAACAGGTCCCCCTCGATGACGTCGAGGCCGATACCCTCGGTGCGGATTTCGGTGCCCTCGAAGTACTCGGCGACGAAGTCGGAGTCGAGGCCGACGGCTTCGAAAATCTGCGCGCCGCGGTAGCTCTCGACCGTCGAGATGCCCATCTTCGCCATCGTCTTGAGCAGGCCGTCTTCGAGCGCGTGGACGTACGCGTCGATGGCCTCGCCCTCGTCGGCCCCGTCGGGGCCGGCGACGATGTCCTCGATGGTCTGGTAGGCGAGGTAGGGGTTCACCGCGCCCGCGCCGTAGCCGACGAGCGTGGCGAGGTGGTGGACCTCGCGGGGGTCGCCGGACTCGACGACGAGGCCGGCGTGGTTCCGCAGGCCGTTGCGGACGAGGCTGTGGTGGACCGCGCCCGTCGCGAGCAGGCTCGGGATGGCGACGCGGTCGGGGCCGACCGCGCGGTCGGAGAGGACGACGATGTCCGCGCCGTCTTCGATGACCTCCTTGGCCTCCTCGCGGACGGCCTCGATGGCCTCCCGGATGTCGCCGCCCTTCTCGTAGGTGGTGTCGACGACGGCGCTCCGCATGTCGTCGTCGAGGTCCTTGATGGCCGCCGTCTCGGCGTCCGTGAGGACCGGCGAGTCGAGGACGAGCTGGCGCGCGTGGTCGGCCGACTCGTCGAGCAGATTCCGCTGGAAGCCGAGACGCGACTCCAGACTCGTCACGAGCTTCTCGCGGATGTAGTCGATAGGCGGGTTCGACACCTGCGCGAACAGCTGTTTGAAGTAGGTGAAAAGCGGGCGGTTGAGGTCAGACAGCACCGAAAGCGGCGTGTCGTCGCCCATCGAGCCGACGGGGTCCTTGCCGTCGCGGGCCATCGGCTCTATCATGTGGTTGAGCTGGTCGTGCGTGTAGCCGAACGCGGCCTGCGTCGCGCGGAGCGACTCGACCTGTCCGCGCGAGGTGGAGTCCACCTCGCCGGCGATGTCGTCGAGGTGGCGCTGTTGTTCGTCGACCCACTCGCCGTACTTCTCGTCGGTGAGGGAGTCGAACACCTCGGCGTCGGGGATGACGCGACCCTCCTTGGGGTCGGCCATGAAAATCTCGCCGGGCTGGAGCCGACCGCGGGATTCGAGCTCCGCGGGGTCGGTGTCGAGCGCGCCGACCTCGCTGGCGACGATGAGGCGGCCGTCGGTCGTCACCTCGTAGCGGCACGGACGAAGGCCGTTGCGGTCGAGGACGGCGGCGATGCGGTCGCCGTCGGTCGCGGCGACGAGCGCGGGGCCGTCCCACGGCTCGACCAGCGAGGCGTGGAAGTCGTACCAGTCGCGGCGCGCTTTGTCCATCGCGTCGTCGTTGCGGTACGCCTCGGGGATGAGCATCCGCAGGACGTGCGGGAGTTCGCGGTCGCTCTTGAGGAGCAGTTCGACCACGTTGTCCACGCTCGCGGTGTCGGACTGGTCGGCCTTCGTGATGGGCATGAGCGTCTCGATGTCGTCGCCGAAGGCCTCGTGCTGGAGGTCCGTCTCGCGGGCGCGCATCCAGTTGACGTTGCCGCGGATGGTGTTTATCTCGCCGTTGTGGATGACCTGACGGTACGGATGGGCGAGGTGCCACGCGCCGAGCGTGTTAGTGGAGAACCGCGCGTGAACGAGCGCGAGTTCGGTCGTCATCCGCTCGTCGCCGAGGTCGGGGTAGTAGTTCGGGAGCTGTTCGGCCGTGAGCAGTCCCTTGTAGACGATGGTCTTCCGGTCGAGCGAGCAGACGTAGAATCGTCCCGCGCCCTCGATGGCGAGGTCGTCGACCGCCTTCTCGGCGGCTCGACGCCCGAGGTACAGCGCGCGGTCGAACTCGTCTTCGGTCATCTCGTCGGCCGGCTCGACGAACAGTTGCCAGACGTCGGGCTCCGATTCGAGCGCGGTCGCGCCGAGCTCTGCGTTGTCGGTCGGCACGTCGCGCCAGTCGAACACGGACAGTCCGCGGTCGGCCAGCGACTCCTCGACAACCGCCGAAACGCGCTCGCGGACTTCGTCGTCGGTCGGCATGAACACCGAACCGGCCGCGTAGAGGTCCGGAAGCTCGGATTCGAGAACGGAGTCGAAGAACTCGTCGGGTCGTTGGAACAGGATACCCGCCCCGTCCCCGGTGTTTTCCTCAGCGCCCGTGGTGCCGCGGTGCTCGAGGTTCTCCAGGAGTTCGAGGCTGTCTGCAACGACTCGGTGCGAGGCGCCGTTTTCGAGGTCTACGACGGCCCCAACGCCGCAGTTCGACCGCTCGTCGGTCGGGTCGGCTAACCCGCCCTGAGCGGAGGGTGCGTCTATGTGTGGCTTGGTCATACGCCAATGATGCGGCTACCACCATAAGCAACTTTTCCTGAAACCATAAGGGTGTTACAATGTCATATAAGGATGTATGCAGACATAGTATGTCGACTAATGGTGATTCGACGGACGACGAAAAATATGAACAACCGTGTGGAACTCGGCGGGAGTCGTTTCAGTAGGACTTCGCGAAGTACGCGGTCTCCTCGGCGTCGTCGCCGCAGACCGCGCAGTCCTCGCCGTCGTGAATCTCCGCGTCCTCGTCGTTCAGGGGAACCATGACGATTTCGGCGGCGATCTGGTCTTTAATCTCGTCCTCGCAGTCCTCGTCGCCGCACCACGGCGCTTTCACGTAGCCGCCGTGCTGGCCGATGGTGCCGAGAATCTCGTTGCGGGCGGACGCCTCGCGGACGTTCTCTTCGAGGTTCTCCTCGGCGGCGGCGTAGAGCTTCGCGTACACCTCGTCGAACTGCTCTTGGACGGCCTCGGCGATGTTCTCGCGGTCGAGTTCGACCGACTCGCCGTCGGGTCGGTGGACGGCGGTGACGACGTCGTCGTCGACCTCGTTCGGGCCGATTTCGAAGCGGACGGGGACGCCCTTGAGCTCCCACTCGTTGAACTTGAACCCGGGGTTGCGCTCGTCGCGGGCGTCGAGTTCGACGCGGACGCCGGCGTCTTCGAGCTCGTCGGCGATGTCCTCGGCGTACTCGAGGACCTTCTCCTGCGTGTCGGCCTGCCAGATGGGGACGATGACGACCTGCTCGGGCGCGATGGTCGGAGGCAGGACGAGTCCCTGGTCGTCCGAGTGCGTCATGATGAGCGCACCGAGCGAACGCCACGAGAGTCCCCACGAGGTCGTGTGGGCGGGCTCTTCGTCCTCGTCTTCGGTCGTGTAGGTGAGGTCGAACGCCTCGGCGAAGGAGGTTCCGAGGTAGTGGGAGGTGCCGGCCTGCACGGACTTGCCGTCGGGCATGAGCGCCTCGACGGTCGTCGTCGTGTCCGCGCCGGGGAACTTGTCGTGTTCCGGCTTCGCGCCGCGGAGCACGGGGATTGCGAGCACGTCCTCGTAGAGCGACTGGTACTGCGAGAGGCGAGTCATCGTCTCGTCCCACGCGCCGTCGCGGGTCTCGTGGGCCGTGTGACCCTCCTGCCAGAGGAACTCCTTGGTGCGGAAGAACGGCTTCGTCTCGGTGGCCTCCCAGCGCACGACGGAGGCCCACTGGTTCACGCGAAGCGGGAGGTCGCGGTGACTGCGGACCCACCGGGCCATGTAGGGCGCGATGATAGACTCAGAGGTCGGGCGGACAGCGAGGCGCTCTTCGAGTTCCTCGTGGCCGCCGTGGGTGACCCACGCGACTTCGGGGTCGAACCCCTCGACGATGTCCTTCTCGCGTTCGAGGTAGCTCTCGGGGATAAACAGCGGGAAGTACGCGTTCTGGACGCCCGTCTTCTTGAACTCGCCGTCGAGGTAGTTCTGGATGGACTCCCACAGCGCGTAGCCGCGCGGGCGAGTCACGATGAAGCCGCTCATGCCCTCCGGGCCGTAGTTCGCGAGGCCCGCCTTCTGGACGACCTCGGCGTACCACTCGCCGGTGTTGTACTGCTTCGACTCGGTGATACCGAGTTCCTGCTCGTCGCTCATTGCCCATCGGTAGCCGTAGCGAACCCTTAAACGCCCCGAAGGTGCCGGCGCGTCGCCCCGCCCCGCGGACCGTCTCTCGCCGGCGACGGTCGGCGGTTCCGGCGGACGCATAGATACATATCGCCGGCTGTCCTACCAGAACGTGGTGGTTGGCGTGCTAACAATGGACACAATTGTGGGTAGAACGCGGCCGACTCCCCGTGAGGAGGAGGTCCGAATCGAACTGTGGGTTCCGAGCGGGCGGCGCGCGGAGTTCACACCGGTCATCGAGCGACTGGACGAAACCGTCGAGCGCGGCCTCGTCTCGGAGTACACGGTCGAGACGTGGGACCGGTTCGTAGACTTCAGCGGGGAGTTGAGCCCGCGCGAGCGTCGCGCCCGCGACCGGCTCGCGTCGTACGCGCGGTGGGCGGCGACGCGCGGCGAACGGCTGACGGGGTTAGGCGACCTGGGCGTGCGCGGCGTCGGTCGGATGGGCCCGGAGCGACTGACGCGGCGGGTCCCGCGAGCGGTCATGGCCGAGTACGAAGACGGCGTGCTCGCGCACGTGACCGCGTGCGAGGAGTGCGTCGGCGCGTTCCGCGAACGGCTCCGCGACCTCGATTCGGCAACCGAACGCGAGCGGTCGTCGGAACCCGTTCGAATCGAGTGGTAAGCGGTCCGAACCTCGTTTTTCCGTGATACTGTTTCACCGTCAGCGCCGGCTGTCGAACGGTGAGTCTCCCTCGCGCCACGACCAGCCCGGCAGGCGCGTCTGAAAGCCGGCGGCGAGCGCGGCGTCGAGGTCGTCGCGCCCGGCGGGACCGTCGGTGTGGACGGCCACGTCCGCGAAGTGGAACGTGGCCTGCGCGAGGAGTCGGAGCGGCTCGCCGCCGGCGATGGTCGCCGCGAGTTCGCGGCCGAGC
This sequence comes from Haloferax sulfurifontis ATCC BAA-897, assembly GCF_000337835.1. GTDB lineage: Archaea > Halobacteriota > Halobacteria > Halobacteriales > Haloferacaceae > Haloferax > Haloferax denitrificans. The sequence goes on along the minus strand of NZ_AOLM01000019.1, from coordinate 62,091 downwards.
ACCTCGTCGACGACGAACCCCGGATAGTCGTCCTGCACGTCTAACTGCTTGAGGATGCGGACGTAGGCCGCGACGTTGACGCCGACCTCGCCGTCGGCGAACACCGCGTCGACCGCCTCGCGGTAGGCCGCGTCGTCGACTTCGCCGACGCGGGTGTCGAACTGCTCGCCCAGTCGCCGCCGCGTCTCGTTGATGAGCGGGACGACCACGTCGGCGCGCTCTCGAACCCAGTCGTGTTCCGCCGAGACGGCCGCCGGTGTGAGGTCCATAGTCGTCGAACGACCCCGAGACGCTTCGGCTTTGCGAAGGGTTTTATACTGGCGACATGGTACTGTCGGGTAAGCGGGTTTTCCCTGCCTCTTCCCGCAGTCGAGATACAACCGTATTCAGTTCACTATGCTCTCTCCGCAGTCGGCCGAGACTGGCACTCGTACACGTGGACCGGCTCGCGTCGACGCTCCTGAGGTAGGGGTTCCCGAGACCTGCCGGCGCAGGACCGGACGGGTCGCTCGTAACTATGAGCTCCGTAGATAAACAACTCGAGAATCTGAAGGCAGAGATTACGAACGAACTCCCCCGCGACATCTCGGTTTCCGACGTCAAGTACGAGGGTCCCGAACTCGTCGTCTACACGCGCGACCCGAAGAAGTTCGCTCAGAACGGCGACCTCATCCGAAAACTCGCGAGTAAGCTCCGAAAGCGAATCACGGTTCGGCCGGACCCGGACGTGCTGTCCGACCCCCGAGAGGCCGAGCCAAAGATTCTGAGCGTCATCCCCGAGGACGCCGGCGTCACCGACCTCGACTTCCACATCGACACCGGCGAAGTCGTCATCGAGGCCGAGAAACCGGGCATGGTCATCGGCCGTCACGGCTCGACGCTCCGCGAAATCACGCAGAAAGTCGGCTGGACGCCCGAAGTCGTCCGCACCCCGCCCATCGAGTCCTCGACGGTCTCGAACGTCCGCAACTTCCTCAAGCAGGAACGCGAGGACCGCCGTCGCATCCTCGAACGCACCGGCCGACAGATTCACCGCGAACAGCTCTCGGACGACGAGTGGGTCCGCATCACGACCCTCGGTTGTTGCCGCGAGGTCGGCCGCGCCTCCTTTATCGTCTCGACGCCCGAGACCCGCATCCTCGTCGACTGCGGCGACAAGCCCGGCTCCGACGACGTGCCGTATCTGCAGGTCCCCGAGGCGCTCGGGTCGGGCGCGAACTCGCTCGACGCGGTCGTCCTCACCCACGCTCACCTCGACCACTCGGCGCTCATCCCGCTTCTGTTCAAGTACGGCTACGACGGCCCCATCTACACGACCGAGCCGACCCGCGACCTCATGGGCCTGCTCACGCTCGACTACCTCGACGTCGCCTCGAAGGAAGGCCGCACCCCGCCGTACGAGTCCGAGATGGTCCGCGAGGCCATCAAGCACACCATCCCGCTGGAGTACGGCGACGTGACCGACATCGCGCCCGACGTGAAGCTCACCTTCCACAACGCGGGTCACATCCTCGGCTCCGCCGTCTCGCACTTCCACATCGGCGACGGCCTCTACAACGTCGCGTTCTCCGGCGACATCCACTACGAGGACACCCGCCTGTTCAACGGCGCGGTCAACGACTTCCCGCGCGTGGAGACGCTCGTCCTCGAATCGACCTACGGTGGCCGCAACGACTACCAGACCGACCAGCAGGACTCCGAAAAGCGGCTCATCGAGGTCATAAACGAGACGTACGACCGCGGCGGCAAGGTCGTCATCCCAGCGTTCGCCGTCGGTCGCTCGCAGGAGATTATGCTCGTCCTCGAAGAGGCGATGCGCTCGGGCAAGATTCCGGAGATGCCCGTCCACCTCGACGGGATGATTTGGGAGGCGACGGCCATCCACACGACCTACCCCGAGTACCTCCGCGACGACCTCCGCGACCGCATCTTCCACGAGGACGAAAACCCGTTCCTCGCCGAGGAGTTCAACCACATCGACGGCGGCGAAGAGGAGCGCCAGGACGTCGCCGACGGCGAGCAGGCCATCATCCTCTCGACCTCCGGGATGGTCACCGGCGGCCCCATCATGTCGTGGCTCCGCCACGTCGGCCCCGATCCGAAGTCCCGGCTGGTCTTCGTCGGCTACCAGGCGCAGGGGACGCTCGGCCGCCGCATCCAGAACGGCTGGGACGAGATTCCGGTCAACGGCCGCGACGGCATGGGCCGGTCGGACACGCTGAAGCTCAAGATGGACGTCGAGACGGTCGACGGCTTCTCCGGTCACGCCGACCGGCAGGGCCTCGAAAACTTCGTCAAGACGATGAACCCGCGCCCGGAGAAGGTGCTGTGCGTCCACGGTGACGAGCGCTCCGTGCAGGACCTCTCGTCGGCGCTCTACCACGACTACAACATGCGGACGTTCGCGCCGAAAAACCTCGAAACGTTCCGCTTCAAGTAACCGACTGCGGTTCCCGTTCGGCACCCACCCTGTCAGTCTAGTATGAGTTCTAGCGAGTCGATAGAACCTCGATGACCAGTTTCAATCGCAAACCCGAGGAGAAAGGCGTCCCCGTTATCATCGCTATCGTCCTCGTCGGAGTTATCTTCGTCATCGTCGGAGCGGTGGTACTCGCGGGGATGTTGGGAACCTTCGTACTCAGCACGGGCGAACAGGTGAGTCCCACCCCGTCTGTGTCATTTCAGTTCGGCGTCAGCGACGGAACGGCGACGATAGCACACGCCGGCGGCGACTCGTTTTCGGCAGGTGAGATGCTTGTGGTCGCCGGTGACACCGAACAGTCGTGGGCGTCGCTGTCGGGAGCAGACGGACCCGTCGAACGGGGCGATTCGATTTCGTTCGACGTCGCGAGCGGCGACCCCGTCGAACTCGTCTACGTGGGTGGCGACGGACGCGAACTCGTCGGTCGGTTTAGCGCGTAGTCAGCCCCAGGAGCGAACTTCGATTGGCGAACATTAATCAGGACTCTCGAACGAGTGGTTGCCATGCGTCTCGCACTTATTGCGCACGACGAGAAGAAGCCGGACCTCATCTCCTTCGCCGAGGAGCGGCAGGCCGACCTCGAACGCTTCGAACTCATGGCGACGGGTACGACCGGCCAGCGACTCATCGACGCCACGGGCCTCGACATCGAGCGCAAGCAGTCCGGGCCGCTCGGCGGCGACATGCAAATCGGCGCGGAGATCGCCAGCGAGACCTGCGACGGCGTCATCTTCCTCCGCGACCCGCTGACCGCCCAGCCGCACGAGCCGGACATCAGCGCCCTGCTCCGCATCTGCGACGTCCACCAGACGCCGCTGGCGACCAACCTCGCCAGCGCGGACGCCGTCCTCGACGAACTCATCAGACAGCTCGACGGCGAGGAGTAACACCGGGACCGGGCCGCGACGCGCGCGTCCATCGCTTCGCTTCGAGATACGGTATCACGCCTGAGAATCGCGGCGTATCCTTAATTATCAGCGCGCCGGAGGCGACGGTATGCACGCCGCGACTCGCGCGTCCCTGACGCTCGCCGTGATTCTCACTGTCGCGACCGCCCCGGTCGTCGCCGCGACCGCCGCGACTTCGCCGTGTTTCCCCGGCGAAGGCCACCAGTTCGACATCGGCGGCGAGGGCGCGGGTATCGACCTCGTGGTCTTCCTCTCCGTGTTCGAGAATCTCGGCGGCGAGGGCGGGTTCGGGATGGAAGCCAGCGGCTCCATCGGTAACGACTCCATCGTCCAACTCCGGGCGGGCGTCGCGTTCGACGGCGTCGGCCCCGCCGCGGCGTTCCTCTCGAACCCCTTCTCGCGGTTCAGCGTCGTCTACGACTACTCGATGAATCTCCCGATGTTCGCGGACTCGGGCGTCGAATCGAGCTACGAGGACGACGGCTCGCCGGTGAGCGGGCTCGAAACGAAGTCCTGTTAGTCAGTCGTCCGCGGCCGCGGGGTCGGTGACGGACTGCGCCGCCGGGTCGACGCCGACCATCTCGCACACGTCGGCCATCGGGCACGCCCCGGGCCCGTCGAGACACGCGGGCGTCCGTGCCTTGCAGAACTCGCGGCCGAACTGAATCATCGCGGTGTGACCGAAGCCGCATTTCTCGTCGGGGATATCGCGTTCGAGCGCCGCCCGAACGCCCTCGTGGTCGGCGTCGGCGGGCGCGAGTCCGATTCGCCGAGCGATGCGGTGGACGTGCGTATCGACGGGGAAGACGCCGCCGCGGCCGCCCGCGAAGAGGAGGACGCAGTCGGCGGTCTTGGGGCCGACGCCCTTCATCTCCAAGAGGCGGTCGCGGACCGTCGCGGGGTCTTCCTCGCGGACGTAGCGGTCGAAGTCGGCCTCGCTCCCGAAGTCGGCCAGCACCTCCTCCGCGACGCCTTGGATGAGATTCGACTTCTGGTTGTAGAGCCCGCCGGAGCGGATGGCGTCGACGATGCCCTCGCGGTCGGCCGCCGCCAGCGACTCGGCGAGGTCGCCGCCGCCGTACTGCGCCATGAGTTCGTCGTGGGCCGGCTGGCTCGCCTTGTCGCTCGTGTTCTGGCTCAGGATGGTTCGGACGAGACACTCGAAGCCGCCCTGCCCGCCGTAGGCCTTCCGCCAGTAGCGTTCGCCGAGTCGGTCGACGACGACCTCGGCGCGCGTCGCGGTCTCGGGGTCGGCGGGGTCGAACGCCGTCTCTCGGCTGCCGCCGCTCGCGCCGCCGCTGATGTTCTCTGCGGGTTCGTCGGGCATGTCCGGAGGTTACGACCGCGCGGTGAAAAGCCCACGTCGTCAATCGGCTCGCGTCGGTCCGTCGCCGCGGGACTATTCGACGTCGATGGTGACAGTCAGTTCCGCGCCGTCGGCGAGCGCCGAGACGAGGTCGCGGTCGAAACCGGCCGCGGCGTGGGCCGCGTCGACCGCGCCGGTTCGGTCGTCCACGTAGTCGCTCGTGCGGAAGACGATACTGCGGTCGCCCTCGAACGTGAGGTCCGGGTGCCCGCGTGCGCGGACGGTCTGTTCATGGGCGTCGTCGCCCGCGTCCACGCGGACGTGCACGTCGATAGTCGCGTCGCCGGACTGGCAGGCCTCGACGAACGCCGGGTCGAAGTCGTCGGGCGTGCGGTCGGCTTCGACGCCGATGATGCAGTCGCCCGCGGGGGTGAGCCAGTCGTCCGTCGTCACCTCGAAGGTGCTCGCGTGTTCGGCGCGCACGTGTTCGTGGCCGCGTGCGCGAATGACTTCTCTCATGGCGTGGCATCCGACCCGACTCGGTTTAGCCCCCACGATTCACATCCCATTTATATACGGCTATGACACCATCTAACATGGTGAATACGGTCGATACGAGCGGTGTGGTAACTGTTTTCACCCGAATTTTCACCGAAGTATTTATTAACTGGTCGCCTGTATGTGTATGTACCTGAGCGCCTCCGGCGTTCCGGCGGCATCGCACGCAGAATGATCGGGAATTCTTATCCACGGTCGGTCGCACTCCCACGAGCAGCCGCCACGCACGGAGTGGTGATGGTATCGAGGATTGATTACGCATGGTAACGAAGCAGGAAGTACTTAGCGAGTTCGACGTGCAGGAACTCGACGAGGCACGAAACATCGATCTCCCAGACGAAAAGCTCGAGAGCGGCTCGAAAGGCGAACTCATCAAACTCGCCGGTCAACTCCGTGACCGCCGCAATGAACTAAACCAGATGGCTTCTGAGCGCGCGTCCAAGCGCGACGACCTCAACGCGAAGACTCGCGAGAAGGTCGACGAAGCCCAGAAGCACCGCGAGAAGCGCGACGAGATGAACTCGCAGGTGCAGGAACACAAGCAGAGCCGCAACGAGCTCAACGCGAAGGCCAACGAGCTGTTCGACGAGGTCGACGAGATGAAAAGCGACCTCGAGCTCGACGACGGCAAGGACATCGACGAGCTCAAAGAGGAGATCGAGCAACTCGAGTTCCGCCAGCAGACCGAAGTCCTCTCGACAGAAGACGAGCGCGAGCTCATCGAGAAGATCGAGAACAAGCGCGAAGAACTTCGCCAGAAAAAGGACAAGGTCGAAGAGAGCGGTGACCTCGAAGAACTCATCGAAGAGGCAGAAGAGGTCCGCTCCGAGGCGTCCCAGCACCACCAGAAGGTGACCGAGCTGGCCGACGACGCCCAGGAACACCACAACCAGATGATCGAGGCCTACCGCGAGGCCGACGACATCCGCGACAAGGCCGACGAGATGCACGAGCTCTTCGTCGAAGCCCAGGAAGCGGCCGACCGTCACCACGAGGACTTCGTCCGCGTCCAGAAGCGCCTCCGCGAGCTGGACAAGAAAGAAGAGCGCCAGCGCAAGGACTCCCGCGCCGAGGAGCGCGAGGCCGCCAAGGCCGAGGCCGAGGAGATCTACCAGAAGTTCAAGGAAGGCGAGACCCTCGAGACCGAGGACCTGATGAAGCTCCAGAAGTCCGGTCTGCTCTAGACTTCGGTCACTTTCTCTCTCTACGTCGCGCTTGCGACGTGTCATTTTTATCCCGTTCGAAGCCCGAGCGACAGCCATGAGTGATTCACCGTGACCGACAGCTTCACGCGCGTCGCCCGGCTGGCTATCGTGGTCGTCCTCGCCGTCGTCGCGGCGGCGGTCGGCTGGGTCCTGTTCTACAGCGTCCCCGACACGCTCGCCGACCTCGCGGGGCTCCTCTTGGTCATCGGGACGGTCGTCGCCGCGCTCCGCGTCGGCGGCAGGCTCGCCGCCTCGGCGTTCCCCGACTACGACGTGGCCCAAGTCGCCGTCGAAGGGCCGATTTCCCGCGACGGCGGCGGTGGCCCGGTTCCGGGCCGCGGCGGCGGCACGCCCGCCGACGACATCGTCGAACAGGTTGACGCCGCGGCCGACGACGAGAACGTCGACGCGCTCCTCGTCAAACTGAACACGCCCGGCGGGGAGGTACTGCCGAGCGACGACATCCGTCGGGCCGTCGCCGACTTCGACGGGCCGACGGTCGCCTACGCCACCGACACCTGCGCCTCGGGCGGCTACTGGATTGCCAGCGGCTGTGACGAGCTGTGGTCCCACGACGTGAGCGTCGTCGGCTCCATCGGCGTCATCGGCTCGTCGGTCAACGCCTCGGAGTTGGCCGACAAACTCGGCCTCTCCTACGAGCGGTTCGCCGCGGGCAAGTACAAGGACGCGGGGATGGCACTCAAGGAGCCGACCGACGACGAACGCGAGTACCTGCAGGGTCTCATCGACGACTACTACGACGACTTCGTCGAGCGCGTGGCCGAGGGTCGCGACATGGACCCGGAGGTCGTCCGCGACACGGAAGCCCGCGTCTACCTCGGCGAGGAGGCCCGCGAACTCGGGCTGGTCGACTCGCTGGGCACCCGCGACGACGTGGAGGACCGACTCGCCGAACTCCTCGGCCGCGACGAAGTCTCGGTCCGGGAGTTCACCCCCGAAGTCGGACTCACCGACAGGCTCCGCGGCGGCGTCGAGGGGGCGGCGTACGCCTTCGGCGCGGGCCTCGCCTCGTCGGTCGAAGCGGACGACGGCTTCTCGCTTCGGTTCTGACGACTGGGAGGCTTTTTAGCCCGCGCCCGCGTTCGTCTGCCACGTGACAACGCTCGTCCTCTGTGTCGACCGGGCGAACGACATCGGCCGAAAGACCGGGCTCTCGACGCCCGTCGTCGGCTGGGAAGCGGTCAGGTCGCTCGTTACGGACGTGGGGCTCGCGGACCCCGAGGATTCGAGCGTCAACTGCCTTCTCGCGGCGTTGCGGACGACGCGCGAACTCAGAGACGAGCGCGAGGACGCCGAAATCGCGGTCGTCTCGGGGACGAGCGACAGCGCCGTCGGGGCCGACCGCGCCGTCGCGCGACAGCTCGACGACCTCGTCGAGCGGTACGACGTCGAGTCCGCGGTCGTCGTCATCGACAGCGCGGAAGACGAGCGGCTCGTCCCCGTCGTCGAGAGCAGGCTCCGGGTCGACGCGGTCGACCGCGTGGTCGTCCGACAGGCCCACGACATCGAGTCGACGTACTACCTGCTCAAGCAGTTCCTCGGCGACGAGGAGCTTCGCTCGACGATACTCGTCCCGCTCGGCGTCGGGCTACTGCTCGTCCCGTTGCTTCTCGTCCAGTTCACCCCCGCGGTCGCGCTGGCCGGCCTCGCCGCCCTGATGGGTGCGGTACTCCTCTACAAGGGGCTGGCCATCGACGAGTTCCTCTCGGACGCTCCGGACCAGGTTCGTGACGCCCTCTACTCGGGGCAGGTGTCGGTCGTCACCTACGCGGTCGCCGCGGGACTGGCCATCGTCGGGCTGTTCCTCGGCGCGCTCGCCATTCGGTCGCCCGGCGTCGGCGGCGGGAGCGAGGAGGTGCTCGTCCCGTCGCTCCTGTTCGTCTACCACAGCGTCCCGTGGCTGGCGCTCGCCGCGTTGACCGCGAGCGCGGGTCGCCTCTTGGACGAACTCATCGGGAGCGAGCGCGTCTCCACGTCGTACATGAACCTCCCGTTCGGCGTCGTCGCCATCGGCCTCGTCGTCCGCGGCTTCGCCGGCTTCCTCCTCGAACGACAGGGCGAGCTAGCGAACCTCGAACTGCTCGGGCGACTCGCGCTCACGCCGGTCCAGCGGCTGGTGATTTTCATCGTCGCCGGCGTCGTCGTGAGCGTCGTGGGCGTCCGCATCTCGGCGAGCGTCTCCGACGAGACGCTGGACGACGTGGTCGACGCGCCGCGAGAAAACGAGAGCTGAGCGGCGTCCGTTCCGCGTTTTCGCTTCGTTCCGCGTCGTTAGTTCGACGCCCGGTACTCGCCGTGTTTGACGCCGATGGCGAGACAGACGGCCCCGAAGACGAGCATCGCGGGGGTCACCATCATCAGGACCGTACTGGTGGCCATCGCGTCCATTCCGACGAGGGCCGCGGTTCCGACGACGACGAGCGCGACGAGCAACGCGACTGTCTTGGGGAGGTCGAACTCCATGAAATTCTGTCGGGACTCGTTCGACAAATCCGTTGCGGCTCCGAACTGCGAATCGAGCGTCGAACCGGAAACCGTGGGCTCGGCCGCTTACCAGGGCGCGAAGCCGGGGTCGACGCGGCGGTCTTCGACGTCGATGGCGTCGATGGCGGCCACGTCCTCGTCGTCGAGTTCGAGCGCGAGCGACTCCCAGTTGTCGCGGATGTGGCCCTCGCTCGTCGCCTTCGGAATCGCGGTGACGCCCTTCTCGCGGAGCCACGCCAAGGACACCTGCGCCTCGCTCGCGTCGTGCTTCTCGGCGATATCGGACAGCACGTCGACGTCGAACACCGCTCCGCGGGCCAGCGGGGAGTACGCGACGATTTCGATGTCCTCTTCGGCGCAGACCTCGCGGAGTTCCTCCTGTTGGAGAAGCGGGTGCATCTCGATTTGGTTGGCGAAGATTCCAGATTCGGACAGTTCGACGGCCTCACGGACCTGTTCGGGTTCGAAGTTGGAGATGCCGACGCGCTCGGTCAGCCCCCGGTCGACGAGTTCGTCGAAGGCCGCGAGCGTCTCTTCGGCATCGTACTCGCGGGACGGCCAGTGGACGTACAGGAGGTCGACGTAGTCGACGCCGAGCTTTTCGAGGCTCACTTCGGTGCTCTCGATGACGTCGTCGTAGGACAGCTCGTCGATCCACACCTTCGTCGCGAGGAACACGTCGTCGCGGTCGACGTCGGCGGCGGCGATGCCCGCGCCGACCTCGGACTCGTTCCCGTACGCTTGGGCGGTGTCGATGTGGCGGTAGCCCATCTCCAGCGCCGTCTGCACCGCGTTGCGACACTCGTCGGCGTCCGTGTTCTGCCACGTTCCGAGGCCGAGCATCGGCATCCCGTTCGCTCGCGGTGTGTCGTCTACTGAGGCGGGGTTCTCCGTCATGGGTGAGCAGTGGGCCGCGAGTTGAAAAGGCGTTCCGAAAGGGCGGACGAATTTCCGGCTTTCACGGCCTGAGTGTATGTCACACGGAGGCTCGGACGTTCGTCATTCGACGCCAACCGACGCTCGGCGGCGGATAGTTTATGTGTCACGTGGTAGCATATCTGTACGGTGGTCAGGAATGTCGTCCGCATCAGAGCCGTTGACAGAAGAGAACACGAACGCGTTCGCACACCGCATCGCGGGTGACTCGCTCGTCTACGAGTGTCCGAACTGCGAGTTCGGCGAGGTGTTGGTGACGGAGCTCATCGAGTCCGACGACGCGCGGTGTCTCGACTGCGGGACGCGCTACCAGCTCCGCATCGAGACGGTGGAGTAACGAGCGAGTCGCCGGGGGACCCGCCGGGAGACTCGACGGCGGTTCGGTCACCTCGGTCGCCCGGCCCCGCTTGGTCCCACTCGGACCGACTCGGCCGGTCGCTCGGCTCTTTTTCGCGGCGGCGAGACTGTCATGCTCTCTGCGCGCCTCTAGGTCGCATGCCTCAACTACGCACAGCCCTCGCGCTCGCACTCGTCGTCGCCCTCGCCGGTTGCCTCGGTGGGCTCGGCGATTCGACCACGTTCGCGGCCCAGCCCGCGACGATTCCCGCGTCGGCCTACGAGGCGCACGGCTACGTCCACGGCAACAGCACGGTCGTCCCGCTTTCGTACGACGTGGGCGTCGGGCCCGCCTCTCGCTCCGTCGGCGCGGAGGTCTGGGTGTCCGGCTACTCGAAGACGACCGACGACGACGATATCACGGCCCTCGCGGTCGTCTCGTCGCCGAACGCCGAGGTCGCCGGGCAGTCGGTCAACCCGCTTTCGAACCTCGGCAACCGCGAACTCGTCGCGGCCGGTCTCGACGTGCTGGCCGACGCGCAGGCGCTCGGAAACGTCCCCGAGGTCAACGGCGTCCGCGAGGTCGGCGCGCGGAACGTCACGATGCTCGGGTCGGAGACGGAACTCGTCACCTACGCGGGGACGGTCGAGGTCGAGGCCGGCGAGACCGCCGTCGACGGCGAGATGGTCGCCTACGAGGGCGGGTCGGCCGAGGTGCGACTCCACCTCGCGACGGTCGAACACGACGGGGACGTGGTGGTCGTCCTCGCGGTCCACGGGGCCGACGTGGACGAGACCGACGCGGTCGCGGCGCTCGCGGGCGCTGTCGAGCATCCGGGAACGGTCGAAAGAACGGTCGAAGTTCGGTGAGCGGTCGGCGCGGCGTCGTCGGCGAGTTCGGCGTTAGTAGAACTCGCGGACGAGGTCCATCGCGTCGTCGGGCGCGCCCGACGGGATGTCCGACATGTCCTTGTCGACGCCGAACTTCTCCTCGTAGGAGACGGAGCTTTCGTCCTTGTAGATGATACCCTCGTACTCCTTCGACGAGTCGAGAATCTTCTCTTTGGCCGCGTCGTAGTCGGTCGGGTCGTGGTCGGTGTCCGCGAGGTCCACGAGGTTGTCGCGGAAGTAGTCGTAGGTGTCAACGTCGTTGAACGTGACACACGGACTGAACACGTTCACGAAGCCGAAGCCGTCGTGTTCGATGGCCTCCTGGACGATTTCCGCGTGACGCTTGTGGTCCGTCGCGAACGACTGCGCGATGAACGTGCCGCCGGCCGCGAGCGACAGCGCGAGCGGGTTGACCGGGGGCTGTTGGGGCCCTTCGGGCGTCGTCGAGGTCTCGAAGTCCTCGCGCGAGGTCGGCGAGGCCTGTCCCTTGGTGAGGCCGTAGATGCGGTTGTCCATGACGGTGTAGGCCATGTCCACGTTGCGGCGGACGGCGTGGATGAAGTGGCCCGCGCCGATGGAGTAGCCGTCACCGTCGCCGCCGGCGGCGACGACGGTCAGGTCGGGGTTCGCCAGCTTGACGCCGGCGGCGACCGGGAGCGAGCGCCCGTGGACGCCGTGGATGGCGTACGAGTGCATGTACGTCCCGATTTTCCCGGAACAGCCGATACCGGCGACCATGAACGTGTTGTCGGGGTCGGTGCCGGAGTTGGCGAGGGCTTTCATGATGCCGTTCATCGTCCCGAAGTCCCCACAGCCGGGACACCAGGTCGGTTGTTTGTCTGACTTGAAGTCGGTGAAGCGGACGTTTGAGCTCATGCTGAGACCTCCTCTGCGTCGAGGGTGGCTTTGATTTCGTCTGCGAGTTCGTCCGCCTTGAAGCGGACGCCGTCGTACTTGTTGATGCGCTTGACACGGGTCAATGTGTCGTGCTCGACGACGTTGGCGAACTGCCCCGTCGCGTTACACTCGACGACGATGACCTCGTCCGCCGCCTCGATTTCCTCGGTGAGGTCCGGCCGCGGGAACATGTACGGAACCGACAGGAACCGAACGTCGATGCCGTCCTCTTCGAGGAAGTCGAGCGCCTCGACGAGCGCGCCCTCGTTGGAGCCCCACGAGAGGATGAGCGTGTCCGAGTCGGCGTCGCCGAACTCGCGCGGCGAGAAGTCCTCGGTCTGCTTTGCGGTCTCGACCTTCCGGTCGCGCTTGTCGACCTGCTCGACGCGCATCGACCGGTCTTCGGTCCGTCGACCGAGCTCGTCGTGTTCGAGACCCGTCGACATGTGCGCGCCCTGTTCCGTGCCGGGGAACGCGCGCGGGCTGACGCCGTCGTCGGTGAGCGCGTGCGGCTGGAAGCGACCTTCCTCGTCGAGCCACTCGTCGATGGAGTCGTCGTCGACGACCTTGCCGCGGTCGATTTCGACTTCGTCCATGTCGAACGTCTCGGGGGAGAACGTCTGTTCCGTGACCGCCATCGCGAGGTCGGCGGCGACGTACACCGGAACCTGGTACTTCTCGGCGAAGTTGAACGCCTCGACGGTCTTCCAGAAGCACTCGTCGATGCTCGTCGGCGCGACGACGAACCGCGGAATCTCGCCGTGGCCGCCGTACAGCATCATGTTGAGGTCGCCCTGTTCCTGCTTGGTCGGCATCCCCGTCGAGGGACCCGAGCGCATCACGTCGACGATGACGAGCGGCGTCTCGGAGGTGGCGACGAGACCGAACGTCTCGGTCATCAGGTCGATACCCGGCCCGGACGTGGCGGTCATCGACCGCGCGCCGGCGCGCGCCGCACCGAGCGCGAGGTTGATGGCCGCGAGCTCGTCTTCCGCCTGCACGACGTGGCCGCCGTAGCGTTCGATGCGGCCGGTGAGGTACTCCATCACGTCGGTCGCGGGCGTGATGGGGTAGCCGGCGTAGAAGCGACAGCCGGCGGCGATGGCGCCCATGCCGATGGCCTGGTCGCCGTTGATGAGCACGTAGTCCTCGTCGGTCGTTTCGAGGTCGTAGTCGAACTCGTGGTCGTACTCGTCGTGGACGTATTCGAGGCCCGCGCGAGCCGCCTTCTTGTTGTTCTCGACGATGGCCTCGCCCTTCCCGCCGAAGCGCTTCTGGAGCGCGCTGTCGAGGTTCTCAATGGGGAAGTCCGCGACGGCGCACGCCGCGCCGAGCGCGACGACGTTGCGCATGATTGCGCCGCCCGCCTCCTCGGCGAGCGCCTTGAGGGGGATGTCCAGCCCGACCATTCCCTCGGGGATTTCGACGTCCGCCATGGTGGAGCGGTCGCCGTCGTAGATGATGACGGAGCCCTCGTGTAGTTCGTCGAGGTTCTCGTCGATTGTTCGTTGTGTGAGCGCGATGAGCACGTCGAGTCTGTCGACGACGCTCTGCACGGGGTCGATGGCAGTCCGAACCTTGTACGCGGTGTATCCGCCCCGGATTCGCGAAGCGAAGTCCTTAGAGGTGAACACGTGGCGTCCAGCCCGGGAGAGTGCCTGAGCGAAAATCTTCCCCGTGGAGTCGATGCCATCGCCAGCCTCGCCGCCGATGGCCCAGTTGAAGTCCGCAGGCATGCTGGGTGAAATCTACCCATAGCCGGGTCAAAAGCCTTCTGAAAATTGGTGTTAAACGTCGGTACTGATAATCGATAGAAATCGCACGAACAAATTCATATATCGCTATTGAATTGAGGTTGTCTATCCAAACGGTGTGTAGACGGCATTTTACTGAACGTACGTCCAATCATGGTGTATTTCGACCTCTCGTGACAATTATTTCCGGTTTACACCGTGCGAGAGACTCGCACGATTCGCGTCCGGTCTCCGGCGCGCGCGTCCGGGAAGGCAAGGCCCTTGTGAGCCTGCGACCAACCCGGTCGCATGGACGCAATCGTCACCGTCGCCGCGGCCCGCGACGTCGGCCCCGGCACGGTCGCCATCGAGTTCGAGACGCCCGACGGCTTCGAGGCCGAACCGGGCCAGTTCGTCAAGCTCTCCGCCGAGGTCGACGGCGAGTCGTACGCGCGGTTCTACACGCTCTCGTCGCCCGGCGTCGGCGACACGTTCGAGGTGACCGTCGGCATCGATCCCGAGGAGGCCGGCCCGTTCAGCCAGCACCTCGACTCGCTCGCCGCCGGCGACGACGTCGAGGTCTCCGGGCCGTTCGGTCGGAGCTACTACGACGGCGAGTCGCGCGTGGTCGTCCTCGCGGGCGGTCCCGGCGTCGGCCCCGCGGTCGGCATCGCCGAGGCCGCGGTCGCCGACGGCAACGAGGCCGCCGTGGTCTATCTCGACGACGCACCCGCGCACGAAGACCGGCTCTCCGCGCTCCGCGACGACGGCGCGAGCGTCGTCGTCACCGGTGAGGACGCCGACCTCGCAGACGCCGTCGCCGACGCGCTTACCGGCGACGACGGCGAACAGGTGTTCGTCTACGGCTTCGCCGACTTCGTCTCGCGCGCGACCGACGCCGTCGAGGCCGCCGGCGGCGACGCCGACGCGGCGAAAGTCGAGAACTTCGGGTAACCGCTTCGCGCGCGCGCCGCCTGCGCCGCCCGGAACACTATTCTACCGGTCGCCACGCCGTCAGCACCGCGACCGCGAGCGCGACGACCACCCAGCCGACGAGCCCCGCGAGCGCCGCGGTCGGCGACCCCGCCCCGCCGGTCTCGACGGCGACGCCGAGGACGAGCGACCGGAACGCCCCGTTCGGACTCGCCGCGAGCGCGAGCGGCACCGCGTCGATACCGAGGGTTCCCGAGGCCAGCCCGGCGATGGCGGCGGCGTCGATGCCGACGACGAAGGCGACGACCAGGCCGACGGCGAGCGCAATCGCCTGCCGGGCGGTCCGCGCGGCGGCCGAGACGGCGAGCGCGACGGCCGCGACCGCGAGGGCGAAAAGCACCGCGAGGACGGCAAAGCGGAGGAACGCGACCGGCGAGTCGGCGGCCTCGTTCAGCGCGAGGAACGTCGGGTCCGGCGGCGAGAGCACCGGGACGGTCGCCCCCGCGGCGAGGAGCGACCCGAAGACGACGAACACGAGCGCGAGTCCGCGGCCGAGGTAGACGCCGCCGACGTAGGCCGACCGGGACACGTCGAAGGTGCGGAGCACGTCGAGTTCGCCCGACTCGCGGTCCGAGAGCACCGCGCGGTAACAGAGCGCGACGGCGAGAAGCGGGACGAGCGCCTCCACGAACGGGAGCAAGTCGAGCACCAGTGGGACGTAGCCGCCGCGCGCGCCGGACCCCGCGGCCGCGACCGCGACGACGGTCAGCCCGAAGACGACCGAGAGCGCGACGACCGCCGGCGTTCTGACGACCGTCCGAAGCTCGCGCGCCGCGATGGCGAACAGGTCACCGACGCCGTCGAGGTCGCCGCCGCTCATCTGCCCGTCACCCCCTCGGTCGCCACGAGGTCGCCGAAGGCGGTCTGGAGGTCCGCCGCGCCGACGGATTCGACCACCGCCCGCGGGTCGTCGTCGGCGACGAACCGCCCGCCGTCGAGGACGACCACGCGGTCTGCGGTCCGCTCGACGGGACCGAGGTTGTGCGACGAGAGGACGACCGCGACGCCCGCGTCGGCGAGGGCGGAGACGATGTCGAACAGCCGCTCGACCATGCCGGGGTCGAGGCCGCTCGCCGGCTCGTCGAGGACGACCACGGCCGGGTCGCCGACGAGCGCCCGCCCGAGACCGAGCAGGCGCGTCATCCCGCCGGAGAGCGCGCCCACCCGGCGGTCCGCGGCGTCCGCGAGGCCGACGCGCTCCAACACCTCGGCCACGTTCACGTCTTCGTCGACGAACTGCGCGTAGAATTCGAGCGCGTCGGCCGCGGAGAAGCCGGCGCGGAAGCCGGGCTGTTGCGGGAGATAGCCCACGCGGGCGCGTCCGCCGGCATCTGTCGAGGCCACCGTGACGGTTCCCTCGTCGGGCGCGCGAACGCGCGCGAGAAACCGCAGAAGGGTGGACTTCCCCGACCCGTTGGGGCCGACGAGCGCGACGATTTCGCCGGACGCGACCGACAGTGAGACGCCGTCGAGGACGTCCACGTCGCCGAAGGCGTGGCTGAGGTCGGCCGCGGCGATGGCCGGCCGGTCGCCCTCGGCGTTCGGGTCTGGTTCAGGGTGAGGGTCCGCGCTGGCGTCGGCATCGGTGTTCTCGCCCGTCGATTCGTCGGAAGCCGTCTCGGCGGTCGTCGCGGGTTCGCGGTTCGGCATCGTGATGGATTCGTCAGTCGCTGGCTCCGTCGGTTCGTGGTCAGTCATCGGTCTCCTCCGTCGCGTTCAGGCTGGCGAGCGTCTCCGGTTGGACCGGCTCGGTCCGGGGCGCGGCGTCGACCACGCCGGACCCGCGGAGGCCGGACACCGCGTCGCGGGCGCGGCGGAGCGCGCGCATCGCGGGCGACTCCGAGAGCGCGAGCGCGCCGGGTTCGCGGCCGAGTTCGGCGTCGACCGCCCCGGAGGGCTGGTACGCCCGGTCGTAGACCCCGTCGTCGTCGGCGTCTTCGAGCGGGAGGTCGCCCCAGTAGTTGCCCTCGCCGCCGGCGGTCCACGTCCGCATCGGGCCGAGCGACGACTCGACGCGCACGCCGTTGTCGACGATGTCGTTCCGGACGACGACGTTCGTCGGGAACGTCGAACTCCCGCGGACGCCGACCCCGTTTCCGGCGACGACGTTTCGGACGTACACCTGTCGGTCGCCGCTCACGTCCATGCCGTAGTCGTTGTCGGCGAACACGTTGTCCGCGACGTAGGTGTCGCTCCCGGCGGGCATGAAGCCGAAGTCCGACTCGCGCACGTCGTTTCCGACCACGAGGTTGCCGACGGGCCGGGTCATGAGGACGACGCCGATGCGGTCCCCGCGGACGACGTTGTCGGCGACGAGCGCGTCGGAGGTGTACATCTGGTGGACGCCGTAGCGGCCGTCTTCCATGCGGTTGTCGCGGACGACGCTCCCGTCGGCGCGGTGGGTGTAGACGCCGTCGCGGCCGTCGATGAACGTCGAGTCCTGCACGACCGACCGCGAGCCGATGAGGACGACGCCCATGAAGCCGTCGGCGGGCTCGTCGGCCCCGCGGACGGTCACGCCGTCGACGACGCTGTCGGCGCTCTCGCGGGCGATGACGCCGCTCGCGGGCGTGTCGATTTTCACGCCGCGGACCGCCGACCCGTTCGCGCCGTCGAGGACGACGCCGGCGTCGCCGCGGCCGTAGGCGAGTTCGACGCGGGTGTCCCAGTCGACGGACTCGTTTTCGGCGCGGACCCGTCGCGTCCCCACCTCGCCGACGCCGGAGACCGAGAGGTCACCGACCGCGCTCCGGTCGGCGCGGAGGTGGACGACGCTCCCGTTTCCGTCGCCGACGAGTCGCGTGTCGCTCCCGGCACCGCGGAGCGTCACCGAGCGGTTCAGCTCGACCGCGTCGACCGAGTAAGTGCCTGCGGGGACGTAGACCGTCGTGTTCGCGGGGGCCGATTCGACGGCGGCTCCGACGGTCGGCGCGTCCTCGCCGACGACGGTCGAGACGGGCCTGTCGAACAGCGCGTCGCTCGCGGCGGCGGTCCGGTTCGCCCACTCGTGGTGGGCCGCGACCGACGACTCGAAGGCGGCGAGCCGGGACGAAAGCGGGTCGCCGGCGCGGTCGCGGAGCGTCGCCCAGTCGACGACGTCGCCGCCGTGGGCGTCCGCGAACGAGCGGGCCGCGTCGGCGTCGGAAAACGGGACGGCGATGGGGCCGGACGGGACTCGCGCGCCGGAGTCGACGACGAACGACGCCTCGGACGCCCTCGCCCAGCCGGGGGTGCGGTTGTGTTCGGTCCGGAGGTAGCCGTCGCCGTCGAGGTCGGGCGAGACGGTCGCGTAGTCGGTGACGAAGACCGCGAGCGGGTCGCCGAACTGGCGGGCGCTCTCGGGCGTGGACACGTCGGCGGCGGCCGTGCGAACGTCGTAGTAGCCGATGATGTAGCGGTACCGCGAGAAGTGGACCTGTGCGAGCGGCACCTCGAACCCCTCGACCTCGGCCGTGCGAACGTCGACCGACGTGCCGCCGGTCTTGACCGTGTCGTCGAAGGGGACCGGCGAGACGGACCCGGACGCGGGGACGACGAAGGAGACGCTGGCGAGGACGAACACGAGCGCCGTCGCGGCGGCGACCCAGCGGGTCGTCTCGGGCGTGAGAAGCGCCATCGGTCAGCGCTCGGCTCCGACGGGTTCGGGGCCTGCGGCGGGCTGAGCCGCCGCGTCGAGACGCGCCGTGGCTGTCGCGCGGTCGTACATAGCGAGGGCTAGGTGAGCCGGGGATGATATGCGCGATGGTCTGCCCGTCGAAGTCTCGTGGCCGGTGGCGAACCGACCGCGGGCCCACCGTCCTCGTCGACCCGAATCCTTAATCATCATCCATACGGATTGAGGGACATGTACGACGAGGACGATTTGGCGTCTATCCGCGAGGCGCGCGACGAGTGGGAGTCGGAGACCCGCGACCCGTTCGTGGAGAAGGGCGGCGAGCGCAAAGACCGGTTCGCCACCGTCTCCAACCACGAGGTAGGCGACCTCTACACCCCCGCCGACGTGGCCGACCTCGACTACGAGTCGGACCTCGGCTTCCCCGGCGAGTCCCCGTACACGCGCGGGGTGTATCCCACGATGTTCCGCGGGCGGACGTGGACCATGCGGCAGTTCGCCGGCTTCGGCACGGCCACGGAGACCAACGAGCGCTTCCACTACCTCATCGAGAACGGCCAGACCGGCCTCTCGACGGCGTTCGATATGCCCTCGCTCATGGGCAAGGACTCCGACGACCCGCTTTCGGACGGCGAGGTCGGAAAGGAGGGCGTCGCGGTCGACACCCTCCGCGACATGGAGGTGCTGTTCGACGGCATCGACATCGGCGAGGTGACGACCTCCTTTACCATCAACCCCTCCGCGCCGGTCGTCTTCGCCATGTACGTCGCGCTCGCGGACAACCGCGGCGTCCCCCGCGACCGAATCGGCGGCACCTTCCAGAACGACATGCTCAAGGAGTTCATCGCGCAGAAGGAGTGGGTCATCCCGCCGGAGCCGTCGCTCAAACTCGTCACCGACACCGTCGAGTTCGCCGCCGAGGAGACCCCGCGCATCCGGCCCATCTCGGTGTCGGGCTACCACATCCGCGAGGCCGGGTCGACGGCAGTACAGGAGCTCGCCTTCACCCTCGCCGACGGCTTCGCCTACGTCGAAGACGCGGTGGACCGCGGCCTCGACGTGGACGAATTCGCCCCGCAACTGTCGTTTTTCTTCAACTCCCACAACTCCATCTTCGAGGAGGTGGCGAAGTTCCGCGCCGCCCGCCGCATCTACCACGACGTGATGTCGGAGTGGTACGACGCCGGGGACGAGCGCTCGACGCAGTTGAAGTTCCACACCCAGACCGCGGGGCAGTCGCTGACGGCCCAACAGCCGCTCAACAACATCGTCCGCGTGACGATTCAGGCGCTCGCGGGCGTCCTCGGCGGCACGCAGTCGCTTCACACCAACAGCTTCGACGAGGCGCTGGCGCTCCCCTCGGAGGAGGCCGTCACCGTCGCGCTCCGTACTCAGCAGATAATCGCCGAGGAGTCGGGCGCGGCCGACGTCATCGACCCCCTCGGCGGGAGCTTCTTCGTGGAGACGCTGACCGACGAAATCGAGGCCGAGGCGATGGCCTACATCGAGGAGATTCGAGAGATGGGCGACGGCTCGGTCCGCGACGGCGTCCTCGCCGGCATCGACGAGGGCTACTACCACCGCGAGATTGGCGAGGCGTCCTACGAGTACCAGTCGCGGGTCGAAGACGGCGAGGAGGTCGTCGTCGGCGTCAACAAGTACGACACCGAGGGGGACACCCGCCCCGACCTGCTCCACGTCGAAGACGAGGTGCAGGACCGACAGCTCGCGCGGCTCGAATCGGTCAAGGACGACCGCGACGACGCGGCGGTCGAAGCCGCGCTCTCCGACCTCCGCGAGACGGTCCGCGACGGCGACAACGTCATGCCGGTGCTCGTCGACGCCGTCAAGGAGTACGTCACGATGGGCGAAATCATGGACGTGTTCGCCGAGGAGTACGGTACCTACCGCGAGAGCATCGGCGTGATGTGAGGGGTCGTCGCCGCGACGAGCCCCCCGAAGCACTGGGGATGACATGACTTTTCGCTGATGAATACGCGCGTCGATGGGGGTTCGTAACCGACCGACAGCCCGGCGACCGCCCGGGGCGGTCTCGTCCGTCCGGACTGTGTGACTACATAGATTTATCATGGAGGATTGGTGTAGGTAACACGTACTATGGCAGACGGAGACACCGAACTGGAGGCACGGCTGGTCGAGCAAGAGGAGTTCGAACCCTCCGAGGAGTTCGTCGCGCAAGCGAACGTCTCCGACCCGGCCGTTTACGACGAGTTCGAGGAGAACTGGCCCGACTGCTGGGAGCGGGCCGCCGAGATGCTCGACTGGGACGAAGAGTACGACGAGGTGCTGGACGACTCGAATCCACCGTTTTACAAGTGGTTCACGGGCGGCAAGCTCAACGTCTCGTACAACTGCGTTGACCGCCACGTCGAAAACGGCGACAAGAACCGCGTCGCCATCAAGTGGGAGGGTGAACACGGCGAGACGCGGACCTACACCTATCAGGACCTCTACCGCGAGGTCAACGAGTTCGCGGCGGCCCTGCGCGACCTCGGCGTCGAGGAAGACGACGTGGTGACGCTCTACATGCCGATGATTCCGGAGCTCCCCATCGCCATGCTGGCCTGCGCCCGCATCGGCGCGCCGCACTCGGTCGTCTTCGGCGGCTTCTCCGCCGACGCGCTGGCGACCCGGATGAACTCCGCTGACTCCCGATTCCTCGTCACTTGCGACGGCTACTACCGCCGCGGCGACCCGCTCGACCACCTCGACAAGGCCAACGAAGGCCTCGACGGCGTCGACCACGGCGTCGACGCGGCGGTCGTCGTCGACCGCCTCGGCGACGACGGCTTCGGTCACGACCTCAAGGGTAACCAGCACGACTGGGACGACCTCCTCGACGAGCACGCCGGCGAGCGCATCGACCCGGTCGAGCGCGACGCCGAGGACATGCTGTTCCTGATGTACACCTCGGGGACGACGGGCCAGCCGAAAGGCGTCAAACACACCACCGGCGGCTACCTCGCGTACGCCGCGTGGACCTCTCACGCCGTCCTCGACATCGAGAAGGAAGACACCTACTGGTGTTCGGCCGACATCGGCTGGATTACGGGTCACTCGTACATCGTCTACGGCCCGATGGCGCTCGGGACGACGACGGTGATGTACGAGGGGACGCCCGACTTCCCCAACCGCGACCGCCTGTGGGACATCATCGAGAAGTACGCGGTCGACATCTTCTACACCGCGCCGACGGCGATTCGCGCGTTCATGAAGTGGGGAAGCCGATTCCCCGAACAGCACGACCTGTCGAGCCTCCGTCTACTCGGGACGGTCGGCGAGCCCATCAACCCGCGCGCGTGGAAGTGGTACTACAAGCACATCGGTAACGAGGACTGTCCGGTCGTGGACACGTGGTGGCAGACCGAGACCGGCGGGATGATGATAACGACCCTGCCGGGCGTCAAGAAGATGAAACCCGGCTCCGCCGGGCCGCCGCTCCCGGGCATCGACGCCCAAATCGTCGACACGAGCGGGAAGCAGGTCGACGCCGGTCGGGCGGGCTATCTCACCGTGAACAGGCCGTGGCCGGGGATGCTCCGGACGCTCTACAAGAACGACGAGCGCTTCATCCAGGAGTACTGGCAGGAGTACTCCGACGTGGACAGCGACGACCCCGACGACTGGGTCTACTTCCCCGAAGACGGCGCGAAGATCGACGGCGACGACTACATCACCATCCTCGGGCGCGTCGACGACGTCATCAACGTCTCGGGCCACCGCCTCGGGACGATGGAGATAGAGTCGGCCATCGTCGGCGTCGAGGGCGTCGCCGAGGCCGCTGTCGTCGGCGGCAACCACGAGGTGAAAGGCGAGGCCGTCTACGCCTACGTCATCACCGAGGAGGGACAGGACGAAGACGACGAGATGCGGGCGCGCATCATCGAGGGCGTCGAGGACGCCATCGGTCCCATCGCTCGCCCCGAGATGGTCGTGTTCACGCCCGAACTGCCGAAGACGCGGTCTGGCAAGATTATGCGTCGGCTCCTCGAAGAGATAGCGAACGGCGAGGAGCTCGGCGACACGACGACGCTTCGGAACCCCGAAGTCGTCGAGTCGATTCAGCGGCAGGTCGAAGGCGAGTAACCACCGCTTCCGCCGCCGTCGGACCGCTCCTATCGCGGATTCTCTTTCATCCACGCCGACAGCGACTGCTCGTCGCGGAAGTAGCGCCGCTCGCGGACGCCGTCGCGTTCGACCACGGCGAGGAGATGCTTCTCGGAGAGCCGAATCTGCTCGCCGCTGTAGGTACACGGTTCGATTCGCTCGTCGCCCGGCCGCCACAGCCGATGGGGAACGACGCGGACGATGGTCTCGTCCCGGCCCGTCGGCGAGCGTCCGGTGTAGTCTGAAAGCGCCATACGCGCGCTACGAACCCCACGACCAAGGTATTTTCCTGCATAGTTTGTGTAGTAATATAGTATCTCGCGGCGCGAGTCGTGGGCTATTGTGCCCCCGTGTGGCAATTATTCTCAATCTCGGCTCGACCGAGACCGGCCCGCACATTTATTTTGAACGTTAGTGAAGGATACCGCGTATGAAGAAACCACTCCTGGTGACGGAGTTCCTCGACCGCGCGCGGCGGTACTACGGGGACGAGGAGGCGGTCGTGGCCACGACCGGCGAGCGCTTTACGTACGACGAACTCGGGGAGCGCGCCGACGGCTTCTCGGCGGCGCTCCAGTCCCGCGGCGTCGAGAAGGGCGACCGGGTCGCGGTGCTCGACCCCAACACGCACTACCACCTCGAAGCCGCCTACGGGTCGATGCAGTTGGGGGCCGTCCACATGCCGCTGAACTACCGGCTCGTCCCGGCCGACTTCGAGTACATGCTGAACGACGCGGACGTGACGGCCGTCTACGCCGACTACGCCTTCGCCGAGAAGATAGACGAGGTCCGCGACGAGATTCCGACCGAGATTTTCATCACGAACGACCCGGAGAAGGCCGCAGAATCGACCGACGGCGAGTGGCTCGACTTCGACGAGTTGGTCGCGGAGTCGACCGACTACGAGCGCCCCGAGATGGACGAAGACGACATCGTTACCATCAACTACACGTCGGGGACGACCGGCGACCCGAAGGGCGTCTGCCGTACCCACCGCGCCGAGACGATTCACGCCTATCTCATCTCGATGCACCAGGACATCGCCGACGACGACGTCTACCTCTGGACGCTCCCGATGTTCCACGTCAACGGCTGGGGCCACATCTACGCGATTACCGGCCACGGCGCGAAGCACGTCTGCACCCGCGGGGTGGAGGCGGAGGCCGTGTTGGACGCCATCCGCGACGAGGACGTGTCGTATCTCTGCGCCGCGCCGACGGTGCTGAACATCCTGATGAAACACTACCGCGAGGAGGGGGGCATCGAGACGACGGGCGCGAGTCCCGTCCGGGCGGCGACCGCGGGCGCGGCCCCGCCGGAGGCGACGATTCGGACCGTCGAAGACGAGTTCGGCTGGCGGCTCATGCACGTCTACGGGGCCACCGAGACCGGCCCGCTCATCACGACCTCGGAGGCCGGGCGCTACCTGACGGACGGCGACGACCGCTTCGGCGTGAAGAAGAAACAGGGCATCGGCTACCTCGGCACCGACGTCCGCGTCGTCGACGAGGACGGCGACGACGTGCCGAGAGACGACCAGTCCGTCGGCGAAATCGTCGTCGCGGGCAATCAGGTGATGGAGAAGTACTGGAACAAACCCGAGGAGACGGAAGAGGCCTTCTCGGCGCGGCTGGAGGGCTACTACCACATGGGCGACCTCGCGGTCGTCGACGAGAACGGCTTCATCAGCATCCAGGACCGCAAGAAGGACATCATCATCTCCGGCGGCGAGAACATCTCCAGCATCGAACTGGAGGACACGCTGTTCGACCACGACGCGGTCGCCGACGTGGCGGTCATCCCCGTACCCTCCGACGAGTGGGGCGAGTCGCCGAAGGCGTTCGTCGTGCCGACGAGCGGCGACCCCGACGCGCCGGGCGTCACCGCCGAGGCGCTCATCGCGTTCTGTCGGGAGCGCATCGCGACGTACAAGGTGCCGAAGGAAGTCGAGTTCGTCGCCGAACTCCCGAAGACCGCGACCGGGAAGATTCAGAAGTACGAACTGCGCGAGCGCGAGTGGGAAGACGAAGGGCGGATGGTCGGGGAAGGATAGGAACGACCGCGTTAAGCTCGCGTTTCGGCGGATAGCGGGCGCTTAACCGCGGCCGCGGCCTCTCGTTTCGAGGAGGACGCGGTTCAGCGGTCGTTGCAGGGGCAGTCGAGGCCGAGCGACCCGGGGTTGTTGTTGAACGCGTCGAGGGCGTCTTTGAGCGGTTCGCCGTCGACCATGTCGCCGCCGACGCTGACGTACCAACTCGTCTGCTTGCCGCCGTTCGACCACGCGGAGTTACCGAGCCACGCGCCGGCCATGTCTTTGACTTCCTCGATGGTGTAGCCCGCGTAGTCGCCGTACTGAATGGTCGCGCCGTCGCTCGTACAGCCCGGGTCGTCCCCCGGTCTGTTCCGGAGGTTGAGGACGATGGCGAGGTAGTGTTTCCCCATGATGTTCGCCTTGTCGCCCTTCGTGGGCGCGACGAGGAACTCGCGCCACTCGTCGTGGGTCATGGTGACGCCCCGGAGGGTGTAGTTTGTGTCGCCATCCGGGCCGAGGACCGCCCAGTTGTCGGTGGGACTGCTGTAGTCCGGGTTGTTCGCCCAGTAGCCGGGCGTCTTGGGACACATGGTCGCGGCTACGGAGCCGGAAACCGCGGGGATGCCGATACCGATGCCGAGCGCCGACATCGCGCCGAGTCGGAGCACGGAGCGTCTCGTCGGTCTGAATCCGTCGTTCGTGTCGTTTGTCATAGTGGTGCCACGGGCGTGGCTGACGCGTTATTTGCGCTTTGCCGGGTTAGTTATAAATCCGACATTCACGACGGCACGAGATTAACTGGTCAGCCGACGCGCTGAAAGCGCGTTGAAACGGCGGTATCCGGGGATATATATCTAGTATTCTGATAGTTGTCCGCCGGCCGTTCGGCCCGCTCGCGCGGTCGCTGACGCGGTGAGACTGGTGCGACGTGTTTCGAGACGAGACGGACTGCACGGTGGACTCGTCGCTCTCGACGGTCGTACCGCTCGGACGACTGCGGCGAGCTAGTCCGACACCGGCCCGTATT
This sequence comes from Haloferax sulfurifontis ATCC BAA-897, assembly GCF_000337835.1. GTDB lineage: Archaea > Halobacteriota > Halobacteria > Halobacteriales > Haloferacaceae > Haloferax > Haloferax denitrificans. The sequence continues at coordinate 36,541 of NZ_AOLM01000019.1, read as the reverse complement.
TTGCGACGGTGGCACGTCCCGCGACGCGGAGGGGCCACTGCGGGTGTCGGTCGGCGGTCGCCGTTCGATGTACCCCTTATATTGTACCGTATACGACACTATTCTATAATGATTGATTATACGGATATTAGGGAATCAATACATAACTATTATTAACGATGTATCCGCCGATGTGTTTATGGCACGGGATAGCAAGCCGCTCAATCGACGAGACGTGTTGAAGGCGACTGGTGCTGTTGGAACCGCTGGCTTGGCAGGGCTGGCGGGGTGTACTGGTGGTGGTGACGGCGACGGTGGCGGCGGTGACGACGGCGGCGACGGTGGCGATGGCGGCGGCGGCGACGGCGGTGGCGGCGACGGCGGTGACGAGTATCCGGCGCTGGGCAACTTCCCAATCGAGGGCGACACGGCCACGTTCGGATTCAACGTCCCGCAGTCGGGACCGTACGCCTCGGAGGGCGAAGACGAGCTTCGAGCCTATCAGCTCGCGGTGAAGCACCTCAACGAGGGCGGCGGCTGGGTCGACTCGCAGTTCGACGACCTCTCCGGCGACGGCGTCCTCGGCTACACCATCGACCACGTGGACGGCGACACGGCCACGGACGCGGACCAGGCGCGGCAGTCCGCCTCGGGGATGATTCAGCGCGACGACGCCATCATGATTTCGGGCGGGTCGTCCTCCGCGGTCGCCATCGCGGTCCAGGGGCTGTGTCAAAACGAGAAGGTCATGTTCATGTGCTGTCTGACGCACTCGAACGACACCACCGGGTCGGACTGCGTCCGCTACTCCTTCCGGGAGATGTTCAACGCCTACATGACGGGACAGGCGCTCGCGCCGGTCGTCCGCGACGCCTACGGCGAGGACCTGAAGTTCTACCAGCTCTACGCCGACTACAGCTGGGGTCAGACCCAGCAGGCGTCGATGGAGCAGTTCATGACGGACGTCGCCGGCTGGGAGCAGGTGGACTCCGTTGCGACCCCGCTGGGCACGTCCGACTACTCGACGTACCTCTCGGGCGCACAGAACTCGGACGCGGACGTCCTCATCTTGAACCACTACGGGCTCGACGGCGCGAACTCCATGCAACAGGCCATCGACGCCGGTATCGACGAGGAGATGGAGATCATCGTCCCGCTGTACAACCGCCCGATGGCGGAGGCGGCGGGCGGCGCGATAGAGGGCATCTACGGCACCGTCGCGTGGGACTCTCAGATAGACAACACGCCGTCGCAGGAGTTCACGCAGGCGTTCAGCGACGAGTACGACCGGACGCCCTCGGGTCCCGCCCAGTTGGCGTACGCCCAGACGCTCCAGTACGCCGCCGCCGTCGAGCGCGCGGGGACGTTCTACCCGCCGGAGGTCATCAGACAGCTCGAAGACTACGAGTACGACAACATCGGCATGGGCGCGGAGACGATGCGCGGCTGTGACCACCAAGCACAGCGCGACGTGCCGGTCGTCCAGGGCCTTTCCGCCTCCGAGCAGAGCGAGGGGACGTACTTCAACATCGTCAACGTCACCAGCCGCGACGACCTCGGCTACGCGTGCGACGCCGGCCCGGCCGCCGAGTGCGAACTCGGGTCCTACGAGTAGCCACTCTCCCACCGTTATCTTAATGAAAGTTAATCGCAGACAACCACGCACACGTAAATGAGTAAGATTAGCATACCCATGGTAGTTCACTCCTCGAATAGCCGGTGGAGGGGTGGTGGTCGATGAGCCTCCTGTCGGACGTGCTCGTCATCCTGCTCAACGGACTACAGCAGGGGGCCATCTACGTCCTCTTGGCGGTCGGTCTCTCAATCATCCTCGGCACGCTCAAGTTCGTCAACTTCGCGCACGGCGCGCTGTATCTCGTCGGCACCTACGCGGGGCTGTTCGTCGCGCTGAACGTGCCGCTTTCGAACGGGAAGCTGGCGGAGTGGGGCTTTTCGAGCTTCGGGCTCGACATCGGCTTTTTCGCCGCCCTGCTTTTCGTGCCGCTTTTCGTCTTCGGCGTCGGCCTGCTGATGGAGCGGTACCTCGCGCGGGCGTTCTACGACCGCCCCGACACCGACCAGATTCTCGTCACGTTCGGCCTCGCAATCGTCGTCCAGGAGCTGTTCCGCGTCCTGTTCGGGAGCAACAGCCTGCCGTTCGAACAGCCCGAGCGAATCCTCTCTGTCGGCTCGTTCGCCGGCATTCCAGTCTCGGGGCCGATTGCACTGCCCATCGTCGGTAACTTCCCGCAGTGGCGGCTCTGGGTCATCGGCATCACGGCCGTCCTCGTGGCGCTCGTGTACCTGCTCGTCGAGTACACCGACTTCGGTCTCGTCGTCCGCGCCGGCACCCGCGACGCCGAGATGGTCCGACTCCTCGGCATCAAAATCACGCGGCCGTACATCGTCGTCTTCGGTATCGGCGCGGCGCTCGCCGGGGTGGCGGGCGTCGTCGGCGGCCCGCTGAACGTCGTCAACCCGACCATCGGGACGAACATCCTCGTCCCGGCGTTCCTGACCGTCGTCATCGGCGGGGTCGGAAGCATCGCCGGCGCGGTCGTCGGCGGCATCGTCTTCGGCCTCACGACCGCCGCGCTCGTCGCCTTCGCGCCCGCGTGGTCGCAGGTCGGCCTGTACGCCATCGCGGCCATCGTCCTCCTGGCGCGGCCGCAGGGTCTGCTCGGGGACGAGGAGGTTGTGCCATGAGCGAAAAAGACGCCAACCCGAGCGCGAAGGACGCGCTCGTCGGCGGCTCGCTCTTCGGCCGCTGGGAGAAGCTCCGCGGCCGCGAGGGGACGGTCGTCGGTATCACGGCCGTCCTCGTCGCGGTGTTCCCGTACCTCTTCGCCCGCGCGCCCGTCGTCTCGGGGATTCTACAGGGCTACCAGAGCCTCGCGACGCTCATCCTCATCTGGGGCATCTTCGCCATCGGCTTCGACCTGCTTCTCGGCTACACCGGACTGCTCTCGTTCGGCCACGCCGCCTTCTGGGGCGGCGCGGCGTACGCCGCGGGTATCGTCGCCAAGAACGTCAGCGGCGACCCAATCGTGATGGTCGTCTCGGGGACGCTTTTCGCCGTGTTACTCGCGTGGGTGCTCGGCTTCCTGTCGCTTCGCCGCGGCGGCATCTACTTCTCCATCCTGACGCTGGCGTTCGCCCAGATGTTCTACTACATGGCCGCGTCGCCGCTGGCGTTCCTGACCAACGGCGAAAACGGCCTGACCGGCGTCGATGTCGGCAGTTTCCTCGGCGTCATCCACCTCGAAGCGGACGTGCCCTCTGTCGGCGGGATGCTCCTCGGGACGTGGCTGTACGCCTTCGTCGGCGTCTTCTTCGTCGGCGCGGTCGCGGCCGCCTACCGCATCCTCAACTCGCCGTACGGGATGGTGTTCCGCGCCATCCGCGAGAACGAACAGCGCGCCGAGTTCGTCGGCCTCAACGTCTGGCGCTACAAGCTCATGGCGTTCATCATCTCGGGGGCGTTCGCGGGCGTCGCCGGGAGCCTCTTTACCATCCACGGGGCGTACGTCCCGCTCCAGTCGCTGTTCTGGACGGAGTCCGGCGACATCGTCGTCATGACGGTGCTCGGCGGCGCGGGCTCGATGTTCGGGCCGGTTCTCGGCGTGGGGCTGTACCTCTACATCGAGAACATCGTCAGCACTATCCAGGCCCTGACGATTCCCTTCACGGATATCGTGCTCATCAGGGACTTCGGGTTCTACTGGCACCTCCTCTTGGGCCTCGTCTTCGTCGTGGTCGTCTGGGTCGTCCCCGACGGCCTGTGGGGCATCCTGACCCGCCTCCGCGAACTCGCGGTCGACCTCGGTTCGGAGGCGGCGAAGCGACTCCGCTCGCGCTCCGGAAACGGGGGTGACGGTCGATGACGCTCCTCGAAACCGAGAACCTCGTCAAGGAGTTCGGCGGCCTCGTCGCCACCGACGACGTGAATCTCACCGTCGAGGAGGACGAACGCGTCTCCATCATCGGGCCGAACGGCGCGGGGAAGTCCACGCTCATCAACCTCATCACGCGACGGCTCGACCCGACCAGCGGCGACATCAGGTTCAAAGGCGAGTCAATCGTCGGCCTCGAACCGCACGAGGTGGTCCAACGCGGCGTCTCGAAGTCGTTCCAGACCGCCTCCATCTTCCCCGACCTGACCGTCCGGGAGAACGCGGAAATCGCGGCGCTCGCATCCGAACGCGGCGCGTTCGGCTTCGAGTTCCTGAAACACCGCGACAGCCTCACCGACGTCCACGACGTCGCCCGCGACACGCTGGACTCGGTCGGCCTGTTGGACCGCGCGAATACCGTCGCCACCGACCTCCCGTACGGCGACAAGCGCCGCCTCGAAATCGGCATCGCGCTCGCGAGCGACCCCGACCTGCTTCTCATGGACGAACCGACCGCCGGCATGTCTCCCGAGGAGACGAAGTCGACGGTCGAACTCATCGAGCAGGTCAAACGCGACCTCGGGCTCACGTTCGTCCTCGTCGAACACGACATGGAAATCGTCTTCAGCATCTCTGACCGCATCGTCGTCCTCAGCCGCGGCGGCATCATCGCCGAGGGCACCCCCGACGAGATTCGGGGCAACGAAGCCGTCCAAGAGGCGTACCTCGGAGGTGTCGAGCTGTGAGCCTCCTCGAAATCGACGCCATCGACGCCTACTACGGCGAGAGCCACATCATTCGGAACCTCTCGATGAGCGTCGAGGAAGGCGAGATATGCGCGCTCCTCGGCCGCAACGGCGCGGGCAAGACCACCACGCTCCGGTGTATCGCCGGCGCGACGCCGCCCGACGTGCGGAAGGGCAACATCCGGTTCAAGGACGACGACATCACCGGCGTCCCCGCCGAAGACGTGTCGGTCCGGGGCATCTCGCTGGTGCCCGAGGAGCGGCGCATCTTCCCGAACCTCTCTGTCGCCGAGAACCTCCACCTCGCGGAGGTCGTCAACAACAAGTCGAACACGTGGGGTCGGTCGCTGTCGTTCGGCCACAAGGGGATGTCGACCGAGGAGGTCTACAACCAGTTCCCCCGTCTCGACGAGCGGCGAGACCAGCGCGCGGGGACGCTCTCCGGCGGCGAACAGCAGATGCTCGCCATCGCGCGCGCCCTGAAGCAGAACACGGACCTGCTCCTCCTCGACGAGCCCTACGAGGGGCTCGCGCCGAAGATTATCGAGGACGTGGAGGACGCGGTCGAACGCATCAGCGAGGCGGGCACGACCATCCTCCTCGTCGAGCAGAACGCCGCGGCGGCCATCAAGCTCGCCGACCGCGCGTACGTCATCGACCAGGGGGGCATCGTCTTCGACGGGAGCGCCGAGGAGCTCCGCGAGGACGACGAGACGCGCGAGCGGTATCTGGGGGTCTGACGATGGCCGCAACCGACATCGACGCCGACCCCGAGACGGCGCTCGAAACGCTCATCGAAGCCGGCGCGGTCGACGAAGCGCCCGACGGGACGCTCTCGACCACGGAGGACTTCGAGAAGACGCTCGCCGTCTACCACGACATCTACGGCGCGGTCTCTACCGAAGAGTTCCACCAGACCGTCTCGGACCTCTTCGGCGTCGCGCCCGAGAACGTCGAGGCGCGACTCGACGAGTTCGACGTCACCAGAGCCGACGTGGTCGCCTATCTCGCGGCGAAGTCGTTCCTCGACGTGCCGGTCGAGCGTGACCTGCTTTTCGTCATGGCGGGTCTGCTCGTCGAGATGACCTCGTCGTCGCCGGTGCCGAGCGCGCTCGACGAACTCGACGACGACTCCTTCGAGTCGTACCTCGCCGCGAACCCGGACGCCGTCGTCCTCGTGTGGCGGCGCTTCTGTGACCCTTGCGACGCGATGAAAGCGGACCTCGACGCCATCCTCGACCGCGTTCCCGACGGAGTCGCGACCGCGGGCGTCGACGGCGAAGCGGCCGACGAGTTCTGTCGGCGATTCGAGGTCGACGCGGCGCCGACGCTCCTGTGTGTCCGTGACGGCGAACTGCGAGAACGAGCGTCCGGCCGTCAGACCCCCGACGAGGTCGCGGCCGTCGTCGACCGGGTGTACTAACGTTTCCGCTTCGTCGAGCCCGTCACCATGACGGGCCGGTCAGAGTTCAGAATCACCGTCTGCGTGACGCTTCCGAACAGCGCCTTGCCCGCGGGCGAGCGCTTCCGCCCGGCGGTGACGATGAGGTCCGCGTCCTCCTCTTCGGCGAATTCGAGGATGACCTCCGCGGGGTCGCCCGACGACTCGTTGACGTCGTACTCGACACCGCGGTCTTCGAGGAACTCGGACGCCTCCCGCACCGACTGAATCTGCGTCGCCGACGCCCCGGTCGGGTTGTCGGTGAAGCTGTGAATGAGCGTCACCTCCTTTTCGCCGGGTTCGCCGGGGAGTTTCGCGACCTCTTCGACGCACGCGAGCGCGTGCTCCGTGTCGTCATCGATACCGATTACCACGTGGTACATACTACCACGTCCCGGTCACCGGTCTTAGTATTTGTGCTGAACGATGATGCTGAATCAGGCGTCGTCGTCGAGTCCCGCCGAGACGTAGACGACGAGCCCGAGCGGGACGCCGAGGACGAGCGCGATAGTCAGCGCGCCGTAGGCCGCAAAGCCGAGGGGCGTCGGCGGGAACGGCACCAAAAAGAGGAACCGGGGCGCGCTGAGCTCTGAGACGAAGGTGCCCGTGAGGTAGCCCGCGGCCCCACCGACGGCGACGAGGGCGGCGTACAGTCCGAGGACGAAGCGGTGACCGCCGACGTTCGAACTCACGGTTTGCGGTCGGATGCGGACGCTGTTAGGAGTTTCCGTTCGCCTCGTCGCTCGGGGAGTCGGCGTCCGCGTACCGATGCACCTTTGACCGCACGCACCAAGCTTCGAGTATGTCGGATACCGATATCCTCGGACTCGTGCTCGGGGCCATCGCGATACTGATGTTCGCGACGGGCATCCTCCTCGTCGTCTGAGCGCTCCCGTTTTTCGGCGTCGCCACCACTGACAGCGGCCGCTTCGATTCGCCGTGACCTCCGTTACTCGTGAGCGGCGGCGCTGACGAGCGGACACCACGACACGCGCCACGCGACGCCGGCGGCGCGGACGGACAGTCACCGGCGTCGGGCGCGTTCGCTCTCGAAGACCAGCGTCCGAAAAATGAATCGCGACCGCACCGCGAGCGAGCGGCGTCGGTTACGCGTCGTCAGCGGAGTCCGCGTCCGCGTCCGCGTCGTCGACCGCCTGCCCGCCGTCGGTGGCGAGTTCGGTCTCGTCTTCGCCGCCGTCGGTGACGGCCGTCTCCAGTTTGCGCTCGAACCAGGTCCACTCGGCGGTGGTGAGATCGTCGTCGGCGAGGTCCCACGGGTCGCCGTCTTCGACCTCGCGGCCTTCGAGCCACGACTGGGCGAAGTTCCAGACGAAGATTATCTGGCCGACGAGCAGGATGAGCGCGCCGACCGTGGCGACCTGGTGGAGCGTCGCGAACTGCGGCAGGTAGGTCGCGTAGCGACGCGGCATGCCGCCGTAGCCGAGCAGAATCATCGCGAAGAACGTCAGGTTCGTCCCGACCATCGAGAGCCAGAAGTGCCACTTACCGAGCGTGACCTGGTACATCCGTCCGGTGTAGATGGGGAACCAGTAGTAGAGCCCGGCGAAGCCGGCGAAGGCGATGGCACCCATAACGATGTAGTGGAAGTGCCCGACGACGTAGTAGGTGTCGTGGAGCACGAGGTCCACCGGAATCGACGCGAGGAAGACGCCCGTCACGCCGCCGATGATGAAGTTCGAGACGAAGCCGATACAGAACAGCATCGGCGTCGTGAGGCGAATCTTCCCGTTCCACATCGTCGTGATCCAGTTGAACGTCTTGACCGCGCTCGGTATCGCGATGGCCAGCGAGACGGCCATGAACGAGGCGCGGAGCCGTGGGTCGATACCCGTCGCGAACATGTGGTGCGCCCAGACGCCGAACGAGAGGACGCCGATGGCGAGCGTGGAGTAGACGACGAACTTGAACCCGAAGAGCCGCCGGCCCGCGAAGCGCGGGAGCACGAGGCTCACGATACCCATCGGGGGCAACACGAGGATGTACACTTCGGGGTGGCCGAAGAACCAAAACAGGTGTTGCCACAGAATCGCGCCGCCGTCGACCGAGAAGAACATCGTGCCGAAGTTCCGGTCGAGAAGCAGCATCGCGATGGCGCTCCCGAGAAGCGGGAACGCGAAGAGGATGAGTCCGGACTGGGTCAGAATCGTCCACGAGAAGATGTCGAGGTTCGCCCACGACACCTTCTCGTCACGCTCCGTGAAGATGGTCGCGATGAAGTTGATCGCGCCCATCGTGGCCGAGACACCCGAGAGGTGCAGGCCGAGGAGCATCAGGTCGACGCCGGCGTTCACCTGGTTGCCGGACCCGACACCGGCCGAAAGCGGCGTGTACATCGTCCAAGCCGTCTGCGCCGGGATGACGTCCGGGATGGGGAAGAACCCGGCCCAGATGAGGAGCGCCGCCGGCGGCAGGAGCCAGAACGCGATGGCGTTGATACGCGGGAACGCCATGTCGTCCGCGCCGATGAGAAGCGGGATAAAGTAGTTCGAGAACGCGGCGATGATGGGCGTCCCGAACAGGAACAGCATCGTAATCCCGTGGCTTGTGAGCAACGAGTTGTAGAACGTGTTCGAGATAAGCGTCATCGACGGGTCCGCCAGTTCAATCCGCATCAGGACGACCATGAGACCCCCCACGGCGAACGCGATGAGCGCGTACGCGCCGTAGAGCATCCCGATGTCCTTGTGGTCGACCGTCGTCAACCAACGGATGACCCCGGATGGTTTCTCCTCCGAGACGTACTGCTCTGCGGTACCACCGACCGTGCCTCCGCCCGCGAGCGGGGTGTACGACCGCCAGTCTTCGACCCGCGCGAGCCACGCGGCGACGGCGATGAGGAAGACCCCCATGAGCACCGTCAGTGCTAACTGTCCGTTAACCTCCATGGAAGTGCCTGAGTAGTGCAGGGTAATGAAAGATTCGGGACCGCCCTGCGATTCGAGGTGCTTTAAGCCGTCTCGTCCGCGGCCTCGACGGCGTCGTCATCCGGCGATTCTTCGAGTTCGGCCGCCTCCTCGCCTTCTTCTTCGTGAAGCGGCTTCGCGCCGGGGACCGTCGCCTGTCCGGGCGCGTAGACGGTGCCTTCCTTCTCGGAGCCCGCGATGGCCTTCCCCGAGAGGTAGGTGAGCGCCGCGAGGAGCACGAACGGCGCGATGAGGAGCGTGTACTGGAGCCCCGAAGTGAGCGATTCGAACCCAAACGGATTGACAAAGGTGAACGCCACCACGAAAAACAGGATGATGGCCAGCGGGACCATGTTGACCGTGAGGTCGAGGATGGTGTCCTTGTCGAACGTCTTGGTTGCCATATCGGGACAGTCGGGGACGCCGTTCAAATAGATTGTTGGTTTCTCGTCCGGTCGGGGCGAGTGGGAGCGGCCGCGGGGTCGTCAGCGGCGTCCGCGGCGGTCAGAACGTCTGTCGCTGTTCGCGGACGAACAGTTCGAAGACGACGCCGCCGACCGCCAGCAGAATCGCGGCGGCGATGACCGCGTAGCCCCGGGTCACGAGGGCGATGTCGGTGAACGCGAGCCCCGCACCGAACGCGAGGAAGATGACCGCAAGCGCGGTGACTGCGCGAATCGTCGAGGTGACGTATCCGGACTCCTTGAGGATGCCGACGACGCTCCCGCCGAACAGGAGCAGTCCGCCGACGGCGAGGGGAAACAGGTCGAACAACAGGCCCAACTCGGAGATGGGGATTCCGAGCGCGATGAACACGGGCCACGGACTGGCCGTGCGGTACTGGTCGGAGAGTCCCGGCGCTTCGTCCATACGCGTCCGTTGGACTGTGTGGTAACAAGCCCTTCGGAACCGCGACTAGCGGAGGGAGATGCCCTGTCGGGCGAGGAAGTCGCTGACCGCGCGAATCTCGACCGGACTGCCGATGATCCGGCACGTCTCGCCGTTCGCTCGGTGGACCGAGACGACGAACTCCGATTCGAGGTCGTCGCGCACGCTCTCCAAGAGGTCGCAGGGGAGCACGATTTGCGTGCTGTCGCGGAGCGTTCGGGGGTCGGGCATCGGTGTTCATCGGGCGGTCGAAGGGGTCGTGTATAACCGTGCCGAAACTCGTCTCTTCGCGCACGCGAGACGACCACGATATCCGACGCGTCGGTGCGGCTGACCCGCCGCGCGGAAGGAAAGGGTTTTTCGACGGACGCGGCGGAACTGTTGACGATGGGACTGGAGGAGGAGATCGAAGATATCCGCGAGGAGATATCTAACACGCCGTACAACAAGTCGACCGAGGCGCACATCGGCCGGCTGAAGGCGAAACTCGCGGAACTGAAAGAGAAACTCGAAAACCAGAGTTCGGCCGGCGGCGGCCAAGGGTACGCCGTCGAGAAGACCGGCGACGCCACGGTCGCGCTCGTCGGCTTCCCGAGCGTCGGCAAATCGACGCTCATCAACGCGCTCACCAACGCCGACAGCGAGACGGGCGAGTACGAGTTCACGACGCTCAACGTCAACCCGGGGATGCTGAAGTACAAGGGCGCGAACATCCAGATACTCGACGTGCCCGGCCTCATCGAAGGGGCCGCGGGCGGTCGCGGCGGCGGCAAGGAGGTCCTTTCTGTCGTCCGCACCGCCGACCTCGTCGTGTTCATGCTCTCGGTGTTCGAGATAGAGCGCTACGAGCGACTGCAACGGGAGCTCTACAACAACAAGATTCGGCTCGACACGTCGCCGCCGAACCTCTCTATCAACAAGAAGGGCAAAGGCGGCATCAACGTGACCAAAAGCGACAGCGTCGACCTCGAAGAGGAGACCATCAAGGGCATCCTCCGCGAGCACGGCTTCGTCAACGCCGAGGTGACGCTCCGCGGCGAGACGACCATCGACGAACTCGTCGACGGCATCATGAAAAACCGGGTGTACCTGCCGTCTATCGTCGCCGTCAACAAGGCCGACCTCATCGACAAGGACTACCTCCCGACGGTCGAAGAGAACCTCCGCGAGGTCGGTCTCGACCCCGACGAGGTGACGTTCATCAGCGCCGAGGCCGAGAAGGGCCTCGACGCGCTCAAAGAGGAGATTTGGGACGCCCTCGGGCTCATCCGCATCTACATGGACAAACCCGGCCGCGGCGTCGACTACGACGAGCCGCTCGTCCTCCGCGAGGGCGACACCATCGACGACGCCATCCACGAACTCGGTGCCAAGCTCGACGAGCGGTTCCGGTTCGCCCGCGTCTCCGGCCCGAGCGCGAAACACGACGACCAGCAGGTCGGTCGCGACCACGTCCTCGCCGACGAGGACGTGCTCCGCATCATCGCCCAGCGGTGACGACCGACCCGGCGGCCCGGTCGGCTCCGCGGTCGTCCGCGCGCCGCCGCAACCTACTCCTCGTCTCCGTCCTCGCTCTCGTTCCGTGGTCCGTCCAGACGTTCACCGCCGGGAGCGCCACGCTCCTGTTCCCGTGGGGACTCGTCGGTCCCGCGACCGGGAGCGTGACGACCATCACCGACTTCTTCCTGCGCTTTACCATGGGACTGCCGGACTACATCCTCGTCTGGCCGGTCGGCGTCGCCTGTTACCTCGTCGCGCTCGGAAGCGCGCTCTCGGGCGTCCTGTTCGGCCGCGAGGACGTTCGACTCACCGCGGCCGGACTCCTCCTCGCCGGCGTGACCCAGTTGGAGGTCGCCCGCGGCTTTTCGGTCCAACCCGGTCGAACCGCGTGGCCGGTCGGGACCGTCCTCTTGTGGGCCGTGGCGGGGTTCCTGTATTGGTCACGCGCGGGCGAGCGCGACGCCCGGTGACTCCGGCTCAGTCGTCCGCGGCCGCCTTCGGCCGGTAGTTCCGACTCACCGCCTTCCACGTCCCGGTCTTGAAGCGGTAGTAGTTCAGCACCGCCGGGATGGTCGTCTCGGCGAGGAACGCCAGGTAGAGCCCGGTGAGGCCGAGCGAGGTGACGGAGCCGATGTAGGTGAGCGGAATCGACCCGAGGAACATCCCGACGAACTGGCTTCCGAACGTCCAACGCGTGTCGCCGCTGGCGTCGAGCGGCCCCGCGGAGCCGCCGGAGACGCCCTGTAAGATGACGGCGAGACAGGCGACGTAGACGAGGTTGACGGCGATAGGGACCGCCGGGTCCGCCGGGTTATCGACGAACCCGAGGACGATTGGGCGGGCGAATATCGCCACGAGCGCCGCCGAGACGATGTACGTGGCGACGGCGAACCGAATGACCTCGTTGCCGTAGGCCTCGGCGGTTCGCTCGTCGTCCTTGCCGAGCGCCTGCCCGACGAGGCTCGACGACGCCAGCCCGAAGCCCCAGCCGGGGGTGTTCATCAGCCCCCAGATTCGGCGGGCGATGACGAACGCCGCGACCACGTCGGGGCCGAAGCTGTCGAGGATGGCGAGCATCGGGAACTCCGCGACCGTCCAGACGAGCCCGCGACCCATCACGGGCAGGCCGATTTTAACGAGGTCGACGAGCGTCCCGGGGTCGACGAACGACCCGAAGGGGTCGATGGTGACGGGGAACGCGCCGACGCCGGGGAGCGACCCCCGCGCGAGGCCGACCGCGAACGCGCCGGTGACGACGACGTTCGAGAGGACGGTCCCGAGCGCCGCGCCCTCGACGCCGAGGTCGAGCCCGAAGATGAGCACCGCGTTGAGGACGATGTTGATGACCGCCCCGGTCGCGCGGAGAATCATCGCGGTGTACGCGTCGTCGGTGCCGACGAGGACGCGACTCCCGATGAGGTTCAGCCCGGCGAACGGGACGCCGAGCCCGACGATTCGGAGGTAGGCCGCCCCGAGTTCGATTGCGCCTTGGTCGCTACTCAGCACGGAGATGAGTTCGGTGGGGAACAGCCAGAAGACGGCCGTGACCGGGAGCGTGGCGACGACGGTCAAGAGCGCGCTCGACCGGACCGCGAGCCCCAGTTCGTCCATCGCGTCCGCGCCGAAGCGCTGTGAGACGAGCGCGATGGTCCCGCCCGCGATGCCGCCGCCGAGCGCGAAGGCGAGTCCCCAGTACGGCCCGGCGAACCCGACGCCGGTGATTGCGACGGTCCCGGAGGCGAGACCCACCATCGCCACGTCGACGGCGTTTTTCGACATCCGGGCGATGCCGGTGACGACGCGGGGCCACGAGAGGTCGGCGATGCGGACGGCGCGCTCGCGGTCGAGGAGACCGAGCCGGGCGAGCGCCAGCCCGATACCGAGGATGAGGAGGCGGACGGGGTTGGGGACCGGAAACACTGCTGAATCGTACCTTCGGGGAGTACTTATGCACCACGCAACGGACCGAAAACACCGGTAGACGGCGCGTGATAACCATCGACGGTCGGTTCCGCGTTCGGTACGTTTTTCGCCGGCGCGACACATCACTCGGGTATGTCCGGAACCCTCGACCACGTGATGATTCGCGTCGAAGACCTCGAGGAGTCGCTCGACTGGTACACGACCCACCTCGGCTACGAGGAGAAGGGTCGCTGGGAGGCCGACACGTTCACCAACGTCTACCTCGGTCCCGAGGACCTCCACGAGGAGGGCGCGGTCCTCGAACTCACCTACAACCACGGCGACAACACCTACGAGATGGGCGACGCGTGGGGCCACATCGCGGTCCGCGTCCCCGAGGACGAACTCGAATCCTCCTACCAACAGCTCATGGACGAGGGCGTCGAGGACTACCGCGACCCCGAGTCCTGCGGCGGCCGCTACGCGTTCGTCAAGGACCCCGACGGCCACGAGGTCGAAATCGTCAAGCGCGACCACGGCGCGAAGTGGAGCCTCGACCACACCATGATTCGCGTCGAGGACGCCGACGAGGCGCTCGGCTTCTGGACTCGCAAGTTCGGCTACGAGCACACCGGCCGCTGGGAGTCCGACACGTTCGCGAACTACTTCATGAAGCCCGAGGGCGCGGCCGAAGAGGCGATGGCCGTCGAACTCACCTACAACTACGACGGCCGGAGCTACGAGATGGGCGACGCGTGGGGCCACCTCGCCGTCAGCGCCGACGACCTCCACGACTACTGGGAGACGCTCATGGAGCGCGAGGCCGAAGACTACCGCGACCCCGAGTCCTGCGACGACATGTTCGCGTTCACGAAAGACCCCGACGGTCACGAAATCGAGGTCATCCCGGCCGACTTCGAGTCGCCGGAATAGCCGGCCTCGGTTCCGACGCCCCGACGTCTCGGTTTCTTATCGCCGTCGACTGACCCCACAGCCGCGGTGCCGCGAGTTCAGGCCGCCGGCACGCACCGGAAGTCGGCGTACGGAACGACAAGGGATTTAATCGGTCCACCACATCCAATACGTATGCCCGGTCTCCTCTCCGACGCCCTCGCGTGGGTGGCCATCGGAACCTTCGTCGCCGGCGCGGTCGCACACGGGCGGGACCGCGAGCTCGGGCGACGGGTGATGACTGCCGCGTGGGTGTTGTTCGCGCTCTTCTGGCTCCAGCTCATCCCGCACTTCACGCTCGTCCACAAGAGCTACATCGAGGGCCTATTGACCATCGCGGCCGTCCCGGCGTCGCTGTACGCCGGCTGGCTCCTCTACAACGGCCGCGACACGCTGTTCGTCCTCTCGCGCGCCGTCGCCGCCATGGGCGTGGTCTATCTCCCGTTCGAGACGATTCCCGCGTTTACGCTCCTCGGGGCGACCGTTCCCGCGCCTCGCGGCGTCCTCATGGAGACCGTCGCGGCGCAGACGCGCTTTCTCATCGAGTCGCTCGGCTACGCGCCGCAGATGATTGTCGGTGACCAGGGGTACCTGAACACGTTCCTCTGGATGCAGGGCTCCCACCGAATCGAAATCTCGGTCGTCCTCGCCTGCACCGGCCTCGGGAGCATCGCCATCTTCGCCGGCCTCATCGCCGCCGTCGACGCCCCGATGCGCCGGAAGCTCCGCGGGCTCGCCATCGCCGTCCCCATCATCTACGCGCTGAACCTGCTTCGGACGACGTTCATCGCCATCTCGGTCGGCAACCAGTACTTCCACCTGTTCGTCGACGAGATTCTGTTCCTCTTCGGGTCGTCCGACCCGTACATGGTGTCGTTTTTCATCTCCGACCGCATCATCAGCCAAGGGCTCGCGGTCGTCGCGCTCGTGGGAATCACCTACCTCGTCGTCCACGAGGTGCCGGAGCTCCTCACCGTCATCGAGGACGTGCTCTACATGGTGACCGGCGACGAGTACGACCTCAGAAGCGAGTTAGGGCTCGACTGAGACCGCCGTCGGAGTCGCGTTCAGTTTTCGTCGTCGAACAGTTCCTCGGGCGCGCCGCCGAGCGCCGAGAGCGCGTCGGCCTCGACGTGGTGGATCTCGCCGGGGATGACGAGCATGTGGAGCGGGTCGCCGAAGTCGCGCTCGGCGAGCGCCGAGAGGCGGTCGGCGGCGACGACGGGGTCCGGACTCCCCGCCCGGCAGACGGCCACGCCGAGGGCGTCGCCGCCCCAGTGTTCGGCGAACAACTCCGCCGCGTAGTCGGCGGTCATGTACTGGTCGCCGTCGACCTCGACGCCGCGGCGGCCCTCCCAGTCGACCTTGATGTCGAGGTAGACGAGCGTGTGCAGTCCGAGGTCGCGGTTCGCTTCGAGCGAGTCGACGACGCTTTTCGGCACCGGGTCGCCGCCGTGGACGTACGGAAACGGGAGCGTGACGGCCTTTCCGAAGCGGTAGTTCTGGAGTCCGGTCAGGCCGCTGGCGGCGGACTGGGCGGTCACGCCGTGAACGAGTCGCGTCTCGATGCCGCGGTCTTCCGCGCGGAGGCGGAGGTCGACGTGGGTGGTCGAAATCATCGTGTCGCCGGCGGTGAGAAACGCGACGTGTTCGTCTTCCGCGGCGTCGAGTATCGGCCCGGGGTCCTGTTCGACGCCGGCGCGGTCGCGGACCTCGATGTCGATGTCGTGGTAGGCTTCGAGTTCCTCGACGGTCGCGCCGACGAGGTGACTCGTGTAGAACTCCGCGAACGCGCAGTCGGCGTCCGCGAGCGCCTCGCGCCCCTCGACGGTGACGGAGCGCTCGTCGTACAGGCCGAGTCCGATGAACGTGAGCATGCCCGTGTTCTGTCGCGGGCGGTGATAAGCGGCGTGACCTCCGGTGAGACGGCCGACCCCATTGCGTGAGATTACCCAACACACTATTGTAGTTTGACGGAAAATATTACCTCCGTATGTCAACCGATAGCCGTACACTAGAGACGGAACTGTTCGGGCGGCCGGTGCGGTTCGACTACTCGGAGCGCTGGGTCGGCTACTCGCTGTTCCTGCTCAGAGTGGTGATGGGGTGGACGCTGTTCCAAGGCGGCGTCACGAAGCTCGTAACCTACCTGGATGCGGACCCCTCGAACAACTGGACCGCGGCGGGTTTTCTCGCCAACGGAATCCCCGAGGGGAACCCCCTGATGGGCCTGTGGGGCTCGATGGCCGGCAGTCCCCTCATCGACATGCTGAACATGTGGGGTCTGACGCTGGCCGGGCTGGCGATTATCCTCGGCGCGTTCGTCCGATTCAGCGCCTTCTGGGGCGCGATTATGATGCTGTTCTACTGGGCGGCGGCGCTCGAAGGCGGGATCCTCGCCGGACTGCCGCTGGCCCACGGCTGGGTCGTCGACGACCACATCGTCTACGCGGTACTGTTGTTCGGCCTCGGCGCGTTCGGCGCGGGCCGTATCCTCGGTGTCGACGCCTACCTCGAAAACATGGAGTTCGTGCGGCGCAACCGGTGGATGGGCCTCGTCATGGGCTGACCACCGCGCGCCAGCGACCGCTTTTTTTACTCGTCCTCGGCGGACGGACCCGACGGAACTATCTCGACTGCCGTGTTCGGTTCGACTGATGTCGACTCCTCGTGCGACGGTTTCCTGTCCGACGTGCGGACTCGAAGAGCGCTTTTCGAAGCTCGCGGACGCGCGCCTCCGAATCGAAGACCACCGTGCCGAGACCGGCCACGACCCCGTCTGGGAGCTCGGACGGTTCCCGTCCGGCGTAGAGCAGATGGGCGACGAGGCGGGCGTCTGCGGCGTGGACCTCGACGAGAACCGCTGAACCGGCCGCCCGCCGGTTCGGGTCGGGCTGTCGCTCCGAGTCGCGTCGAGCGTCGAGTCAGCGACTATGAGCTTCATAACAATACGACAGTCTCCCGAACGAGTGGGTATGTGGTGTGAACGGTGCGGACGAGACACGACGGTCCGAAGGCACGCGATAGACGAGTTCACTGGGTTCCTCTGTAGCGACTGTCGCGCGGTGTGGAATCGGTTTACCTCGGCGTAATCGGCGGCCTCGGCTCGGGGTTCGCTCCTCGACGCGGGGCCAGCCGCGGCGTCGCCGGTAGCTACTTTTCCGCTCGGTCGGTAACTGTGTCCGATGGTCGACGGAACCCGAGTCGCGGCCGTGGACGAGGTCCCCGAAAACGGGTCGTATCTGTTCACCGCGGAGGACGCGTATTCGCGGCCGGAGGAGCTCATTCTCGTTCGGTGCGACGACGAGCCGGGTATCGAAGCGTGGCCGAACACCTGCACCCACGAGAACCAGCGGTTCGACCGGGGGACCGGCGCGGCGATGCGCGACGGCGAGATTATCTGTCCGAAACACGGGTCGATGTTCGACGCCTGTTCCGGCGCGTGCGAAAACGGCGAGGCGGCGGGCACCAGCCTGCCGGACGTGGACATCACGGTCACCGACGGCGGCGTCTTCCTGACCGACGACGAGTACACCTATCTCTCCGCGGGCGCGGCGCGCGAGGACGACGAGGACGATGACGACGACGATATCCCGAGTTCGACGTCGCACATCGGGTTTTGAGCGCCCCTGCGGCGGCCCGGTCGCCGCCGCGTCGTCGCCACCGGCGGTATACTGGTCGCCTACTGGTCAGCGCCGTCCTCGTCGAGGAACCCGTGATACGGGCAGACGAACTCGTCGCGGATGAGCTGTTCGTCGACGATGACCAGTCCGACTCGGTCGAGTTCCTCGCTGATGCGATTGAGGTCGTCGTGGTCCTTGCCGATGGCGTTCACGTACACGTTCCGCTCGCCGGTCATTATCTCTCGAACCGCGGTCACGCCGTGGACGTCGCGCGCCCGGTTCGCCAACGCGGAGCGCTCGGGCACGGGCGCGGTACAGATTATCTTCGTGTACAGCGGGTAGCCCGCGAGGTCGTAGTCGATGTCGACGTGATAGCCGCGAACGATGCCGGTGTCTTCGAGTCTGTTGAGCCGCGTTCTGACGGTGCTCGACGAGAGGCCGAGTTTCTCCGCGATGTCGCTGGACGACGTTCCCCGGGCGTCCTGCTGGAGATAGTAGAGGATGCGCTTGTCTGTCGAGTCTAACTCACCGTCTTTCATACGTGACCTACTCTGGACTCGGCGTGATTATCAGTCTGTTCCATACCCGCGCTCTGTGCGGTCGTCGCCGTTATCGCCGTCATCGACGACGGCGACGAGGCACCCGAACTGAAATGACAGATTAATCGTTATAGGCTGTTTATTTGACGACCCGTCAAAATAGTGCGCTAGTTTAAGGCCTTCCGTCACCGAGGAGCTGATACACACGGTCGGACGAACGCCGACTCCACAATCAGCACACACATGACGTCGAATCCATCCGTCGTAGACGAGCGGCTCACGGACTGTAAACAGAGTATCTACTACGTCTTGGGCGGCAGACACCTCGGCTCTGCCATCGCCCGACATCTCCAGGCGGCCGGTCGCGCCGTCTACGTGATCGACGAATTCCACGAGCGGTCAGAAATCGACGGCGTGCGAGGCGACCCGGCGGACGTCCGGACGCTGGAGGCGGCCGGCGTCGCGGCCGCGTCGACGGTGGTCGTCGCCACGGCGTCCGACAGCCGCAACCTGCTTATCGCCCAACTCGTCCGGGCCCGCTTCGACGTCGAACGCGTCGTCGTGTTGGTCAACACGCCGGACCGCTTCGAGATGTTCGCCGACGCCGGCCACAAGCCGGTCTGTGCGACGTCCGTCCTCTCGGGCACGCTCGCGGGGGCCGTATGAAGGAGTTGGAACGCGACCTCGGTCTGCCGTCCGTCTTCGCGATAAGCATCGGTGCGATGATTGGCAGTGGCATCTTCATCCTGCCCGCGCTGGCGCTCGAAGTCGCCGGCCCGGCGGTGATAGTCGCCTACGCCCTCGCGGGCCTGCTCGTCGTGCCGGCCGCGCTGTCGAAGTCCGAGATGGCGACCGCCATGCCGAAAGCCGGCGGGACGTACATCTACATCGAGCGGGGGATGGGTCCGTTGCTCGGGACCGTCGCCGGCGTCGGCACGTGGTTTTCCCTGTCGTTCAAGGGCGCGCTCGCGCTGGTCGGCGGCGTCCCGTATCTGCTTCTCCTGTTCGACCTCCCGCTTCGGCCGGTCGCGCTGGGTGTCGCGGCGGTGCTGATACTCGTCAACGTCGTCGGCGCGAAGCAGACGGGGCGCCTGCAGGTCGGCATCGTCGTCGTCATGCTGGCCGCCCTCGGCTGGTTCGCCGCGGGGAGCGCACCCAGCGTCCAGCAGGCAAACTACGCCGGCTTCTTCGACGCCGGTCTCGGCGGTCTCCTCGCCGCGACCGGCCTCGTGTTCGTCTCCTACGCCGGCGTGACGAAAGTCGCGAGCGTCGCCGAGGAGGTCGAGAATCCGGGCCGGAACATCCCGCTGGGTATCCTCGGCTCGCTCGCGTTCACGACGGTCCTGTACGTCGCCATCGTGGCGGTGCTAGTCGGCGTCACCGACCCCGGGAGCGTCGCCGGGTCGCTCACGCCGATGGCGGTCGCCGCCGAGGCGACGCTGGGCCAGTTCGGCGTGGTCGTGGTCATCCTCGCGGCCATCCTCGCGCTCGTCTCGACGGCCAACGCGGGCGTGCTCTCCTCGTCGCGGTACCCCTTCGCCATGAGCCGGGACAAGCTCGCGCCGCCGTCCTTTTCGGCGGTGAGCGAGCGGTTCGGAACGCCCGTCGCCTCGATTACGCTCACCGGTGCCGTGCTGTTGGTGCTCATCGCGTTCGTCCCGATTCTCGATATCGCGAAACTCGCCAGCGCATTCCAGATTCTGGTGTTCGGCCTCATCAACGTGGCCGTCGTCGCCTTCCGCGAGGGGAACGCGGAGTACGACCCCGAGTTCACCTCGCCGCTGTACCCGTGGCTCCAGGCGTTCGGCGCCGTCACCGCGGCGCTCCTGTTGACGCAGATGGGCTCGACCGCCCTGCTCGGGGCCGTCGCCATCACGCTCGGGAGCGTCGTCTGGTACGTGCTCTACGCCCGGCCGCGGGTGAGCCGCGAGGGCGTCGTCACGGACGCCGTTCGCCGACAAGTCGGACAGAGCGCCCTCAGCCGAACGGAATCGGCGATGGACGAGCCTCCCCGCGAGGTGCTCGTCGCGCTCACGAAGGACCTCGACGACAGGCGCGAGCGGTCGCTCGTCGCCGTCGCCGCGGATCTCGTTCGCCCCGACGACGGCCGCGTCGTCGTCGTCCGCTTCGAGGAGGTGCCCGACCAGGTCCCGCTCACCGAAGCCGTCACGGCGCAGTCGCCCGCGGACCGCTCGTACGAGGCGCGAATCGAGGCGCTCGCGGCGGAACTGGACGTCGCCGTCGAGGCCGACGAAATCGTGAGCCACGACACGAAACACGCGGTGGTCAACTTCGCGCGCGGCCGCGGGGTCGACGCCGTCGTGGCCGAACACGAGCCGCTTCGGCTCCGCTCGCGGCTGTTCGGCGACCCTATCGACTGGGTCGTTCGCCACGCGCCCTGCGACGTGCTCTTGGTCGATAACCTCGGCTACGACAGCCCGGAACGGGTGGTTCTCTCCGGGGACGGCGGGCCGTACCCACCGCGGGCGGTCAGCGTCGCGGCGGCCGTCGCCGCCGCCAACGCGAGTGAACTGTTGCTCCAACACCCGCCGAACCCGGAGATGACCGAACAGCACGAACGGACGGTCGGCGAGTATCAGACCGAACTCTCGGCGTTGCTTTCGGTCCCGGTTCGTACCACGCCGCTCAGAACGGACGGCGGGCGACCGGCCCGCCCCGACGTGGTGGTCCGTCGCGCCCCCGACCGCGGGCTTCGGAACGTCCGCTTCGCCGGCCGACCGACCGCCCCGAGTCCGCGGTGTACGACGATTACGGTCTATCCGCACGACTCGCGCCGACCGGGATTCGCACAGCGACTGCTCGAACGGCTGACGTTCTAGCCGACGCCACGGCGTTTGGGTCGGCGGGGCCGCGGCGTCGGGTTCGGTCGGAGAGACCGGCGTCAGGACGGTGGCCCATCCGCGAGTTCGATGCTGACGGTGGTCTCTCCGTCCAGGTCTTCGAGTCGTTCGGTTCCCGAACCTCGATGTGCCCGAGTTTGACGAGTCCGGACGCGTAGCCGAACTCCCGATAGAATATCGCGAGGTTCCCCCACGGCGCGTAGTAGGTGATGTCGCCGACCTCGGGGTCGACGCCGTCGTCGGAACCGCTATGACGGTGCGGCCGAGCCGTACAGCCACTCATCGGGTAACTCCCGAGGGTGCTCCTTGTATTCCCGAGCGACGGCGTCGGAGCGCCCGAGTCGAAGTGACCCCAGTTTGTAATCCGAACCAAACGGACGTAGCGCGAGGTACACGAGATGCTCGACGAGTTAGTTCGCTGAAAAAGTAAGCCGGTGGAGGGGATTGTGAACCTCGGTCGCAAATCTTCGATTTGCTCCCTGCTTCAAATCCCTCCACGCAGGGCTCTTCGTCTCACTTCGTTCGACAGAAAGAGCCGGTGGAGGGAGATATACTGACTGTCCACATCCCTAACTACATTAGTAGGTGGCACACTGGTAGCCTCATGCGTGACAAATCGAACGCGCTGGAGGCTCTCCGTGCTCGAATCCGCGACTCCGAGGAACTCACCGACGAAGACCGAGACGTACTTATCGCCTTCTCCGACGAGATGTACCTTCTCAGTTCTACGTACAGCAACCACCGCCACGAGAAGCTTCTCCGCCACTGCACACGCATCGGCGAAGAAGTAGGCGGTCTCGCGGACGCTCTCCAAACCGAAGAAGCAGCTAAGGAGATCGTCCGATGGATTAACCGCACCTACGAGAACGAAGAGACGAACCGAGACTACCGAATCGCTCTTCGCGTGTGTGCTCGCCGTACGACCGAAGGAGACGAGATCCCCGAATCGGTTGGATGGGTTCCGAGCGGAACCTCGAAGAACTACGACCCCGCTCCGAAGCCCGCGAATATGCTCCACTGGGAAGACGACGTACTCCCCATGATCGAGACGACACACAACAGCCGAGACGCGGCGCTCATCGCCGTCGCGTGGGACTCCGGCGCTCGGAGCGGAGAACTTCAGGCGCTCCAAGTAGGCGACGTGACGGACCACCGCCACGGGCTTCAGATTACCGTCCAGGGGAAGACCGGCCAGCGGACGGTTACGCTCTTCACGAGCCCGCCGTACCTCAAGCAGTGGCTTCAGAATCACCCCGACCGGAAGAACGCTACCGCTCCCCTCTGGAGCAAACTCCACGAGGGAGACGAACTCAGCTACAACGGCTTCACCAAGATCCTCCGTCGCGCCGCGAAGAACGCGGACGTAGAGAAGCCCGTGACGCTCACGAACTTCCGGAAGAGCTCCGCCAGCTACCTGGCGAGCCGGGGCGTGAATCAGGCTACGCTCGAAGCGCACCACGGATGGAAGCGAGGGAGTCGCGTGGCCGCTCGGTACGTCTCGGTTTTCAGTGACGCCTCCGATACCGAGCTCGCCCGTGCTCACGGTCTCGACGTGAGCGAAGAGGAACCGGACCCTATCGCGCCGCTCGAATGTCCCCGATGCGGGCGCGAGACTCCCCGCGAAGAAGAGTTCTGCGTGTGGTGTCACCAAGCGGTGGATCCCGGAGCGGCGCAGACTATTCGAGACCGAGAGCTCTCCCTCCGAAAGTCGGTTATGCGACTCATCCGAGACGACCCCGGTCTCGTGGATGAAGTCCAACAGGCTCAGGATCTCCTCACAGTTCTCGAAGACCGTCCCGATCTCGCCGACGACGCCGAACAGTTCCGGCAGGCTCTCGTAGAGTTCGACGGAGAGCATTAGCGCTCTCCCCCGATTACCGTCTCGAACTCGCGGCGTATCTCTTCGATATCGCGTTCGGTTCCGTAGCGAAGCAGAATCGCGTAGGCGTACGCCCGGATCTCCGGATTACTCCCGTGACGGAGAATCTTCACGAGGTCGTCCTTGTGGTGGCGTACGTACTCGCGTCCCGTCGGTTCGGAGGTTCCGAGGGTCATCGGTCCCTCCCATGGCCGGAGTCGGCCAGCGCGCGAATCTCGGCGTTCTGGAGGGATTCCCTCCAGACCTTCCCGGCGATACCCCGCATCGGCGGGCGGGCCGTCTCCGTGTAGATCTCGCGGCGCTCCAGTTCGCGCGCTACCTTACGGGTCTCTACGTCGAACCGGCGGGCGATATCACGGGCAGGCCAGCCGCGTTCGACGTGGAGCTCTTCGAGCACGTCCGCGCGCTTCCATGGCGGGACGATCTCGGTCGGTGCGTGTTCGGTTTCGTGGGTCGTTTTCATCGGGGAGTGTCAATCCCGATCTTCCGGGCAGCGGGCTTCCCCCGACCCCACGCGCCGAATACAGCGGTCGCTCACCGGGAGAGTTATTATCCCGGCTATCGAAGAAAGGAACGCCACAAGGCGATTCCTTCCACACGTGGAGTCGCGTTCTGTTCGGGGTGTTTTCAGCACCCCGAGCGATTCTCTTCATCCTTGAGCCGTCAGTTCATGTCTCGTAGGTTGCTTCTATGGCGGAAATACCTTCGCGGGAACACTTTTATCGAATCCAGCCAGTAGGTATTAGCGCCTGAATATTACCGCCGGATTCTCGTGCTCGAAATCGCATGACGGCTATCTATTAGCCTCCATTTCTTCGAGTTCTTCGGCAGTTCGAGAGAGTAGGGCACGTGCGCGCCGACTCTCGCGCGGTTCGAGTTCCCGCCACTCAGACGCTCTACCCTCCGAATGAAGGCCGTGGTAGAGTTCGACGTGAAGTGGTGCTTTCGAGTGACCGGCTAAGGGCGCGAAGTTCTCTTCGAGCTCTACGCTCGCATGAAATAGAGCTTCCCGCAGTTTCTGGATTAGATCCAGAGAGATTGGTTCTCCCGCGAGAAGCGCGTCTCCGAGATCTACACTCGCATCGTAGATCTCACTCGCGTTCGCTTCGAGCTCGGCGTAGAACTCTCGCCGGGCCACCGTCTCGAAGGCGGTTCGCCTTTCCGTAGGGGCTATATCCCCAGTGGTCGAATCGGACATTTGCTACCTCTGGTAGCACGGGATCGGCGTCTTCACCGCCGGTCCTTCTTCCGAAGGCGCTCCGTGCTATCAGCTACATCTTCGGGATTCTAGATAAGTGATTCGCTACTTTCAGTAAGATTTGTGCGTGGGTGTGCTACGTTCTCAAATGAGCGTGGGATTCTACTGCGAGAAACCAACGCTGAGCCCCCGAAACCGTCGGTTGCTTATATACTGACGTTCCAGAAGGGTGGGTGTCAGAGAAAACCCACACTCACGGTAGATATGATATTAGCCGACCGACTCCAAAAATGTTGATTCACCGATAGTTTTATTGAGGATGACTGGTTTCGGTATTAGGAACGCTCTATTTCCCGTGAACAGTTAAATAAAAGGGAGCCAGTTAGGTGGCTTTACTCTAATACGTCGCTTCTCTGATAACGTCGCCATGGCGACGAACGTACACATGGAGCGTTCGACGGAATCTCTCGCGGGGTTCCGACCAGGTGCGCTCCAAGAAACGAAAGAACGTATCGAACTCGCGGGCGGCCACGTCCGAGAACGCTCCATGCTCGGCTTCCTTTTCGGGAAGCAGTTCGCGTGGGATCTCCGTCGGCACGCTGCCGACGACGGTCTCGGTGGCGTGGCACGCTACGTGAAGGACTACGCGCTCTTCGAGTACCACCGACGGGCGCGTAACTCGAACGCTCCGACCCTCGAAGTGGGTTCTCACTCCGTGGATCTCGCGGCAGGCATGGAAGTGCTCGGTCTCATGACTGGGCTTATCATGCTCTCGGTCGGTCTCCTCGTGTACTCCGAGACGCAGGCGGCCATGCCCGCACCGGAAGATCCGCAGCTCGCCAACGCGAGTGACGGACTGAACGACACGGCGGTTAGTGTCGTGAACCTCTCGAAAGTCGCCTTCATCATCGGCGCGGCAGCCATCATGATCAGCTACCTAATCGGTAGCCTCGGTGGGGGCTTCCACGGCGGTGGCGGCATCCAGTAGAGGATGAACCACCTTCGATTTTCCGCGCTAATACACAACTCGGGAACTTTCGTCTCTTCTTCCCGATTTCGAGCAATAGCAGCGTTCAAACCAGTATTAATGATATTGACGGCGTACTATTATATACGACGTACGTGTAGGGTCTCGGCGCGACTCCGGTTCATGCACGGGGGGGTGGTTTCGTGACCCGAGCGAAGGAAATGGCGCTGCTGCTGGTGTGTGTTAGTACCATGTTCGTCGCGTTCGGCGCGTTCGGTGTTGGAGACCAAGCGGGCGTGCACGCGGAGCCCGGCTTACACAAGGACGTGCGCGAGACCGGCGAGGATCTGAAAGACATAGAGGGAGACCGGCAGCCAGGGAGTTCGTTTACCGGCGGTATCATGGGCGCGATCTCCACGGTGACGAAGGCGTACGAACTCCTCACGGGAGCGGCGAACGCACCGGGGAACCTCGGATTCGATCCGCGCCTCGGTATCCTCCTCGGAACGCCGATTACCTTCGTCATCGCGTTCGCTCTCTACGAGGCCGTGCGGGGGAGAGAAGCGTAGTTCTCTCACCCGTGGGCGAACCTTAACTAACAATTCTCCAATCCCGCCGTCGGAGTGTTAGTTAAGACTCCGATTAAGAATCGGCGGGCGGTTCGCTCGAACCGAGCACCCGGCGCGGGCGACGAAGCCCAATGTCCCGGCAGGGGGTGGGGGCCGAATTTTTTCGCGCGCGGCGCAGTGCGCCGCGAGGGTGCGGTGTGTTTTGATGATGTGGCCTTAGCCACACCCCTAAGGGGAACCGCGACGGTAGGAGTCGGTTCCCCTCAGGCGGTGGCCGAGGCTACTGCCGAAGGCCACCGCTCGCGCGCCGGGGTAGGCCGCTCTCTCGTCGAAGACGAGGAAAATTATGCCGGTAAAAGGAGGTGTTCGATAGTGTTGCCACTCACCGTGGCCCGCCTAAAGCAGTTTGAACGCCGGGACTACACGTCCGTTGTAGCGGATCCGCGCGGAGCGATACCGCGCGGGATCCTGACCGGCGTCCGTCCACACCTGGAGACCGAGACGTACGAGATACGACGGGTCGGGATCTCGGTGCGGGTCGAGCTCGCCGAGGTCGATCTCCAGGGCGTTCAGGCGGTTCGAGATATCTACGCCGTAGCGCTCACACCAGGCGACCCACCGGGCCATCGTCTCACCGAGACCGCGCTTCGCTGCCTCTACCGCCTTCGCGCCGGTAGACATGGCAGTTCGGACCTTCTCCTGAGCGTCCACTACGGCGTCGTGAACGAGTTCGGCGATGTAGTCGGAGCGAAGCCCGACCTTTCCGTACTCGCGCTCCACGAGTTCATCTATCCGGCGTAGCGCACGGCGTACGGAATCGACGTGGCGGCCGTGCTCTTCGGCGATATCCTGAGGGGAGACTACCCCACCGTCGGCCACGAGCGTCTGAAGGCTCTCCCATTCGACGGGGGAGAATCCACCGTCGGCCAAGTATCGAATGACGACGCTTTCCTGTTCGTGGCGAATCTGAGTGAGATCCAGCTCCGTCACTCTCTCTACGTTCTCTTCTACGGTCGGTTCCCAGTAGGCGTCCGGAACGTAGGGACCGTTCCCCCGGAGGGGGGCGATATCTATTCCGGCTTCCATTAGCACCGAGCGAACCGTCTCTTCGAGCTCTTCGTTCAGACGGTCTAAGTCGGAGACGTAGAGGGTTTCATCCCAATAGGAGACCTGATAGGAAGCTCCGACCTTCGGGTGTGCGAGGGGGTGGCTCTTCGGTCTCTTCCACTCCTTCGCGTAGTAGTGCTTCACCTCCTTCGGGAGTTCGTGGTGCGGCCACGCTTCACGGATCCGTCGGGAATCCAGCGTAGCGGTGTGGTAGAAGCCGGGGCGGTTCCGTCCGTGGAGATCGTCGTCTCTCTGGTCGAGTTTTCGGCGTCCCTGTCGGTCGTGTTCGAGTAAGTGGCCGAGAGACGTGATAGGACCGGTACGACTGTGCACGGGGCCACTCTCGTCCGTGTGGACCCGTACGTAGCGCTCCGCGTCTTGGATGTTACTGGAGGGGTGGAGTTCCGAGAAGTAGCCCGCGTGCACGCCTACGGCGTCAAACGCGAGTCGGAGTAGGCGCTCGTAGCGCTCGAACTCGATATTACTCCCCTGGATTCGCACGTTCACACCTTCGCCGAACTCCTCGGGAACTGGGATCTCTTTCACCTCCCCGTTGTTCTTCTCACCCTTCATGCCGGGCCAGCGCGGGGAGAGAAGGGAATAGAAGTCCTGTTCGCCGACGGGATCCTCTTCGGGGTGGCGGGCTACCTTCAGCTCGTACTCTCGAATCGTTTCGATACGGAACTCGGTTCCGGCGGGTGTCGCCCCGCCGGGGTGTACAAGGTTCGAGTCTTTGTAGGAGAGACGGGCTACGTACCGCTCTCCGTCGTCTCGGAACTCTCCGACGACGGACCCGCCACCGTCCTTCACGCGGGAGTCGCACGCGAAGAAGGGGGCGAGACCCTTCTCGTTGTAGAGGTAGTTCGCGGCGTACTCGTGTGGCCCGGTTCGGGTGGCCTTCACGAGATCTCCACCTCCGTTTCAAACTCGTGGTAGCCATCGGGAACGTCCGGAACCGGCGCGGAGTCGGCCAGCTCGTGAATCCGGTCGAAGAACTCTTCGGGCGAACTCGCCACGCGGTTCACCGACCCGACCGACCGCCACGCGGATCCGTCGGGCTCCAGGGCGAGAACGTAGAGCCCGCCGTTCGGGAACGCGAGTAGGATCTTCGTGGCGACGGTCTCGGCATCCCACGAAGGGCGGGGACTCCACCCTCCAAGGGGCGCGGCAGCGTCTATCTTCTGATGGGCTTCGAGACGGTCGAGTTCGCCGAGACGGAGCGGGCGACCGGGGAGAGTGCCGACGGGCGTCTCTCCGCTCATTGGCTACCTCCGTTCCAGAAGACGTGGAGACGGTTCTCTATCTCTCCCCAGCACGCGAGACAGACGGGATCCCGGTAGCCGGTCGGGATCTCTGACTCTCGGAGTTCGAGACCGCAGACGGGACAGACGCCGGTCTCGGGCGTCTCTCTGGAGTTCGGCGTAGCTCCAGAGTTCACGCGGACCACCCCCGCGAGACGGCCACCGCTACGGGTGGCTCTCGGTTCTTATAGTGGGGATGTGGACAGCAAGAGAAGAGCCGGTGGAGGGATTTGAACCCTCGGCCTATTCCTTACGAAGGAATCGCTCTGCCAGCTGAGCTACACCGGCGCGGTGGGCTTTCGAACGCATTCTTTCGTACCCCGGTTACGTAATTAAGACTTGCGAATCAACCCGGTGTCTGTCGGTCGGCACCAGCCCCCTCACGCCCGCTTCGTCAGGCGAACGTCGAGACAGACGTTGTACTCGTGGGGGGCGTACGACCGGACGACGTGTTCGTTCACGACCGCGACCTCGTAGGTCGGTTCGGCGGCGGCGCGGACGGCGGCCAGCCCCGGCCCGAACGGGTCGTCCTCGTGTTGGATGTCGTAGAGGTGAATCACGCAGTCGTCGCTCGCGAGGCGGACGGCGGTGTCGAGGAAGTCGCCGGCGCTGTGCGGGAGGTTCATGATGAGGCGGTCGGCCCAGCCCTCGTAGTCGGCGGCGACCTCGCGCACGTCGCCGTGAATCGCGGTGAGTCGGTCGGCCACGTCGTTCCGCGCGGCGTTCTCGCGGAGGTACGCGACGGCCGCCTCGTTGAGGTCGCAGGCGACGACCTCCGCGCCCGCGGCGGCGGCGGGGACCGCGAACGGACCGACCCCGGCGAACATATCGAAGACGTGCTCGCCCTCGCGAATCTCCTCGACGACGCGGTGGCGCTCGGTCGCCAGCCGCGGCGAGAAGTAGACGGTGTCGATGTCGAGGCGGAACTCGTGGCCGTACTCGCGGTGGACCGTCTCGGTCGACTCGCCGACGAGCACGTCCCAGTCGCGGACGCGGAGTTCGCCTTTGACCTTCGAGGCGCGGTTGACGACCGTCTCGGCCTTGAGGTCGGAGGCGACGATGGCGTCGGCGATGTCGCGGGCGCGGTCGGGGTCGTCCTCGTCGAGGATGACGATGTCGCCGAGGCGCTCGTAGGAGGGTTCGAAGCCGAGCAGGTCGGCGGGCGTGGTCTGCGTGTCGCGGGCGGGCGGTTCGTAGTCGACGACCGCCAAGTCGTCGGGGACGGCGTCGGCGTCGACGACGGGGATGTAGAGCGTCCCCTCGGCGACGGTAATCTCGTGGTCGTGGTCGAGCAGGCCGGCGTCGGCGAGGCGTCGGCGCGCCGCCTCGCCCGACTCGCGGGGCACGCGGACGCAGGGGACGTTCATATCTCCACCACTGCGCGGTCCCGAGTAAGGGTGACGCTTCGCCGCAGGGCTCCGCGGACGCGGCGTGTCGCCTCTCGGGCGGGCGCGCCGCTCGCGGCGTTCGACGTTCGAAAAATCCAGTTTTCCCCGATTCGCCGTGTGTTCGGGGCGGCGATTCGGACTCGAATCACACCTCGACGTGTTCGTGGTCGATGCCGAGGAACGACTCCGCGGTCTCGACCCAGTCGGCGAACGTCCGAGCCCCATCGGCTCGTTCGTGGGGGAAGACGGCCTCGATTTCGTCGCCTCGGAAGACGATGCCCAGCGTCCGCGGGAGGACGACTGCATCGTGTTCGGGGCCCATTCGACCGGAGCCGACCGTCGCCCGCTCGTCGAGCGTCGGGAGCGCGACCCCTTCCGTTCGCGCCCAGTGGCGGCACTCGGCGAGTCGCTCGCGGACGACGGCGTCTCGCTTCGTCGGTGCGAGGTCGGACTCCACGTCCACGTTCCGCCCCCAGGTCCGGACGCACACGTCGTCGACGAACCCCCCGTCGGTGAGTCGTTCGAGTCGGACGATCAGCGCTTGGTGTTCCTCACCGAAGCCGTCTCGAATCGGCCGAATCCACAGTTCTACCCTCCGTTCACCGTCGGTTTGCATGCTCCTCACCACCCGATAGAGAGTACGCCCGATTCGGGCATAAGGCGAGCGTATCCTTCCCGACGGCCGGGAATCGGGAACGCGAGCGAGCGCGACGCGACTGTGTGGGGACGGGCGACGCGGCAGGCCGGGTTCGGTTTTATTCGCTCGGCGCGCGTCTGTGACGACATGTTCGACCACATCCTCGTCCCCACCGACGGTAGCGCCCACGCGACCCGCGCGGCCGAGTACGCGGTCGACCTCGCGGCGACCTACGGGGCCTCCCTGCACGTCCTCTACGTCGTCGACGTTCGAACCGGCCACGCGGATGCGCCCGTCGACGACGACGATTCGCAGACGCGCGGGGAGGCGGCGGTCGGCGACATCGCCGCGCGTGCCGCCGACCGCGACGTGCCCGTCGAGACGGAGATTCGCGTCGGCCTGCCGCACGAGACCATCATCGACTACGGCGAAGAGCGCGACATCGACCTCGTGGTGATGGGGACCCACGGGACGAGCGGGCTGGAGCGATACCTGCTTGGAAGCGTCGCAGAGCGAGTCGTCAGGCTCTCGGACGTCCCGGTGCTGTGCGTGCCGCCGGCTGACGACGAGTGAGTCGGCAGGAACGGCGGCCGACCGGACGACTGCGGAGCGACCGACCGGACGACTGCGGAGCGACCGACCGGGCCGCGAGCGGCGGCCGTCAGCGGACGACCATCACGCTCATCGGCGCGCGCCCGGCGACCAACTCGGCGACGCTCCCGAAAAGCAGGTCCGTCTCGCCGGCGCGGCCGTGACCACCGAGGTAGACCGCGTCGACGCCCTCTCGGCGCGCGAAGTCGACGATGGTCCGCGCGGGGTCGCCGCGGAGCGTCTCGGTCCTGAGTGCCACCTCGCTCCCGTCGGCCAGCGCCGCGAGTTCCTCGAAGATGCCGTCCGCGAGCTCCTGTGCTCGCTCGTACCACTCCTCGGAGCCGTGGAGGGGTTCCGTGCTGATGTCCGCGTCGAACGGGGCGCTGTAGCCGGGGTCGGTCGGGTTGATGACGTGCAGGGCGACGACCGTCGAGTCGGCGTGCGCGAGGGCCTGTTCGAACGCGCGCTTCGACAGCGGGGAGCCGTCGACGGCGACGAGAATCGTTTCCATAACGATTATCTATACGGTTTCTTGGCACAAAAGCGCTCTCGCGGAAGCGGCGGGTGTCGCCGTCGATTCTGTCGGTTCCGCTGGTGTCGTCGGCGTCCCGGCGGGGTCGCGGGTCGCGCCGGGCTTTTCCCCGCGGCGTGCGAGTAGCCACCCGTGTTATCCGTCCCCGAACTGTTCGAATCGCGGCGCGACCGGTGGCGGACGCTCGCGCTCGCCGTCGTCGTCGTGGCCGTCGTCGCGCTCGTCGGAACGACGCTCGTCGACCGATTCCCGTTTCTCGCCGACCCGACGGCGCTTCGGGCGTGGCTCCTCGGGTTCGGAGCGCTCGCGCCCCTCGCCTTTGTCGGCGTGCAAATCGCGCAGGTCATCGTCGCGCCCATCCCCGGGCAGGCGCTCGGGTTCGCCAGCGGCTACCTGTTCGGCGCGCTCTGGGGGACGGTCTACAGCATGGTCGGTATCGTCCTCGGGACGGCGCTCGCGGTCGGCCTCGCTCGCGCGTTGGGCCGCCCGTACGTCGAGCGGGTCGTCACGCCCGACGCGCTCTCCGTGTTCGACGACGCGATGGAGACCCACGGGCTGGCCGTCCTCTTTCTCGTCTTTCTCGTTCCCGGCCTCCCCGACGACGCCGTCTGCTTCGCCGCCGGTCTCACCGACATCCCGGTCCGCAGGATAGTTCTCGTCGCGGCGGTGGGTCGGCTCCCCGGCTTCCTGCTCGTGAACCTCGCGGGCGCGGCCGCCGCCGACGGCAACGCCGAACTCACCGCGGTGTTCGTGGGCGCGTTGCTCGCCGCCTCGGTCCTCGGCTACCTCTACCGCGACCGACTCATGGGCGCGCTCGGGTCGCTCACGGAGCGAACAGCCGGTCGTTGAGCCACACCAGACACAGGTTCGCCGCGAGGAACGGGACGAACGCGCCCGCGACCCAGCCCCACTCCGTGAGGCCGAGCGGGACGACGCCGAAGAGGTCGGCGACCGGCGTGTACAGGAGGACGAGGTGGAGCGCGAGCGACAGCCCGACCGCGCCGAGGAGCCACGGGTTCGAAAGCGGCGACAGTCGGTAGCGGAGCCGCACCGACTGCGTGCGGACCAACTCGGCGGTGACGAGGAACGTGAACAGCACCGTCTGGGCGACGACGAGGTCGCTGGAGCGGTCGAGCGCGTAGAAGAACACGCCCAGCCCGGTCGCGGTGAGCGCGACGCCGATGCCGAGAATCGAGGCCATGGTCCGGCGGTCGAGGACGCCCTCGTCGCGCGGCCGCGGCGGCCTGTGCATCACGTCGTCCGACTTGGGGTCCGCGCCGAGCGCGAGCGCGGGGAAGCCGTCGGTGACGAGATTGAGCCACAGGAGCGCGACGGGCGTGATGACGAGCGCCGACTCGGACGCGAACGTCCCAGGGAACAGCGCCGCCCCGAGGAGCGTCCCGAGGAAGACGACGAGCACCTCGCCGGCGTTCGCCGACAGCAGGTAGTTGACGAACTTGCGGATGTTGTCGAAGATGCCGCGGCCCTCCGCGATGGCGTCGCGGATGGTGACGAAGTTGTCGTCCCGCAACACCACGTCCGACGCGCCCTGTGCGACCTGCGTCCCGCGGTCGCCCATGGCGATGCCCACGTCGGCGTTGCCGAGCGCCGGCGCGTCGTTGACGCCGTCGCCGGTCATCGCCACCGTGTAGCCCGCGTCCTGAAGCGCCCGGAGGATGCGGACCTTGTGCTCCGGCGCGACGCGGGCGAACACGTTGGTCTCCTCGACGACCCGGCCGAGTTCCTCGTTGTCCATCGCGGCAACCTCGGTCCCCGTGACGACCGAGTCGGCGTCGATGCCGACCTCGCGGGCGATGGCGCGGGCCGTCCGCGGGGTGTCGCCGGTCGCCATCGTCACCCGCACGCCGGCGTCGAGGCAGTCGGCGACCGCCTCGGCGACGCCCTCGCGCGCCGGGTCGGTCATGCCCTGGAGCCCGAGGAAGACGAGTCCCGATTCGAGCGTCTCGTCGTCGGCGTCGAGGTCTGCGCCGGGCGCGTAGGCGAACCCGAGCACGCGGAGCGCGTCGTCGGCGAAGGCGGTCACGGTCGCTTCGACACGCTCGCGGCGCTCGTCGGTGAGTGGTTCGATTCCCCCGTCGACGAGGACGCGGTCGCACCGCGCGACGATTTCCTCGGGCGCGCCCTTCACGAGCGCGACGGGGCCGTCGCCGGGCGCGTCGAACTCGTCCACGACGACCGACATCCGCTTTCGCTCGGAGGTGAACGGGACCTCGCGGAGCCTGTCGTTGGGGTCGCGCGAGCCGTCGAGGCCCGCGTCGGCGGCGGCGCTCACGAGCGCGACTTCGGTGGGGTCGCCGCGGTGGTCGCCGCCGTCGAGTTCTTTGGTGTCGTTACAGCGGGCACCGCAGGACAGGAGCGCCGCGAGCGCCGGGTCCGAGTCCGGGTCGGGGTCCGGTTTCGTGGCGGTCGCGGCTTCCGAGTCGGCCGCGGCCGACGCGCCGCCGTTTTCGGACGCAGACGCGGTGACGGCCGGCGCCGACCCGCCGCCCAGTTCGACCGTCCGGTCGTTCGGGAGCCACGCGCGGGTGACGGTCATGCGGTTTTCGGTCAGCGTCCCCGTCTTGTCGGTGACGATGTAGTCGACCGCACCGAGACTCTCGACGACCGCGAGGTTGCGGACGAGCGCGTTGCGCTCCATGAGCGTCCGCGACCCCAGCGCGAGGGTGAGGGTGACGACAGCCGGGAGGCCCTCGGGGACGGCCGCGACGGCGAGCGTGACGGCGACGAGGAGGACGACCACCGGGTCGGTGGCGGTGAGGAACAGCTGGACCGCCGCGATGAGCAGGATGAGCGCGACGATGCCGACGCCGATGCGGCGGCCGAGGCGGTCGACCTCGATTTCGAACGGCGTCTCGCGCTGGCGGGCTTGCCCGAGCTGGTCGGCGATGGCCCCGAGTTCGGTGTCCATCGCGGTGGCGACGACGACGGCCTCCGCGCGGCCTCTGACGACCGTGGTCCCGGCGTGGAGGACGCTTCTCCGGTCGGCCAGCGCCGCGTCGGCGTCGACCGCCTCGGCCGCCTTGTCGACCGGGACGCTCTCGCCGGTCAGCGTCGACTCGTCGGCGCGGCAGTCGGCCGCGGTGAGGATGCGGGCGTCGGCGGGGACGGCGTCGCCCGCTTCGAGGACGACCACGTCGCCCGGGACGACTTCGGTCGCGGGGACCGCCCGAATCGAGCCGCCGCGTCGGACCGTCGCCTCCGGCGTCGCCATCTCCCGAAGCGCCGCGAGCGCCTGCTCGGCGCGGTAGTCCTGTACGAAGCCGAACAGGCCGTTTCCGAAGAGGATGAGCAGGATGAGCGCCGCGTCGGTGTACCCCGGTTCGCGGCCGGGCAGGAGGCCGACGGCGAGCGAGAGGCCCGCGGCGACGAAAAGCAGGAGGATGAGCGGCCCGGTGAACTGCGAGACGAGGAGCGAAAGCGGCGAGACGCCCTCCTCGTCGGCGAGTTCGTTCGGACCCTCCTCGTCGAGTCGGCGGGCCGCGTCGTCGCCGTCGAGTCCGTCGCGGCTCGACCCGAGTCGCTCCAGCGCCGCCTCGCCGTCGAGCGCGTGCCACGGGACGCCCTCGCGTCCGCTCGCTCCCTCGGCCTCCCGATGCGCGGTTGCCTGCTCGTGCACGGTTCGACTGAACGACACGAGCCGACGTATGTCCACCGGCGATTTTCACCCCGCCGCAGTCGGCGGTACGATGAATACCGTTCGGGTCGCACGTTCGACCATGTGTGTGGTGTGTCAGCGTGTCTAAACGGGTGGCGACATCGAGCGAGAGCGTCTGTCCGTACTGCGGCGTCGGCTGTGGCATCCGCTACGACGCCGACCGCGGGAGCGCCGCGGGGTGGAACGGCCCGGTCAACAGGCGGGGCGAACTCTGTCCGAAGGGGGCCGCGGCGTGGGACGTGGTCGACCACGACGAGCGCCTGACCACCCCGCTGGTGCGAGTGAACGGCCGGCTCGTCGAGGCGACGTGGGACGAGGCGTTCGACCGCATCGAACGCGAGTTCTCCCGCGTCGTCGCAGACCACGGCCCGGACTCGGCGTTCTTCTTCGCGTCGTCGAACTGCACGAACGAGGAGAACTACCTGCTTCAGAAGACGGCGCGGGCGCTCGGGACGAACAACATCGACAACTGCGCGCGGCTCTGTCACGCCTCGACGGTGGCGGCGATGGGCGACCGCTTCGGCGCGGGGGCGATGACGAACTCGCTTTCGGACCTCGGCGAGGCCGACGTGTTCCTCGTGACCGGCGCGAACCCCGCCGAACAGCACCCGGTCATCTTCCGGTCGTACCTGCTTCCGGCGCTCAAGTCGGGGACGACGATGATTCACGTCGACCCCCGCGAGAACCAGACGACGAAGGCGGCGGACATCCACCTCCCGGTGAAGCCGGGGTTCGACATCCCACTTCTCAACGCGATGGCCGCCGTCGTCGTCGAGGAGGGGCTGGTCGACGAGGCGTTCGTCGCCGAGCGCACCACGGGGTTCGAGGCGCTCTGCGAGTCCCTCTCCGCGCTCGATATCGACGCGGAGGCCGAGCGAGCGGGCGTCGACCCGGCGGACCTCAGGGCCGCCGCGAGAGCCTACGGCGAGGCCGGCCGCGCGGCCGTCTTCACCGGGATGGGGATGAGCCAGCACCACTGCGGCACCGACAACGTGCAGGCGCTCATCAACCTCCCACTGCTGACCGGCAACGTCGGCGAGGCGGGCACCGGCGTCAACCCGCTCCGCGGGCAGAACAACGTGCAGGGCGCGGGCGACGTGGGCGCGCTCCCGAACGTCCTGCCGGGGTATCGCCCCGTCACCGATGACGACGCCCGCGCCGCCGTCGCCGACGTGTGGGGGTTCGAACCGCCCGCCCTGCCGGGGCTCACGGAGGTCGAAGCGACCCACCGCTTCGGCGACGAGGTGCGGGCGGCCTACGTCTTCGGCGAGAACCCCGCCGTGACCGAGCCGAACGCGAACCGCGTCCGCGAGGCGTTCGAGGCGCTCGACTTCTGCGTCGTCCACGACGTGTTCCCGACCGAGACGGTCGAGTTCGCGGACGTGGTGCTTCCCGGGAGCGTCTGGGCCGAGAAGTCGGGGACGGTGACGAACACCGACCGGCAGGTCA
>NZ_AOLM01000018.1 GCF_000337835.1 Haloferax sulfurifontis ATCC BAA-897 | reverse complement strand
CCGGCGCGCGCGCGATAGTCACGATGGCCCGCGGACTACCGGGTTGGCGCTGGAGGATGTGGTGTTCGATGTCGACGAAGCCGGCGGCCTCGAACATCCGGTCGGCCTCCTCCTCGTCGTAGAACAGCATGATGGCGTCCGCCAGCTTCTGGAAGACGCCGGACTTCGGGTCGTCGGGGCCGACGACGAGCACCTTGTTCCCCGGTTTCACCACGCGGCGGAACTCTTCGAGCGCGGTGACCGGGTTCGGCCAGTACTCGATGGAGCCGGACGACCAGATGACGTCGAAGGCGTCGTCCGCGAAGGGGAGCCGCTCGGCGTCCCCGCGGTAGAACCGGACCTCGTCGTTCTTGCCGAACTTCTCCCACGCCTTCTGCATCTGGTGGATGCTCTGGTCGAGGCCGTGGACGTCGTCGGTGTAGTGGAGCAGTCCCTCGGTTCCGAAGCCGGTGCCACAGCCCACGTCGAGGACGCGGTCGCCCTGCTGGATGTCGAGCATCTCCAGCGCCTCGTCGCGCATCTCCTCGTTCCAGATGAACGGGTTCACCCGGTCGTACACCTTCGAGAGGTACTTGTAGAACAGGCGGGCCCGCGCTTTGTTTTCGAGGACTCCCATCGCGCCGGGATTAGAACTCGCCGATGATAACGGTGCGGATTCGCCGCGCCGGTCGGCGTTCGAGGGGGGTAAACCGCCGCGTTTTCCGAGCGACTGTCACAGACTTTCCGCAAACACCTTATACAGCGCTTGTGCAACGTTCCTGTGATACGAGTATGCCGAGACAAGAGGTTCTCGAACGAATCAAAACGGCCGAGCAGGAGGCCGACGACATCGTTGAAGAGGCCGA
This sequence comes from Haloferax sulfurifontis ATCC BAA-897, assembly GCF_000337835.1. Classification (GTDB taxonomy): domain Archaea; phylum Halobacteriota; class Halobacteria; order Halobacteriales; family Haloferacaceae; genus Haloferax; species Haloferax denitrificans. The sequence goes on along the minus strand of NZ_AOLM01000018.1, from coordinate 258,284 downwards.
GGCCGAACGTGAGGAGCTCGTCGCGGAGGCGCGTGAGGAAGCCGATGAGATTCGCTCCGAGGCCGAAGAAGAGGCCGCAGAGCTCGAATCCGAGCGTCTACAGGAGGGACGCACGGAGATAGAGACGGAGCGGGAACGCATCCTCGAAGAAGGCGAGGACGCCCGCGACGAACTGGTTGCCGAGGCGGAAGACCACATCGACGACGCGGTCGAGTTCGCCATCGGCAAATTCGAGGAGGCGGTGGATGCTCAGACCTGAGCAGATGAGCAAGGTCTCGGTGACCGGTTCCAGGGGCGTCATGCCCGAGGTCATCGAGGCCGTCCACGACCTCCGACTGCTGCACGTCACCGAATACGACGGCTCGTGGCAGGAGGAGTTCGGATTCGAGACGGGGTCGCCCATCGAAGGCGCCGAGAGCGCCTCCGATAAGCTCGTCACCGTCCGCTCGCTCAAGAGCATCCTCGGGGTCGAAGACACCGACTCCGGCCGACAGCGCATCGTCCCCGACGACGCGCTCGGCGAGCCCCTCGAAGAGATCCAAGCCGAGGTCAACGAACTGGACGACCGCCGCGCCGAGCTCGAAAACGAGCTTCGCGCGGTGGACGAAGAAATCGACGCGATGGAGCCGTTCGTCGACCTCGGACTCGACCTCGACCTGCTTTCGGGGTACGAGACCCTGCAGGTCGTCGTCGGACAGGGGAAGGTCGACCCCGTCGAGCGCGCCGTCGTCGACGCCGACGACATCAGCGCCTACGAGATCTTCTCGGGCGAGCGCACGCACGCCGTCTTCGGCCGCCCGGTCGATGGCGCCGACGAGATGGCGCTCGCCGACGCGCTCGTCGGCGTCGAGTTCGCCACGCTCGAAGTCCCGGACGCCTCGGGAAGCCCCGAAGAGCACATCCGCGACCTCGAACAGCAGAAACGCGAAGTCGAGTCGAAGCTCGAGACCGTCGAGTCCGAGCTCCACGACATCGCCGTCGAGGAGGGCGAGTTCCTCCTCGCCGCCGAAGAGCGCCTCGCAATCGACGTCCAGAAGACGGAAGCGCCGCTTTCGTTCGCGACGACGGAGAACGCCTTCGTCGCCGAGGGCTGGATTCCCAGCGAGCGCTACAACACGTTTGCGGGAACGCTCAAAGACGAGGTCGGCGAGCACGTCGCCGTCGAAGAGCTCGAACGCGCCGAGTTCTCGCGTGACGGGCACGACCACGCGCGCGAGGACGTCGCCGAGAGCGGCGGTACGGTCGCCGCCACCGACGGCGGCACGGTCTCGATAGCCAACGACGACCCGCCGGTCGTCCAGAAGAACAGCGGCGCGGTCAAGCCGTTCGAACTCCTCGTGCAGGCGGTCAACCGCCCGAGCTACTACGAGTTCGACCCGACCATCATCCTGTTCCTGACGTTCCCGACGTTCTTCGGGTTCATGATCGGTGACTTCGGGTACGGTGTCATCTACACCGCCATCGGCTTCTTCCTCTACTCGAAGTTCGACGACGGCGCGCTCAAGAGCATGGGTGGCGTCACCATCGCCGCGGGGCTGTTCACGACGTTGTTCGGCATCCTCTACGGCGAGATATTCGGCTTCCACCTCATCACCCAGTACTTCTGGGAAGGCTTGCTCGGGCTGTCGCACCCGCCCATCGAGAAGGGACTGTCGCCGGCCACCGCTGAGTGGGCCCTCGGTTGGCTCACCGTGAGCGTCGCCGTCGGTATCATCCACGTCAACGTGGGCTACGTTTTCGACTTCTTCGAGAACTACCAGCTCCACGGTCCGAAGGACGCGGTCCTCGAAAGCGGTTCGTGGATCCTCATGCTGAACGGGCTGTGGATCTGGATCTTCAGCGACGCGCTCGGTGGCGTGCCGCCGGAGTTCCTGTTCACCACGTTCGCGGCTGACGGGCTCATCCCGCTCGGTTTCTCCGGCTTCTCGTTCATCGTCGGCTGGGGTGGCTTCGGGCTGTACATCCTCGGCGCGGTGCTCCTCGGGATGGGCGAACTGGCCGAACTCGTCGAGTTCGCCGCCCCGCTTTCGAACGTCCTGTCGTACACGCGTCTCGGCGCGGTCCTCATCGCGAAGGCGTCGATGGCGTTCGCCGTCAACCTGCTCGTCTTCGGCGTGTTCGTCACGGGCGAAGGGAGCGAGGCGGAGTGGCACTTCGGCCTCGGCCACATGTACCACGTCGGTGACATGTACCACGGCCACGAGGTGACCGACGTCCTGTTCGGCGGCATCTTCCACTCGGGTGCCGCGGGCGTCGTGGGCGGACTGCTCGTCCTCGTCGTCGGTCACTTGGTCGTCCTCGCGCTCGGCGTCACGAGCGCCGGCCTGCAGGCCGTGCGTCTCGAGTACGTCGAGTTCTTCAACAAGTTCTTCGAGGGAGGCGGCCGCGCGTACAACCCGTTCGGCTACGACCGCGAGTTCACGACCGAAGACTAACGCTCGTCGCCGATTCTTTTTTGACTATTGTCCGCTCGGAGCGACTGCTTTTGCAATGACGACGATTCCGCCGTCGTAGACAGACCGCTCCAGACGTTTTGGGAACCTTTATGATACGGCTGACGCCACATGCAGACGTTCGGAGACGACAATCCGGTACTCAGGAACACACAATGATTGAAGCAATCGAACCCCTCATGACTGCACTGCAGAGTGAAGCCGCTTCCTCGCCCGCTATCACCGCCGACGCCGCGGCGGCCCTCTCCGTCGGTATCGCCGCCTTCGCCGCAGGCTACGCGGAGCGTGGCATCGGTTCCGCCGCGATGGGTGCCATCGCGGAAGACGAGGACCTCTTCGTCAACGGGCTGGTCCTTACGGTTCTCCCCGAGACCCTCGTTATCCTCGCACTGGTCGTTGTCTTCGCGGCCTAAGCACCCCCTCTCTTTCCCATTATGAGTTTGGACAACGTCGTTGAGGACATCCGAGACGAAGCCCGCGCACGCGCAGAGGACATCAGGCAGGACGGCCAGGAACAGGCAGACGACATCGTCGCCGAGGCCGAGGCCGACGCCGAAGAGCTCCTCGAATCGCGGAAGGCGGACGTCGAGCAACAGCTCGAACGGGAGCGCGAACAGGCGCTCTCCAGCGCGAAGCTCGAAGCCAAGCAGGCTCGACTCAGCGCCCGTCGTGACGTGCTCCAGCGCGTCCGCGAGCAGGTCGAACACGAACTCGCCGAGCTGGAAGGCGACCGCCGCGAGGAGCTGACCCGCTCGCTTCTCGACGCGGCGTCGGTCGAGTTCGAAGACGAAGACGAGGTCTTCGTCCACGGCCGCGCCGACGACGAGGAGTTGCTTTCGAGCATCCTCGAAGACTACGACGGCTACGAGTTCGCCGGCGAGCGCGACTGCCTCGGTGGCGTCGTGGTCGAGGGCTCGAACTCGCGCGTCCGGGTGAACAACACCTTCGACTCGGTCCTCGACACAGTCTGGGAGGACAACCTGAAGGAAGTGAGTGCGCGACTGTTCGACGACCAATGAGCACTACAGGCGGCTCGAATCCCGAATACGTCATCGCTCGTGTTCGAGCGCGACGTAGTGCCCTGTTCGGCGACGAGGAGTACCGCAAACTGGTCCGCATGGGACCGGCCGAAATCGCTCGGTTCATGGAGGAATCGGAGTACGAGACCGAGGTCAACGCGCTCGGGAGCCGTTTTTCCGGCGTCGACCTCATCGAGTACGCGCTGAACCGGAATCTGGCGAAGCAGTTCAACGATATCCTCGACTGGGCAGACGGCCGCCTCTACGACCTCATCGCGCGGTACCTTCGCAAGTTCGACGCGTGGAACGTGAAGACGATTATCCGCGGCGTCTACTCCGGCGCGCCACGCGATGAGGTCGAATCCGACCTCATCCGCGCCGGCGAGTTCGACGACCGCCTCATCTCGCGGCTTCTCGACGCGGGCGAGATGGAGGAGGTCGTCGACCTCCTCTCCGGTACCATCTTCGGAGACGGCCTCGCGGCCGCCTACGAGGAGTTCGAGGACGTCGGCGTCCTCGTCCCGCTGGAGAACGCGGTCGACCGCGCCTTCTACGAGCAGTTGCTCGACGGCCTGGTCGTCGGCGAAGAGGCAAAGCAGTACCGCGAGTTCCTCGAAGCCGAAATCGACTTCCGAAACGCCCGCAACGCGCTCCGCATCGCCCGAAGCGGTGCCGACCTCGACCCCGTCGACTACTTCATCGAGGGCGGTACGCTGTTCCGAGCGTCGGAGCTCGCGTCGCTGGCGGCCAGTCCGGACGAACTGGTGTCGAAGATTCGTGACAGCCGGTACGGCGACCGCCTCTCGACGGCCCTTTCGGACCTCGAAGAGGCCGACAGCCTCATCGGCTTCGAGCGCGCCCTCGACGCGGCGCTCTTGGAGTACGCGGACACGCTCGGTTACGTGTTCCCGCTTTCTGTCACGCCAATCGTCTCGTACATCCTCGCCAAGGAGCGCGAGGTCGACAACATCCGGGCCATCGCCCGCGGCCGCGAAGCCGGGCTGGACCCCGATGCAATAGAAGCGGAGCTGGTCATCCTATGAGCCAGGAAATCGCAGTTATCGGCAGTCCGGACTTCACCACGGGATTCCGGCTTGCGGGCGTCCGCAAGTTCGAGAACGTCCCGGACGAAGCGAAGGACGACGAACTCGACGAGGCCGTGACGCGGACGCTGGAGGACGAGGACGTCGGCATCATCGTGATGCACGAAGACGACCTCGACCACCTCTCGCGCAACGCGCGGCAGTCGGTCGAGCGAAGCATCGAGCCGACGCTCGTGACGCTCGGCGGTTCCGGCGGCGCGAGCGGCCTCCGTGACCAGATCAAGAGAGCAATCGGTATCGATCTGATGGACGAATAACCAAACATGAGTCAGGCAACACAAGATTCCGTTCGCGAGGACGGTGTCATCGCAAGCGTGAGTGGTCCGGTCGTGACCGCCCGTGGCCTCGACGCCCGCATGAACGACGTCGTCTACGTCGGCGACGAAGGGCTGATGGGCGAGGTCATCGAAATCGAGGGCGACCTCACGACTATTCAGGTGTACGAAGAGACCTCCGGCGTCGGCCCCAGCGAACCCGTCGAGAGTACGGGCGAACCGCTGACCGTCGACCTCGGTCCCGGGATGATGGACGCCATCTACGACGGCGTTCAGCGCCCCCTGGACGTGCTGGAGGAGAAGATGAACTCGGCGTTCCTCGACCGCGGTGTCGACGCGCCGGGTATCGACCTCGAAAAGAAGTGGGAGTTCGAACCCACCGTCTCCGTTGGCGACGAGGTCGCCTCCGGCGACGTCGTGGGCACGGTCCCCGAGACCGTGACCATCGAACACAAGGTCATGGTCCCGCCGGACTTCGAGGGCGGCGAGGTCGTCGCCATCGAGGACGGCGAGTTCTCCGTCACCGAGACGGTCGCCGAACTCGACAACGGCGAGGAGATCACGATGCACCAGGAGTGGCCGGTGCGTCAGGCTCGCCCCGCCGCCGAGAAGAAGACCCCGCGCGAACCGCTCGTGTCGGGACAGCGCATCCTCGACGGGCTGTTCCCCATCGCGAAGGGCGGTACGGCCGCGATTCCGGGACCGTTCGGCTCCGGAAAGACCGTCACGCAACACCAGCTCGCCAAGTGGGCCGACGCGGACATCGTCGTCTACGTCGGCTGTGGCGAGCGCGGTAACGAGATGACCGAGGTCATCGAGGACTTCCCGGAACTCGACGACCCGAAGACGGGCAACCCGCTCATGGCCCGGACGTGCCTCATCGCGAACACGTCCAATATGCCCGTGGCGGCCCGCGAGTCCTGTATCTACACCGGCATCACCATCGCGGAGTACTACCGCGACATGGGATACGACGTTGCGCTCATGGCCGACTCCACCTCCCGGTGGGCCGAGGCCATGCGCGAGATTTCGTCGCGTCTCGAAGAGATGCCCGGCGAAGAGGGGTACCCCGCGTACCTCGCCGCGCGTCTCTCCGAGTTCTACGAGCGCGCCGGCTACTTCACGACCGTCAACGGCGAGGAAGGCTCCGTCTCCGTCATCGGCGCGGTTTCGCCGCCGGGCGGCGACTTCTCCGAGCCGGTCACGCAGAACACCCTGCGTATCGTCAAGACGTTCTGGGCGCTCGACGCGGACCTCGCAGAGCGCCGTCACTTCCCGGCGATTAACTGGAACGAGTCGTACTCGCTCTACCAAGAGCAGCTCGACCCGTGGTTCGTCGAGAACGTCGAGGACGACTGGGCCGAAGAGCGCCAGTGGGCCGTCGACGTGCTCGACGAGGAGAACGAACTGCAGGAAATCGTTCAGCTCGTCGGTAAGGACGCCCTGCCGGAGGACCAGCAGTTGACCCTCGAAATCGCTCGCTACCTCCGTGAGGCGTACCTCCAGCAGAACGCGTTCCACCCGACGGACACGTACTGCTCCCCCGAGAAGACGTACGGTATCCTCACCGCCATCCACGCGTTCAACGACGAGGCGTTCAAGGCGCTCGAAGCCGGCGTCCCCGTCGAAGAGATTCAGGCCATCGAGGCGGCTCCCCGGCTGAACCGCATCGGTGTGCAGGAAGACTGGGAGGCGTACATCGAGGACCTCAAAGCAGAGATCACCGAGCAGCTCCGCGAGCTGTACTGAGACCATGAAGGAATACCAGACCATCACCGAAATCAGCGGCCCGCTGGTGTTCGCCGAGGTCGACGAGCCGATCGGTTACGACGAAATCGTCGAAATCGAGACGCCCCAAGGCGAAACCAAGCGCGGACAGGTTCTCGAATCCTCCGAGGGCCTCGTCGCGATTCAGGTGTTCGAAGGCACGAGCGGTATCGACAGGAACGCGTCCGTCAGGTTCCTCGGCGAGACCCTCAAGATGCCCGTGACCGAGGACCTCCTCGGGCGCGTGCTCGACGGGTCCGGCCAGCCAATCGACGGCGGCCCCGAAATCGTTCCCGACGAGCGTCGGGACATCGTCGGCGCGGCAATCAACCCCTACTCCCGCGAGTACCCCGAGGAGTTCATCCAGACCGGCGTCTCCGCCATCGACGGCATGAACACCCTCGTCCGCGGCCAGAAGCTCCCAATCTTCTCCGCGTCGGGGCTTCCCCACAACAACCTCGCGCTCCAGATCGCCCGTCAGGCGACGGTGCCCGAGGACGAAGAAAGCGGCGAGGAGTCCGAGTTCGCAGTCGTCTTCGGCGCGATGGGTATCACGCAGGAAGAGGCGAACGAGTTCATGGAGGACTTCGAGCGCACGGGCGCACTCGAGCGCTCCGTCGTCTTCACGAACCTCGCGGACGACCCCGCAGTCGAGCGGACGGTCACGCCGCGTCTCGCGCTGACGACCGCCGAGTACCTCGCGTTCGACAAGGACTACCACGTCCTCGTCATCCTGACCGACATGACCAACTACTGCGAGGCGCTCCGCGAGATCGGTGCGGCTCGCGAAGAGGTCCCCGGTCGCCGTGGCTACCCGGGTTACATGTACACCGACCTCGCACAGCTCTACGAGCGCGCAGGTCGCATCCAAGGTCGCGACGGGTCCGTCACGCAGATTCCCATCCTCACGATGCCGGGTGACGACGACACGCACCCGATTCCTGACCTGACCGGCTACATCACGGAAGGCCAGATATACATCGACCGCGACCTCAACTCGCAGGGCATCCGCCCGCCGATCAACCCGCTTCCGTCCCTGTCGCGTCTCATGGACGACGGTATCGGCGAGGGGCTCACCCGCGAGGACCACGCCGACGTGTCCGACCAGATGTACGCGGCGTACGCGGAGGGTGAAGACCTGCGCGACCTCGTGAACATCGTCGGCCGCGAGGCGCTGTCGGAGCGCGACAACAAGTACCTCGACTTCGCCGAGCGCTTCGAAGCCGAGTTCGTCAATCAGGGCTTCGACACGGACCGGTCCATCGAGGACACCCTCGACATCGGCTGGGACCTCCTGTCGACGCTCCCGAAGTCCGAGCTCAACCGCATCGACGAAGAGCTCATCGAGGACTACTACCGCGAAGACGCCGAGTCGGTCGAAGCGGAAGCCTAGACCGCGGCGAACGCCGCGTTCGTCCCTCGGTTCGATTCTCCTCTTCTATTCGCACTCCGAATCCTCCGAGCCGCGCGGCCGCGCGTCGCCCGCGAGAACTTCCTTACGTCTCGCCGTCTACGTCTCGGCATGGACGCCACTTCGTCTCCCGCCCGTGTTCTCGCGGTCGTCGGTCCCGCCGTCGACCGGGAGCGACTCGTGGACGTACTCTCGTCGCTTTCGGTGTCGGTCGCCGAGTCCGCCGCGGCCGTGGTTCGACGCGCCGAGGCCGAACGGGTCGACTGCGTCGTGCTCGCGACCGACCACCTCGCGGACATCGAGGCGGTCCACGGTGCAATCGCGGTCCCGCTCGTCGTCGTCGTCCCGCCCGACGGCGACCTCTCGGCGGCGGCCGCCCGCGACGCCGGCGCGGCCGACGTGGTCCCGGTCGTCGGTTCGAACCTCTTCGAGCGACTCCCCGAGCGCATCGAGAGCGCCGTCGCGTGGCGTCGCCGCGGCGCGGCGGCCGCGAGAAAGATAACGGAGGACCTGAAGGAACAGGCGATAGACGAGGCCCCCGTGGGTATCACCGTCGCCGACTGCTCGTTGCCCGACCGACCGCTCGTCTACGTCAACGAGGCGTTCGAGACGATGACCGGCTACTCGGCCGACGCGGCGCTGGGGCGGAACTGCCGATATCTTCAGGGACCGAACACCGACCCCGCGCGCGTCGCCGAACTCCGCCGCGCCATCGAGGCCGAGGAGTCGGCGTCGGTCGAACTGCTGAACTACCGCGCGAACGGCGAGACGTTCTGGAACCGGGTCGACGTCGCGCCGCTGAGCGGGCCGGACGGCGAGGTGACTCACTACGTCGGCTTCCAGACCGATATCACGGAGCGCGTGCGCGCCGAGGCGGCCGCCGAGCGGTACGCCGCCGGAGTCGACGAGGAGCGCGCGCGCCTCCAGACGCTCGTCGAGCACATCGAGGGGCTGTTGGGTGACGTGACGAGCGCACTCGTCCGCGCCGAGAGCAGACGGGAGCTCGAAGCCGCCGTCTGCGACCGGGTCACCGCCACCGGCTCGTTCGACTGCGCGTGGGTCGGTCACTGCGACCTCTCGCCGGCGGTCATCGTCCCGAACGAGTGGGCCGGAGCCGACGCGGGATTCCTCGACGACCTCGAAATCGACCGGTCGGACCCCGACGACCCAACCGCTCGCGCCGCCGAGACGCGGACCGTCCAGTCGGCGGCGGTCGGCGAGGGGGGCGCCGACGCCGAGCCGGTCGTCCCGTTCGACTCGGTCATCGCGGTTCCGTTGGTCCACCGAGAGACGCTCTACGGCGTGTTGACCGTCTACACCGACGCCGCGGAACTCGACGACGAAGTACGGGTGGTGTTCGGGACGCTCGGGCGGGCCGTCGGCGCGGCCATCGACGCCTTCGAGAGCCGGCGGTCGTTGCTGTCCGACGAGCGACTCGAACTCGAAATCGAGGTGCGCGACGAGACGCAACCGCTGGTCCGACTCGCCGTCGCGGGGGCGTGCGCGCTCGACTACGAGGGCGCGATTTCTCACGACGACGGGACGCTCAGCCTGTTCGTCTCGACGGACCCACCGACAGACGGACTCGCAGACGATGAGTTGAAATCGACCGGCGTGGCCGACGTGACTCGGCTCCCCCGCGGCGACGGCGTCGGGCTCTACGAGGTCGTCTTCGACGCGGGGTCGCTGACGCACCTCGTTGCCGACGCGGGCGGGCGGCTTCGCGGCCTCGAAGCCGACCGCGACGGCTGTCGGTTCACCGCGGTCGTCCCGGACCGCGGTGCGGGGCGGGCGCTACTCGACGACCTCTCGGCGGCGGCCGCCGGGGTCGAACTCCGGGCGGTCAGAGAGCGGTCGGCCCCGCCGCGGACGGGGCGGGGGTTCACCGCCGAGGTGAACGCGGCGCTCACCGACAGACAGCAGACCGCGCTCCAGCTCGCGCATCTCGGCGGCTTCTTCGAGTGGCCCCACGCCGTGACCGGCGACGAGCTCGCGGCGGCGATGGACGTCTCGCGGGCGACGTTTCACCAGCACCTCCGCGCGGCCCAGCGAAAGCTCGTCGCCGGCTTTTTCGAGGAGGGGACGCGGTAGCGCCGCGCCGACCGTCGGGAGGTGGCTCGACCACCCGGTGCTATCAGCGGACCGAGCGTTCCGACCGATTTCGGGCGGTCCGGCCGGCCAGACAGTAAAAGATTAACACCCCAGGCGAACAACCCCCGGCAACGATGGCCGAAGACGTCAAGCCGACCCGCAAGAACTTGATGGCGATCGAAGATCGCATCGAACTCTCCGAGCGGGGCCACGACACGCTCGAACAGAAGCGTGACGGGCTCATCATGGAGTTCATGGACATCCTCGACCAGGCCCAGGACGTGCGGGCCAACCTCAATCAGGACTACGTGCGCGCGCAGAACAAAATCAACATGGCCCGCGCCATGGAGGGAGACGTGGCGGTCCGCGGCGCGGCCGCCGCGCTGAAGGAGTACCCGGAAATCACGACGCAGTCGAAGAACATCATGGGCGTCGTCGTCCCGCAGATCGAGTCCTCGCGCGTGAAAAAGAGCCTCGACCAGCGCGGTTACGGCCTGCTCGGCTCCTCGGCCCGCATCGACGAGGCCGCGGACGCCTACGAGGAGCTCCTCGAATCCATCATCCTCGCCGCGGAGGTCGAGACGGCGATGAAGAAGATGCTCGAAGAGATCGAGACGACGAAGCGCCGCGTCAACGCGCTCGAGTTCAAACTGCTCCCGGAGCTGTACGAGAACCAGGAGTACATCGAGCAGAAGCTCGAAGAACAGGAGCGCGAGGAGATTTTCCGCCTGAAGAAGATCAAGGCGAAGAAGGAAGAAGAAGAAAAGGAAGAACGCGCCGCGGAGAAGGCGGCGGCCGAAGCGGAAGCGGAAGCGGCGACGGCCGACTGACCGGACTCGCCCGGTTTCTCTCTCGATTCCGTTTTCTCTCGGTCGGGTCTCCGACCGCTTTTCATCGCACCGGCGCGTAGGGACTCCCATGTCCTGTCCCGACTGCGACGGCGAGCTCGCCGTCTTCGCGGTGCCCGAACCGCTCGAAGCCCACGCGCCCGAGGCGGCGTTGACCGTCGGACTGTGCGCCGACTGTCTCGGGCTCCACCCGACCGACGAGCCGGTGACGGAGGGTGATTCGCGGCCGCTCGCGGGCGCGTTTCCCGAGGGCGACACGGGCGCGGCGGTCGCGCTCCTCGTCGGTATGCTCGACTCGCTGGCGCTCAACCGCGCCGGCATCGTCGACTGCGTGGAGTTCGCCGAGCGGTCCGGTACCGACGTGCATCTCACCCTCGACCGGCTCCAGCGGGCGGCGACAGACCCCCACTTCGACGTCGCCCGCCGGCAGAGCCAGTTGGACGCGTTCCTCTGAGCGCCGCCGCTCTGTGCTGTCGAAACCGTGGCGTGAAGACGCCGAGGAGGAGGTCGCTTAGACGCCGGTGGAGTACCGGAGGATGCCGGCGATGCCGCCGAACGCGTCGTAGAGCTGTTCGCCTTTCTCGAAGTCGGTGCTGATGAACTTCGTCTCGGTGCCGCGCTGGTCCGCGAGGTCCATGAGCCACTCGATGACGTCCTCGCGTTCTTTCAGTTCGGCCTCCGAGCCGCCTTCGCACTCGTGGGTGGGCGTGTCGCGACGGTGGTCGACGATTTCGTACTCCTCTTGGCCGTCGCAGTCGTAGATGGCGATGTCCTTTCGGAGGTCCTCGGAGATGAGGAGGCGGTCGACCGACCCCATCACGAGGTTCTTCCGGGTCGCCTCGAACCCGTAGGTGGACTCGTTGCCGCGGTGGAGCTTCTCGAAGAACTCCTCCATCTGCTTTTTGTCCTTGATGACCTCTTGGTCGGCCAGCGCGTCCTGACCGGCGTCGACGAGGTCGTAGAGGCCGGACTCGTCGGTGTAGGCCACGTCGAACTTCCCGACGACGAGGTCCTGCAGTTCGTGGTGGAGGTAGTCGCCGTCGAGGAACTCGTCTTTCGTCGGCGAGGGACCGCCCACGAGGATGCCGTCCATCTCGTGTCGCTTGGGGACGAACAGGTCGTTGGCCATGCCGGCGACCTCCTGATAGAAGTTGTCGATGGCTTCGAGGCGGAGGCGGGCGAAACGCTGGGCGGACTGACCACCTTTGCGCTGTTTGCCGGGGACGAGCGACGAGGCGCTCTTGACCGGCTCGACGCGCTTGCCCTTGAGCCAGCCGACGTTGGCCTCGCGGCGGTCGAGGACGATGAGGCCGAACAGGCCCTTGTCCATGAGCATGTCCTCGAGCGGCCCGGTGAGGAAGTTCGAGTCGCAGTGGTACCGGAACGACTGAATCGGCTCCGGCGGGCTTTCGAGTACCTTGGTGACCATCGTCGTCTGGCCGCCGCCGGCGTCGACCGCGCCGGAGAACATCACGATGCCGTTGTCCGGCGGGAAGTTCCCGTAGTACCGGAGCCGGTCCTTGATGCTCGTCAGGGCGTCTTGGACGTTCGTTCGCGTCTGCTTCGATTTGATGTTAGACGCTTCGCTGTGCTCCGTGATGACGTGTTCGACCACGTCGGAAATCTGCTTGTCTTCGGGGATGTAGATGGTGACGAGCTGAGTTCCCGACCCTTCGTACTCTCGCAGGTCCTCGATGACCTTCTTGAACTCGTACTTCCTCCTGTCTGAGTCTTCCATCGTATTACTTTTATCGTCGGAACTCATAGCAGTCTTATGGGCAAATCGGTGACGAAGACAGTTAAGGTACCGGAGTCAATGGCGGAGGAATGGGAAAGATACGTCGAGGAGAATCCTGAAGCAGATTCTATCAGCCACCTAATCCGCCAATCCGTCGAACTCAAGTTACAGGGGAAATTCTCGGAGCCTCAGACACGTTCCGACGACGGCGACGACGCCGCCGCTTCCGGTGAGATACTGACGGTCTTGAGGCAACTCCAGACAGGGATAAACGACTTAGAGGAGCGGATGAACGCGCTTGAGAGAGTCGGGGAAGCGGAAGCCAGTTACGACTTGCGGAAGGCTGTGTTCTCATTCCTTCCCGAAGAACGTCGCTCCTCGAAGTATGCGGATTGGGCAATCACCTGCGAGGAGTTGGCGCAAAAACTTGGGGCAGACGAACCAGCCGTTCAAGACACTCTCGACGATCTCGCGGAAGAGACGGGACAAGTGGCGAGTGTCTCGGGAGGGCCTGACGGGGAAACGTACTGGTTCAAGCGAGGGAAGTGATGAACGACGACGACTTTCAGCAGGTGCTTTCCCGAGTTGAACGGAACAAGTCTGATTCGACGGCGACTCAGTACCTCTCGAAAATCAAGAAGTTCCGCGATTGGATTCAGGAGCAGGGGAAGGACTTCGAGGAAGCCGACGCCATCGACGTCGAGGATTGGCTTGCGGAGTTGGACGAGTTTTACAGCAACGCCTCAAGTGTCGGGAAGGCGTCTGCCGCACTCGTAGCCGCCTATGAGGAGTTGAACAAACTGATTGAGGCAGGGAGAGTTGACGGTAGGGGCTGGGTTGGCGATACTCCTCCGCAGAGGGCGAGTTATACGCCGAAGGACACAGACACGCAGAAGGCGCGGGAGTCGAAAGAGGATTTGCACTTCCTCAAGCCGGAGCAGGTGGACGCTATGGCGAAGAAAGCCGAGAAGTTGCGAGACGAGTTGATAATCCGGCTCCTCTTTCAGACGGGGATGCGCGTCTCTGAGTTATGCGAAATTCGGGAGAAAGACGTAGATACTGACGACAGGAGCATCAAGATTCGAGGCAAGGGGCGGAAGAATCGCACCGTATACTACCAACCCTCTCTTGATTTATTGATCGACGTTTGGCAGAATGAGCGACGGCCTGCCGTCTTTCACGCAGAGGATTCCCCATACCTCTTTCCAACGTCACACTCGGTGAACATTACGAAGTATACCGTTGGTGAGATTGTACGTGAAGCCGCAGATGCCGCAGGGTTCCAAGAGGTATATGGGACGAACACGGAGGGCGTAGAACTTCACTCAGTTACGCCACACGTCCTACGGCATTCCTTTGCAATGGCGGCTATCTCGAACGATTGGGACGTATACACACTCTCGCAAGCCCTTGGACACGAATCCACGGAAATCACCACTTCGACGTACCTTCACGACGACGCCGATTCGGTGAGGGCGGCTTATCACGACCGAGGGCCTGCTGAATCTGCCGATTGAACCAGTTTATGGGAAGTGAATCCCCTAATAAGGCTATTCTCGGCAGTTTCAAGTGCCATACTCCCGTATTACCATATGTCGAGTAGTTCGGGTGAGTACGGGAATCATCTCGTTAGTTAGCCACGGGTATCAGTAGCACATCGTATCGTCATACTCACTCACATCAACGTCGATCCCATTTGGATTCACGTAGATACTTTCCACTTCCCACGAATCCGTACCGAGGTTGTAGCCATCCTCATCCGTGAATTTCTCAAGTACGAATGACTGCGTCTCTCCACCGTCGAGGACTACATCACTATATCGAGAGGCTTCCAGTATCTCCCCGTCATACGTTGAGCGAATGTCTGCCGCGTAGGACTCGACTTCGATTTGTCGAGCCGTCATATTCTTCACGGAGAAATACAGCACGTCTTCCTCAGTATCTGCTTCGACAGAAGTAATCTTGAAGATATATCGCCCGCCGTCACAAGATTCAGCACCCCACTTTTCCGAGGCCTCCGAAGTACTGGTTTCGGTAGGACTGGCTTCCTCCGTCGAGGTTTCCGAAGATTCCGTTTCGTCAGCAGTACCGTTGCCACCCGTACAGCCTGCCAAGCCACCGACGAAAGAGACAACCCCAACTTGCTTGAGGAGTGAACGTCTATCCATTATGCCAACCAATTCACCACCTCCGCTTAAACAGTTGGGAAATTAGATATTCATACTTCCCAGACTCGACTGATGACATACGGGTGGATCGTAACAGGATTTTGATTACTCCTCTACCCGCCCGACTCCGAATTTCCATTCACCTTCCGGCTTTGCTTCTTCGGCTATATCCCCGAATTTCCCCAATTCGTACTGCCGGATCCTGTCGTCGTACCAGTAGAAGGCGCACCAGATTCGAGCGAAGGCCCATTCCTGCGTCAGATTCCGCACGTCAGTAGCCGGTCCCACTTCTGGCAGGTTGTGGGCTATTTCTCCCGGCAAGGTGCGACACTCCTCACCTTCCCGTACCTGAATCGCCTTGTCGTAGGGATTCCCGTCAGAGGTAGCGGTAGGGTGATTCCGAACGTGAGCATCAATCACGGGATGAAAGGCTCCCTGCAACTTTCGACACCCGTAATCCGGAACGTCTAACCAGAAGGCGTAGTGCTTGTGCGAGTAGCCGGTTTTGCGAGGTGTCATTAGCCACATTCCGGCCCAATCCTCCACGTCGAGACGCTTCCTCACTCGATAGAGGGCTTGCTTGACGGAGTTAGAACGAAAGCCGTCATCGTGTCTCCTCGGATGCACCCATTTTCCGCCTACCTTCTCCTTTGCCGTGAGGGACAACCAGACGGTTGCGAGATTGTCGTACTCCTCTTCGCAGTACGTCTGTACGGCCTTGAGACGAGCGTAGAGGTATTCGCCGTGCGGTTGGGTGAATCTGGGCGTACTGTCTCCTAAGTGCTTGTGAGGGGCAGTCTCGGACAATTCTCGACTAAACGAAAGCTCAATTTCGTCCCAACGCTTGTCGTCGATCTCGATAGCGTCTCGGTCTTGATAGAGAGGTATCTCATCAGTCTGTGAACCTCGTACCATCGACCAAATACCTCGTTACTTCGAGGAACCGATAAATGGGTTGTCTTCGCCTTGAAGCGAGACACCGAGGTGAACGTCGTAATCCTTCGATTCGCTGGATTCTCGAACTTCACGTCCAGCGAGTTGATTTGCACGCTCTCGCCTCTGGCTCAACTCCTCCTGTTGCTCTGCGTGATATTCGAGATATGCATTTGCCAAGTACCGAAGGACCTCGTTTCGAGGAGTGTCTTCGTCCAACTCCTCGGAAGTACGTCGAACTCGTTTAAGCAGACTCCCCATCGACTCAGTCACGGACGTCCACCTCGTCAAGGAGTCGACCGATTACGAACCCGAGAGGGATTCCGTCGTCATAGTGGTTTGCTCGGTACTTCTTCAACGATTCAAGTTCTTCCGGGGATACCCGGACTGCTTTAGTTCTGTTCATTTCTTGTTAACCTCATATATACATAATGTGCGTCGGCACTTATAAAGGAAATAAATTACTTAAATTCGAGTATGTTCATGGACTATATCCCATATAGGACTATATGGAGAAATCGCATTTGCGTCCACTATTTTCACCCCATATTTTCAATAGGTGGTAGGCGAGGGTGAGGGACGCAAATATGTGATAGATTTTTAAAATAATACTTCCGGGATTGTACGTGATGACGAGGCGTCCTTGGTGCCGCAGGAATCCCCTCCCGAGTCTGTGGTTGTTCTAAATCAAGATTACCCATACCGGAATCCCAAATAACTGAATAAACCGATAGCAAGCAAGCCACCTCCAAGAATCACGTTCATTTGGAGTGTGCCAAGAACGGGAAGGGTCCGTTGTGCTACCATAATGGAGGTATCAAATTGGGAGTTAAGTACAGGAACGCCCACCCAAATGAAGATACCCGAGAGGAATATCAAGGAGTAACCAGTATCCCATTGAAGTGATGCCGACATTTAGGAAATGATTAGAGGGCGGTAATGAGTATCTTTCGTCAGTAGATCTCGGCAATGGGTATTACTATAGATTACTGAGTGAACAAGAACTCGTACTTTCGGCGGTCTTCGCTCGCCTCCTCGGCGTCGCTACTCATCACTCCACCTAGTCCCTCCAGCGGCTAAGTAACCTTTGACTGGGCACGCGCCGCGGTATCTCGCCGCACGAGGGACCGTATGACCCGACTGCGGAGACGGGCGCGGTCGGAGAACATTTATGTGGCTGTCACGGGTGGACTTCGACGTTGGAATTATGGCCCGGGTGTACGCAGTTGCCAGCGCGAAAGGCGGGGTTGGAAAGACGACGACCACGGCCAACCTCGGGACGACGCTCGCGATGGCCGGTCACGACGTCGTCGTCGTC
Source organism: Haloferax sulfurifontis ATCC BAA-897 (assembly GCF_000337835.1). Lineage (GTDB taxonomy): Archaea > Halobacteriota > Halobacteria > Halobacteriales > Haloferacaceae > Haloferax > Haloferax denitrificans. The sequence goes on along the minus strand of NZ_AOLM01000018.1, from coordinate 241,160 downwards.
GACGGTGACCTCGGGATGCCGAATCTCGCCGGCGCGCTCGGCGTCGACCCCGACGGGGCGACGCTCCACGACGTGTTGACAGGCGAGGCGGCGGTCGAGGCGGCCGTCTACGACGGACCGGCGGGACTCTCGGTGGTCCCCGGTTCGAACGCCCTCGAAGCGTTCGCGACGGCGAACGTGCGGGAACTCGACGCCGTCGTCTCGGCGCTCGAAGCCACCCACGACATCGTCATCATCGACACCGGCGCGGGGCTGAGCGACGACACCTTCGTCCCGCTGAAGCTCGCCGACGAGGTCGTCTTGGTCTCCACGACGGAGCGCGAGGCGCTCGGCGACACCGAAAAGACCCGACAGCTCGGCGACCGCATCGGTGCTGACATCGTCGGCGTCGTCCTCACGCGGGTCGACCAGTCGAACCCGAACGCCGAGGTGGTCGCCTCGCTCCTCGACGCCGGGGTCATCGCCGTCGTCCCGGAGGACCCGGCCATCCGCGAGGCGCTCAACACGCAGATTCCGGTCGTCGCCCGCTCGCCCGACAGCATCGCCGCCGCGGGCTACCGCGCGCTCGCCGAGGCGCTCACCGGCCAGCCGGTCCCGATTCCGGACGCCGCGGGGGACGCCGCCGAGTCGGAGACGGACGCGGCCGACGGCGACGCCGCCGAGCCGGAGACGGACGAACACGTCTCGGTCGTGCAGGCCGACGACGACCCCGCAGACCCCGCGGGCGAGTCGGCGTCGGCTCCGGCTCCCGAGACAGACCCGGATTTGGACCCGGACCCCGCCCCTGCACAGGTGTCGGCCCCCGAGGCCGTCCCCGACGACGTCGCCGCCGCGGTCGCGGACGAAGACCGGGTCACGGCGGAGCCGGAAGCCGAACCGGAACCGGAAGCCGAACCAGAAGCCGAGGAACGTGTGGAAGCTGACGCCGGCTCCGACGACGAGTCCGTGACCGACGACGAGCTCGCGGCGTCGGTCCCGTTCTCCGGAGGGTCAGTCGCGGACTCGGACGCGTCCGTCACGGAACCCGACTCGTCCCCCGCCGAAGGCGTGGACGACTCCGGCGCGGTCGAGGAAGTCGACCCCGCCGACCCCGTCGCCCCCGGTCAGGACGACGCGACGGACGCGCCGGCCGACCCGCTGGCCGCCGACGCGACCGACGATTCGGTGGTCGCCGCCCCCGAGCCGGTCGGCGACGACGAACCCGACACCGACCCGCTGGCGGCGGACCTCGAAGCGGTCACTCGCGGGACTTCGACGGCCGAAGAGGAGTCGGTCGGCGACGCCGACGGCGAACCCGTCTCGGATATCGACGCCACTCCCGGTCCGGATGTCGACGCCGACGCCGGCTCGACGGGTGCGGACCCGCTCGCGGAAGGGGCGGCCGAACCCGACTCGGGAGACGACGCACCCGCCCGCTCTGACGAGCCGTCCGAGGCGGCGGAACCGGAGGTAGACGCGCCCGACGCGGCCGAACCGCTCGTCGCCGAGGCCGAGCCGAGCGCGTCCGGGACCGACGCCGAAGCGGACGCGGACGACGAGGCCGACGAGGCCGACGACGGCGACGAGGAGGGCGTCTACACCACCTCGCTCGTCGAGGAGGTCGAGTCGTTCGACGACGACGGCGACGAGAAGAAAAAGGGCTTTTTCAGACGCTTCCTCGGCTAAACGGGAAGGCCTTTTACTCGCGTCTGCGGAATGGCCTCTATGGCAGAATCTGAGTCCGTTCCCTTCTGGTGGATAGTGCTGTTTCTCGTCCTTGCGCTCGGCAGTGGTGCCGCCGTCGTCTTCTCGGTCGGCGGGTCGCTCATCTCCGGGACCGCGGCGCTCCCGCTTTTCTTCTGAATCGCTCGAAAAAAGCCGTCGCCGAAGAACTCGCTTAGCCCGCGGTCACATCGACTCGGGCGCTTCCACGCCCACGATGGAGAGCGCGTTCGCCACCGCGTTCCGCGAGGCCTCGACGAGCGCGAGTCGGGCCGCGCCGATCTCCTCGTCGGCGTCGAGCACGGGGCACTCGCGGTAGAAGGTGTTGAACACCTCGGCGAGTTCGCGGGCGAACGTCGCCACGGTGTGCGGTTCGAGGTCGTCGGCCGCGGTCTCGACGACCGCGGGGAACCGCGCGATGGTCGCCAGCAGGTCGCGCTCGGCGTCGGTCGTCAGCACGGCGGGGTCGGCCTCGCTCGCGTCGAGACCGGCGGCGGCCGCCTCGTCGGCGATACCGCAACAGCGCGCGTGGACGTACTGGATGTACGGCGCGGACTGGGCCTCGAAGTTGAGCGCCTGGTCCCACTCGAAGGTGATGGTCTTCGTGGGCTGTTTGGAGACGATGTCGTAGCGGACCGCGCCGATGCCGACCTGCCGGGCGATGCGGTCGATGTCGGCCTCGCCGAGGTCGTCGTCGCGGGTGCGGCCTTCGAGTCGGGTCTCGACCTCGTCGCGGGCGCGGTCGATAGCCTCGTCGAGGAGGTCGTCGAGCATGACGCCCGTCCCCTTGCGGGTGGACATCGTCTCGCCGCCGGGGAGGTTGACCCACGAGTAGATGACGTTCTCCAGTTTGTCCACGTCGTTGCCGAGGATGTCGAGCGCGGCGCGGAGCTGGCCGGACTGGAGCTTGTGGTCCTCGCCGAGGACGGTCACGGCGCGGTCGTAGTTGTCGAACTTCCACTCGTGGTGGGCGAGGTCGCGCGTCGTGTACAGCGAGGTGTCGTCCGAGCGGAGGAACACGAGGTTCTTCTCGAAGCCGTAGTCGTCGAGTTCGAGTTGCCACGCGTCTTCCTCGTAGACGGCGTGGTCGGTCTCCTTGAGGCGCTCCGCGAGGTCGCGGGTGCTCCCGTCGAACATGAACCGCGTCTCCTTGACGAACTCGTCGAACTCCGCGGGGAGGCGTTCGAGGCACTCGCGCATGCCGCCGAGCACCTGGTCGACCACGGTCTCGACGCGGGCGTAGGTCTCCTCGTCGCCCTCCTCGATGCCCTGGAGGATCTCGGTGATTTCGGCTTCGGCCTGTTCGACTTCCTCGGGGTCGGCCGCTTCGAGGAAGGCGTTGCCCTTGCGGTAGTAGCGAACGAGGTCGTATTCGACGCGCTCGCGGGCGGGTTCGCTTTCGAGGTCGTCCTCGTCGAACGTCTCGTAGGCCCACGTGAAAACGGCCATCTGGCGGCCGGCGTCGTTCACGTAGTAGTGGCGCTCGACGTCGTTGCCGGCGAAGTCGAGCAGGTTGGCGACGGCGTCGCCGATGACCGGGTTGCGGGTGCGGCCGACGTGGACCGGACCGGTCGGGTTCGCGCTCGTGTGCTCGACGACGACGCTGTCGCCGGTCGCGGGCAGGCGGCCGTACGCCTCGTCAGTCGCGGCCGATTCGAGGGTGTCGTCGTAGTAGGCGTCCGAGACGTGGAAGTTGACGTACGGCCCCTGCGTGTCGACCGCGGCGAGGTAGTCGTAGCCCTCGACGGAGAGCTCCTCGGCGATGTCGGCGGCGATTTTCGGCGGCGGCGCGCCGACGACTCCGGCGAGTCGGAAGGCGACGCTGGAGGCGAGCGTCGCGGGTACGTCCTCCGGCGGCTCCTCGACCCCGAGGTCGTCGGTGGGCAGGTCGAGCGACGAAAGCGCCGCGGAGAGCGCCGTCTCGACCTCCTCACGGAACTGTCTGAACATGTACGCGGATTCTCGATAGGCGGCTAAAGGCCTTTCCGAACCGTCCGAGCGACCGCGGACCACGACGGGAAGGGACGTTCGTTTCCCCCGGTTCTGGGGGCGGTGTTAGCGCCAACCGCACCGATACCTTACCAGTTAGGTAATAGTGGTATATCGTACGCGGACGACTGTCAAACCACGGGCGGCGACCCGCCGCTCTCACCACCCACCCATGAGTCAATGCAACCACTGCGATGCGTTCGTGTCGAACAACTTCGTCCGCGTCTTCGGCGACGAGGACGGCAACGTCTACGCGTGTCCCAGTTGCTCGGCGAACGCGGGTATCTCACAGGTCAGCACCGAGCGGCGAGCGTCGTCTCTCTGAGGTCGCCGTTCGGTCGTCGACCCCGACGGATTCGGACGCGCGGAATCGCACGCACGGCGTCACGCCGTCACTCCCCCCACAGCGCCCCCCTGCCGTCCCTCACCGTCCCACGCGCTTCCGGCCCGTCCCACTTTGCCCCCAACTCGGCCCGACGCGCCCCGATTCGGTCCCGGTCTATCGCCCCCCGACCGCGGACCGCCACCTCGGCCATGAGCCGCACCCCGTCGATTTCAGCGGCTGACGCCCGCTCGTGGAATCGCGCGGTACGACCGCGTTTCCCCCCGGAACGACCCCTTCTCGCCGCGGTAGACTGACCGACGGACTTACCCGTCCGCGATTGGAACTATCGCGTATCTGTGGGGCCCCGCCTCGCCACCTCACTTCTCGCCAACCACCTCACTTTTGGAACGCATTCCACTTACGATACGCTTATGGGGCGCGCGTTCGAAGCCGAGGGTATGTCAGAATCGGCAGTCGCCGCGGCGGTCGGGTACGACGAGTTGGCCACGCTCAAGCTCGTCGCGCTCGACGGCGGGCGCTCCGGCCCGGTCAAGCTCTCCTGTTCCGGCGTCGCGAATCGGCTCGACGTGTCGAACCAGACGGCCTCGCGCCGCCTCCAACGCCTCGAAGAGGCCGACTTCGTCGACCGCGAGGTCGTCGCCGACGGCCAGTGGATAACCATCACCGACGCGGGTGAGTCCGCGCTCAGACAGGAGTACGCCGACTACCGGCGCATCTTCGAGACGCCTTCCGTGGTCGTCCTCGACGGCGAGGTCACCGGGGGGATGGGCGAGGGCCGCCACTACATCTCGCTTTCGGGGTACATGAAGCAGTTCAAAGACCGACTCGGCTACGAGCCGTTCCCCGGCACGCTGAACGTCCGCCTCGGCGACGACGCGGTCCGCGCCCGCGCCGGGATGACCGCCCTCGACGCGGTCCCGATAGACGGCTGGGAAGACGACGAGCGCACCTTCGGCCCGGCGACGTGCTACGCCGCCTCCGTCGCGGTCGGCGGCGACTCCTACGAGCCGGTCCACATCATCGTCCCCGAGCGGACCCACCACGACGAGTCGCAACTGGAGATAATCGCGCCCGACAAGCTCCGCGACGAACTCGACCTCGACGACGGCGACGCGGTCACGGTCCGCGTCGAGGAGGCGGCGTACGAATGAGCCGAACCGCCGAGTCGACCGGCGACTTCGACGCCGTCTCGCGCGTCCTCGACGCCTTCCGCGCCGGCGAGCCGGTGCTCGTCCACGACTTCGACGACCGCGAGGGCGAGACGGACCTCGTCTACCCCGCGGGGGCGGTCGGCCCCGCCGACGTGGCCCGGATGCGCAACGACGCCGGCGGCCTCGTCTGCGTCGCCCTCCCGAACGACGTGTCAGAGTCCCTCGGCCTCCCGTTCATCGACGACGTGCTCGACCACCCGGCGGCGTCCTCCCACGACCTCGCCTACGACTCGCGGTCGTCGTTTTCCTTCACGGTGAACCACCGCGAGTCGTTTACGGGCATCACCGACCGCGACCGCGCGATGACCATCTCGCGGCTCGCGCCCGTCGCCGAGGCCGCCCGTACCGGCGAGTACGACGCCGACGACTTCGGCGGCGAGTTCCGCGCGCCCGGCCACGTCCACCTGCTCCGCGGCGCGCCGAACCTGCTTTCGGACCGGCAGGGCCACACCGAACTCGGCCTCGCCTTGGCCGACGAGGCGGGCATCCCGCCCGCGGTCGTCGTCTGCGAGATGCTGGACGACGAGACCGGCGCGGCGCTCCCGAAGGACGCCGCCCGCGACTACGCCGACCGACACGGCTTCGCCTTCGTCGACGGCGACGGCCTCATCGACGAACTCGTCTGAGCGACCGAAGGGGTCGCCGGTCGCCCCCAACTTATCTTCTCACGCGCGCCCGTCGCGCCACGACCACGTCGGCTCCCACCCCAGCAGTCGCTCCGCCTTCTCGGTCGAGACGAGCGCCTCGTGGCCCGAAAGCGGCCCTTTGGTCTCCGCGCCGGGGTAGACCTCGCTGGCGAGCGTCGCCGACTTGACGGTCGTCGAGGTGTCGGCGGCCGCGGCCCAGAACACCTCGTGGCCCGTGAAGTCGGCTTCGAGTGCCCGCCGGACGAGTCGCGCCGCGTCCTCCCGACCCAGATACGCAAAGAGCGTGTTGCGCGCGGTGTGGAAGTGCCCGGCGTCCCGCAGTCCCGACAGCGAGCGGTCGGCCTCGGCGAACGTCTGTCTCGCCTCCTCCTCGCTCGGCATCCACGGGAACCGGAGGCTGGCGACCGCCTCCGGGGCGTCGTCGCGGCGGACCACCCCCGCGGCGGTCCGTTCGGCGACGTACTTCCCGAGGCCGTAGGGGTTCGAGGGCGTCGCGCGGTGGGTCTCGTCCACCGGGAGGAAGTCGATTCGGGCCGGGTCGGGCTCGAAGCTCCCGCCGATGGCGCTCATGCTGGAGGCGACGACCACGCGGTCGATGCCGAGCGCGGCGGCGACTTCGAGGACGACGTAGGTCGATTGGACGTTGCTCTCGAAGACGCGGTGGCCGGGGTCGTTCGTCGGCGTCGAGATGGCTCCGAGGTGGACGATGGCGTCGGCGTCGACGTCGCTGAGCGCCGCGGTGAGGTCGCCCGGGTCGAGCGCGCTCACGCGGTAGTCGTGGTCCGCGAGCGACGACTCGCTGTGCCGCGAGAGGTTCGTGACGGTGTAGCCGCTCGCGCGGAGGTGGGCGACGACGGTCGGCCCGAGATTCCCGGTCCCGCCCGTGACGGCGACGGATTCGAGGCTCATACCCCGTCATGGCGGCCCGCGGACAAAACCGCGGGGGCCGCGGTAGTCGGGTCGTCATGATTTTAGAGGGGGGCCGCCGAAGGCCACTACATGGGATTTGACGAGATGGATGTCTCGACGATCTGGATGAGTGGAGAATATACGGACTGGGAGGACGCGACGGTGCACGTCCTCACCCACGGTCTCCACTACGGAACGGGCGTCTTTGAGGGGGTCCGCGCTTACGACACCGACCGCGGCCCGGCCATCTTCCGCTGGGAGGAACACCTCGAACGGCTCTACAACTCCACGAAGCCCTACGACATGGAGATTCCGTACACGCGCGAGGAACTCACCGAGGCGACGCTGGAGGTCATCCGCCGCAACGACCTCGACGGCGGCTACATCCGCCCCATCGCCTTCTACGGCTACGACTCGCTCGGCGTCAGCCCCAAGGACAACCCGACCGAGGTCGCCATCGCGGCGTGGCCGTGGGGGACCTACCTCGGCGAGGACGCGCTCGAAAACGGCGTCGACGTGATGGTCTCGTCGTGGCGCAAGCACGCCTCCAGCCAGATTCCGACGAACGCGAAGACGACCGGGCTGTACGTGAACTCCATGCTCGCGGGAGAGGAAGCCCGCCGCAACGGTTACGTCGAGGCTATCGTCCTGAACAAGGAGGGCAACGTCGCCGAGGGCCCCGGCGAGAACATCTTCATGGTCCGCGACGGGAAGCTCTACACGCCCGGCCTCTCCCAGAGCATCCTCGACGGCATCACCCGCGACACCGTCATCACGCTCGCCCGCGAGCGCGGCTACGAGGTCGACGACAGCGCGACCATCAGCCGCGGCGAACTCAACACGGCCGACGAGCTGTTCTTCACGGGGAGCGCCGCCGAAGTGACCCCCATCCGCAAGGTCGACAACGTCGTCATCGGCGAGGGAACCCGCGGCCCTGTCACGGAGGAACTCCAGACCGCCTTCTTCGACCTCGTGGAGCGCCGCACCGACGACCACGAAGAGTGGTTCACCTACGTCGACGAGCAGTAACCGGAGACGGCCGCGAAAACGAGCTTTCTTTCTGTCGTCGCCCCGCCGCGAGCGATGGCGACGGCCGCGGGCGACGACCCGGTGGGAGCGCCTTCCTTACTCGTCGGCGACGACCCGCCTGTCGCCGGACTCCTCGGTCACTTCGATGTCGAACTCGTCGACGCCTTCCTGTTCGGCGAACCCGGCCGAGAGGACGCGCGTGAGGGCTTCTTCGACCTTCTCACCGGTCTCTTCGATGTCTTCGGGGTCGACCTCCATCACGAACCCGGTGGTGATGTTCGGCGCGGTCGGCATGAAGATAATCTCCCTCCCGTCTTTCGTCGTCTTCCCCGTCTTGAACGCGGTCATGCGGATGCCCGGCCACGTCTCCAGACGGACCGGCTTCTGGAGGTCTTCGGTGCCGGTGAGCGCGGTTTCGACCGCGAGCTTAGAAGCGTTGTAGACGATTCGGACGAGCGGGACCTTGTTCATCGCCGCGTCGATGCCCGATTCGAGCACGCGGCCGACGGTGGTCCGCATGAGATAGCCCACCGAGAGGACGAGAAGGAGAAAGATGATGATCGCAATGAAGAACCCGAGCACCTGCGATTCGGTGGTCGGCTCCTGCCCCGGCTCTAACAGGACCGTCGAAACGAACGGCAGCTGTGTGATGCCATTGTAAAATATCGAAAATATGTATATGATGACAATGAGCGGGACGAGGACCACGAGGCCGCTGGCGAAATCGCGTCTCCACGAGGACATTGATATCGGGTATGTGAACCCGCGGACATAAGGGGATTTCTAGTGGGAGACGAGAGGCACGCGCCGCGTTCCGGCGCTCGCTCAGACACCGACGACGGCGCGGAGCGCGAACAGCGCGTTTTCCTTGCGCTCGCGGACGCGCCGGTAGAAGTAGGAGAACCACTTGTCACCGTAGGGCGCGTACTGCCACACCTCGACGCCGTCGGCGGCGAGTTCGCGCTGGGCGACCTCGCGCACGCCCATGAGCATCTGCACCTCGTAGTCGCGGTCGTACTCCGCGCCGAGGTCCCGGGCGTAGGCTATCATCTCGGGGTCGTGGCTCCCGACGGCGATGCCGCCGTCGTACTCCCGGAACAGGTACGCCAGAAGCTCCTTGTACGCCTCGTTGACCGCCGATTTCTGCTTGTGGGCGACCGCGGCGGGCTCGTCGTACGCGCCCTTGACGAGGCGAAGCTTTCCCGGCACGTCGGCGAGGCGTTCGAGGTCGTCGGGCGTGCGCTTGAGGTTCGCCTGCACGCACAGCCCCATTCCGCCGTCGAACTCGCGGGCGAGTTCCTCGAAGGCGTCGAGGGTCACGTCGGTCGTCTCGTGGTCCTCCATGTCGCACCACAGGAAGACGCCGTGTTCGTCCGCCGCCTCGGCGATGCGCCGGTAGTTCTCCTCGAACACGCGGTCGCCCGCGTCGAGGCCGATTTGGGAGGGCTTGACCGACACGCAGGCGTCGATGCCGGTCGAGGCGATGTCCTCGACGAGTTCGACGTACGCCGCCGCGTCCTCGTCGGCGGGCGCGCGCTCGTCGTAGTGCTCTCCGAGGAGGTTGAGGATGACCGCCACGCCGTCGTCGTTCATCCGTCGGGCGTGGTCGAGCGCTCCCGCCGCGGACTCTCCGGCGACGAACCTGCTCGCGATGGGCGGAATCATAACGAACGATTGCGACCGTCAGCTATTGAGGGTTATCATCGATTCGGACGCGAAATCGAACGACTCCGGCGCGTCGAGCGGCGACGAACCGTCGGAACTTACATTCCTCGCCGCGGACGGGTCGGTATGGTCGTCTCTCTCGTCGCCACCGCCTTCTGGGCGATGTTGCCCGCGTACGTGCCGAACAACGCCGCCGTCCTCGCGGGCGGCGGTCGCCCTATCGACGGCGGGCGCACGTGGGGCGGGCGGCGCGTCCTCGGGGACGGAAAGACGTGGCGCGGTACCGCCGCCGGGACGCTGGCCGGGACGTTCCTCGCCGTCGTCCTCAACGCCGTCGGGCCCGCGGTCTCGGACCCGCTCGGCGTCGCGCTTCCGACGTTCCCGCTCGCCGCCGGGTTCGGTCTCGCGCTCGGCGCGATGCTCGGCGACATCGGCGCGTCGTTCCTCAAGCGCCGGTCGGGCCGGGAGCGCGGGGCCGCCTTCCCCGGTCTCGACCAACTCGACTTCGTCGTGGGCGCGCTCGCCCTCGCGTTCGTCGCCGCGCCCGGGTGGTTCTCGGCGACGTTCACCCTCCCCGTGCTCGCGGTCGTGCTCGTGATGACGCCCGTGCTTCACGTCGTCACCAACGTCGGCGCGTACCTGCTGGGACTGAAAAACGAGCCGTGGTGACCCACTTTTTTCTGCGTCGGGGTCGCCTCCGGCGACCCACTCCTTGAAAAACCTGGAGGAAAAAAGGCGGCGGGACTCGGCCTTCGGCCTCGCTCGCGGTACAGTAACAGAACGATTGCTGAACCGGTTCAACCGGACCTCGCCACGTCAGTTCTCCACGAAATGTCGAATATCGTCGGCAACGTCTCTCCTGTTCCTCAGGAACTCCTGCAAACCAGCTAAGCACCCGGTCTTCCTGTTTCTGTGTCTCCTCAATAACTACATCATCAGATACTGAAGCACGAAAGATCGCGTTGTGCATCGTGGTGCGTCCGTCGTCCTCGTCCGCGGATTGAAACTCGATACAGCGGACGAACTCAACCATCTCTAAGACGACTGAGGTATCGAGAAGTGACTCGGTTTCCTGTCGAGCCACAGCCAGCCAGTCTTTGCCGTGTTCCGCAGGTGGTCCGGGTCGGAGAACGAATTCATATCTTCTCTCACAGGTAGGATGATATATCTCTCGGGTACGGCCGACTATTTGTGCCGCTCACCCCGAACCAACCCGCTTAAGCGCCTCCCTGAACCCTCTCGAAACAAGATGGCGAACACAGCACTCATCGAGGCGCTCCGAGCCGCCGACGCGGTCCAGTTCGGCGAGTTCGAGCTCTCTCACGGCGGCACGTCGAGCTACTACGTGGACAAGTACCTCTTCGAGACCGACCCCCGGTGTCTGAAGCTCATCGCCGAGGCGTTCGCGGAGCGCGTCGCGGACGACGACAAACTGGCCGGCGTCGCGCTCGGCGCGGTCCCGCTCGTGGCCGCGACCGCGGTCGAGACGAACAAGCCGTACGTCATCGCCCGGAAGAAGGCTAAAGAGTACGGCACGGCCAAGCGAATCGAAGGCGCACTGGAGGAGGGCGAGGAGGTCGTCGTCCTCGAAGACATCGCGACGACGGGCCAGAGCGCCGTCGACGCCGTAGAGGCACTCCGCGAGGCGGGTGCGGTCGTCAACCGCGTCATCGTCGTCGTGGACCGACAGGAGGGCGCGGCGGAACTGCTGGCCGACCACGACATCGAACTGGAGTCGCTTCTCACCGCCGAGGACCTGCTGGCTGACGCCGACAGCTAATACACGCTTGTGACTAATTCACTCGGAATCGGTAATCGAAGTATTCATTTTTGTGCAAGTACGAAGGCGGAGGCATGAACAGAGCAGAGAAGGCCGCACTCCAGTTACAGGCTGTCTCCGTGCTCCGGATGCTCAAAGAGACCCGGACGTACGACGAGCTGGCCGAACTCACGGGACTGCCGGCCGGCGACCTCAACCGCTACGTCAACGGGCACGTCCTGCCCGGGGTCGAACGCGCCCGCGAGGTCGTCGAGGGCGTCGGCCGCGACGCGCTCGCCGACGAACTCGAAGCCCGCGTCCGATTCGACGACGAGGGCTACGTCGACAACTCCGGCGTCGTCTTCGACCAGTCGTTCCTCGACCTCGTCGCGCCCGTCGCGGCGAACACGCTGAACCTCGAACGCCCCGACGTGATTCTGACCGCGGCGACGGACGGCATCACTCTCGGCGCGGCGATGGCGAGCTACTTCGGCGCGCGCCTCGCGTACGCGAAGAAGTCGAAAGAGACCGCCGTCGAGGACTTCATCGAGTCGCGCCAGCGCCTCGCGTCCGGCATCGAACTCACCTACTACCTCCCCGCCAGCGCCATCGACGACGGCGAGCGCGTCCTCGTCGTGGACGACCTCATCCGCTCGGGCGAGACCCAGGAACTCCTCTTGGACATCGCCTTGCAGGCCGACGCCGACATCGCCGGCGTCTTCGCGCTCATCGCCGTCGGCGACGAGGGGACGAACCGCGCCCGCGAACTCACCGACGCGCCGGTCGGCGCGCTGAGCAGTTTCGACTGACGACCCGCGACCGCGCCGGTACACTGTTCTGAACTACTTAGTTCAATTACACGTGGTGTGAAAATGGGCACTTCTGTGCCGTTCGTTCACGTCGAACGAGTCGTTTAACCCACGTTTGTGGGTTAATTTCTCCGTCAGGATGGTAATGCTTATGTGTGGAATCATGGGTATGCTTAGTCGTGCATCATGGGGCTCTCTGAAACCCTCGCAAACTACTTCGACGTGCATAAACACGGGTCCACGGTCAGGACCGAGATTCTCGCGGGCTTGACGACGTTCCTCACGATGTCGTACATCGTGGTCGTCAACCCGTCGCTTCTCACAGACCAACCGTACATCGAGGGCGTCGACGGCATCGCCATCGCCGGCTACACGCCGGGTGAGGTCCAGTCGATGCTCGCCGTCGTCACTATCCTCGCGGCCGCAATCGCGACCACGGTCATGGCGTTCTACGCCAACCGACCCTTCGCGCAAGCGCCGGGGCTCGGCCTGAACGCCTTCTTCGCGTTCACCGTCGTCGGCGCGTTGGGCGTCCCGTGGCAGACGGCGCTCGCGGCCGTCTTCGTCGAGGGAATCATCTTCATCGCGCTCACCGCCGTCGGCGCGCGGGAAGCCATCATCAAGGTGTTCCCCGAACCGGTTAAGATGGCCGTCGGGACCGGTATCGGACTGTTCTTGGCGATTATCGGGTTGCAGGCGATGGGCATCGTCGTCGACGACACCGCGACGCTCGTCACGATGGGTAACCTCGCGTCGAACCCCGTCGCCATCGTCTCCATCGTCGGTCTGTTCTTCACGTTCGCCCTCTACGCGGCGAACGTCCCCGGCTCTATCATCATCGGCATCATCGGCACGTCGGTTCTCGGCTGGGGTCTCACCGTCTCGGGCCTCGTCTCGGCTGAGGCCGGTCTCGTCGCCGGTTCCTCGGCGGCCACCTACGACATCACGCCGCTGGCCGGGGCGTTCGTCTCCGGCTTCGGGAACGTCGAGGCGTTCAGCTTCGCCCTCATCGTCATCACGTTCTTCTTCGTCGACTTCTTCGACACCGCCGGCACGCTCGTCGGCGTCGGTCAGGCCGGGGGCTTCCTCGACGAGGACGGCGACCTCCCCGACATCGACAAGCCGCTCATGGCCGACGCGGTCGGCACCACCGCGGGCGCGATGCTCGGCACCTCGACGGTCACGACGTACATCGAGTCCGCCACCGGCGTCGAGGAGGGCGGTCGCACGGGCCTCACCGCGCTCGTCGTCGCGCTCCTCTTTCTCGCGTCGCTCGCAATCGTCCCGCTCGCGACGGCCATCCCGCAGTACGCCTCGCACATCGCGCTCGTCGTCATCGGCGTCGTCATGCTCCGCAACGTCGTCGACATCGAGTGGGACGACCTGACCTTCACCATCCCCGCCGGCATGACCATCCTCGTCATGCCGTTCACGTACTCCATCGCCTACGGCATCGCGGCGGGCATCGTCTCGTACCCGCTCGTGAAGGTCGCCGCCGGCGAGTACGACGAGGTCAGCGCCGGCCAGTGGGCGCTCGCCGTCGCGTTCGTCCTCTACTTCGTCGTCCGCACCTCGGGGATGTTGCAAGCGCAGGTCTGACTCCGGCTTCGACGACGCTCTCTCCGCGCTGATTTTCTCACGACCCGATGGGATTCATAAAGTATTGGGCAACCACGGTTCTAAGTCACTCCGTATGAACATTCCTACCGAGCGGCTCGCCCTCCGCGGAGCCGTTCTCCTCCTCATTATCGGCCTTCTCACGCCGTCTGCGGTCTCCGCGTTGACGTACGACCCCTCCCAGCAGACGAGCCTCGAACCCGGGACCGTCACCAGCTCCGCCAACGGCTCGACGCTGGTGAGCGTCCAAGGCTACACCTTCCAGGGCAACACGAACCCGAAGAAACCCGCTCGGGTCGTCTCGGTCGGCGAACGCGGGAGCCTCCAGTGGACGTACGACGACTCGGTCAACGGGAACGCGTGGTTCTTCGACGTCGACCCGCTTCCGAACGGGAACCTGCTGGTCTCGTCGCCCCGCGGGACCGACACCGTCGTCTTCGAACTCGACCCGGACACCCGCGAACGCGTCTGGGAACAGCGGTTCGACATGGAAGACACCCACGACGTCGACGCCTTCGGCGAGGACGAACTCCTCATCGCCAACATGCGCGAGTGGAACGACTCCGCCGGCGTCAGCGAGGACCGAATCGTCGTGTACAACCGGACCACCGACGAAATCACGTGGGAGTGGTACTTCAAGAACCACTTCCCCGCCGACACCGACGGCGGCTACAACGCCGACTGGAGCCACGTCAACGACGTGGACTACATCGGCGACGGCCGGCTCCTGTTGTCGCCGCGGAACTTCGACCAGGCAATCGTCGTCGACATGGAGTCGAAAGAGATCGTCGAACGGCTCGGGACCGACGACGACCACGGCGTGCTCAACGAACAGCACAACCCCGACTGGCTGGTCAGCGAGAACGGCACGCCGACCGTGCTCGTCGCCGACAGCGGGAACAACCGCGTCGTCGAGTACGCGAAGGAAGACGGCGAGTGGGTCCGAACGTGGTCCGTCGGGTCGAACACGCTCAGTTGGCCGCGCGACGCCGACCGACTCCCCAACGGGAACACGCTCGTCGTCGACACGCTCAACCACCGCGTAATCGAAATCACGCCGACCGGCGAGGTCGTCTGGGAGTACTACGCGACGTGGGGGCCGTACGACGCCGAGCGCGTCGCTCACGGCGACGAGTCCTCCGGGCCGACGATCCGGGACCTCAACGCCAGCGGGTCGTACCCAATCACCGGGAGCGCGAACCTCACCGCGGGCGGAAACGAGAGCGTCGGCTTCGCCGCGCGGGTCGAATCGACGTTCGCCGGGACGCCGCTCGAAGAGCCGATGAGCGGGCTTTCGACGCGACTGTCGCACGTCCTGCCGTGGCTCCGCCCGGTGTGGATGACGCCGTGGGACCTCTTTTCGGCGGCGTGCGCCGTCGGCGTCGGTCTCACCGCGACCGGCGGCGAACTCTATCTGATGCGCCGGCGGCTCCTCGACGCGCTCCGCGGGCTGTTCGAGTCGTAACCCGCTAACTCGCCCGCGACCCCCGGCGCTCCCGTCGGGGTCGTGTGGCGCGATTGCATAAGACCATGGCACTCATTAGCCGCGGCTCCATACCTCGGCGTGATGTCCGAGCTCATCCTCTACGAACTGCAAGGCTGTCCGTACTGCGCGAAAGTGAAAGACAAACTCGCCGAACTCGACCTCGAATACGAGTCGCAGATGGTCCCCAGCGCCCACGCCGAACGCACGGAGGTCGAAGAGGTAAGCGGCCAGACCGGCGTCCCCGTCCTCGTCGACGAGGAACACGGCATCGAGGGGATGGCCGAGAGCGACGATATCGTCGACTACCTCGAAGAGACCTACGGCTCGGCGGCGTAATCGCGCTCGTCACTGACTTTTCGACCGGCGGTACAGATAGCCGCGCACCCCGCGACGATTAGCTCTCGGCGGGGTCGCGGGTCCGCTCGCGAATCAGGTCGCGAATCTCGTCGGGGTCGTCGATGGCGGCGAGTTCCTCACAGCTGACGATGCCGGTGCCGTCGACCGACTCGCGCTTCTGCTGTTCCTCGACGAAGTACACCGAGCGCGTCCGCGTGATTTCGCCGAGCGACGACATGATTTGGGCGCGCTTTTCGGCGCTCCGGGTAAACGGCGAGTGTCCGGTGAGGACGTTCGTCTCCTTCTTACGTCCGGCGTCCTCGCTGACGGCCTTGAACGGCGCGCGGGCGGTCGGGTGGACGGTGAAGCCGGCGCGCGTCAGCACCGACAGGACGTGTTCGTCGTCGGGGTCCACGTCCGGGTCGTCCGGCGTCGGCTCGGCGTCGCGCACGTCCTCCGCGCCCGTGAGCACGTCGACCGGGTTCGAGAAGGGGCGGTCGAACAGCTCTTCGAGGTGAATCGCCACCTCGATGCTCGCGTTCATGCCGTTTTCGTACTTCGAGACGGTGCGCCGCGAGACGCCGAGCTCGGTCGCGAGCTGTCCGAGGCTCCATCCGCGTTCCTGCCGCTCTTCGGCGAGCACGTCGCCGTCGAGACTCACGTACAGCCCGCCGGGGGCGGCGTAGATGAGCGGGGGAACCTCCTCGACGAACAGGTCCATGGCGGTGTCGGGGTTCAACACCGGCACGCCGTGGCGGAAGTAGACGACGCCGGGTTTGAGGTCCTCGTCTCGGGTCCGAAGCCCGACGACCAACGGCGTGGCGTTGAGGTACGAGCCGAGGCGCCGCATCTCGGAGCCGGTGACGCCGTCGAACGCGTCGATGTTCCCCAGAATCTTGAGGAGCAACAGGTCCTCGCCCCTGCGAGCGGCGAGGTCGAAGCTCTTCGGCCGGATGGCGATGCGGTCGCTCACGACGAAGCCCGCGTCTTGGAGCATCGCGGCGACATTACCAACCAGCGCTGACCGGGACATAGGGGGCAATAAGCGATTCGGCCCATAAAGCGTTTTCCCCGATACCGCCGCCCTCGCCGTGATATATCCGTTCTCGATGCCGCATTTATATAGTCGCGACCGACCCGAAAGGCGTTACTGCGCCCTCCGGCAATCTCCGCCGATGACCGTCATCGGCCTCGACGACACCGACTCCCGCACCCTCGGGATGTGTACGACCTATCTGGCGACGCTCGTCGCCGAGGCCGTCGAGGCGCGCGGCGGGACCGTCGAGCGTCGGCTCCTCGTCCGCCTGAACCCCGCGGTCGAGCACAAGACCCGCGGGAACGCCGCGCTGGCGATTCACACCGACCTCCCCGCGGGCGCGGCGTTCGACGTCGCCCGCGAGGAACTCGACCGCTGGGCCGTCCTCGACGACGACCGAACCAGCCCGGGCGTCGTCGTCGCGCCGGGGTCTGCCGACACGGTTTCGACCGCCGTCGCCGAGTTCGCCCGCGACGCCGTCCGCGACTTCCACGACCTCGACGCCGCGGCCGACCTCGCCGAGCGCTCCGGGTTCCTGACCGAGGGCTGGCACGGCGGTCGCGGCCGCATCGGCGCGCTCGCGGCCGTCGGCGCGTGGGCCGCCTTCGACGAGTGGACCTACGAACACATCTCCTATCGAGAGTTCCACCGCTGTGGGACGCCCCGCGAGGTCGACTTCGACTCCGTCTTCGACGCCGCGGACGCGGCGTACCCCGAGGCGTGGGACACGGTGGACCGCGAGGAGGGCGAGGCCGTCTGCGTGCCGAACGCGCCGGGACCGATTCTCCACGGCATCCGCGGCGACGACGCCGACACCGTTCGCGAGGTCGCCGCCGCCATCGACTCGGAACCCGTCGACCGCTCGGCGACGTTTCTCACGAATCAGGGGACCGACGCGCACCTCCGCGACGGCGTCGTCTCGGACCTCCGCGACGGCCGCGCCTACCGCGTCGCCGGCACCGTCGCCACCGAACCGGAGACGCGCCCCGGCGGCCACGTCTTTTTCGACCTCGAAGCCGACGGCTCTGCGGTCTCCGTCGCCGCCTTCGAACCGACGAAGCGGTTCCGAGACCGAGTGCGTGCGCTCCGCGTCGGCGACGCCCTCACCGCCTGCGGCGAGGTCGGCGACGGGACGCTCAAACTGGAGAAGTTCGCGGTCCGCGACCTCGTGCGGACGGAGCCCGCGACGCCCGTCTGTCCCGACTGCGGGCGGACGATGAAAAGCGCCGGGAGAAATCAGGGGTATCGGTGCCGCGACTGCGGGACCGACGCGCCCGGGAAAGTCGAGCGAGCGGTCGACCGCGACCTCGAACTCGGCTGGTACGAGGTGCCGCCGTGCGCCCGCCGGCACATCGCCAAGCCGCTGGTCCGCGGGGGCTTCGACGCGGCGACGCACCCCGAACGCTGAGGCCGCGGCTCGGGCCTTCGGCGCTCAGTCTTGGACCACGAGGATGTTCGTGTTCTCGCGGCGGTCCACGAACGACCCCTCGGCGGGCGGTTTCACGTCCACGACGAGCGTTCCGTCTTCGCGGTTCGCGCCGAGTTCGGCGTCGACGCGAACGGTCGCGGACCCGCCGTCACCGCTTTTCGCCGTCGCCACGCCGTCGATTTCGGCGGTCCCCGATTTCACGATGACCGTCGCGCCCTCCACGGGGTTGCCCTCGTGGTCGACGACGGTGAAATCCAGCGCCTGTTCGCCCGGGCCGACCACGTCCGGCGTCGGCTTCACGTCGAGTTCCGAGGTGGCGAGTCCCTGCACGCCCGAGAGCATGTTGAGCATGACGCTCATGCTGGCGACGCCGACCACGAGGGCGATGACGAGGCGGACGGGGAGACCTTCGATAGCGCGCGTGTCTGACCGGAACATATCGAGCATGGACCGTCTGGCCGCGGGTTCGTATATAAACCCTCGTCCGGGGGTTCAAGTCGCATCGCGCGGCCAGTCCGCGCCATGCACACTATCGGCCGCAAGTCGGACGAGGACGGCCCAGTCTGTCGGTTCGGATGCTACCGTGCCCGCGACGGGAGCGACGGTGCGGCCGTCGGCCTCGACGTGAACCGCCCGCACGCGGCCGTCGTCGTCGGCAAGCGCGGGAGCGGGAAGTCCCACACGCTCGGCGTCGTGGCCGAGGGGCTGGCGCGGGCTGGCGGCGTCGCGCCGGTCGTACTCGACCCGATGGGCGTCTTCGGCGGTCTCGCCGAGTCGCCGATAGACGCGACGGTTCACGACTCGCCGAGCGTCCGCGCCGACGCACTCCCGCCGAGCGCGTGGCCGGACCTGCTCGGACTCGACCCGACGGCCCCCGCGGGGTCGCTCGTCTGGCGTCTCGCGGCCGCGGAAGAATCGCTCTCGGCGATGCGCGGAGCGGTCGCCGACGCCGACGCCGCGCCCGAGGCGCGCAGAGCCGCGGCGAATCACCTCGCGCTCGCCGACTCGTGGGACGTGTTCTCCCCCGACGGCCTCGACCCGCGGTCGCTCTGCGGCCCTGCGCCCGACGTGCTCGACCTCTCGGGACTGGACGCGACTCCCGCGAACGCCGTCGCCCGCGTCGTCGCCCGCGGCCTCTACGACGCCCGCGTCGCGGGCTCGGTCTCCCGCATCCCGTGGTTGCTTCTCGACGAGGCCCACGCGTTCGCCGGCGGACTCGCCGAGCCGGCGCTTCGAACGATTCTCACGCGCGGGCGAGCCCCCGGCGTCGGCGTCGTCCTCGCGACCCAGCGCCCCTCGGCGCTCCCCGAGGTCGCCGTCTCGCAGGCCGACCTTCGGGTCGTCCACCGGCTCACCGCCGGCCCCGACGTGTCGGCGATGGCCGCCGCCGACCCGACGTACTTCGACGAGTCGCTCCGCGCTCGGCTCCCGCGGGAACGCGGCTGTGCGCTCGTCGTCGACGACACCACGGAGACCGTCCACGACGTTCGAGTCCGTCCCCGCGAGACGCCCGACTGCGGCGCGACGCCGAGGGCGGTCCCCGAGCGCGACCGTTCCGAAACCGTGGAGTAGTCTGGCCGGAGAAGAGCCGTATGGACCGCTCGGAACTGGCGCTTGTCGCCCTCGGTGGCTTCGCCGGCGCGACACTGCGCTACGCCGTCTCCGTCGCGATTCCCGGCGCGGCCGGCACGCTCGCGGTGAACGTCCTCGGGAGCTTTCTCCTC
This sequence comes from Haloferax sulfurifontis ATCC BAA-897, assembly GCF_000337835.1. Taxonomy (GTDB): domain Archaea; phylum Halobacteriota; class Halobacteria; order Halobacteriales; family Haloferacaceae; genus Haloferax; species Haloferax denitrificans. Next base: position 221,467 of record NZ_AOLM01000018.1, on the reverse strand, counting down.
GGGACGTTCATCACGTCGGTCTCCTCCCGCCGGGCGCAGTTGTTCTTCGGGACCGGCCTGCTCTCGTCGCTCACGACGTACAGCACGTTCGCCGTCCAGACCGCGTCGCTGTCGCCGATGGGCGGCGCGCTCAACGTCGGCGCGAACTACGCGCTCGGCTTCGCCGCCGCCGCGGTCGGCCTCGCGGTCGGAGGGCGGCGATGACTCCCTCACTTCTCTCGGCCGTCCTCGTCGGCGTCGGCGGGATGGCCGGCGCTGTCTCCCGGCACACCGTCGACCAGCGAATCGTCGGCAAGTGGAGCACCGTCACCGTCAACGTCCTCGGGAGCGTCGCGCTGGGTTTTCTCGCCACCGCGCCCGTCGGCGACGCGGCCGCGACGCTCGCCGGAACCGGCTTCTGCGGGGCCTTCACGACCTTTTCGTCGTTCGCGGTCGGCGTCGCGGAACTCGCCGAGACGGGCGACTACGACACGGCCGCCCGGTACGCCTTCGGGACGCTCGTGGCGGCGTTGGTCGGCGTGGCTGTCGGCGGGGCGCTCGGCGGGCTGGTTGGCTGAGTGGGTGACTCGGCGCTCAGTGAGTAATTCGTCGAAACGTACGCCCGAGGCGGGAGTTCACCGAACAGCGTGAGGTGAACTCAGGAACTCCCGTGAGTGAACGACGTGAACGAACGGGTGTGACGGGATTTGAACCTCAGTCGCTCCGCACGCTGACGCTCGCTTCACTCCTTGGTTCAAATCCCTCTGTCTGGCGGTTACAGCACGTAGGGGTCGCGACGCGACAAGACGCGTCGCTTGGCTTGTAACGTTCGGAAAAGCGCCCGAGGCGGGATTTGAACCCGCGTCACGACCGTGACAGGGTCGTATGATGGGCCACTACACCACCCGGGCTTACTGAAGTGAGTTTGCGGTACGGAGAGCGCCCGAGGCGGGATTTGAACCCGCGTCACGACCGTGACAGGGTCGTATGATGGGCCACTACACCACCCGGGCTCTCCGTCTGCACTCATTCGTAGCCGAGGTTTATAGATAAGACTTACCATCTGGGTTGCCCTTGGCCCGCGGTACCGCGATTCCTGCCCCGAAGACATTTATACTGCGATACCCCATGCCAAGGTGTGACGATTCGCGCATCTCCGGTGCGTGACTGCCGATAGCGTCGCCTTTCTTCGACGCAGTTGGCAAGTGTTAAATGGGTGCGTCCCAAAATCAGCCGTAGTATCCCGTGACAGCTTCTTCCAGCACCCAGCAGCACCATACATGGTAGACGTAAGCCAACACAAACTGGTTCCGGAACACACGAAACTCGACGACGAGGCCGTCGAGGACGTGTTACAGGAGTACAACGTCGAGAAGACGAACCTCCCGAAGATCAAGCTGAAGGACCCGGCGCTTCCCGAGGACGCAGAGCCCGGCGACGTCATCAAGATCGTTCGGAACTCTCGAACGACAGACAAAGCAGTCGTATACCGACTGGTGATTGAATGAACCGACAAGCGCGACGCGAGGTCTCTCGCAAGTACTTCTCCGAAGAACGGCTCGCTGAACACCACTTCCGCTCGTTTAACGCGTTCCTCGAACGCGGCATGATGGACGTCGTCGAAGAGAAGGCGACCATCGAGACCGACATCGGCGACAAGGAGGGCGAGGAACCCGTCTACGTCGAACTCGGTGGCGTCCGCGTGGAGACGCCCCGCGTCCGCGAGGCCGACGGCTCCGAGGAACTGCTCTTCCCGCAGGAAGCGCGCCTGCGCAACATCACCTACTCCGCCCCCGTGTTCATGGAGATGTCCATCGTCCGCGGCGGCGAGGAAGAAGAGGAAGTCGTCGTCGACACCGCCGAGACGAAGGTCGGCCGGATGCCCATCATGGTCGGCTCCTCGAAGTGCAACATCGCGGAGCTCTCCGACGAGGACCTCGTCGAAATCGGCGAGGACCCCGTCGACCCCGGCGGCTACTTCATCGTCAACGGCTCCGAGCGCGTGCTCATGACCTCGGAGGACCTGGCGCCGAACAAGATTCTCGCCGAGTACGACACGAAGTACGGCGACGAGATTCAGGTCGCGAAGACGTTCAGCCAGCGCCGCGGCTACCGCGCGCTCGTGCTCTGTGAGCGCAACCGCGAGGGGCTCCTCGAAGTGTCGTTCCCGTCGGTCTCCGGGAGCGTCAACTTCGTGACGCTCGTCCGCGCGCTCGGCCTCGAATCCGACGAGGAGATCGTCCACCGCGTCTCCGACGACCCGGAGATTGTGAAGTTCATGCTCGAAAACCTCGAAGAGGCCGAGGTGCAGACCCAAGAGCAGGCCATCGAGGCGCTCGGCAAGCGCGTCGCCGGCGGACAGGGCAAGAACTACCAGCTCAAGCGCGCCAACTACGTCATCGACCGCTACCTGCTCCCGCACCTCCACGAGGAGGGCGCGGAAGAAGAGGAAGTGCGCATGAACAAGGCGTACTACCTCTGTCGCATGGCCGAGGCGTGTTTCGAACTCGCACTCCAGCGCCGCGACTCCGACGACAAGGACCACTACGCCAACAAGCGCCTGAAGGTCTCCGGCGACCTCATGAAGGACCTCTTCCGGACGGCGCTCAACAAGCTGGCGCGCGACGTGAAGTACCAGCTCGAACGCGCCAACATGCGGAACCGGAACCTGACGGTCAACACCGTCGTCCGGTCCGACGTGCTCACAGAGCGGCTCGAACACCCCATCGCGACGGGCAACTGGGTCGGCGGCCGCTCCGGCGTCTCCCAGCTCGTCGACCGCACCGACTACATGGGTGTGCTGTCGCACCTGCGTCGCCTCCGGAGTCCGCTGTCGCGGTCCCAGCCGCACTTCGAGGCGCGCGACCTGCACGCGACCCAGTGGGGTCGCATCTGTCCCTCCGAGACTCCTGAGGGACCGAACTGCGGTCTGGTGAAGAACTTCGCGCAGGCGATGGAGCTCTCCCAGAACGTCGAAGACGAACAGTCGCTGAAACGAGAACTCGCGTCGATGGGTGTCGAGGGTATCCCCGGCATCGACAGCGTCGACGCCACACCCGCGGACGACTAACATGGCTCAGGCACAGCGAGAAGCGAAAGTATACGTCAACGGTAGTCTCGTCGGGACCCACCCGGACCCCAACCAACTCGCGGCACAGATTCGAGAGGCGCGCCGCCGCGGCGACGTGAGCCAGATGGTGAACGTCTCCGTCAAAGAGCGCACCCGCGAAGTCATCATCAACGCGGACGCGGGCCGCGCCCGCCGTCCGCTCATCGTCGTCGAAGACGGCGAGCCGCTCCTCGACGACGACCACGTCGAGGCGCTCGACAACGACGAACTCGACTTCGACGACCTCGTCGAGCGCGGGCTCGTCGAGTTCATCGACGCCGAGGAGGAAGAAGACATCTACGTCGCGGTCGACGAGGACGAACTCAACGAGGACCACACGCACCTCGAAATCGACCCACAGCTCATCTTCGGCATCGGCGCCGGGATGATTCCGTACCCGGAACACAACGCCTCGCCCCGCATTACGATGGGTGCAGGGATGATGAAGCAGTCCCTCGGGCTCCCCGCGGCGAACTACCGCATCCGCCCGGACACCCGCCAGCACCTCATGCACTACCCACAGCTCTCGATGGTCAAGACGCAGACCACGGAGCAGATCGGGTTCGACGAGCGACCGGCGGCCCAGAACTTCGTCGTGGCCGTCATGTCCTACGAGGGCTTCAACATCGAGGACGCGCTCGTCATGAACAAGGGCTCCGTCGAACGCGCCCTCGCACGCTCGCACTTCTTCCGCACCTACGAGGGCGAAGAGCGCCGCTACCCCGGCGGTCAGGAAGACCGCTTCGAGATTCCGTCGCAGGACGTGCGCGGCGCGCGCGGTGAAGACGCCTACTCGCACCTCGACGAGGACGGCCTCGTCAACCCCGAGACGGTCGTCGACGAGAACTCCGTCCTGCTCGGCAAGACCTCGCCGCCGCGGTTCCTCGAGGAACCCGACGACATGGCCGGTCTCTCGCCGCAGAAGCGCCGCGAGACCTCCGTCACGATGCGCTCGGGGGAATCCGGCGTCGTGGACACGGTCACGCTCATGGAGGGCGAAGACGGCTCGAAGCTCGCCAAGGTGTCCGTCCGCGACCAGCGCGTTCCGGAACTCGGCGACAAGTTCGCGTCCCGTCACGGACAGAAGGGCGTCGTGGGCCACCTGGCTCCCCAGGAGGACATGCCCTTCACCGCCGACGGCGTCGTTCCCGACCTCGTGCTCAACCCGCACGCCCTGCCGTCGCGCATGACGGTCGGCCACGTGCTGGAGATGCTCGGCGGGAAGGTCGGCGCGCTCGAAGGCCGACGCGTCGACGGCACCGCCTTCCAGGGCGAAAACGAAGAGGAACTCCGCTCGGCGCTCGAAGAGCGCGGGTTCATGTCCTCCGGCAAGGAGGTCATGTACTCCGGCGTCACCGGCGAGAAGATCGAGGCCGAAATCTTCGTCGGCATCATCTTCTACCACAAGCTGTACCACATGGTGAGCAACAAACTGCACGCCCGCTCGCGCGGTCCCGTGCAGGTGCTCACCCGCCAGCCGACGGAGGGTCGCGCCCGCGAGGGTGGCCTCCGTCTCGGGGAGATGGAGCGCGACACCGTCATCGGACACGGTGCCGCGATGGTGCTCCAGGAGCGCCTGCTCGACTCCTCCGACAAGGAGAAGGTCTACATCTCCGCCGACACCGGCATGGTCGCCGTCGAGGACCGCGACCAGCGCCGCATCTACGACCCGGTCACCGGCGACGAGGACAACATCCACGAAATCGAGATCAGCTACGCGTTCAAACTGCTTCTCGACGAGATGGTCGCGCTCGGCGTCCGCCCGCGAATCGAACTGAAGGACGCGGTCTAACCACTCATGTCAATGCAGACACCCAAAGAAATCGGCAGTATCCAGTTCGGGTTGATGGACCCGGAGACGTACCGAGACATGTCCGCGACGAAGGTCATCACCGCGGACACCTACGACGACGACGGCTACCCAATCGACATGGGTCTCATGGACCCGCGGCTGGGCGTCATCGACCCCGGTCTGCAGTGCCGCACCTGCGGCCAGCACTCCGGGTCGTGTAACGGGCACTTCGGCCACATCGAACTGGCCGCGCCCGTCATCCACGTCGGCTTCACGAAGCTCATCCGTCGCCTGCTCCGCTCGACGTGTCGAGAGTGCGGTCGCCTCTCGCTCACGCAGGAGGAGGCAGACGAGTACCGCGACAAGCTCGGTCGCACGAAGGAACTCGGCGACGACTGGAGCGACGTGATGAAGTCGGCGGTCCGGCAGGCCCGCAAGGCCCACCGCTGTCCCCACTGCGGCTCGCCCCAGCACGACATCAAACACGAGAAGCCGACGACCTACTACGAGGTCCAGAACGTGCTCGCCGGGGACTACTCCGAGCGCATCGCCGAAGCGATGCAACCCGACCCCGACGACGAGGACGACGAGGGCGTCGACCCCGTCACCCTCGCCAACGAGACCGGTCTCGACGCCGAGCGAGTCAATCAGGTGCTCGCCGGCGAGTTCCGCCCGGTCGGCGACGACCGCAAGGCGCTCGAAAAGGCGCTCGACCTCGACCTCACGGAAGAGGACATGAACAAGCTGATGCCCTCGGACATCCGCGACTGGTTCGAGGACATCCCGGACGATGACCTCGTCACGCTCGGCATCGACCCCGACCGGTCGCGCCCCGAGTGGATGATTCTGACCGTCCTCCCCGTCCCGCCGGTCACGGCGCGTCCCTCCATCACGCTGGACAACGGCCAGCGCTCCGAGGACGACCTGACTCACAAGCTCGTGGACATCATCCGCATCAACCAGCGGTTCATGGAGAACCGCGAGGCGGGTGCGCCACAGCTGATTATCGAGGACCTGTGGGAACTGCTCCAGTACCACGTCACCACGTTCATCGACAACGAGATTTCGGGCACGCCGCCGGCGCGCCACCGCTCCGGCCGCCCGCTGAAGACGCTCAGCCAGCGCCTGAAAGGCAAGGAAGGTCGCTTCCGCGGCTCCCTGTCCGGCAAGCGCGTCAACTTCTCGGCGCGTACCGTCATCTCGCCGGACCCGACGCTCTCGCTCAACGAGGTCGGCGTCCCGGACCGCGTCGCGTCCGAGATGACCCAGACGATGAACGTCACCGAGCGCAACATCGACGAGGCTCGGCAGTACGTCCGTAACGGCCCCGAGAGCCACCCCGGCGCGAACTACGTCCGCCGCCCGGACGGCCGCCGCCTGAAGGTGACAGAGAAGAACTGCGAGGAGCTCGCGGAGAAAGTCGAACTCGGCTGGGAGGTCAACCGCCACCTCGTCGACGGCGACATCGTCATCTTCAACCGACAGCCGTCGCTCCACCGGATGTCCATCATGGCGCACGAAGTCGTCGTGATGCCGTACAAGACGTTCCGCCTGAACACCGTCGTCTGTCCGCCGTACAACGCCGACTTCGACGGCGACGAGATGAACATGCACGCCCTCCAGAACGAGGAGGCCCGTGCCGAGGCGCGCGTCCTCATGCGCGTCCAAGAGCAGATTCTCTCGCCGCGCTTCGGCGAGAACATCATCGGCGCGATTCAGGACCACATCTCGGGCACCTACCTGCTCACCCACGACAACCCCGAGTTCGTCGAGACGCAGGCGCTCGACCTGCTCCGCGCGACGCGCGTGGACACGCTCCCCGAACCCGCGGGCGAAAACGAGGACGGCCAGCCTTACTGGACCGGCCAGCAGATTTTCTCCGAGCTTCTGCCGGACGACCTGAACATGGAGTTCACCTCGAAGGTCGGCGACACGGTCACCATCGAGGACGGCCAGCTCACGCAGGGCACCATCGACGAGGACGCCGTCGGCGCGTTCGGCGGCGAAATCGTCGACGCCCTCGCCAAGGACTACTCGAAGACGCGCTCGCGCATCTTCATCAACGAGATCGCCTCGCTCGCGATGCGCGCCATCATGCACTTCGGGCTGTCTATCGGTATCGACGACGAGTCCATCCCGGACGAGGCGACGGCGCAGGTCGACGAGGCCATCGACGCCGCCTACGACAAGATTCAGGAGCTCATCGAAATCTACGAGGCGGGCGAACTCGAGTCCCTGCCGGGCCGCTCCGTCGACGAGACGCTGGAGATGAAGATCATGCAGCGCCTCGGCAAGGCGCGCGACTCCGCCGGCGAAATCGCCGAAGACCACTTCGAGGAGGACAACCCCGCGGTCGTGATGTCGAAGTCCGGCGCGCGTGCGTCCATGCTCAACCTGACCCAGATGGCCGGCTGTGTCGGCCAGCAGGCGGTTCGGGGCGAGCGTATCAACCGCGGCTACGAAGGCCGCACCCTGAGCCACTACCAACCGGGTGACCTCTCGGCAGAGGCCCACGGCTTCGTCGAGAACTCCTACCGCGCCGGCCTCACGCCGCGCGAGTTCTTCTTCCACGCGATGGGTGGCCGCGAGGGGCTTGTCGACACGGCAGTCCGGACCTCGAAGTCCGGTTACCTCCAGCGTCGGCTCATCAACGCCCTCTCCGAGCTCGAGGCGCAGTACGACGGCTCCGTCCGCGACACGTCGGGGACCATCGTCCAGTTCGAGTTCGGCGAGGACGGCACGAGCCCGGTGAAGGTCTCGTCCGACGACGAGACGCCTATCGACGTCGAGAACATCGCCGACCGCGTCCTCACCTCGGAGTTCAGCTCCGCGGAGGAGAAAGAACGCTTCCTCGGCGAGCGCGAACCGCCGACCAACCTCTCCGAGCACGCCGAACCGCGTGTCGACGCCCGTGCGGGGGTCGAATCCGATGACTGAACACGACGCAACCGCCGACTACGAGTTCGTCGACGACGCCGTCGTCGACATCGTCGAGACCAAAGAGCTGTCTCGACGACTGAAGGACCGCATCTACCAGACCATCGAAGAGCGCGAGGGCGTCACCCTCGACCAGGCCGGCGAAATCGCGCAGGCCGTCGAGGCGCGCTACCTCGACACCCGCGTCGACCCGCTCGACCCCGTCGGGACGGTCTCGGCGCAGTCCATCGGTGAGCCGGGGACGCAGATGACGATGAACACCTTCCACTACGCGGGCGTCGCCGAAATCGACGTCACGCAGGGACTGCCGCGGCTCATCGAACTGGTGGACGCGCGGAAGACCCCCGACACGCCGATGATGACGGTGTACCTCGACGACGAGTACGCGAACAACCGCGAACTCGCCCACCAGGTCGTCTGGAACATCGAGTCCACGAAGATTCTGGCGCTCGGCGACATCTCGACGAACGTCGCCGACATGGTCGTGCAGGTCAACCTCAACGACGAGACGCTCCTCGAACGCTGGCCGACCTACGACGACGAGGGCGTCATCGCGAGCGAAATCGCCGAGACCATCGAGGACGCGCTCGGCATCAAGACCCGCCGCGAGGGGACGCTCATCGAGTTCGGCCCCGAGAGCCCGAGCTACCGCCGGCTCCTCCAACTCGTCGAGGAACTGCGCGACATCGTGTTCAAGGGCATCGAGGAGGTCTCCCGCGTCGTCATCCGCAAGGAGGACAACGAGAACACCGACGGCGAGGAGTTCGTCCTCTACACCGAGGGCTCGGCGTTCGGCGACGCGCTCGCCATCGAGGGCGTCGACGCCTCCCGGACCACCTCGAACAACATCCACGAGGTGCACAAACAGCTCGGCATCGAGGCCGCCCGCGAGGCCATCATCGACGAGACGATGAACACGCTCCGCGAGCAGGGTCTCGACGACGTGAACATCCGCCACCTGATGCTCGTCGCGGACATCATGACGAACGACGGGACCATCGAGTCCATCGGCCGTCACGGCATCTCCGGGTCGAAGGACTCCGTCCTCGCCCGCGCCGCGTTCGAGGTCACGGTCAACCACCTGCTCGACGCCGCCATCCACGGCGAGGAAGACGACCTCGACGGCGTCATCGAGAACGTCATCGTCGGCAAGCCGATTGCTATCGGCACCGGCGACGTGGACCTCCGCATGGGCTCGCTCGACGTCGAGGACGCGGACGCCAACGCGGCACCCGAACCGTCCGACGACTGACGATGAAAGTTACGCTGTCGGATACGGCCCGGCGCTTCATCGCGCTCTTCGAGGAGGAGACGGAGGCGACCGCCCACGACTGTCTCGTCTTCGACGACCGGGTCGTCTTCCTCGTCGCCGCGGGCGACATGGCGACCGCCATCGGCCCCGGCGGGCGGACCGTCCAGTCGGTCGAACGCCAACTCGGCCGGACGGTTGAACTGGTCGAGGACGCCGACACGCCCGAGGCGTTCGTCGCGAGCGCGCTCGCGCCGGCGGCCGTCCGACACGTGACTCTCTCGCGGCAGAACGACACCGTCGCGTACGTCGAGGTCGCCGAGGCCGACCGCGGCGTCGCCATCGGCGCGAGCGGGAAGACCATCGACACCGCCCGCAAGCTGGCGCGTCGCCACTACGACATCGACGACATCCAGTTGACGTAACGCGGCGGTCGACTCGACCACACGTTTTTGTCCCCGCCGAACGGCGAGCTACGCATGTCGCCGATACGACAGTCGTTGGGGGTCGCGGTCGGGCAACTCGACCCGACGCAGTTCTCGGAGTACGAGGAGCTCGCGAGCGCGACCGCGGGGTTCGCCGCCGCGGCGGTCGCGGTCTATCTCGTCGGCCGACTCCTGGTCGTCCCCGGCGTGACGCGACTCGTCAGCGCCCGGAACCGGAACAACCCGACGCTGAAGTCGGCGACGGAGACCTACGCGCACGCCTTCGTCATCGTCGTCGCCGCGCTCGCGGGCGTCGTCGGCGCGGGGTACGTCTCGGTGCTCACGGACACGGCGCTCGTCGTCGCGGCGCTGACGCTCGTCGTCGGCGTCGCCGGGCAGGAGGTCATCGGCGCGCTCATCAGCGGCCTCTTTCTCGTGGCCGACCCGGATTTCAACGTCGGCGACTGGATATCGTGGCCCGGCGGCGAGGGCGTCGTCGAGGCGGTCGACTTCCGGGTCACGCGCGTGCGGACGGTGAACAACGAGACCATCTCCGTGCCGAACACGGAGCTCACGACGAACGCGCTCACCCGGCCGTACGGCCGCGAACGGTACCGAATCACCGAGCGCGTCGACGTCGCGTACGCCGACGACACGGAGCTGGCGCTCCGCGAACTCGTCGAGACGGCGCGGGAGGACGACCGCGTGCTGGACGAGCCGGAGCCGACCGCGCGCATCCTCGAATTCGCCGGGAGCTCGATCGGACTGCAGGCGGAGTTCTGGGTCGCCTCGCCGATGGACGTGAGCCTCGTCGACGTTCGCTCGGGGTACCGACGGCGCGTCAAGCGGCGGTTCGACGAGGAGGGACTGACGCTCGGGCCGGCGTCGGGACGGGAGGTCAGCGGCCGCCTCGACGTGGACCTCGTCGGGGAGCGCGGCGGCGAGTGAGCCGGCGAACGGGGGCGAAAACGCCCAGTGTGACGACCGTTCACACGGAGGGGCGAAACGACACTATCTCCGGGCGGTTTAGTCGCTCTTCGACGCGGAGGGGCCGTCGTTCGAATCGGCGAAACGACCTCAGATTCCTCCTTAGGGGCCGCTAATCGCTCCTGAAGCCGTCTCGTCGGATTCGAAAAGGGAGGCTTAAGTAGCTCCATCTGGAACTGTTGTTCACTATGGCGAACGGCAAATACGCCGCGCGCAAGCTCAAGCAGGACCGGCAGAAGCGCCGCTGGTCCGACTCTGAGTACGCGCGCCGTGAGCGCGGTCTCGGCAAGAAGTCCGACCCGCTCGAGGGTGCCCCGCAGGGTCGCGGCATCGTCCTCGAGAAGGTCGGTATCGAAGCGAAACAGCCGAACTCGGCGATTCGGAAATGCGTCCGTGTTCAGCTCATCAAGAACGGAAAGCAGGTCACCGCTTTCTGTCCGGGTGACGGCGCGATTTCGTTCATCGACGAGCACGACGAAGTCACCATCGCCGGTATCGGTGGCGCGAAGGGTCGCGCGATGGGCGACCTTTCGGGTGTCAACTACAAGGTCGAGAAGGTCAACGGCGTCTCGATGATCGAACTCGTCCGCGGAAACGCCGAAAAGCCGGTGCGCTAACCATGTCGGAAAGCGACGCACCCGAGCCCGAGTCCCCCGCGAGTAGCGAGGAAGCAAAGGAGAACGCGCTTCTGTTCGGCGTCTGGGACGTCTCCGAGATGGAGTACACCGACCCCAGCATGAGCCGGTACATCAAGGCGACGCCCATCGCCCACACGATGGGTCGTCACGCCTCGAAGCAGTTCCAGAAGTCCGAAATCAGCATCGTCGAGCGGCTCATCAACCGCCTGATGCAGACCGAGGACAACACGGGACACAAACAGAAGACGAGCAAAATCGTCAAGGAAGCGTTCGAAATCGTCAACGAGCGCACCGAGGAGAACCCCGTGCAGGTGCTCATCCGCGCGGTCGAGAACGCCGGTCCCCGCGAGGAGACCGTCCGCCTCAAGTACGGCGGCATCTCGGTCCCGCAGGCCGTCGACGTCGCGCCCCAGCGCCGCGTCGACGAGGCGCTGAAGTTCATCGCGCAGGGAACCCTCAGCGGATCCTACAAGACGACGACCACCGCCGCCGAGTCGCTCGCACAACAGCTCATCGGCGCGGCCGACTACGACGTCCAGACGTACGCTATCTCCCAGAAAGAGGAGAAAGAGCGCGTCGCCGAAGCGGCCCGGTAATCTCTCCGCTCTCTTTCGTTTTTCACCGCGACGAGTGGCGACGCCGGACGGCGGGGTCGTTGGTTCGTTCGCCCGCCCTCCCGCGGTCGGCGCGCGGCGTTCAGTCGGCGGCCATCCCCGGGTTGACGACGTAGTGTTTCACCACGTCGACGAGCGTCCGGCGGTAGTCGCTTTTCGAGGGGTCGTCGGCGAGCGTTCGGAACCGCTCTTTGAACGTGTCGAGCGACACCGACGGCGCGTCGTCGGCCGCGGCGTGCGCGAGGTCGTACAGCCGGTGGTCCGGTTCGACGAGGTCGTGCCGTTCGACGAGCGCGAGGGCGAACGCGGCGTTCACGGCCGTAATCTCGGGGTCCGACCCGGCGGTGACGAGCCGGGACCCCGGCCGCCCGGACGCCTGCGGTCGGTCGGCGAGCGCCGCGGCCAGTTGCGATTCGAGGAACTGGACGAGTTTGTCCGCGGGCGCGACAGACAGCGTCAGGTCGTCGGCGTAGATGTCCTTGCAGTGGTTAGCGATCTGGTAGCAGTGCGCGAGCTTTCGGCGCTCGACGGTGCGCCCCGCGAGCGCGAGAAAGACCGCCTCGCGCGTGGACTGGTAGTGCGAGACGTGACCCTCCTCGTTTCGGGCCATGTGCGATAGCTCGTGGAGCGCAAGCTCGCGGGCCATCGCGCTGGTGGCGGCCTGCCGGGAGATGTTGAGGACGTGGCGGTCCTGATAGTGGCCGGCCCACGTGCGGGAGTCGGGGTCGTCGCGCACGCGCACGAACACGGGGTACGAAAGCTCGAACTCGGTTTCGAACAGGTCGGCGGCGCTCAAGAACGGGTCTGCCGGTGCGCCCCCGACGACTCGGAGGTCCATTCAACTTGAGAAATGTTATCAACCAACATGACTCTTGCGCCGAGCGCGGCGACGAGATTCGCGTCCGGCGGACAGTCGCGCCTATCGTGACAAAAATGCTCATACCCCGGCGGTAGGACGGCTGAAAATGGGAAATCCGCTCGGCAAAAACACTACTCTTTTGACCCTCCTGCCGGTAGACCCCTGTATAATGGGCCGACGAAAGAAGATCGTCCAGGAATGTGAGAAACTGATGGACAAGCCGGAGCAGATCCGGAACATCGCCATCGCCGCTCACGTCGACCACGGTAAGACGACCCTCTCCGACAACCTCCTCGCGGGTGCGGGCATGATCTCCGACGAGACTGCCGGCCAGCAGCTCGCGATGGACACGAAGGAAGACGAACAGGAACGCGGCATCACCATCGACGCCGCAAACGTCTCGATGACCCACGAATGGGAAGGCGAGAACCACCTCATCAACCTCATCGACACGCCGGGCCACGTCGACTTCGGTGGCGACGTGACGCGCGCGATGCGCGCCGTCGACGGTGCGCTCGTCGTCGTCGACGCCGTCGAGGGTGCCATGCCGCAGACCGAGACGGTCCTGCGTCAGGCGCTCCGCGAGGGCGTCAAGCCGGCGCTTTTCATCAACAAGGTTGACCGCCTCATCAACGAACTGCAGGAAGGTCCCGAGGAGATGCAGAAGCGCCTCGTCGACGTCATCTCCGACGTCAACGAGCTCATCCGCGGGATGACCGAGGAGAAGGACTACGACTGGACGGTCTCCGTCGAAGACGGGACCGTCGCCTTCGGGTCCGCCCTCTACAAGTGGGGCGTCTCCATGCCGTCGATGGAGGAGACCGGCATCTCCTTCGGCGACATCATGGAACTCGAGCGCGGTGGCGACCGCCAGGAACTCCACGAGCGCACGCCGCTTTCGGACGTCGTCCTCGACATGGTCGCGGAGCACTTCCCCGACCCGCTCGACGCCCAGCCCCGTCGTATCCCGACGGTCTGGCGCGGTGACTCCGAGTCCGACCTCGCGCGCCAGATGCGCGAAGTCGACGACGAGGGCGAAGTCGTCTTCATGGCGACCGACATCTCGATGGACCCCCACGCGGGCGAAATCGCCACGGGCCGCCTGTTCTCCGGTACCATCCGCAAGGGTCAGGAGCTCTACGTCTCCGGGACCGCGGGCAAGAACCGCGTCCAGTCCGTCGGTGTCTTCATGGGCGGCGAGCGCGAGGAACTCGACCGCGGCGTCCCCGCGGGGAACATCGCGGCCGTCACGGGTCTCCGTGACGCTATCGCCGGTTCTACCGTCTCCTCCGTCGAGATGACGCCGTTCGAGTCCATCGAGCACATCTCCGAGCCTGTCATCACGAAGTCCGTCGAGGCAGAGCGCATGGACGACCTGCCGAAGCTCATCCAGACGCTCCAGCAGGTCGCGAAGGAAGACCCGACCATCCGCATCGAGATTAACGAGGACACGGGCGAGCACCTCATCTCCGGTCAGGGCGAGCTCCACCTCGAAGTCATCACCCAGCGTATCCGCGACAACCAGGGCATCCCGGTCCGCACCGGTGAGCCGATTGTCGTCTACCGCGAGCAGGTCCAGGGCAAGTCCCACGAGGTCGAGGGCGTCTCCCCGAACCGCCACAACAAGTTCTACATCACGGCGGAACCCCTCTCGCAGGACATCGTCGACTCCATCAAGCTCGGCGAAATCTCGATGGACATGCCCGAACTGGAGCGCCGCGAGGCCCTCCAGGAAGCCGGCATGGACAAGGACACGTCCCAGAACGTCGAACACATCCACGGGACGAACATCCTCATCGACGACACGAAGGGTATCCAGCACCTCAACGAGACGATGGAACTCGTCATCGAGGGCCTCGAAGAGGCGCTCGACGACGGTCCGCTCGCCGCGGAGCCCGTTCAGGGGACGCTCCTGCGCCTCCACGACGCGCGACTCCACGAGGACACCATCCACCGCGGTCCCGCCCAGGTCATCCCTGCGACGCGTGACGCGGTCCACCGCTCGCTCATCGCGGGTCAGGTGAAGCTCCTCGAACCCATCCAGAACGTCCGCATCGACGTCGCCTCCGAATACATGGGCTCGGCCTCCGGCGAGATTCAGGGTCGCCGCGGCCGCGTCGACGACATGTATCAGGAAGGTGACCTCATGGTCATCGAGGGCATCGCGCCCGTCGAAGAGATGATCGGCTTCTCGTCGGACATCCGTTCGGCCACGGAAGGCCGCGCCTCCTGGAACACGGAGAACGCCGGCTTCCGCGTGCTCTCGGACAACCTCCAGCGCGAGAAGATCATGGAGATTCGCGAGCGCAAGGGCATGAAGCTCGAACTCTCGCAGGCTATCGACTACATCTAAGCGCGTCTCTCCGCGCCTTCTTTCGATTTTTCACCCGGACAGCGATAGCCCCGGTTCGTCGGCCCCTCCCCGCGCCGCCGGGTGTCCCTCCGTTTCGCCTCCGCCTCCATTACGGCTCAGTTCGCTTCGGCGGAGCAACCACGGCGTGCCGCCTCGACTCGCGGGCGTCACCGCCTGTGACATATGCCAGCACGCTCTCGGCGTCGGCAAACCGTGTCGCCTGCGAAGGCTTATACCGCGTGGCCGAATCACGGGTAGATATGCGTAAGGGCACGTCTCTCGACTCCTGGCGCGACGACGCGAAACCACGACAAAGCCGCGCGTCGCGGACAACAGCGTCGGGACGGCCCGCGGGGGTGGGGCGATGAGCGCACAGGACCTCGACGGCGGGAGCGACGCCGAGGCCGACGGGAGCGGCGAGATGCCGAAGCCGCACACGATTCGGCTCGAACTCGCCGACGAGCCCGGACAGTTGCTGGCCGCGCTCGCGCCGATCTCCGACAACGGCGGCAATCTCCTGTCTATCTTCCACGAGCGCGGGAATCTGACCCCGCGCGGACACATCCCCGTGGAGGTCGACCTCGAATGCCCGCCCGACCGCTTCGAGCGAATCGTCGACGCGCTCCGCGACGCCGGCGTCAACGTCATCCGCGCCGGCGCGGAGCACTTCGGCGAGGAGGTGATGGTCATCCTCGTCGGCGACACCGTCGACTCCGACCTCTCGGACACGCTCCATCGCATCGAGTCCTCGGCGGACGCGACGCTTCAGGACCTGTCGCTGTCCGCCCGCGAGGGGACCGACGAGGCGTCGAGCGCCCGGCTCCGACTCGCGGTCCGCTCGGGTCGCGTCGACGAGACGCTCGCGGTCGTTCGCGACCTCGCGGCCGAGAAGGGACTGCACGTCGTCGAGCCGCTCGCGGAGGGCTCCCAATGAGCCTCAGACTCGCCGTGCTCGGCGCGGGCGCGGTCGGCGGCTCCGTCCTCGACCTCGCGGGCGATTACGGCCACGAGGTCGTCGCGTTCGCGGACTCGTCTTCCTCCGCGGTCGACCCCGCCGGACTCGACCCGAGCGCGGTCCACGACCGCAAAGAGCGCGACGGCGCGGTCGGCGACGCGGACCCCGAGTCGGTGTTCGACGCCGACTACGACGTGTTGGTGGAAGCGACGCCGACGACGCTCGGCGACGCCGAACCCGGCTTCTCGCACGTCGAGCGCGCGCTGGCCGACGACCGCCACGTCGTGCTCGCGAACAAGGGTCCGGTCGCGGAACGGTACGCCGACCTGCGCGCGCTCGAAGCCGAAAGCGAGGGGACCGTCCAGTTCGAGGCGGCCGTCGGCGGCGCGATTCCCATCCTCTCGACCATCTCGGACCTCGGCGCGCCGCACGTGACCGCCGCGCGCGGCGTGCTGAACGGGACGGCGAACTTCATCCTCTCGCGGATGGCCGCCGAGGGTCTCGACTACGAGCACGTGCTCGCGGAAGCCCAAGACCTCGGCGTCGCCGAGGCCGACCCGACCTTCGACGTGGACGGCATCGACGCCGCGCTGAAGTTCGTCATCCTCGCCAACGTCCTCTCGGACGGCGAGACGGAGTACGCGCTCGACGACGCCGAGGTCGAGGGCATCCGCAACGTTCCGGGGACGGCGCTCGACCTCGCCGCCGAGGACGGCCGGACGGTCCGCCTCATCGGCGAGGCGACCGCCGACGGCGTCCGCGTGGCTCCGCGGCTGATTCCGCAGGGCTCCGCGCTGTCGGTCACGGGCACGCAGAACATCGTCCAGTTGGAGACCAAACACGCGGGGCAACTGAACATCAGCGGCCGCGGAGCGGGCGGTCCCGAGACGGCGACGGCCGTCCTGTCCGACGTGTCTCGTCTCGAATAGCCACACAGACGGCCCGTACCGCTCGTTTTCTTCGACTGTCGACTTCGACCGAGCGTCCCACTCCCGAGACCGTGGTATGGTTCCGCAAATCGCAGTACGGCGGTTAGACGGCCCGTAGCGCGTATCGAAATCGTTTTAGGGGTTTCAGCAAAAACATTCCCCACAGAGCGCCTTAGCGCGTGAACACACCAATGAGCGACAAACCCCACCAGAACCTGGCCATTATCGGCCACGTCGACCACGGTAAGAGTACGCTCGTCGGCCGACTCCTGTTCGAGACCGGCTCCGTCCCGGAGCACGTCATCGAGCAGCACCGAGAGGAAGCCGAGGAGAAGGGCAAGGGCGGATTCGAATTCGCCTACGTCATGGACAACCTCGCCGAAGAGCGCGAGCGCGGCGTCACCATCGACATCGCCCACCAGGAGTTCGACACGGACGAGTTCTACTTCACCATCGTCGACTGTCCTGGCCACCGCGACTTCGTCAAGAACATGATCACCGGTGCCTCGCAGGCTGACAACGCGGTCCTCGTCGTCGCCGCCGACGACGGTGTCGCACCTCAGACCCGCGAGCACGTCTTCCTCGCCCGCACCCTGGGCATCGGCGAACTCATCATCGCGGTCAACAAGATGGACGTCGTCGACTACAGCGAAGACAAGTACAAGGACGTCAAGGAGCAGGTCAACAAGCTTCTCAAGCAGGTCCGCTTCAACTCCGACGACG
Source organism: Haloferax sulfurifontis ATCC BAA-897 (assembly GCF_000337835.1). Taxonomy (GTDB): domain Archaea; phylum Halobacteriota; class Halobacteria; order Halobacteriales; family Haloferacaceae; genus Haloferax; species Haloferax denitrificans. Next base: position 203,918 of record NZ_AOLM01000018.1, on the reverse strand, counting down.
CGACCTACGTCCCGATTTCGGCCTTCGAAGGCGACAACATCGCCGAGCGCTCCGACAACACGCCGTGGTACGACGGCGACATTCTCCTCGAAGCGCTCAACAACCTGCCGGCACCGCAGCCGCCGACGGACGCGCCGCTGCGCCTGCCCATCCAGGACGTCTACACCATCTCCGGCATCGGTACGGTCCCGGTCGGCCGTATCGAGACGGGTACCCTCAACCCCGGCGACAACGTGAGCTTCCAGCCCTCTGACGTCGGCGGCGAGGTCAAGACCGTCGAGATGCACCACGAGGAAGTCGACCAGGCCGGACCTGGCGACAACGTTGGTTTCAACGTCCGTGGCGTCGGCAAGGACGACATCCGCCGCGGCGACGTCTGTGGCCCGGCTGACGACCCGCCGAAGGTCGCCGAGACCTTCAAGGCGCAGGTCGTCGTCATGCAGCACCCCTCGGTCATCACCGCTGGCTACACGCCGGTCTTCCACGCCCACACGGCGCAGGTCGCGTGTACCATCGAGTCGATCGACCAGAAGCTCGACCCCGCGTCGGGCGAGGTTGCTGAGGAGAACCCGGACTTCATCAAGTCCGGCGACGCCGCTATCGTGACCGTCCGTCCGCAGAAGCCGCTCAGCATCGAGCCGTCCTCCGAGATTCCGGAGCTCGGCAGCTTCGCTGTCCGTGACATGGGTCAGACCATCGCGGCCGGCAAAGTGCTCGAAGTCAACGAGCGATAACGATGCAACAGGCACGCGTTCGGCTCGCCGGCACGAGTCCGGAAGACCTCGACGATATCTGCGACGACGTCCGCGAGATCGCGAACAAGACGGGCGTCAACCTCAGCGGGCCGATCCCGCTGCCCACGAAGACGCTCGAAGTCCCCGCCCGCAAATCGCCTGACGGCGAGGGGACGGCGACGTGGGAGCACTGGGAGATGCGCGTCCACAAGCGTCTCATCGACCTCGACGCTGACGAACGCGCTCTGCGCCAGCTGATGCGCGTTCAGGTTCCGAACGACGTCAGCATCGAGATCGTCCTCGAAGACTAACGACGGCGCTGTCCGGGCTCTCCCGGACCGCCCGTTCGTGACGGCCCGCCCGTCACACTCGCGGCTGTCGAGGCGCGCGTCCGGAGGACTCTGCCTCCGAGCTGACCTTCAGCGCTAAGGCGCGTGTCATCTCACCTTCCGTTCGACACGCGAGCAGATGCCCGCAGAATCGCCCGACGGAACGGGATGCTATCGCATGCCCGACCGCGGACAAAACATAGGGTATAAGTGTATCCCACGACTCCGTGGGAATGAGGGCTCGTAGATCAGTGGCAGATCGCTTCCTTCGCAAGGAAGAGGCCCGGGGTTCAAATCCCCGCGAGTCCACTACCATTTTCGCGACGCAACTCAGCGAGTCGTGACTCCGCGAGGAGTCAGACGAGTACCTTCTGCGTCGCGTGATGTAGTGTCTGTTCGAGCGGGGATTTGAATCAGGGAGCGAGAGGTGAGCGAGCGTCGCGAGCGAACGGGAGCGACCGTGGTTCAAATCCCCGCGAGTCCATTTCCTTCGGTCGTTTCACTCCCTTAGTCAATGGACTCGCTTGCCCCCACTCGCTTCGTCTGCGGGCGACCCGTAAGTCGCCCGCAGGGCTAGCGAGACGACACGGTCGTCTCGCACTGCTCGTGGGGACCCCGCGAGTCCACTACTATTTTCGCGACGCAAGACTATGAGTCGTAACTTTAGGAGTCCGGCGATCACTACTGCGTTGCGGACAGATGCACGTCCAGTTTCTCATTTCTGTCCCATGCCGAGTTGATATGCCACGAAGTACGTACTGAACATTGATATAAGAAGTACGGTGCAGAACGTGCTTAGAAAATAGAAGAGTTCAACGATTGAATTTGGTGAGTTGACACCAAGAAACCGTGATACGACCGCAGAGAATCCAATAGGGGGTAGCGAAACAACCACCAGTACAAATTTACTGGACCATGCGCTGGACCGCCCCAGCATGAAGTCTTTTGCAGGGGTATCCATACTATAATCACACGCAAACAAATGTTTTTAAATCATCAATTTGTCTCACGGCCTGGGCTACTGCTATTTTCGTGACGCCACTCAACGTGGCGACCCCCGAGTTTAGCGCTCGCGGGGGACGCGTCGTCGCCGCGGAGTCGGTTGGCTTGCTGACACGCCTTCACTTCCGCCGAACCCGACACTTTCACTCCGCTCATGGCGGACTCTCTTACCATCTCGCTCCGAGGCCGTCGGTATGGAAACACGACGAGGCGAACCCCCGTCAGATCCGACGGCCCTCTTTCGAGCCATCGTCTCGAAACTCCGCGAGACGCGCGGTGGTGTCCACCAACACCGCATGGCGCAGGCGCTCCTCCAGCGGGACGCCAACGGCTCGCGGCTGGTCGGACTCGACGAGGCCACCGAGCGGGCGGTCTTCTTCAACCCCGCGTCGCGGACGCTCGAACTGATACCGTTCGACCGGGAGGGGACCCACGAGGAGCGCGCGGAGGTGCTGTCGCGTCGGCTGAGCGACCCGTCGTCGTGGGTCGAAGCCAACGCCGCGGGGCTGTCGTGGGTTCACCCGCACTTTCGGTGGGTCTGTGGGTTGGACGACGCCGGGCCACCGTGAGTCGGCAGTCGTGCGCCGACAATCCGTCGTCACGTCCGACCGCGGTCGGTGTCCGACCGTGAAGAATTATACGCACGCCCCGCGCACAACACGTCCATGAACGACGAGGAACTCGACGAACTCCGGTCGTCGCTCACGCCCTACGAGTCCAGCGGGGGCGTCACCACCTACCAGAACACCGTCTCCATCGCCTGTCCGGCGTGCGAGAAACCGTTCGACGACTTGGTCGTCTGCGAGAACGACTACAACAGTCTCGAACTGAGCATGATGCTCGACCTCTGTGTGACCCAGCACGACGGTGACGTGTTGCTGTTCACGCACAAACAGGAGGACTAGGCGGTCGCGGCGGGAGCGCAGTCGGCCGCTTCGCTCTCTCATTCGGTCGACTCCGTAGCTCCGCGGTCGTCTCGCCAGTCGCGGCTGGTGATTTTGTCGGTCGAAAGCGAGTCGGTCGAACGGGAGCGACCGCCCGGTTATTCGCGCGGCGGGAGGCCGTTTTCGTCGATGACCTCGCCGTCGTCGTCGACGGTGACGATGCCGCGGTTGTTGACGGCGTAGGGGTCCAAGCCGACTTCTTGGAGGAACTGCTTGTAGAGTCGCTCGGCCGTCTCGGCGTCCTTCTGGCGGTCGGAGGCGCGGTCACAGAGTTCCACGAGGTCTTCGGGCACGTCGTTTTCGTGGACGATCCAGTGGTTGATGAGGTCCGACAGCCGCCGGATGGGAGAGGTGAAGTGGCCGTAGATGTCGAAGTTGAGCGCGTAGTGGCCGCCGAAGGGGTCGTTCATGTACTTCGCGCGGGGCATGACCTTCAGCACGGCGCGCTGAATCTTGTTGAGCGTGCGGGAGTTCGCGCTCTCCAAGGCGTCGTTGACGGCCTTCCGGGGCTCGTCCCACGACGTGGACTTGATGCTCACGCCGTCGAGTTCGGTGATTTCGCGGAGCGCCTTGTCCCACTGGTCGGGAGTGGGTTGCGGGTGGACGCGGTACATCGCCTCGACGCCGCGGTTCCACATGAGTTCGTGCGTGACGGCCTTGTTCGCCTTCAGCATGCACTCCTCGATGATGGTGTGGGCGCGGTCGCGGCTCGGGTTGAGGACGAGCGAGCCGTCTTCCTTGCGCTGTTCGTGGAGTTGGTCGGCGAGGTCGAAGACCAGCGCGTTCTCCTCGTGGAGGGGGAGGTCGGGGTCTTCCAGCCGGTTTTCACACTGCGTGTAGGTGAGGCGTTCGTCGGAGTGGATGACGGACTTGTAGATGTCGATAGACTCGAACGAGAGCGTGTCCTTCTTGATCTCCATCTCGACGGTGTGGGCGAGGCGGTCTTCCTCGGGGACGAGGGAACACACTGTCTCGGCCAGCGCCGGCGGGAGCATGTGGATAGTGTAGGCGGGGAGGTAGACGGTGTTGCCGCGCTTGACGGCCTCGGCCCACATCTCCGAGCCGGGGTGGACGTAGTGGGTCACGTCGGCGATGTGGACCCACAGCGTGTACGTCTCCTCGTTCTCGCGGATGCTCAGGGCGTCGTCGAAGTCCTGGGCGTCGACGGGGTCGGTCGTCCACGTCGTGAGGTCTCGAAGGTCTTTGCGGTGTTCGAGCTCGTCTTCGATTTCCTCGTGGACGCCGTCGGTGCGCGCACGCGCCTCCGAGAGGACTTCCGGCGGGAACTTGTCTCGAATCTCGAACTCCTCGAACAGGTCCTCGCGCTTGTTCTGGAGGTGTCGCGCGAGTTCGGCGTCTATCTCCACCGGTCCTTGCCCTTCGGCGGTCCCGGCGTACGCCTGCGCGTCGTCTGACATAGCCCCGACTAGACGGGGCAGGGAGAAATGAGTGTCGGGCACGAGCCGCGACGTGCGAGAATCGATATCACTCGTCAGCGCGCGTTTGCGCGGTTCGGTGACGGACTGGTGGAGCCGACCTCAGCGACCGCGCTCGCCGGGCGATTCGTACCGCTCTTTGACCGCGTCGAAGTACCGAAGCAGGAACTCCTCGTTGGAGATGCCGTGTTCTTCGATGTCGACGAGGAGGCCTTCGAGCTCCTCGCGGGGCTGGTGACAGAGTCCCCGGTAACAGGCCTTACAGAGGTGTTCGAACCGCTTGCCGTGTCGTTCCCAGCGGTTCCCCTCTTTGTCGTACTCGCGCGCCGCCGACCGGAGGACTGCGTCACCGCATGCGATGCACACGACACGCTTCCGGTCCCGGTTCGTCCGGGAGCGCCACATATCGTTGGTGTGGACCCAATCGTACTTAGCAGTTTACCCCGATACAGTCTGCCGCGCGTCAGACGCCGGTCGGCCGCCGGTCGTCAGTCGCCGCGGTCGCCACCGTCGACCACTCGACGCGGAGCGGTCGATTTATCGGCCGTGAGCGTCCACGACCCGGTATGAAGGTCAAGTCCCGCCACCACCTCCGAAGCGACGAGATCGACGCGCTGTGCGACTCCATCGAATCGTCTCTCGGCGTCGCCCTCGACGGCGACGCGTTCGAGGCGGTCGAGTTCGCCGACGCCGACTACGAGGTCGTCCTCGTCGACGGCGAGCCGGCGGTCATGTACGTCGACGACCAGCCGTTCCTCACGGTCAAGGGCGCGAACCAGTTCCCGCCGACGACGAACGTCGTCACGGTCGACGCGGGCGCGGTCTCGTTCGTCTCCAGCGGCGCCGACGTGATGCGCCCCGGCATCACCGAGGCCGACGACACCATCGAGGCGGGCGACCTCGTCGTCATCGCCGAAGAGACTCACGGCAAGGTGCTCGCCGTGGGGCGCGCGCTCGAAGACGGGGCCGACCTCGTCGGCGACTCCGGCAAGGTCGTCGAGTCAATCCACCACGTCGGCGACGACCTCTTCGAGTTCTCGGTCTGAGCCCGCGGTCCAAGGCACGGCGCGCGCGGCGCGCTCCGCTCGGCTACTCTTCTGCGTACTTCTCCAGCGCCGCCTCGTACCCCTCCCGCGCCATCGAGAACGTCTCGCGGAGGTCGCGAAGGGGCGTCTCCGTCGCGTCGACGCGGAGGTCGTTGTAGTACGGCTCCGTCTCGCGGTCCTCGGTGGAGGTCACGACGACCGCCGCGCTCTGGATGGCGAGGTCGTCGCGCTTGTCGCCGCCCGCGGCGTGTCCCGCGCCGAGCGCGTCGATGAGCCGTTTCGCGAGCGGTTCGTCGGCGTCGGCGTCGGCGTTCCGCTCGTAGGCGTCGGCGGTGGCCTCGACGACGCCCTCGCCCGCGAGGAGGTTGCCAGCGACGGTGTAGTCGTCGCCCTCGCGGTGGCCCGCCCAGCCGAGGCAGTCGTCGCCGGTGAAGGCGAACGTCGCCTCGGAGCCGACGCCGTGGAGCTGTCGTTCCGCCCGGCCGTCGTCGGCGTTCAACAGCGCCCGCAGGGCGTCGTCGACGGCGAGGCCGTCTTCGAGGTAGTCCATGCCCTTCTCCCCGAGTTCGACGTTCGTCAGCGCCTGTGTCGCCACCGCGCCGTGTTCGCTTGCAAACGGGCAGAGCGCGCCGACGCCCGGCAGGCGGGTCGTCACGGCGACGCCGAAGCGGTGCTGGTCGTCGCCGTCGGCGTCGACGTACGGCTCGCGGACGCAGATGCTGAAGGTCATCGTGTTCGTCTCCCCCCGCGCGCCGCGAGGTAAAAACACCCGGCGAAACGCCGCGGCCGGCGCGCGCGTCGGGTGTCCGCCGGAATCGACGCCTCCCGCGACACCACCCTCGTGTGACGGTACTGCCGCCGATTCGGCGGGCCGCCGGGGGGAGAAATGTCTGAAAACCGATAGTCGTCTGACGTAAGAACTAACCCCGTTGTGGCCTCTCTACGTCCTATGGGTATCATGAGTAAGATTCTCGGTGGTGGTGGTTCCCGAACGACCGAGGACTACGTCGAACTCGACCTCGACGACTTCGACACCGCTCGCGGCGACGCCGGTCTCTCGGTTCACATCGCCGAAATCGGCGGCCAGCAGGACGTTATCGCCATCAAGGACGCCGTCTACGACGGCAATCTGGTCATCGCGGACATCACCCGCCACACGACCTCCGACAACACGATGGAACACATCATCGACGACCTCCGACAGGTCGCGCGCGAGGTCGACGGCGACATCGTCCAGAAGGGCGACGACCAGATCGTCATCACGCCCACGGGCATCTCCATCTCGCGGCAGAAGCTCAACGGCTGACGCCGGCGGACGACACCTCCCTTCCGCTCCGATTTCTCCCGACTCGCAGACGCGAGCGATGCGGTTCGAACGGCCCGAACCGATGGCTATTCGGTCCTCTCGTTCCTAGAGTCGTCCGAATGAGCAAGGACTACATCGAGGTTCGCGGTGCCGAAGAGCACAACCTCAGGAACCTCGACGTTCGCATCCCCCGCGAGACGTTTACCGTCGTCACCGGCCTGTCGGGGTCAGGCAAGTCCTCCCTCGCGTTCGACACCGTCTACGCGGAGGGCCAGCGGCGGTACATCGAGTCGCTTTCGGCCTACGCGCGGAACTTCCTCGGCCAGATGGACAAGCCGAAAGTCGAGGCCGTCGAGGGCCTCTCGCCCGCCATCTCCATCGACCAGAAGAACGGGGCCAACAACCCCCGGTCGACCGTCGGGACCGTCACCGAACTCCACGACTACCTCCGCCTGTTGTACGCCCGCGTGGGCACCCAGTACGACCCCATCACGGGCGAGGAGGTCGGCGAGCAGTCCGCACAGGACATGGTCGACCAGATTCTCGAACTCCCCGAGGGAACCCGCGCGAAGGTCGTCGCGCCGGTCGTCCGCGACCAGAAAGGCGAGTTCAAAGACCTGTTTTCGGAGCTCGTCTCCGAGGGCTACGCCCGCGTCGAGGTCGACGGCGAGGAGTTCGACCTCTCGTTCGAGACGCCCGAACTCGACAAGAACTACGACCACACCATCGACGTGGTGGTCGACCGCGTGAAGGTCGCCCCAGAGGCGCGCTCGCGCATCGCCGACTCCGTCGAGACCGCCCTCGAAGAGGCCGGCGGCGTCCTCAAACTCATCGTCCCCGACCCGCCCGAGGACCTCCCCTTCGCCTCCAACACCCGGTCGACCGGGTCGCTCGCGGGCGAGGGCGACGACCGCCTCGTCGTCGAGTTCTCCGAGGAGCTCGGCAATCCGAACTCGTCGTTCCGCTTTTCCGAAATCGAGACGCGGTCGTTCTCGTTCAACAGCCCCCACGGGGCCTGCCCGGAGTGCGAGGGCCTCGGCAAGGCCAAGGAGGTCGACCCCGACCTCGTCGTCACCGAGCCGTCGAAGCCGCTCAAGCACGTCTTCGAGCCGTGGAGCTACAACCGGACGTACTACCGCCGCCAGCTCGACAACGTCGCCGACCACTTCGGGGTCAGCGTGGACACGCCGTTCGAGGAGCTCTCCGACGAGGTGCAGGACGCCTTCCTGTTCGGGACCTCCGAGGACGTGGTGTTCGAGTGGACGACGAAAAACGGCACGCGCCACAAGGAACACCCCTTCGAGGGCGTCGTCGGCAACCTCGAACGCCGCCACGTCGAGACCGACTCCGACCGGACGCGCGACCACATCGAGGAGTTCATGGCCGTCACGACCTGCCCCGACTGCGGCGGCTCGCGGCTCAAAGAGCAGTCCCGCCACGTCCGCGTCGGCGGCACGACGCTCCCCGAGGTCAACCGCATGACCATCGCGGGCGCGCTCGAACACTTCGAGGGCCTCGAACGCGACCTCTCGGAGCGCGACCGCACCATCGCACAGGAGATTCTCAAGGAGATTCGCGCCCGCCTCGGCTTCATGACCGAGGTCGGCCTCGAATACCTCACCTTGGACCGCGAGGCCGCAACGCTCTCGGGCGGCGAGTCCCAGCGCATCCGCCTCGCCACGCAGGTCGGCTCCGGCCTCGTGGGCGTCCTCTACGTCCTCGACGAGCCGTCCATCGGCCTCCACCAGCGCGACAACGACAAACTGCTCAACACGCTCGAAGGCCTCCGCGACCTCGGGAACACCCTCATCGTCGTCGAACACGACGAGGAGACGATGCGCCGGGCCGACGAGATTATCGACATGGGCCCCGGCCCGGGCAAGCGCGGCGGCGAGGTCGTCGCGCAGGGCGACTTCGACGACATCGTCGCGGCCGACGACTCCATCACGGCCGACTACCTCTCGGGCCGCAAGGACATCGACGTGCCCGACACGCGGCGCGACGGCGAGGGCGAACTCGTCGTCCGCGGCGCGCGCCAGCACAATCTCGCCGACCTCGACGTGCCGATTCCCCTCGGGACGTTCACGGCCGTCACCGGCGTCTCGGGGTCGGGCAAGTCCACCCTGATGCACGAGATTCTCTACAAGGGACTGGCCCGCCGGATGAACGACAACACCTCCGTCGACCCCGGGGAGCACGACGCCATCGAGGGCTACGACGAAATCGAGACGGTGCGGCTCATCGACCAGTCGCCCATCGGCCGCACCCCGCGGTCGAACCCGGCGACGTACACCGGCGTCTTCGACTACGTCCGCGAGCTGTTCGCCGAGACGAAGCTCTCGAAACAGCGCGGCTACGAGAAGGGCCGCTTTTCCTTCAACGTCAAGGGCGGCCGCTGTGAGGCCTGCAAGGGACAGGGCAACGTCAAAATCGAGATGAACTTCCTCTCGGACGTGTACGTCCCCTGCGAGGAGTGTAACGGCGCGCGCTACAACGCCGAGACGCTCGACGTGACGTACAAGGACAAGACCATCGCCGACGTGCTCGACATGGAGGTCGACGAGGCGCTCGACTTTTTCGAGGCGAACTCGCAGATTCGTCGCCGCCTCCAACTGCTCCACGACGTGGGCCTCGGCTACATGCAGCTCGGCCAGCCGTCGACCACCCTCTCCGGCGGCGAGGCCCAGCGCGTCAAACTCGCGGAAGAACTCGGCAAGAAGCAGACCGGTGACACGCTCTACCTGCTCGACGAGCCGACGACGGGTCTCCACAAGGAAGACGAGCGGAAGCTCATCGAGGTGCTCCAGCGCCTCGTCGACAACGGCAACACCGTCCTCGTGGTCGAACACGAACTCGACCTCGTGAAGAACGCCGACCACATCGTCGACCTCGGCCCCGAGGGCGGCGCGGGCGGCGGAACTATCGTCGCCAGCGGCACGCCCGAGGAAGTCGCCGAGAACCCCGACTCCCACACGGGCCGGTACCTCCGCGACTACCTCCCCGACGTGGACGAAGAGGGCCCGCGTTCGGACCGCCGCAAGCCCGCGAAAGTGGCGAACGACGACTGAGACGGCCGCACTGCGGAGTTCTGTTTTTTCGACGCCCGTCTCGCACTAACGGTCGCTCGCAGGCGGCTTGCTTTCGCCAATCAAACTACTCTGGGAAAAGACATTTCCGACCGTTTCACATCAGGACCATGTGTATGTCTCGCATACTCAAAACGTCGGGGTTCCTCGGGCTCGCGACGATGATGGTGGTGGGGCTGTACCAGTACACGCTACTGGAATCGGGAGGCGTGCCGTCGTGGCTGGTGGGCGGCCACGCGCACTTGGGCGTGCTCTCGATTCTCGCGGTCGTGATGGGCTTTGCGGTCGACGCGTTCGCGCTGACGGGGCGACTCCGGGCGGCGGTGAGCGGGCTGTTCGTCGTCGGCCAGTGGCTGTTGCCGCTCACTATCTGGGTCGGCGTCGGCTTCGGACTGCTCTTTTTGATTCCGACGACGTTCCTGTGGGGGCTCTGTCTCATCGTCTCCATGCTCATCATGGCGTGGCAGGCGTGGGTCAGCGAGCCGACGACGCCCGGCGGGATGTCCGGTCCCGCGACGCCGGCCGACGACTGAACGCGCGCTTCGGCTTTTTTCGGCGACGACATCCTCAGCGCCGCCAGAAGCGTCACCGCTGGCCTCAGCGCCTCCGGTACCACCAGTAGCCGACGCCCGCGAGCGCGAGCGCCACGACGAGCGCCGGGAGGACGGGGAACGTCGTCGCCGGTTGGACCACCTCGACGGCGACCTGCTGGGTACCCGTCGAGAGCCGTCTGCCGGCGTCGTCCTCGTAGCTCACGTTGACGCCGACGACCTGCGTCTTCGGGACGGCGTCGCCGCTCACTTCGAGGTCGAAGACGACGAGCCGCGTCTCGCCGGCGTCGAGCCGGGGGACGAACGCCACGGCGTCCTCGCTCGAAAGCGGCTCCTCGACGACGAGTCTGACCGTCACGTCGGTCTGCGGCGTCGACTCGGTGTTCGTCACCGCGAGGACGAGCCGACCGGTCGAGTCCACCTCGAACGTCGCGTTCCGCGGTTCGACCGCGACGGCGGGGTCGTCGGTGCGCACCGCCGCGAGCACGTCGGTCCGGTCGGCCGCGCGCAGTTCGTCGCCCGGCGGTCGGTACTCGACGACGAACGGGAGTCGGCGCGTCCCCGGCGTCGACCCCTCGGCGATGCCGATGGCGTACTCGAACTCGGCCGACTCGCCGGGCGCGAGCGTGCCGACGGTCACGTCGACGTCCGTCGGCGTCAGCGCCGGGTCCTCGGTTTCGAGGCGGAGCACCACGTCGCGGGCCTCGGTCCCGCCGACGTTCTCGACGGTGCCGACGACCCGACCGACGCCGCCGACTCTGAGCGTGCTCTCGTCGACCGTCACGGCGAACGCCGGGCCGGCACCGGGGTCGAGACCGGCGACGAGCGACTGGGTCTTCCGGTCGCCGCCGGGGTTGCGGAACGAGACGGTCACGTCGAGCGAGTAGGGCCGGTCGAGGGCGTCGTCGGCGACGCGGGTGCGGAAGCTCACGCGCCTCGTCTCGCCGGGTTCCCACGCGCCGACGTAGGCCTCCGCGGCGGGCGCGCCGGCCCCGAAGGTCACCTCGGAGTCGGAAGACGCTACGCCGACGGTCGTCGCCGCGGCGGTCGCGTCGCCGACGTTCACGAGTTCGAGCGTCAGCGTGCCGGTGTCGCCGACGGCGACCGCGGCGTCCACGTCCGCGAGTTCGAAGTCGGCCCCGCGGGTCGGCCGAACCCCGGCGACGAACGCCCGCGAGGTCCGCGTTTGGCCGTCCTCGTCGCGGTAGCTCACGGTCAATTCGACCGAGTAGTCGCGGACGATGGCGTCGTCGGCGACGCGGGTGCGGAACTCGACGCGCTCTGTCGCGCCCGCGTCCCACTCGCCGACGAAGGTCTCCGCGGAGGCGACGCCGCTCCCGAACGTTATCTCCGGGTCCGTCGAGGCGACGGTCACGGTCGCGTCCGCGGCCCCGACGGGGCCGACGTTCTCGATGTCGATTGCGAGGGTCCCGCTGTCGCCGACCGCGAGGGCGGCGTCGACCGCCCGGACCTCGAACGCGGGGCGGCGCTCGACGACGACTTCGAGGTCCCGCGTGACGGTTCGGCTCCGGTGGGTGGCGTCGACGTCGTCGCCGTCCACGAACACCGAGGCGGTGTAGTCGTAGCTGAACGTGACGGGTATGTCGTAGGTTCCGGGGCGAGCGCCCTCGGCGACGCGGAGGCGGAGCGACACCGGCCCGGCGACGCCCTCGGGGACGGTCCCGACGGGAACCTCGCCGCTGAGGACCGTAATCGGCCCGCTCGAATCCGCGCTGATGGTCAGCGCGCGGGCCGTCTGGACGAGCGCCTCGTACTCCTCGGGGCCGTCGTCCGTGACCGTCCCGCTGTTGACGACGAACACCTCGACCGCGGTCTCGGTGCCCGCGACGAGTCGGTTCTCCGGCGCGATAATCGTGAGGTCGGGACTTCCGGCCACCTGACTGACGGCCGCGGCGCTCCCCGTTGCACCGAGGAGGGCGGACAGGACCAGTAGGGTGGCGAGGAGCGCCGCGCTCGCGCGCCGGCCGCGGGGAGTCATGGTGAGGAGACGGGCGGGCGACCCCGCTTCAGTCACCATAGATACGCGGTATGTAATCTTAACAACACGCTCGACTCTCGGCCGGCGGTAACGTCACGCAAGGGATACGTTCGGGGCGCGCCTACGTGTAGTATGTCCGTCCCCGCCATCGACATCGACGGTCTGACGAAGTTCTACGGGGACGTTCGCGGGGTCGAAGAGCTCTCGTTTTCGGTCCCGGAGGGCGAGCTGTTCGGCTTTCTCGGCCCCAACGGCGCGGGGAAGTCCACGACGATTCGCCTGCTTCTCGGCCTGCTCAAACCGACCGACGGCACGGCGCGCATTCTCGGCGTCCCGGTGGACGACCGGGACAGCTTCCTCGACGTGCTCGCGCGCGTCGGCCACATCCCCGGCGACCCGCGGTTTTACGACGACGTGAGCGGCCGCAAGACGCTCGACTACTTCGCCGGGCTCTCCGGCGACGCCCGGCGCGACGAACTCCTCGACCGCTTTCCGGTGCCGCTCGACCGGCCGGTCAGGGCCTACTCGCGCGGGAACCGCCAGAAACTCGCCATCGTGCAGGCGTTCATGCACGACCCGCGGGTGGTCGTGATGGACGAGCCGACCTCGGGGCTGGACCCGCTCGTCCAACAGGAGTTCTACGAGTTCCTCCGCGAGGAGCGCGACCGCGGGGTGACGGTGTTCTTCTCGACGCACATCCTCGGGGAGGTCCGCGAGGTCTGCGACCGGGTCGCCATCATCCGCGGCGGTCGGCTCGTCGCCGTCGAGGACATCGACGACCTGCTCGCCCGAAGCGGGAAGGTCGTCACGGTCCGGTCGCCCGACGCCATCGACCTCGCGGACTTCGAGTTCCCCGAGACCATCGACGCGCGCATCGAACCCGATGGCTCGCTCCGACTCGTCACCTCGGGCAACTACGACGCCCTCGTGGACGCCCTCGACGGCTACCGCGTCGACGACCTCGAAGTCCGCGAGACGGCCATCGAAGACGTGTTCATGCACTTCTACGACGAGAGCGAGGCGGAACGCGAGGACGACGCCGATGCCGACGCCGCCGACGCTGATTCCCGCGACGGCGAGAGCGATGCCGCCGCAGAGCCGTCGCCCGCGGACGCCGAGGAGTCCGCGGATGCGTGAACTCGACATCGCGGCCTTCGAGTTCGCCCGGCGACGGCGCGGCCTCCTCGTCGTCTGCGTGCTCCTCGTGGCGACCGCCGGGCTCACCATCGCCGTCTACCCGTCGTTCGGCGAGTCCGACATCGACTTCGCCGAACTGCTGGAGTCGTATCCCGAGGAGTTGCAGTCGGCGTTCGTCGGGAGCATCACCGACATCTCCTCGCTGGAAGGCTACCTCGTGGTCGAACTCTACCAGCTCGTCTGGCTCCTCATCGTCGGGAGCTACTTCGCCTACGCCGCGGGGTCGCTCGTCGCCGGCGAGGTCGACCGTCAGTCGGTCGAACTCGTCCTCGTGCGGCCCGTCTCGCGCACCCGGTTCGTCGTCGGCAAGTTCCTCGCGATGCTCCCGGCGGTCGCCGTCGTCGACCTCGCGCTCCTCGCGGCCGTCGTCGTCGGCGCGGGCCTCATCGACGAGGAGATTCACCTCGGCCGCCTCCTCGCGGTCCACGCCGTCGGCGGCCTCTACCTCGTCGCCTGCGTCGCCGTCGGCCTCCTCGCGTCGGCGTTCTTCGGGCGCGTCCGCCGGGCGCAGGGCGCGGCCATCGGCGTCGTCTTCGGGACGTTCCTCCTCGACTCCCTGACGGTCGACACCGACTACGAGTTCCTCGGAGCCCTGTCGCTCACGCGCTATCTCGACCCCGGCGAACTCCTCGTCGCCGGCGACGTGGACTGGGGCGGCGTCGCCGTGCTCGTCGCCGTGACGTGCGCCCTCGTCGTCCTCGCGGCCGAGCTGTTCGAGCGACGCGACCTGTCGTAGTCGTCATCCCGTCGCCCCGGACGCGGCCCGCGCCCGCTTTTTCACCGTGGAACGCCTACGTCCCCCATGCATCTCTACGCCGCCGCCAACGGCGCGGCGCTCGCGGTCTCGGGTTCGCCCGACGACTTCACCGCCCGCCGGCGACTCGACGAGCACCGAATCGAGTGCGTCGCGGCCGACCCGGGCGCGCCGGGCCGGGCGTTCTGCGGAACGTTCGACGCCGGCGTCTTCCGAACGACTGACGGCGGGGCGTCGTGGTCCGCGGTCGGCACCGACGCGCTCCCCGAGTCGGTGACGAGCCTCGCCGTCTCCCCGGCCGACCCCGACGTGGTCTACGCCGGCACCGAGCCCTCGGCGGTCTTCCGCTCGCTCGACGGCGGGGAGACGTGGGCAGAACTCGCGCCGCTTTCGGACCTCGACTCGGCGTCGTCGTGGGCGTTTCCGCCCCGCCCGCACACCCACCACGTCCGCTGGATAGAGCCGGACCCGACCGACCCCGACCGGCTGTTCGTCGCGGTCGAAGCCGGGGCGCTCGTCCGCTCTTTCGACGGCGGCGAGACGTGGCAAGACCGCGTGCCGTCCGGGAAGCGAGACACGCACTCGATGGCGACGCACCCGGACCGACCGGGCCGCGTCTGGGTCGCCGCGGGCGACGGCTACGCCGAGACCGACGACGCGGGCGAGACGTGGACGTCGCCGACCGCGGGGCTCGGACACGGCTACTGCTGGAGCGTCGTCGTCGACCCCGCGGACCCGGAGTCGGTGCTCCTGACGGCCGCCTCCGGCCCGATGCGAGCCCACCGGGTCGAGTCGGCGGAGGCGTATCTCTACCGCCGGGCGTCGCGGGACGGTGGCGGCGATGGTGACGGTGACAGCAACGACGACAGCGAGTCGTGGGAACGCCTCGACGAGACCGGCCTGCCGACCGGGCCGGGCGCGACCCGCGCGGTCTTGGCCGCCGGACGAACCGGCGGCGAGTGCTACGCCGCGAACGACCGCGGGCTCTACCGGACGACCGACTTCGGCGACTCGTGGGACCGAATCGTCGTCCCGTGGGACGGGACGCGGCGGACCGCGGCGGGGCTGGCGGTCGTCGCGTAGCCGGGCGGTTTCCGTCGGGGCGGTCCCCTCGTCCGAAGCGAGAAGATTCATTGGTCGGCGCGGCGACGCCCAACCATGTACGATTTCGCCGTCGTCGGCGTCGGTCCCGCCGGCGCGCGGTTCGCCCGCCGCGCGGCCGACGCGGGCTACGACGTGCTCGCGCTGGAGAAAGGCGAGGTCGGGACGCCCCTCGCGTGCTCCGGCCACGTCAGCACCGACATCTGGGAGTACGTCCCCGACGAGGCGCGCGACCGCCTGTTTCAGAACCGCATCTACGGGGCGAACTTCCGCGTCGGCGGGCCGAACTCGAAGGCCTACCCGTTCTACAAGCAAAGCGAGGTCTCGAACGTCATCGACCGCGTCGAACTCGACCGCACCCTCGCCGACTGCGCCCGCGAGGCCGGCGCGGACGTGCGCGAGGGCCACACCGTCACCGCCGTCGAGGAACTCGACGACCGGGTCCGACTGACCGTGAGCGTCGCCGGCGAGGCCGGCACCGTCCAGTTCGAGGCGAAGATGGTCGCCGGCTGTGACGGCCCGACCTCGCGGGTTCGCCGGGCGCTTTCCCTCCCCGAACCGTCGGAGACGCTCCACGGCGTCCTCGCGTTCGACCCCGAGCCGGACGACGGCGACTTCGTGGACGTGCACCTCACGGTCCCGCGTTTTTTCGCGTGGCGCATCCCCCGCGGCGACGCCGGCGTCGAGTACGGCCTCGCGGCCCCGCCGGGCGCGGAGGTCACCGAGCTGTTCGACGCGCTCACGAACACCTACGACGTGGAGACAGAGCACTTCTGTTCGGGAGCCATCCCCATCGGCCCGCCGGACCGGACGACGACCCGGCGGGCGTTCCTCGTCGGCGACGCGGCCGCGCAGACCAAGCCGTTCACCGGCGGGGGCATCCTCTACGGGATGACCGCGGCCGACATCGCCGCCGAGACCATCGACCCCGACGACCCCGAGACCTTGTCGGCCTACGAGTCGGCGTGGCGCGACGAGCTCTCCCGGGAGATTCGGTTGGGCCACCTCGTGCGCCGGTGTTACTCCTTTCCCGAGTGGCTCCAGCGGGTCGGCCTCCGGTCGCTGTCGGGCGAAATCGGCGTCCACATGGACAAGCCGAGCTCGTTTTTCTCGCGCGAGCACCTGAAGAAACTGCTCTGAGACGGTCGGGAGCCGCCCAACTCTCCGCTCTCGTTCCTATTCCGCGCCCGGATACGTCGGAATCCGCGCCGAAACCGCGCTCCCCTCGACGAACGGGAGGGACTCGCGGGTCGCGCCGACGCGGTCGCCGTCGACCGCGACTTCGAGGGCGTCGGTATCGAGGCCGTAGTCGACGAGCGCGAAGCCGATGGGCGCGTCGAGCACCGGGCTCTCTACGGCGCGGGTGACGGTGCCGACCGACCCGCCGTCAGCGGAGACCTCGGCACCGGAGTCGGGGAGGGCGTCGGCGCGGAAGCCGACGAGTCGGCGCGAGGGCCGCCCGCGGTTTTCTATCTTCGAGACGAGTTCCTGACCGACGAAACAGCCCTTGTCGAAGTCCAGCGCGTTGCGGACGCCGACGACGTTCGGGACGTTGCCGCGGAGTTCCGACTCGAAAAGCGGCGTACCGGCCTCGGCGGTGAGGCTGTCCCACGTCTGATAGCCGACGGGAACCGAGGGGTTGCCGTAGAACAGGAGCGCGTCGAGCACGTCTTCGGCGTCCTTCGCGCGGCAGATGACGTCGTAGCCCTCCTCGCCGGTCGGGTTGTCGGAGGCGACGACCGTGACGCCGAGTTCGCCGCCGATGGAGCCGCGGACGAACGAGAGTTCCGGTTCCGGCGCGCCCGCTCCCGAGAGGACGCTCGCCACTTTCTCGGTCGACTGCGGGCCGTGGACGCCGAAGACGCCGAACTCGTCGGAGGCGTCGCGTATCTTGACGCGCTGGAGGAACGTCTTCGAGCGCCACTCCTCGACGAGCGGTTCGGCGCGGTCCCGCGGGGTGAAAATCAGCAGTCGCTCGCCCGCGTTGTAGACGTACATCTCCGTCTCGATGCGGCCGTCGGGGTCTAAAAGCAGGGCGTAGACGCCCTCGCCGTCCTCGTCGGGGACGGTGTTGGTCACCGCGTTGTCGACGTAGTCGACTCTGTCTTCGCCCTCGACGACGACCACGCCGTAGCCGTGTTCGATGACGCCGACGCCGTTTCTGACGGCGCGGTGAGTCCGTTCGGGGCGGCCGTAGTGGCTCACGACCTCGATTCCGCCGCGCGTCTCGAACGTCGCACCGTGTGCCTCGTGGATGTCGGCGACGAGTGTCATTGCCCCCCGTTTCGGTTTCAGCGCGTAAAACCCTCCCACTCCCGGACGACTCGCCCGGCTTTTGGTACGGAACCGTTCGGTCTTCGGCGCGGGACCGGCCCGGCGTCTCACGACCCGGCTGACGGGGTAGTCAAAACGAGTCTGTGGTCCGCGTCGCCGCGCTCAGAGTCCGAACCGCTCGCGGAGTCTCTCGAACAGCGACGCGTCTTCTTCGACGGCTTCGCTCGGGTCCGGAACGACGCGCTCGTCGGCGTGGATGAGTACCCGCGTGTCGGCCTCTTCGATCACGATGAGACTCTCGTCTTTGAGCGCTGACAGCGCCTCTTCGATGGTGTCGATGTCGGCGTCCACGGCGGCACGGAGTTCGAACACCGTCATCCCCTCGTCGTGGCGGTCGACGAGCGCGTCGAGCACCGCGACCTCGATGTCGCGGCGGTTCCGAAACTCCCGCCTCGCTCTCATAGCGGGTACATCGTTGGCCTCCTGTTTACTTGTACCGCCCGTCTGACGGGCGTCGGACGGGCAGGGGGTACCTTTTTGTTTCCGAACCCCGGAATCCTCGCGTAATGGGACTTACTTGCCGTCTTCTCGGGCACTCCTACGGAGACCCCGAGACGGAACGGGAGCGCGAGGAACGCGGCGACGAGGTGGTCGTCTCGATTCGGGAGATACAGGTCTGTTCGCGGTGCGGAAACGAACAGGTAATCAGCGAGAACAAGGAGGTCACGGCCATCCGAACGCCCGAAGAGGTCGGGATGACGGAGGGCGAAGTCGAGACCGCGGCCGCGGGCTTCGAACCGGCGAAGCCGCAACCCGGCGTCTCCGAGGCCGAAGACGCCGCCATCGAGACGGCACCGGACGCGGAGACGCGGGCCGACGCCGCCAACGCCGAGGCCAACGCCGCCGCCAGCGACGCTGAGACGGGTGCGGGCGCGGACGCTGACCCCGCGGCGCAACAGCCGAGCGAGGCCGAGACTGCGGACGCGCCCGACGCCCGGCCGGCCGACCAGCCGGACGCGAGCGCCGACGCCGGTGGCGCTGACACCGGGAGCGCCGAACGCGCCGACGCCCCGCCGGTGACCGACGACGGCATCATCCTCGGCGACGACGAGTCGCAGTCGGAACCCCGCGACCGGACGCAGTGGCCCGACGAGGTCGACGAGGTGGAGACCGACGACCCGACGCCGCCGGCCGACGGCGACGACGCGGAGTTCATCGACGCGGACGCCGAGGCGGGCGTCGAGGCCGACGCCGAGGCGGAGGCCGAACAGGGCCAGACCCGCGAACGCGGGGCGTGGCCCGACGCGCCGGGCGACGACGAGGGCTGGAACGCCCAGCCGGACGACGGCGAGCCCGTCTCGGTCTCGTTCGGCGGCGGGCTGACGCCGGAGGAGAGCGCACCGCAGAGCCAGCGGTCCAACGGCCAGTACGTCGAGGCGGAAGACGAAGACGAGTTCGTCCGCGCCGACGATTCGAACGTCGGAAACGAGGCCCCCGACGACGCCGTCGAGTACTACTGCCCGAACTGCGGGCACGCCCGCGGCGCGTCCTCGTCGTCGATGCGGGCCGGCGACATCTGCCCCGAGTGTAAAAAGGGCTACATCGCCGAGCGGGAATCCTGACCGCGGCACGCCCTCGCAGGCGTCGCAGAGTCGCGAAACAGGTAAACCATCCCCTGTCGAAAAGGCGTCCATGAAGGAGTACAAGATGCGTCGTGGGGAGACGCTCGAAGAGCGAATTCCGGACATGAAAGCGACGGTCGAAGACTACTTCGGCCCCATCACGGACACCGAGGAGTTCAAGGGAAGCGACCTCTACGTCGTCGGCGAACCCGACAATCCCGTGTTCACCCGCATCGTCGCCGGCGCGGTCAAGTACAGCGGCAAGAAGGACAAGCTCGCGGTCAACTTCGAGGAGGCCGACCCGGCCGACCTCGCTCCCGAAGACCTCGAAGCCGCGGGCGAGGCCGTCAGCGCGAAAAACGACTTCCTGCTGGAGGCGACGGGCCGCGACGCGAAGTCCCGCCGCGACTCGATGAAGCGCGCGGTCGAAGACGACGCGCCCGACGTCTGAGCCGTCCGTCGCAGTTTGGTTTTCTTGCACACCTCGTCCGCCGAGCGGCCGCGCCACCGGCGAAACGTACATAGTGTTACCGCGTGACACTCTACCCGTCTGCGACCGCGACACGCCCGAACACGAATTTTTATTTCGGTTGTGAGTAAAAACCCCCGGCACGGTTAAGTGCCGACGGGGTGAACTGACCATATGGCCATCGAGACTATCCTGCTCGCGATCGGCGCGGGCGACGCCGACCGAATCGACAGACTCGCCGAAGAGACCATCGACGTGGCCGGACCGACCGGCGCGACGGTCGTCATCGGGCACGTCTTCACGAGAGACGAGTACGACGACGCGCTCGACAACCTCGATTTCGACATCACGGCCGAGGAGGTTTCGGCGGACGACGTGGCCCGACGACACGCCACCGTCCGCGAACTCACGCGCCGCTTCGACGACGCCGACCTCGACTACGTCGTCCACGGCCGGGTCGGCCACCACGGCGAGAAACTCGTCGAACTCGCGGGCGAGGTCGACGCCGACCGGCTCGTCGTCGGCGGTCGGAAGCGCTCGCCGGCCGGCAAGGCCGTCTTCGGGAGCGTCGCACAGGAGGTCATGCTCGAAGCGCCGTGCCCCGTGACGTTCGTCCGCGCGGACACCAAGTGACGGTCTGCGGGCGGCTCGACCCCCGGTATCCGCGATTTTCGGAGGCAACTACATATCTTAGCGCGCCGTCAACTTCCGCATGGACCACTCCATCGACTACCGCCCGTCGTTCGCTCTCCTCACCGTCTCGCTCGACGAGGGCGAGTCGCTCCGGTCGGAGGCCGGCGCGATGGTCAGCTACTCCGACGGCATCGACATCGAGACGAACGCGAAAGGCGGCCTCTTCGGGTCGCTCAAGCGGAGCGTCCTCGGCGGCGAGTCGTTCTTCCAGAACACGTTCAGCGCGCGACAGGCGGGCGAGATTTCGTTAGCGCCCCCGCTTCCGGGCGACATCGTCCACCACGGTCTCGCCGACGAGACGCTGTACGTCCAGTCCGGGTCGTACCTCGCTTCGGACCCCGCGCTCGACCTCGATACCTCCTTCGGCGGGGCGAAGACGTTCTTCGGAAGCGAGGGGCTGTTCCTGCTCAAACTGACCGGTACCGGCGACAGCTTCCTGTCGAGCTACGGGGCCATCCACGAGGTCGAACTCGACGACGGCGAGCGCTACACGGTCGACACCGGCCACATCGTCGCCTTCGACGAGACGACGGACTTCTCCGTCGAGCGCGTCGGCGGCCTGAAGTCCACCCTGTTCAGCGGCGAGGGACTCGTCTGTACCTTCACCGGACCGGGGACCGTCTGGACGCAGTCGCGTAGCATGGACTCGTTCCTCTCGTGGCTCATCCCCAAACTCCCGACCAACAACTCCGCGTGACCTCGAACCGGGACTTACAGTGCCGCGAGTAAATCTGCCGAAAATCCCGCTTAGTTAAGTGGCGGGCGCATCGCTATGGGAACGATGGCGTACTACGTGGGCGTCGACCTGGGGGCGACGAACGTCCGTTCCGTGGTGGGCGACGACGATGGAACGATCCTCGGAGAGGCCCGTGACAGCACTCCGCGCGGTCCGACCGGAATCGCGGTCACCGAGGCGGTCCTCGGCGTCGTCCGCGAGGCGTGTGCCGAGGCGGGCATCGACCCGAGCGACGCGGTCGCGGCCGGCATCGGCGCTATCGGCCCGCTCGACCTGGCCGAGGGCGCGGTCGAGAACCCGGCGAACCTGCCGGACACCATCGACCGCATCCCGCTGACCGGCCCCCTCTCGGTGCTCTTGGAGACGGACGAGGTGTATTTGCACAACGACACGAACGCCGGCGTCATCGGCGAGCGGTTCCACTCCGACCGCAACCCCGACGACATGGTGTATCTCACCATCTCGTCGGGTATCGGCGCGGGCGTCTGCGTCGACGGGCACGTCCTCGCCGGCTGGGACGGCAACGCCGGTGAGGTCGGCCACCTGACGCTCGACCCGCACGGCTTCATGACGTGCGGGTGCGGCCACAACGGTCACTGGGAGGGCTACTGCTCGGGGAACAACATCCCGAAGTACGCCCGCGAACTCCACGAGGAGGACCCGGTCGACACCGCGCTTCCCGTCTCCGACCCCGACTTCTCCGCGGTCGACGTGTTCGAACACGCCGGCGAGGACGAGTTCGCCGACCACATCATCAGCCAGCTGGGCCACTGGAACGCGATGGGCGTCGCGAACATCGTCCACGCGTACGCGCCGCTCATCATCTACGTCGGCGGCGCGGTCGCGCTCAACAACCCGGACCTCGTGTTAGACCCCATCCGCGAACAGATGAGCGAGATGGTCATGTCGAACATCCCCGAGATTCAACTGACGACGCTCGGCGACGAGGTCGTGGTCGAGGGGGCGTTGGCGAGCGCGATGACCGGTGGCACCGGTGACCGGTCTCGGCTGTGAGAGACGACTCGCCGGTGGTAGCGCAGGCGGAACTGGCGACCGCCCGCGATTACAAGACGGCAGTTCGCGCCTCCGTCAGCGAATTATCCCGATTGATACTCGGTGGCGCAGTCTTATAACCCCGGTCGAGAAACGCGATGACGTGCACCCGACGACGCCGAGTCATTCGGCGCACCGGTCGGCGCGTTCCCGTTCTCGTCGAACCGCGCGGTGCACGGGCGTTCCACCGGAAGCCTAGAACGGGACCGGTCGACACCCCCCACCACCATCGTCGACCGACCGACGCCGGCGGGGATATCCCACACCCACCCACCCATCCCCGCCGGCGTCGCTTCAGTTCTCACGCAACCCAGTGCAGACTGAGCGGTCCCCGCTCAGCCCGGTTCCGGTCCTCCGTCCGATTTTTCTCCTCGGCACCCGCAGACTCACCGTGGACCGCCGCCAGTTCCTCCGCACCGTCAGTGCGAGCGCGCTCGCCGCCTCGACCGCCGTCGTCGTCGGCTCCCCGCTCGCCACCGCCCATCCCGGCCCGTTCGAGCCGCTGGGCCGCATCGAAATCGACGGCGCGAAAGAGGCCGTCGTCTCGGCCGACGGCGAGACCGTCTTCGTCGCCGCGACCGATGGCTACGCCGTCGTCGACGTCTCCGCGCCCGACCGTCCCGAACTCCTCGCCGAGCGCCGCGACCTGCGTTCCGACCGCGAGGACGGTCCCTTCCGCGGCCTCTACGACGTGAAACTCGACGGGGACACGCTTCTGGTCGTCGGCCCGGCCAACCCGATTCCGGGCGCGCCGGCGGGCGTCCTCGTCGTCGACGTGTCCGACCCCGCGACCCCCGAAGAAATCGCGTTCCACGAGACGGGCTTTCCCATCCACAACTGCTTCGCCGCCGACGGCCGGGCGTATCTGACCGCCAACGACGGCGACCGGAACCCGCTCGTCGTCCTCGACGTCGACTCCGGCGACGAACTCGGCCGCTGGTCGGTCGTCTCTACCGACGACCGGTGGGCCGACGTGCCGCCCTCGATGCGGTCCGTCCACGACGTGTGGGTCCGCGACCGCGTCGCGCACGTCGCGCTCTGGGACGCCGGCACGTGGTTCGTCGACCTTTCTGACCCCGCCTCGCCGTCGGTCCTCGGCGCGGTCTCGCCCGGTGACCCCGAGGAACTCGCCGCGCTGACCCCTCGCGACCGCCACCGCGAGCGACGGACGCCGCCCGGGAACCACCACTACGTCGCAACCGACGACGCCGGCGACCTCCTCGGCGTCGGCGTCGAGTCGTGGGCCGTCGAGGTCGACCGCGACGACGGGACGACCGAACTCGTCGGCGGGCCGAGCGGCGTCGAACTCTGGGACGTGTCGAACCCCGCGAATCCGGTGCGGCTCTCGACCATCGAGCCGCCGGCCGGCCCGGACCCGACGCTCGGCGGCGTCTGGACCACGGCGCACAACTTCGACTTCCGCGACGACAGGCTCTACACCTCGTGGTACCGCGGCGGCGTCAAGCGCCACGACGTGTCGGACCCGACCGACCCCGTCGAACTCGCGTGGTGGCGCGACCCCGAGCGCGCGAGTTTCTGGACCGCGCAGTACGCCTACCCCTTCGCCGACGAGGGCGTCTTCGTCGCGTCGAGCCGCGGCGTCGACGACGCGTCGCCCGCGCTCTACACGTTCCCCGACCACGCCGGCGACCAGCGCGACCCGCCGACGCTCGGTCCGGAGACGACCACCGAATCTCTCGTCAACACGCCGCCGACGACGCCGACCGGGGACGGCGCGACTCCGTCCGCGTCCGACAACAGCCCTTCGACTTCTGCGACCGACGCGCCGGGCTTCGGGCTCGGCGTCGGCGCGGCGGCGCTCGGCGTCGCCGGCTGGCTGGCCCGCCGTCGCGGGCGGCGCGACTGAGAGAGCGCCCGGAGCGCACCGAATCTATCACGAACGACCGAGACAGCCTTTCTCTCGTCGCCCGGCGCGGTGGGAGAACCGTTTCATTCTAATCCGTGGGGTTCGAAGCGTCGGGGTATGAGCGACGAGTCGGAGAGCCTCAAAGAGCGCGTCGAGACGTGGATGGTCGGCCAGATGCCCATCATCCAGATGCACGGCGGCAACAGCGTCGTGCGCAAGGCCGATGCGGAATCGGGGGAAGTCGTCGTCGAACTCGGGGGCGCGTGCGCCGGGTGCGGCATCTCGAACATCACCGCCCAGAACATCCAGTCGGACCTCATCATGACGTTCGACGAGGTGACCGACGTGCAGGTCAAGGTCCCCAGTTCGGGCGACCACGGAAGCAGTACCGTCGAAGGCGGCCGCGGCGGCGAACTGCAGTACGGCGACGAGGGACCGGGGCACTTTTAGCGACCGTTCGGTCTCTGTCGGGTGGTCTGGCTAGTACACTTCGTTCAAATCAGAACCGCCCGAAACTCATTTTTCCGGTGGATTGATATATTGCATGCGCCTATTCACGGCTGAGCAATGGCCCAACAGATTCATCCGAAAGTCGAAGCGATGATTGAGGGCTTCGACAGTTCGAAGACCGTGGATCTGGTCTTCGTTTGCGAGGACAATCGGGCCGAAGATGTCTCCAGAGCTATTGAAGAACTCGGCGACGAGGTCTCTTCTGAACTCCCCGGTGACGTCGTCGTGGCTACGGTTACAGTTGAGAACCTCCCTGCGCTCGTTCGTCCCGACTATATCCTGTCGGTCTCTCCCGACCGGGAAGCACGTGCCCTCGCCTAACTGTGTCGGGGTACGATAATGTTCGGGCATTTCGAGAACGCATCTTTCACGCCGTCTGTGAGAGTGTCGACCACAGCCCGGTCGATTGCTCTGGAGACGGTGTTCACATCGGAATCGTCGATTCGTGCAAATCTCCTCCAGCCGCATTCGCTCGGTCGGCTTACATCGAACATCGAAGAAATTTCTTAGAGGTGGACGACGACGTCACTCACATCCACGGTGTCGCCATCTTTGAACTGCTGAGTGCCGTTGCGCCACAGGCAACCTTCAGCTTCTATCAGGCGATGGACTCCGACAAGCGCCTCCCGACGGATTCGTTCACCCGGGCAATCCATCAGGCCGTTGACGATGGTGTCGATATTCTCAACCTCTCGTGGGGTGCACCAAACGAGATTCCGGTGGAATGCTCTCCACAGCATCCCCCGGTCAAGTACGCCGTCGAAAACGACGTAATCGTCGTTACTGCTGCGGGAAATCGAGAGGTCGATGAGGGCCCGAAACAGTACGTGTTTAGCCCCGCCCTTGCTGAGGAAGCGGTCGCAGTCGGTGGTTTTGAGGCGCTGTGTCCAGTCGTCCCGTCACCGGTTGATAATACGATGGACGAAGGACCGTACTGTTTCGAGGGCGACGCGAGGGAGCGGAGTTTTTGCGGCCATCACGGTTGTGATGATTCGCCCTCGTGCGTACGGAGTAAGACACTGCGCGAGTGGCCAGATAACACACGGCCGCTTGATGGAAAGCCCGATATTCTTGCGCCCGCACACATGCCTAGCCCTCGCGATACGGCTGATATCAGCGACGTTGAACTGTACGAAGGTAGCAGTTACGCGGCACCTGTCGTCGCAGGTGCCCTCGCCGGGGTGTTCAGCAAAGCAGACGTCGACACCGAAACCACGGCTATCAATGTGCACGAACTTGTAACCGCCGGCTCGCGGACCGTCTCAGGTGCACCTGCACCGGCACTCAACTCATTTGGTATGTTCAAACGGCTGGAGTCGCAAGTCGAAACCAACTCTCAACAGTAACTACCATCTCTCTGAGTGCTCCTGATTACCCCGACAGCGCCGACTCCAGACTCGACGCCACCGACCGCGCCTTCTCGGCCAGTTCTTCCGAGATGTGGCCGGCCTCGACGGCCGCGTCGAGTTCGTCGTCGTCGACCCGCTCGACCGTCCCGTCGGCGTGTTTCACCACGTCCACGTGGAGGTCGATATATCGAATCTCGTCGGGGAAGCATTCGACGGGCGTGCAGATGTTGACGTAGGTTCCCTTGACGCCGCCGTCGGCATCGCGGTACACCGTCGGGTACCACCACCGGCCTTCCCGGAACTTCGTGACCGCCACGTCGCCTGACTCGCGGTCGACGCCGAGGGCGTCGTAGGTGCCGCCGCCGGTCATGCTCCGCCGGAGTTCGACGGTTCCCTCGGAGTCGCGTTCCGTCACCTCGCCGGAGCCGAGCGTGATGAGCCGACCGTCAGGTTTCCCGTGGCCGATTTCCACGTCGTCGCCTTCGAGCGGGCCGAACTGCGCGGTCACCACGTCGAAGGGGAACTCGCCGTCGGCGACCGACTCGCAGAGCGCCTCCGCGAGGTCGACGCCGGCGGAGGCCTTCGGCGAGGCGGCCTTCGTCCGGTGGTGGCCGGGCATCGTCGTCTCGACGGCCCGGCGCTGGGCGTCGAGTTCGAAGCGGGTCTCGCGGCCGAACCAGACCCACGTCGTCGCGGTGGGCGCGGCGACCGCCCGCGGGGCGTCGACGGGTTCAGAGAGCGCGTCGTCGAGTTCCGCGGCCACCTCGGCGGCCCGGTCGAGCGCGTCGTTCAGGGCGCTCATGTCGGCGTCGACGGCGTCGCGGTGCCAGCGGATGCCCCAGCCATCGGGCGGGTCGCCGCCGAGGAGGTCCGTCATGCCGGCCAGTTCGCGGGCGGCGGCCTCGTCGCGGGTGTCGACGCGGACGCCCTCCGAGTCGGGGTCGAGCGTCGCCAGCCCCGCGACGGCGCGGACGTCGCCGGTCAGGTCGGCGCGGTGGGAGGCCCACGGGGGGGCCGACTCGGCGACCTGCACGCGGACCTCGTCGCCGACCTCCACGCGGCCGTCGACGTCGCCGTACGAGAGGTAGCCCTCGGTCTCGCCGAGGTCGCAGACCGCGCCGCCGCCGAGGGTGTCGGTCACGCGGGCGTCGAACACCGCGCCGGTCGGCGCGGGGTCGTCCCACGCGAAGGTGTCGATGCCGAGGTCGGTGAGTCGCTCGGTGGCCGTTTCGACCGCCTCGGGCGCGCCGGTCGCGCCGACGCCCTGTCGGTTCCGGGTCGTCTCGACCGACACGTCGTGGTCCGACGAGTCGAACTCGGCGTCGAAGCGCTCGCGAATCGGGCCGGACGCCTGCACCACGTCGTGGCCGGCGTCGAGGAAGACGCCCGTGAGCGCGGTGGCGTAGATGCCGCGGACGCGGACCCTCATAGCTTGTCGGCGTCGCGGGCGAAGGTGACGCGGGCGTCGACCGTCGGCCCGAGCGTGAGTTCGACTTTCTCCTCCGAGAGGACGCGGCCGCCCTCGATGGGGACGCCCCACGAGTCGAACTTGAGGTAGCCGCGGAGGTCCGCGCCGTGGGTGTAGAGGTCGACGTGGTCGACCGCGTGTTCCTGCACGTCGGTGGCGCTGTGGGCCATCTCCATGTCCGAGTAAACCGTCCCGCCGTCGCCGAAGAACGCGGCGATGGCGTCTGCGTCCGATTCGACTGCGTCGCTCACGAGGTCCGACGCGGCCCGGAGGTCGTCGGTGTCGAGGCCGACCTCGCGGAGCGCCGCCTGTTCGCGGGGGTCGAAGTGCATACCCGCCCTTCGGAGCGGAGGCATTAACGTCGTACGGTCGGTCGTCGGCCGCTGGGCCGGGCGGCTGGTCGTCAGTCAGTCGGTTAGTCGGTCGCCAGTCAGTCGCTCGCCGGCCATCCGACTGTCAGCCCTTCGGCCGGTCGCGGGATGCCGTGGCCGAAGCTATTACCAGATGCAATACCCTTTGTGCTACGTGATGGACCAGCAGGACCCAGTCGAGCAGGCGTCCGACGGCTCGGACGACCTCTACGACATCGCGACGTGGGAGGAACGAACCTCGGTTGACGGGCTCGCGGTCGCGCTCTACCGGGTGTTGCTCGCGTCGACCCGCGCGCTGGTCGTTCTCGCCGCGCTCCTCATCCTCGTCGGTATCGGCGGCCTGTCGGCGCTCACCGACCCGCAGGTCGGCGCGCTCACCATGCTTTCGGCGCTCCCGGCGCTCGCGCTCGCGGGCTACGTCTACTACTCCGACGTGACCCAAAACGAGCCGCTGTCGATGCTCGTGGTGACGTTCCTCCTCGGCGTCCTCACCGCCACGTTCGCCGCGATTCTCAACTCGATTCTGAGCAACGTCGGCCAGACCATCGCGGCCGAGTTCCAGTTGGCGCTCGGCTTCCTCGGAAGCGCCGTGTTCTACTACCTCGTCGTCGGCCCGGTCGAAGAGACCGTCAAGCTCCTCGCGGTCAGGCTGTACGCCTACTCCCACGACAGCTTCAACGCTGTCATCGACGGGGCCGTCTACGGCGCGATGGCCGGCCTCGGCTTCGCCACTATCGAAAACGCCCTGTACATCACCCGCAACCTCACGTCTTCGGGGCTCGACGTCGGCTCCGGCGGCGTCGGCATCATCGCCGCCGGCGGGACGATTACCGCGGTCCGGGCGCTCGCCGGACCGGGCCACGTCATCTACTCGGCCATCGCGGGCTACTACCTCGGCCTCGCCAAGTTCAACAAGGAGAACGCCGGTCCCATCGTCATCAAGGGCCTCGTCCTCGCGGCGCTGGTCCACGCGACGTACAACACGACGGTCGGCCTCGGCTCGACCGTCATCGCGGGGATAACCGGACTCGGCGGTCTCGCGGCCTTCCTCGTCTACGTCATCATCTACGACGGCGTCTTCGGGCTCTACCTCATCGGGAAGCTCCGCCGCTACAGTCAGGCGTACCACCGCGCCCACGCGCCCGGCCCGAGCGCGGCGTCGTTCAGCTCCGAACGGACGGAGTTCGAGGACTGAGGCGGCGACGACGGCAGAACACGACCCGAGACGAACCGCGGCGTCCCCTTTCCCTACTCGGCGACCAACCGCTCGGCGTAGCCGTCGAGCATCGATTCGACGTACTTCGCCACCACGTCGACCTCGACGTGAACCGGGTCGCCGACCGCCTTTTCTGAGAGCGTCGTCAGGTCGTAGGTCGTCGGGATGATGGCCACGGCGAAGGAGTCCCCGTGGCGGTCGGCCACGGTGAGGCTGATGCCGTCGAGACAGACCGAGCCCTTCTGGACGACGTACCGCGCCAGCGACTCGGGGAGGTCGAACTCGAAGAACCAGTCGTCGCCGACGCGCTCGACGTTCGCGACCGTCGTCGTGCCGTCGACGTGGCCCTGGACGATGTGGCCGTCGAAGCGGTCGTCGGCCGCGAGGGCGCGTTCGAGGTTGACGCGGTCGCCCTCGACGACGTCGCCGAGGTAGGTCTTCTCGACGGTCTCGGCCGCGAGGAACACCTCGAACCAGTCGTCGCCGAACGCCTCGACGGTCAGACAGACGCCCGAGACCGCTATCGACTGGCCGTGGTGGAGGTCGTCGAACGTGAGGTCGGTGCGGATGCGGAGGCGGCGACCGCCGTCGGCGTCGGTCACGTCGACGATTTCGCCCGGCCCCTCCACGATTCCCGTGAACATACCCGCGGCTTCGGTCGGCTGAACTTAATGCCTACCGTTTCCGTTTCTCATCACGGTTTCGTGACTGCCGGACTGCCCGCCGGGACGGTCGGCGCTTCCTCCGAGCCGCGTTCGACGAGAGAGCGCGACGGGCTACCCCAAATTGTAGTAAATCTTCTTTCCGCAGTTCTTACACGCCGACTGGTTGTTCCGACCGAGACTGTTGGTGCCGATGCGCATTATGTCGTCGCTTTTCGAATTGACCGTGATATTCGCGATTTCTCCGCAGTTCGGACAGGCGACTTTCGTGACTGGCATCCGTGGTATCCTCGTGATTAGTGACCGGTGTCTACTCCTCGTAGCCGTCGACGTAGTCGTCGACGACGCCTCCCTCGTAGCCATCGACGTACTCCTCGTCCCCGCTCGACGGCTTCCGTCCGGAACTGTCACTGCCGCCGGAACTAGGCATCGAACCGGACGACGGGTCATCGTTGGTGCGACGATTCCGCAACTCGCGCCGCACGGCGTCGACTGCGGGGCTCCCGAGGAGTTCGTTTCGGAGCGTCTCCAACTCGACATCGGTGTACGAGGATAACTCCGCGGTACCGGCCATCGCATCCGCTTCGAGTTCTTCGACGTACTCGTACCCCCCGACCTTGTCCATAACTGGTGCTTCGAGCGGTGTCCGCCCGCCGTGTGGGTCTTCCGGTGGTCCTTGGTTCATGTCGAATTAATGCCGAGACGCGGTATTGAAACTATGGTGTGCGGTAGCACGATACCGACTCGACTCCTCGCGGGCGCTCTGTCGTTTCGACAGCCACCGTGTGCTCATTGATACCATACAATTTTACCGTCGTCGGCCGGAGAGTCGGTATGGACGTTCTGGCCCGACTGCGGAGCAGTTTCGTCACCGGTCTCATTCTCGTCACTCCGCTGGCCGTGACCGTGTTCGTCCTCCAGTTCGCGTTCAACCGCATCACCGCCGCGCTCCGCCCGGTCGTCCGTCAGGTGACGCCCTTCCTCGCCGACGCGCTCAACTACTCCGGCGACATCGTCCTCATCTCGCAGGTGCTGTCGGCGCTCATCATCGCCGTGGCCGTCTCGCTTCTCGGCTACCTCGCGTCGATGAGCCTCGGCCAGCGGCTCTTCGGGAGCTTCGAGCGCGGCGTTCGGCTCCTGCCGCTCGTCCGCACCATCTACTTCGGCGTCCGGCAGGTGTCGGAGTCGCTCACCGAACCGACCGCCGGCTACGACCGCGTGGTGCTGGTCGAATACCCGCGCGAGGGGCTGTTCTCCATCGGCTTCGTCACCAACGAGGCCCCGCCGTCGGTCTCCGAGGTCTCCGACGACGACCTGTTTACCGTGTTCGTCCCGCACAGCCCGAACCCGACCGCCGGCGCGCTCATCATGGTCTCGCCCGACGAGATTCGCGAACTCGACATGCCGGTCCGACGCGGCCTCCGGCTTCTCGTCACCACGGGCCTGAGCGTCGACGACCCGGAGACGCTCCCGTCGGGGCCGGCGGGCTACGACCCCTCGAACGGCGAGGACGGCGTCCGGGCGGAGACTGACCAGCGTCGCAACGCGGGCGAGAGCCGAGCCGAGTGACCTAGACCCCCCACAAGAGGACGATACCGGCCGTCGTGACGACCGTGAGAAGAAGCTGGAGCGGCGCGCCCACGCGGAGATAGTCGGTGAAGCGGTAGCCGCCCGGCCCGTACACCATCAGGTTCGTCTGGTAGCCGATGGGCGTCATGAACGCCGTGCTCCCGCCGAAGGTGACCGCGAGGGCGAAGCCGAAGGGGTCGGCACCGAGGCCGAACGCGGTGTCGATGGCGACCGGGAGCATGAGGACGACGCTCGCGACCGGCGTGATGACGTTCGCCAACAGCCCCGTGAGCAGGTAGAACGCGGCGAGCACGACGACGACGGGCAGGTAGGTCGCGGCGACGCCGACGAACTCCGAGAGGAGCGCGACGCCGCCGGTCAGCTGGAGCGCCTGCCCGAGCGGAATGACGCCCGCGAGGAGGAAGATGACGTTCCAGCTCACCGCGCCGTAGGCGTCGCTCGCCGAGAGACAGCCGAGCGTGACCATCGCGGCGACGCCGCCGAGCGCGGCGATGGCGATGGGCACGACGCCGAGCGCGGCCAGTCCGATGACCGCCGCGATGACGGCGAACGCGCGGAACGACGTCGGTGACAGTCCGCCGTTGTCCTCGATGAACTCGTCTGCGACCTCGCTGGTCACGACGAAGTCGCCGCTGTCGCGGAGGTATCGCGCCGTCTCGTTCGTCGTCTGGAGGAGCAGTGAGTCGCCGACTTGGAGTTCCACGTCTCTGAAGTGCTCGCGGATGAGGTCGCCGCCGCGCCGACGGACCGCGAGCACCGTCGCGTCGTAGCGCTCGCGGAGTCGCGCGCCGCCGATGGTCTCGCCGACGAGGCCGGACTCGCGGGGGACGACGAGTTCGACGAGCGCCACGCGCTCGGGGCGGTCGAGTTCGGCGTCGGTGACCGACGCGCGCGGGAGGAACCGCAGGTCCGCGAGGTCGCAGAAGCGCCGAATCGTCGCCGGGTCGCCCCGGATGGTCAGGATGTCCCGCGACTCGACCTCGCGGTCGGAGTCGGCCGCGATGAAGTGCTCACCGCCGCGGAGCACGTCGAGGATGTCCACGTTGAGGTCGCGGTAGGTGTCGTCGGAGACCTCGCCCGCCGGGATGCCGACGAGCGGCGACCGCGCGGGGACGAGCACGCGGGCGAGAAACGGCTCGACGCCGTAGTTCCCGGTTCGGTTTCCGGGCTCGATTCGCTCGGGAAGGAGCCGCGGCGCGACCGTCAGGAGGTAGCCCGCGCCGACGACGAACACCACCGCACCGAGGGGCGTGAACGTGAACATCGAAAACGGCGGCAACCCGGTCGCCGCGGCGTAGGCCTCGCTGGCGACGAGGTTCGTCGCCGTCCCGACGAGCGTGAGCGTGCCGCCGAGCATCGAGGCGTACGAGAGGGGAATGAGGAGCTTCGACGGCGAGACGTTCGCCTGGTCGGCGAGGTCCGAGACCATCGGCACGAACACCGCCACGACCGGCGTGTTGTTGACGACGCCCGCGACGGGGCCGGTGAGGCCGACGACCGCGGCGAGCAGTCGGGACTCGCTCCCGTTCGTAAACGAGGCGACCGCGTCGCCGAGGACGCGAATCGCGCCGGTCTGTCGCACCCCCTCGCTGAGGGCGTACATCGAGAGGACGGTGATGGTCGCGGCGCTCGAAAACCCCGACAGCCCCGTCTGGAGGTCCACCCGCGTCCACGGTTCGAGGACGACGAGCGCGACGATGACGCCGATGGCCGTCACGTCCGGCGGGGCCGCCTCCGTCACGAAAAGCGCCATCGTGACGACGACGAGCGCGAAGACGACGAGCATCCCGGAGGTGACGGCGACCATGCTGGCAGTCGATTCGGAGGCGGCTTAATGCTACCCCGCGTGACCGTCGGCCGCGGCGACGGGTCGCCCCGCTCCCACCGCCCGAACGACGCGCTCGCCCGCCCGCCGGTCGCGACGCTTTTACTCGCCCGTGGTGTAGCCTCGGGCGATGCGACTCGGAATCCTGGAGATGGTCGGTCTCGCGGCGACCCTCATCTTCGCCATCCCCGTCGGCGGCTTCGGCCTCACACTCCTCGCCGACGGGCGGACCGTCTTCGGCGGCGCGATGCTCCTTCTCGCGGTGCTCATGGTCGCGCTCCCGAAGTTCCTCACCATGCCGCAGGACGTCCCCTCGCTCGCGGCCGAGAAAGTCATCGGCGGCGTCGCGAAAGAGCCGGACGACGACGAGTAACTACCAGCGACTCGGGCCGAGGCCGGTCGGCGCGTCGCCCAGCAGTCGCGGGCCGTCTTCGCCGACGACCAGCACGTCGGTCAGTTCGACCCGGCCGTGGTCCGGGTGCGTGACCGCGGAGCGGA
This sequence comes from Haloferax sulfurifontis ATCC BAA-897, assembly GCF_000337835.1. Lineage (GTDB taxonomy): Archaea > Halobacteriota > Halobacteria > Halobacteriales > Haloferacaceae > Haloferax > Haloferax denitrificans. The sequence continues at coordinate 170,230 of NZ_AOLM01000018.1, read as the reverse complement.
CCCGGAGGACGTTGCCGGCGACGAGTTCGCGGTCGCCGTCGAGCGGCGGGTCCTCGCGGGCCGCGAGGCCGATGCCGCCGCCCACGTCTCTCGTCACCTCGTCGGCCATCGAGAAGCCGAACGCGGCGGTCTCCGCGCGGAGTTCGCTCCCGAGGAAGCCGGCGTCGTCGCCGGGGTCCGCCTCGACCAGACTGACCTTTCTGGCGGCGTCGCAGGCGACGTGCGCCCGGCGCTCCCACCCGCCGTCTGGGTCGACGACGAAGGTGCGGGCCAGCGCGCCGCGGTAGCCCGCCGGGCCGCGCGGGCCGACCGAGACGACGATGGGTTCGCCCGGCGGGAGTTCGACCGGCTCGCCCCCGTCGCCGCGGGTTCCCGCGAGAACCGTCGTCGCGCCCGCGGAGTCGACGCCCTCGGCCGCGAGCGTCGCGTTCACCTGCCGGCGGAGTCGCTCGGTCGAAAGCGGCGCGCCGTCCCAGTGGAGGGCGGGCCGTCCGTCGTCACCGTCGCCGCCGTCGCCCTCACGGCCGCTGTCGCCGTCGCCGCTGTCGCCGTCGTCGGCGTCCTCGACCGTCGCCGCCGACAGTATCGCGGCCGCGCGACCGACGCCGCGAGTCGCCGCGCGCTGGGCGGCCTCGATGGCGTCGCGCTCGGCGTCGTCTTTCACCGCGCGGGCGGCTTCCACCGCCGCGGTCGACGCGAGGTCGTAGCCCGCCGATTCGAGGTGGAGCGCGGCGTCGTGCGGAATCGTCCGCGGCGCGAGGACGGTCCCTTCGGGAGCGCCGTGTTCCGCGAGGACGGCCGCGGCGGCCTTCCCCGGCGGCCTGTCGTCGACGCGGACCGAGGCGACCGACAGCGCCGGCGGTTCGACGGTCGAGGGGACCCGGAGATGCGTCTCGCCGTCGACGCGGACGAAGGCGAGGTCGCAGTCGAACTCGCGGCCGGTGAGGTAGCGACTCGTGGGGTCGGAGCCGCCGGAGACGGCGACGAAGCCGACGGCGTCTCGCTCGGAAACGGCGGCGTCGATGGCGTCGCCGCCGCGCGGACCGCTCCGCACGGGACGTTACGCCTCGGGTTCGGGCGCGGGCGGTTCCTGCGCGTCGTCGACGAGTTCCTGCGCGGGAGCCTCGCGAATCTCGTTGTGGAGCAGGACGCTGATGGGAAGCGTCGGCGCGCCGGTGACGAGGTTCTCGAGGACGATGAGGCGCTCACGGGCGCGGGACATCCCGACGTAGAAGACGCGGCGCTCGTTGTCGGTGATGAGCGGGACGGGGCTCGTCGTCGCGGTGAACTCCTCGATGCCGCGGGCTTCGAGCTCCTCGTCGGAGACGGAGGCGGCCATCTGCTCGACGACCTTCTCGGTCAGGTCGGTCGCCATGAACACGTGGTCGGCCTCGCGACCCTTCGCCGAGTGGATGGTGCCGACGCGGACGCGACTGGGGTCCATCCCCTCGTAGCCGCCGCCGAAGTACGCGTTGACGGACTTGCGCTGGAAGCTCGTCACCTTGCGGACCATGTCGCTGGCGGACGAACTGTCCGGGGCGAAGGGCGCGAAGTTCTTGATTTCCTTCGGCGTGAACTCGATGTTCGTGATGTCGTCGACGCCGGCCTCTTCCTGTCTGTCGTCGATGGCGTCGAAGAGGTCGTCGCGGTCGTTCGTGCCGAACGCGGAGTCCTGGAGCATGTCGGCGAGGCGGCGCGCCTGCAAGCCGTCGACGGGTTCCTCGGCGTCGAGCGCCTCGACCGCGCGGACGTACTGCGTGAGTCGGTCGGTCCACATGCGCTGGTCGGTCAGCGTCGAGAAGGGGATGCCCGACGGGAGGAACTCGTCGATGAACTGGAACATCTGGTAGCGCGCGCGGAACAGCACCATCACGGTGCCCTCGTCTTTCTCGACGGTGTAGCGGACGTTCCGGGCGAGTTCGAGCATCGACGGGCTCTCGACGGCCTCGACCGCACCGCCTTCCTTGCGGGGTTTGAGGTCCTTCTCCTGTCGCTTGTCGATGTGGCGAATCTCCCGGTTGACGACGTTGAGGACGTTCGACGGGAGCCGGTAGGAGTTCGGGAGAATCTCGTCGTTGTCGCGTTCGGCGTCGAGAAGCAGGTTCGGGTCCGCTCCCTGCCACGCGTAGACGACCTGGTCGTCGTCGCCGGCGATGAGGACGCCCCGCATGTGGGGCTTCCACTCCTCGTACACGTCGTACTGGAGGGTCGTGATGTCCTGGAACTCGTCGATGACGAGGTAGTCGACGTTGGGGACGAGCGCGCGCTGTTTGACGCGTTCGAGCATGTCGGCGAAGCCGACCAGCCCGTGTTCGCCCTTGTAGGCGCGCCACGCGCGGATGGCCTCGGGGATGTCGATGCGGTCGTCGTCGGAGGGCCACGTCGGCGTGTACTTGTTGCCCTCCTGGGCGTTCGGGTCGACCTCCGGCGGGAGGCGGACCTCCTCGACGTTCCACTGGAACGGCACGTCGTACCAGTCGGAGACGTCGCGGCGGGTGCGCTGGAGCCACTGGCTCGTGGCGATGACCTTGTTCCCGATGGTGGTCGAGCGGGCGGTCCGGCGGCCCGCGCCGCCGTACTCGTCTTCGAACTCGATGCCGTAGTCCTCGCAGAACTCCTGTTTGTCGCTCTCGCCGACCACGTCGTTCCGCGAGAGGCTCAAGAGTTCGTACGCCTTCGCGTGCATCGTCGAGACGTTCCCCTTCAGCGACCGCGGGTTGATGTCGAGTCGCTCCGCGAGCCGGTCGCGGACCTCGGCCGCCGCGGCTCGGGTGTAAGAGACAACGAGAATGTCGCGGATGGTGACGCCGTCTTGTTCGAGAATCTCCTCGACCTTGTCGAGCAAGGCCGTGGTCTTCCCGCTTCCCGGGCCGCCGAACAGCCGGGTGACGGTCACGTCGGATTCGCTCATTGTGCACGTTCACGGCCTTATCGGTGATAAGCGACGTGCTTCGGACGAGGGCGAACGCGCCCGGAGTTGCGTACTCGCCGGGCGTTCGCGAACGGCTCACCGAGCGGGTGAAAACCGTCGAGAACAGGTGCTCGTGGCTTGGTCAGTTCGGACGCGTCAGGCCTCCGGCACCCACCCGCAGACGGAGCAGGTCGCCGCGCCCATGTCGTGCAGGGCCCCGCAATCGGGGCACTGCAGTTTGTTATAGGATCGGTCCCAGCGTACCGGTTCTGTCTCGTGACCGCGGTCGGCCAAGAACTGGTCGAACAAGTCGTCACTGGGTGCTGAGGCCATACGTGGTATGATATGGCATACCCCTATTTAGTTCCTGCGCCGACTCCGAGCCGTCGGAAATCGGGGGACTGCGGCGGACTGTCTGTCTCGCCTACAGGTCGTACAGCGACCCGTACTTCGACTCGACGTAGTCGAGGAAGTCGTCGGCGGCGAAGTCCTCGCCGGTCGCCCGCTTTACGAGGTCGTTAGTCTCGTAGCGCCGGCCGTGGCGGTGGATGTTCTCGCGGAGCCACTCGCGGAGGTCGCCGAACTCGCCGTCGGCCAGCTTCCCGTCGAGGTCGTCGATGTCCGCCTCGGCGGCCGCAAACAACTGGGCGGCCATGACGGAGCCGAGCGAGTACGTCGGGAAGTAGCCGAAGTTCCCGTACGCCCAGTGGATGTCCTGCAGACAGCCCTCGGAGTCGGTGTCCGGCCGGATGCCGAGGTACTCCTCGTACTTGTCGTTCCACGCCTCCGGCACGTCCTCGACGGCGAGGTCGCCGGCGATGAGGTCGCGTTCGAGTTCGAACCGGATGACGATGTGCAGGTGGTAGGTCAGTTCGTCCGCCTCGACGCGGATGAGGTTGTCGTCGTACACCTGATTAGCCGCCTCGTAGGCCTCCTCAACCGTCGCGTCGACCTCGGGGAACCGCTCTTCGAGCGTGGGCAGGAAGTGCCGCCAGAAGGCCCGCGAGCGCCCGACGTGGTTCTCCCAGAGCCGCGACTGCGACTCGTGGACCGAGAGGTTGCGGTTCTCGCCGAGCGGCGTCGCGTAGTGCTCGTCGGGCAGGCCGAGGGTGTACAGCGCGTGGCCGAACTCGTGGACGGTCGAGAACAGCGACCCGAGCACGTCGGAGTCGTCGTAGCGGGTCGTCACGCGGGCGTCGAACTGCGTCCCCGACGAAAACGGGTGCGGCGCGGTGTCGAGGCGGCCGCGCTCCCACGGGTAGCCGAGCGTCGTGAGCGCGTCGCGGACGAGTTCCTCCTGTTCGTCTTCGGGGAACTCGCCCTCGAAGGCGTCAACCGCGAGGTCCGCGTCGGACTCGCGGATGTCCTCTATCATCGGGACGAGCACCTCGCGCACCTCGGCGAGAATCTCCTCGGCCTGTTCGAGGGGCAGACACGGCTCGTAGTCCTCGAACAGCACCTCGTAGGGGTCGCGGTCGGGGTCGATGTGCTCGGCGTACTCCCGCTTCAGTTCGACGTGCTTCTCCAGATGCGGCGCGAACGTCTCGAAGTCGTCTTCGGCCTTCGCCTGCTTCCACGCCGGGATGGCCTCCGACGACGCCGCGGAAATCTTCTCGACGAGGTCGTTCGGCACGCGGGCCGCCCGCTCGTAGTCGCGGCGGAGTTCGCGCAGGACGTCGGCCTGCTCGTCGGTCGGGTCGTCGGCCCCGGCCGCGTCGAGGAGGTCGCCGAACTCGTCGTCGGTCAGGAGTTCGTGGCTCAAGGCGGAGAGCGCGGACATCTGCTGGGAGCGCGCGGGCGTCCCCTCGTCGGGCATCATGACCTGCTGGTCCCACGAGAGGATGCCGCCGGCGTTCTCGACGTTGGCGATTCGCTTGTACTTCGTGAGGAGTCGGTCGTACGCCGATTCCGAGTCGGATTCCGCGGAGGACTGTGCCATGGTACGACGGTGGTCTCGGAGGCGTATTAAATCGCAGGAGGCGGGTATTCGTGGTGGGGTTTTGCTACTCACTTGGTCGCTCCCGACTCCGACGCGACAGCCGATGCCGCCGACGCCGCAATCGACGACGGGACAGCCGCGACCGACGACACCGCGAAAGCCCCCGCGAGCGACGGCTCCCGCGGCGACGCGCGCTCCTCGGCCTCCGGCCTGCGGTGCTCACGCCGCCGGGGTTCGCCCTCGCTCGCGGCCCCTTTCAGTCCCGCCCGGTGGCTGTTCGGGCGTCGTCGCGTGTGGGTGTTCAGGCGTCGTCGCGGGCGGGGTTGGCGGCTTTCACCAGCCTTCAACGAGCGCACGATACGTCTCGTAACACCGCGCCAGCACGTCGAGCGACACGCTCTCGTCTTTCGTGTGCGCCTCGCCGGGCTCCGAGGGGCCGTAGACGACGCAGGTCGTGCCCGCCTGCGCCAACCACCCGGCGTCGGTCGCGTGGGGCTTCGTCGTCTGTTCCGGCTCCGCGTCGCCGCGGGCCTCGTGGACCGACCGCGCGGCGTCGAGGACGCGCTCGGCGAAGTCGGCGTCGTCGCACGCCATCGGGGGGAGGTCCTGTTCGACGACCCACTCGACCCCCTCGATTGCCTCTGTCCGCGCGAGGTCGGCGAAGCCGCCGGGGACGGTCCGCTCGTCGATGGTCACCGCACAGCGGTCGGGGATGACGTTCCACGCGCTCCCGCCGTCGATTTCGGTGACGGCGATGCTCCCGGAGACGGGGTGGCCGAGGACCTCGGCGTCCGGCACCGAGAGGCCGCGGACCACGTCCACGGCGTCGGTCGCGCGGTAGACGGCGTTCTCGCCGCGCTCGGGTTCGCTGGCGTGGCAGGCGGTCCCGGACGCGACGAGGGTGCTCGCCCGGCGGCCGCGGTGGGCGACGGCCACGTCGGTCCGGTTCGGTCCCGAGTAGTTCGTCGACCCCTCGGCGACGACGGCGTAGTCGAGTTCGAGGCCGTCGTCGAGCGCCGCGCGGACGCCCTCCCCGCCGATTTCCTCGCCGACGAACGAGGCGAGGACGACCTCCGAGTCGGCCTCGGCGGCCGCGTCGCGGAAGGCGAGCATCGACGCGGCGACGGCCCCTTTCATGTCCGCCGCCCCGCGGCCGTAGAGGCGGCCGTCGCGGGTCTCGACCACGTAGTCGCCGCCGTCTGTGGTCTGGCGGTCGGCCGGCGGGACCACGTCGTGGTGGCCGACGAGCGCGAGCGATTCGCCGACGCCGGGATTGACGCGGGCGACGACGTTCCCCGCGCCGTCTCTGGTCACGTCGGCGTCGGTCTCCCCGCGGAGCCACGATTCGATGCGGTCGCCGGCGGCGGTCTCGTCCTCGTGGCTCGGCACCGACACGAGGGTCGCCGTGAGGTCGCGGAGTTCGTCCATGCCGGCCCGTCGGCGGGTCGCCCCAAAAGCGTGTGGCGTCCGGCAGTCCGCGCGCGCCGGGCCCGCCGCGACTGCGGTCGGTCCCCCTCTCGCGGTCGGACCCCGTTATCAGATTTCGAGAATGCGCGGCCCGGCTTATTGTGCGTTCCCCGCACGTCCGAGTATGGGACTCGTCTCGACGTACGAACGGTTGCTCTGGGGAAGCATGGACGCGCTCGGTATCTCGGATTCGGTCGAGAGAAAGGTCGTCGCCGCCGTTGCAATCCAGTTCGCGGTCTCGCTCGCGCAGGCCGCGCTCCCGTGGGTCGCGACCGGCGCGCTCCGACTCGAACTCTCGGCGCTCCTCCTGTTCGGTGCCGGCCTCGCGTTCGTCAACACGATTATCATCACGCGGAAAGACATCGTCTCGCCAATCGAGTCCATCTCGGCGGCGGCCGCGGGCGTCGCGGCGGGCGACCTGTCGACCCGCCCCCCGGACGTGACCGGGCGCGACGAGGTGGCCCGCCTCGCCGACGACTTCGGCGCGATGCACGACCACCTCTGTATCGTCGCCTCGCAGGCGGGCGCGCTCGCCGACCAGCGGTTCGACGACCCGGCGCTCGACGAGGATCTGCCGGGCGAGTTCGGCGCGGCGCTCGACCGGATGCAACGCGACCTCGCCGACTACACGCGTAACCTCCAGCATCTCGTGGAGGCGTTCGCCGAGGCGACATCGCGGGCGCAGGCCGGCGACCTCACCGCCACCATCGACACCGACGACTGGGGCGTCGACGACGAGCGATACGCCGAGGTCGCGGCGACCTACAACGACCTCGTCCGCACCCTCTCGTCGACCATCGGCGAGGTGCAGTCGTTCGCACAGGAGGTGTCGCGGATGAGTTCGACCGCCCGCGAGCACGTCCGCCGGGCCGACGCCGCCAGCGAGGAAGTCGCCGCCTCGGTCACCGAAATCTCCGACGGCGCGGGGGCACAAACCGACCACCTCCAGACCGTCTCCGACGAACTCAACACGCTGTCTGCGACCGTCGAGGAGATAGCCGCCTCCGCCGACGAGGTCGCGACCACTGCCGAAACCGCGTCCGAGCGCGGCGAGGTCGGTCGCGACGCGGCGACCGAGGCGATGGAGGAGTTAGACACGGTGGAGGCCCGCATCGACCGCACCGCCGACGCCGTCGCCGAACTCACCGAGAGCATCGAGGAGATAGACGAAATAGCGGCGTTCATCGAGCACGTGGGCTCGCAGACCGACCTGCTCGCCATCAACGCGGCCATCGAGGCCGCCCACGCGGGCGAGGCCGGCGACGGCTTCGGCGTCGTCGCACAGGAGGTCAAGTCGCTCGCCGAGGAGACCCGCGACTCCGCCGACGAGGTGTCCGGGCTCATCGCCGACATCACCGAACACTCCGAGGAGACGCTCGCCGACGTGCGGGAGATGAACCGGCAGGTCGCCGACAGTCTGGAGACGGTCACCGAGGCCATCGGCGAGTTCGAGACCATCGTGGACATGGTGACGGACATCGACGCCAGCGTGGCCGAGGTGAGCGCCGCGACCGACCAGCAGGCCCAGTCGGCGGCGGACATCGCCGCCCGCGTCGACGACGTGGCGAACATTTCCGAGGAGACCGCCGGCCAGTCGCGGACCGTCGTCGCGACGGCCCGAGAGCAGTCCGAGTCCATCGGCGACCTCGCGGACCAGACCGAGGTGCTGTCGTCGCGGGCGGCCGACCTCGACGGCCTCGTCGAGTCGTTCGACGTACTCGATGGGGAGCGGGTGGCCGCGCCCGGAGACGACTGAGTCGAGGTCGAGGGCGCGGAACGCGGGACGCGGGACCACCCGACGCCCCGCCGACGGTGTCACCGCTTTTATCTACAACCTTATCCGTCACCCGCCCAAACTCACGCGCATGAAAATAGTGCCGGACACGAGCGCGGTCATCGACGGTCGCGTGTCCGAGCGAGTCGACGACGGCACCTACGAGGGCGCCGACGTCCTCGTCCCCGAGGCGGTCGTCAGCGAACTCGAATCGCAGGCCAACGACGGCCGTGACACGGGTTGGGAGGGCCTCTCCGAACTCCAGCGCCTCGCCGAGTTCGCCGACGACGGCGTCATCGACCTCAAGTACGTCGGTCGTCGCCCGAGTTCGGGCGAGACGAAGGGCGCGGGCGAGGGCGACATCGACGCGCTCATCCGCGACATCGCCACGGAGCGGTCGGCGACGCTCCTGACGAGCGACGTGGTGCAGGCCGAAGTGGCGAGAGCGAAGGGCGTCTCGGTCGAGTACGTCGAGGCCGCGGTCCGCGGCTCCGGCGGGCTCATCATCGAGCGCTTCTTCGACGACCAGACGATGTCGGTCCACCTCAAGACCGACACCCGCCCGAAGGCCAAACGCGGCGCGGTCGGCGAGATGCACTACCAGCCCATCGCCGACGAGCCGACCGACGAGGCGACGATGAAGGAGTGGGCCGACGACATCGTCAACTCCGCCCGCGCCGCCACCGACGGCTTCGTCGAACTCTCCGAGCCGGGCATGGACATCGTCCAGTTCCGCGACTACCGCATCGCGGTCGCCCGCCCGCCGTTCGCCGACGGCATCGAAATCACCGCCGTCCGTCCCATCGTCAAGACCGAACTCGACGACTACGAGTTCGCCGACGAACTCCGCGACCGACTCGCCGAGCGCCAGCGCGGCGTCCTCATCGCCGGGTCGCCCGGTGCCGGGAAGTCCACGTTCGCGCAGGCGGTCGCCGAGTTCCTCAACGACAGCGACTACGCGGTCAAGACGATGGAGAAGCCCCGCGACCTGCAGGTCGGCCCCGACATCACCCAGTACACCGCCCTCGGCGGCGACATGGCGAAGACGGCCGACTCCCTGCTCCTCGTGCGCCCGGACTACACCATCTACGACGAGGTCAGAAAGACCGAGGACTTCTCGGTGTTCTCGGACATGCGACTGGCGGGCGTCGGCATGGTCGGCGTCGTCCACGCCACCCGCGCCATCGACGCGCTCCAGCGCCTCGTCGGCCGGGTCGAACTCGGCATGATTCCGCAGGTCGTCGACACCGTCGTCTACATCGAGGACGGCGAGGTCCACACGGTGTACGACGTGCGCACCGAGGTGAAGGTGCCCGAGGGCCTCTTCGCGGAGGACCTCGCCCGCCCGGTCATCCAGATTCGGGACTTCGAGACCGGCACGCCGAAGTACGAGATTTACACGTTCAACCGGCAGGTCGTCACCGTCCCGCTCGGCGAGGACGGCGAGGAGAAGGAAAGCGGCGTCTCCCGGCTTGCGAAACAGGAAATCGAACGCGAGATTCGCTCCATCGCCCGCGGGCACGTCGACGTGGACCTGCAAGGGCAGAACCGCGCGGTCGTCTACGTCGAGGACGACGACATCTCCTACGTCATCGGGAAGGGCGGCGGCCGCATCTCCGACGTGGAAGACCGCCTCGGCATCGACATCGACGTGCGGACCCACGACGAAAAGCCGTCGTCGTCGGGACAGCACGCGGGCGCGAACGCCGGGGGTCAGTCCGGCGCGTCCGGTTCCGGCGGCGGGGCCGGCGGGGCCGACGAGGGCGTCGTCGTGACGCCCGAGGTCACCTCGCGGCACGTCGTCGTCCGGATGGACGGCCACGTCGGCGAGACGGTCGAGGTCCGCGCCGACGGCGAGTACCTGTTCACGGCGACGGTCGGCCGCGGCGGCGACATTCAGGTCTCTCGCGGGAGCGCCATCGCCGAGGAACTGGAGAACGCAATCGATAGAAAACAGCAGATTACGGTCGTTCCGGCCTAACAGAACGGCCGAATCGTCGTTTTCGTCGGTCGGGGTTCGACCGGGTCGACACGTCGCAACTGGTCTCTTACGACACCGACTGCGAAGCGTGCGGTGGTTCCGCGGCGGTTCTCACTACTCGGCGCAACAGGCCTTTTCTTTGCCGCCGTCGGCTTTGGCCTGCGCCTTTTGCGGCGCGAGATCGGTCAACTGATAGAGGTTCTGTCGGGCGTCGGCGAAGTAGACGTCCTCGTCGACGATACCGATTCCCTCCAGTCGTTCGAGCGCGTAGCGAACGGTTCGCGCCGAGAGCATCGACTCTTCGACGATGCCTTTCTGGGTGAGCGGACCGTTGTATTCGAGCACTTTGAAAACAAGCTTCGCACTCGGTGGGAGGTCGTCGAGACTCTCCTCTTCTGTTCCAGCCATCGTTACGAATCGAAACGCGCTACCAGCATAAACCTTGTTGGCCTGCGACCGGCCGACAACGCTTTACCCGCGGGGTGGCGGGAGGAACGAACGCCTTTTGACGCCGGATATCGCACGGGAACACATGGCCACGGAAACGCAGACCGGACTCTCCAGTCACATTCGCGGAGTGACGGTCACGACACTCGCCTGCCTCGCCGGCATCGCCGCCGCGGTGGTCTCGGGTGCTGTGGTGGGGACGAGTCCCGAGGCCGCGACCAATCAGTTGGCCGTGGGTATCCTCGGGGCGCTCGTCCTTATCCAGTTCCCCGTGCTCCGCGTCGTCGGCGTCGACGTCACCGGGTTCGGCGCGAAGGACTACCTCTACGTGGTGTTCATGACCTTCGCGCTCTGGTTCATCACGTTCGCCATCCTGCTGACTTCGGGTGTTCAGCTCTAACGATGGCCGACGATAGTATCGCCGTCGTCGACTTAGACCGGTGTTCTCCCGACCGCTGTAGCTACGAGTGCTCGAACTTCTGTCCGCCGAACCGGACGGGCAAAGAGTGCATCACGCTCCGCGGCGAGGACGCCGAGCAGGGCGGTCCCGACCAGGTGCGCATCTCCGAGGAAATCTGCCTCGGCGAGACCTGCGGCATCTGCGTCGAGAAGTGCCCCTTCGACGCAATCGAAATCATCAACCTCCCCTCGGAGCTCGACGAGGAGCCGACCCACCGCTACGGCGAAAACGCCTTCTCGCTGTACGGGCTTCCGGTCCCCGAATCCGGCGCGGTGACGGGCATCCTCGGCCCGAACGGTATCGGGAAGACGACCGCCGTCCGCGCCCTCGCGGGCGAGATGGTCCCCAACCTCGGCAACTACGACGACGACCCGACGTGGGAGGCCGTCCTCGACCGCTTCCGCGGCACCGAGCTCCAGAACTACGTCGAGCGGGTCCGCGACGGCGAGGTCTCCATCGCGCGCAAGCCGCAGTACGTCGACCAGATCCCCAAGCAGTTCGACGGGACGGCCCGCGACCTCTTGGAGGCGACCGACGAGCGCGGCGCGCTCGACTCCTACATCGACCGCCTCGACATCGGGCCCGTCGTCGACAACGACATCGAGACGCTGTCGGGCGGCGAGCTCCAGCGGGTCGCCCTCGCGGCGACGCTCGCCCGCGACCGCGACTTCTACTTCCTCGACGAGATTTCGCCGTACCTCGACATCGGCCAGCGCGTCACCGCCGCGCGGCTCATCCGCGAACTCGCGGAGGACGAAGACCGCGCGGTGCTCGTGGTGGAACACGACCTCGCCATCCTCGACCTGCTCGCCGACACGCTCCACGTCGCCTACGGTGAGCCCGGCGCGTACGGTGTCATCACCGACCCCAAGTCGGTCAGAAACGGCATCAACGAGTACCTGAAGGGGTATCTCTCGAACGAGAACATGCGCATCCGCCCGGAGGCCATCACCTTCGAGGAACACGCGCCCCGGGAGACGACGAAGGCCGAACCCCTCGTCGAGTACCCCGACCTCGCCAAGTCCTACGGCGACGGCGAGTTCTCGCTCGACGTGGAGTCCGGCACCATCTACAACGGCGAAGTGCTCGGCGTCGTCGGCCCCAACGGTATCGGGAAGTCGACGCTCGCCCAGCTGTTTACGGGCGACCTGACGCCCGATATGGGCGACCTCGACTTCGCGCTCGACATCTCGTACAAGCCGCAGTACATCGAAATCGACCAGCCGATGCGAGTCGACGCGTTCCTCTCGTCTATCACCGACCAGTTCGGCTCGTCGTACTGGAACACGGAAATCGCGAACCCGCTCCAGCTCAACCGCATCATGGAGCGCAACCTCACCGACCTCTCGGGCGGCGAGCGCCAGCGCGTCGCCATCGCGGCGTGTCTCTCGCAGGACGCCGACCTCTACCTGCTCGACGAGCCGTCGGCCCACCTCGACGTCGAACAGCGCGTGCAGGCCACCTCGGCCATCCGCCGCTACGCCGAGAACCACGACGCGACGGTCATGGTCATCGACCACGACATCTACATGATGGACCTGCTCGCGGACCGCCTGATGGTGTTCGACGGCGAGCCGTCCATCGAGGGCCACGCCTCGAAGCCACAGGAGATGCGCGACGGCATGAACGACTTCCTGTCGGACCTCGACATCACGTTCCGCCGCGACGAGCGCACCCAGCGCCCGCGCATCAACAAGCCCGACTCGCAACTCGACCGCGAGCAGAAGCGCGCCGGCGAGTACTACTACGCCGAGTAGCGACCCGGTCGCCCGTTCGCGTTCGCGTTTCCGTCCGCTTCGTTTCCGCTCTCGCTCTCGTTTTTCGTTCCGTCTCAACCGGGCGTTTCCCGCCGACAGCGACCCGGTTACACGCCGCGCCGCGAGTGACTCCGATGTTACTACGGACGTTTTCACGGCCACGCTCGAAGACGTGGGCATGACGAACGATTTCCCATCCGACGGCTCGCTCACGGACGACGCCCACCTCGGCCGGGTCGCGCTCCGCGTCGGCTCGCTCGACCGCGTCGTCCCGTTCTACCGCGACGTGGTCGGCCTCGCGGTCGAGCGCGACCGCGACGGGTCGCGGGCGGTTCTCTCGGCGGGCGAGACCCCCGTCGTCGTCCTCGACGAGGACCCCGACGCCCCCGAGCGCGGTCGCCGGGAGGCCGGGCTGTTCCACCTCGCGGTCCGCGTGCCCGACCGGGGCGCGCTCGGCGACGTGCTCTCCCGCGCCCGAACCCGCGCCAGCGACGCCGACGCGACCCTGTCCGGCGCGTCCGACCACCTCGTCAGCGAGGCGCTGTACTTCCGCGACCCGGAGGGCAACGGCGTCGAGGTCTACCGCGACCGCCCCCGCGAGAGGTGGCCGTGGACCGACGACCGCCGGGTATCGATGGACACGCTCCCGCTGGACCTCGGGTCGCTCGCCGACGACGCCGCCGGCGCGGACCGCGCGCCCGCCGGCACCGACCTCGGACACGTCCACCTCGAAGTCACCGACGTCCCTCGGTCGCGGGACTTCTACGTCGACGCGCTCGGCATGCGCGTCCGCGACGAGGGCTACCCCGGCGCGGCGTTCGTCGCCGCCGGCGAGTACCACCACCACGTCGGCCTGAACAGTTGGAACACCCGGAGCGCTCCGGTCGGCGAGGGCCGCGGAATCGAGTGGTTCGAAGTCGTCGTCCCCGACACCGCGACGCTCGACGCAGTCCGCGAGTCGCTGACTGACGGCGGCCACGAGTTCGACGCGGTCGACGAGGACGGGTTCGACGAGGTCGGGTCCGGCGACGACGATGCGGCCGACGCCCCCACGACCGATTCGTTCGTCGTCTCCGACCCCGACGGAATCGGCGTTCGAGTCGTCTACAGCCGCTGACGCGTCGGTTTTCCCGAACGAATCGTTTTGTCGCTGGTCGCCCAACGAGACGGTATGATATCGAGCGATTCGAGCGAGCGCCGTCGCGGGCTCACCCTCCAAAGCCCGGCGTTCGACGACGGAAGCCCGATACCCCGCACCCACGGCTACGCGACCGAAAACGAGAGTCCGCCGCTCCGCATCGGCGGCGTGCCACCCGGAACCGTCTCGCTCGCCCTCGTGATGGACGACCCCGACGCGGTGAAGCCCGCGGGCGAGGTGTGGGACCACTGGCTCGTCTGGAACGTCGACCCCGAGACCGACGCCATCGAGGCGGGCGAGACGCCGCCGGGCGCGGTCGAGGGAACCAACAGCTACGGCGAGCGGGGCTACGGCGGCCCGAACCCACCGGACGGCGAGCACGCCTACCGGTTCCTCCTGTACGCGCTCGACGCACCCCTCGACCTCGACGCGGGCGCGACGAAGGCCGACCTGAAGCGCGCCATCGCGGGACACGTCATCGCCGAGACGCAGTTGAACGGAACCTACGCGCCCTGAATCGGCCGAAAACGGGTCTCCCGGTCAGCGGCCGCCGTCGGACTCGACGACCGCACCTGCGCCGTCTCCGGCCGCCCGAAGCGTCACGTCGTAGCCGAAGGCCCGAATCACGTCGAGGTTCGTACGCACGTGGTCCGTGACGGCGGGAATCCGCAGGCGACCCCCGGCGAGCGCGACCCAGACGAGCAGTTGGTCGGCCATGTGGCGGTCCACGGGCGCGTCGCCGCGGAGCCAGTCGAGGAACGACGCGCCCGCCCGCGCCCCGACCGTCTCGGCGGGCGTGCCGCGTTCGCCGTAGGCGTCGAAGCCGGCGACGACCGATTCGCCCCCGTCTCCACCCCGCGCGACGACGACCACGACCGAGCCGGGCGAGTCGCTTTCGACCGACGAGACCGCGGCGTGAACCGGGAGGTCGACGCCCGCCTCGGCGAGCGTGTCGCGGACGCCCTCGACCTGCCGGTCGGCCACCGCGGCGTCCGCGAGCGAGTCGCTTTCGACCGAGTAGACCCGGAGTTCGTCGGGGTCCGCGCGACGGTCCAGCGCCAGCGGCGTCGGCTCGGCCGGTTCGATTCGGAGCGAGAGCGTGCCGCCCCCGGCCGGGTAGAAGCCGCGGCGAGGCACCGAGACGCCGAAGTCGACGCCGAACGCCGAACACAGCGGGCGTTTTACGTACCGGAGGTAGTCCGCCGGCGGCGACCACCGAACGTCGGTGCCGCCGGTGACCGAAAGCGAAAGCGGGTCGTCGAGGGCGACGGCCGCGGGAAGAAGCGTCTCGCAGACGAGCGTCGCGCTCCCGGCGGTGCCGACGGCCGCCTCGACCGGGTCGGCTCGCACGTCGCCGGGCGAAAAGCGGAGTGTTGAGGAGCCGACCTCGCCGCCGTCGACGTCGGCGTTCGAGACGGCCGCCGCGACCGAGACGCAGGCGACGTGCTGGGCCTTCAGCCCGGGCGTCGAGCGGTTCCCGCGGACGTTCGTCATCTCGAACGGCTCGCCGGTGACGAGCGAGAGCGCGAGCGCGGTTCGCAGGGGTTGGCCGCCGCCGTCGCGGCCGTCGAGTCGGCGCACTCAGCGGACGACGGTGACGGGGCAGGACGCCCGCTCGACGAGTTCCTTGGCGACGCTCCCGACCAGCCCCTCGTAGCGCTTCGAGAGGCCGCGGTGGCCGACGAAGATACCGTCGGCGTCCGCCTCGTCGGCGTAGGCCGGAATCGCCTCGACGGGGTCGCCGTAGAGGAGTTCCGCGGTCGCTTCGACGCCCGCGTCGGCGGCGCGTTCGGCGGCCGCCTGCAGGACGCGCTCGGCGCGCGATTCCGCGTCTTCGAGGCTCTCGGCGACGATTCGGTCGCCGGTTCTGGCGACGCCCGCGACCGGTTCCTCGCCGCCTTCGACGAGGACCTGCGGTTCGACCGCGTGGACGACCGTGACCGTCGCACCCAGCGGTTCGAGCATCGTGAGCGCGTGGTCGAGCGCTCTGTCGGCGGCCGCAGACCCGTCTACTGCAACGACGAAGTTCATACCCGTATACAGGTGCCGAGACGAGAAAAAGGGTGAGACGGTGTTCGTGCCCTGAGAACTAGTGGACGAGCCGACTGCACGTGCCGCAGAGGTTCTCTTCTTTCACGTCGACCTCGCGGACCGTCGGCGAGAATGACATGACGCACTTGTTGTTGTCGCAGTGTTCGAGACCGAGGGTGTGGCCGATCTCGTGGACGACCTCCTTGCGCACGCGGTCGGACAGCACCTCGTCGGCGGGCTTGTTCGTGATGCCGCCGTCGGTGGAGGTCTGGAGGCGGTACGTGGAGATGACGGAGCCGTTGCCGTTGAGGTACGCGAGGCCGAAGACGTAGTTTCGGCGGCGGTAGTAGAGGTCCTTTTCGGTGATGCCGATGTTCTTCTCGCCGCGACCGATGCGGCTCGCCAGCTCGATGAACTGCTCGGCGCGGTACTGGTTTCGGCTCCGGTCGAACGCGCCCTCGGGTATCGCCTGATTCGATTGCACGGTCACGTCGCAGTCGTAGACGGAGCGAAGTCCGGCGGATGCCTCCCGCTTGACGGCCGCAGAAATATCCCCGATAGGCACGATATCGACGAGCATGCGAGGGATTAAGCGGGGACGCTTCATAAATATCCCGACGTGAAAAAATCGCTTCGCGACGCGCTCGTTGCACGGTTGTCGGGCTACGACCGCGCGGTCGAAGTCGGGGTCGGTCGGGAGCCCTCGGTGGCGGCCGCCCTCGCCGCCCGCGGGGTCGACGTGGTCGCCGTCGACGTTCACGACTTTCCCGTCCCCGAGGGCGTCTCGTTCGTCCGCGACGACGTGTTCGCCCGCGCCGACGCCTCCGACCTCGGCCCCTACGCCGACGCCGACGTCGTCTACGCGCTGAACGTCCCGGTCGAACTCCACCGACCCGCCGCGGAGGTCGCCCGCCGCGCCGACGCCGACTTCCTGTTCACCACGCTCGGCTACGACGAGCCGTCGATTCCGGTCGCCCGCGAGTCGCTTCCGGGCGACACCCTGTACGCCGCCCAACGGGGGCGTCGGGACCAGCGCACCCGGCGGGACTCCCACGGTCGGTCCCAAGGGTAAGGCACTTGCCCGCTCGTCGCGCGGTTCCGGTATGCACGCGGACGCTGTCGTCCTCGATATCGACGGAGTGCTCGTCGACGTCGCCGACTCCTACCGGCGCGCCATCGTCGAATCCGTGGACCGACACTACGGCACGACCATCTCCCGCGACGAGGTCCAACTGTTCAAGGACGCCGGCGGCTTCAACAACGACTGGGAACTCACCTACGCGGCGGCGCTGTACGTCCTCGCCGCCCGCGAGACCGACCTGTCGGTCGCCGAGTTCACCGACGAAATCGAGGCCCGCGGCGGCGGCCTCGACGCCGCCGAGGCGACCGTCGAAGCCCTGTTTTCCGACCCGGGCGCCGTCTTCGACGAGTGGGACCCCGAGGCGCTCCGCGAGACGTTTCAGGCGCTCTACCTCGGGAGCGACCGCTACCGCGACCTCGAAGGCGGCGAGCCGCCGTTCGACGCCCCCGGCTACATCCACGACGAGCCCGTGCTCCTCCGCCCGGAGACGCTCGACGCCCTCGGCGACCGCGAACTCGGCGTCGTCACCGGTCGCCCCAGCGCCGAGGCCGACATCGCGCTCGACCGCGTCGGCCTCGACGTGGCCGACGACCACCGGTTCACGATGGACGACTGGGAGGAGGGCAAGCCCCACCCGGCCGCGCTCGTGACCGTCGCGGAGCGCCTCGGAGCCGACTCGGTCGTCTTCGTCGGCGACACCCTCGACGACGTGAAGACGGCGCTGAACGCCGACGCCGCCGACCCCGACCGCGTCTACTACGGCGTCGGCGTCCTCTCGGGCGGGCTGACCGGCGACGACGGCCGACAGAAGTTCTCCGAAATCGGCGCGGCCGCCGTCGTCGAGGACGTGAACGAGGTCCCGGACCTGCTCGACTGATGACTCAGACGCTGACTCCGACTCCCGTTTCGCCGCCGGAGGGCCGCTGATGGGACACCTTCGCGCCTTCGTCGTCACGCTACTCGCGCTCGACGCGGTCGTGGTCGTCGCCGGGACGTACCTCCTCCCGCCGGACCCCGTCACGCAGTTGTTCCTCGTCGGGCCGCCCCTCCTTTTCGCCCCGGTGGTCGCGTGGTGGCTCGTCTACCGCGACGGCTTCGAGCGGGTGCAGGCGCTCGTCGAGTCCGACGGCGACGGTCGGTGACGCCCCGCCCGCGAACACAGGCAGAACCGACCGGTCGCACAACCCTTTAGGTCGGTTCGGTCCGGAGGTGTGAGTATGCGAATCGCACTCCTCGGTGGGACCGGCGACATCGGCGAGGGCCTCGCCCTCCGCTGGGCCTACCACACCGACCACGAGGTCATCGTCGGGTCGCGCGACCCCGACAAGGCCCGCGAGAAGGCCGACGAGTACGAGACCGAACTCTCCAGTCGCGGCCGCGACGTGAAGGTAAACGGCTTCGCGAACGAGATGGCCGCCGACCGCGCCTCCGTGGTCGTCCTCGCCGTGCCGCCGTACCACGTCTCCGACACCGTCGAGGCCGTTTCCGATTCGCTCTCCGAGGGCGACGTGCTCGTCACGCCCGCGGCGGGCATGAAGCGCGACGACGACGGCTTCCACTACCACCCGCCGAAGGCGGGGAGCGTGACGGCGCTCGTCGCCGACGCGGCCCCCGACGACGTGCCGGTCGTCGGCGCGTTCCACAACCTCGCGGCCGGGCGACTGGCCGACCTCGACGCCGACCTCGGCATCGACACGCTCCTCGTCGCCGACGACGAGGACGCCAAGGAGACGGTGCGCCTGCTCGCCGAGGGCATCGACGGCCTCCGCGCGCTCGACGGCGGCGGCCTCGCCAACGCCCCCGAAATCGAGGGCATCACCCCGCTTCTCATCAACGTCGCGCGGAACAACGACGGCCTGAACGACCTCGGCATCCAGTTCAAGTAGCGCCGTCCGACCCGCGCCCGAACCCCGTTTTCACGACAGTTCCGACCGCGGCACCGTCGCCGCCTCTCCGTAGAGCGTCCGCGCGACGAGCAGTCCGACGACGACGACGAGCGCGACGCAGGCGAGGTACTCGACGCGGAAGCCGACCACCTCGGCCAGCGGGACGGCCACGAGCGGGCCGAGCGTCGACCCTGAGTCGCCGAAGACGTTGTAGACGCCGCCGAGTTTGCCCACGTCGTCGGCCGGGCTGAGGTCGCCGAGATAGGCTAACAGCGGCGGGTTCGACCCGCCGACGCCGACGCCGATGAGCGCCACGCCCGCGAGCGTCGAGACGAGTGTCGGCACGAGCGCCAGCAGGGCGAACCCGGCCGCGAGCACGCCCAGCGCGGGGAGCGTCAGCGCCGCGCGGTTCGACAGGCGGTCGGAGTACCGCCCGACGGCGAGCGTCGTGACGCTGGAGGCGACGACGCCGACGGCCATCACGACGCCGCTGACGCCGGCCCCCGACAGCCCGCCGAGCGAGATGTCGTTCGCCGTCGCGTACAGCACGGCCGTCGAGAGGAGGACGCCCGAAAACAGGAATCGGACGGCGAAGTTGACGGTGCCGACGGTGAAGATGCGGATGTCGGCGCTGACCAGCCGCGGCACGTCGCGGAGCGAACTCGCCGCCGTCACGTCGGTTTTCACGTCCGGGAGGACGGAGATGGCGACGAGGGCGGCGAACAGGCCCGCGCACCCCGCGACGGCGAACGCGGTGGCGTAGCCGAACGCGTCGGTGACGAGGCCGCCGACGACGAGACCCGCGGGGAAACCGAGGCTCTGCCCGCCGCGCATGTAGCCGACCCACTTCCCGCGGTTTTCGCCCGAGGTGACGTGGGTGATGGTGCTGAACGCGCCGACGAAGACGAACGCCGAGCCGACGCCCCAGCAGGCCCGCGACAGGAGGAAGACGGTCGCGCTGTCGAGCGGAATCGGACCCGGATTCAGCCCGAGGACGTAGCCGAACGGCGACAGCCCCTGCACGACGAAGCCGGCTATCATCGGCCGGCGCGTCCCCATCCGGTCGAGTATCTGCCCGGCGGGCGTGTTCACGACCAGTCGGGTGAACCGGTTCGCCGAGAGGATGAGGCCGACCACGAACGGCGTGATGCCGATGATGGGGCCGAGCGTCGGCAGGGTCGGGAAGGCGACGCCCGCGCCGACGCCGCCGAAGAAGACGCCGGCGATGAGGCTCCCGGCGACGAACTCGACCGACGGCTCGTCGCCGCCGAACAGCCGGCTCACGCGGCCGACCCTCGGGAGGGGAGCGCGGCGCGGTGGAGCGTGGGGTGTGCGGGAACGGACTGGCGGTCGCGGGTTCGGGGGGCGTGCATCGAGAGAGTGCGCTATCGTAAACGCACGCTCTTGGTGTTTTGCAATCGGGCCGTCTCGTCCGGGAACTGCGGGCGGCTCAGAACCGCGTTTTCAGCTCGTCGCGCAGGTCGTCGAGCGAGGCGTCGTTCATCGACAGCACGACGAGCAGGTGGTAGACGAGGTCGGCGCTCTCGTAGAGCAGTTCCTCGCGGTCGTCGTCCTTGGCCGCGAGGATGGTCTCTGTGGTCTCCTCGCCGAGCTTTTCGAGGACGTAGTTCTCGCCTTTCTCGTGGGTGAAAAGCGTCGTCGTGTAGGAGTCTTCCGGGAGGTCCGCCTTGCGCGACTCGATGGTCGCAAAGAGCTCGTCTAAGACCTCGTCGGTCGGGGTGTCGGCGTCCATGGTCGCACGACGGGCGGGCGCGGAAAAAGACCCTCTGGTTCCGGCGGGCGGCCGTCACTCCGTCAGTTAGCCGGCCGCTCAGGCGTCGGCTTCGACCGCGAGTTCGTCGAAGAACGCGAGGTCGTGGATGCGGCTGTCGGGCGTCAGTTCGGGGTGAAAGGAGGTGCCGACGACGGGGCCGTCGCGGACGGCCACGGGGTTGCCGTCCCACTCGGCGAGCACCTCCACGCCCTCGCCGACCTCGTCGATGAGGGGCGCGCGGATGAACACCGCGGGGAACGGCGAGTCGAGGCCGGCCACGTCCAGCGGGGCCTCGAAGCTGTCGACCTGCCGGCCGAAGGCGTTGCGGTCCACCGTCACGTCGAGGAGGTCGAGCGTGGTCACGCGGTCGTCCTTGGCGTCGCGGGAGGCGACGATGAGGCCGGCGCAAGTGGCGAGGACGGGCTTTCCGGCGTCGACGTGGGCGCGAATCTCGTCGGCGATGCCCTCGCGTTCGAGGAGCCGGGAGATGGTCGTGGACTCCCCGCCCGGCATGAGCAACACGTCGCAGTCGGGGACGAGGCCGTCGCTTCGGATTTCGACGATGTCGGCGTCGACGCCGTGGGCGTCGGCGGCCCGCTCGACGGCGTCGGCGTGTTCGGTCACGTCGCCCTGCACGGCGACGACGCCGGCGCGTAGCGTAGTCATGGACGGGTCTCGGGAAGCCGCAGACAAAAAGCGTCCGTTCGACGGTCGGTGGTCGGCAGTCAGAACGCGAGCGAGTTCAGCACCAGCACACCGATGCCGAACAGCGCTCCCGCGGCGAAGACGGTTTTGGGGTCGATTCGAATCGCGTTACGGTCCTCCGCGTCGAAGTAGCGGACGAGGCCCGCGCTCGACATCAGACCGCCGCTGTTCTGGCCCTTGCTCATGTTCCACCGTCCGTGCGTCCGCCGCCTAAACGTTTCGGCTCGCTTCGGAGCCGCGTGGCGCGCAGTCGGGACGCCCGTCCGAGTCGCCGACGACCGCGTTCCGCTCTCGCCCCGGTTCGCGGGCGTCTCGGCGCTCAACGACGCCGAACTCGCCCGCAACGGCCGCGGCGCACAACCGGAGAGACGCGGGCCCATGAGTAATCCTTATGCGCGGGGGCGGGCAAGATGCGTCGGGATACGATGACTGTTCGACTCTTGGACTTCTACGCGGACTGGTGCGGCCCTTGTAAGACGCAGGACCCGATTCTCGACGAACTCGAAGGCGACTACGAGAGCGTCGAGTTCGTCAAGGTCGACGTCGACGAGGAACAGGACGTGGCCAACCAGTATCAGGTTCGCTCGCTCCCGACGCTCATCGTCGAGAACGACGACGGCATCGTCGACCGATTCGTCGGTGTCACCCAGCGCGACGACATCGAATCGGCGCTGAGCCAGGCCGGCGCGTAAGCCCGCCGCGAACCGCCGCGTTTTCCGACCCATCCGGACGACCGCCGAGCGGCCCGCGAGCGCCGGCGGTGTGTCTCGCAAGCGTTATACGACCGGCGGCGGGACTCGTATGCATGGCTAGTGACGCTGCGACGAAGCGGACGCTCGAGAAGCAGATCTGCATGCGGTGCAACGCGCGGAACCCCCAGAAGGCCAAGCAGTGCCGCAAGTGCGGCTACAAGCACCTTCGACCCAAGTCGAAGGAACGCCGCGCCGCGTAAGCCCGCACGCTTCTCTCAGGCTTCTCGCCGATACAGCTCGAACAGGACCGCGAGCAGTGCGAGCTGGACGAGTTTGTCCGCGACGCCGCCGATGCCGAAGATAGCCGGCCAGTTGAGCGCGACGTAGAGGACGACCTGTCCGGCGGTGAAGGGGATGCCGAGCAACACCACCCACGAGCGGAGGCGCTCGTCGCCGCGGAGGACGCCGACGATGCCCGCGGCGAACCCCGCGGCGGCCCCGATAAAGGCGATTCCGAGCGGGTCGGCGAGGTCCGCGGCCAGCGCGCCCGCGCCGAAGACGAGGTGAATCACGCCGGTCACGGCCGCGAGGCCGACGCCGACGTAGTGCAGTCGCGTCAGGTCGCCGCCCGCGTCCCCGGCCGCGTCGGTCGCCATCTCAGTCCTCCGGGTACTTCGGCTCGCGGCGTTCCGCGCGTTCGATGGCGCGTTCGAGCGCGTCGCGGACGGTGTCGCCGCCGGCCTCGTTCTCGAAGGGGTCGCCGTGGCCGGCGTACAGCGCCTCGACCGTCGAGGGCAGGCGGTCGAGGAGCGTGTGCAGGCTACTGATGAGGCGCTCGCGGGACTGCCCCGGCATGTCGGTGCGGCCGAAACTGCCGTCGTCGAACGCGCCGTCGTTGTAGACGAACACGTCGCCCGAGAACAGCGACCGCCCGCTCACGAGCGAGACGTGGTCGTCGGCGTGGCCGGGCGTGTAGACGACCTCGAACGACTCGTCGCCCATCTCGACGCGGTCGCCGTCTCCGAGTTCGTGGGTCCGAAGCGGGTGGTCGGCGTAGGCGTACACGTCGGGGTCGAACCGCTCGACGACGGCGTCGAGCTCGCCGACGTGGTCGGAGTGCTGATGGGTGACGACCACGGCGTCGAGGTCGTCGGTATGCTCGGCGACGACCGCCTCGACGCCCGGCATCGTCCCGGCGTCGACGAGGACGGTTCGCTCGCCGAGGACGAGGTAGGCGTTGCAGGTGAACGTCTCGGCGTCGGCGGTGACTGGGATGACTTCCATACCTGCCCGTACGCGCCCGACCGGAAAAAGTCGGGCGGACGAGGCGTTCTCCCGTCGCGCGAATCGCCCTCGAACCTCGAACTCGCGCGACAAATCCTTTTTGGGGCTCGGTCGTGTACGTATGACTGTATGGGATTTGGGAGCTACGACGAGTCCGAACAAGGAGACCAGAACGTCGACTTCGACGAGGAAGACGGCGTCACGACGAGTGAGGAGAAACACGAGGGCGAGGTCGATTTCGAAATCGGCGCGTCCAACGACGAACTCCTCGACCGGCTCCAGGAGATCAAAGACGAGTGAAGCCGGGGTCTCGCGCCCTCGGGGTCGCGGAATCCTACTCCGGGGCGGCGCGCGCACCCACAGACGACGCTGACGACGCTTATTCTTCCACAGACCCGTCTCCGGAGAGCGTCCTCTGCGGCGCGGTCGTCCGCGCCGACCGGGTCGTCGACGGCCTCGCCTTCGAGACGTGCGCCGTCGGCGGCGACGACGCGACCGACGCCATCGCCTCGCTTTCCGCCTCCCTCGGCCGCGAGGACGTGCGCTACCTGCTCGTCTCCGGCATCGCCCCGGCGTGGTTCAACCTCGTCGATATCGACCGCCTCGCCGCGACCCTCGACCGCCCGGTGTTGTCGGTCTCCTTCGAGGAGAGCGAGGGGCTCGAACCCGCCCTCTCCGAGCAGTTCTCGGGTGCGGCGTTCGACCGGCGGCTCGCTATCTACCGCGCGGCTCCGCCCCGCCGACCCGTCGAAGTGAACGGCGAGACGGTGTTCGTCCGGGCCGCCGGCTGTGACGACGACGAGGCCGCGCGGGTCGTCCGCGGGTTCACGCCATCCGGCGGCCGGCCCGAGCCGATTCGCGTGGCCCGGTTGGCGGCCCGCGCCGCGCGGCGCTTCGCCGGGGATTAAGCCGTCCCCGCCCTCGAACTGCGTATGGAACACATGGAGGGCCTCTGCGTGACGGGCTGTGAGCGATGCCCCGAACTCGTCGATTCGCGGAGTCGCATCGTCAACGGGGTCGGTCCCGACGACGCCGACCTGCTCTTCCTCGGCGAAGCGCCGGGCGCGAAGGAAGACGAGGGCGGCGAGCCGTTCGTGGGTCGCTCCGGCTCCGTGCTGGACGACGCGCTCCGCGAGGCCGGCCTCGCCCGCGCCGACGTCCGCATCACCAACTGCGTGCGGTGCCGCCCGCCGGACAACCGCGACCCGACGAGCGACGAACTGTCGAACTGCCGGGGCTACCTCGCCCGCGAACTCGAACTCGTCGACCCGGAGCTAATCGTCACGCTCGGGAAGGTCCCCTCGCAACACCTCCTCGACCGCGGCGTCGCCATCACGAACGAATCGGGGTCGGTCGTCGACGCCCGCGTCGGCGACGCCTCCTATCGCGTGCTCCTCTCCGTGCACCCCGCGGCGACGCTGTACGACCGGAGCCAGCGCGAGGGCTTTTTCGACACTATCGCGCGCGCCGCCGACCTCTCGGGGCTCGCCGACGCCTCGGACGGACAGGCCAGCCTCGGCGACTTCTGAGCGCGGCGCGGGAGCGTTCTCCCGACTTCAGGCCGACGCGTCGCTGACCTCGATTCGCTCGCCGGCCGACCCGCCGTCGCGGTCGCGGTCGGCCCGTTTTTCGGCGCGGACGTGTTCCCTGAGGTGCGCGCCCGCGTCGAGCGCGGTCTTGACGACGACCATGACGACGAGCGCCGCGGCGGGCGCGCCCGAGGCGGCGACGAGGAACGCGCCGAGGACGATAGTCAGGTGGAGGACGATGACCCGGCGGTACGGTTCGGACATCTGTTTGCCGGGCGAGACGCTCCGGTACTCCTCGCGGCCGACGAAGTTGACGGCGAACGACCCGCCGTGGCTGAGGACCGTCGCGCCCGCCGCGAGGAACACCGCTCCCAGCGGGACGCCGCCGACGCCGCCGACCGCGAAGGCGTCGAACGACCAGACGAACACGCCGTGGACGACCCAGAAAATCCCGTAGTGCATGGCGAAAAACCCCGCGATGGGGACGTTCGAGGGGTAGAGGTGAAAGCCGTCGCGGGGGTCGTCGGGCGGCGAGAGGTCCACCTGTCGGCCGTTGACGGTGGCGTTGATGCTCGACCCGCCGTCGCCGCGGCCGCTGGCGGCGAGAATCTTGGGGACGTTCAGGAGGCCGACGACGCCGCTTTCGAGCCAGTAGGCGACGAGAAGCGCCTTCAGGCTCCAGTCGAACCAGACGACGCCGACGAGCGGCACGAGGTTTGCGACCACGAGCGCGGCGAGGGCGACGGGCGAGGTGGCGCGACGCGACCCCGAGGCGGCGGACGGCGGCGACGAGGCGGAGCGCGGCGACGACATGGGCTACGCTGTGAGACGCGGGGGAGCGATAAAAACCGTACCGCGGGAGTAGTCCAGGGCGCGGTCGTTCCAGTTAGGACTCTCGTCTGAGTTATCTAGTCTTCAGGAGTACTACCGCAATGCGAAACAAGCATTTCCTTTGGATTTCTATCGCACTACTTTTCTTGTAGTTCAATAGAACACTCCCCGGCAACGATTGAGAGACTAGTTAATTCCCATCGGACTGGCTTATCTTTGTGATTCCCGTCGGCGTAGACTTGCCACAGCTTGCCTTGGTCCGGGTCCGCTACTAGTCTCATCTCGCCACCTTGGGGTCCATCCACCTCGACACATGTTTCTGTTCCGCTGGCGGTTGATGTCTGTTTGACATCCACGACTGTAAATGGCCGTTTCATTGATTTACGACCCGTTGATGTGAACAAGACTTGATCATCAACCTGAAGACGCTCTATTAACTCTCTGAGGCTGTGATTAGATGACGAGAAGTCGCTTACTGCTCTCACCGTGTTCTCAGACTGCTCTCGTTTGTTTCTGATTCTCTTTGCGTACTCGTCTACTGTGGATTTCTTGATATCCAGTTCACCGGCAATCTCTGCATGCGAAGCAGTACCTGCTTGCTTTAAAACCAGTACCTCAGCTTCCCGCTTAGAGAGACTAGTTTCCTCCTTGATTTGCCCTATCTCTTTTGAGAGATCCATAACTACGTATTGTGTAGTGTGTGTGAAAAATATATGGTTGTGTGCTTCATGACCGGTTTGCGACTGAAACGACGGTTTCGGACGCTTACTCCCAGATGGAGCGGGCCATCCGCTGTGGGAACTCGACGATGAGCTTGAGGACGCTCGTCCCCTCCTCGTTGCCGCGGATGTACGACCGGACCCGCTGGCTCACGAACTCGACGGAGACGACGAGCATGAAGATGACGAGAATCGTCGCCATCATGTTCGTGTACCGGAACAGGCCGCGTTGGGTCTGGAGCACCTGTCCGAGCCCGCCGCCGCCGATGAGCCCCATCGTGACGCCGATGCGGACGTTGATCTCGAGGATGTACATCGTCCACGCGATGAAGGGCGTAAAGACCTGCGAGAGCATCCCGAAGACGACCTTCTGGGGGCTGTTCGCGCCGGTCGACTCGATGGCCTCTATCGGTCCGTCCTCGACTTCTTCGAGGGCGTCCGTGAACAGGCGACCGAGGTTCCCCATCGTGTCGGTCCCGATGGCGAGCGTCGCCGTGAACGGCGAGACGCCGCCGAGGGGGATGTAGATGAGCGCCCACACCAGCGCCGGGATGGCGCGGATGACGCTCATCGTCCCGCGGAAGATGAAGTTAAACGGGTACGGCGTCACGCGCTCGGAGCCGAGGACGCCGAGGATGAGCGCGCCGGGGATGCCGAGGACGGTCCCGGCGAACCCCATCGCGAACGTGACGAACACCGCGCCGAGGACGGGGTTGCCGTCTTGGAACTGGAGGAGGAGATTCCGCTCTTGGATGAACGCCCAGTACTGGCTGACGTCGACGAAGGGGACGACGCCGAACAGCGTCCCCGGCGGGAAGAAGTCGCCCAGCGCGTCGGTGAACTCCGGCCAGTACTCGACGATTTCGCCGACGGAAAAGCCCACCTCGCTCAGCGCGTTCGTGAAGAACCACGCGAAGAGGACGAGAACGACGACCGAAAACAGCAGTCTGACTCGCTTTGCTATCTGGATGTTCCGTAGCGCCTCTTCGATTCGGTCGGTATCAGTACTCATGTGACCTCGCTCCGCTCGTGGCGACCGCGTCGTTCGCGGGCGGGCCGTCGGCCCGTTCTTCGCGGATGGCCTCCGTCTCGATGTCGCCGTAGATGCGGTCGATGACGTCGACGTTGAAGTCCTCGCGGTAGCCGTCGAAGACGACCTGTCCGTCTTTCATCCCGAGGAACCGCTCGCCGAACTCGCGGGCGATGTTGACTTGATGGAGGCTCGCGATGGTCGTCAGGTCGCGCTCGTCGGCCGCGTCGCGGATGTATCGCATCACCGTCTCCGCGCTCGCGGGGTCCAGACTCGCCACGGGTTCGTCGGCGAGCAGGAGGTTCGGGTTCTGGACCAGCGCGCGGGCGATGCCGACGCGCTGTTGCTGGCCGCCGCTCATCTTCCCGGCGCGCTGGTTGGCCTCGTCGAGTAACCCGACGGTTTCGAGCGCGCGGAGCGCCTCCTTCTTGTCGTCGCCGTCGTACAGGCCGAGCAGACTGCCGAGAAACGAGGTCCGGCCGAGCGCGCCGGTGAGCGCGTTGCTGTACGCGCTCATCTGTCCGAGTATGTAGTGTTGTTGAAATATCATTGCCACGTCGTTTCGAGGCCCCACCACGTTCGCGTCGTCGATGGTTATCGACCCGCTCGTCGGGCGAGTGATTCCGTTGAGACAGCGGAGGAGGGTCGACTTCCCCGCCCCCGATTGCCCGAGGACGACGACGAACTCGCCGTCCGGGATGGTGAACGAGACGTCGTCGAGGGCCGTGACATCTCCGTAGGATTTGCTGAGGTTCGTTACTTCGATCGTACTCATTATCGTGTCTGTCGCGTCGCGTAGTTCGCGTGCGGTCGAACCGTTCGTCGGGTATCGACCGCACGGTAGGGAAACAAAACCGCGGGGTCTCGCTCTTACTGACCGAGCGTGACGCCGAGTTCGTCGAGGACTTCCTGCACGGGTTCGTAGTCGTCGACGGACCCCTCGTCAACCCCGGTGAACCAGAGCTGTTGGTCGTCTTCGAGGTCCTCGTTGATGAGGTCCTCCTCGGTCACGTTGAGAAGCGCCTCCTCGATGTCGGCGTACAGGTCCTGGTCCATGTCGGTGCGGCCGAGAATCGGCGCGCGCGGGATGGGGTCGGAACACGCCAGCAACTGTAGCTCGGGCGACTCAGTTCCGAGGTCGCCGTCGTTTTCGGCGGACATCTCCAGGAACTGCTCGGGGAACTGGTCTTCCGGGACGTGCGGGGCCGTCGAGAACGCGCCCGTGCCGGCGGCGACGACGTCGTCGCGGTTGACGAGCGTCTCGCGGGCCGTCGAGTGGTCGGAGAACTGCGCCTCGAAGTCAGCGGGGTTGCCGTCGGGAGCGCCGCCCGTGTCGAGTCCGGCCTTGCTCATCATGTACAGCGGGAACAGCGACCCGCTCGTCGAGAGGCGGTCGGCGAACGCGACCGTCTCGCCTTCGAGGTCGGTCAGCTCTTCGATGCCGCTGTCGGGCGTCGTCGTGATGAGAGAGAAGTACCGCGAGGCCCCGTAGGCGATGCGGATACCGATGACCTCGGTGATGTCCTCGTTACCGCCCTGAATGGCGATTGCGGGCGCGGCGTCGGCGATGTCCGCCTGTCCGCTGTCGAGCGCCTGGAGCACCGCCGCGTAGTCGGCCGCCACGGTGGATTCGACCGTGACGCCGACCTCGGACTCGATGTAGTTGAAAAGCGGTTGATACTGCGCTTCCACGTCCACGTCAGACTCCGCGGGCGTCAGCGCGAACATGATGGACTCCGGTGACGACTCGGTCGTGGTCGACGTCGCCTCGGTCTCCGAGGACTCCCCCGACTCCGATGTGGTCGTCGCCGCCTCCGAGTCGTCACCGCCACCCGTACATCCACTGAGCGCCGTCAGCCCCGCGACGCCAGTGATTCCTGCCGTTCTGATGAATTCTCGTCTACTCGCCATTGAACTCATTTTATGATTCCGACACTTGTTGTTAAGATTTACTATTTTTTCTCTATATTTGTATTGAATACAAGTTGTTCACCCCGCACGACGGCTCTCTCGCCCCCGCGAGCGTCCGCGGAATCTTCGGGGTCGGACTTCGGGCTCTTCTCACGGGACGGGTCGAGAGCGAGGGGCAGAACCGTGCGGCCGAGTCGCGCGACCGTCCAACGGAGAACTCACCCCGAGGGAAAATCACTTTGCTCCCCTCTGCGGACCATTCGGTATGAGCACGACACAGCCGCCCGAGGAGACCCTCGCCGACGTGGTGATGGTCGACTACGGGCTCGGAAACCTCCGGAGCGCCATGCGCGGGCTCGAACGCGCGGGGGCGAACGTCGTCATCTCGGACGACCCCGCCGACTTCGACGGCGCCGACGGCATCGTCCTCCCGGGCGTCGGCGCGTTCTCCGAGGGGATGGAAAACGCCGGCCCGTTCCGCGAACCGCTCGCCGAGGCCGCCGCCGACGGGACGCCCGTCTTCGGCATCTGCCTCGGGATGCAGATGTTACTCACCTCCTCGGAGGAGGCCGACCACGCCGGCGAGGGCGAGGTCGAGGGACTCGACTTCATCCCCGGCCGCAACGTCCGGTTCGACGAGGGCCAGAAGGTCCCGCACATGGGCTGGAACGAACTCAACGTCCGGCGCGACCACCCGCTCGTCGAGGGCGTCGACGGCGAGTACGCCTACTTCGTCCACTCGTACTACGCCGACCCCGACGACGAGCACGCGGTCGTCGCCTCGACCGACTACGGCGTGGAGTTCCCCGCGGTCGTCGCCAACGAGGCGGGCACCGTCTTCGGCACGCAGTTCCATCCCGAGAAGTCCGGCGAGACCGGGCTGACCATCCTCCGCAACTTCGTCGAGTTCTGCGCGGAGCGATAGGCCGAATCTGCCTTCCCCGACGGTCTTTTGTCGCCGCTTCGTGAAGGGGTGTCCATGCAGGCAGTCACGCTCGGTCCGGCGGGCACGTACTCCCATCGCGCCGCCCGCGCGGTCGCCGACGACGTCGCCTTCCGAGAATCGGTCACCTCTATCGTCCAAGCGGTCGCCGACGGGACGTTCGAGCGCGGCGTCGTCCCCATCGAGAACAGCATCGAAGGGAGCGTCACCGAGAGCCTCGACGCCGTGGCGAACTCGGAGGTGAGCGTCGTCCAGGAAATCGTCACGCCCATCCGCCACGCGCTGTTGGCCCAGAGCGCGAACTTCGACGTCGTCGCCAGCCACTCGCAGGCGCTCGCGCAGTGTCGGTCGTACCTCGAAGAGAACTACCCCGACGCGAAGCTCGAAGCCGTCGCCAGCACGGCCCGCGGCGTCGAGCGCGCCCGCGCCGACCCGTCGGTCGCGGGTATCGGCCATCCGGACAACGCGGGTGACGACCTCGAAATCATCGCCGAGGACATCCAAGACCAGTCGTCGAACGCCACTCGGTTCCTCGTCATCGGTCCCGAGTCCGCGCGCTCGGACGCCGGCGGCAAGAGCTCGCTCGTCGTCTACCCCAACGCGAACTACCCCGGCCTCCTCTTGGAACTGCTCGAAGCGTTCGCCGAACGCGACATCAACCTCTCGCGCATCGAGTCGCGACCGAGCGGCAACCGCCTCGGCGACTACCTGTTCCACATCGACGCCGACGCCGGTCTCTACGAAGAGCGGATGCAAGGGGCGCTCGAAGCGGTCGAGGCAATCGCCAAAAACGGCTGGGTTCGCGTCCTCGGGTCGTACGACACGCGACACGTCCTGTACTGACGCCGAGTCGGCCGCGACGCGCTCGGATGCGTCCGGATGCACCCGAACGCGCCCCGTCCGGTCGCTCTCAAAATGTGAGTACGGGCACATCTTTCTTTGTCGTCGGCGACGTATTCAGACGCGTATGCAGAGAAATCCATTCGACGAGATAGAAGACCTGTTCGACCGGATGGGCCGGTCGTTCGAGGAGTCCGGTATCGCCCGCTTCCAAGACGTCTCTCTCGACGTCGTCGACGACGAGGAGACCATCGAGGTCGTCGCCGACCTCCCCGGCTTCGAGAAGGACGACCTCGACGTGAGCGTCAGCGGACGGCGACTCACCATCGCGGCCGACCGCGAGGAGTCGACCGAGGTCGACGACGACCAGTACGTCCGCCGCGAGCGGAGCCAGCGCTCCGTCTCTCGGACGATTACGCTCCCCACCGAAGTCGCGCGCGACGAGGTGTCCGCATCGTACAAAAACGGCGTTCTGACCGTGACGCTCCCGAAGGCCGAACCCGCGGGCGACGACTCGACGCAGATAGACATCGAGTGACGCGGCTCATCTTTTGAATACCGGCGCTCTGGCTTCCGCTCCGTGCGAATTGCTATCCACGTTCCGGCAACGATTATCTCCTCAGCCGGCGTCCGTATGCCTCGGTGAAAAACACATGATGAGACGTACCAACCCCTTCGACGACTTCGAGGAACTGTTCGAGCGAATGTCCCGCCAGTTCGACGAGATGGGACGACAGTTCGACCGCTCGGGCATGATGGCGCAGGTCCGCCACGAGATGGCAATCGACGTCACCGACCACGACGGCGAAATCGTCGTCACCGTCGACCTCCCGGGCTACGAGAAGGAGGACATCGCTCTCTCGGTCGCCAACCGCACGCTGACCGTCGAGGCGACGCGCGAACTCGACGAGGAACGCGCCGAGGGCGAGTATCTCCGCCGCGAGCGCCGCCACGAGTCCGCCCGCCGCACGATTCGCCTCCCCGAGACGGTCGACGAGGACGGCGCGTCAGCCAGCTACCACAACGGCGTCCTGACGGTCACCCTCCCTAAGCGCGACGCCGAACCCGACGACTCCCGCCGCATCGACATCGACTGAGCGGCCGCCGTCGCTCGCACGCGTCTCTGACACGTCGCCCGCGGTGGTCCCCCCGGTGGTGGGAAAGCTACTCTGTTCGGTTCTCCGTCTCCGCTTTTCGTCCCGACGTCCCCGTTTGTCCCGTGCCATTGAGTGGCAATTTCTGCCGCAATCAGACAGCCGCGCAAGTCGAGTATAGGAGTTATTTTAGGCCGGGGTACCACTACCACGGATATGGACTACGACCCGCAGGAACTCGAAGCGCGTTGGCGGGAGCGCTGGTCCGAGTCCGGCCGATACGAGGCCGACCCGGACGCAGACGCCGACGACGCGACGTTCGTGACGGTGCCCTATCCGTACCCCAGCGGCGGGATGCACATCGGGCACGCGCGGACGTACACCGTTCCCGACGTGTACGCCCGCTACCGACGACAGCAGGGCGACAACGTGTTGTTCCCCATCGCGTGGCACGTCACCGGCACGCCCATCATCGGCGCGGTCGAGCGCCTGAAAAACCGCGAGGAGAAACAGCTCTCGGTGCTGACCGACACCTACAACGTCCCCGAGGACACGCTTTCGGACCTCGAATCGCCCATGGGCTGGGCGCGGTACTTCATCGAGGAGCACTACAAGAAGGGGATGCAGTCGCTCGGCCTGTCGGTGGACTGGCGGCGCGAGTTCACCACGAACAACGAGCGCTACTCGAAGTTCGTCGAGTGGCAGTACCGGACGCTCCGCGAGCGCGGCCGACTGGAGAAGGGCCTCCACCCCGTCAAGTTCTGTACGAACGAGGAACAGCCGGTCACGACCCACGACCTGCTGGAAGGCGAGAACGCTGAGTTCCAGGAGTACACGCTGGTCCGCTTCGGCTGGGAGCGAAACGGCGGCGACGTGGTCGTCCCGATGGCGACCCTGCGCCCCGAGACGGTCCACGGCGTGACGAACGCCTACATCGACCCCGAGGCGACCTACGTCGTCGCCGAAGTCGACGGCGAGACGTGGTTCGTCTCCGACTACGCGGCCGACAAACTGGAGTATCAGGCCCGCGACGTGGAGATTCTCGAAACCGTCGAAGGGGCCGAACTCGTCGGCCAGACGGTCGAAAACCCCGTCACCGGCGACGACGTGCTCGTTCTGCCGGCCGACTTCGTCGACGCCGACAACGCGACGGGCGTCGTCATGTCGGTCCCGGCCCACAGCCCCGACGACTACGTCGCCCTGCAGGAGGCCAAGGCTGACGCCGACTACCTCGAATCGTTCGGCATCGACCCCGCCGACGTGGCCGCCATCGAGCCGATTCCGATTCTCGACATCGACTCCGACGACGACGCGTACGGCGAGATTCCCGCGAAGTCGGCCGTCGAGAACCGCGGCATCGAGTCCTCCGACGACCCCGCCCTCGAAAAGGCGACGAAGGACCTCTACAACAAGGAGTTCCACGCGGGTCGGCTCAAGGAGTTCTACGGCGACTACGCCGGCGGCCTCGTCGAGGAGGTCCGCGACGACTTCAAGGCCGACGGCATCGAGGCCGGCCAGTTCGACGTGATGCAGGAGTTCTCCGAGGAGGTCGTCTGCCGCTGTGGCGGCGATGTCGTCGTCGCCGAACAGGACACGTGGTTCCTCTCGTACGACGACGAGGACTGGAAGGAACTCGCCCACGACGTGGCCGACGGGCTGGACGCCATCCCCGAGAACACCCGCGACGAGTACCACCACACCATCGACTGGCTCAACGGGTGGCCGTGTATCCGCAACTACGGCCTCGGCACTCGCCTGCCGTGGGACGACCAGTTCGTCATCGAGCCCCTCTCGGACTCGACTATCTACATGGCGTACTACACCATCGCCCACCGCCTGCAGGAGATTCCGACCGAGGAACTCACCCAGGAGTTCTTCGACGCGCTGTTCTACGGCCCCGAGGCCGTCGACGACGCGCCGGAGAAGGCGCTCGAACTGCGCGAGGAGTGGGACTACTGGTACCCCGTCGACTACCGGTTCTCCGGCAACGACCTCATCACGAACCACCTGACGTTCTACCAGTTCCACCACGGCGAACTGTTCGACGAGCCGCAGTGGCCCCAGGGTATCGTCATCATGGGCATGGGCCTGCTGGAAGGCCAGAAGATGTCGTCGTCGAAGGGCCACGTCGTCCTCCCCGGCGAGGCCATCGGCGAGTACGGCGCGGACACCGTCCGCTTTTTCCTGCTCAACTCCGCCGAGCCGTGGCAGGACTACGACTGGCGCGACGACCTCGTCGGCTCGGTCCACGACCAACTGGAACGCTTCTGGAACCGCGCACAGGAGATTATCGCCGACCCCGGTCCGGACGACCAGCCCGACTTGGAGACGGTCGACCGCTGGCTCCTGTCGAAACTGCAGGACACCGTCCGCGACGTGACGACCGCGATGGACGAGTCCGAGACGCGGTCGGCCAGTCAGGCGGCGTTCTACAACTTCGAGGAGTCGCTTCGGTGGTACCGCCGCCGGACCGACCTCGACCGCCCCGCGGCGAAGTGGACGCTCCGGACGGTCCTCGAAACCCGTCTGCGCCTGCTCGCGCCCTTCATCCCGTTCATGACGAACGAACTGCACGAGCAGTTGACCGGCACGCCCGCCGAGGACGCGCCGTGGCCCGAGCCGGACGCGGCCTTCGAGGACGAGTCGGTCGAACTCGAAGAGCGACAGGTCGAGCGGCTGACCGAGGACGTGCGCGACATCATCGGCGTGACCGATTCGGACCCCGACACCATCCGCGTCTACGTCGCCGCCGACTGGAAGCGCGACGTGTTCGAGACGGTCGTCGACAACGGCGACAACGTCGGCGCAATCATGGGGCAGGTCATGCAGGACCCCGACCTGCGCGAGCGGGGCAACGACGTCAACGACCTCGTGCAGGACCTCGTCGACCAGACCCGCGGCCGCGACGAATCGACGCTCCGCGCCCAACTCGAACTGGACGAGGCCGACACCTACGAGCGCGCCGCCGACTTCCTCGGCCGCGAGTTCGACGCCGAGGTCGAGGTGTTCGCCGAGGACGACCCCGACATCGTCGACCCCGCCGACCGCGCCTCGAAGGCGATTCCGTTCCGCCCCGCGGTCCACCTCGAATAGCCGGGGGCGACGAACCCGCTCCGCGACCGAAACGCCGCGTCTCGCCCGAACGCGGCGCGACGCCGGCACGACTCCCGGCGCGGACTGCCCCCTCCGGCGCTCGATTTATCCTCTCGCCGAACTAACAGTATCGCATGAGCGAAGACGACTCGCCGAGCCTCGCACGGAAGGCCTACCACACCGTCACGCCGGGGTCGCACATGCGCCCCGACAGCGAGATGGACTCCATCGGGTGGACGATGTTTCTCATCCTCGTCGTCCTGTTGGTCCCGTTTCTGCCCTTCATCGCCATCGTCTACGTCCTCTCGAAGGCGTTCGGCTACCTCAACGCACAGCGCGGACCGAGCCCGTAGCTCGCAGAATCGGACCGCAAAAGAAAACGGTGAATGCCAGCGGCGTCGCGTCGGGCGACCTCACTCGGCGAGACCGAGGAGGTCGAACGCGTAGCCGTTGTCGTTTTCGAACGCGTGTTCGTAGGCGACGTGGGCCGCCGCGACGTCCTGAATCGCCAGTCCGGTCGAGTCGAAGACGCTGATACCGTCGGCGTCGGTGCGGCCGTCGAGGTTGCCGAGGACGATGTCGCCGATTGCGCCGTAGATGTCGTCGTCGGTGAGGACTCCCTCGTGGTACGGGACGTTGATTTCGCCGGAGTGGGTGGTCTGGGCGTGGTCGTCGATGACGAGCTTGGCGTCGAGGAGCACCTCGTCGGCGAGTTCGTGTTTCCCCTCGGCGTCGGCACCCATCGCGTTGATGTGGGTGTGGTCGCCGACCGCCTCGCGCGGGACGATGGGCGACTCGACGGGCGTCACCGTCGACAGCACGTCACAGCCGGCGGCCTCCTCGATGGAGCCGGGGCGGATGTCGAACTCGTCTTCGAAGGCGTCGATGAAGTCGGCGACGCGTTCTTCGTCGAGGTCGGAGATGACGACTTCCTCGATGTCGCGGACCTCGCTGATGGCACGGAGTTGCGTGTACGACTGGACGCCGGCACCGATGATGCCCATCGAGGAGGCGTCCTCGACGGCGAGATGGTCGGTGGCGACGGCCGCGGCCGCGCCGGTGCGGAGCATCGTGAGCTCCGTCCCGTCGAGGAGCGCCAGCGGGAAGGCGTTCTCGGGGTCGGAGTAAATCATCGTGCCCATGACGGTGGGCAGGTCGTACTTGTCGCCGTTGTCGGGATGGACGTTGACCCACTTGATGCCCGCGGCGTCCCAGTCGCCCGCGTCGAGGTAGGCGGGCATCGACCGGAAGTCGCCGTTGTACTGCGGCAGGTCGATGTAGGACTTCGGCGGCATCTGGGCGTCGCCGGACTCGTAGGCGGCGAACGCGTCCTCGATGGCCGAGATGAGCTCCGGCATCTGGACGTTCTCGTGAACGTCGTCCTTGTTCAACAGCAGCGTCTTGCGCATGGGGACACGTTGCCGTACCTGCTACTTAGTTCGTTCTATTTCTGAACACAACTGCAAGTGTGTCTGAGAAAGTGAGAGAATTATCCAACTTCTAAGCGGCCGGTGACTCGGAACGGTCGGCTCCCGTCCGACTGTCGGGAAGCCGGAGCCGACGCGAGTCGGGGTACGGAACCGCCGCGTGCTGTCGACGGCGTCGCGAAGCCGCGGCTCTCCGGCGCTGTGGGGGTCGTTCTCGATAAAATAACGTGGTCTGTCGCGCGGTGCAGGCGTCGGGGGATGGGTGAGTGAAGGCGTTAGCCTATCTTCACATCGCGTTGCCGGGCTCCGCCCGGCGGCTCATGTGGAAATCAGTTTTCCCGATTTTCACATCGCGCCGCCCATGCCGCCCATGCCGCCCATGCCACCCATGCCGCCGGGTGCGCCGCCTTCGTCGTCGTCGCCGCCGGTGGAGAGGTCACCGGCCGCGATGATGTCGTCAATCTTGAGGACGAGGTTCGCGGCTTCGGAGGCGGAGGCGATGGCCTGCTCTTTCGCGTGGGCCGTCTCGACGACGCCAGCCTCGAACGCGTCTTCGACCTCGCCGGTGAAGACGTTCAGTCCGGCGCGGACCTGCCCGTCTTCGTGGGCCGCGCGGAGGTCGACGAGCGTGTCGATGGAGTCGAGACCGGCGTTCTCGGCGAGCACGCGCGGGACGAGTTCGAGCGCGTCGGCGAACGCCTCGACGGCGAGCTGTTCGCGTCCGGAGACGGAGTCGGCGTAGTTGCGGAGGCGCGAGGCGAGTTCGACCTCGATGGCACCGCCGCCGGCGAGCACGCGGCCGTCGGCGACCGTCGAGGCGACGACGTCGAGAGCGTCCTGAACGCCGCGTTCGAGCTCGTCGACGACGTGGTCGGTGGAGCCGCGGAGCAGGAGCGTGACGCCGTGGACGTCGTCGCCGATGCCCTCGACGTAGAACAGCTCGTCGGCCTCGTCGCGGCGGACGGAGGCGCGACCGAGGTCGGCGGCCTCGATGGAGTCGAGGTCGGAGACGACGGCCGCACCGGTGATGTTCTTGAGGAAGCGGATGTCGGACTTCTTCGTCCGGCGGACCGCGAGGATGCCCTGCTTTGCGAGGTAGTGCTGGGCGAGGTCGTCGATGCCCTTCTGGCAGAAGACCACGTCAGCGCCGGAGTCGACGATCTGGTCGACCTTCGCCTTCAGCTGGGCCTCCTCCTGGTCGAGGAACTTCTGGAGCTGGTCGGGGCTCTCGATGGAGACGTTCGTGTCGATGTCGGTCTCCTCGACCTCGACGGGCTCGTTGAGAAGCAGTACGTCGGCCTCGTCGAACTCGACCGGCATGTCGTCGTGGACGGGGTCCTTGTCGATGACGGCGCCGGTGAGGAGCTCGGACTCCGAGGCGGAGCGGCCGGTCTGGGTCTCGATGGAGATGTTTTCGAGGTCGACGACGTGGGAGCCGTCGTGGGCCTCGACGGTGACCTGCCGGACGGCGCGGACGATGAGGTCCGCGAGAAGCTCCTTGTTGAGCTCGGAGCTCTTGCCCGTCATGGAGGTCTCGGCGACCTTCTTCAGGAGTTCCTCGTCGTCGGGGTCGACGCGCTCTGCGATGTCGTCGATCTCCTCGCGCGCCTTCTCGGAGGCGAGGTTGAAGCCGCGGATGATGGCCGTCGGGTGGATGTCCTGTTCGAGGAGGTCCTCGGCGTTCTTGAGGAGTTCACCCGCGATGGCGACCGCCGTCGTCGTTCCGTCGCCGGCTTCGTCCTCCTGCGTCTCGGCGACCTCGACGATCATCTCGGCCGTCGGGTTGTCGATGTCCATCTCCTTGAGGATGGTGACGCCGTCGTTCGTGATGGTGACGTCGCCCATCGAGTCGACGAGCATCTTGTCCATCCCCTTCGGGCCGAGTGTGGAACGTACCGCCTCGGCGACTGCTCGTGCGGCGCGGATGTTGTACGCCTGCGCGTCGCGGTCCTTGACGCGCTGTGCATCCTCGCCCATGATGATCATCGGCTGACCCTGCTGCATTCGCTGGCTCATAGACAGGCCTTGATTGTTTGTGATTCTATAAAAAAGCTTCGCCGACGAATCGGAGGCCGGAATCCGAGCGTCCGGCGCGTACTCCCGGTAACCGCGCGACTGAGGTCCCCTTCGAGGTGTTCGGGGGAAACGCATGGTACGTCATTTCACACCACAATTCGCCCCCGGCCGAACCGCTTTATACGCTACTCCTCGACCGGCTCTTTCCAGTGGACCGTCACCGTCCCGACGGCGAACGCGTCGTCCCCCTCGTCGTCGCGGACGACTTGGATGGTGTTCGTCCCTTCGACGAGGTGCGCCCCGGTCACGGTGTCGACCCAGTACTGCCAGCCGTCGCCCGGCGGGATGTCGAACCCCGAAAGCGGGTCGCCGTTGATTCGAATCTCGTGGCCGTACTCGCCCACGTCGAACGCCTGGATGCCGAGGTACGGCTCTCTGGGGTCGTCGGTCGGGACGTCGAACTCGAACGTCGCCGTCTCGTTGCCGGCGTCGTCCGCCCAGTCGAGGTCAAGCGTCTCGCCGTCGGGGTGGAGATGCGACCCGATGAACACGGTCGCGTAGTTCGCGCGGTGGTGCACGCTCTCACGTTCTGGTGCGCCGGATAAAAATTCGCGTGGTCGGAGGCTGAGTCGGCCGCGCCGTCAGTCGTCCTCGGGGAGTTCGTCCGCGAGGAACTCGCCTTCGGCGTCGTCGTTCGCGGCCTCGAGCGGGGGCTCGTCGTCGTCTCCGTCTAACACCGATAACTCGCGTTCGTACAGCCGCTCGGTGAGTTGGGTCCGCTTGTTGAGGCCCTTCTTCTCGCGGCCGGTCTTGGTGTCAGGCATTGTCAATCGTGGTATCGCGTCCCATGGGGATGAATGTTTTGTCCGAACAGTTCGTACGGTCGGGTCTCTGGTTGTGCCTTCGATTGGGTGTGTGGTGGTAGTGCCTCGGGTCGCGTCGAACTGGGGGTGCCCTGCCAGTCACGACGTAAGTAGTCCTTGGCGGGTGGTGCGATAGACTCCGCCGACGGTTCCCGCCGTCCGGCGATTAAGCGAGAGGCTATGTGCCTCGGGCGCGAGAGGCGGGGTTCGAGTCGGTGTACTCGGTGCGGGTCTGGGTCACAGATATGGGTTTTCGGAGACGTGTCGGGAGCGGGATTTGAACCTCGGTCGCTCCGCTCACTCTGTTCGCTTCGCTCCCTGGTTCAAATCCCTCTCAGAAACGCTTCACGAAAACAGCCGTCCGCGACGCGCCGAGACGCGTCGCTCGGAGGTGTAGTTTTCAGAGAAGCGCCAGGAGAGGGATTTGAACCCCCGATCCCAGAGGGAACACGCTTTCCAGGCGTGCGCCTTACCGCTCGGCCATCCTGGCTTACAACGCAACGTTCCCGCCTGGATAATTTAAGCCCTTCCTTTCCGTTCGAGTCGCGGTTCGATGGCGTATGTCACGGACGCGACCGCGACGCCGGCGACGACCGCCACCGCGGCGACCGCCCCGAACGACGCGTCGATACCGAGTCCGAGGAGAACCGCGCCCTGCGCGAGGACGCCCACGAGCAGGAGGCTCGCCGTGCCCCACGCGAGCGCGGACCGGACGCGGCGGGCCACGTTACGCCTCGTCGACGACGGCGACGGCCTCGATTTCGACGCCGACGCCCTTCGGCAGGTTGCCGACCTCGACCGCCGAGCGGGCCGGCGGCTCCTCGTCGAAGTAGGTCGCGTACGTCTCGTTCATCTCCTCGAAGTCGTCGATGTCGGCGAGGAACACGGTCGTCTTCAGCACGTCGCTCGCGTCAGCGCCGGCCTCCGCGAGGATGGCCATCACGTTGTCGAGCGATTGCGTCGTCTGCGTCGCGATGTCCTCGTCGTCGAGGAGGTCGCCGTCCGGCGTCAGCGGAATCTGTCCCGCCGTGTAGAGGAGCGAGCCGTTGGTCGTCGCCTGACTGTACGCACCGACCGCGGCCGGCGCTTCGTCGGTCTCGATGACGCGCTTCATACGCGGTGGATTTCGCCACGACGGCATAAAATAGGGTGGAACGACCGGGTCCGCGGCGGAGCGTCCCCGCCGCAGTCAGCCGGGTTACACCGATTTCCCGGAGAGGCTGATACCGGTCGTGAGGACGCCCGAGGCGAACAACAGCCCCATCCCGAGCGCGGTGACCACGTCGCCGTCTCGGAGGGCGACCCCCGCGACGGCGACGCTGACGACGACCAGCCCGAGGCCGAGGAGGGTCAGCGGTTTGGTGAGCGATTCGACGGTGGGTTCGGTGTTGGGGAGCGTAGCCATGATTAGATGGTTGGTGTGGGTGTCGGGTGCGGTCGGTCAGGAGTACGATTCGCCGGTCTCGACGGGGCCGCTGAACGTCGAGTAGAGGATGCCGAAGTAGGTGAACACGAGCGGCAACAGAAGCGCCGACGCGACGCTCATGATGTTCAGCGGGAGCACCGACACGATGGCGTCCGCGACGGTCAGCCCGGTCGCGGGGTCGGCCACGGGGAACATGAGCGTCGCCACGAGCGCGACGAACGCGAACACGAGGACCGGGAC
The DNA here is from genome assembly GCF_000337835.1 of Haloferax sulfurifontis ATCC BAA-897. Lineage (GTDB taxonomy): Archaea > Halobacteriota > Halobacteria > Halobacteriales > Haloferacaceae > Haloferax > Haloferax denitrificans. The sequence goes on along the minus strand of NZ_AOLM01000018.1, from coordinate 128,941 downwards.
GGTCCCGAACGCGAGCGTGTAGCGCCCCTCGCGGAGCGCGAGCAGGTAGCCCGCGGCGGCGGCGAGGCTGACGGCGACGAGCGCCAGCGGCACCGGTGCGAGGACGCCGAGGTCGGGGCGGACGGCGACGAGGTAGCCGAGCGTGACGACGACGAGCGCGAGGTAGGCCGCCATCGCCCGGGGGCCGTAGTCGGCCACGTCGCGCTGGAGGCTCCCGCGGGTCTTCATCGCGAGGAAGCCGACGCCGGCGACGACGGTGAGCGCGACGACGGCGAGGCCGACGACGACGCCGGGGAGCGACAGGAGCGACTCGACGCCGAGGAGCCAGTGGGCGGCGAACACGCCGAGGAAGAAGGGCGCGCTCACGCTCCCGACGACGAACGCCCGCCCCCACCACGTCTGCCACGCCTCGTCGTGGCGCTGTTCGTACATCTCGGGGGCGAGCCCGCGGAGGATGAGCGCCCCGAGGATGGCGAACATGAGCAGGTAGTGGCGGCTAAAGAGGTTCGCGTACACCGCCGGGAACGCGGCGAACAGCGCGCCGCCGAAGACGACGAGCCACACCTCGTTGCCGTCCCAGAAGGGGCCGATTGCGGCCAGAAGCGTCTCGCGTTCCTCGTCGTCGTCGCGGGTCGCAAACAGCGCCCCGACGCCGAAGTCGAAGCCGTCGAGGAACAGGAACATCCCGAGGATGAAGAAGACGAGCCCGAACCACAGCTCCTGCAGTGGGAGGCCGAAAAGCGGGTCGGTGGCGAACGCGCCGTAGTCAGTCATCGCCGGTCACCCCCGAGGGCGAGGCGGCCTCCGAACCCCCCGCCGTCTCGTCGACGCTCGGCGGTCCCTCGCGGATGATGCGGCGAATCACGTAGGTGTAGAGCGCGAGCAGGCCGGTGTACACGACGGCGAAGCCGGCGAGCGTGAGCGTCGCCTCGAAGCCGGTGAGTCCCGGCGACACCCCCTCGCTCGTCCTGAGGACGCCTTGGATGACCCACGGCTGTCGGCCCACCTCGGTGACGATCCAGCCGACCTCGACGGCGAAGATGCCGAGGAGCGACGACCCGACGAACGCCTTGTGCAACAGGTCGTCGTCGTACAGCTCGTCGGTCCACCAGCGATAGGCCGCCCAGAACGCCAACAGGATGAACCAGAACCCTGCGGCGACCATGAGCCGGAACGACCAGAAGACGACGGCGACCGGCGGGGCCTCCGTGTCGAACTCGTTGAGGCCGGTGATTTCGGCTTGGGGGTCACCCCCGCTTGCTAACCACGACGCCCCGCCGGGGATGCCGATGCCGAACAGCTCTTTCGCGCGCGGGTCGGTGATGCCGTCGAGGCTCGTCGGGATGGCGAAGATGTACTCGGGGACGTAGCTGTCGGTCTCCCAGACGGCCTCCATGGCGGCGAACTTCTGCGGCTGGGTCTCGTAGACGTGGCGGCCGTAGGCGTCGCCGTGAATCGCCTGAAACGGCGCGGTCACGAGCAGGACGACGAGCGCGACCTTGAGCGTCTTTCGCCAGAAGCGCGCGCCCTCGCGGTCGTCGTCGGCGCTGATGCCGCGTTGCCAGACGTGGTACGCCGCGACGCCGGCCATGAACAGCGCGACCGACAGCACCGCGGCGTTCTGCATGTGGACGAACATCCACGGGAACCGCGGGTTGGCGTACGCCGCGATGGGGTCGACGAGCGAGACGACGAGCTGGCCGCTCTCGCGCGCGAGTTCGTACCCCCGCGGCGTCTGCATCCACGAGTTGGCGACGAGAATCCACACCGCCGAGAGCCACGTGCCGAGGCCGACCGCGACGGCCGACACCATATAGAGTGCGTCGGAGACCTTCTCGCGGCCGAAGACGAACACCCCGAGGAACGTCGCTTCGAGCATGAACGCCATCATCCCCTCGGTCGCCAGCGGGCCGCCGAACAGCTCGCCGGCCGCCGTCGAGAACGCCGCGAAGTTCGTCCCGAACTCGAATTCGAGGACGATGCCGGTCACCGTGCCGACGACGAACGAGACGGCGAAAATCTTCGTCCAGAACCGCCTGAGCTGTTCGTACACCGGGTCGTCGGTGCGGATGTCCTTCCACGTGAAGTAGATGAGGAAGGGCGCGAGGCCCATGCTCATCACGGGGAAGATGATGTGGACGATAGTCGTGAGCGCGAACTGCAACCGGCTGGCGATGACTGGGTCGAGCATGGTTGGGGTGCGGGGTCGCTGACGACGAGGCGAACCGGGGGGCCGGGGGCGGTGGACCGGAGACTCCCTCTTAAAGACCTTCGTATTGGGGGAGAGTCAATCCCCGCATGCTTCCCACGAACTGAAAATCATCGTAGCCGGGGTCTCCCGCCCGAATTCGACATAATCGACCGGGTAAAATGGGGGCGTTCGTCGGGGGCCGGGCACGCGCTCACACGCCCGAAACGCGCCCGTCTCTGGCGGACTCCGGTCGCCGACGCGTCGACCGACCGCCTCGACTGCCCGACCGTCCCGACCGACAAGCATACGCCGGAACAGTTCGGATTTAGCACATGAACCTCCTGTGGCAGGTCGGCTCCGTCGGGGTCGTGGCGCTCGGCGTCGCGTACCTCGCGTTCCCGGCGCGAATCCACGCGTTCGGGTTCGAGTTCCTCCGCCGCCCGTCCCCGGACGGCTCCGAGAAGTCCGCCCCGCCCGTCTGGCTCTACCGGGGCATCGGCGCGCTCCTCGTGTTCATGGGCCTCACGCGGCTCGCCTGAGCGGTCGGCTTCGAACGAGGGTTCCGGCCGACCGCGCCGGCGACGCGGTCAGTCGAGGACTTCCACGTCGTAGCCCGCCTCGCGGAGTTCGCCGAGGAGCGACTCGACGTGGTCGGGCCCGCGCATTTCGAGGTCGATTTCGACCTCGGTCGCGTTCAGCGCGATTTTCCGCGAGGTGCGGTCGTGCCTGACGGCGTAGATGTTCGCCTTCTCCGCGGCGATAATTCCGATGAGCTGTTCGAGCGAGCCGGGGCGGTCTTTCAGTTCGGTCCGAATCTTGAGGTACCGGCCCGTCTCGACGAGGCCGCGCATCACCACGGTCGTCAGCGTGTTCATGTCGATGTTGCCGCCGCACAGCGCGGGGACGACGACCTCGCCCTCCTCGTAGTCGAACTTCTGGAAGAGGAGCGCCGCGAGCGCGACGGCCCCCGCGCCCTCGACGAGCGTCTTCGCGCGTTCGAGCAGGTAGGTAAGCGCCACGGCGATTTCCTCGTCGGAGACGGTGACCACCTCGTCCACGCGCTCGCGGATGACCTCGAACGGCTTGTCGCCGATTCTGCGGACGGCGATGCCGTCGGCGATAGTGTCCACTTCGTCGATGGTCTGAATCGACCCCTTGTTCAGCGAATCGGCGGCGCTGGAGGCCTGTTCCGCCTGCACGCCGATGACGCGGGCGTCGGGGAACTGCTCTTTGATGGCCGTCGAGATGCCGGAGATGAGGCCGCCGCCGCCGATGGGGACGACCACGGTGTCGAGGTCGGGGCAGTCCTCCGCGATTTCGAGGCCGATGGTTCCCTGCCCGGCCATGACGTACTCGTCGTCGAACGCGTGGACGTAGGTCCGGCCCTCCGCCGCCTCGATTTCGTGGGCCTTCGCCTGCGCCTCGTCGTAGTCGTTGCCGTAGAGCACCACGTCGCCGCCGTAGCGCTCGGTCGCTTTCACCTTCGAAATCGGCGCGTACTCCGGCATGACGATTTTCGAGTTCACGCCCGCCCGCGACGCCGCGAGCGCGACGCCCTGCGCGTGGTTGCCGGCGCTCGCGGTCACGACGCCCGCGTCCTGCTCCTCGTCGGAGAGCGTCACGATGCGGTTCGTCGCGCCGCGAATCTTGAACGACCCCGTGCGCTGGGTGTTTTCGAGCTTCAGGTACACCTCGGCACCCGTCATCTCCGAGAACGTGTGAGAGTACTCCAGCGGTGTCCGCCGGGCGACCGCTTCGACGCGCTCGCGGGCGGCGCGTACGTCGGCAAGCGTGAGCATGGTCGGAAATCGCCCGTGTCTGTGTTTAATCGTTCGGGACCAGTCCGCATCAGGGGCGTGATGTCAACCCTCACGGTCGTCGGTTGAGAACTCGGTCTCGCCCCCGGCAACGCGCGCCGTCGCCGTCGCTCGCCGGTCGGTGAAAGGGGAAAGGGGGAATGCACGCGTGTGACGTGCAACTGTCTTTCTGGTCCCCGTGCATATAAACGTCCCCCACCCGGAGTGAAAGTGAAATCGAACGACTGCGGCGACCAAGCGCTCGCGTCTGACGTTCGTCATTCGCGCGTCGTATCGAACACGACCGACGGGACCGCCGCTTCCGGTAGCGTCAACTGCGCGAGGTCCGTGGCCTCGGCATGAACCTCGGTCGCCTCCGGCGGGTCTGGAAGCGTATCTTCTCGCTCGCGTGGCCGGTGATGGCCGAGCAGACCGCTCAGACGGCGATGCGGACCGTCGACGTGGCCGTCACCGCGGCGCTCTCCCCGGCCGCCGTCGTCGCTATCGGCCTCGCCGATCTCTACGCCCGGTTTCCGCTCCGCATCGGCCTCGGCCTCGGCGGCGGCGCAATCGCGCTCTCCAGTCAGGACACGGGGAGCGGCGCGGACGCCAACCGGAGCGAGGCCATCTCGACGGCGCTCGTCCTCGCGTTCCTCGCGGGAATCCCGTTTCTGATTTTCGGCTTCACGCTGGGCGACGCGGCCATCGGCGCGTTCCCCGCGAGCGACCGAGCCGTCGAACTGGGAACGACGTATCTCGCGGTCATCTTCGCCACCTCGCCCGCGCGGCTGGTCTCGCTCGTCGGCTCGCGGTTGTTGCAGGGCGTCGGCGACACCCGGACTCCGATGCTGGTCAACGTCCTCGCCAACGTCGTCAACATCGGACTGTCGGTCGGCCTCGGCTTCGGCCTCGCCGGTCTGCCGGCGCTCGGCGTGCTCGGCGTGGGGCTCGCCACCTCCACCGCCAACGTCCTCTCGGCGGGCCTGCTCCTCGTCGCGCTCGCCCGCCCCGCGTCGCCGACCTCGCTGGTCCGCCCCCGCGACCGGACGGTCGCCGGCCAACTCGTTCGCATCGCCACCCCGCGAGTCGGCGAGGGCATCGCGGCCGAACTCGCGGAGTTCCCGTTCAACGCGCTCCTCCTCGGCTTCGGCGACGCCGTCAACGCCGGCTTCCAAATCGGCCGCCGGGTCTACCAGCAGGTCGCCAGCCCGCTGGCGCGCGGCTACAACGTCGCCGCCAGCGTCCTCGTCGGACAGGCCCTCGGGGCGGGCGACAGCGAGGCCGCCCGGTATCAGGGAGAGGCGGTGGCGCTCCTGTCCGTCGTTTCGGTCGGCGGTATCGGCCTCCTGCTCGCGGCGTTCACCGAACCCGTCGTCGGCCTCCTCGGCTCCGGCGGCGGCGCGGACATCGAGTGGGCCGTGAAGTTCGCCGTCGCCTACGGCCTCGCCGCGCCGGGGCTGGCGCTGTTCGTCGGCCTCTCCGGGTCGCTACAGGGCGCGGGCGCGACGCGAATCCCCTTCGTCGCCCGGCTGACCGGGGTGTTCGGCTTCTTCGTCGGTCTGTCGTACCTGCTCGTCGAGGTGTTCGACTACGGCCCGCTCGGCGCGCGAATCGGCATCGTCCTGTCGTTCACGTGGATGGGACTGTTCGCGCTCGTCGCGTTCTACTACGCCGACTGGGCGGGCCACGCCGACTCGCTCATGGTCGAACGCGGGAGCGTCGGCGTCGAGGACGCCGGCGAAGACGACTGAGCGAGGCGCGCTCGGACGACGGACGGCGGAGACGGAAGCGGGAGCGCCCCCGGCGGGCGACGCGTCGCTCCGGGTGACGGGGAACGGGAAAAAGTCGCGTGCGACGCGTCGCCTATCGCTCGTCGACCGACGGGAAGTCGAGGTCCTTCTCGCCGGTGTAGCGGGCGCGGGGGCGGATGAGACGGTTGTCCTCGTACTGTTCGAGGACGTGCGCAATCCAGCCGCCGGCGCGCGAGACGGCGAAGATGGGGGTGTAGAGGTCGATGGGGATGCCCATCTGGTAGTACGTCGACGCGGAGTAGAAGTCCACGTTCGGCGCGAGACCCTTCTCCTCGCCGATGTACTCCTCGATGGCGACCGACATCTCGTACCACTTCATGTCGCCGGCGGCCTCGCCGAGCGCCTCGGACTTCGCGCCGAGAATCTTCGCGCGGGGGTCCTTGACGTTGTAGACGCGGTGGCCGAACCCGGCGACGCGCTCGCCGCGGTCGAGAGCGTCTTCGACCCACTCGGTGGGGTCCATGTCGCTGTCGTCGACGTCCTTCAGCATCCGCATGACGTTCGCGTTCGCGCCGCCGTGGAGCGACCCCGAGAGCGTTCCGATGGCCGACGTGACCGCGCTGTAGAGGTCGGAAAGCGTCGAGGACGTGACCATCGCGGAGAACGTCGAGGCGTTCAGGCCGTGGTCGGCGTGGAGCACGAGCGCCATGTCGAACGTCTCGGCGAGCACCTCGTTCGGCTCCTCGCCGTTGAGCATGTAGAGGAAGTTCGCCGCGTGGTTCAGGCTCTCTTCGGGCTCGACGTAGTCGTCGCCGCGACGGAAGCGGGCGTAGGCCGCCAGCACCGACGGCATCTTCGCCGTGATGCGCTTTGCCTTTTCGAGGTTGACCTCGCGGTCGGTCACGTCCTCGAAGTCGGCGTTTTCGTCGTACGCCGACATCGCGGAGACGAGCGTTCGGAGCGCCGCCATCGGCGACTCGTCCTGCTCGGCGAGTTCGCGCGCCACGTCGAGGACGCCGTCGTCGAGGCCGCGGTGGGCCGCGAGCTCGTCGGAGAACGCGTCGAGTTCCTCGCGCGTCGGAAGCTCCCCGTGCCACAGGAGATAGAGCACTTCCTCGTAGCTTGCGTCCCGTGCGAGGTCTTCGATATCGTACCCGCAGTAAACGAGTTGTCCCGCGTCGCCGTCGATGAAACTGAGCTTCGATTCGGTGACCAGCACACCTTCCAGCCCCCGCTTCAGTTCGCCTGACATACCCAGAACGTTGCCTACCATATCAAAAAAGCGTTATCGTTTTCACTCATATGTTATCGACCGCCATACACATACGAAGGCAGTTCCGTCTGTCGATTTCGGCGACTGTTGCTGTCTAACATAGTGTTCGACGATTGTCGTTGTTTTCGGGCCATTTATACGGTGTTCCCGAGCCGCGCCGCGCGCGCCGCTCGGGCGACCCTCGCAGTCATATACGTCGGCGGCGTAGTTCGTTCGAACCACGGTGGCACCACTATTCCTGGCAAGCCTTTTGCCGTCCCGTCGTGAAGGCGGGCGCATGAATCCGGAGGACATCGAGTACGAGCCTGTCAGCGTCAAGGCCGTCCTCGCCGAGATGAAAGACACCGCGGAGTTACTCATCGACCTCTCGTACTCCGCCGTCCTCCACGCTAACGACGACCTCGCGGCCGAGGTCCTCGACCTCGAAGAGCGGATGGACATCCTCCAGCTACAGGCGCGTATGAGCCTGATGATGGCCGCTCGTAGCCCCGAGGACGCCGAGGAACTCGCGCCCGTCCTCGGCGTCGTCGGCGCGGCCGAGAAGATTTCGGACGCCGCGGGCGACATCGCCAAGGTCGTCATCGAGGACATCGGCCTCCCGGACGCCATCCGAGCGGCGCTCCCCGAGGCCGTCGAGACGACGATTCGGTGCGAACTCACCGACGAGTCGCCGTACGCGGGCCGCGACCTCGGCGACATCAACATGGAGACCGAGACGGGCGTCCGCGTCGTCGCCATCCACCGCGCCGGCGAGTGGGTGACCAACCCCGACCACGAGACGACGCTCCGCGCCGGCGACGTGCTCCTCCTCCGCGGCCGCGACGACGGTCTCCAGACCGTCCACGAGGCCGCCACCGGGCTCCGGTACGACCCGCCGGACGTGCCCGAGCCGACCATCGAGGACCTCGAACGCGCCGTCGACTCCATCGTCCTGATGAAGGACATGAGCGAGCTCGCGGTCGACCTCGCCTACGGCGCGGTGCTGTTCGACAGCGAGGGCGTCGCCGAGGAGGTCGAGGAACTCGAAGCCGAGGTTGACGCGCTCAAGTCCCGGTTCGAGGCGTGGACGCTCCGCGCGGCGAGCCGGGTCGAAGACCCCGTGTCGCTCCGTGGACTCGTCCAACTGGCGAGCGCGACCGAGATGATTTCCGACGCCGCGCTCGAAATCGCCGAGGGCGTCCTCCGCGGCATCGACGCCCACCCCGTCGTCGCCGCCGCGGTCAAGGAGTCCGACGAGGTCATCATCCGCCTGCGGGTCGCCCCGTCGAGCGACCTCGCGGAGGCGACCCTCGGCGACCGGCGCGTCAAGACGGAGACGGGGATGCGCGTCATCGCGGTCCGCCGGGCCGGCGGCCGCGAGTGGGTCGTCTCCCCGGGGTCGGAAACGCGGCTCCACGGCGGCGACCTCATCATCGCCAAGGGGACCCGCGCCGGGGCGGAGCGACTGGGCGAACTCGTCGGCGACGAGCGCGAGTTCGACGAGTAGGCCGGCCCCGCCCCGCCCTGACCGAGTCCGAGCCCGAGGCCGAACCGCCGGAGTCGACGACTCAGAGCGTCTTACTCAGCCGATACGCGGAGACGAGCGTCAGCACCGTCGCGACGAGCAGTGCCGTCGCGGACGCGAGGACGAACGCGAGGAGGAGGAACCAGCCCTCGGGGCCGAGTATCGGGTACTCGCGGGTGCCGGCGAAGGGGCCGAACAGTTCGAGCACCCGAAAGAGATAGGCGACGGCGGCCAAGGCGAGACCGACGGCCGCCCCGATAGCGGCGTTTCGCGGCACGTCCAGCGCCTGCACCAGTCCCCCCGTCGGCGGCCGTTCGGGAACGTCGTCTGTCACGCTCGCCGGTTGCGGCCGCGAGACCATAGCGGCAACGCTTTCCTCGGGGGCTTCAACGGACCGAACCCCTAAAGGGAGACGGGTCCGAGGTTGGCGGTATGATTACCTTGGGAACGGCGAGTGCGGCCCCCGGGGAGATGGACGTGGGCCGCCTCGAAGTCGGCGAGTCCCGCGACGGCGGGAGCGTCGGCCTGCCCGTCGCCGTCATCAACGGCGCGTCGTCGGGCAAGACGCTCTACATGCAGGCGGCCTCGGACGGAGACGAACTCAACGGCGTCGGCGTCATCCAGCGGGTCGTCCCGCAACTCGACCCCGCGGAGATATCCGGGGCGATTCTCGTCGTCGGCATCGTCAACTACCACGCCTTTCAGGTCGCACAGCACCGCAATCCGATAGACGACACGAAGATGAACCGGGCGTACCCCGGCGACGAGCGCGGCACCTCCTCGGAGCGCATCGCGGCCGCGACGTTCGCCGCCGCCCGCGACGCCGACCTCATCGTCGACCTCCATCAGGGCTCGACGAGCCGGATGATAGACGAGGTCCGCGTCCGCTGTGGCCGCCACCACCGGATGCACGCCAAGTGCCTCCGGCTCGCCAAGACGTTCGGGTGCGGCTACGTCCTCGACCAGAAAGGTCCCGACGGCCAGCTCGCCCGCGCCGCCCCCGACGCCGGCATCCCGACTATCGACCCCGAACTCGGCGGCTGTGTCGGGTGGGACGAAGAGAGCATCGAGAAGGGCGTCCGCGGCGTCTACAACGTCCTCCGCGGCTACGACTTCCTCGACGGCGACGTGGAGCTGAAAGCCCAGACCCGCGCCCGCGGCTTCGACCAGTACGGCTCGCCGGTCGGCGGCCTCGTCCGGTTCAAACGCGACCTCGGCGAGCGCGTCTCCGCCGGCGACGTCGTCTTCGAGGTGACCGACGTGTTCGGCAAGCTCAAAGCCCGCGTCACCGCCGACCACGACGGCGTCTTCTGGCGCGCGCGCCGCCTCCCGCAGGTCGCCTCCGGCGAGTACGTCTGTTCCGTCGGCATCGACCTCGACACGTACTGACCCCCGACTCCACGCTACCGACACCCCGACTCCACGCTAGACACCACCCACTTACGTTCATGACGACATCACCCGAACTCCCGACCCGGCTCCGACTCGCGTGCGACGCCTGCGGCGAGACCTACGACGCGTGGCGCTGGCGCTGTGCCTGCGGCGAGCCGCTCGACTTCGCGGCCGACCCGACGCCGTCGGCGGCCGACCCGACCGACGCCGACCTCGACTACCGCGACGGTCTCTGGGCGTTCGACGACTTCCTCCCGACGGAGCCGCACGCCAGCCTCGGCGAGGGGATGACGCCCCTCGTCGACGCCGCGGAGTGGGAGGCCTCGTTCAAACTGGAGTACGTCTTTCCCTCCGGTTCGTTCAAGGACCGCGGCGCGACGACGATGCTGTCTCTCGCGTCCGAACTCGGCGTCGAGCGCGTCGTCGAGGACTCCTCGGGCAACGCGGGGGCCGCCGTCGCCACCTACGCCGCCCGCGCCGGCATCGACGCCGAAATCTACGTCCCCGCGTCGGTCAAGCCCTCGAAGGTCCGCGCCATCGAGCGCGCCGGGGCGAAGCCCGTCCGAATCGAGGGCTCCAGACAGGCCGTGACCGACGCCTGCGTCGAGGCCGTCGAGGCCGACGACGCGTGGTACGCGAGCCACGCGTGGAACCCCGCGTTCTTCGCGGGCACGGCCACCGTCGCCTACGAAATCGCCGCCCAGCGCGACTGGTCGGTCCCCGACGCGGTCGTCACGCCGCTGGGCCACGGGACGCTCTTCCTCGGCGCGTACCGCGGCTTCCGCGCGCTCTACGAGGCGGGGTGGACCGACCGGATGCCCGAACTGTACGGCGCGCAGGCCGCCGGCTACTCGCCCATCGCCGACGCCCGCCACCACACGGCCGACGAGACGAACGACGTCGCCGACGGCATCCAGATTCTCGACCCCGTCCGCGAGGCCGAGATTCACGAGGCGCTCGACGACACCGGCGGCGACGCCATCGCCCTGTCGGCCGACGCGGTCGAAGACGAGCTCGACCGGCTCCACCGCCACGGCTTCTACACGGAGCCGACCTGCGCCGTCGCGCCCGCGGCGCTCCGCGAACTGCGGCTCTCGGGCGTCCTCGACCGCGACGCCGACGTGGTCGTACCGCTCACCGGAAGCGGACTCAAATCGTGAACTCGCTCAGTACACAGCCGAGATAGCGGCGGTCACGGCCGGAACCAGCCGAACAACGACCAGCCGCGTCCCGCGCGTTCGTCTCCGTCTCTCCCTTCTTCACTCTCTCCCGCGCCGGTGTCGCACATCCCCGATTCGAGGGCGCGCCGTCGCTCCCGCTCCGCGTCGAGTTCGTCGCGGAGTCGTTCGTTCTCGCCGGCGACCTCGTCGAGCCGCGCTCGGAGCTCGTCGAGCCGGTCGAACGACCCGCGCTCACCGATGGGCGACGTGGCGGTCGGCGGCGGCCCCTGCGGCTCCTGCGGTTCACTCGCCGCGTCGTCGGCGGGTTCGTCTCCCGGTCGGTCGTCGTCCGAGGGCGTCGGCGACCGCCGAACCGCGCTGGACCAGCCTGACGGGTCGTAGAACTCGCTCGTCTCCCGAACCGCCCGCTGGACCGTCTTCGCGCCGTAGGTCGAGCCGTCCGCGTGCGCCACTTCGTCCCACGCCGGCCGGAAGAGCCCGGAGTCTCGAAACAGGCGACACATCTGTCGCGCGTCGCCGGCCGTCCAGAACGCGAGAATCGAACACAGCGCCGCGTCCGCCTCGTCGCGGTCGTCGTAGCCGCTCGCGTCGCCCCGCCACAGGCGGGTGAACGTCACGCCGTTGACGGCGTTCGAAGCGCGGCGGACGACCTCGTCGTCGGCGAGGTCGTTGCCCGGCCCGCTCAGTTCGTTGAGGCGCGCGTCGGCGGGCGCTCGGTCCGATTCCGGTGTGGCTGGGTCCGAGTGGACTGGGTCGGCCGCCGGAGCGTCCGGGCCGATTGTCGGAGTCCGCGACGGCTCGGGGCCGGCTTCGACGTACGCGCCGTGAACCCCCGCGAGCGCGTCGCTTCGCTCGGCGACCGCCGCGGGCGCGCCGTCGACGCGGTCGCCCGTCACGGGACAGAACCGCGCGCCGGCCGAGAGTTCGAGGGCGTCGGCTCGGGTGCGTCCCGGCGGGAGCGTCCCGCGGACAATCACGCGGTAGCCCGTCCCCGAGGGACTGACTTCCGTGTAGGAGTCGAGCCGGTCGACGAGCGTCTGCGCCCACGCCTCGGTCGCGCCGGTCTCGGTGTCGCGGCAGTTGTCGAGTTCGATACCGACGAACGGGTCGGCGTCGGTGAAGACGTAGCCCACGCCGTCGGCGGGGCCGCCTCGGACGCGCGCGAGCGCTTCCTCGAACGTCGTCCGCGCCGACGCGTCTGTCACCGACGCGGGGTCGCCGGTCGCGTCGCACGGGACCGGCCGCTCCTCGCCGTCGCACGTCCGTGTTCGCCACCCGACCCAGTTGGCCCGTTCGATCAGGTCGTCCGGGAGCTGTTCCCGCGTCGGGAGTGGTGGCGTCATCGCTACGTCCGGTCTCTGGAGCGACGCAAAAGCTGTTTCCCGCTAGTTATTCAATCTGATAACAGTCGGGTCAGCATCACCGCTCTCGTCGGTCGCGGCCGAGTTCGAGTGTCGAAGAAAAGCTCACTGCGCGCGGGGCTTGCCCGCGGATTCGGTCTCGGTCGCCGTCGCGCCCTCGTAGGTGTTGAAGCCCAGCAGTTCGTTGAGCGGGCACTTCTGGGTGACCGCCGTGGTCGCGAGGACCGCTCCGACGAGGAGCGCCGCGACCGCGACGACGAGTCCGAGCGTCCCCGCCGCGATGGTCAGGAAGCCCGCGAGACTCGCCGCCCCGACGATAATCAGTACCGGTCCGAGGACGGCGCGCGCGATGCGGTCGTAGCCGCCGACGTTCTTCTCCATGGTTGATTCACCACTGGTAGCTACGCGCTCGGCGGCTAAATCGTGCGCCGGCGGTTCTCGCCCCCGGAGAACCGTGACTGTCACGCCGGCGGACGCGTCGATCCTCCTGCTCGTTCGTCTACCCGCGACCGCTCCAGTCGATCCACTCTTGCTCCCAGCCGTGGCCGGCGTGCCAGCCTCGGCCCTCGTACTCGGGGTCCTCGCGGCGCGTCCGGTTTCTGACGATGCTCCCCGTCTGCTCGCCGTCCACGAGGAGCGGTTTGAACGACAACGGGCCGAACGACTCGGCCACCTCGCCGTCCTCGACGGCGACGAGCGTCTGCTCGCCGACGCCTTTCGGCATGACGAGTCGGCCGCCGTCGGCGAGCTGTGCGAGGAGCCGCGCGGGCGGGCGGACCGCCGAGGCCTCGACGAGGATGCGGTCGAACGGCGCGTAGTCGGCCAGCCCCTCCGCGCCGTCGCGGCAGTCGACGAGGACGCCGCCGTAGCCGGCGCGCTGGAGGTTCTCGCGCGCCTCGTAGACGAGCGAGCGCGTGATATCGACCGCGTGGACGCGGGCGTCGCCGACGATTTCGGCGATGACCGCGGCGGTGTAGCCGACGCCCGCGCCGACGACGAGCACCTCGTCGTCCGGCCGGGGGTCGAGCGCGGAAAGCAGGCGCGCGACCGTCGTCGGCGCGAGGATGGTCGTGTTCGTGTCGCGGTGCTCCGTCGGGCGGTTCTGATACGGCGAGTCGGTGACGAACTCGTGTCGCGGGACGCCGCGCATGGCGATGGCGACGGCTTCCGGGAGCGACTCCAGGGAGTGCTCCAGGCCGTCGACCATGTCGTCGCGCAGCACCGAGTTGTCCATAGTCGACCTCGGAGGTCGGTCCTAATCAACCGCACGCTCGCCGACGACCGCCTGCAGGTCGGTCCCCGGCACGTCTCGGACCGTACAGCCGTCGAATCCGGCCGATTCGACCCACGAGCGAACCGTCGACTCGTCGTAGAGGTCGCCGCGGCCGGTCGCGAGTGCGTCCACCGCCCGCCCCGCAGTCGCGTCGGTCGAACACCGGCCGTGCAGGCTGTCGACGAACGCCGCCGACCCGCCGGGTTCGAGGGCGTCGTGCGCGCCCGCGACGAGTGCTCGCGCCCCCTCGGGCTCGCGCCCGGCGAAGGCGTCGCCGGCGAAGACGAGGCCGAACCCCGACGCCGGCGGGTCGGTCGGGTCGCCGGCGACGAGGTCCACGCCGGCGCGCGAGAGGAGCGGTCGGACGACTTCCACGGTGTCCGCGTCGTCGACGAGGGTCACGTCGCGGCCGCGAGCGCGGAACTCGCGGGCGAAGACGCCCGACGCGCCGCCGAGGTCGAGGACGCGCGTCGCGTCGGGGGCCTCGCGGACCGCGGCGGTGACGCAGGCCCGGACGACCGATTCGTCGGTGGCGTCGTGCGCGCCGAGTCGGTTCCGAAGCCAGTCGTCCGGAAATGCGGGTGACTCGCCGGTCACCATCGTCTCTGGGAGGTCGGCGTAGAGCGAAAAGCGGTCGAGCGCGTGCGGGAGGCGGCCGATGGAGCGCACGTCGCGCTTGGCGAGGAAGCCGAGCGCGCGGTTGGTTATCTCGTACTCGTCGCCGACGCGCTTGATGAAACCCATCGCGGCCAGCGCCTCGACGGTGATGCGGGCGGCTCGGGAGTCGATGCCGGCGGTTTCGGCCACGGCCTCGGCGGTGCCGGCGCTCGTCGTGAGCGCGTCGATGACGCCGCTCTCGCGGGCGGCCCACAGGAGCGCGAGCGATTCGACCGACGACTGCGACCGGTCGCGGGTAGGCATGGTCGCACCGACGGGTCGGGAAACAAAAGGTCGTGCGTTGGGCCGGCGGGACGGGCCGTCGGCGGCGGGTCGGAGCGGTTCGGCGTCGGCTCCGCCTTACCAGGCCGACCACGCGGTCGAGGTCTGGTCGCGGGCGTAGACGCGTTTCGCGTCCTTCGCGTACACCATGTCGCCGGGGTGGTCGAGCTTGCCGTGGCGGTACTCGGGGGCGTCCGAGCGGACGACGAGGCCTTCGATTTCGACCTCCTCGTCGCCGAACGCCTCCGTCTCGCCGACGACGAACTCGTAGTCGCCGGGGACGTTGACGGTGACGCTCCGGGTGTCCTCGCGCTTGCCGTCCTTCGGGTGGATGGTGACGTTGACCGCGACGTTGTCGACGACGCGGGTCCAGACGGTCTTCACGTCCGCGACTTCGGCCTCGTCGGCGCGCTGTTCGGGGCCGACTTCGATGCCCGTGATGCGCACGAGCTGAATCGCCTCCGGCGTGTCGACGATGAACTCGTCGCCGACCTCGATGGTCGTGCCGACCGGCACGGGCACCTCGGTCGAGACGGAGTCGCCGTCCTGCGAGACGACGACGTTCATCTCGGTCTCGTCGGGAATCTCGACTTTCTCCTTGTGGACGTGGCCGCATTCGGTACACCGGACGGTCGAGTGACCGCCGGGCTTCAGCACCTCGTGAACGGTGGGTTCGTCGGGCGAACACGTCGGACAGGAGAGGGGGACGCGCTCGCCGGCGTCGGGTGGGCTCATACGGGTCGCTAGCCCATCAGGCCGTAAAAAGCCGCCTTTCTCCGTTTCGGCGTGGGAGTCGGTGGCAGGACGCTCGTTCGGCGACCCGCTGGCCGCGCGGCCGCGGTCGCGGCGTGCGCCCGCTCAGGGTTGCGGCAGGTCGACTTCCTCGCCGTCGGCGTACACCGTCGGCTCGCGGATGATGCCGTCGAGGTGGAGCGGTGCGTCGGTGTCGCCGCCGATGCCGGCGTCGTCGCCGATGGCGATGTGGACCGTGCCCGCGGCCTTCTCGTCGAGCAGGACGGAGCCGACGAGGTCGGTCACGCCGACGTTGGTGCCGATGCCGATTTCGGCGAGGTTGTAGGCGTCGTCGCCGACCTCCTCGGCCGCGGCCTCGACCTGCTCGCGGATGTCGTCGTCGGAAATCTCGGTGACGGAGCCGTCTTCGACTTCGAAGCGGAGCTCCTGTCCCTCGTCGAGGAGGCCGTGGGGCATCATCGTCCCGTCGACGACGTAGGTGCCCGTCGCGGACGCGGGGCTGAGGAAGATTTCGCCCGCGGGGAGGTTCGAAAACGAGCCGGCCTCCGCGATTGCGCCGGTGTCGGCGAGCCACTCGCGGTCGCCGCGGACGAACGTGATGTCCGTGCCTTTCTCGGTCGTGACGCGCAGTTCGTCGGCGTCGCCGACGGCGTCGAGCATCGCCGCGCTGTGGTCGTAGATGGCGTCGTAGTCGGCGTCGAGGCCGGTGACGAACACCTCCTCGGTGATGCCGGGGAGGGTCGCGCCGCGAGCGCCGGCGTCGCAGGCGTCGCCGCGGGCGCGGGTGTGGCTCAGGCTCTTGGTCGTCGGCGCGAGGAAGGCGTCGCAAGACTGCATCGCGGCGGCGACCGGCGCGGGCGGCTCCTCGCCGTGTTGGCTCCCCGGTGGGTAGCGGACGATGGTCGCGTCGTCGGTCACCTCGCTCGCGACCTCGTAGAGCGCCTCGCCGATGCGCTCGCGCTTGTCGTCGGTGACGACGACGAGCGACTCGTCGGGCTGGAGGTCGAGACACTGGCGGACCGCCGTCTCGCTGGCGGCGCGGAGGTCGGCGTCGGCTTCGGTCATGTGGACACCTGCGCCGCCGGCGCTGTTAGGCGTTCCCATCCGGCTTCCCCCGCTCGGTTTCCGCCCCGTCGCCCCGAATCGGGCGGTTCACTCGCCTCGGAGGTAATCGAGGGACTCACTCGCCCGAGAGTTAATTTCTAAGTATTAACCATCGAAATAACTATGGTCGGGCCCGGTCGTTTGTCTCTCATGATACGAGTGGGTGTCAACGGCTACGGCACAATCGGAAAGCGCGTCGCCGACGCGGTCCACGCGCAACCCGACATGGAACTCATCGGCGTGGCCAAGACCCAGCCCAACTTCGAAGCGCACACCGCGGGCGAACGCGGCTACCCGATGTACGCCGCGATTCCGGAACGTTCGCCGCTGTTTTCCGAGGCCGGCGTCGAGCTCGCCGGCGAGGTCGACGAACTGGTCGCCAAGGCGGACATCATCGTCGACTGCACGCCGTCCGGCATCGGCGCGGAGAACCGCGAACTGTACGAGACCCACCACACGCCCGCCATCTTCCAAGGCGGCGAGGACGCCGACGTGGCCGACGTGAGCTTCAACGCGCGGGCCAACTTCGACGCCGCCCGCGACGCCGACTACGTCCGCGTCGTCTCCTGTAACACGACCGGCCTCTCGCGCATCATCGCGCCGCTCGAAGAAGAGTACGGCGTCGAGAAAGTCCGGGCGACGCTCGTCCGCCGCGGCGGCGACCCCGGTCAGAACTCCCGCGGGCCGATAAACGACATTCTCCCGAACCCGATCAAGATTCCTTCTCACCACGGCCCCGACGTGAAGACCATCTTCCCGGACCTCGAAATCGACACGCTCGGGCTGAAGGTGCCGGCGACGCTGATGCACGTCCACGCGCTCAACGTCACGCTCGAAGACGACGTGACCGGCGCGCACGTCCGGCAACTGCTCGAAGGCGAAAACCGCGTCTACGTCATCCCGGAGGGGATGGGCATCGACGGCGCGGGCAAGCTCATGGACTTCGCGCTCGACGCGGGCCGCCCGCGCGGCGACATGTGGGAAAACTGCGTGTGGGGCGAGTCCATCGGCGTCAACGGCCGGGACCTCTATCTGTTCCAAGCCATCCACCAGCAGTCCGACGTGATTCCGGAGAACGTCGACGCCATCCGCGCGATGTTCGACACCGAAGACCAACAGGACAGCATGGCACTCACGGACCAGACGCTCGGTATCGGTATCTCCGGTAGCCCGTCTGGATTCGCTGAGCAGGCGCGCGCGGAGTTCGCCGACGACTAATCGGCGAATCGCCAGTTCAGTTCAGTTCAGTTCAGTTCAGTTCGGTGCGGTGCGGTGCGGTGCAGTTCGGTGTGGTGCGAGACGGTCCGGTACAGTGCAGTGCGGCGCAGTCGCGGCTTTTCCACCCACTCGACTCGCGCTCTCAGAGCGACCGCGACGCGACGTTCCCGGTGTCGAGGTCGACGACCGCGACGTGGAACTCGTCGTCAGCGCCGGGAATCGGCAGGCCGCCGGGGTTGACGTGCGTCGTCTTCCCGCGGTGTTCGACCACCCGCTCGTGGGTGTGGCCGCGCAGGACGAAGTCGTACGTCTCGGACTCGACGAGGGCGTCGACCAGTCCGGCCTCGGTGCCGTGGTACACCGCTATCTCTTGGCCGTCGAGCGTCAAGTGCGCGAAGTCGCCGTGGTAGGTACCGAACGACTCGACCGCCTCGCGGAGCGCCCACTCGCCGTCGTTGTTGCCGCGGACGGCGTGGAAGTCGAAGTCAGCGTCGAACGGCGCGGCCGAAAAGGGCGCGACGATGTCGCCGCAGTGGACGACCACGTCCGCGCCCTCCGATTCGAAGTGCGAGACCGCGGCTTCGACGTGATCGAGGTTGTCGTGCGTGTCGGAGACGACGCCGAGTTTCATGCGCGTCGGTTCGGCGGCGTCGGCTATCAACGTTGGGTGACACGTCTGCTCCGCGGCTCCGACGCGGTCGCCGAGAAGAAGAACGGGAGTGCGAGGAACTCAGTCCTGCTTCAGCGCCTCGACGCCGGCGAGCGGCGCGCCGGTCAGCGCGCGGATGTACGCGCCGCCGGCGATGGAGACGTGGCCGAAGTCGCCTTCGTCCATGCCGTACATCTCGATGGCGCGGGAAGTGTCGCCGCCGCCGACGACGGAGAAGCAGTCGGTCTCGGCGATGGCGCGGAGGACGCCGGTCGTGCCGACCGCGAAGCGCTCGTCTTCGAACAGGCCGAGCGCGCCCTTCACGAAGACGGCCTCGGAGTCGCGGATGATGGGGTCGTACTCGTCGACCGTCATCGAGCCCACGTCGAGGTACGCGCGGTCCTTCTCCGTGATGTTGGCGACCGCGATTTCGCCGCGCTCGTCGGTCTCGTCCTCGTAGGCGAGGTCGACGGCGAGCTTAATCTGGTCGCCGCGCTCGTCGAGGAGCGACTCGATAGTCTCGCGGTTTTCCTCCCACTGGTCGTCGAAGAAGTCCATCCCTTCGAGGTCGAAGCCGACGACGTTGCCGGCGGCGCGGAGGAACAGCTCGCCCGCGATGCCGCCGAGCAGGAACTGGTCGACCTTGTCGCCGAGGTTGTTCATCACGTCGATGACGTCCGTGGCTTTCGTCCCGCCGACGACCATCGTCACCTGCCCGTCGAACTCGCGGGTGGCGATAGAGGAGTTCGCTTCGTACTCGGTCTGCATCACGCGGCCCGCGTAGGCGGGGAGTACGAGCGGGAAGCCGACGAGGGAGGCGTGCGAGCGGTGGGCCGCCGAGTAGGCGTCGTTGACGTAGGCGTCGACGTGCTCGGCGAGCGTCCGGACGAACTCGGTGTCGGCCTTGACTTCGGGGTCCTCCTCGGGGAGTTCCTCGTCGCACATCCGCGTGTTTTCGAGGAGGAGCACCTCGCCCGCTTCGAGCGCGTCGATGGCGGCGATAGCGTCCTCACCATACGTATCGGCGACGAATCCGACGTCGCGGTCGATGTGGCCCGCGAGGATGTCGGCGTGCTGTTCGAGCGAGACGAAGTCGTCGTCGCCGGGGCGGCCCTGATGGGCCATGAGGACGACGCGGTGGCCGGCCTCGGCGAGTTCGCGGACGGTCTCCGCGTGGCGGTCGAACCGTCGGTTGTCTTGGACCTCGCCGTCTTCGACCGGCGAATTGAGGTCGAGTCGGACGAGTACGCACTGCTCCGGGTCGAGGTCGTCGAGGGTCTTGAACATCGGGTGGAAGAACGTGGAGGGATTACTTAGTGGTGGGTAGCTCGCGCTGAAATCGCGGGCGATTCGCGGCGGCGGTGTCTACTGGTGAGTGACGAAGTGGGCGACGTCGAGCATCCGGTTGGAGAAGCCGAACTCGTTGTCGTACCACGTCAGAATCTTGTAGAGGCCGCCGTCGTTGACCTGGTTGGTCGTGTTGAGGTCGACGGTGCTGGAGAACGGCAGGCCGAGGATGTCACGCGAGGTGACCTCGTCGTCCGTGTAGCCGAGGACGCCCGCGAGCGGGCCGGAGTCGGCCGCGGCGCGGAAGGCGTCGTTGATCTCCTCGACGTCGGGCTTGTCTTCGAGGCGGACGACGAGCTCGGTGAGCGAGCCGTTCGGCACGGGGACGCGAATCGCCATGCCGTCGAGCTTGCCGTCGAGCTGGGGCAGAATCTCGGTGGCCGCCTGCGCCGCGCCGGTCGTCGTCGGGACGATGTTCTCGGCGGCGGCGCGCCCGCGGCGCTGTTTCGCGTGGGGGCTGTCGATGAGGTTCTGACTGCCCGTGTAGGCGTGGACGGTCGTCAGGAGACCGTTCTCGATGCCGAACTCCTCGTCGAGCACCTTCGCGACCGGCGTGACGGAGTTGGTCGTACAGGAGGCGTTCGAGACGACGTCCTCGCCGTCGTACTCGTCGTGGTTGACGCCGTAGACGATCTGCTTGACCGGCTCGTCGCCCTTCGGCGGCGCGGAGATGACGACCTTGTCCGCGCCCGCTTCGAGGTGTGCGGAGGCGTCTTCCTTCGTGCGGAAGATGCCCGTACATTCGAGCGCCACGTCCACGTCGAGTTCGCCCCACGGAAGCTCCGCGGGGGACTGAACGTTGTAGAGGCTCACCGAGGTGCCGCCGATGGACAGCGAGTCGCCGTCGCGCTCGACGCCGTCGAGTCGGCCCATGACGGAGTCGTACTTCGCGAGGTACGCCATGTCGTCGAAGTCCATGACGTCGTTGATGGCGACCAGTTCGACCTTCGGGTTGTCGAGGACGGCACGGAAGATGTTCCGGCCGATGCGGCCGAAGCCGTTGAGTGCCACCCGCACCACGTCCGATTCATCCACGTTCTCGCCCGCGCTGAGGTAGGATTTTTCACTCATGTTCGAGTAGTATCCGTATGGATATCCCGGGCGCAGGAGTATATCTGTTTCGGTAAATCCGGCTGAATCGAACGTTACCTTTCATTCACAATCATAATACCGACAGAAACGAACATAATCGGTCAGACACGGGCGGAGATTGACACGCCACTCGTGGGTCGGACGGTCGGGTCGTAGACGGGCGCTCGCGGCCGAATTCTGGCGATTCGTTGGCAGGAGACTGTCACAGGCAGAAACGTTTTATCCTCCGATTTCATAGCGGCCCTCATGGTCAGAGACGACCGCGACGACCCGTTCGACAACATCTTCGACGAAATCGAACGGATGATGAACGACATGACCGGAGGCGACGCCGGATTCGCCTCCGAGACCCACATCGACGTGTACGATGAGGGCTCTACACTCCGACTCGTCGCGGACCTCCCGGGCGTCGATAAAGACGCCATCGACCTCAAGTGCGACGGTGAGACGCTGACTATCAGCGCCGCCGGTGACCGCCGCGAGTACGACGAACGCATCCGCCTCCCGGCCCGCGTCGACGAGCACTCCGCGTCGGCCACCTTCAACAACGGCGTCCTGCAGGTCACGTTCGACCGCGCCGAGGACTCCGCCGCAATCGACGTCGAGTAGCGACTCGACCTCGCCGCGGCCCGCTCAGGACTTCTTTGCGACCCGCTCTATGAGCGCCGCCAGTCGGTCGAAAAAGCCGGCGTCGTACTTCGCGTCGTCGTCGATGGTCGGCCGGGCGTTCGTCTCGGAGACGACGACCCGTCCGTCGGACTCGAGCAGGTCGACCCCGAGATAGCGGATGCCCAACTCGTCGGCGACCGCCTCGGCGAGGTCGCGGTGTCGCTTCGGGAGGGTCACCCCGACCGCCTCCGCGCCGCGGTGGACGTTGTGCTTCCAGCGCCCGCCGTCGCGCGCGCCGTCGGACAGGCGGCGCTCGACCGCGCCGACGACCTCGCCGTCGAGCACCATCGCCCGGTAGTCCCGCGCGTCCGGGAGCCACTCCTGAATCAGAAACGACTTGTCGCCGGTCGCTCGGAAGTCGTGGACGAGGCTCAGCACGTCCGCGTGCCCCGAAAGCGAGTCCGGGTCGTGGGCCTTGGCGATGCCGACGCCGCGTGTCGTTGAGTTCGGCTTGACGACGACGGGGTAATCGAGACCCGCGGATTCAACGGCGTCGAGCAGGTCGGACTCGTCGGCCGGGTTCGAGACGCAGACGCTCCGCGGGACCGGCAGGCCGGCGCGTTCGAGCGCCGCGATGACGCCCGCCTTGTTCCGCGAGGTGAGCACGTCCTCGCGCGTGTTCACCCACGGGATGTCGTGTCTGGCGGTGACGACGCCGCCCTCCATCGGGCGGGACGGGTAGACGAAGCCGACGTCGAACGACTCGGCCGGCGGCGTCGAGAGGTCGAGCGCGAACCCCTCGGCGGGGAGGTGTCCCACGTCGATGCCGCGGTCGCCGAGCGGGCCGCGCATTCGCTCGAACGTCTCGCTGGAGGTGGTGACCGCCAACCGAAGCATACGCTACGAGGTGAGGTCCCGGGGGAAAAATGGTGGGTTCGAGGCGAGGCGCGTTCCGAGCACGCGCCGACGCGCCGACGCGAACTTACGCGACGAGCAGTTCTTCGCCGCGGTCGACGACGATGCGGCACGGCGGCGACATCTTGTTGTACGCGCGGCGGAAGGCGTCCTTCGCGGTCTCCGCGTCCTCGACGTCGCAGTAGATGGTGAACACCGTCTCGCCCTTGGGGATGCGAGCGGCGGTGCCGACGACCTTCCCGAACGACTGGCGCATCCCGTCGGAGACACGGTCGGCACCCGCGCCGGTCGCCTGCTTGTTCTCGCGGATGACGTGGTGCGGGAACTTGCGCAGGATCATCTTGTACTGCTTTTCGCCGGCGTGCTTGAGCATGAGGCGGTTGGCAGACAGACGCGCGGATTCGAGCGAACCGTGGCGAATCTGCACTTCCTCTTCGACCTTCAGGCTGATCTGGACGGGGTAGTCCTCGGGGTCGGCCTGCAGGTCGCCCATGTTGTGCTGTGCGATCTTCGAACCGGGGATACCCGTGATGTACTCGCGTCGGGTGTACGCCGGGTTCGTAATCTCCCGGTACATAGAGGCGGGCTTGTCTGACATGGTTACTTGTGAAACCGAAGGGTCAGGCGGGCTAAAAACGCTTCGAAGCTTCATTCGCCCGCCGCGGTCGTGTCAGGCGCTGGCACGCCGGTTCGTCGCGGCGGGCCGACCGTCCCGGCCGGGAGACAGTCTTATGCGCCGCCGCCGCCACGATTCGGACCATGTTGCTCGTCTGCGACTGTATGCCTGCGGACGGCCCCACGTACTTCACCGACGCGCTCGCCGACCTCGCGCTCGACGGCCGCGAGGGGACCGTTCACTCGCTTCCCGACGACGGCCTCCCGACGCTCTCGGACGTCGACGCCGTCGTCCTCACCGGGAGCACCGCGGGCGTCTACGAGACCGACGAGCGGCCGTGGCTCGACGACGCGCGCCTGCTCGCCCGCGACCTCGTCGCCCGCGAACTGCCCACGCTGGGCGTCTGCTTCGGCCACCAGCTCGTCAACGACGCCCTCGGCGGCACCGTCGAAGCCGGCGACCAGCGCCGCGGCATCGCCGACGTGGACCTCGGCGACGACCCCCTGTTCGAGGGCGTCTCCGAGCGCATCCCGATGGTCCACGGCGACTACGTCGTCGCCCCCGGCGACCGCATGGAGACCGTCGCCGCCGCGGACTACTACGACCACCTCGCGACCCGCCACGAGGACGCGCCCCTCTGGACGGTCCAGTACCACCCCGAGTTCACGGCCGCCCTCCTCGACCGCGTCGCCGACGACTTCGGCTGGCCCGGCGACGACGCCGACCGCGACTTCGGAGACGTGACGGCCGACCGAACCGTCGAGAACTTCGCCGCCGCCGCCGGGCTGGACTGATTAGGCGTCGTCGCCGTCGTCGCTGTCTCTGCTTTCTCCTTCGCCCCCGCTTTCACTCTCGTCCTCCTCGACCGGCGGTTCGCCCGTCTCGGGGTCGAGCGCGACGAACTCCAGCCCCTCGCGGTCGAGCATGTCGGCGGCTCGCTCCGTCACCGAGGGAGCGACGAGGACGCCGCGAATCGGCTCGTCGTCGCCGAATTCGCGGTGGAGCGCGTCCACGTACCGGCGGAGCTGACTCGCCGCCGAGGGACCGACGCGCCGGCGCTTCAACTCCACGACGACCGGGACGCCGTCGGCGTCCTCGCCGAAGATGTCGATAGCGCCCGCGTCGCTCTGCCGCTCGGTTTCGAGAGGCTCGAAGCCCGGTTCGAGGATTTCGGGATCCGCGAGGATGTGCTGACGCAGGTCCTCCTCGCTCCCGACGAGTTCGAGGTCGCTCCGGTCGTCGACGGCGTAGGCCGAACACTGCTCGACGCGCTCGAACCGCACGTCGAGTCGCTCGTCGGGGCTCGTGCGCGTGCTCCGGACCCGAAGCCGGCCGTCGCGGACGCTCGCGGAGTGAGTGCATCCCGGCGGTTGCCAGTTGACCGGCGTCCGCTTCTCGTCGGTGTGGACCAGAATCGAGCCGTCCGGCTTCAGGACGACGAGCCGGTCCCCGGGACCGAGTTCGCTCGTCGCGCGGCCGTCGTAATCGACCGTGCACCGACCGAATATCGTCACCATGTCGCCGCGCTCGAAGGCGGCTTCGAGGTGGACGAGGGCGTCTCGGTGCGTCGGCCGGTGGAGTGTGTTCACCGTCATCCGGGTGTCGTCCCGCGGTTCGTCGTCGTCGGGGATAAGCCCCGCGTCGCGGGCCGCCCGCGGTGCACGCCGCCGGCTCGGTTCGCTGGCAGGCTTATGTCATCTCCGTGCGTATACGTACCATGGCCCCTGACTTCGCCCAACACAACCGAATCGAGATGTCGGCCGAGGAGATAAACCGCCTGCTCCGCGAGGAGGGCGTCGGCGTTCTCTCGCTCGCGGACGACGGCGTCGCCTACGGGATTCCCCTCTCGTTCGGCTACGACGCCGACCGGGAGCGGCTCTACTTCGTCTTCCTCCGGCCCGGGGAGTCCTCGAAGAAGACCGAGTTCGCCGAGCGGACCGCCCGCGCGAGCTTCGCGGTCTGGAACGCCCCCTCGCGGGACGAGTGGGAGAGCGTCGTCGTCGACGGCGAACTCCGCCGGGTCGACGACGGCGACTGGGACCGCGTCCGCGACGTGCTCGGAGACAACGCGTGGTATCCGACCCTGTTCTCGGAGACGGAGCCGATGCAGGACATCCTCGGCTGGGAGCTTCGCATCGCGTCCCGGTCGGGGCTTCAACGCCGGCGCGCGTGAGCGCCGGGTCGCCGCGTGGCCCGTCGCGGCCACCAGTGCGGCCGACCCTCGCACGCCGGGGTCGACCCCCGCGCGCCGGTATCGTTATCGAAGCCGGGACCGTCTGAGCGTTCAGCCGATGCAACGGACGACGTTCGAGGAGGCCAGAAAGCTCGCGGCCGCGGTGCGGACGCCGAACCCGTCGCTCTCCGGCGTCGCCCGCGACGCGAGCGCGGAGGTTCTCGCCCTCGTCGACGCGCCGTTCCGAGACGTGGCCGACGCCCACGACCGCCTGTCGGCGCTCGAATCGCTCCTGTACGAGCGCGGCGACCGCCGCGCCGCGTTCCTGACTATCTACGCCCGCGTGACCGCCGAGGTCGACCGCGGCCTCGGCGGCGACGAGTTCGCCGACCCCGACTGGGTCGCCGACTACCTCGTCACCTTCGCGGACCACTACCGCCGGGCGTTCCGCGCCTTCGAGCGCGGCGACCACGACGACGTGCCCGACCCGTGGCGACTCTCCTTCGAGACGGCGCTCGCCGGGGAGTCGCTCGTCGTACAGGACGTGTTGCTCGGCGTCAACGCCCACGTGAACTACGACCTCGCGCTGGCGCTCCACGAGGTCGGCATCGACCCCGACCGCCCCGCGAAGTACGACGACCACCGCCGCATCAACCGGGTCCTCCGCCGCCTCGTCGACGAGGAACAGGACCTCATCGCCGAGCGGTACGCCGAGGGCGTCGCCGACATCGACGAGTCGTTGGGTCGGCTGGACGAGGCGCTGTCGTTTTTCACGCTCCGCGAGGGGCGGCGGAACGCGTGGCGCGGCGCGGTCGCCCTGACGGACGGCCGGTTCCGCCCGGTCCGGCGCGTCGTCTACTGGTACTTGCGGAGCCTCACGATGGGCGCGGGCCGCTTTATCCTCGCGCCGAGTTCGAACCCCGCGGTGCGCCGCAGACTGGCGCAACTCGAAGCCGGCGACGAGTCGAGTACTTAAACCTCCCCGGATAGCGCGGGGGGAGATACCTCCCGGTGTCCGTCGTCTATCGAAGTATGAACTCGCCTTCCGCAGTCGCCGCCCGAAGCGCATCGACGCTCGACCCGAACCGGACCCAGCAGGTCGCCGCGGAGCCGTCGGCGGTCCTCTCGGCGCTCAGCGACGGCGACAGCCGGCGAATCCTCGCCGCCTGCGATGGGGGCCCGCGGACCGCACAGGAGTGCGCCGAACTCTGTGACGTGCCGCTGTCGACGGTCTACCGGAAGCTCGACTCGCTCACCGAGGCGTCGCTCCTCGACGAGCGACTGCGGGTCCAGACGGCGACGCACCACCCGCGGGAGTTCGCGACCAACTTCGACACGCTCTCGTTTTCGTTCGACGACGCGGGCGTGTCGCTCGCGTTCCGGCAGGTCGCCACCGACGGCGGCGAAGACGGCTCGGAGGCCCGGTCGCGATGACCTCGATGAGCGCGTCGACGCGGTCGCCGTCGCCGCCCGCGACGCGGGGCGTCGAATCGACGCGACGGACGGAGCGAACCGAGACGGCGCTCGCCTCGCCGGAGGTGGACTGATGAGCGCGACACCGACGCCGGCGGACGACTACGAGTTCACCTGTCCGCAGTGCGGCGAGGGCTTCGCCGTCAACGGCGGGATGCGCGCGGCGGTCCTCGAACGCGGCTGTCCCATCTGCGGAAGCCCCGCCTCGACCGACGCCTTCGACCCATGTCCCGCGTGAGTCGCAGTTCCCCGTCGCGTCCGGCCGCGGCGCGCGGCCCGTCGCGCGCCCGGCGTTCGAGAAACAGTAGGCTACATATACGTGTGCCACGCGTACTACGAACCACATGAGCGACAGCGCGGACTACACGTTCGTCTGCCCGGAGTGTGCGGAGTCCATGCTGGTCAACGACTCCATGCGCGACGCCCTCCTCGAAAACGGCTGTGTCATCTGTAGCGCCGCGCTCACGACGGACGCCTTTTCGACCGCCTGAGCGCCCCCCTGTTCCCGACCCGCCCGCGACCCGCCAGCCGCCCGCGATTCGCCCGCGACCCGTCCCCGACCGAGTCCGCCGATTTCGCCCGACTGGACTCGCGCGGGCGTCGCCGAGAAGTAACAGTAATTACGTCGGCCGCGAGTCTGGTGGTACGAACCGATGTCTCTGGACCAACAGACCGAACTCTCGCCCGACGAGATACACGAGGTTCTCGCTCGTCACGAGACGGGCGTCCTCTCGCTCGCGAAGGCGGACGAACCATACGCGATTCCCATCTCCTACGGCTACGACGGCGAGAGCGGTCGGTTCTATCTCCGACTCGTCTCCACGCCCGAAAGCGAAAAGCGGCAGTTCCTCACGTCGTCGCCGCGGGCGCGACTCGTCGTCCACGAGTCGAACGACGGGAGCTATCGGAGCATCATCGCCGAGGGGACGCTCGAACGCGTCGACCCCGACGAGCTGACCGTCGAACGAATCGTCCAGTACGGCAAGGCAAAGCGCCCGCTGTTCGAAATCTGGGGCGAGACGAAGCGCGACCTCGACATCCAACTGTTCGAACTCGACCCCGAGACGCTCAGCGGCCGGGCCGTCGAACTGGACGACGCGGAGTCCGACCAGTAATGTCCGCGGTCGTCGCATCCGGGACGGCCCTCGTCGCGGCGGTCGCCCCGCCCTGCGACGAACCCCGACTCGCCCGCGCGTAACACGATGCCAGCCGGTATTCGCGCCACGGTCGAGTTCGCCTCGCCGTCGGTCTGCCCCGTCGCCTCGGTCGCCCACTCGACGGACTCCGTCGTCGATTCCGTCTCGACCAGCGTCGTCTCCACCCCCGGCGACGTCAGCGTCTCCGAGTTCGTCGTCGAGGCCGACGACCCGCCGGAGGCGGCCGCGCTCGAACCCATCTTCTCCTACGGTTCGAAGCACCTCTATCGCTACACGCACGATGGGAGCGTCGGCTGTCCCTGCGAGTGCCTCGGCGAGTTCGGCTGTCCGGTCGACCGCTACTTCGCCCAGCGCGGCAGTCTGACGCTCGTCTTCCACGCCGCCGACTACGAGCAGTTACAGACCGTCATCGGCGAGCTTCGCGACCGCTTCCCCGGGCTCGACATCAAGCGCCTCGTGCGCTCGCCGACCGGCGACGCCCCCGGCGACAGCGTCTTCGTCGACCGCGGGAAGCTCACCGCCCGCCAACTCGAAGTCCTCCAGACCGCCTACGACATGGGCTACTTCGAGCGCCCGCGCGGGGCCAACGCGACCGAGGTCGCGGCCGAACTCGACATCAACCAGTCGACGTTCTCGGAACACCTCGCCGCCGCCCTGACGAAACTGCTCGGCGACGTCCTCGAAGAGGGCTAGCGACCGCCGCGGGCTCCCCTCCCCACCGGGGTATATAAACGTCCCACGCTATCGGGGTTGTCAGTTGGTCCCCGTTCGCCGATTCTACAGAAGTATGAGTCAGGCTTCGCTCCCGTTCGATTTCCGCTCCGCAACCGCTTCCTCGGAACCCCGCGTCGTCGACGACCACGCCGAGGTCGACGCGCTGTTTTCCCTTCTCGAAGACGACGACTGCCGGTGCATCCTCGACGCGACCGACGGCGTCGCCCGCTCGGCGAGCGAGCTCTCGGAGGCGTGCGACCTCCCGCTTTCGACGACCTACCGCAAACTCGACCCGCTCGTGGACGCCGGCCTCCTCTCGAAGCGCCTCCGCATCTCCCGCTCCGGCACCCACACGGCCGAATACGAACGCACCGTCGACGACGTGACCGTCTCCGTCACCCCGTCGGGCGTCGAAGTCCGCGTCTCGCACCGCGACGTGGCGCAGTCGGCGTCGGTCACCGCCTGAGCGTCGCGCTCACCTTTTCTATTCGCCAGTTTCGCGCCGGTCGCACCGATTCGACCGCGATTTGCTGTGCCTACTTAAGATTCTACTCGTCGTACGGTTGTCGTGTATTCCAACCGCATTCCAGTCCTGATCGTCGCAGTTCTCGTGCTCCTCGCCGGCTGTGCCGGCGGCGCTGACGTCGCGCCGGCCGCCCAGACCGACGACACTGGCGAGTCGACCGGCGGCGGTGACAGCGCGGATACCGGCGAGTCGACCGACGGCGACGACTTCGAACTGAGCGACCCCGAGCGACTCCTCCGCGACGCCGGGAGCTTCACCGTCAGTTGGTCGTACACCGGCGTCGACGCGGACGGCGTCGAAACCGCGGTCACCCGCGAGTTCGCCGCCGACCTCGAAACCGAACGGTCGTACACCCGCACGACGTCGACGACCGACGGTCAGCCGGACGAGGGAGCCGTCGAGCAGTTCGTCACAGACGGCGTGACGTACGTCCGGGTCGGCGACGGCGACGAGGCCACCTACACCTCCTACGAGGGGTCGACGGAAGTCCTCGCCACCGCCATCGCGCTCTCGCAGGCCCGCGCGTACGGCGCTGACGACGACCTGACGTTCGCCGGCACCGAGACGTTCGACGGCGCGTCCGTCGAGCGCTACGAGCTGTCGGCCGCCAACGAGGCGCTGATTCTCGCCGGGTCGGCCGCGGCGCAGGGCGAGCCCGGAAGCCTGGAGGTCACGAGCTTCGAGTACGTCGTCCTCGTCGACGAAGACGGCCTCTCGCGCCACGAATCGTGGTCGTTCTCGGGGCGGATGGACGACGGGTCCGAGGTGAGCGGGTCGTGGGAGTACTCGCTCACGGGCGTCGGCTCGACGACCGTCGACGAACCCGCGTGGCTCGACGAAGCGCGGGCGTAGGCGGGGTTTCGGCTCTCACTCTCGGCCTTAAATTGGGGGTACCTCCCGTATTTGAACCTCACTCGCAAATCGGAGATCTGCTCGCTGGTTCGAAACTGCCCGAGCCCACGAACTCTGTGCGAGCGACAGCGAGCACGAATTCGTGAACCGAGGAAGAAATCGAACCTTGCGGCAACCGAGCGAAGCGAGGTTGACGGGGCGGTTCAGAATCCGGTCGGGTGGCATTTTCACTGCTCACGATTCGGTCGCTCCGCTCTCTCGGTAGTTCGCAGAAAAATGCCGCCTCCCGGATTTGAACCGGGGACAGCTCGATCTTCAGTCGAGTGCTCTCCCAGTCTGAGCTAAGGCGGCGCGATTCGACAGACGCACAGGAGCGAAAAAACCATTTCGAATTGCGACGCTACGACCCGCCGTACTCCGACTCCTCCCACCCCGTCACGTCGCTCGGGATGAGTTCGCCGTTGACGTGCCACTCGCGCGGGCGGAACGAGACGCCGAACAGCGTCGCGTAGAACCCCGCGACGAACGCGACGATGATGTTGCCGGGGATGCCGCCGATGCCGGCGCTCCCGACGAGCGTCGCACCGTCCGTGTACGCCGTCAACTGGATGACCCACGCGACGAGCATCACGACGAAAAGCGGCAGGTACACCCGCCGGAGCCGATGCGCCAGCGCCTCCTCGAAGGGTATCTTCATGTTCGGCGTGCGGTAGTCCTCGCCGAGTTTCTTCCGCCAGTCCTCGTCGAGGACGCCGCCGTCGGGATCGAGCGCGTACGCCCAGACGTTCTGCTGGAACATCCGAACCCGCGAGCGCCAGATGTCGTACGCGCGGAAGCGCCGCGCCTCGATACAGAGGAAGATGCTCAGCGTCACCACCCCGAGGAGGATGATGTAGTGCGGGTGCGTTTGTGCGGAAAACGACCACGTCAGAATCCCGGCCATCAGCGTAATCGCCCAGTTGCTGGTCCGGTCCAGCCGCTCCCGCCACGATTTCATCCGGTGTATCTCGCCCCGGTAGAGGTGTGCGAACGACGAACCCGGGCCCATCGTCTCGTCGAAGACGCCCGCGCCGATGTGGGAGTCGTCCATTCCCGCGGGAGGTTCAAGCTCCCCGTCGTCGGACATTGTTGTTCATTTGATGCACAACTACCGAGGGATAAGAGCCTTCTGGGTTGTGAGTTGGGGTGGCGACTGTCTGACGCGCGCCGTCCTGCGTCGGACAGCCTCGCGGCTCAGAGTGTGTAAAAAAACGCTCAGAAATCGATTCGTCTGGTACTGAATTCGGAAACCGAATTACAGGCGCGTGACGTTCGTCGCGCGCGGGCCCTTGGGGGCCTGCTCGATGTCGAACTCCACTTCCTGACCCTCTTCGAGGTCCGGACCGCCAACATCTTCCATGTGGAAGAACACGTCGTCGTCCGCGTCGTCAGTAGAGATGAAACCGTAGCCGCCAGTGTCGTTGAAGAAGTCGACCTTACCTTTCGCCATTGCAACCGTACAACGTGCCTGCGAACGGATAACCCTTCCGCATGGCGAGGGTATCGCTCGCCCGACTCGCGGTGCGCCGCCGAGCGCCGCCGCTCGCGGGCGTGAAAAACGGAAGAAAGTTCGTCAGTCTGTGAATGTACTGCGGTGAACGGAAACCTGCTTAGAGGCGGGTGACGTTCGTCGCGCGCGGGCCCTTGGGGGCCTGCTCGATGTCGAATTCGATCTCCTGACCCTCTTCGAGGTCCGGACCGCCAACATCTTCCATGTGGAAGAACACGTCGTCGTCCGCGTCGTCAGTAGAGATGAAACCGTAGCCGCCAGTGTCGTTGAAGAAGTCGACCTTACCTTTCGCCATTGCCTTTGAATCAAGCGACCTCACGCGGATAAGTCTTCTGAAGAACGCCTCTGGGTCCAGCGGTGCCGTGTGTTCGGTTCTCCGGGGTTGAAACGTCTGAATGCTGTCTTGTTCGATTGCGCCGCCCGGAATTCGATTGCCGCCGACCGAGGGTGACTCTCGGTCGCTCCGCTCCCTCGGTAGTTCGCAGAAAAATGCCGCCTCCCGGATTTGAACCTCGCTCGCAAATCTTCGATTTGCTCGCTGGTTCAGAATCCGGTCGGGTGGCAGTTACAGTACCTGCCACGCTCGCTTCGCTCGGTGGTCAGGTACAGAGAAATGCCGCCTCCCGGATTTGAACCGAAAGAAGACTCACTCCGTTCGACTTCTTGGGTTCAAATCAGTCCGGCGTCGTTTCTTCGATTCTTCGCCCCGCTCAGAATCTCAGAATATGCCGCCTCCCGGATTTGAACCGGGGACAGCTCGATCTTCAGTCGAGTGCTCTCCCAGTCTGAGCTAAGGCGGCTCGCACTCTTCCGAAGCCGGACCGAATCAAAAAGGCTTTCGAATCGCCCGTCGGCGTCCGGTCAGCGGTGCCGGCCGCCCGTCGGGCTCGCCCGCGCCCGCTCCGCCCGCGAACGAATCCCCTTGAGCATCTTCCGCTCCATGGCGAACTGGACCGGCTCGACGACCAATCGGTTCATCGCGCGCTCGCGGAGCGTCTCCGACCGCCCGCGGAACCTGACGACCAGCCGCGTCGCGCCGGGCGCAACCTCGTGCAACGCGAAGGTCCACGTCGCCGGGCTCTCTCCGGTCTCCCAGCCCGGCGCGCTCAACACGAGGCTCCGCTCGGGGTCCACGAAGGCGACCCGGAACGACGGCGCGCCCGACCCCGGCGGGCCGAGTCGTATCTCGTCGCCCACGTCGAGTCGCTGGTGTTGCGGGAGGATTCGGTCCGCGTTGTGAATCTGCAGGCCGAAGAGGTTCTCCAGTCGCTCGTAGCTGTAGAACCCGCCGCGACCCTGCCCCAACTGGACGAGCCACGGCCAGACCGCCCGCGCGGGGGCCGTAATCGTAATCGCCCGCGTCGAGGAGACGTCCGCCTCGGCGACGAAGTCGTCACCGGGGAGCCACCCCGTCGCCTCGTCGTCTGTCGTCCCCCAGCGCCTATGCCACGGTCGAACCGCGAGGAGGTACGTCCCGACGACGCCGATTCCCGCGAGACCGAGTGCCCGGATGAGTCGTCTCGTGCCCATTGCCTTCACCGTTCGTGCCCCCTTGGAGAGGGGGTGAGATAATCCTACCTCCGGGATTCCGAACCGCGGGCGACCACGACCCAGACGATTCCACCGAGGGCCGCCCCGACGAGGTTCGCCCCCGCGTCGGCGACGCCGAACGACCGATACGGGAGCGTCGCCTGCACGAGTTCGATACCCGCGCCGAACGCGCCGGCGGCGACGACGGCCGCCGCGACCTCCTCGCGCCCCCTCGCGCGAATCGCGGACGCGACGGCGAATCCGAGACCGGCGTACCCGACCGCGTGGACCCACTTGTCGAGGCCGACGAGTCCGAACGGACCCATCGGTGTGAGGCTTCCCGGCGGCGTCGGAACGACCGACACCACGAGGACGACGAACGCGTACCCGAGGGCGACGGCCGCCCGCCGCGGGTTCTCGCGGAGTCGAGCGATTGGGTTCACTACTCGGTGGAGGGTTCGTGGTGGGCTAAAAGGGTTCGCGTCCTCGTGGCTCCGACCGCGACCACATGAAATTAAATAGCAGGTTGTCGACACGTTTCGACAACCGTGTCGCTACTCCCCCGCTGGTTCACCTCCAAGAACTTCGCAGTACAGCTCATCATCCTCGCGTTGGTCTTCGACCCGCTCGGGTTCGTCGGCGGCTACCTCCTCGGTCCGTCGCTGGGTGTCGAACCGCTCGTCGGCGGCGCGTTCGGTCTCGTCGCCGCCAACGTCCCGATGTCGCTTTTGGTGATGCAACGAAGTGTGTGAGTGGAGTCGGGCGGATTCGAACCTCGGTCGCTCGTATCGCAGTCGGTGTTCGGGCGGATTCGAACCACTCCGTCAACCTCGCTCCGCTCGGTTGCCGTAAGGTTCTCCCGCCCTCGGTTCACTAATTCGCGTTCGCTGTCGCTCACACAGAATTAGTGGGCTCGGGCGGATTCGAACCACCGACCTCAGCCTTGTAAAGGCCGCGTCATAACCAACTAGACCACGAGCCCTGCACCTCAATCGAGCCGGTTCGCGCTCATAACGGTTTTCGTTTCGACCGGTCCCCGGAACCCTTAGACGCGCGGCGACCGTCACGTCCGGCAATGACCTCTCGCGCGCGAATCGCCCTGCTCGTCGTCGCCGTCGTCGTCGCCGTCGCGAGCGTCGCGTATCTCTCTAACCCGGCGGTCGTCCCCGGCTCGACCGACGACTACGAACGAACCACGCTTACCGTCGTCGACGACGAGACCGGCGAGACCCTGGCGACCGTCGACGCCCGCGTCGCCGACACCCGCGCCAAGCGCTTTACCGGCCTGAGCGACACCGAATCGCTCGCCGAAAACGAGGGGATGTGGTTCGTCCACGACTCGTCGGGCACCTACGCCTACGTGATGCGCGACATGGACTTCCCCCTCGACATCGTCTTCGTCGCCGAAAACGGCACCATCACGCGCATCCACCACGCCGAACTCGACCCCGAGGGGACGAGCGAATCCGACCTCACCCGCTACCGCGGAACCGGGAAGTACGTCCTCGAACTCCCCTACGGCTACACGAACGAGACCGGCATCGACGCGGGCGACCGGGTCGAAGCCGAGTAGAAGCGAAACGCCCGAAGGGCCGGCGACCGTTGACCCCACTATGACAGCACACGTCGCGGCGCTCTCCGAACTCGAAGGCTGGCGCGCCGAGGAGTTCGCGGCGCGGGTCCACTACCGCGGGGCGGACGACGCCTACAGCATCGAGTACTACGAACCGTCCGACTGCGTCCTCTACTGGAAGGTGAAAGGCGACGGCGAAGTCGCGGTCCCCGTCGGCCGCGACACGGTCCCCGACCCGCTCCGCGAGCGCGTCCGACAGGACCTCGTCGAGGCCGGAATCGACCCCGAGGTCGAAGACCGAGTCGTCTGAGCGCCGACGGCGCGACCGACTCGCACCCATCCGTCGGCGTTGCAGTACGTCACGAATTATGATACGTAGTTGGTAACAATCTCACAATATCTGTATTTGTGCCGACGTGTTGTAGTTGGATAAGTGCCATGTCGACACACATCACGAGGAGAGGGGCGCTTCGCGGACTGGGTCTCGCCGCGCTTCCGGCGCTCGCGCCGGGCGTGTTGCAACTGCGGACCGACGAGGTGGGGCTTTCGGGATGCGCGAGCGTCACCGAGTCGGGGCGGTACTACCTCGACGGAGACCTCGACTGTCTGGAGGTTCTCGCCGACGACGTCCGCGTCGACGGCCGGGGCTACGCCGTGAACGGCGAGACGACGATTTCGGGCAGTCGCGTCTCGATAACCGATATCGTGCTGACGAAGGGGGGCCGAATCACGGATGCGAGTCGGGTGACGATAGCGGACTCGCAAGTCGTCGGCCATCCGGGCGACCAGTACGACCCGGTCCCGCAGTTCGTCCTCGCGGACACAGCGCGCTGTGCGGTGACGAACACGAGCTTTTTCATCTTCGAATCGGAGAGCGTCGTTCTCAGACGCACCACGCGGACCCGGTTCGAGTCGTGTACGCTCGTCAGTCCGGTCGTGCTCACGCTCACGGACTCGCACCGAAACGAGTTCGTCGACTGTGAGTTCCTGACCGAGGACTTCCCGGTAAGACTCGTCAGAAGCAATCGGAACGTGTTCCAGCGGAACCTCGCCGACGGCGGTGGCCCCGGGTTCCAACTCCGCGACAGCCACCGGAATCGCTTCGTCGAAAACGAGGTCGATATCATCATCGCCGGGTTCGAACTCGTCGGAAGCGACCGAAACTCCCTCCACGAGAACGTCGTGACGACCGGTCTCTCGGCTCACGGCGTCACGCTGGAGGACTCCCACCGCAACCGACTCATCCGGAACGACCTCTGCGGCGTCAGCCAACAGCCGGTCGTCGAATCCGGGGGTTCGAGCAGGAACACGGTTCGGAACGCCTCCTGTTGAGCTACCGGCGGCCCGCTCCCCCACCCGAGCGCTTTACTGCGCGCGCCCCCTGAACCGTTGTCGTGTCCCCTGAAACCGACGACGACCCGTTCGAGGACCAGCGAGCGCGGGTCGACAACCCGATGCGGCGGCTGTTCGCCGAGTACGGGCGCGACAACACCTTCGAGTTCCTTGTGGGCGTCCTCGCGAGCGTCGCCGCCCGCGTGCTCGACCTCATGCCGCCGGTCGTCCTCGGCCTCGCCATCGACGCCATCATCCGGCAGGAGACGTCGTTCGCGGCCGGTTTCCCCGTCGTCCCCGAGGCGTGGATTGCCCCGTTCGTCCCCGCGACCCGAGACGGCCAGTTCTTCTTGGCGGTCGGCATCATCGTGTTCAGTTTCACCGCCGGCGCGCTGTTCCACTGGCTCCGCAACTGGGGCTGGAACGCCTTCGCCCAGCAGATTCAACACGACGTTCGGACCGACACCTACGACCGGATGCAACTGCTCAACATGGACTTCTTCGCCGACAAGCAGACCGGCGAGATGATGTCCATCCTCTCGAACGACGTGAACCGCCTCGAACGGTTCCTCAACGACGGGATGAACTCGTTTTTCCGCCTGTTCGTGATGGTCGTCGCCATCGCGGTGGTCCTCCTCTCGTACAACTGGCAACTCGCGCTCGTCGCGCTGTTGCCGGTGCCGCTCATCGCGCTGTTCACGTGGAAGTTCGTCGGCATCATCCAGCCGAAGTACGCCGACGTGCGCTCGTCGGTCGGCAAACTCAACTCCCGGCTGGAGAACAACCTCGGCGGCATTCAGGTCATCAAGACGTTCAACGCCGAACCCCACGAATCGGACCGCGTCGACGGCGTCTCGATGGACTACTTCGACGCCAACTGGGACGCCATCAACACCCGAATCAAGTTCTTCCCGGCGCTCCGCATCCTCGCGGGCATCGGCTTTTCGCTCACCTTCGTCGTCGGCGGCCTGTGGGTCATCAACGGACAGGGTCCCGGCCCCTTCACCGGCGACCTCGAAATCGGCGAGTTCGTCACGTTCATCCTGCTCACCCAGCAGTTCGTCTGGCCGCTGGCTCAGTTCGGGCAGATTATCAACATGTACCAGCGCGCCCGCGCGTCCAGCGCCCGCATCTTCGGCCTGATGGACGAGCCCGCGCGGCTGGCCGAACAGCCCGACGCGCCCGACCTCGCCGTCTCCGAGGGCCGCGTCGAGTACGACGACGTGACGTTCGGCTACGGCGACGGCGAGACCATCGTCGAGGACGTCTCCTTCGAGGTCGACGGCGGCGAGACGCTCGCGCTCGTCGGCCCCACGGGCGCGGGGAAATCGACGATTCTCAAGCTCCTGATGCGGATGTACGACCCCGACGAGGGGCGCGTCAGCGTCGACGGCCAGGACGTGCGCGGCGTGACCATCTCCAGCCTCCGCGAGTCAATCGCCTACGTCAGCCAAGAGACGTTCCTGTTCTACGGGACCGTCCGCGACAACATCACCTACGGGACGTTCGACGCCGACGACGAGGCGGTCGTCGCGGCCGCCAAGGCCGCCGAGGCCCACGAGTTCATCTCGAACCTCCCCGAGGGCTACGACACCAAGGTCGGCGAGCGCGGCGTGAAGCTCTCGGGCGGCCAGCGCCAGCGCGTCTCCATCGCCCGCGCCATCCTGAAAGACCCCGACATCCTCGTCCTCGACGAGGCGACCTCGGACGTGGACACCGAGACCGAGATGCTCATCCAGCGCTCGCTGGACGAACTCACGGCCGACCGGACGACGTTCAGCATCGCCCACCGCCTGTCGACCATCAAGGACGCAGAACAGATTCTCGTCCTCGAAGACGGCCGCATCGTCGAGCGCGGCACCCACGACGACCTCCTCGCGGAAGACGGCCTCTACGCCCACCTCTGGGGCGTGCAGGCCGGCGAAATCGACCAGCTCCCCGACGAGTTCGTCGAGCGCGCCGCCCGCCGGCAGGCCGAGGTCGACGCCGGCAACGACTGAGCGAAGCGCCCATCACTAAGGTCGGGGCCGTCCCTTCTGTCGCCATGCGACTCTCCGAGGCCACCTGGACCGAGGTCGCCGACCTCGACGCCGACCTCGCTCTCCTCCCGGTCGGAAGCACGGAACAGCACGGCCCGCACGCGCCGCTCGGAACCGACGCGCTCAACGCCGAATCGGTCGCCGAGGCCGGGGCCGAGGCGTTCGACGGCGAGGTCGTCGTCGGCCCGACCATCCCGGTCGGCGTCGCCGAGGAACACCGCGCGTTCGACGGCACGCTGTGGGTCTCCC
This sequence comes from Haloferax sulfurifontis ATCC BAA-897, assembly GCF_000337835.1. Lineage (GTDB taxonomy): Archaea > Halobacteriota > Halobacteria > Halobacteriales > Haloferacaceae > Haloferax > Haloferax denitrificans. The sequence goes on along the minus strand of NZ_AOLM01000018.1, from coordinate 90,810 downwards.
CGGACACCTTCCGCGCGTACGTCCGCGAGACAATCGAATCGCTCGCCCACCACGGCTTCGACCGCGTCGTCGTCGTCAACGGCCACGGCGGCAACATCGACGCGCTGGCGGAACTCTGCCGGCGCGTCTCGCGGACGGGCGACGTTTACGCGGTCGCCTTCACGTGGTTCGACGCCGTCGGCGAGCACTCCTCGGACATGGGCCACGGCGGCCCGTTAGAAACCGCGCTCCTCCGCCACACGCACCCAGAACTGGTCCGCGAGGACCGAATCGACGAGGCCCGCGCGGGCGGTGCCGACCGCTGGGGCGAGTGGGTCTCGGGCGTCAACCTCGCCCACGACTCCGACGAGTTCACCGACAACGGCGTCGTCGGCGACCCCGCCGAGGGGGACGCCGACCGCGGCGCGGAACTGGAATCGCTCGCGGCCGACTCGCTCGCGTCGCTCCTCGACGCGGTCGAGAGTCGAGAACTCGACTGAACGGCCGCTGTCCGGCCCACCAGCCCACCGGCTCACCGATGGACTGGTCGGCCGGCGGGCGAGTTACTCCGCTTCTTCCTCGTCTTCGTCGTCGTCCGCGTCGGCGGCTTCCGCCGCCTCGGCCGCGTCGGTGAGCGCGCCGCGGAGTTGCGGCATCGTGTTGGTGAGGTCGCCGACGAGTTCGTAGGCCTCCTCCACCATCTCGATGAGTTCTTCCAGCTCTTCGATGGCCGCTTCGAGGTCCTCGGGGTCGTCGAACGCCTCGGCGCGCTGACCGATGACGTACCACTTCTTGGCCTGTCGGACGTGCTCGGCCGCGCCCTCGACGTTGAGCGAGGAGCGGAGGCCGTTGAGGACGCCGAGGACGTTGTCGGCCTCGGCCTCCCACACGTCGTCCGGGTCGGGGAGCGCCGACCGCGCCTCGCCGAGGTGCTCTTCGACGTCGGCGCGCATCTCCGCCGCCGCCTCTCCGAACAGGTCGTCGTCGCCGAGCGTGCTTTGACTCATGCTCACACGTTCGGCACGCGGGGGTTTAAAAACGACCCCGAAAGTGAAAGTGAAATCGAGCGACTCGGTCGCGGTCGCGGCCGATTTCCGACCTCACTCGACCGACACGAGTTTCATCAGCGGGTAGCCGTCTTCCATCTCCATTTCCGTCCGGACGCGGACGCCCTCGTAGTCGATTTCCATCTCGACTTCCATGAACCGCCCCGTGAGTTCGGTGTAGTCGGCGGTCGAGTCGGCGAGTTCGGTCTCCAGTGCGCCGTCGAGAATGTGCACCGAGACCGACTCGCAGTACGGTTGGTTCTCGATGGCCTCGGCCATGGCCCGTTCGAGGCTCCGGGCGCTGTCAGGGCTGACCGGCGTCCCGGCGAACTGGTGGTAGAGCGTCCCGAACTTGATGCCCGCCTCGAAGCAGGCCGTCTGCGGGTCTGTGACCATACCGGGAACTCCGCCGCCGCCGGGTAAAGTTCGCCGGTCGAGGTGGCGAGCGAGCGCGAATCGGTCCTTACTTAGCCTCCCTCGCCGGACGTAGAACCGAATGGACCAGCCGGTTTTGCTGACGGGGGCTGGCGGGCGCGTCGGCCAGGCGATACTAGGGCACATCGGCGACGCCTACGACTGGCGGCTTTTGGACCGCGAGCCACTCTCCGACGAGAAGATACCCGAATCGGTCGACCCCACGGAGGTGTACGTCGCCGACGTCACCGACGAGACCGCCGTGCGAAACGCCATGGACGGCGTCTACGCCGTCATCCACCTCGCGGGCGACCCGCGCCCCGAAGCGCCGTGGGACAGCGTCCTCCGGAACAACATCGACGGCACCCAACAGATGTTCGACGCCGCGGTCGACGCCGGCGTCGAGAAGTTCGCGTTCGCCTCCTCGAACCACGCCGTCGGGGCGTACGAGACCACGGACCGGACGCCCGACATGTACCGCCCGCACCACGAGTTCCGACTCGACGGGACGGAACTGCCGCGCCCGAGTAACCTCTACGGCGTGAGCAAGGCCGCCGGCGAGACGCTCGGTCGGTACTACCACGACCACCACGACATCTCGGTCGTGAACGTCCGCATCGGCAACCTCACTCAGCACCACCCGCCGAAGGAGTACGAGCGCGGACAGGCGATGTGGCTGTCGTACCGCGACTGCGCGCACCTCTTCGAGTGCTGTATCGAGGCCGACTACGACTACGAAATCGTCTACGGCATCTCCGACAACGACCGGAAGTACTACTCCATCGACCGCGCTCGGGCGGTGCTCGGCTACGACCCGCAGGACAACTCCGCCGAGTTCACCTTCGAGGGCGAACCGCTGGACGAGGCCTGACCGCGGCGTCGGAACCCCGGTTTCTCCTCACTCGAACAGGCCGCTCACGTCGTCTTCGCGCCGTCGCCGCCGGCGGACGTGCTCGCTCAATCGCTGAAACACCAGTCCTCGCTGGGCCTCGTTGCGCACGAAATCGAACACCATCGCCGTGAACTGCGTCTGTGCTCCCTCGGCGATTTCCCCGCGGGCGTATTCGACGGCGTCGGCGACGACCGACTCGTCGTAGCCGTCCAGTTCCTCCGCGAGCGTCTCGGCCGCGACGGCGACCGCGTCGAAATCGAGGTCGTCGTACGTGACGACTCGGCCATCGAGTCGGAGCGCCAGCGGGTCGGCGGCGGCGACTCCCGGGTCGGCTTCGAGGCGCGCGAGAAACGCCCGCACTTCGGCGAGGTCGACGCCGCGGTAGTCGTCGCCGAGGCCGTCGAGGTACTCCCGGGTGCTCCGGGCGAGGCCGACCGCGCCGGAGTCGTTGCCGTCGCGGGCGTGGTGGACCGCCGCGGTGAACTGGATGAGGCCGTGGAGGAACCGCTCGTCGTCAGTGTCGCGTTCGAGCGACAGCCACCGCGACTCCCACGCGCCGTGGGCCGCCCGGAACGCGCCCGCGTTGTAGATGGCGACGCCTGCGCGAAGCGAATCGTCCATGCGAACCGTTCGCCGTCCACGAGTAAAGATTCCGCGAAGGACGCGCTCTCGGGACGTAGGGCTGGCATACTTATCCCTCTCGGGAACATATGAGGTATGATAGCACATGAATGCCCTCGAAACCCTCGTCCGAGGTGTCGAACGATGACTCCGTCCCCGGTTTGTATCCGCTGTGGTGAGCAGTACCTGTTCACGCGGTCGTACAAAGGCAACTACTGTCGGGACTGCCACGGGTCGTGGGCCGCAAAGCCCCGCTCGGAGGAGACGCCTCGCCCCCGTCCACAGCGGTCGCGGACGACCTCGTCGGTCCGCCGCCGCGAGGACGACGAGCGGTCGCCCGGCCTCGAACCCCCCTACGACGAGGCGTAAGCGCGTTTTTCGCGGTCCGTGACTGCCGAGTGCGCTCGGCGTTCCGTGATTTCTCCGACCTCGCGATTCGCATTTGACGCCGGTAGGCTCCCGTTAGCGACGGTTAGGCGGTGGGTTTCCCCCCGTCGATTGACTCGGCCGGTGTCTCTATACGTCGTCCGGACGAGCGCTACCGAAATGTCGTCCGAGTCGATTACCGTTCATCTCGTCGGGGACTCCACGATGGCCGATAAGGAGGCGAACGAGCGCCCGGAAACCGGGTGGGGAATGCCCTTCGCCGACTGTTTCGACGACGCCGTCGCGGTGGCGAACCACGCCCGAAACGGCCGGAGCACCCGCACGTTTCTGGCGGAGGGTCGCTGGCGTCCCGTGGTCCGCCAGTTGACCGCGACCGACTACGTGTTCGTCCAGTTCGGCCACAACGACGAGGTGCCCTCGAAGGAACAGCACACGACCGAGGCGGCGTTCGTCGACAACCTCCGGACGTTCGTCGACGAGACGCGCGAACGCGGAGCGACGCCGGTGTTGCTCACGTCCATCGCGCGCCGCCACTTCGACGACGACGGCGTCCCGAAAGACACCCACCGCGAGTACGCCGACCTGACGAGAACCGTCGCACGCGACCGCGACGTTCCGTTCATCGACATGGACGAGCGAACGCGGGCGCTCCTGGCGGAACTCGGTCCCGCGGAGTCGACGGGCCTCTACAACCACCTCGAACCGGGCGAACACCCGAACTATCCGGAGGGTGTCGCCGACGACACGCACTTCAGCGAGCGCGGGGCGCGCCGCATGGCCGACGTGGTACTCGACGGGGTCGAAGAACTGGAGCTCGGGTTGGCCGCTCACGTCGAGTCCTGACGAGCGCTGAACCCGGTCGCGACGAAGTCGCTTGCCGTTCAGGTCTCCGTAGAGAATGTGAACCGACCCGAGAGAACAGAGGGCTCTCGAAGGTCGGGTCCAGAGAGAAACGTCCTGACGGAGATTTGAACTCACTCGCTCCCTTCGGTCGCTCCCTGTTCAAGTCTCCGAAACGGAGTTTCAACGAGGAGCGGACTCCTCGCTTCGCTCGTCGTGTAGTTCCTCGTAGAAACGTCCTGACGGAGATTTGAACTCCGGTCCCTGGCTCCGCAAGCCAGGAGGATAGTCCACTACCCTATCAGGACTGTCTTACTGCATTCTCCGGTACTCGACGGTTACTTAAGACGGTTACGATGTGAACTCTCAATGAACCGCGGGACCACGGCACGAGGCGGGCGTCGGTGTGCGTGTCGCACGCAAGGACTTTTTCGCCGGCGAGCTTAGTCCCGGACGTGAATCGACGCGCGCTCCTCCTCGGAACCGCCGGGCTGTGCGCCTCGCTCGCGGGGTGTTCGAGCGGCGGCGACGCGGCGGAGCAGTCACCGGCGGGCACCGGCACCGAGACCGGGACCGCGTCGCCGACGCCGGCGGAGACGCCCCGTCATCCGCGACTCGTCGGGCGGTCGTTCACGCCCGTCCGCGCCGACGCCTGCCCGGCCGAGGGGGCGCTCGCGTCCGAGACCGAAACCGGTGTCTCCGTCGTCGGGTGCGTCTCGGGGGCGACCGACTGCGCCGTCGCCCGACTCGCGCGGGCCGACTACGACGCGGAGTCGGACACGGCCACGGTCGTCGTCGAGACCGTCGGGCGAGCCGACGCGGAGAACTGCGCCGAATCGCCGGTCGCCCGCGGCTACGAGGCGACGCTCCGGTTCGAGAGCGGCCTCCCCGGTCGGGCGGTCGTCGTCCACGACGACGCGGACGGCCGCCGGGAGGTCGCTCGCATCGACGTGGACGCCTGACGGTCGGGTCCGAAGGTTCAAATCCGAGGCCGCGGCCACCCCCGCTATGTCGCTCGATTCGTGCCGTCGCTCGCGCGTTCCAATCCGGAGGAAAACAACGCTTAAGCGCCGCCCTTCCCTGTTCGACCATAGTATGAGTACGACGTTTGGTCTGCGGCGACGCGCGCGCTTCGTTCCGGGAGGTGACGCCTGATGGGCGTCATCCGGGAGGTCTATGACGACCTCGACACCGATGTCGAGTTCGAGGAGTTCGAGGCGGCGGTCAACGACAAGGTCGAACAGATGGGCGGCCTCGCCGACGAGGAGACGGCGGCGATGCTCATCGCCCACGAACTGCGCGACGAGGAGGTACACGGCATCGCCGACATCGAACCCGGGATGGAGGACGTGAAGTTCCTCGCCAAGGTCGTCAGCATCGGCGAGGTGCGGACGTTCGAGCGCGACGGCGAGGACGAAGACGGGCGGGTCGTCAACATCGAGGTCGCCGACGAGACCGGGCGCATCCGCGTCTCGCTGTGGGACGAGATGGCCGCCGGCGCGAAGGAGAACCTCGAAGTCGGCACCGTCCTCCGCATCGGCGGCCGCCCGAAAGACGGCTACAACGGCGTCGAAGTCAGCGCCAGCAAGGTCGAAGAGGACCTCGACGCCGAGGTCGACGTGCAGGTGCTCGACACCTACCGCGTCGAAGACCTCGCGCTCGGCCTCTCGGACGTGAACCTCGAAGGCAAGATTCTCGACACCGGAACCGTCCGAACGTTCGACCGCGACGACGGCACCGAGGGTCGCGTCTCGAACCTCTCGGTCGGCGACCCGACCGGCCGCGTCCGCGTCACGCTCTGGGACGAGCGGGCGGACCTCGCCGAGGAGCTCGAAACGGGCCAGTCGGTCGAGGTCGTCGACGGCTACGTCCGCGAGCGCGACGGCTCGCTCGAACTCCACGTCGGCTCCCGCGGCGCGGTCGAGGTCATCGACGAGGACATCGAGTACGTCCCCGAGACGACCGACATCGGCACGCTCGAACTCGGCCAGACGGTCGACATCGCCGGCGGCGTCATCGAGGCCGACGGCAAGCGCACCTTCGACCGCGACGACGGCTCTGAGGGGCAGGTGCGAAACATCCGCGTCAAGGACGGCACCGGCGACATCCGGGTCGCCCTCTGGGGCGAGAAGGCGGACGCCGACGTCGACCTCGCGGACTACGTCGTCATCACCGACGTGGAGATAAAAGAGGGCTGGCAGGAGGACCTCGAGGCCTCCGCCGGCTGGCGGTCGTCCGTCACCGTGATGGACGAGGCGCCCGAGGGCGCGGCCGGGACCGACGCCGGCGGGTCGGCCCCCAGCCCGCCGAGCGACCAGGGTCTCGGCGCGTTCTCCGGTGACGGGTCGTCCGAGTCGTCCGGGTCGTCCGACGGTGCGTCCGCCGCGAACGGCGGGTCCTCGTCGGACGCGTCCGCGGCCGAGGCCGCCGGCGAGTCGGTCGAGTTCACCGGGACGGTCGTGCAGGCCGGGACGCCGGTCATCCTCGACGACGGCACGCAGACCAAGACCGTCGACACCGACGCCGACCTCGGCCTCGGCGACGAGGTGACCGTCTCCGGGACGGAGACCGACGGCCGCATCAGCGCGGAGACGGTCGAAGTCCACACCGGCGCGCAGCGGTAGGGCGGGGAGACCACCGGTCGGCGGTCACCGGTCGGAGGTCGCTGGTCGCCCACCGCCCACCGCCGTCGGCGAGCCGTCGAATCTGACTCATTGTTCGTCCGGTTTCTCCGGGTTCTCACAGCGAAATCCCTCTCCTCGAGAGCGCTCCGTGCGATAAAATCCAGAAGGGGCCGCGACGGAAAGGATTATACGCCACACGGACCCGATATGTGGGTATGAGTGTCGAGCTACCGTTCGCCCCGGTAGACGCGATTATCCGGCAGAACGCAGGTGAGTTGCGAGTGAGCGCCGGCGCCGCCGAGGCGCTCGCCCGCCGGATTCAGGACCGCGGCGCGGAACTCGCGATAGACGCCGCCGACCGGGCGACGGCGGACGGTCGCAAGACGTTGATGGCCGAGGATTTCGGCGTTCAACAGGTCGTCGACCGCGACGAACTCTCCCTCCCTATCGCCCCCATCGACCGCATCGCTCGCCTCCGAATCGACGACCGCTACCGCGTCGCGATGGACGCTCGAATCGCCCTGGCCGATATCCTCGAAGACTACGCCGTCAACGTGGCGGGCGCCGCCGTCAAGCTCGCCCACCACGCCGACCGGCGGACGGTCCAATCCGAGGACATCGAGACCTACTTCTCCCTCTTCGAATAATGCAATTCGGCTACAGCGAAACGTGTCTCGACCACGACACCGGGCCGCGACACCCCGAGACGGCCGACCGACTGCGGGCCATCCGGCGCGGGCTGGCGAAGCGCCACGGCGTCGAGTACGTCGACGCCCCGCCCGCCGAGAAATCCACCGTCGCGGCCGTCCACGACGACAGCTACGTCGACGAGTTCCACGACTTCTGTTCCGACGGCGGCGGCAACTGGGACCCCGACACCGTCGCCGTGGAGGCGTCGTGGGACGCCGCGCTCACCGCCGCCGGCCTCGCGGAGTGGGCCGCCCGCGCCGCGCTCGACGGTGACGACGGCCGCGACACCCCGTTCTCGCTCGGCCGCCCGCCGGGCCATCACGCCGTCGAGGACGACGCCATGGGCTTTTGCTTCTTCAACAACGCCGCCGTCGCCGCGCAGGCGGTCATCGACGACGGCCTCGCCGAGCGCGTCGCCATCTTCGACTGGGACGTCCACCACGGCAACGGCACGCAGGATATCTTCTACGACCGCGGCGACGTGTTCTACACGTCCATCCACGAGGACGGCCTCTACCCCGGCACGGGCGAGGTCGAAGAGACCGGCGAGGGCGACGGCGAGGGGTCCACTCTCAACGTCCCGCTCCGCGCCGGCGCGGGCGACGCCGACTACGTCTACTCGTTCGACGAGGCCATCGCGCCCGCCGTCGAGCGGTTCGACCCCGACCTGTTCATCGTGAGCGCCGGCTTCGACGCCCACCGCCACGACCCCATCTCGCGGATGCGCGTCTCGACCGAGGGCTACGCGATGCTCACCGAGTGCGTGCAGGACCTCTGTGCGGCGACCGATGCCGCCATCGCGTTCGTCCTCGAAGGTGGCTACGGCCTCGACACGCTCTCCGAGGGCGTCGCGACCGTCCACGAGACGTTCGACGGCCGCATCGCGATGGAGCCCGACGAAGACCCCGACGAGAAGAACGTCGAGCTAGTCGACGACGTGCGCGCCGCTCACGGCCTCGGCGCGAAGTAGCGACCCAACTCGGGACCGAACGACTCGGCGAGCGCGGCCACGTCGTCGCCGACGAGAACGTCGTAGCCGTCTTCTTTGAGCGTCGATTCCACGTGTTTTCCGAGCGCCACGTCGAACAGCGCGTCGCTTTCGAGGAAGCCGGTCGCCGAGGTGAACTCCCGCTCGCGCTCGACCACGTAGCGGTCGCCGTCGAGAAACGGCCCGTAGTGGTCGTCGCCGCCCTCGTACGCGCCGTAGAACCCCTCGGCGTGCTGGCGGACGTGGACCGGCGGCCCCTCGTGGCGCTCGACTGTCGGGCGCTCGGCCACCGAGAGCTCCGCGAACAGGACGGCCTCGCCGTCGGCGTCGTCTTCGGTGTCGGCGAACGTCGCGCGTCGGAACACGTCGAAGCCGCGTCTGTCGAGGCCGTCGGCGACGCCGGTCAGCGACTTTCTGAGCTGGGGGTAGAGCTGGTCGTCCACGAGGTCCGGGCAGTCGAAGACGACGGCGACGGCCGTGGTGCCGCGGCGGTCGAGGTGGTCGCGAACGCCGTCGGCGTCGAGCGCCGGCGGGTCGGGCCGGAAGAACAGCGATTCCCGCGGGTCAGAAAGCAGGTCGCGGGCGTAGTGCTGGAGCCGCGCGACGTTCTCCGCCGAGCAGACCGCGGCGACGTTCCGCTCGGGGTCGGTCGGGTCGATGACGACGAGCGGGTCGGAGAAACGCCGCGTCCCGTGGTCCTCCGGGTCGAACTCGACCTGCGGGCTCCAATCGGCGGCCGCCCGGAGCAACGGTTCGAAGCCGCCGTGTTCGACCACGAGGAGTTCGGCGAGATAGCCCGAGAAGCCCTCGGTTCGGAGGTCGCTCCCGTAGGCACCGATGCCCTTCAGGAAGCGCTTGAAGACGCGCACGTCCGCCGCGAGGCCGTCGTCGAGGCGCTCGGTCAGGTAGGCGTTGTGGAACGGCGTCCGGTCGACCGCAGAGCGGATGTCCGAGGCGGACGGCACGTCGTAACAGGGGACGAGGTCCACGTCGAAGCCGCCGTAGTCGCCTTTCACGTAGGGGTGTTCGGCGTACTCCTCGTGGCCGTCGGGGAGGACGGAGTGGCCGACTTCGAGGCCGTACGCTTCGAGTTCCTCGCGGTCGAGGTCGGCCGGGAAGCGCACGAACAGGTCGATGTCGCGGTCGCCCGAGAGCCACGTGCCGCGGGCGGTACTGCCGACTTGGAGCGCGTCGGCGTCCACCGGCAGGTCCGCGAGGGCGTCGTGGACGCGGGATTCGAGCGCCGCCGCGGCGTCCGCGAGCGCCCGACGCTCCGCCTCGTCGGGGTCGATGCGCTCGCGGACCGCGGCGACGACCGCGTCGAGGTCCGAGTTCGTCATGCCCGCTGGTTCCCCGCGGGCGGGCGAAAGCGTGACGGTGCTCCTGCGACCGCGTCAGGCGGTGGCATCCGCCAGCCGTCGGTTAAAAACGAAAGCCCTATCAAGAAACATCGAATACGAGAGAGTGCAGACGAAAGCCGCCGTAGCTCAGTTGGTAGAGCACCTCGCTGTTAACGAGGTTGTCCCAGGTTCGAGTCCTGGCGGTGGCGCTTCTCCGTTTCTCACCCCGACGAGCGACTCGTCTCCGGTTCGTCGGCGACGGCTTCTGATAAGACATAAGAGGGACGACGGGAAAGAATCGACCGAGGGCCCCTAGCTCAGTCTGGTCAGAGCGCTCGGCTCATAACCGGGTGGTCATGGGTTCGAACCCCATGGGGCCCATAATACTTTTAGTCGGTTTGTTGCTGATGAAAAAGGCACTCTACGGACCCCTCACGCGCCTAAATTCGCCGTTTCCGCGAAATCTCAAAACGCCCAGAAATCCCAGTTCCATAAGCTCTGCTCACGGACCTGCCCGCGGTCGGGCGATAACTTTAGCCGGGGGTGTTCGGTAGATGTCGCGGGCTCGTCGAGAGACGGACCTGTGGCGGTACGTCGAGTACCGGTGTCGGAGCTGTCACGAGTGGTGCCTCGTCGATTACTCGGCGCGCGCGGCGAAGATGCGAGGTGCAAGTACTGCGCGCGCATCCCCTCCATCGAGGACGAGACGCGAACTGACGCGACTGCCGCTCTCACAGCGTTTATTTCGCTTCCCGTTCACGTCACGCGTCCAACTGCTCTGCGTTCGCCGTTGACGGCGACGTCGAGCCACACAGCGGGAAGTCGGCGATTGCGCTCGGACGAGATACCTGACGTTCGAGGGTTTCTTCCTCCGGAATTCTGGTAATTAGCCCCGTCTGAGAATTTTTACTATTATCCCGAGTAAATGAATATCAATCGTTAAGTACGATGGGTCCAATATTTTTCATGCATGTCACGCGATAGCCAGTCTGATAATAGTCGACTCAGTCGGCGCCAGTACGTCGCCGGCGCGGGAGCGCTCGCGACGATGGGGCTCGCCGGCTGTTCCGGCGGCGGCGGTTCCGATGACGGCGGCGACGGTGGTACTACTGAAGCGGGTGGCGACAGTACCACCGAAGACGGCGGCGACGGCGGTGACGGCGGTAGTAGCGCCCCGGTCGAGGTGCTCCACGGCTGGACCGGCGGCGACGGCGCCGCGGCGGCCGAAGCGCTCGAAGCGGCGTTCAACGAGGCCTATCCCGACGTCGGTCTCGACATGAACCCCATCGGCGGCGGCGGGAATCAGAACCTCGACGCGGTCATTGCGAACCGGCTCCAGAGCAACGACCCGCCGGGTTCGTTCGCCAACTGGCCGGGCCCGAACCTCCTCCGCTACGAGGGCGTCCTCGGAAGCGTCGACGACGTCTGGGAGGAGAACAACTTCGAAGAAGTGATGATCGACGAGGCGGTCGAACTCCACCAGCAGGGCGGTAGCTACCGGGCCGTCCCGCTGGGTTCCCACCGCCTGAACTGCCTGTTCTACAACGTCTCGGTCGTCGATGAGGCCGGCATCGACGTCGACTCGCTGAACAGCCCCTCGGCGCTCATCGACGCGTTCGAGACGGTGCAAAGCGAGACCGACGCGGTTCCGATGACCCACGCGATGTCCGGCACGTGGACGACGACACAGCTGTGGGGCGCCGTGATGCTCGGCGTGAACGGCTACCAGCCGTACATGGACTTCCTCAACGGTGAGGCCTCCGAGAGCGCGGTTCGCTCGGCCTTCGAGACGACCGCGGAGATGCTCGAAAACTACATCTCCGACGACGCGGCCTCGCTCAACCTCACCTCGTCGAACCAGAACATCATCAACGGCAACGCCGCCTTCATCCACCAGGGTAACTGGGCGGCCGGCGCGTTCCGGAACGCCGAGAACTTCGACTACGGCGAAGACTGGGGCTTCAAGACGTTCCCCGGCACGGAGGGGATGTACACGCTCCACATGGACTCGTTCCTCTACCCGGCCGACAACCCGACGCCGGAGGCGTCGAAGGCCTGGTCGGCGTTCGTCGGCAGTCCCGAGGCGCAGATCGCGTTTAACCAGTACAAGGGCTCGATTCCGACCCGGACCGACGTGAGCATGGAAGAGTTCGGACCGTACCTCCAGGAGACCGCCGAGGACTTCGCCAACGCGGAGTACCGTCCGCCGAACCTCCAGCACGGACTCGGTGTCTCCTCTTCGACGATGACGGCGCTCAACGAAGTCATCTCCTCGGAGTTCACCGGACCGTACAACGTCGACGCCGCGACGCAGGGGTTCCTGGACGCGGTCTCGAACTGAACCGTAAGAAATGTCAAATTTTTATCAACGAGTGCGCCGTGCGATCAACCTCAGTGCTAGCGACGACCAGCGGGTCGGCGACGGCGACGAAAGCGGGCGCGACGCGGTCCGTACCGACGGTGGCGTCGTAAGCGAGGACTCCCCGAATCCGGGGGCCGAATCGGGCGTCTTGGACCGCCTCGCCGCGGGGATAGACGATCGGCTCGGAAGCGACTTCCTCGAATCGTCGATCTTCTGGATTCCGCCGTTCCTGCTGATGGGGCTTTTCGTCTACGGCGCGGTCATCTGGAACTTCCTCATCTCGCTGACCGACTACCAGCGGTTCGCGAACGCGCCGGACTACTCGAACCTCGACTTCGAGATGTACACGCGGGCGCTCGCGGACTCGGGGTTCATCGACGCCGCGGTCAACACGTTCATCCTGCTCGTCGCGTTCACGGCAGGGACGCTCGCGGTCGGCCTCATACTGGCGATTCTTATCGACCGCGGAATCCGGTTCGAGAACTCGTTCCGGACGATCTATCTACTGCCGATGAGCCTCTCGTTCGTCGTGACGGCGCAGTTCTGGCTGTGGATTTACAACTTCAACAACGGGATTGCCAACCGCGTCATCGGCGTTTTCGGACTCGGCCCGATTAGCTGGCTCGGCGATCAGAACATCGTCCTCTGGGCGGTCATCTTCGCGTTGATGTGGCAGTTCTCCGGGTACGCGATGGTCGTGTACCTCGCCGGACTCCGCGCGATTCCGGACGAACACTACGAGGCGGCGAAAGTCGACGGCGCGTCGACGCTGAAGATGTACTGGCGGGTCATCATCCCGCAGTTGAAGGGCGCGACGATAAGCGCCGCCGTCGTGCTGATGGTGTTCGGCATGAAGGCGTTCGACTTCCTCTACTCGCTGGTCGGCGGCTACCGGCCGCCGAACGGAGCCGACATCTTGGCGACGAAGATGGTCCGCGAGGCGTATGCGAACCTCAACTGGGCGTACGGCGCGGCGATTGCAATCGTCCTCTTTGCGATGGCGCTCGGCGTCATCGGCCCGTACCTCGTCTACGAATACCGGAGGAACAACCTATGAAAGACGACACGCTTCGAACGGACGGCGGAACGGCGACGATCACGGACCGGCTACGCCGGAACGTCGAGCAGATGACGATAGAGGACGCCGGTCTGTACGTCGTCCTGCTGTTGGCGGCGGGGTTCTATCTCGTCCCGATCGAGTCCGGGTTGGTCACGTCGATCAAGACCGGGACCGCAATCGTCCAGACCGCGCCGTTCGCCCCGCCCGGACCGTCCGGGTTCACGCTGGCGAAGTGGCAGGCGGCGGTCGAGGCCCTCCTGCGAGGGATGGGCAACAGCATGCTGTACGCCGTGCCCGCGACGATTATCTCGGCGTTCGTCGGGAGCATCACGGCGTACGGGCTGACGATTCCCGACTGGAAGCAGTCGTACAAGGCGCTGGTGCTGGCGCTCATCATCGCGGGCATCTTCATCCCGTACCAGGCCGTGTTGGTGCCGCTGACGCAGTTCTGGTCGCAGTGGGCTCAGCTCACGGACCTGCTTTCGTTCGTCTGGGCGCTCGGTATCCCGGACGACTACGTCGGCATCGTCGAGCTCGTGGTGACGCACGTCGCCTACGGGATTCCGATTTGTACGCTCCTGTTCCGGACGTACTACAAGACGATGAGCGAAGAGATGATAGAGTCCGCGCGCCTCGACGGGGCGACGCTCCGTCGGGTGTACCGGCGCATCGTCTTCCCGCTTTCGGGGCCGATGTTCGCCGTGGTCCTCATCTACCAGTTCACCCAGATATGGAACGACCTCCTGTTCACGCTGGTGCTCGTCTCGACGGAGTCGAGTCCCGCGGCCCCCGTCGTGTTGATTCTCGCCGGGCTCGGCACCTCGATGGAGGGACAGGACTTCGCGCTCCGGATGGCCGGGGCGTTCTTCGCGGCGCTCCCGACGCTCGCGGTGTACATCTTCTTCGGCGACGAGTTCGCCGAGGGGGTGGCCGCGTGACGCGTCGTCACAGGGACGTGGCCGCCGTCGAGGCCGACTCGAACGGCGACCGCGGCCGCCGGAGGCGCTCGCCGCGGCGCGGAACCGACAGCTCACTAACGATACCTACTCAGAGATATGGCAACGCTTGAACTCGATTCGATAACGAAGACGTTCCAGGACGGCGACGACGAAATCGTCGCTGTCGACGACATCTCGATGTCGATCGACGACGGGGAGTTCCTCGTCGTCGTCGGCCCATCGGGCTGTGGGAAGTCGACGACGCTCCGGATGATCGCGGGCCTGGAGACGATTACGTCGGGCACGATTTCGCTCGGCGACCGCGTCATCAACGACGTCCCCTCTCAGGAACGGGACATCGCGATGGTGTTTCAGTCGTACGCGCTGTACCCGCACATGACCGTCCGCCAGAACATGTCGTTCGGCCTGGAGGAGTCGACGGACCTCCCGGACGACGAAATCAGCCGGATGGTCTCGGAGACGGCCGACCTCCTCGACATCCCGAGCCTGCTGGACCGGAAGCCGAGCGACCTCTCGGGCGGCCAGCAACAGCGCGTCGCGCTCGGCCGCGCCATCGTGCGCGACCCCGAGGTGTTCCTGATGGACGAGCCGCTTTCGAACCTCGACGCGAAGCTCCGCGCGCAGATGCGGACGGAGCTCCAGCGGCTCCAAGACGACCTCGGCGTCACGACCGTCTACGTCACCCACGACCAGACGGAGGCGATGACGATGGGCGACCGAATCGCCATCCTCGACGGCGGGGAGCTCCAGCAGATCGCGACGCCGCTCGAGTGTTACCACGAGCCCGCGAACCAGTTCGTCGCGAGCTTCCTCGGCGAGCCGTCGATGAACTTCTTCGACGTGACGCTCGAAGGCGACCGGCTGGTCGGTGACGCCTTCGAGTACCCGGTCGGCGCGGAGATACGCGACGACGTCGGCGACGCGACCGAGCTCGTCCTCGGAATCCGACCCGAGTCCGTCGAACTCGTCGAGACCGCGGGCGGCGACCACGACTTCGAGATGACGGTCGACGTCGTCGAACCGATGGGCGACGAGAACACGCTGTACCTGCAGTTCGACCCCGACGCGGACTCCGAGAGCGCGGCGACGCTGGTCGCGACCACGGACGGCCTCACCCCCGTCAGTTCGGGCGAGGCGGTGGTCGCGCGGATTCCCGAGGAGGCGATTCACCTCTTCGACCGCAACACGGGCGAGGCGCTCCACAACCGGTCGATGGAGGAAGCCGCACAGCAGATCGACCTCAGCTAACCGGACTGCGACTCCTTTTCCCGTCGTTCGACCGCGCGCCGCGTCTCACCAGTGGTGGGTTCGGTCGACGCCTTCGGCGACGAGCGCCGCGGCGGCGACGTGGGCGTACGCGCACCACCCGAGCGCCAGGAGGGCGGCGACGCTCCGCGAAATCGTCGCCGCGAGCGCGCTCCACGAGAGGACGACGAGGACGGCCGCGCCCACCCACGCGAGGAAGTACGTCGCCGAGACCGCCCCGCCAAGGGCGTCTCGTCGAAGCCCGGCGCGGAGTCCCTCGCGGACGCTCACGGCGGCCGCGACCGGCAAGAGATACGCGCAGACGACCGTGACGAGTAGCGCGACGGTCGCGAGCATCGCCGTCGTCACGCCGGTCAGTACGGCCGGAACCGTCCCGGTCGCGGTGACGTAGGCGACGGCGACGACGGTGACCGCGGCCGGCAGGAGGTAGACGGCGGCGACGCCGAGCAGTCGCCCGGCGAGCCTGAGCGTCTCGGCCGTCGCCAGTGAGGGGAAGCCGTCGCCGGCGAGCACGCCGCCGACGAGACCGAAGAAGGCGAAAAGCGGGACGACGCCGAGCGCCGCCGGCGCCAGAAACGTGAGGTCGGGCCAGAGCCGCGCCGCGAGGCGGAGGAGCGTCACGGCGACAAGGAGCGCGACGAGGCACGTCGCGGTGCCGTCCACTCGCGTGCGGTCCGCAAACGGATACCGGAGGGCGTCGGCGAACACCTTACGCTCCCCGCGTGCGGTCGGTGACGCCGCGCATCGGCGAGTCGTCGGCCGCGCTAGGCACTGGTCGGAACACGGCTATTCGCTGGACGGCACCGCGCAAAAGGGTGTTGGTCGAACGACCGAACCGTCGCGGACGCGGTGGAGCACACGGTGGTTCGCGGCCGGCTCAGACCCGAAAAATCGGGTCTCCGTTCGCACTGACCGAACCGCACGAAACGGCGACTGGCCGAGCGAAAAATAGCATAATAGATGTGATATATGGTGCGAACCGGACGCCCTCTTTCGGCCGAGCCGTTCGACCCCGTGCACCCAGTTCACACGCTTCATTCGCCGTTTTCGAAGCGATTGGCCAACTTCGACAAACGGGATTTTAGGCAACACGAAAAATTGTTCGTTCTCGGATAAGTATTAAGTGGTCCCAGCCCCAACTACCAGTCGAGATGAGCACACAGAAGTCAGTCCTCAAGGAAGCAGGCAGTGTCGGCGACAACCCGGTTCGACTCGACACCGAGAAGGCCGAACAGATAATCGAAGCGCTGAACACCGACCTCGCGGACGCGTACGTCCTCTACCACCAGCTCCACAAGCACCACTGGAACGTCGAGGGTGCCGAACACCTCCGCCTCCACGAGTTCCTTCAGGAGGCCTACGAGGAAGTCGAGGAGGCCGCGGACGAAGTCGCAGAGCGCCTCCAGTCCATCGGTGGCGTCCCCCACGCCAGCATGCCCGCGCTGAGCGAGGCCGCGACCGTCGAGCCCGAGGACGAGGACGTCTACGACATCCGCACGTCGCTGGAGAACGACCTCGAAATGTACGGCGACATCATCGAGAGCTACCGCGAGCACATCGAACTCGCCGCGGGTCTCGGCGACCACGCGACGGCCCACATGCTCCGCGAGCAACTCATCGAAATCGAAGAACACGCCCACGTCATCGACCACTACCTCGAAGACGACACGCTTGTTCAGTAAGCGTCGTCGCCGACGCGTCGGAGGACCCGGTCCCCGCTCCGACGACCGACCGTTTTCTCGCGGAACCCCGTTGGACGCGTAGCGACCGTACTCGCCGCGCTCGCGACCCGAGCACGCTCCTTCGAATGGGCCGGAACGGAACGGAACGGAACGGAACGGAACGGAACGGAACCGAGCGAGGTCTGGCGTTACCGAGTGACGTCGATAGTCACGTCGCTCGAAATCCAGCCGTCGCTGTTGCCCGACTCCATGAACACCGACTTCCCCGGTCCGCCCTTGCAGACGGATATCTCGGGGGAGTCGGGTCGGTCGGGCTCCGACGCGGATTCAGAGTTCGACTGCGTACCTGCGGCCATTGCGAGACTTTAGGGATACCTAAAACAAAAAGGGTACGGTTCTGACCCGGCGCATTCGTGACAATTAGTGATAGATAACACTTTCTGCGGTCCCGCTCGACTCGTTCACTCCGCGAGCGTGTCGGGCGACGACTGCGACCCCGTCTCGGTGCTCCCGTCCGCCTCGTCGTGGTCGGCCTCGTCGCGGAGCAGTGTCGCCGCGAGGCGTTCGGCGACTGTCCGGCTGACGTTTCCGACGAGTTGCATCGCCTCGTCCTCGTGGTCGTCGAGGCCGAGCACGTCCCGGCAGAACCGCGAGAGGGTCCGGTAGGTGTCGTAGAGGTCCGCGGCCGCGTCGCGGCCCTCCGCCGTGAGCGTCGCGCCCTCGTACGGCTCGTACTCCACGAGCCCCTTGGCGTCGAGGTTCTGGAGGCGCTCTGTCGCCGCGGGCGGCGAGCGGTCGAGCGCGTCGGCGACGTAGCCCGGCGAAATCGGCGTCTCCTCGTCGCCCTCCCGCTCGGCGATGTACAGCGTGAGGAGGTACTGCGGCGCGCCGATCATACGCGGCGGACGAGGTGGTCGCGGACGGCCCGCTGACAGTCCGCACAGACGCCGTCAACGCGGGTCGCGGCCGCCAAGACCGGGTAGTCGGTCGCGCGGTCCTCGTAGAGATACGCCGCGAGCAGTCGGTGGTCGACTTCGACCGCCGCGGTGTGGTGGGTCGCCCCGCCGAGACGCCGCTGTCGCTCGCGGACCAGTCGGTCGCACGCCTCGCGGCGGTCGGCGAGCGCCTCGTGACGCCGCCGGAGGGCGTCGAACCCCAGTCCCGAAAGCGGCGTCTCGTCCGCCCGCACCAGCCAGTCTTCGCACTCGTCGAGCACGGCGAGCGCCGCCCGGAGCGACCGCTCCTCGCCGTCGAGCGCCCGACGCATCCCGTCGAGGCCGCGTTTCCGGTCCACCGCCGCCGACACGACCGCTTCCTTGACCGCCGGCGTGAACCGGCCTCCCGTGTCAGAATCGAGCGCCGCCGCGACCTCCGGTCCGAACTCCTCGCGAATCGTCACCGAGAGCGGTTCGGACTCGTCCCCGTCGGCGACGCTGTGGGCGCGTATCGTCTCGGCGAACAGTTCGCGGACCCGTCGCCGTCCCCCGCCGGCGGCGTCTCGCCGGGTCGCCGCCGGCATCGACGCCGTCCCGCACGCGGTCGCTCGCGCGGACTGTGCGGCGAGCTTTCGCACGCGCCGCTCGAACCGCTCGACGGCCCGTCGCTTCGCCAGCACCTGCTCGCGCTCGCCCTCGACGCGGCCCAGCGCGTCTCGGACGTCCGCGGCCTCGTCACCAATCACGTCCGCGTCCCCGTCTGTCCGGTGCGCCCAACCGCGCCGGTGCGCCCGACCCGGTGGTCTCGACGCCGAGGCAATCGCGCATGTTCAACACGCACCCGCGGCGGTTCCGCCGCCGCACGCGAGCGCGCCGCGTCGGTTCGGTCCCGACGACCGGTGGGACTCCTTGTCGGCCATACCGTTTAGGCCAACCTAAAACAACATAGTGTCTTCGGTTTTTAGGCTATCCTAAAAAGTGGTCGCACAGTGGGAGGTGGGGGGACCCGCCGCGGCGCTCCGGTCGTCTCGCAGTGGCACAGTCGGGGCCGGATGCCGGCGGTCACTCCTCGGTCGCGTCCGGGTGGGTTCCCTTCGGGACGCCCCAGCCGAGTTCGGTGAACGACGCCACGCAGACCGCCGCGACGACGACGTGCATCACCATCAGCACGACCACGCCCGGCACCGTCGCGCCGGGGTCGACGTAGAGGAGTCCGATGTCGGGGATGAACGACGCCACGAGCACCGCGGCGGCGACCCTGACGAACGTCCGGTCCGCGTCGGCGACGCGGGCCGCGAAAAGCCCGTAGACGAGCGTCGCCGCGACCGCGCCGACGGCCGAAAAGAGCACGACCGGCGGGTACGAAAGCGGCGCGAACGGCTCGACGAGCCCCGTTTCGAGGACGAGCGCCAACAGGAACGCGTTCGCCACGGTTGCGACCGCGGCGGTCGCCAGCCCGCGACGCGTGAGGTCCGTCCACGTCGGGCGGGCCGCGGGTGTCACAGTTGCCATGGTATATAGTAGCACACATCCGGTGAAGAATCTACGCGTCTTCGCCGATTCGTGACGCTCCGTGAGTCCGACGCGTGGGTCGAACACGGTCGAGGCGTCGCTCCGAGTCGGTTCCTCGACTCGGTTTTCCGACTCGGCCCTTCGATTTCCCCCGATTCAGTTCTCGGTCAGGAGGCGACGGAGCACGTAGTGGAGGATGCCGCCGTTTTCGACGTACGTCACCGCGGCGGGGGTGCCGACCTGCGCGGTCACGTCGAACTCGATTTCGGTCCCGTCGTCCCTCGTGGCGACGACGGTCAGTTCGTCGTTGACTTCGAGGCCGTCGTCGAGGCCGCGGATGTCGAACTGCTCGGAGCCGTCGAGGCCGAGCGATTCCCACGAGTCGCCGTCTTCGAACTGGAGCGGGAGGACGCCCATGCCGACGAGGTTGTCGCGGTAGATGCGCTCGTAGCTCTCGGCGATGGTCGCGCGCACGCCGAGGAGGTCCGTCCCCTTCGCCGCCCAGTCGCGGCTGGAGCCGGTCCCGAACTCGACGCCCGAGAGGACGACGAGCGGGGTTCCCTCCTCGCGGTAGCGCTGGCTGGCCTCGAAGACGGTCGTCTCCTCGCCCGTCGGGTGGTGAATCGTGTAGCCGCCCTCCACGTCGTCGAGCATCTGGTTTTCGATGCGGACGTTGGCGAACGTCCCACGCATCATCACCTCGTGGTTGCCGCGGCGGGAGCCGTAGGTGTTAAAGTCCACGGGGTCGACGCCGTGGTCCACGAGCCACCGGCCGGCCGGGAGCTTCGACCCGAACGGCCCGGCGGGGCTGATGTGGTCGGTCGTCACCGTGTCGCCGAGCGTCAGGAGACAGCGGGCGCCCTCGATGTCGGAGACGCCGGGTTTCTCCAGCGGGAAGTCCGTGAAGAACGGCGGCTCGCGGATGTAGGTCGAGTCGTCGTCCCAGTCGTACACGTCGCCGGTCGGCGCTTCGAGCGCCTCCCAGCGCTCGTCGCCCTCGAACACCTCGGCGTACTTCTCGCGGAACATCGACGGGTCGACGCTGTCGTGGATGGTCTCTCGAATCTCGTCGGCGTCCGGCCAGATGTCCGCGAGGTAGACGGCGTTGCCCTCGTCGTCGGTGCCGAGCGGGTCGGTTTCGAGGTCGATGTCCATCCGCCCGGCGAGGCCGTAGGCGACGACCAGCGGCGGGCTGGCGAGGTAGTTCGCGCGAATCTTCGGGTGGATGCGCGCCTCGAAGTTGCGGTTGCCGCTGAGGACGCTCGTCGTCCACAGGCCGTGTTCGTCGATGGCGTTCTCGATGGGTTCCGGGAGCGGCCCGGCGTTGCCGATACAGGTGGTACAGCCGTAGCCGACCACGTCGTAGCCGAGCGCTTCGAGGTGCGGGAGCAGGTCGGCCTTCTTCAGGTACTCCGTGACGACGCGGCTCCCCGGCGCGAGGCTCGTCTTCACGTACTCCGGCACGTCGAGACCCTTCTCCAGCGCGTTGCGCGCGAGCAGGCCCGCGGCGACCATGACAGAGGGGTTCGAGGTGTTCGTACAGGACGTGATGGCGCTGACGACGACGCTCCCGTGGCCGATTTCGACCGTCTCGCCGCCGAGGTCGACCTCGACGCGCTTCGTCAGCTCGCCGAGGTCGGGTTCGTCGGGGGCCGCCTCGGGCGTCTCGGTCAGCGTCCCGCCGTCACCCGCGAGTTCGCCGTCGGGGTCGCCGCCCCCGCCCTCGCCGAGCCAGCGGGTGATTGCCTCCTCGTCCACGTCGGCGACGACCTCCTCGAACTCGCCGTAGAGGAGGTTCCGGAAGTGCGTCTTCATGTCGCCCATGGCGACGCGGTCCTGCGGGCGCTTCGGTCCGGCGAGGCTCGGTTCGACGGCGGAGAGGTCCACGTCGACCGTCTCCGTGTACTCGGGGTGTTGCTCGCCGAAGAGGCCCTGCGATTCGAGATACTCGCGGACGAGTTCGATGTGTTCGGGTTCGCGGCCCGTGAGTTCGAGGTAGTCCAGCGTCGCCTCGTCGACCGGGAAGACGCTGATGGTCGACCCCTGTTCGGGGGCCATGTTGGAGATGGTCGCCCGGTCGGGGACAGACAGGTTCCCCACGCCGGGGCCGAAGAACTCGACGAAGCGGTCGACGACGCCGACCTCGCGGAGCTGTTCGGTGACGTGCAACACGAGGTCGGTCGCGGTCGCGCCCTCCGGCAGTTCGCCGTCGAGTCTGACGCCGACGACCTCGGGGAGCTTCATCGTGATGGGCTGGCCGAGCATCGCCGCCTCGGCCTCGATGCCGCCGACGCCCCAGCCGACGACGCCGATGCCGCCTATCATGGGCGTGTGGCTGTCGGTGCCGACGAGCGTGTCGGGGAGGAGCCAGCGGTCGCCGCGCCACTCGCGGTCGTGGACGACGCGCCCGAGGTGTTCGAGGTTCACCTGGTGGACGATGCCCGTGCCCGGCGGGACGACGCTGAAGTTGTCGAAGGCGTTCTGCGCCCACTTGAGCGCCTTGTAGCGCTCGGCGTTGCGCTCGTACTCCAACTCGACGTTCTTCTCGTAGGCGTCGGGCGAGCCGAAGAAGTCGACCTGCACGCTGTGGTCGATGACGAGGTCACACGGCACCTCGGGTTCGACGAGCTTCGGGTCCTTGCCGGCGCGGTCGGCCGCCGACCGAAGCGCCGCGAGGTCGACGACCGCGGGCACGCCCGTCAGGTCCTGTAACACCACGCGAGACGGCGTGAACGGGACTTCGACGTTCGGCACGTCCGGCTCCCACGAGGCGGCGTTTCGCACGTCCTCCTCGGTGACGATGTCGCCGTCGACGTTCCGCAGTACGGACTCCAACAGGATGCGGATGCTCACCGGGAGTTTGTCGAGTTCGCAGAGGCCCTGTTCTTCCAGTACGGTCAGGTCCGCCATCTTGTACGTGGTTCCGTCGTGTTCGAACTCACGGACGGCGTCCAGCGTATCTCCATCACTCATAGTCGACCGTTAGGGTCTCCGGGGGCTTGAATACGGGACTCGTTCTCACGGCGTCGGAATCGAGGCGAACCCGGGTCGAGTCGGCGATATCTGGGACTCTGGAGAGGGTGCCGCCGGGGTTCACCGAGACCGCGGGCGGGACTTCCCCAGTTCGCCCGCGACGATGACGCCGCCGTGTTCGAGAAGCGAGTGCGAACAGTCCCAACAGCTGTACCGAAGGTCGTGGCCGCGGGCGACGACCACGTCGGCGCGCTCGCCGCACCGATAACAGGTCCGGTGGT
Organism: Haloferax sulfurifontis ATCC BAA-897; assembly: GCF_000337835.1. Taxonomy (GTDB): domain Archaea; phylum Halobacteriota; class Halobacteria; order Halobacteriales; family Haloferacaceae; genus Haloferax; species Haloferax denitrificans. The sequence continues at coordinate 67,959 of NZ_AOLM01000018.1, read as the reverse complement.
CCGCCGGGTGGATGACGCGCATCGGCCTCGGGCTACTCCTCCGGGACGGCCGCGACCCCGACGAACTCGTTGACCTCGTCTTGGACGTACCGGCGGACGCGCTCGCAGTAGTCCCACAGGAGGTCGTTGAACTGCTCGCGCTCGGGTTCGGTCAGGCTCTCGCCGCCCCGCGACCACGACGCCGGAATCTCGGAGTGACGGGTGCAGACGACCGAAATCGGGTGGTTCTTCGGATGGCCCATGACGACGGCGTACTCGTCTGTGCCCCAGAGCCCGTCGTCGCCGTCGCCCGCGAGTTCCGCGTCCACCTCGTCGAGAAGCTGTCGCTCCTCGGCCGTGACGGCGGCGTCGTCGCCGGCGAACAGCTCGCGGTACGCCCGGTCGCGGGCCGTGTACGTCCATCCATCGAGCCGCTCCCGCGCCCCTCGGAGGAGTCGTCTGTCAGCTTCCATGCGTATCAGAAGGTGCGCCGAGGTGATAGTCGTACGCCCGCCTCGAAGCGCGCGACCCCGGCGTCGTTCGTCGCCGTCGGTGACGGCGCGGACGACGCCGCTCACTCCCGCGCGGCGGTCAACTTCTCCCTGAGTCGGTCGGCGTCGACGCGGAACTTGAACGCGGGCCGGCCGTCGACGTAGACGTACGGCACGCGCTCGCCGTACTTCTCGCGGAGTTCCTCGTCGGCGTCGACGTTCACGAGGTCGATATCGACCGGGACGTCCGCCTCCGCGGCGACCTCGCGGACGGTCGCTTCGGCCTCGTCGCAGAGGTGGCACTCCGTGCGCGTGTAGATGACGATGGGGACGGCGTCGCTCATCGCTCGATGTCGCCGCCGCGGCCTGTTGAGTCTTCTCGTCGGCGTCGTCTCCGGCGGCGTTTGTCCCGACCCGTCAGTCCTCGACGATGCCCGTGAACTCGTCGACCGGCATCACCGAGTAGTCGACGCTCAGGGTGTCGCGGGTCGCGCGAATCTTCCCGACGAACGTCGAGATGTCCGAGAGCTGTCCTTCGAGGACGAACAGCTCCATGCAGTAGTGGTTGCCGACGTGGTTGTGAAAGTTCGACTTCACGAGGCCCTCGTACTCGTGTCGCAGGCCCATCATCCGCTCTTCGACGGCGGTCGTCTCGTAGTCGAAGATGACGGTGACGACGGCCATCAGCTCGCGGTCTTCGAGCTTCTTGTCCTCGAACTCGCCGAGGAGGTTCCGGGCGGCCTCCCTGACGACCTCGCTTCGCCCCGTGTAGCCGTGCTCGCCGGCGAACGAGTCGATGCGTTCCAGAAGCTCCTCCGGCATGGAGACGCTGACGACGGTCATATATTAACTCCGGCAGGAATTCCTATTAAAGATTCGTATCGTCCCCCGAATCGGCTCCGCTCGCACCGCGACGGGGGAACGATGTTGCAAGTATCTGTTGGCCGGTTCTCGGCCGCCGTCGGTCGCCAATGCGCCCCGAAACCCCGGCTGACGGCGGTTCCGTCCGGGTGTTCCGTCGCCGTCGGCGTTTTCGATTCCGATACCGGAGGCGAACTGTTGATATAGGAGAAGCGACCAGTCACAAACCGATCGAATCCTCGTATGGCGACAACATCCGAACCCGGGCTCTCCGAGACGCGAATTCACGAGGTACTGAGTAACGACCGCCGGCGGATGGCCATCGAGTTCCTCCAGGACGGCGACCTGACCCTCCGCGAACTCTCGGAGCGCATCGCGGAAGCCGAGACCGGGGAGTCGCCGCCGCCGCGAAACATCCGACAGAGCGCCTACGTTTCGCTACAACAGACCCATATCCCGAAGCTCGTCGAACTGGACATCGTGCACTACGACGAGGAGTCGAAGGTCGTCTCGTTGGCCGAGGCGGGCGACGTGACGGTCTACATGGAGGTCGTCCCCGAGGGCGAACTCTCGTGGAGCGAGTACTACGCCGCCCTCGCCGCGCTCGGCATCGTCCTCATGATTGCCGTCGTCGTCGGCGTCCCCGTCATCTCGGCCGTCGGCGCGCCCGGTCTCGGCTCGCTCGTCTTCGCCGTTCTCGGCGGCTCCGCGGTCTACCAGCGCTGGTCCCAAGAGGACTGACGCGCTCCGTCGCCCCGCTTTCCTGTCGCGTCTCCAGTCCCCGGCGCTTCGCAACCGACCCGGTCCGCCACGACCGACCCGGCGCTCTCCCGACCAGCGACCGCTCGACGCACGGAGACGCCCCGGCGGCGACGCCCGGCGGCGTGACAGTTAGGTTGTCTCCGCCACGACTGGGCGTATGCACGACTCGGCCGACCCGGACGGGCCGCCGACGGTCTGCGGCGAGTGCGGCGCGAAACACTCGTTTCGGCGGCGGTACGTCACCGGCGGCGGCTGGCGAACCGTCTACCGGTGTTCCGAGTGCGGGTCCCGCGCGCCGAGCGACGCCGACGACGGTCCCGCGTGAGCCGCGGCGGTCGCCATCAGCCCGCGCGACTCGCGGGGCGCGTCAGCAGTAGGTGTCGCGCATCGTCCGCGCGAACAGCCCCTCGCGGTCGAGCGCGATGGCGACGAGGACGAACTCCTCGTCGAGGGGGCGCAGGACGAACACCTCGCGGGGCGCGTCCGGCGCGTCGGTCTCGTCGTCGAGACGGTCCAAAAGCGGGTCCAGCGGGACGACGCCGTCGCCGAACTCGTCGAACAGGTCGCGCGCGCCGGGCTGTTTCGCGAAGACGTAGAGCACGGCGTTCGGGTCGCCGTCGGTGCCGTAGGTGACGCGCGAGCCGATGGCCTCGCCGTCGCCGGTCGCCCGCCACGTCTCGCGGGCGGCCTCGAACAGCCCCGTCGCGGCCCCGACGAACCGGAAGCGGGTCCGGTCGCGGACCGTCACGGCCGCAAAGCGCGGGTCGCCGTCCTCCCAGCGCAGGGTGGCCTCGATTTCGTTTCCGGATTCGAGCGCCGAGACGCGCTCGGCGAGGTCGCCGCCGTAGCCGGTTTGCGGCACGTACGTCGGCGAGTAGGCGTCGTCGGCGTCGGTCTCGACGGCCGGGTCGGTCCAGTCGATGCGCTCGTCGGGGAGTTCGAGCAAGAGGAGTTCGTCTCCGTCGCGCGGACTGCGATAGACCCGGAACCGGCCGGTCGTCGTGACCTCCATGTCCGCGGCTACTGGGCGGACGGAAATACGCCTGCCGGTCGGCCGTCCGGTCGTCGGGACGCCCGTCGGCTCACCGCGAGATGCCGTCGCCCTCGTCGGCGACGACGCGCTCGACGTCTTCGGGGTTGACGACGGCGATGTCGCCTTCGACGGTCCGCTTGAACGACGCCGTCGCCGAGGCCCACTCCAGCGACTCGGCCACGCTTCCGCCGTCGAGGTGCTTCGCGAGGTAGCCGCCGACGAACGCGTCGCCGGTGCCGATGGCGTCGTAGGTCTCGGCCTCGTAGACGCCCTGTTCGAACACCGCGCCGTCGGACACCGCGAGCGACCCCGCCTCGCCGCGGGTGACGACGACGGTCTCGATACCGTAGTCCTCGGCGAGTCCGCGGGCGACGGACTCGGCGTCGCCGTCGCGCCCGAGGACGGTCGCCGCGTCGCGCTCGGCGGCGAAAAGCAGGTCGATGGAACCGAGCAGGTCGCGGTAGGCCTCGGCCGCCTCGTCGGGCGACCAGAGCTTCGCCCGGTAGTTCAGGTCGAAGGCGGTCATCGTCCCGGCGTCCTGCGCCGCGTCGAGCACGTCGGCCGTGGTCTCGCGGAGCGTCTCGGAGAGCGCGGGCGTGATGCCGGTCGTGTAGCACACCTCGGCGTCGCGGACGGCGTCGAGGTCGAACTCGCCAGCCTCCAGCGTCGTCACGGCCGCGTCGGCGCGGTCGTAGACGACGTTCGTCGGCCGCGGGGCCGCCCCGTGTTCGAGGTAGTAGACGCCCTGTCGGGAGTCGTCGGCCCAGACGACGCCGTCGGTGTCGACGCCGTGGCTCCGGAGTTCGCCGACGATTCGCCGGCCGAGCGGCGAGTCGGGGAGCTTCGAGAACCACGCGGCGTCCCGTCCGAGTCGGGCGGCGGCGACGGCGACGTTCGACTCCGCGCCGCCCGCCTGCACTTCGAGTTCGCGGGCGGTTTCGAGTCGCTCGCCACGCGGCGGCGACAGCCGAAGCATCGTCTCGCCGAAGGTCACGAGTGCTGTCATGGACGGCCGTTCGCGGGCGCGATATAAACCTCCGGCGTTGCCGACGAGGTTCGCGCCCGCGGCCGATTCGGTCGCCCCGCGCCCGCTCACGTGGCGGTCAGCCGCCGGACGAGGTAGATGAACGCGATGGGGATGCTCAGGAACGGGACCGCCACGAGGTAGTACACGGGCGAGGGAACCCAGTCGCTCTCGCGGGCGAGGTCGAGTCGGTCGGCGTAGAGCGCCAGCGGGCCGACGATTACGGCGGCCGCCGTCCCGTAGAGCCGAATCGCCTGCCCGACCGCGTCGGCCCACGGCGGCACGCTCGGCCCCGTCGCCGCGGTGAAGAGATACGAGACGACGAGCACCAGCGGCCCGAAGCAGACGCCCAGAACGACCAGCGGGTTCATCGCCTCCATTGTCTCGGTGCCCCGACTTGAATCCTCGCCGCGGCTATCGGTTCCGAGACTCGGGGCAGGGCGGCGAGACCAGCGCGACGAGACGGCCGCGCCCGCCCGACCTGCCCCAACTCGACCCGACCCGACCCGACCCGACCCGACCCGACCCGACCCGCTCGGGCTACTCCTCGCGCCGCCGCCCGCCGTGGCCGGGGTAGTCGCGCTCGAAGCGCGAGGCGATTTCGTCGCGGTCGAACTCGACGATGACCGGACGCCCGTGCGGGCAGGCGTAGGGGTTCTCGCAGTCGTCGAGCGCCGCGAGCAGGTCGAGCACGGAGCCCTCCCGAAGCGACGTGTTGCCAGTGATGGAGGGGTAACACGCGAGGTCAGACAGCAGTTCGTCGGCGACGGCGTCGACGGTCTTCCGGCCGCCGTCGACCTCCTCGCGGACGAACGCCGTCAGCGCGTCGCGGAGCAGGCCGGGGTCGAGCGCGGCGTCGAACACCGCCGGGACGGTCCGCACCGAGACGGTCCGCTCGCCGGTTCGCCCGGCGTGGAAGCCCACCTGCGCCAGCGCCTCGCGGTACTCCTCGAACAGCGCCGCCTCGCGCGCGGTGAGTTCGAGTTCGACCGATTCGGCCAGCGCCTGCGTCGGCGTGTCGCCTTCGACCTCGCCTTTCAGGCGCTCGTAGTTCACGCGCTCGTCGGCGGCGTGCTGGTCGACGAGCACCAGCCCCTCGTCGGTCTCGGCGACGATGTAGGTGTCCGCGAGTTGGCCGATGATTCGCATCGACGGGAGCGAGTCGAACGCCGGCGAGAGGTCCGCCTCCTCGCCCGAGAGGTCGCGCTGGGTCGTCGGCGCGGCGATTCGGGAGCGGCGGCTTCGGGGTTCTTTCTCGTCAGTACCCGGTTCGACCGACGAATTTGCGTCCTGCGCCGCCTCCGGTTCAGTCTCGTCGTCGGTCGAAAGCGACGACTGCTCGGTCGTCTCCGGCCCCGGCGCGAGGTCGTACTCGCGGGGCGGCGTCGGCGGCGTGGACGATGGCGGGTCGGTCGCTCCGGACGAGTCAGCAGGCGTCTCGGCGGTCGGACCGTGCGAGCCGTGGTCGCCAGCGGGACTGTCGGCGTCGACGCCCGCCTCCCGTTCAGTTGCAGTCGTGGTGTCCGGGTCGGCGTCGCGGGTCGCGGTCGCGTCCGAGTTCGCCCGAGGGCCCGACTCGTGGACCGCTCGGTCCTCCCGAGCCTCCCGCGCCGACTGCACGTCTCGCGCTGACGTGGGTTCCGCATCGCCTGATTCGCCGTCCGAATCCGACTCTCGGACCTCGTGTGGGTCCAACGAGGCCGCGTCGTCGCCCGACGAACCGGGTTCGATGGCCGCTTCGTCGGCTTTCGACCGCCCCCGCGGGGCCGACGACCGGACGAGACCGTGACTCAGGAGGGCGTCTTCGACCGCCTCGGTCACGTCGCGCCTGACGCCGGACTCGTCGTCCCAGCGGACCTCCATCTTCCGCGGGTGGACGTTCACGTCCACGGCGTCGGGCGCGACCTCGACGAACAGCACCGCGAAGGGGTAGCGGTCGGCGTCGAGTTGGCCGCCGTAGGCGTCGAGGACGGCCTCGCGGAGCACGCGGTCCGTGACGTAGCGGTCGTTGACGAACGTCGAGAGGTAGTCGCGGGTGCTCCGTGTCGTCTCGGGGTGGCTCACGAGCCCCGAGACGGCGACGCCGGGGGCGTCGTGGTCCACGGGCACCATCGACTCGGCGACTTCGCGGCCGTACACCGAGAGCACGGTCGATTGCAGGTCGCCGCGGCCCTCGGTGGCGAACACCTCGCGGTCGTCGTGTTCGAGCGAGACGGCCACGTCGGGGTTGGCGAGCGCGTAGTGGGTGACGACCGCGTTGACGTGGTCGAACTCGGTCGCCGTCGTCTTGAGGAACTTCCGGCGGGCGGGCGTGTTGTAAAACAGGTCGTCGACCTCGACGACGGTCCCCTCTGGACAGCCGGCGGGTCGAACCGACTCGACCTCGCCGCCCTCGTATTTCAGCTCCGTGCCCACGTCGCCGCCGCGGGGCTTCGACCGGATGGTCAACCGCGACACCGCGCCGATGGTGTGGAGCGCTTCGCCGCGGAAGCCGAGGGTGCCGACGCCGGCTTCGAGGTCCTCGATGTCGCCGATTTTGCTCGTCGTGTGCTCGCGGACGGCCAGTTCGAGGTCTTCTTCGCTCATGCCGACGCCGTCGTCGCGGATGCGGACGCCCTCCACGCCGCCGGCGTCGACGGCCACGGAGATGCGCGTCGCGTCCGCGTCGAGGCTGTTTTCGAACAGCTCTTTGACGACCGAGGCGGGCCGCTCGACCACCTCGCCGGCGGCGATGCGCTGGATGGTCTTCTCGTCGAGCTGTTTGATGTCGCTCATTCGCCGTCACCGCCGTCGAGTTTCGACTGCCACGCCTGCACCTTCGCCATCAGGTCCAGCGGCGACGTGGCGTTCACGTCGGTCGATTGCAGTTCGTCGAGGACGGCTTCGGTCTCCGGGTCCAGCGCGGCCTCGGACTCGGCCTCGGTCCCGGCGTCGCCCGCCTCGGACTTCGACTCGACGGCCGCGGCCGCGTCCACCGAGCCGTTGCCCGCCGCGTCGTTGCCAGTCGCGCCGTTCGCGGGCGCGCCGGAGCCGGCCGAATCGCCGCCAGTCCCACCGACTTCGGCGACGTTCATCTGCCCGCTTCCCACGTCGAAGACGGCCTGTACGGGTTCCGACGACCCGGAGCCTTTCGCCTCGATGGCCTTCTCCTCGCGGAGTCGGTCGAGCACGTCGCCGGCGCGGTCGACCACCGGGCGCGGGACGCCCGCGAGGTCGGCGACGTGAATCCCGTAGCTCCGGTCGGTCGGGCCGTCGACGACGGTCCTGAGGAACGTCACGTCGCCGTCGCGCTCGTCGGCCGCGACGTGGACGTTGGCGACGCGGTCGAGGTGGTCCGCGAGGCTCGTCAGTTCGTGGTAGTGCGTGGCGAACAGCGTCTTCGCGCGCACCTCGTTGTGGAGGTACTCGGTGGCCGCCCACGCGATGGAGATGCCGTCGTAGGTGGCGGTCCCGCGGCCCACCTCGTCTAAGATGACGAGCGAGTCCTCGGTCGCCGAGTGGAGGATGTTGCTCAGCTCCTGCATCTCGACCATGAACGTCGAGCGGCCCTGCGCGAGTTCGTCCAGCGCGCCGACGCGGGTGTAGATGCCGTCGACGACGCCGACGGTGGCGCTTCGGGCGGGGACGAAGCTCCCCACCTGCGCGAGGAGCGTGATGAGCGCCGCCTGCCGCATGTACGTCGATTTGCCGGACATGTTCGGCCCGGTGACGATGAGGAAGCCGCGGTCGTCGTCCATGCGGAGGTCGTTCGGGACGAAGTCGGTCGTCGTCTCCACGACCGGGTGGCGACCGGCCTCGATGTCGAGCGCCCCGGCGTCCGTGAGTTCGGGACGCGTCCACCCGTTGCCGGCGGCGTGGGTGGCGAGCGACGCCAGCGCGTCGATTTCGGCGATGGTCCGGCCCACGTCCTGTAAGAGTTCGGCGCGCCGGGCGACGCGCTCGCGGAGGTCTTCGAACAGTTCGTATTCGAGGTCGCCGCGGGCCTCTTCGAGCCGGAGAATCTCGCGTTCCTTCTCCTCTAACTCCTCGGTGACGAACCGCTTGGAGTTCTTGAGCGTCTTTATCTGCCGGTAGTGATCGGGCACTTGGTCCGCGACCGACTTGCCGACCTGGATGTAGTAGCCGTCGGTCTTGTTGCGGTCGACGGTGACGTGCGAGAGGCCGTGGGCCCGCTTCTCGCGGTCGGCGAGCGTGTCGAGCCACGACTTCGCCGACTCGTGGCGCTCGATGAGGTCGTCGAGGTCGTCGTCGTAGCCCTTCTGGAACAGGCCGCCTTGGGTGACCGTCTTCGGTGGGTCCTCGGCGAGCGCGTCGGCGAGTTCCGCCCTGAGGTCGGCCGCGGCGTCTCGGTCGGGCCGCGCGACGACCTCCGCGAGCGGGGAGTCCGCGAGTTCGGTCCCCTCGATGGCGTCGGCGAGGGCGGGGAGCACAGAGAGGGTGTCGCGGACCGAAAGCAGGTCGGACGCGCGGGCGCTCCCGGACGCCGACCGGGAGGCGAGTCGTTCGAGGTCGTACGCCCCGTCAAGTACCTCGCGGACGCGCTCGCGGGCGAGGGCGGCCGACGCGAGCGACTCCACGGCGTCGAGTCGTCGGGCGAGTTCGTCGCGGTCGCGTCGCGGGCGGGTCAGCCACTCGCGGAGGAGGCGGCCGCCGGGCGAGGTGACGGTGTGGTCTATCGTGTCGAAAAGCGACCCCGAGCGGTCGCCGTGCATCGTCTCGATGAGTTCGAGGTTGCGCTGGGTGGTCGCGTCGAGTTCGAGCAGGTCCGAGGGGTGGTAGACCTGCAGGCGCGTCATCGACCGGAGGACGCCCGCGCCCGTCTCCTCGACGTAGGCGAGGACGCCGCCGGCGGCGCGAGTCGCGAGGTCGGAGTCGAGGCCGACGCTATCGACCGTGGACGCGCCGAACTGCTCGCGGACGGCGTGGCGGGCGCGACCCGGCGCGAACGCCTCGGTGGAGAAAAGCGAGAAGGAGGCGTCGGTGGCCTCGCGCAGGCGCGAGAGCGTCTCGTCGTCGCTCCGCAGGTCCGGACCGGGGAGGACCTCGACGGGGGCAAAGCGGTAGAGTTCGGCCGCGGCGTCGTCGACGGTCGCGGCCTCGGTGACGAGGAACTGGCCGGTGGTGATGTCGGCGAACGCGAGGCCGACGCCGTCGCCGGCGGTCACGACGGCCGCGAGGAACTGCGCGTCGGCGCGCGACGTTTCGAGGAGCGTCCCCGGCGTGACGACGCGCTTGATTTCCCGGCGGAGGTCGCCGGACTCGGTCTCGTACTGGTCGGCGACGGCGACCCGGTAGCCGCGCTCGACGAGCGCCTTGAGGTAGGGCGTCAGGTCGTTCAGCGGCACGCCCGCCATCGGGTACGACGACCCGTGCGAGGACTTCTGGGAGACCGTGAGGTCGAGCTCGCGGCCGACCGTCTCGGCGTCGTCGGCGAAGAACTCGTAGAAGTCGCCGCACTGCATGGCGAGCAGGTCGGCGTCGGTCTCCTCTTTCAACGAGAGGAACTGTCCGACGATTCCCTGAGTAGTCATGTCCGCACGTGGGCGGGCCGGCGGATAAAACGCTACGATGCCCCGTCCGTCGGGAGTGCGCGCGTCCCGAAATCCGACCGCCCGACGCGCCGACCCGACGTCGTGTCGTATGGTAGCACATCCACGTTTCGTGTTCGATGTTGGACAATCGTCCCAAAAATACAGCGTATGATAATCGGCGGCCCAAAATTATATACGGGAGTTGTCTCGGGCAATCTGTGACAGTCAGGCACCATAGACGAACGTTTCTCCGCGCGGCCGCCGGCGCGGTGGGGCTCGGCTCGCTCGCCGGGTGCGTGGGGACGTTCGGAACGGAGTCCGGGGAGCCCGTTCGATTCGGGGCGATGTTGCCCGTCAGCGGGTCGCTGGAGCAGGTGGGAACGCACGGCAAGCGCGCCGCCGAGCAGGCGGTCGAGGACATCAACCGGGCCGGCGGCGTGCTCGGGCGGCCGGTCGAACTGACCACCGTGGACACGGAGGGGTCCGCGTCGGTCGCGACCGACGGCTACACCTCGCTGGCCGACGCGGGCGTCGTCGGCTTCGTCGGGGGCCTCGTCAGCGACGTGTCGCTCGCGCTCGCTCCGAAGGCGGCCGACGACGCCGTCATGGAGATGAGTCCGGCGAGCACGAACCCGCGGCTCTCGGACGCCGGGCGCGCCGACGGCCGGAAGTTCTTCGGCCGGACCGTCCCGAGCGACAGCCTGCAGGCGACCGCGATGGCGAAGATTCTCGACGCGACGCAGTACGCCGACGCCGACCGGGTCGCCCTCCTCACCGTCGACGGGGCGTTCGGCTCCGACCTCGGCACCGCGCTCGGCGACCAACTCGACGCGGAGGTCGTCACCGAGGTCAGCTACGACCCGAGCGCGGCGGAGTTCGGCGGCGCCGTCGACGAGGCGTTCGCCGACTCGCCCGACGCGGTCGGCTTCGTCAGCGTCCCCGGACAGGAACGGGGCGTCCTCGACGCCTACGGCGCGTCCGACCACGAGGCCCCGTGGGTCTTCTCGGCGGGCATGTTCGACGGCGAGATTCCGCCCTACTACGAGGGCTTCTACAGCGCCTCGCTCTCGTCGGTTCGGACGGACGGCTACTTCCACCTCACCCAGCGGCTCTCCGACATCGCGCCGCTCCAGCCCTACGCGGCGAACGCCTACGACGCCCTGTTCCTCATGGCGACGGCGGCGGAGTACGCCGGCGAGGCGTCGGGTCCGGCCATCGCCGACGCCCTACAGGCCGTCTCGGGCGGGACCGGCCACACGGTCTCCGTCGGCGAGTTCGACCGGGTTCGGACGCTCGTCGACGCCGGCCGCGAACTGAACTATCAGGGCGCGTCGAGCGGGGTCGACCTCACCGACGCGCTCGAACCGCTGAGTTCGTACCTCGTCGAGCGGGTCCGCAACGGCTCGGTCGAGCAGGTCGAACTCCTCCAGCGCCAGTTCTTCGAGTCCGGAGGTGGACAATGAACCCGTTTTCGCGGCTGACGAGCCTGCTCGAACGGGCGCTTCCGAACGTGATTCGCCGGCGCTACGCGGCGAAGTTCGGGGTCGTGCTCCTCCTCATCGCGGTCGTCATGGGCGGCGCGGGCGCGTACATCCACTTCGACACGAAGTCGGTGGTCGAGTCGCAGACCGAATCGCAGATTCGCGGCGCGGCGGCGACGGAGGCGAAGTCGGTCTCCGACTGGGTGACTTCGAAGGAGTCGACCGTCTCGTTCCTCGCCGAGTCGCTCGCCGACCAGCCGGCGGGAACCTCGGCGGCCGACCACCAGCGGTGGCTCGAAGGGAAGCTCATCCAGCTCTCCGGCGACGTTCGCTCGCTCCACTACGTCGACGCCGACACCGGCGCGGTCGTCGCCAGCACGACCGACAGCGCGACCGGCCAGTCGCTCGACTCGCTGTCCGCGCCGTGGGCCGACGACGCCGCGGCGCTGGCGTCGGGCCAGTCCGTGACCGTCTCCGCGCCCTACGAGTCCGGCGGCGAGCCGGTCGTCGCGTTCGCCGCGCCCGTCTCCGGAGCCAACGGCGCAGTCGTCCTGACGGCGTCGCTCGAAGCCGGCTCCCACCAGTTCGAATCGCCCTACGCGACCGGCGACACCAAGGTCGTCACCGAGTCCGGGACCATCCTGTTCGACAACCGCAAGGCGTCTATCCTCGACGAGTACGCGGCCGCCGACGGCTCGTCCGTCGAGGCCATCGACGCCGCGCTCTCCGGGCAGACCGGCTACGAGGTCGTCTCCGCCCGCACGGGCATGGAGCCCGGCGAGTACGCGATGGCGTACGCGCCCATCACCGGCACCGACTGGGTGCTCACCTACCACGTCCCGGCCGACCGGGCGTTCGCGCTCCAGTCGCAGGTGACGACGAACGTGATGTTCCTCGTCGCCTTCGCCGTCGGCGCGCTGTTCCTCGTCGGCGCGACCATCGGTCGCGGCACCGCGCGGTCCCTCTCGGTCGTCGCCCGCAACGCCGACGACATCGCCAACGGCGAGGTCGACGGCGACCTCCCGAACACCGCCCGCGTCGACGAGATGGGCCGGCTGTACGACTCCTTCGAGTCGATGCAGTCGTACCTGACGACGGTCGCCGGGCAGGCCGAAGCGCTCGCGGACAAGCGCTTCGATGATCCCGTCCTCGACGAGGACATCCCGGGGTCGTTCGGCGAGTCGATGGGCCAGACGCACACGGAACTGGAAGCCCTCATCACCGAACTCGAAGCGAAGGCCGCCGAGTTCAGCGAGACGATGGCCGACGCCGCCGACGGCGACCTCACGCGCCGGATGTCGGAGGACGCCGACAACGACGCGATGAACGAGATGGCGCGGTCGTTCAACGACATGGCCGACGAGCTCGAAGCGACCGTCGCGGAGGTCGTCGAGTTCTCCGAGACCGTCGCCGCGGCCAGTCAGGAGGTCACCGCGAGTTCCCAGGAGATAGAGCGCGCGAGCCGACAGGTCAGCGAATCCACGCAGGTCATGGCCGAGGGCGCGCACGAACAGCGCGAGAACCTCCGGCAGACGACCGGCGAGACGAGCAACCTCTCTGCGACTATCGAGGAGGTCGCCTCCTCGGCGAGCGAACTCGAACAGACGGCGCAACACACCCTCGAAGCGAGCGAGGGCGGCCACGAGGCGGCCGCCGACGCCATCGACACCATCGAGACCGTCGAGGCGCAGACCCGCCGGACGGTCGACCGCATCGAGGACCTCGAAGGCGACATGGCCGAAATCGGCGACATCGTCGAACTCATCACCGACATCGCGGAGCAGACGAACATCCTCGCGCTCAACGCGAACATCGAGGCCGCCCGCGCGGGCGAGGCCGGCGAGGGCTTCTCGGTCGTCGCCAACGAGGTCAAGGAACTCGCCGGCGAGACCAAGGCCTCCGCCGAGGAGATCGAGGCGACCATCGAGGAGGTCCAAGCGAAGTCCGCGGCGTCCGTCTCCGAGATGCGCGAGACCCGCGACGCCGTCGACTCCGGCGTCGACGCGGTCCAGACCGCCCGCGACTCGCTGGACACCATCGTCGAGAACGTCCGCGAGACGACCGACGGCGTCGACGAAATCAGCCGGACCACCGACGAGCAGGCCGCCTCGACCGAGGAGGTCGCGTCGATGATGGACCGCGTCTCGGATATCAGCGACGAGACCGCCGAGCGCGCCGAGTCGGTCGCGGCCGCGGCCGAACAACAGACCGCCTCGCTCAGCGAGGTCTCCGACGGCGCGGACCGCCTCGCCACCCAGTCCGAGCGGCTGATGTCGCTCGTCTCCGAGTTCACCGTCGACCACGACGCCGCGGACCGCGACGACGCGCTCGCCGACTCCGACGGCGCTTCGGTCGCCGACCTCGACGCGCCGGCGACTGACGGCGGCCTCGACGGTGACGCCCCCGACCGCACCGGCCGCACCGACGACGACACCGACCGAACCGACTGACGCCGCGACCGCTCCGCCAAAGCGCGGCCGCGCGGCCGTCTGAACCACTGTCCCCCGACTCGGCCCTTCCACCCTCGTTTCGACTCTCTCTGGTTTCCCGTTCGGCCCTTTCCGGTTCCGGTTCGACTCTCCCTGGTTTCCCGTTCGACTCTCCCGCGCGACGACCGCATTTCGGGACCGTCCGTTTTCCACGCCCGCCGCCGGAGTGTACCGGTTCTGTACCACCACAGAATCAGTGTTGATACTCAGGGACGTAGCGTTATACCGGCAATCGCCGTGGGGTAGACGTATGGACCTGCTTTCGCGACTCGCGGCGCTGGTCCCGGGGGCCGGGGCTCGGACGCGGACCGACGGTGGCGCACAGGCTGACGAACGAGGGACGGTCGCGGCGGCGGCCGAGCAGTTGCACACCGGTGCCCTGCTCGACGGCGTGGGGATGCCGGTGTTCGTCCTCGACGCCGACGGGCGGGTCATCGCGTGGAACGACCCGATTACGACGCTCACGGGCGTTCCCGCGGCGGAGGCGCTCGGGTCGGACCACGTGAGCGAACTGTTCTACCCGGACGGCCGGCGGGCGAAGACCCTCGCCGACAAGGTGCTTGAGGACCCGCAGGGTGCCGACGTGGTCCACGGCCTCGACGTGGTCGACGAGGCCCGGCGGCTCTACCGCGACACCAGCACGATGACGGACAGACACGGCGCGGAGCGCCACATCGCCTTCACCGCCCAGCCGCTGTTCGAGGGCGACGAACTGGTCGGCGTGGTCGAGGCCGTCCACGACCGGACCGACGCGGTGGAGAAACAGCGGGCCTCGGAGGCGCTCGTCGAGGAGGTCTCGACCACCATCGGGAGCCTCACCGCCGGCGACCTCTCTGCCCGGGCGTCGTTCACGGACGACCGCGGCGTCCTCGACGACGAGACGCTGGCGGTCGTCTCGGACCTCAACGAGATGGCGACCCGGTTCGACCGCCTCGCCAGCGAGGTCGATACCACGACCGCCGACCTCGGCGGGGCGATTCAGCGGGCCGCGACCGCCGCGACCGACATCGAGTCGCAGGTCACGGAGCAGGCGGACCTCCTGTCGACGGGCGCGGAGGAGATGCAGGAGCTGTCGGCCAGCATGGAGGAAATCGCGGCCACCTCCGACGAGGTGGCGTCGGCGGCGAACCAGGCCCGCGTGGCCGCCGAAAACGGCCACGAGGCCGGACAGAGCATCCGGACCGCGACCGACCAAGTCATCGACATATCCGACGAACTGCTCGACAGCGTGACCGAACTGCAACAGCGCATGGGCGTCATCGAGGAGGTCGTCGAGGTCATCGCCGAGGTCGCAGACCGGACGAACCTGCTCGCGCTCAACGCGAACATCGAGGCCGCCCGCGCGGGCGAGGCCGGCGAGGGCTTCTCGGTCGTCGCCGACGAGGTCAAACAGCTCGCGAACCAGACCCACGAGCACACCGAGGAAATCGCCGACAGCATCGCCGAGATTCAGGAACAGGCCGACGAGACGGTGCTGGCCTCCGAGCAGTCCCACGAGCAGATTCAGGTCGCCTCCGGCGAAATCGAGGACGTGCTCGCCTCGCTCTCCGAAATCGCCGACGCCGCGGACTCCGCGGCCAACGGCGTCACCGAGGTCGCCCGCGCGACCGACTCGCAGGCGACGAACATCGAGGAGGTCACGAGCACGATTCAGACGGCCCGAGAGCACGCGACCGCCGCCGAGTCGTCGACGACCGACATCACCGACGCGACGGCCGACCAGACGGTCGCGCTCGACGCGCTCGCCGACCGGGTCGACGCCCTCGTCGGCGGCGACGCCGCGGCGGTCGAGGAACTGGACGCGATGGACTTCGACGACGTGGCCGACGGCGGGGACGCCGACTCGGTTCGCGCGGCGACCGACGGCGGCTCGGACGACGAGCTCGGCGGGTTCCAGTTCGACCGGTAGCGCGTCTCCCGTGGCGGTGATTCTGTTGGTGTCCTCAGCGACTGATCGTTTGCTGAGGCCGTGCTGAATACAGCGCGCGAATCTACCGGTGATGCTTTCGAGAGAGCGGGTATCTCGTTGCCAGTCGTAGGTAGACGGGTTACTGGCATGGAAGACGTTACCGTCGGTACACGGGCCAGGTTGGGAGACCCAGACGAATCCACCGACGTTTCACGACGAGAGATATTCGAAACCGAGGATGCCATCGTGGTTCAGTCGCGGGTCGCCGGTGGAGTCACAACCGGATGGCATCACAACGGTGACCGCCACGTCTACGGGTACGTCGTGGTTGGTCACTCCGTTCTGGAGTACGGACCGGCCGGTCGGGAATCGGTCGAACTCGACGCAGGCGACTTCGTGTACGTCCCGCCGCACACGATTAGGCGAGTGGTGAACCCGCCTACTGGGGAGTGGATTATCGCCATCAGATTCGTCGGCTCTGGACCACCTGCCGTATCCGTTGATGGCCCCCAGTCGGGTGTCGAATCGCGGAGACGCTCTGCTGACTACGCGCCCTCCTCAGTCGAGGCTGATTGCACAGCTCTCGACGTAGTCGATGTCCTCGATGGAGTCGACGCCGCCCTCGCCGCAGACGGGGCACTCCGGGTTCTTCCGGTACGGCACCGTCTCGAACGTCATGTCCATCGCGTCGTAAAACAGGAGCCGGCCGTCGAGCACCTCGCCCTCGTCGAGGAGGAGCTTCATCGCTTCAGTCGCCTGAATACAGCCGACCGTGCCGGGGAGGACGCCGAGGACGCCGGTCGTCGCGCAGTCGGGGACGGTCCCCGGTTCGGGCGCTTCGGGGAACAGACACCGGTAACACGGCCCCTCGGGGACGAGCGTCGTCGCCTGTCCCTCGAACTTGTATATCGCGCCGTGGACCAGCGGGATTCCCTCGAATCGGCAGACGTCGTTGAGCAGGTAGCGCGTCGGGAAGTTGTCCGAGGCGTCGACCACCACGTCCGCGTCGGCGACGACCTCGTGGACGTTCGACTTGTCCACGCGGGCCTCGACCGGTTCGACCGACACGTCGGGGTTGAGCCCGCGGACGAACGCGGCGGCGCTCTCTGCCTTCGGCGTCCCCACGTCGTCGTCGCGGTGGATGACCTGCCGCTGGAGGTTGCTCCGCTCGACAACGTCGTCGTCGACGACGACGAGTTCGCCGACGCCGACCGCCGCGAGGTACTGGATGGCCGGCGCGCCCAACCCGCCCGCGCCGACGACGACGACCCGCGCGGAGAGCAGTCGCCCTTGGCCCCCGGGGCCGACCTCGTCCATGATGATGTGCCGCGAGTAGCGGTCCAACTGGGTGGCGTCGAGTGAGAGCGTCATATCCCGAGGTTGGCGTCGCCCCAGAATAAAGCCGCGGCACGGGCGCGCCCGCTTCTCGGACCCGAACCGTCGCCGCTGGCGACGACATCGCCGGAAGCGACGCGCCTTTGACGCTCCGCCCGCTCACGTCGGGTATGGTCGCCGAGACGACGCCCGACGAACTCCGCGAGAAACTGGCCGACGACGACGATGACCTCGCCGTCGTCGACATCCGAGACCCCTCGTCGTACGCGTCCGGTCACATCCCCGACTCGGAGAACCTCCCGGCGGCGACGCTCGGCCCCGAGGTGTTCGACCGCGAGTGGCCCGCCGAGGTCGTCGTCTCGTGTTACGTCGGCAAGAGTTCGAAGCAGGTCGCCTCGGTGCTGGACAGCAACGTCGACGCCGACGTGTCCAGCCTCCGCGGCGGCTTCGACGCGTGGGACGGCGCGGTCGAAGACGGCTCCGAAAGCGAGGGCGAGGCGGACCTCGGTCCCACGTCGCCGTTCTGAGTCGCCGACGAATTTCTCACCGACGGCCCTTTTCGACCCGCAGAGCGACGCCCGAACCTACTTCCCGGGAACCGCGACGGGCGACCCCCGCCGCCGGTTTCGATTCTGGAGGTAGAAGGCGAGGACGGCGAGGCCGCCGAGAACCGGCAGGAGGACGAACGCGACGAAAAACCCGACGGCCCACATGTCTGCCGTGTCCATCGCTCGGCGCTTCGCGTCGCGGTATAGCCACGCCGCGCCGAGGACCGCGGCGGCAACGAGTATCGGCCCGCTGAGTTCGATACTGACCATGGGGTCGATTCGATGGTCCGGCCCCGCCGCGATAAGCGTGGGTGCTTCGAGACGGAGCCGCGGCTCGACGGTCGATAAAGAGAGAAATCGGCGCGGTGCGCGGGGCGTTACTTGCCGCGGCCGTTGCCGGCGCGGATGGAGGGACGGTTGTGCTCCGTGCCCTTGCCGCGGTTCTGGAGACCGCGGTTCTTCTTGCCCGCGTTGGTGAGACCGCGGAAGGCGCGGCCCTCGTGGGTGTCGTCGCAGATCCAGTTGAGGTCGTCGTCGTTCTGGATGGCCGGGTGCTCGGGGTCGACGAGGATGACTTCCTGCCACTTCTGGGAGCCGTCCTGTCCGACGCCGTAGGAGTTCAGCACGCGCAGGTTGGGGTGCTTGCGCGAGGCGCGCTCCTCCGCGATGCGCGGGATGGACTTGCGGCGGCCGATGCGGTTGACGCCCTGGCGCTTCGTGCGGCGGCCGGCCTTGTGGCGCTGTTTGCGCGCGCCGCCCTTGCGGACGGAGACGCGGACCACGATGATGCCCTGCTTGGCCTTGTAGCCGAGCTCACGGGCCTTGTCGAGGCGGGTGGGGCGCTCGATGCGCTCGATAGCGCCCTGCTCGCGCCACTCCTGTTTTCGCTGCCACTGGAGTTCGGCCAGCTTGCCTTCCTTCGGGGTCTTCCACGCTTCCTTGATGTGGGAATAGAAGCTTCGTGCCATTGTGTATCACCGCGGGCGCTTGCGATTCAGTCCGTCGGGGAACTCCCCTGAGACCACATTTCGTCCCGTGCGTGACGGGTGCCCTCTGGCGTGCCCGCATTGCCAGCGAGTTGGCGGAACTACCAACAGGGGAGGGTTAAGGACTTCGGATTCTCGCGACGCGTGTGCCACCGACTGGCGCGGTGAACCGGCCGAAAAAGACGGTATCGAGGGTGCGCCCGCCGCGGCTCAGCCTTCCATCCCGCCGAGCGACGCCTTCACCATCAACGGCAGTTCTCCCGAAATCCACATTTCATATCGCGCTATCTGATTTATCACCGCGGAAACCGGCTACCGCCACGGCTCTGGAAACCTCACTAGTGACGGCAGAAAGCGGCGTTCCGGGTCGTTGGGGGGGGTTCAGACGGCGAACGCGCCGATGCGTTCGAACTCGTTTTCGGCGATAGCGTCGGACACCGCGTCGATGTCGACGTCGTCGGGCATCTCGCCGGGGTACTTGCGGCGGAAGTAGCCGACGATGTTCTTCGCGTCGCGCGCGAGGAGTTCGCGGGCGTTGTCGTGGTCGGTCGGGACGGCCTGCGGCCAGTCGAAGACCGTGACGCCGCGCTCGCCGACCGCGACGTTGTACTCGGACATGTCGGCGTGGACGTAGCCGGCCTCGTAGGCCTCGGCCATCTCGGAGAGAATCAGGTCGAGGACGCCCGTCACCTGCTCGGATTCGAGCTTCGCCTTGGCGAGTTCGACGCCGTCGAGTTTCGCCATGATGATCGCGTGGCGGTTGTGGTCGACGGGGCGCGGGACCGACACCTGCGGGAACAGGGTTTCGAGCGCCTCGTACTCGCGTTCGGCCGCCTTGCGGGCGGTGTAGAGCCACGAGACGTGGTGGTTCTCGGAGGTGTAGTCGCGCTCGCGGCGCACCTCGCGGAAGTTGGTGTACCCCTCGCGGTGGAACTTGAGCGCGAGCGGCTTGAACGACTGCACCTCGAACACGTCGCTTTCCTTACCGACGCCGAGGGGCGCGCCGAATCCCTGAATGGTGTCTCGTTGGGCGAACGTCCGGAGGGCGAGCGCGTCGTACCCCTCGACCGTGAGCTTGTACCCCTCGTACTGGATGGTCTTGCGCTCGATGAGCTCGCGGGTCATACAGCGGTCGATGCGGTAGTCGACCTCCTCGGCGGTCAGCCCCGAGTTCTTCGGGAGCTTCTCCCGGTTGACCCACTCGCTGAAGCGCATGCCCTGCTCGACGCCCGAGAGGAGGTAGAAGTCCTCGGGCTCGAGTTCGGCCATGACGCCGGCGACGTTCCGTACCATGCACGTCCGTCCGTCGGCGAGGCGTAAAAGGCCCGCGAGTCGGCGAATGTCGCCCGTGATAAATTGCATGTGACGATACGGAATCGGGCGTGACGACTCACGCAGTTTCGGAGGGTGGTGTGGGGGTCGGCGTCCCCGTCAGAACTGACCGAAAGAGTTGCTACGCACAGTGGCTACTACCGTTCTACCGTAGTCGCCCCGTGGAACTGCCGTTACAGAGACACCTGCTCACCGTCTTCGGGGACGAGGACGTTCTCGGTCTCCGCTCGCAGTTCCTCACGAGAGAGCAGACAGTGATTGATGGCTTCCATGTGGACAACTGCCACGGTCGCATCCGTGGCCTCCCGGACGGCCGCGATGTCTTCGACGCCCATCGTGATTGGTTCGCCCTGGTCGAACTGTGCTTCCCCACCGTTGAGGACGACCATCTCAGGTTCGAACCGGTCGAGCGTTTCCGCTACCGGGTCGTACCAGATGGTGTCCCCGGCGATGTACAGCGATTTCTCGCCCTCGAAGACGAACCCGGAGACAGGGCCCATCCCCTCGGCGAGTTCGCCGTGGCCGTGCTGTCCCGGCGTCCGGTGGATCGTCACCCCGTCGAACGACGTCTCGTCTTCGACGGGTCGCACGTCGGTGAAGCCCTCGTCGCTGAACGCGTCTGCGTCCTCGGGTTGGCAGAACAGCGGCACGTCCGCATCGAGTTTCTCTCTGGCCGCCTCGTCCCAGTGGTCGGGGTGGCGATGCGTGACGACCACGGCGTCGTAGTCGAGTTCGACGTCCGGGAGCGGCACTAACGGATTTCGCTTCTGGTTCGCCGTCGTGAGGAACTCGGGCACCGCCGGGTTGTCCGTCACCGTCGGCATCTCGCCCTGCGGCGTGAACATGGGGTCAACGAGGAACGTGGTGTCATCGACCGTCGCAAGCACCGTCGCGTTTCGCACGAGTCGTACGCGAATCTCGGAGTCGTTTGTCATACGTACCTCGCTTGGGGAGTTGACCGGTTACGATTTGTTCTGAAATATTCCAACCCCCCCGATTCGGGCGTGGTGGCAACTACTCGATGAACTCAACGTCCCCGAGGTCGAGGGACGTGTCGATATCGACGGTCATCGAGTCGGCGGCGAACTGTTCGGCAAGCCACGCCTCGGCTCGGTTGAGTCGGTACTGGAGCGTGGAACTCGGCACGTCGATCTCCTCGGCGATCTCGCTAACCGAGGCCTTCCGAGGTTCTTCGTAGTAGCCGCGAGTGAGCGCGGCTTCCAGTGCTGTCTTTTGCGCTGTCGTAAGGTCGTGCTGTGTCCGTCCATCTTCGAGCAGACAGGGGGGTTCGCCGAGTCGTTCGACCGTCAGCGAAAGTCCGTCGCGGAGATTCGCTCGAACGTCGTCGTGTAAGGTTCCGAGCGAGCCGTCGACGAGGAGGTGCCAGCGGAACTGGTCGCCGTGGCGTTCCGACCGCATTATCACACCCTCACCGAGGTGGTTCGCGGCGGCGATCGGGAGTGACCGCGGCCCGTCACCTTCCCGCTGGAGCGAGTAGATTTTCCGCGATTCCGGGTTCGACGAGAGCATCTCGTACCTGTACTCGGTGACCGGTGCGCCGCACATCCCGGCCAAACTCGACTCTTGGGCGACCCGTTCGAGGCGCTCGTCGTACTCGTCGAGGACGGACGGTGTGCCGACGAGCTTCTCGATGCCCCATACCGCCTCGCTGGTCGCTTGCACCTGCATCGACCGCGCGTACAAATCGGGAGACTCGATGAAGACGTCCATCAGTGGGTCGGCCCCTCGCTCGTACTCGATGGTAAACACGACCTCGCGCATTATGGGATAATTCCGTTCGGTGGGTATAACCGCTCGGCTCCTATCTCAGAAACGCGCTCCTGATTGGGTGTACGTCTCCGAGCGCCCGGTTCAATCGGCGAAACCGCGCGAAAATCACTATCTCCCCGCCTCCGAGGCTGTGGACTCAGGCCGCGTCGAGGTGGAACTCGACGACCGCACCCTCGCCCTCTTCGGTCGGCGGGAGTCGGAGTTCGCCGCCGTAGGCCTCCACGATCCACTTCGAGAGCCAGAGGCCCAGCCCGTTGCCGTGGGCGAGGTCGCTCTCTTCGACGTTCTGCTCGATGAGTTCGCGCTGGTGGTCGGGGATGCCCGGCCCGTCGTCGGTCACGCGCACGACGACCTCGCCCCCGACGCGCTCGAACGCGAGTTCGATTGTGGGGGCGGAACCGGCGTGTTCGAGCGCGTTGTCGACGACTTCACGGAACGCGATTTTCAGCTTCTTCCCGCCGACGACCGTTGCTGGACCGTCACCGCTGACGGTGATGGTCGCCTCGGGGTTGGCCGCCGAGCGGTCGTCGACGAGCGAGTCGAGGAGCGCGCGTAGGTCGACCGTCTCGCCCCCGTGGTCGCTGTCGACGAGTTGGGTGACGGTCTTGACCTGGTCGCTCATCGTGCCGAGGTCGTCTCCGGTCGCTTTCAGTCGCTCGCCGATGCGGACGGTCTCTTCGTCGCCGCCGTCGGTGGCGAGTCGGTCGCCCCAGCCGAGGAGCAACTGCGCGGTGTGTCGGAGGTTGTGGCGGACGAGTCGGTTGATGACCGCGGAGCGTTTGTACTGCTCGGACAGCTCGCGGGTCCGAATCCGGCGCACGTCGTTGATACCGATGAGGACGTGCGCGACGGCGCTCACGCCGACGACGACGGCGGCGCTGAAAAGCGGCTCGCTGACCCCTCCGCCCGCGGCCCGCTGGTAGCTCCCGATGAGCGCGAGCACGAACACGGTGACGACGACGCCGAGGAGGTTCCAGCCGGCGACGCGGGCGACGTGAGCGGTCTTGAGGTCGCTTCGGTAGACGACGGGGCCGACGGCGACGAAGAGCACCGAGATGACGAGGCCGAAGGCCGCGGCGACGAGTCCCGCGAGGTCGGATGCGACCGAGGCGACGCTGTTCGAGACGATGACGAACAGGGCCACCCCGGTGAGACTGAGCGACCCCGCGCTAACGAGACGAGAGACGTTCACGGTTCGTTGACTCTCCTAGTGCTAATAACGCTTCTTTGAAACGAGTTGTCACTCGGCGTTGACGCGGTAGGGAAGCCCCTCGGGGTCGAAAACGCCGTCCGCGTCGCACCGCGCCGACACCGGGCCGACGGTCGCCTCGCTGTCGGTCGGATACCACGCGCGGCCGACCGGCGAGACGACGAATCGGGCGTCCCGGTCGCCGACGAACACGAGGTCGCCGCCCTCGAACGACTCCAGCGGCTCGATGCCGAGCGCCTCGGTCAGAGACGCAACGAACGACTCCACGTCGGGGACGGCCATCCCGACCTCGGTCGCGCCGCGGAGGTCGGTCGCCGGGTCGAACTCGCCGGTCGCGTCGCCGTCGTAGCAGACGTACTCGATGACGTTGCCCTCGGGGTCCTCGAAGTAGACGGAGTCACAGCCGAGGAAGTCGAACCGGACGCTCGGTCCCTCGTCGGTGTCGAGCACGTCCACGCCCGCGCGGTCGTCCAACCACGCGACCACGGAGTCGACCGCGGCGGCGACGGTGAACGCGAGGTGGCCGGGGTCGGTGTCGCCGAGTTCGAACCACAGGGTCGTCTCCCCGGCGGTCGCCGAGCGCTGTGACCCGGGGACGGCCGCGAAGCCGAGCGTCTCGACGTAGAACTCACACAGCGAGATGGGGTCTGTCGCGGCGAGGGCGACGCGGGTGAACTTCATGGTTCCACGTCACCGCGGTGCGGTTTAACGGAATCGCTCGCGTCGGCCGAGCGTCGAAATCGCTTTCTCCCGGATGGACGAAGCCCACGTATGAACGACTCGCAGGGGTCGATTGCCGACCGCGAGTGGCGGGTGATTCCCGAGGAGGTCCGACCGGGACCGATGCAGATGGCGCTCGACGAGGTCGCCGGCGAGACGGCCGCCGCGGGCGGCCCCCGGACCGTCCGCGTCTACTCGTGGGAGCCGAGTTGCCTCTCGCTGGGCTACGGACAGGACCCGGAGACGGTCGACTGGGGCTACTGCGACCGCGAGGGAATCGACGTGACCCGCCGACAGACCGGCGGTGGCGGCATCTACCACGACCGCCACGGCGACGTGGCGTACTCCATCGCCGCGCCGAAATCGGAGCTACCGGGCGACCTCATGGACTGCTATCACCTGCTGTGCGAGCCGATTTTGGACGCGATTCGCGCGGTCGGCGTGGACGTGGACTTCGTCGACGACGACGTGCCCGTCATCTGGCATCCCGCCTGCTACCTGCGGGCGCTCCACCCCGCCCACGACATGGTCGCCGCGGGGCGGAAGGTCGCGGGCAACGCCCAGTACCGCCGCCGCGACGCCGTCGTCCAGCACGGCTCTCTCACCTACTCGGTGGACGCCGAGACGCACCTCGACGTGTTCGACGGCCACGACGTGACGCCCGAGGCGTTCCGCGAGCGCGTCGTCGGCATCGACGAACTCGCCGACGCCTCCCGCGGGGAGTTCGTCGCGGCGCTGACCGAGTCGCTCTCGGGGTTCGTCGACGCCGACGAGGGGTCGTGGACCGACGCGGAACTCGACCGCGCGCGCGAGAAAGTCGACGAGAAGTACCGCGCGGACGACTGGGTGCGCCGCCGCCCGGGGTCGCGGTCCGACTGAGCGGCCGCCGTCGTCGTTGTCGTCGTCGCCGCTCGCCGCGACCCCGCCACCGCTCTCTCGTCGTCCGACGTCGCCGCCGACTCCGAAGTCCCTTTGTTCGGGTACGCCGTCGGACTCCCCATGCAAGTCGGCGCACACGTCTCGATGTCCAGTTCGAAGGTCTCGTCCGACGACGAGACGCCACCGCACGGTAACGTCGCCAACGCCGTCTTCCGGCAGGTCGCCTTCGGCGGCAACTGCGGGCAGATTTTCACCACCTCGCCGCAGGTGTGGCGCGACCCCGACATCTCCGACGCGGAGGCCGAACTGTTCCGCGAGGAGACCGCCGACAACCTGGCCGGCCCGTGGGTCATCCACTCGTCGTATCTCGTCAACCTCTGTACGCCCAAAGACGGCCTCCGGCAGAAGTCGCTGGACTCGATGCAGACGGAGGTCGACATGGCCGACAAACTCGGCATCGAGTACGTGAACGTCCACCTCGGCGCTCACACCGGCGCGGGCGAACAGCAGGGCCTCGACAACGCCGTCTCCGTCCTCGACGACCTCGACATCCCCGACGGCGTCACCGTCCTCATCGAGTCCGACGCGGGCTCGGGCACCAAGATGGGCGACGACTTCGCCCACCTCGGCTACGTCCTCGAAGAGTCCGAACAGGACCTCGACGTCTGTCTCGACACCGCCCACGCGTTCGCCGCGGGCTACGACCTCTCGACGGCCGCGGGCGTCGACGAGACGTTCGAGGAACTCGACGCCGAGGTCGGACTGGAGCACCTCAAGTGCGTCCACCTCAACGACTCGAAACACGAGTGCGGGACGAACAAGGACGAACACGCGCTCATCGGCGAGGGCCTCATCGGCGAGGAGGGCATGCGCGCGTTCATCAACCACGAGGCCATCGTCGACGACGACGTGCCGCTCGTCTTGGAGACGCCCACCGAGGACGGCAAGGGCTTCGCGTGGAACATCGAGCGCGTCCGCGAACTCCGCGCCGACGCGGAGTAAGACGCCGGACCGCGGGCCGGGACTCCAGCGGCCGCCGCTGAGTCTCGCATCGACCGTTTCGACTGTTTTTTGGGTCGCCGCGCCCGACTCCGCGTGTGCGACGTTTCTCCGAATCGTACCTCCGGCGGACGCGAGAAGGCATGTGGGACGACTCCCGCGCCGCCCTCGCCGACCTCGACCTCGGCGGTCGGACCCGCATCCTCGACGTGGGCTGTGGGACCGGCGAGTTCACGCGCGTCCTCGCGGAGGCCTCTGACGCCCGCGTCGTCGGCGTCGACGCCGACACCGACCTGCTTTCGGTCGCGGCCGACCGCGCCGGCATCGAGGCGGTCGCTGGAGATGCGACTCAGCTCCCCTTCGCCGCCGACAGCTTCGATTTGGTCGTCTGTCAGGCGCTCCTCGTGAACCTCCCGGACCCGACGGCCGCGCTCAGCGAGTTCGCCCGCGTCTCGTCTGACCTCGTGGCGACGGTCGAACCCGACAACGCGGCCGTCGGCGTCGACTCGACCGTCGAGGCCGAGGCCGCGCTCGACCGCCGGGTCAGAGACGCCTTCCGCGAGGGCGTGGCGACCGACGTGGCGCTCGGCGACCGCGTCCGTGGACTGTTCGCCGACGCCGGCCTGTCGGTCGTCGGGACCCGCCGGTACCACCACCGCAAGCTGACCGAGCCGCCGTACGACGACCACGACGTGCGGAGCGCGGCGAAGAAGGCGACCGGCGAGGGGTTGGACCGTCACGAGGCCGACCTCCGCCGGGGACTCGACGGCGACTCCTACGAGTCCGTCCGCCGGGAGTGGCGCGAGATGGGCCGCGAGGTCGTCCAGCAGATTCGAGACGGGGAGTACCGCCGGGCCGAGGTCGTCCCGTTCGACGTGACGACGGGCCGGGTGTAGTCGAGGGCACTCGACGGACCGAACCGATGGCCGAGTCACCGGCCGAAAAACGAGTCTATCTGTTCAGTAGCCGACCGCGAGCTGTTCGTGGACGGCGTCGCCGCTCTCCAGTTCGTTCGCGAACGCGATTGCGAAGTCCTCCATGGAGATGCGGCTCTCGCCGTCTTCGTCGGAGACGAGTTCGCCGAGCGCGGTCCGGAACTCGCCGGTCCGCTCGCCGGGTTCGATGAGCGCCGCGGGCGCGACGTAGGTCCACCGCAGGTCGTCGGCGTCTTCGAGCAGGCCGTACGCCTCGATGGCGGCGCTGGCGACGGGCTTCCACTCCTCTGGGAACTCCGGGGAGTCGATGAGTCGCGTGTCGGGGCCGACGTTCAGGATGCCCGCGCCGCCGGTCCAGACGAGGCGGTCGACCGAGGCGCGGTCCATCCCGTCGATGACCGCGTCGAGCATCTCGACGAGGACCTCGGGCGACTCGTCGCTCGGGCCGAGCGCGGAGGCGACCGCGTCGTGGCCCGCGGCGAGTCGCGCGATTTGGTCGGCGTCGGTCGCGTCGCCGGCGACCGCCGAGAAGTCGGGGTCGTCGACGCCGTCGACCGCGCCGCTTCGGGAGACGCCGGTCACCGCGTGCCCGCGGTTCAGGAGTTCGTTGGCGATTCGCGTGCCGATTCGGCCGCTCGCACCGAGGAGGAGTACGTTCATGATGGGTGTGTTGTGGGGCGTGTTGTAGGTCGTGTCGTGAGTGTGCTCGCCGTTCGGTTCGCCGCGACGATGCAGTCACATCGTCATACTTGGTCAATGAGAGTGAGTTTAATATACCTAAGCGAACCTCGGTGTGAGTAGGTCACGCCGATGTCACCGCACCAGAACCTCGAGACGAAGTACGAACAGTGTCCGGTCATCAAGACGCTCGAAGAGATCGGGTCGCGGTGGCGGATGACGGTCATCCACGTCCTGCGCGAGGGCGACCTCCGGTTCAACGAACTCAAGCGCGCGACGGGTGCGAACTCCCAGACGCTCTCGCGCGTGCTGGACGACCTCCAAGAGTTGGGCTACGTCGACCGCGAGGTCGAAGACGGCAGTCCCATCGCGGTGTACTACTCGCTCACACAGAAGGGCGAGGAACTGCTCCCGGCGTTCGACGACATCTACGAGTGGGGCGAAAAATGGATGTCCGCGGACGGTGGCGCTGAGTCGTAAGCGGCGGTTCGCGGGCGCTCAGCCGAGGAACAGGTCGACGAAGTTCCCGTTCGACTTGCCGCGGTAGAGTTCCGAGTAGCCGCAGTTCGCACACGAGACGACGGTGAACTGGCGGTTCTGGATGTCGAACATCTTCGAGAGGCCGCTTCCCGTGGTTGCGATGGAGTCGATTTCGGTCTCGGAGTGACCGCATTTCGGACAGCCGTCTCGGTCGGCGCTTGGTGGAGGGCTCATGTTGAACCGTTGAACTACCCCCGTAAAAAATGTACCTCCGAAACCACTTCCTTTCTCGCGCCCGCTGGTGAGCGTATGCCCGCCGGTGGTCTCGTGTTCCTCCTCTTCGTCCTCCTCAGCATCGGTGCCGCAGTCGCCCTCTACGCCGCGATTCGAGACGAGACGCGGGACCCGCCGACGATGAGCCGCGACGAGGCGGAGCGTCGCGCACGCGACGAGGGGATGCGCTACAACGAGGCGCGCGGCCGCGAGACCGACCGCGCCGACGACCGCGACTGGTAGCCGGTCGCCCCCGACTCGGTCCGGCCTCGATTCGGCTCCGCCCTCAGACCACGTCGCCGCGGACCGACGTGCCGGTCTGGTCGGCCCGGTAGGCTCGCATCGCCTCGACGGCCGTCTCGGCCTCGTCTCCCTCCAGTCCGAGCATCTCCAGCGCGCCCGAGAGCGTCGGGAAGGCGAACTCGCCGTTTCGGAGTTTCGACATCGCGTCCGACGAGCGCTGGCCGTCGGCGTAGAGGCAGACGCCGCGGGGGTCGAGAATCTGCTCGTAGGCCTCGCGTTCGACCGCGCCCTTCAGCCGCTGGGTGACGTTGTCCTCGAAGGAGGCGTTGCACACTTCGAGGTGGACCGGTTCGTCGTCGTCCGGGAGCAGGTGTGCGGCGAGGCACTTCTCGGGGGCGGCGTAGCCGTTCGCGTTGGCTCGCAACAGGTCGGGATGCTCGCGCGCCCACTCGGCGCGGACGCTCTTGCCGACGCCCTTCACGCCGTGGGACCGCTCGAACGACTCGGCCGCGTCGGGGTCGCCGCGGAGGAGGATGTCTTTCGTCACGTACACGTCGAGTCGGTCGAGGGGGTCGAGGCCGAGCGCCACGTCGCCGTAGACCCACACCTCGCGGACCGGGACGGGGAGCGTCTCGGACTCGACGGCGTCGACGACGGCGGCAACGCGGTCGAGGGCGGCGTCTCTGTCCATCGACTGTCCGTGGGGGTCGGAGGGCCAAACCGGTTGCGACCGAGCGCGGTCGGGTCGCCGGTTGCCGGTCGCCGGTCGGGCGTCCGACGGCAGTCGCCCCGAGGCGAAACCCGTATCCCTCCTGCCGGGCAAGCGACCGGCAATGGAGTGCGACAAGTGCGGCCGCGACGCGGTGATGCACGCGGCCTACTCCGGGGCCCACCTCTGCGACGACCACCTCTGCGCCTCGGTCGAGAAACGCGTTCGCCGCCGCATCCGCGAGGACAACATGCTCCCCCGCGATGCCAGCCCCGAGAACCCCCAGACGTGGGTCATCGGGCTGTCCGGCGGCAAAGACAGCGTCGTTCTCACACACATCCTCGACGACACGTTCGGGCGCGACCCGCGCATCGAACTCGTCGCCCTCACCATCCACGAGGGCATCGAGGGCTACCGCGACAAGTCCGTCGACGCCTGCGTCGAACTCGCCGAGGACCTCGACATCCACCACGAACTGGTCTCCTACGAGGACGAGTTCGGCGTCCAGATGGACGACGTGGTCGAGAAGGACCCCGAGAACATGGCCGCCTGCGCCTACTGCGGGGTGTTCCGCCGCGACCTGCTCGAACGCTTCGCCGACGACCTCGGCGCGGACAAACTGCTCACGGGACACAACCTCGACGACGAGGCGCAGACGGCGCTCATGAACTTCTTCGAGGGCGACCTCAAGCAGGTCGCAAAGCATTTCGACGCCAGCATCGGCGACTTCGAGAAGCGCCGCGACGCCGGCGAGTTCATCCCGCGGGCCAAGCCGTTGCGCGACGTGCCCGAAAAGGAGGTCGCGCTCTACGCCCACCTGAAGGACCTCCCCGCGCACATCACCGAGTGCCCCCATTCCTCGGAGGCCTACCGCGCCGAGATTCAGCAGTTGCTGTTGAAACTCGAAGAGAACCACCCCGGCACCCGCCACTCGATTATGGCCGGCTACGAGGAGTTGGCCGAGTTGACCGCCCGCGAGTACCGCGGCGAGGGCCGCGTCGACCTCAACGACTGCGAGCGCTGTGGGTCGAAAACCGCCGGTGACGTCTGTCGGAAGTGCCGGCTCATCGAGTCGATAGAGGCGGTCTGAGCGGCTACGGAACCGCACGGAACTCGTTTTGGGACGCGTCTTACGGGTCAGACAGAACCGAGTGCGGTCGCGTCGACCGAATCGGCGGCGACGCTCGCGGGGCGGAAAACGTCGTTTGCGAAAAAGAACCCACGAAACCCGACGGGCGCGGCGGCGTCCGAGCGGGTCCGACAGGGCGTTAGCGGATGACGTCGAGACCGTTGTTCTTCTCGACTTCGTCGCGGCCGCCGTCGGACCACGTGCCGCTCTGGGCCGTCTGGGCTCGCTCCGAGCTATCGAACTCCGAACCCGAACCCGAGTGCTGTTGCTGTGACTCGCGCGACTGGATGCTCTGGCGCGACTTGTCGGCCTGCTTCTGCGTCGTCGGGCCGAGGACCTGCGCGGACTGGACGCCCGTCATGATGGCCATGACGCGGACTTTCCCCTTGTACTCGTCCTGAATGCGAGCGCCCCAGATGACGTTCGCGGCGGCTTCCAGCCGTTCGGTGATGTTGCTCGCGATTCCCTCGGCCTCCTTCAGGGTGAGGTCGGGGCCGCCCGTGATGTGGACGAGACCGCCGGACGCACCGCGGTAGTCCACGTCGAGAAGCGGGTGGTTCATCGCGTCGTTGACCACCTCTTGGGTCTTGTTCTTGTCTTGGGTCTCGCCGACGAGCATCACCGCGACGCCGCCCTGATTCATGATAGTCGACATGTCGGCGTAGTCGAGGTTGATGAGGGACGGCTGGGTGATGGTCTCCGAGATGCCCTTGACGGTCTCGGCGATGATCTGGTCCATGACCGAGAACGCCTTGCCGATAGGCAGGTTCGGGACGTAATCGAGGAGGCGGTTGTTGTCCAGCACGATGATGGAGTCGGCCTCGTTGCGGAGGTTTTCGAGCCCCTCCTCGGCCTTGACCGTGCGGGCGCGCTCGACGTTGAACGGGGTCGAGACCATGCCCACGACGATTGCGCCCTGCTCCTTTGCGATCTTCGCGACGACGGGGGCCGCACCGGTCCCGGTGCCGCCGCCCATCCCCGCGGTGACGAACACGAGGTCGGCGTCGCCGAGCACGTCCTTGATCGTGCCCTGTGCCATCTCGGTCGCGCGCTCACCCATCGACGGGTCACCACCGGCACCGAGACCCTGCGTCAGGGACTTCCCGACGAGGATTTTCGTGTCCGCTTCGATCATCTTCAGGTGTTGCTTGTCGGTGTTGATGGCGACCGTGTCGGCCCCTTCGACACCGATGTTGTACAGGCGGTTGATGGTGTTGTTGCCGGCGCCACCAGCGCCGACGATGACGATTCGCGGGTCACCGAACTGGTCGTCGCTGTCGTCGAGCGACGACTGCGTCTTGCGCTCGGCCTCGTCCCGTTCCATCGCCTCGCGAACGATATCCTGCATAGTTACACCTTTGCCCAGCCGCGCTTGCTGGTAGATTCGCGCTGTCGCTTGTCAGTCGTCTGTTCATTGAGCATCTCGCGAACGGCGGAACGGATGGCTTCGGATCGGTTCGGGAACTCTCCCGTCTCGACCATCCGCTCGACCTCCTCGATCTGCTGCTTCGGAATTCGTAGTGTCACACGCTCCATGTTTACATTCCCCCGGTAAGACGGCGCGCCGCACTCGTGTGCGTGTGTCTTACACCCGGAAACCGACGGACGACGCCGGGTTTCGGGCCGCCGTCGGGCGGCTGTAAGACAACCGTCTTACGCGATAATCACCACAGAGGGATAGAATATAAATGTAACGGCGGTTGTAAGACAGGGGCTGAATATCCTGTATAGGGGGCTTTAATCGCCGGTTATGCTTGTTCCAGAACGTCGGCCGCGGGTGTCCGACGCCCGCAATCGGGGCAGAACGCCCAGTCGGACCGGAGTTCGTCGCCGCACTCGCAGAACACGCGGTGGGACGTCTTCTCGCCGCAGTTCGGGCAGTACACGTGGTCCGGACCCACGGATTCGCCACATTGGCCACAGCTCATCTCGGAGTCGCCCGCGTCTGGGGACTCCAGTTCTTCCCGTGTCTTACGAACCGTATTCGCCCCCGATTCGCCCTCGACAGCCGCGTTTACGCGGGATTCGTCGCCCGAACCATCGACGTTGATGTTGACGTTCAACCCCGACGGCGTCGGACGCTCGGCCTCGCGGGCCGCCGCGGCTTCCTCCACGAGCGTCGGGAGGCGTTCGTCCAGTCGGTCGTCGACGAGCTCCTCGACCCGCGCCGAAAGCGCACCGTCCAGCCTGTCGTCTCCGGCGGCGGTGTCGGACGCGTCGTCCGGGGCGTCGTCACGTTCCAGTTCGTCGAGGTACTGACGGAGCGCCTCGCGCATCACCTCGCTTTTCGAGGTGTCGAGGCGGTCCAGGCGCTCGACGAGGGCGTCGTCGGCGCGGAACGTGATTTTACTCATTACTCCGGGATTATCTCGGCACCATATCAATGTTCGCACCTGTCTGACACACAGCACACGCGGCGGCGAGAATGATAATGGTTAAACGCGTCGACCGGATACGAATCGGTGACCGCTCTTAGCTCAGCCTGGCAGAGCAGCCGACTGTAGATCGGCTTGTCCCCCGTTCAAATCGGGGAGAGCGGACTGAACTTCAACACCCGCGAGCGTAGCGAGCGGTGTCGAATGTGAAGGACGTCTCGACCCGATTTGAACAGCGAGCAACGCGGAGCGTTGCGAGTGAGTTCAAATCGGGGAGGTGGACCGTCGTCGACTCTGACCTGTAGCGTCCTCTGTCCCGTTTACGTAGACCCTCACGAACAATCGGAGTATATCTCGCCGCGACCCCGTGATTTACCCCCGTCTGTTCGGAAGCGAACAGTATGGATTCTCGACCGCTCGGCACGACCGGATTCGACGTTTCTGAAATCGCGCTGGGGACGTGGCAACTCGGCGGCAGTTGGGGCTCGGTGACCGACGACGAGGCGTATGACGCCATCGAGGCCGCGCTCGACGCGGGCATTAACTTCCTCGACACCGCGGACGTGTACGGCGACGGCGACAGCGAGCGCCGCATCGGCGACGCGCTCGCCGACCGCGACGACGACGTGGTCGTCGCCACCAAGGCGGGGCGTCGGCTCGACCCGCACGAGGCCGACGGCTACAACCGCGAGAACCTCGAGCGGTTCGTGGACCGAAGCCGGGACAACCTTGGCGTCGACTCGCTCGACCTCGTCCAGCTTCACTGCCCGCCGCGGGACGTGTACTACCGACCCGAGGTGTTCGACGCGCTCTCCGAGCTCCGCGACGCCGGGAAGATAGACCACTACGGCGTGAGCGTCGAGAAGGTCGAAGACGGGCTCAAGGCCATCGAGTACGACGGCGTGGAGACGGTCCAGATTATCTTCAATCCGCTTCGACAGCGACCCGCGGAACTGTTCTTCCGGGAGGCGGAGCGCCGGAACGTCGGCGTCATCGTCCGCGTCCCGCTCGCGTCGGGACTGCTCACCGGTGCCCTCTCCGAAGACGCCGAGTTCGGCGAGGACGACCACCGGAACTTCAACCGACACGGCGAGGCGTTCGACGTGGGCGAGACGTTCGCCGGAATCCCGTTCGAAGACGGCCTCGCCGCCGCGGACGCGATACAGGAGGTCGTCCCCGAGGGGGTGTCTCTCGCGCAGTTCACGCTCCGCTGGATTCTCTCGTTCGACGCCGTGAGCACCGTCATCCCCGGGTCGAAGACGCCGGCACACATCCGCGACAACGTCGCCGCCGCGTCGCTCCCGCCGCTGTCGGCCGACCAGTTCCAGCGCGTCGAGGAGGTCTACGACTCGTACGCGCGCGAACACGTCCACCACCGGTGGTGATGTTCCACCGCTGGTGACGCGAGGCCGCGGGGATCCCCCGCTTCGC
The DNA here is from genome assembly GCF_000337835.1 of Haloferax sulfurifontis ATCC BAA-897. Classification (GTDB taxonomy): domain Archaea; phylum Halobacteriota; class Halobacteria; order Halobacteriales; family Haloferacaceae; genus Haloferax; species Haloferax denitrificans. Next base: position 34,346 of record NZ_AOLM01000018.1, on the reverse strand, counting down.
TATATTCAAGTACAGTTTCGCCAATGAAATTCTAGTGGCAGTCACGTTCGACCTCTTCGGCACGCTCGTCGACGCCGAGTACCCGTCAGACCCCGGCGCGGCGGTCGCAGACGCGCTCCGCGAGTACGGCGTCGCCGTCCCCGACGACTGGGACGACGCCTACCGCGAGGTCCACATCGACGCGCCCGAGGGCGCGGAAGTCCCGCTTCCGGCCCACGTCGCCGCGGCGCTCCGCTCCCGGGGCGTCGACTCGCCTGACAACGCCGCCCGACGCGCAGTCGTCACGGCGTTCGACCCCGAGGTGACCACTCGTCCCGGCGCGGTCGAGGCAGTCGCCGCGGCCCGCGAGGCCGGCGCGGTCGGCCTCCTCTCGAACTGTTCCGTTCCCGAACTCGTCGCTCGGACGCTCATCCGGTCGGACCTCGACCGGCGCGGCTTCGACGACGTCACGACGAGCGTCGCCTGCGGCTGGCGGAAACCCCACCGGCAGGCGTTCGCGGCGGCCGCCCGCGGTCTCGACGTCGACGCGGCCGAATTGGTCCACGTCGGCGACGACCCGGACGCTGACGGCGGCGTCGAGGCGGTCGGCGGCCGCTTCGTGAACCTCCGGGAGACGACGCTCGAATCGGTCGCGGCGAGGTTGCGCGCCGGGGAGGACCCGTGCCCGTGACCGCCGCGGCCGCCGTCGTCGCCGCCGCGGCGCTGGACAAGGGCTTCGCCGAACCCCCAGCACGTATCCACCCGGTCGCGCTGTTCGGCCGACTCGTCTCGCCCGTCGACCGCGAGTGGTCCCGTCCGACGCTGGTCGGCGGGGTCGCCGCGGTCGCGCTTCCGGCGCTCGCCGCGGGCGTCGCCGCGGGTGCGACGTGGGCCGCGACGCTCGCCTCGCCGTGGCTCGGCGCGGCCGTCGCCGCCCTCGCGCTGTTTTCGACCACCAGCCTTCGGATGCTCCTCGACGCCGCCGAGGCGGTCGTCTCGGCGACCGCCGATGAGTCAGACCTCGACGCGGCCCGGTACGAACTCCGGGCGCTGGCCGGGCGCGACCCGTCGTCGCTCTCGGCGGCCGACATCCGGAGCGCCGCCGTCGAGAGCGCCGCGGAGAACCTCGCCGACGGCCTCGTCGCGCCGTTGCTCGCGTTTGCGCTCCTCGCGCCCGTCTCGCTCGCGCTCGCGGTCGGCGCGGCCGCGTGGGTGAAGGGCGTCAACACGCTCGATTCGATGCTCGGTTACCGACACAAGCCGGTCGGCCGCGTTCCGGCCCGCCTCGACGACGCGGTGATGTGGGTCCCGGCGCGCGTCTCGGCGGTCTTACTGGCCGTCGTCGCGGGTGCGCCGGCCACGGTGACGCGAGTCGGCGAGTTGGCGCGCCGCCCGTCGTCGCCCAACTCGGGGTGGCCGATGGCGACGCTCGCGGTCCTCCTTGAGACGCGACTCGAAAAGCCCGGTCACTACCTGCTTGACGGGGGGCCGGAGGCACCCGACGCGGCGACCGCCGCGCGGGGCGTCCGACTCGTCTCGCGGGCCGGCCTCCTCGCGTTCGCCGTCGCGGGGGTGGCGGCGTGGTTCTGACCGCGCTCCGCGGCGCGCTCGGCTTTCTCACCCGCCTCCCGGTCGGCGGCGACGAGTCCAACTGGGACGCCTTCAGGCGCGCGCCCGTGGCGTTTCCGCTCGCCGGCTACGTCGTCGGCGCGCTGGCCGCGCTCCCGTTGTTGCTTCCCCTGCCCATACCGACCGCGGCCGCGCTGTACCTCGTGACGCTGTATCTCGTGACGGGCGTCACCCACGCCGACGGCCTCGCGGACCTCGGCGACGCCGCGGTTGTCCACGGCGACGCCGACCGCCGGCTGTCGGTCCTGAAAGACTCGCAGACGGGGGTCGGCGGCCTGCTCGCGTTCGGGCTGACGCTCGTCGTCCTCGCGCTCGGCGCGTTCGGCCTCGCGGGCGCGGGGGGTCGCGTCGGCCTCACGGCCGCCGTCGCAATCGCCCTCGCCGCCGAGGTCGGCGCGAAAGCCGGCATGGCGACGCTGGTCTGTCTCGGCGCGCCCGCCCACGAGGGACTCGGCTCGGCGCTCGTCGGCGAGAACAGCCCGTCGGGGCTCCTCGCGGTCGCCGTGGCCTGTCTCCCGGTCGTCGCGCTCGCGCCGGTCACCGGCGGCCCCGCCGTCGTCGCGGCGCTCTGCTGTGGGCCGGTCGTCGCGCTCCTCGTCCGCTCGTGGGGGCGCGCCCGACTCGGCGGCGTCTCGGGCGACCTGCTCGGCGCGACGAACGAACTGGCCCGCGCCGCGGCCGTCCACGTGGGGGTGGTGACGTGGACGCTCTCGTGATGTGCGGCGGCCGCGGCACCCGCCTCGACGCGCCGGTCGAAAAGCCGCTCGTGGAAATCTGCGGGCGGCCCATGCTCGACCGGGTCGCCGCGGCGCTCCGCGACTCGTCGGTCGAGACCGTCCGTGCGGTCACCTCGCCGCACACGCCGAACACCCGCGAGCGAGCCGCCGACCTCGGTCTCGACCCCATCGAGGCCCCCGGCGACGGCTACGTCTCCGACCTCGACTTCGCGCTGGACCGCGTCTCCCGGCCGGTCGTCACCGTCGTTTCCGACCTGCCGCTCGTCGCTCCCGAACACGTCGACGCGGTCGTTTCGGCCGCCGACGGCGGGGCCGCCACCGCGTGCGTCCCCGTCGAACTGAAGCGCGACCTCGGAGCCAGCATAGACGACGCGCTCGTCTTCGACCACGAGGGGACCGCCGTCTGCCCGACCGGACTGGGCGTCGTCGGCCCCGCGACCGCGGACTCGACAGCCGACACCGACGCCGAGACGACGGCCGGAACCGACAGCGACACGGACTCCGGCACAGACACTGACACCGACAGCGACACTGACACCGACAGCGACACTGACACTCACCCGACCATGTACCTCTCCACAGATACCCGACTCGCACTCAACGTGAACCGTCCGACAGACATCGCGCTCGCGGAGGACCGATGCGAGTAGTCCTCGTCGCCGGCACGACCGAGACGGCGAAGATTCCCGGCATCAGCGCCGCCGGCGCGGACCCGTCGCTCGTCGGCCATACCCCGAGCGCCGACGCCGAAATCATCGAGTACGGCGAGCCCGTCCGCTCGCCGGTGACGCCGGTCAGTCCGACGGGCTGTCCGACGCCCGCGGCCGTCACCCGCGCCGTCAAGCAACTCACCGGCTTCGACGTGCTCACCGTGGACGCCGGCCTCGCCAAGCCGAGCGCCGCGCCGACCATCGACGTGGGCGCGCGCCCCGGCCGCGACATCCGCGAGAGCGAGCCGGTCCCGACCGCCCCCGGCGCGTTCGAGGCGGCCCGGCGGATGGGCCTCGCGCTCCCCGAGGACGAACTCGTCATCGGCGAGACCGTCCCCGGCGGGACGACCACCGCGCTCGCCGTGTTCCGCGCGCTCGGCGAGGAGTTCCCCGTCTCGTCGTCGCTCCCAGACAACCCGACGAGCCTGAAAGAGGAGGTCGTCGCGGAGGCGTTCGAGGCCAGCGACGTCGAACCCGGCTTCGCGGCTCACAAGCCCCGGCGCGCCGCCCGCTACCTCGGCGACCCGGTGCTTCCGGTCGTCGCCGGCCTCACCGTCGGCGCGCTCGAAAACGGCATCGACGTGATACTCGGCGGCGGGACGCAACTGCTCGCGGCCGCCGCGCTCGCCCGACACGCCGGCGCGAACGGCGGCCTGACGCTCGCCACCACCTCGTACCTCGCCGAGGACGTGCCCGAGTTGGCCGACGCCGCCGAGGCGTTCGACCTCGAACTGACCGTCACCGACCCCGGCTTCGAGACGCACCCGCTGGACCGCTACGACGCGGGCGAGGCCAAGGAGGGCGCGGGCATGGGCGGCGCGCTCATGCTCGCCGACCGGATGGGCGTCCTCGACGACGTGGAGGCGGCCACGCTCGACGTGCTCTCGACGCTGGACCCCGAAGCGGTCGAGACCGGGACCGCGGCGGCCGACGCCGGCGGCGCTGACGCCGATATCGACGATGGACCCTGAGTCCGTCCGGGCGGGGAGCCGCGTCCCGCACGGCGGGACCACCGACCCGACCGTCCTCGACTTCAGCGCGAACACCAACCCCGAGCGCCCCGACGGCGTCGAAACCGTGTATCGGGAGGCGTTCGACGCCGCGACCCGCTACCCCGACGACGACTACGCCGACTTCCGGGCGGCCGCCGGCGACTACGTCAGCTGTGCCCCCGCGTCGGTCGTGCCGACCGCCGGCGGCCTCGAAGCCCTGCGACTCGCGTTCGAGGTGACGCTCGCGCCCGGTGACACCGCGCTCGTCCCCGAGCCGAGCTTCGGCGAGTACGACCGCGAGATTCGCCTGCAGGGCGCGGAGCCGGTGGCGGTCGCCCACGACGACCTCCTCGACGCCGACCCAGCGGGCCACGCGGTCGCGGTCGTCTGCACCCCGAACAACCCGACGGGCGAACTCGTACCTGCGTCCGACCTCCGGGCGTTCGCGGCGCGCTGTCGCGAGGCCGACACGGTCCTCGTCGTCGACGAGGCGTTCCTCGATTTCACCGACGAGCCGAGCCTCGCGGGGGACCCCGGCGTCGTCGTCGCCCGGTCGCTGACGAAGATGTTCGGTCTGCCGGGCATCCGCGCGGGCTTCGCGGCCGCGACGGGCGACCTCGGCGACCGACTCGCCGTGGCCCGGCGGGCGTGGTCGCTCTCGACGCCCGCGGCCGCCGTCGGCGCGCACTGCATGCGAGACGAGGGGTTCGTCTCGCGCACCCGAGCGCGCGTCACAGACGAGCGCGAGCGACTCCGGGAGACGCTGTCCGAGGCCTTCGACGTCTCCCCGTCGGACGCGCCGTTTCTCCTCGTGGACGTCGGCGACCGCGACGTCGACGCGGTGGTCGAGACCGCCCGCGACCACGGCGTCGCCGTCCGGGACGCGACGACGTTTCCGACGCTCGACTCGCACGTCCGCGTCGCGGTGAAACGCCCGGACGAGAACGACGAACTGCTCCGGGCGCTCGCCGCCGTCGCCACCGATGTTTGAGGCGACGCGCCGCGACGGCGTCTGTCGGCTCGTTCGACCGAACACGCGGTGGCTCTCGACGGGCTACGCCGGCGGCGAGTCGCCGGCCGACGCCGCGTTCAACGTCACCGTCCCCGAGGGCTGGCCCGAGACCGACCTTGACGCGTATATCGAGCGACGGCTCTCGGCGGCCGGCTTCGACGAGCGCGGACCGACGCTCCTGACGGGCGTGGGGCAGGAACACGCCCGGCGCGCCCGGTTCGGCCCGGTCGAAGTCGTCGCCACCGCGGGCGTGTCGAACCCCGCGGAACTCCCGATAGACGACGACCCGAGCGGCGGGGGCGACGCGTCGCCAGCCTCGGACGCGGCGGCCGGCGACGGCCGAGTGGAGCGAAAGGACCGAGACGACCCGGTCGGCACGGTCAACGTCTTCGTCGGGACGACGCGGGCGCTCGAACCGGGCGCGCTCCCGAACCTCGTCGCCGTGGCCGCCGAGGCGAAGGCGGCGACGCTCCTCGCGCACTGCGGCGCGCCGGGGACGACGACCGACGCGGTGGTGGCCGCGTGCGACCCCGCCGGCGACCCGGTGACGTTCTCGGGGAGCGCCACCGAGGTCGGCAACGCGGCGCGGGTCTGCGTCCGCGACGCGGTGCGCGCGAGCCTCGATTCGCGGTACGACGCCGAGCCGATTCCGCGGGGCGTCGGCGAGGCGCGCTACGGCGTCGTCGCCGACGACCGGGCGACCGTCTCTCCGATTTGAGAACTCCGGTGAAACGACTGCTCGGCCGAGAAATCCTCGGTGGTAGCTAAACGGTTCCCGCAGAAGCTTTGATTACGGTCGGTTGCTAGCACGGTGGTATGGACCCCGGTTCCGTTTCAGACGTCGACCACGTGACCCACGGCGGGACCGCCGACCACTCGCTCGTCGATTTCAGCACCGGCTCGAACCCGGAGCGACCGTCCGGTCTCGCCGGCGTCTACGAGTCGGCGCTCTCCACGGCGCGGCGGGACTCGCTGGACGACTGCTCGCGGTTCCGCGTCGCCGCCGCGGCGTTCGTCGGCTGTAACCCCGACGAGGTCGTTCCCGCCGCGGGCGTCATCCAAGCGCTCCGACTCGCGGTGGGCGTGACCGTCTCGCCGGGCGACAGCGTGGCGCTTCCGGCCCCCTGCTGTGGCGAGTACGCACGGGAAGTCCGGCTCCAAGGCGGTGAACCGGTGCACGTGCCGCACGACAGACTCCTGGAGCGCGTCGACCCCGCCGAGCACGCGACGGTGATTCTCAGCTACCCCGCGAACCCCCTCGGAACGGCGTATCCGAGAGCCGAACTTCGGGCGTTCATCGACGACTGCCGCCGGGCCGACACGCCCGTCATCGTCGACGAGACGTACCTCGGCTTCACGCGCCTCCCGAGCACGGCCGGCCTCGACGGCGTCATCGCGCTCCACTCGGTGACGAATGTCTTCGGCGTCCCCTCGCTCCGCGCGGGCTTCGCGGCCGCGACGGGCGACCTCGGCGACCGGCTCTCGAGGGCGCGCTGTTCGTGGGTGCTTTCGTCCCCGGCGGTGGAGGTGGCGACCTTCTGTCTCGAACAGGACGACTTCCTCGAAGCGACGCGCGACCGGGTCGAACGGGAGCGCCCGCGGATACTCGCGGAACTGGACCGGCTCGGCTACGACCCGCACCCCGCCGACGGCGCGCTCGTGTTGTTCCGCGCCGCCGACGTCGACCGCGTGCTCCGCGAGACTCGGCGGCGCGGCTTCGCCGTCCGCGACGCCCGCGACTACCGGCGGCTCGACTCGCACGTCAGAATCAACGTCCGCCGCCCGGACGAAAACGACCGCCTGCTCGACGCGCTCGCCGAGGCGGTCTGACCCGCCGGGGCCGCGGACCTCGTTCGCACGCCTCGTTTCGTGCCGACGTCACCGATTCAGGTACACGACGAACGCGATGGTGAGGAGGGTCGCGTACACCGCGAACGTCGAGTCCTCGACTACGAAAGCGAACGATTGGATAACGATTCGGAGCATCGGTGCCCGTCTCATACCATGATGTCCTAGATATTAATTTTTGTTACCGATTGGATCGATATTCGTCGGCGCGCGTCCACACCCGTTCCGAACACTTATGCGAAATCACCGGGGACGTGGTGGCATGGTCGAGGCGTTCGCCGTCGCCAGCGGGAAGGGCGGCACCGGGAAGACGACGAGTACGCTCGCGCTGGGGATGGCGCTCGCCGAGGACTACGACGTGACCGTCATCGACGCGGACACGGGCATGGCGAACCTGCTTTTCCACGCCGGATTGGACGACGCCGACGTGACGCTCCACGACTTACTCGTCGACGAGCGCGACGCCGCGGTGTCCGACGCGGTGTACGAGCGGTTCGGCATGTCGGTCGTTCCCTGCGGGACGAGCCTCGCGGCGTTCGAGGCCGCGGACCCCGGTCGCCTCCGCGACGTGGTCGCCGAGCTCGCCGCCGACACGGACGTGCTCCTCCTCGATTCGCCCGCCGCGCTCGGCTCGAAGAGCGCGGTGCTCCCCGTCGTCCTCGCGGACCGCATCGTCGTCGTCCTCCAACCCACCGTTCCGTCGCTGTCCGACGGGCTGAAAGTCCAGGAGTACGCCCACTCCTACGGCACCGACACGGCGGGCGTGGTGTTCAACCGCGTGCGCCCCGACGAGAACGTCGACAAAATCGCGGAGCAGGCCGGCCGCTACTTCGGCGGGCAGACGCTCGCGTCGGTCCCCGAGAGCGACGCGGTCCGCGCGGCCCGCCGCGAGGGCAAGCCCCTCCTCGAACACGCGCCCGACGGCCCGGCCGCGGACGCCTTCCGCGAGGCGGCCGCCCGCCTCGACGTGCGCGACGGCGACGGCCGCGAGGTCGCAGAGCGGTTCAAAAGCGCCGTCGTCCCCCGAGCGGATATGAGAATCCCACGGGGCGAGCTCCGCCGGTCGCGCGTCGTCGACGACGCGGCGGCGGTGCTTCGGACGGTGCTCGACGAGGAACTCACCGGCTACGTCGTCTTCGAGCCGCAGGACGCGCTCCTCCTCGGCGAGACCACCCGCGGCGTCGTCACCTTCGAAGACGGGGTTCCCGTCCTCGCCTACGACACGGAGCGCGAGGTCGGCGGCCGCGACGGGCTGGAGGGGTTCGCGGTCACCGGCCCGACCCGCGCCGCGGTCCACGCCGTCGACGCCGACGCCCTCGCGGACGCCCACGAGGTCGAGGCGTTCCGCGTCCCGCCGGGCGAGCCGGCCCGCGTCCTCGCCGGCGACGAGCGATTGGCGGCGAAGACCGTCGACGCCGCCCCCGACGCCCGCCGCGAGGAGGGCCGCGACCAGAGCGCGGTCGAATCGTTCCTCGCCGACGCCGACGCGATCGAGGAGATTCGGTCCGAGGCCCGCGAGGAGGCCCGCGCGAGGGCGTCGGAGTGGGGACTCGACGACGTGTTGGCAGACGACGCCGACGATACCGACTCCGCCGACGACGCTGACGCCGCCGCGATTGACGCCGGCCCGGACAGTCGTTGACACGCTTCTCAGCGGTTGAGAACCGCCTTCTGTGGCTATCGTTCCGCCGTGCGTCCCTCTAGGTATGTCCACCGAGAAATCCCAGAGCCAGACCCTGACCTTCGCCGTCGCCGCGGAGGCCGCATCGCCGACCGAAACCCGCGTCTCCGTCCGGGACTTCGAGTTCGTCGTCGACGAGCCCGAATCGCTGGGCGGGGCGAACGCCGGGCCGAACCCCGTCGAGTACGTCCTCGGCGCGCTCGCCGGCTGTCTGAACGTCACGGCCCACGTCGTCGCCCGCGAGATGGACCTCGACGTTCGGGACCTCGAAATCGCCATCGAGGGCGACCTGGACCCCGCGAAGTTCATGGGCAAGCGCGACGATGCCCGCGCCGGCTACGAGGAGATTCGCGTCGCGGTCACCGCCGACGTCGACGCCGACGCCGAGACAATCGGCGCGTGGCTCTCCGCGGTCGAAGCGCGCTGTCCGGTCAGCGACAACCTGAGCACCGCGACGCCGCTCGCGCTCTCGTTCGACCGGCGGGAGTGAGCGACCGCCGCCCGTCGCCGCCCGTCGCCGCCGCGGGAATCGACCGTCGACCCCGCCGCCTTTTTCGCCGTCTCGCCACGGGGATAGAGCCAAACCGCCGTCCCCTGTACTCTTCCTGTGACCGTCCTGCGCCTCCTTCGACTCCGCCGCCCCGCCGACTTCGCCGACTGGTACCGAATCGGTGCCGAGTACGTCCACGACGTGGCGGCGGGCATGGGGTTTCGCGTCGGCGACTTCGAGTCGCGGGTGGTCCGCGCGACGGACGCCATGCGGGCGGGACGGACCGACCTGCCCCCGGACCTCGCCCGCTCCGTCGCCGCCGACCTGCTGGCCGACGCGGTGTTCTGCGACCCGTTTTGCCAGTGGATGCCGCTGTGGTACGAACTCGGCCTCGCGGCCCCGTGTGCCTACGCCGAGTTCCGGCTCCGGCGGGTCGCCGAACGGTACGCCGACGACCTCCCGCACCTGTCGGTGCCGCGGTTTTCCCGCCCGGAAGACGTGTACGTCGACGGCCGGCCCGCGACGGCGTACGTCGACGGCTTCGCCGAGCGGTTCGTCCTCGCCGACGCCGTCCTCCACCTGGAGTGGTTCGCCTACGTCGCCCGCGAGTCGGGCATCTTCGTCCCCCCGCTTTTGGTCGAGCGAACCCGCGAGCAGACCGTCGCCTACTACGCCGGCCGGCGGACGGAACTCGACCCCGACGTGCGGACCTTCCAGCGACTGCTGTTTTCGGACGACGAGTGGGTCCGCCGCATCGCCGACGTGTACGACGTCGACAGCGCCCTGTTCGACTACTGGGCGCGAATCCTCGCGCGGGAGCGCCGCCGACTGTCGACGTTCGACGGCTGACCGACCGGTCGCCGAGGTGTGCGTTCAGTGCACACGCATCATATGACATTTGAAAAATGTTTTAACGGTGGAGGTAGTACGCGTCTACTGCAGGTAGATACCTGCACTTGGGTTGCGTATACCGGGGAGGTTTTTCCCCAGTGTCCGTGGAGTGCGGGCGGGTGCCCGGTCGTCCGCGCTCTTCCTTCTCATCCGTCGAGCCGTGCGTTCGTCGCGCAAACGGTATCGGCTTCGGCGTCGGTCACGCCTCGGGGAGTTCGACAGCGCCGAGTTGCGTGAGCATGCCGAGCATGTCCGGCTGGACCCACCGCTCGGCGATCACGCCGTCTTCGATGCGGGTGAACACCATGTTTCCCACCTCGATGGACTTCCCGGTCGGTTCGATGCCCATGAACGCGCCGTCGTGGGTCCCGCGGAGCGTGACGCGCATCGCGACCGTGTCGCCCGCCGAAACCGTGTCTTCGACCGTCGCCGAGAAGTCGCTGAACGACGCTTTGAGCCCCGAAATCTGGGCTTTGAGTTCGTCGCGTCCGCGGACCTCGCCGAGCGGACTGTGGTCGCGGACGTCCGCGGCGCAAATCTCGTCGACGAGGCCGATGTTCCCCTCACTCGCGACTTCCTCCGGGAAGCGTCGAGCGAGTCGCTCGTTCCCGGTCGGCGTCGGTGTCGGTGTGCTTGCTGATGCCATCTCTGTGTTTCCTTCTGTCGCACCCGTCCACAGACGGCAACCCTCTCACTTCCCGTCGGCGGCGGATACACCAGCGTATACGCCGTGCGAGATGTTAACTATTATTCGTTGTAAATAGAGTGTCGCGGAAGCGTCTGTGTTTTATTAATGCATGACTCACGGCGCTCACGAACACGACCGACGAACGCTCAGCGAGTGGAAAATGAATAATACGATAGAAAATCCCCCAAACAGACGTAAATAAACCAATTCTGGATTAATACGGCGGTATTTGCACGATGTTCGCACACACACCCGAGTCGGGAGTGTTGCCCTCGATAGTGCTTGTGTGTAAAGCGAGCACAACTCGATTCGCGCACGGTATCCGGGTGCGGTAATCTTTGTAGCGAACCTGAGTACATTTCCGGCCGACGCACGTACGGCGAACCCTCAGTGATGACTCTCTCACAGCAGACGGGCCGACGGTCGCGGTCGGCGGCCGACCCGTTCGAACGCAATACGTATATGGGTGTGCTCGCTCGATTTCCGACAATGAACGACACGGTAGTACGGTGTTGTGCGGATGAGTGAGGTCCGCAACGACGTTCAGGCGTACACGCTCCGACTCGAACTCGTCGACGAGCCCGGCGAACTCCTGCGCTCGTTGCAACCCATCGCCGAACACGGGGGGAACCTCCTCTCGATTTTCCACGAGCGCGGCAACGTCACCCCGCGCGGCTACATCCCGGTGGAAGTCGACATCGAGGCGACGCCCGACCGCTTCGACAACATCGTCGAGGGGCTGAGCGAGGCCGGCATCAACGTCATTCAGGCCGGGACCGAGCGCTACAGCGAGCGTCTGACCATCATCCTCTCGGGTCACCTCATCGAGACGGACCTCTCCGACACGCTGACGCAGATCGAGGCGACGCGGAACGCGACGGTCACCGACATCTCGCTGTCCGCGCCCGCGGGCTCTATCGACGTCTCCAGCGCCCGCCTGCAACTGGCCGCCGAATCGGGGTCCACCGAAGACGTCCTCTCGGCGATGCGCGACATCGCCGACGAGAAGGACCTCCAGCTCGTCGAGCCGCTGACGGTGGGGGGTCGCGCGTGAGACTCTGCGTCCTCGGTGCCGGCGCGGTCGGAAGCGCCGTCGTCGAACTGGCCGCCGAACACGGCCACGTCGTGACCGCGTTCGCGGACTCGGAAAGCGCCGTCGTCGACGCCGACGGCATCGACGCCGACGCGGTGCTGTCGAAGAAGCGAGAAGAAGGCGTGGTCGGCGACGCGGACCCCGAGTCGGTGTTCGACGCCGACTACGACGTGTTGGTGGAAGCGACGCCGACGACGCTCGGCGACGCCGAACCCGGCTTCTCGCACGTCGAGCGCGCGCTGGCCGACGACCGCCACGTCGTGCTCGCGAACAAGGGCCCGGTCGCGGAACGGTACGCCGACCTGCGCGCGCTCGAAGCCGAAAGCGAGGGGACCGTCCGCTTCGGCGCGACCGTCGGCGGCGCGCTTCCCATCCTCTCGACCATCGAGGACGTGGGCTCGTCGCGGGTGTCGGCTGTCTACGGCGTGCTGAACGGGACGGCGAACTTCGTCCTCTCGCGGATGGCCGCCGAGGGTCTCGACTACGAGCACGTGCTCGCGGAAGCCCAAGACCTCGGCGTCGCCGAGGCCGACCCGACCTTCGACGTGGACGGCACGGACACGGCGCTCAAGGGCGTCATCGTCGCCAACGTCCTCTCGGACGGCGAGACGGAGTACACGCTCGACGACGCCGACGTCGAGGGGATTCAGGAGCTTTCGGGCAGTATGCTCGACCTCGCCGCCGAGGACGGCCAGACGATTCGACTCATCGTCGAAGTCGCGGACGGCGCGGTTCGCGTCGGCCCGCGATTGGTGCCCGAAAACGGGGCGGTCGCCCCGTCGGGAACGGAAAACGCCGTCCAAATCGAAGCCGACTACTGCGGTCGACTCGGCATCACCGGCCAAGGGGCCGGCGGTCCCGAGACGGCGAGCGCGGTGCTGACGGACGTCAAGCGACTTGCCGACTGACGTCGGCGGCCGAGTCCGCGGCGAAAAGAGATGAAACGAGTCTGCTGACGGCGGGCGACCGGCGGGTCGCGTCGTCAGTCCGAGAGCGTCAGTTCCTTCGGCACCGACACCTCGCTCCGAATGGTGTCGATGACCTGCCCGTCGACGTGCTCGTTTTTGGTGAGTTCGATGAGCGAGGCGAGCTTTTCGAGCGGAATCTGCCCCGGCGCGTAGTCGTTGTCGTCCGCGAGGAGCGGCGCGTATCCGAGTTTCGACCCGTAGAGGTGGCCGATGACGCGCGTGTGGCTCCCGATTTCGCCCATGGAGATGCCGGCGACGTCGATGCCGCGGTTGGTCGCGTCGTTGACGGCCTCCAAGAGCGTGAGCGTGTCACGCTGGTTCTGGGGGAACACCGCCACCTTCGCGATGTCGCCGAACTCCGCGCACTGCTCGATAATCGCGTCGAGCACGTCTCGGTCGGGCGTCTCCTCGAAGTCGTGATGCGAGATGATGAGCTGGACGTCGTTCTCGCGGAACTCGTGGGCCAGCCACTCCTTGGCGCGAACGGTCTCGAGCTCGATGTCGACGAACTCCACGGCGTCGTACCGAGATGCGGAAAACAGGTCGTCCAGTCGTCCGGTGTCGCTCGCCTTCCCTCCGAACCAGCGAGCGCGATTGGTCGCGATTATCGGGAGTTCGCCGTCGTACGCGGCGAGTTGTTCGAGCGGGTCGTCCGCTTTGTCCATCCGGAATTCGATGAGGTCTGCCACCCCTCGTGCGTCTACCTCTCGTGTGAGGTCGTTTGTTGTCGCCGCCAGTGCAGACTCGTCGAGTTTCATGTGAACGCCTATCACCCCGTCGCCTATAAATGTTAGCTGTCGGCGCAAGAGTTCTCACCTCCTCGTAGGCGGTGAGAGACGCCGTTTTCGGCGGATTCTCCGGAACGTTCATCGACGATGTCGAGCCTGAGCCGAAGTTTACGAGGCGGTGACTTGAATGCCTCCGAGAAATCGTCGACGTTCGACCTACAGGGTCGGCTATCTGTTCCCCCGGCGGTGCGAACGAACCCGCAGTCGGTATCCGTTGGAACGGGTGGGGCTCGCGAGTGGACGCGCGGAGCAGTTGTTCGGTCCCCCGTCCGACCGATGCTCGGCCGACCAGCACCCGACCTGAACAGAACCTAACAACTCAGAATTACTCAAACATATCTGATAGTACAGTCGTAGACCCAGCCGCGACACCGCTGAATCGAGACGCGCCGCCGCGCCGACAACCGGGACGGTTCCGCGGACGCATCGGCCGCTTCGGCGCGAGCGACCACGTCGAAGCACGACGCGTGTTCCCCGGAATTCACCGCGCCGAAGAGACCCATTCGAGGAGGTTCGACAGCTTTCCGAGGTCGATGTCGTTCGGAGAGTGCTCGTCGCTAACGATGGGCGCATAGGCAATCGACGCACCGTAGAACACGCCGATAACGCGGGTGTGGCGGCCGATTTCCCCCAACGCGTAGCCGGTGACTCGCACGCCCCGCTCGGAGGCGGCGTTGAACGACTGTAACAGCGCGAGCGAGTCCGACTTCTCCTCGGCGGAGACGACGAGCTTCGCCACGTCGCCGTACTCACTGCATTCTGATATTATCTGTAACAGTTCTGATTTCTGAGGGGTACTCTGTCGGTCGTAGTGGGAGACGATGAGTTCGACGTCGTGCTCGCGCAGTTCGTCCCGAAGCCACTCGCACTCGCGAATCGTCCGCAGTTCCACGTCGACCGTCTCGACGGCGTCGAACGCGGCGGCGGCCGCGAGGGTCTCCAGTCGGTCGGACTCGCCGGCGGTGCCGCCGGCCCACTCCGGCCGGTTCGAGACGATGAGCGGGAGCGTCCCGTCGTACTCGTCGAGCGCGTCGAGCGGGTGGGTCGCCCCGTCCATCCGGAACTCGACGTAGTCGGCGATGCCCTCCGCGGCCGCCGCTTCGGTCAGCGTCTCGGTCACTCCGGCCAACGCGTATGCGTCCCCAGCCATGGAACTGGATACCGAGCACTCGTATAAAAATAGTTCCCCGCCGAGCGCGCTTCGGCGTTACCTGTCAGCCCCTCGAAACCCGACACACAGTCACGCACGCCGCCGTTTCGACAATATTGGAACCGTGCGAGAACACGGAATCTCGGTCAACGACGCGGTTTTACCGATAGACATTACAATGCTACTTCTGTAATTAACATGGTCTTACAGGCCGAATCTATTTCAACGATGTCGAAAATCGAGGGTCAGTGACGGCGCTGTTTCGACTGAGACGAACTTACCGCCGCCACCAAGATTTAAATTGGGGAGTTCCGTATCCCTCAGTAACGATGGTTACGCAGCAAGTGCTAGTCACGGGTCCGTTCGGTGAGGCGGGCGAAGCGATTCTCAACCACCTCGCGGAGCGCGACGAGTACGAGTTCACGTATCTCGACCGGACCGAGCATCCGGAGTACGAGACGTTCGTCGCCGACATCGCGGATTACGAGGCCATCCGCCCGGCGTTCGACGGGCAGGACGCCGTCATCCACCTCGCCGCGCAGTCCGACGCGGGCGCGGCCTTCGAGGACATCATCGAGCCGAACATCATGGGGACGTACAACGTCCTCAAGGCGATGGAGGACGCCGGCGTCGAGAAGCTCATCTACGCCTCCTCCCAGCGCGTGATGGGGCTGTACGAGGAGGACCTCGCGCCCGACCTCTACGAGGAGGACTATCCCAGCGAGTACGACCCGCTTCGACTCACCCACGAGACGCTCCCGAAGCCCGACGGCTACTACGGTGCCTCGAAGGTGTTCGGCGAGCACATCTGTCGGACGCACGCCCGCCGCGACGGCGCGCCGAACCAGGTCTACTCGATTCGCATCTCCAGCGTCCGGACCGAGCGGTACGACCACCCCTACGGCGACGCGGAGCGCGGCGTCGACCGCGGCGACGAGCACAAAGTCGAGGAGGGAGAGGTGTGGGACCAGTCGCAGACGGGGTCGTGGGAGCGCGGGAGTCCCGAGTACGAGGAGATGGTCAAGCGGCTCAAGGCGACGTGGACCTCCCAGCGGGACTTCGCGCACCTGCTCGAATGCTGTCTCGAAGACGAGTCGGTCACCTACGACACGTTCTACGCCGTGAGCGGCAACAAGGCCCGCTGGTTCGACACCGACCACGCGAAGGCGGTCCTCGATTACGAACCGGCCGACGACGGCTCCGAGTGGGACAGCCCGCCGGAGTGAGACGACGAGCGACCGCCGCCGAGCGCGGCGACCGCACCCGACAGCGCTGAGACCGCCCACTCAGTACTGCTTGATTTTCAGCTCGATGATGTTCTTCTTGTTCAGGAGCGCCGGCCCGAGTTCCTCTTCGATGCGGCCGTCCTCGATGCGGCTCATCGGGCCGCTGATGCTTATCGCACCGACGGCGTCGTCCGGTTCGGAGACGATGGCGGTCCCGACGGCGCAGACACCGGGGTAGTGTTCCCCGCGATTGATGGAGTAGCCTCGGTCGCGAATCGCTTCGAGTTCCTCGTGGAGCGCCTCGCGGTCGGTGATGGTGTCGTCGGTCAGGGCGGGGAGGCCGCGGCGGTCGACGATGCGGTCGACCTCGTCCCGCGAGCGCTCCGCGAGCATCGCCTTCCCCGTCGCCGTCGAGTGCAGGTAGAGGTGGTCGCCGAGCGGCGCGTCGTCGTCGATTGACTCCGGGCTCTGGGCCTTGTAGAGCTGGACGGCGAACCCGTTTTGCTCGACCGTCACGTTGGTGTGCTCGCCGGTCTGTTCTTTCAGTTCGTCGAGCTCCGGCTTGGCGACCCGGTACAGCGCCATCCCGTCGCGCATCGACCCGCCCATCTCCAGAAACCGGAGGCTACAGCGGTACTCGTTTCCGACCTTGACGACGTAGTCGGTGTCCACGAGCGTCGCCAGATGGATGTGCGCCGTGCTGACCGGCATCTCGATGTCCTCGGCGGTCTCCGACAGCGTCGCGCCGTCGGCCTCGCGAAGATATCTGATGATGTCGAACGCCTGTCCGACGCTCTGTATCCGCCGCGAGCCCGACCCGGTGGAGTTCGTCATGACTCGACGATGGGCCACCGCGTCCCTAATAGCACCGGTTCGTTTCAACGATGTTGGAGTTCGGGGAGAATCGTCACGACCGCCGGCGTCGCGGGACCGACGCGCCGCTCGCTATCGGTCGAGTGCTCGGGAAAAACCGCGGGTCGCGCGGATGGCATGACAGTCGAGGCGCGGCCTTCTCGGGGCAGTCGCGGTCGCCGCCTGCCGCGTCGCGTTTCGGTGCCGCTACTGAATCGAGTCTTCGGGACCGACGATGGTCAGGTTCTCGAACAGCTCGTCGTAGCCGTTGAGTTCGTAGAGGTACTCGCCCTCGAGGACTTCCTCGCGGACGGAGTCCTCGGCGCTGAGCTTCTCGTGGGCGCGTTCGAGGACTTCCTCGGCTCCCTCGCGGGGGATGACCGCCAGCCCGTCGTCGTCGCCGATGACGATGTCGCCGGGGTCGACGCTGACGCCGCCGACGGAGACGGTGACGTTGATGGAGCCGGGGTCCTGCTTGAGCGGTCCCTGCGGGTTGACGCCGCGGCCGTACACCGGGAACTCCATCTCGGCGATTTCCCGGCTGTCGCGGTACGCGCCGTCGATGACCAGTCCGGCGAGGCCGTTGGCCTGACACGAGGTGCACATCAGTTCGCCGACGTGGCCGGTGTCGGTGTAGCCGTCGCAGTCGATGATGAGCACGTCGCCGGGCTCGGTCAGCGTAATCGCCTTGTGGATGATGAGGTTGTCGCCGGGGGCGGCCTTCACCGTGACCGCGGTCCCGGCCATCTCGACGCCGTCGTAGGCGGGGCGAAGGCCGGCGTCCATGGTCAGTCCGATGTTGCCGGTCACGTCGGAGACGATGGTGCTCGGGATCTCCTCGAACGCCTCGACGAGTTCGCGGTCCGGTCGCTCTACGTCGGGCTCTATCGTGTGCATACCCGACCCGACGCGGACGATTCACGTTAAACTATCGGTCGGTCGAACGCTTGCACTCCGCGCCAGCGTCGCGGGCACGCCCCGGTCGGGAGTGCCGTCGCTCGCGGCGACGTGAGAGCCGACGAAAGGGAGAAGGGCGCAGGTACGTGTCGCGTGGTGAGTCGGTCGGTCGCGGGGCTCGGAATTCGACTGCGGCGTTACTGCTCTTCGATGCCGAGTTCGTCGACGAGGTTGCCGTAGAACTCGTACTGCTGGTCGAGGAAGTCCTGGAGCTCGTCGGGGCCGCGTTCGACGCGGATGAAGTTGTTGTTCTCCATGAACTCCACGAACGAGTCGTCCTCGTAGACGGCGCTGTACACGTCGGCGAGTTGCTGTTTCAGCTCGTCGTCGATGCCGGCGGGCGCGAAGTGCGCGAGCCACGAGCCGATGGAGATGTCGAGGCCCTGGTCCGCGAGCGTCGGCGTGTTCGGGAGCGCCTCGACCTGCTGGTCGAACGCCACGCCGAGGGCGGACAGCCCGCCGTCTTGGACCTGCGGGGCGACCTCGGCCGCGCCGACCGCGGTACAGTCGACCTCGCCGTTCACGACGGCCGTCATGGCCGGGGCGGCACCCTCGTAGGAGATGTGTTCGACGTTGACGCCGGCCTCGCTGGCGATACCCGCCGCGGCCATGTGCCACGACGAGCCGAAGCCGGAGTTCGCCATCTGCAGGGTGTTGTCCTGCCCGTAGGTAATCCACTCGTCGAGCGTGGAGAACTCGGCGTCCTCGCTGACGACGAGCGCCGCGGGGAACTCGGTGTACTGCATGATGGGCGTGATGTCGTCGGGGCTGAGGTCGGCGATTCCGAGGTGCTCGAACAGCGCGATTTCGGGGGCCGTACAGCCGATGGTGTGGCCGTCGGGCTCGGCGTTGGCCGCCGCGTTCATCCCGACCGAGCCGGAGCCGCCGGTCTGGTTGCTGACGTTCCACGAGACATCGGTGTGGTTCTCGGCCGCGTCGGCGACCGCGCGACTGGTCCGGTCGGCTCCGCCCCCGGCCGACCACGGGGAGATGACTTCGACCGGCCGAGAGGGCCACTCCTGCTCGCCGGAGAGACTGCCGAGACAGCCGGCAGAAAGCGCCACTCCGCCGACGCCGGCGGCCTTGATGAAGTTCCGTCTGTTCAGCGCGCTGGGTCCACTCCGATTGCTAATGGTGTCGTCTCCCATTGTACCCGAATGTTTGAACAATCCATACAATAAGCATTGTGGTCCCTCCGAATATGGCGCGGCGGTCGATACCGCGGTGCAGTTCGGACGGTCGGCGTCTCCGCGAGCGGCGGCCGAGCTGGGAGCTTCGCAGGGACTCGCGCGCGAGCGACATTATTGGATATCTCGGGTTGTGTCGACCGACCCCGCAAGCTTCTCCCCCAAGAGCGTAGATTTATACCCCGGCGGTTTTCAAGGAGATGTATGCGCGGGTTAGCCAAAACGAGCCGAGAGCCCGGAGCTATGGAACTCCTCGACGTCGAGACGCCCGAGCCGGCGTCGAACGAGGTCCTCATCGAAGTCGACTACGCCGGACTCTGCGGGAGCGACGCGGGAATCTACAAGTTCAAGTCCGCCTTCGAGCGGATGGATATGCCGACTATCATCGGCCACGAGTACACCGGCCGCGTGGTCGAGCGCGGCGACGAAGCCACCCGGTTTTCCGTCGGTGAGCGCGTGGTCGAGCGCCCGATTCGCGGCTGTGGCGAGTGTTTCCAGTGCCAGATCGGCGAGGAGAGCATCTGTCAGGACGCGACCCTGACCGGCATCGACCTCGACGGGGCGTACGCCGGCTACATCGCCGTCCCCGAGTCGGCGCTCCAGTCGGTCCCGTCGAACGTCGAACCGAAACACGCGGCGCTCGTCGAGCCGACGGCAATCTGTACGCGCGCGGTCATTCAGAACTCCCGTGTCAAGGCCGGCGACCGAGTGCTCGTCGCCGGGCCGGGACCCATCGGGTTGCTCTGCGCGCAGGTGGCCGCCTCGCAGGGCGCTGAAGTCGTCGTCGCGGGCGTCGGTCGGGACACGAACTACCGACTGCCGCTCGCGGAGGAGCTCGGCTACCCCGCGGTCAACATCGAAGAAGACGACCTGACCGCCACCCAGCGCGACCTGACCGGCGGCGTCGGCTTCGACGTGGTGTTCGACACGACCGGCCACCCGTCGGGACTGCCGATGGCGGTCGAGCAGGTCCGCAAGGGCGGCCAGATCGTCCTTGTCGGTCAGACCGGCGAGACCACGATGGAGTACACGCCGCTCGTCCGCGCGGAGGTCGATCTCCAGTGTACCTACGGCGCGACCTTCGAGGACTTCGAGCGGGCGTTCCGACTCATCGGCTCGGGCGACGTGGACCACGCCACGTTCCTCGACGACCGGTTCCGGCTCACCGAGTCCGAAGACGCCTTCGAGGCGTTCCTCTCCGGCGAGACCTGCAAGCCGGTGTTCGACGTTTCGGTCCTTCGGGACTGACGCGACCGCTTTCGTCTCGCTCGCAGTCGCCCTCAGCGACGGTTCGACTTTCTGCGACAGTTCGACTCTCAGCCACGGCTCGTTTCACAGCCGGAGCATCGCGGCCGCAGTTCCTCCACCGCTCGCCTGACTCTCCGCCGGTCCGGATTCAGCGCGGCCGCTCCGCGGTCGGTCGTCGGAAAAGCATGCCGTTGGTGGGCTATCGAGGTGGGTGACGCCGCCGGCGTCGCTCGGTTCGACGGGGCGTGGTCACTCCGGCCGGGGGTCCCACTCGCGCTCGACGAGGAAGTCGTCGAGTTTGCCCTTGGGGTCCTCGAAGACGTGCGAGCCGTGGAAGACGAGAAGCGTCTCGAAGTCGTACTGCAGGAGGTCGTAGAGGTTGATTTCGGCGGCCTCGTGGTCGTCGTTGAATAGCGCCGGCGGCGGGAGGAGATACCCCGCGGGGAGGCCCGCGCGGTCGGCCCCGTCGAGGGTGTCCCCGGAGATGAGGATGCCGCGGTCTTCGAGCAGGAGCGCCGACGTCGCCTTCGTGTGGCCCGGCACCTCGATGACGCGGATATTCCCGTCGAGCACGTCGCCGTCGGTGAACGCCACGTCCGGCTCGTAGTCGATGGCCTCGTGGAGCTTCGACTCGTTGGCCGACGCGACGAGTTCGGGGTCGAACGCCTCCATCACCGACGGGAGGCCGCCGTGGTGGCCGTGGTCGCCGTGGGTGATGACGACGCGGTCGACGCCGCCGTACTCCCGCTCCAGAATCTCGACTAACTCGTCGCCGTCCTCGTCGAAGCCGGTGTCGACGAGCGTCGTCTTCCCCGCCGGCGTGTCCTTCAACACGAGTACCCGGACGTGTTCGAACTGAATCTGGTCGATACCCTCGGTGACGTTGCTAACACTCATTCCGGTGGAAGGGTAGTTCGTAACGCTGGTTAATTCTATCGATAGACGCGAAACGCGGCGCCCTCGACGGCAGAGCTATCAGATTCACTACTGTATCGCTCGCCCGCCGAGACCCGCCTCGGTGTGTGCGAACGTCCACTCTCGATAGCGAGTTCCGACCGCGACTGGCCGATAGTCCCGACCGCACGTAGTCTTCGTGTCGAAATCGTGACTTTCAGCCCCGAGCGGCCGCGGAAAGACCAATATGTTTATTACATACGATTGCTTGGTATCATACCACGAGGCAGAACAAATAATGGTCATTCAGAAAGTCGGGGCCGTCCTTGATAGAATCGGCTTGGAGAGTGTTCGTTCAAGTCCGCTGTCAGTCTTCTTCATCCTGTTTTCGGCCGTCGTCATCTTCTTCGCGAGCCAGTTCCCGTCGGGTGACGGCGTCGGGCCGTCGTTCTTCCCGATAGCGGTGTCGGTCGGCATCATCTTCTTCGCGGGTATCGACGTGCTGACCGGTTCCGAGACGGAACTCGAAATCTCGGAGTTCGACTTCAGACCGGCGGCCGCCGTCGCGGCGTTCCTCGTCGGGTACGTCCTGTTGATGCCGGTTTTGGGGTTCCTCGTGTCGACTATGCTGTTCATGCCGGTCGTCCTCTACTACTCGGACATCCGGTCGAAACTGCTGGGTGTGGCGCTGTCGATTGGGTTCCCCATCGCGCTGTTCTACATCTTCGCCCGGATTTTCCTCGTGCGCCTGCCTGAAGGCGTCATCCCGGTGTCGCGGCTACTGCCGCAACTTCCGCTGGTGGTGACCTTCTGATGGTCGTCGAATATATCACTCAGGCGCTCGTCAACCTCGCCGACCCGTTCGTCCTCCTGCTCATGGTCAGCGGGATATTACTCGGTATCCTCATGGGTTCGATTCCGGGGATGACGGCGACGATGACCATCGCGGTCCTGCTGTCGTTCACCTTCACGATGGAGCCGAGTCAGGGGATGATTCTCCTGTTGGGTATCTACGGCGGTGCGGTCTACGCGGGGTCGATTCCGGCGATTCTCATCCGCACGCCGGGCACCCCGTCGGCGGCGGCGACCATCTTCGACGGCCACCCGCTCTCCCAGAAGGGCGAGGCCGGCCGCGCGATTCGCGTGAGCACCATCGCGTCGTTCGTCGGCGGCGTCATCAGCGTCATCGCGCTGATGTTCTTCTCGCCGGTCATCGCCGACATCGCCCTCCGGTTCCGGTCCCCGGAGTTCTTCGCGCTCGCCTTCTTCGGACTGACCATCATCGCCAGCGTGAGCGGCGACTCGCTCACCAAGGGGATGGTCTCGGGTCTGTTCGGGATGCTCGTCGCGACGGTCGGTATCGACCCCGTGACCGGCTTCCACCGCTTTACGTTCGACATTCCCGAACTGCTCACCGGCGTCGAGTTCATCGCGGTCATGATCGGCCTGTTCGGCATCGCCGAGGGGCTCCGCAAGTACTCGCAGGGCATCAACAGCGGGAACGACCGCGTCGACCAGGAGATAACCGGCGTGTTCCCCTCGCTTTCGGACCTGCGGTCCATCGCGCCGGTCAGCGTCGGGTCGGGCATCCTCGGGTCGTTCATCGGCGCGATTCCCGGCGCCGGCGGCGACATCGCGGCGTTCATCACGTACAACGAGGCCACCCGCTGGCTCAAAGACAGCGTCCCGTCGTTCGGCGAGGGGAACATCCGCGGCGTCGCGGCCGCCGAGTCCGGGAACAACGCGAGCACCGGCGGCGCGCTGATTCCGACGCTGACGCTCGGAATCCCCGGCGACTCCGTCTCCGCCATCCTCATCGGCGCGCTGTTGGTCCACGACGTGAACCCCGGCCCGGGCCTGTATCAGGAAGAGCCGGTCTTGCTGTACACTATCTTCGTCGGGTTCCTCCTCATCTACGTGTTCATCCTCATCTTCGGCATGCTCGGCGCGAACTACTGGGCGCGCCTCATCAATATCCCGAAGTCCCATATCTGGCCTGCCATCCTCGTGCTGTGTGTCATCGGGGCCATCGCCCTCCGCGGCAACGTGTTCGACGCGTGGATCATGCTCGGTGCGGGCGTGCTGGGGTACGCGATGCGGCTCCGGGGCTATCCGCTGGCCCCGATGGTGCTCGGGCTCATCCTCGCGCCCATCGCGGAGGAGAACCTCCGTCGGTCGCTCGTCCTCTCGGGCGGCTCGCCGACCATCTTCCTCACGAGCCCCATCGCCCTCGTCATCATCCTGCTCGGTCTGGGCGCGATTGCGCTCCCCACCGTGCGCTCGCTTCGCGCGTAACGGCGCCGCAGACCTCGTCGCCTTTCTCACACCGCGTTCGGTTCTCCGTCTGGTTCGCCCCGTAGCCTTCACTCGAACAGCGCACCGCTCGGCGTTCTCGACGCGTGCGGCGCTTCGACAGCCGGCGAGACGCGCCCGGAGCCGACACCGAGACTGGTCACGACGGCTGGCTGAACCTTGTTCTCTCCGTTTACCTGCTGTCCTCTTCGTTTCTCACCCGCCCTCCCCAGTTGCTTCTGTGTTCTCCTGTTTCCCACACCCCCACGCGACCGCGTCGATGTCGCGGGCGAACCGATTGAACTGACCGCCATTATTTCGATGATGTTGAAAGACAGGGGTAATTTTCTGTCTATTCACCTCGGAATTACAGACGTACCTGTGTCACGGATTTCGTCCGATTTCGAGTTGATTACGACATCGTTGAAAGCACGCCCGGTTCGACGGTCGAATTCACGAGTCGCGTCGGCTGTCGAAACCGCGAATCGAGACCGCGAGTCGCGTCGACGCGCCGGTCGGTGGTCGCTTCGAGTGGGATTCGGCGAAACGATATTATATCCCACCGTGGTACACGCAGGTATGGTCGTTGTTGCAGCGGTCGACCGTTCAGGTCGGTCATCACACGTTGTCGCGGAAGCCGCATCGCTGGCGGCGGCGTTCGACGAATCGGTCCACGTCGTCCACGCGCTGACCCGCTCGGAGTTCGTCGACCTCGGGCTGACGAGCGCGCAGGCCGAAGCGCCGAAGGACATGGAACAGATTCGGTCGGCGGCCGCCGAGATGGCCGCAGACTCCGTGTCGGGGCTGGACGTCCCGTACGAGACGGTGGGGCTCGTCGGTAACCCGGCCGACGAAGTCATCGAGTACGCCGAAGCGCAGGACGCGAGCTACATCGTGGTGAGCCCGCGACGCCGCTCGCGCACCGGGAAGATGCTGTTCGGGAGCGTCGCCCAGTCGATTCTCCTGAACGCGTCGTGTCCCGTCGTGTCGACCCTCGCCGACGCGGAGTAGCGTCGTTCGGGGTGGCGACTCTCGGCCACCCGCCGCTCGGTGCCGGCGGTCGGTTGCCGACGGTCGGTTGCCGACGGCCGGATACCCGTTACACGCGCGTGAGAACGCGCGTCCCCCTTTTTATCGCGGCTCGTCGTAGCGTCGACTGCACATGACAGTGACCGCAGTCGCAGACGGAGTGTACACGATACAGTTCGACCACGTCCGCGTGTTCGTCATAGAGGACCGACCGACCGGCGCGACCACGCTGGTCGACGCGGCGTTCCCTGACGACGGCGAGGAGTTAGTCGAGATTCTGGAGTCGGAGTTCGGCGGCGTCGACCGACTCGTCATCACCCACGGCGACGAGGGACACTTCGGCGGGACCCCCGCCGTGTTGGACGCGTTCGACCCCGAACTGCTCGTTCCCGGCGGCGCGAAGGGGTTCTACGACGCGCTCGCCGTCGAGGCCGACCGCCACTTCCGCCACGACGACGTGCTCGACGGCGGGATTCGAATCGTGCAGGTCCCGGGCCACACGGTCGCAAACAGCGGCCTGCTCTTGGAGGACGACGGCGTGTTCATCGCCGGCGACGTGGTCGAGGGGTCGGACCGCCGCGGCCTCCCGCCGGGGTTCCTCGTCCCGCCGGCGGCGCAGTTCAACGACCTGAGCCACGAGGAAGCCGAGCGGAACCTCGTCAAACTGTTCGAGTACGACATCGAGACGGTCCTCGTGAGCCACGGCACGCACGTCGAGGAGGACCCGCTCGGGAAGTTGGACGACTGGCTCATCGACCGTCAGTGGACGCTGTCGTACTGAGCCGTTTCGAGTCGGTCGGCGACGCACCCGACGGGCCGCCGCGGAGACGCACAGCTAGCGGCGATCCGAGAGCCGGCACTGTCTAGTTAAGTCAGTTTGAGGAACGAGCAGGTCGTTGAGCTAATTCGGGATGAAGTCCGCAGACCGGCTCAGCGAGCGCTTTGCGGCGGGTTATGAAGAAATTTGAGCGCGTGAGTGGACGGCGACGTCCCAGACTCGCAAAGCTCTCGTGCGCCCGTCAGAACGCGGAGCGTTCTGAGGACGCCGTTAGGGCGTTCGACGCCCAACTCCGGACGACTAACTTTACTTAAATAACAACAGAGATTCTCCGGCTGCTTGGCGTTCAACGCTCTCACCAAGGCGTCTGGACGTTCACATGTCGGCTGGCTGTTAGTCGTCACAACCCGCCTGAGACGAAACCGAAACGGATTGCGGTCGACGAGACCGCTGCCAAAATCGATGGCGGTTAGTCTTGTATATCTACTACAATAAACATAGAGACAAAACCGATTCTTGACGTCGAATCGTTCGGACGAAATAGTGCTGATCCGGCTGCAGCGTTTCTCCATCGGCTCTCTGAGAAACACGGGGTCTCAGGCGCTGTAATCCCCGTTGACGGCTCCGATTATCCGACTGCAATCTCTCGATTAGGATTGAGCGGTCGGCTTGACTACGTTGAGCGAAACCTCGCCGGAACGTGGTTTCAAACCCGTGAAATCCGAGTCGAACACTTCTGTGATCCCTCGGTGGTCAGTCACGCGGTCGTCTGCGATTATCTTGTCTTATTTATACAATACTACTTGCCCCAACGAACGCATCAATCGCTCGACGGAAGAACACCGGTCGAGGAGGTCACTAACTAGACAGTGCCAGCGGGGGAAACGCGTTAGGTTTCTCAATAATCACAGTAGGATTCCGACGAGCGCGCCGACGCTCGACCACGCCACCAGCGGCGCGAAATTGTGATCGTCGTTCGTCCGCCTTACATCGCTGGACGGAGACGCGCCAATAGATCGAGATCCCATTGCTGTGTCCGTTCCCAGAGCAACATCGCGGGCGGGAGTGCGATCACCGCCGCCAGGAACGAATAAGTGACGCTCAGGCCGATCAGGACGCCGAAGTTGCCGAGAATCGGGGTGATGGCGAGCGCGAGCGCGCCGGTCCCCAGCGCGGTCGTCAGCATACTGCCGAACAACGCGCCTCCCGTTCCGGTCAGCGTGATCATCATCGCTTCGTGCGCACCCGTCGTCGCGTCGTACTCGTCGATGAAGCGGTGAGTCGTGTGTACCGAATAGGCGATACCGACCCCGACCGAGATGGAGAGAATCGTCGCGGTCAATGCGTTCAGCGTGATGTCCAGATACCGCATCATCCCGAGCAGGAACGCGATGGCGATCAGTATCGGGAAGACGTTAACCACGCCGAGCATCGGTTTGCGTTCCAGGATTCCGTATATCGCCACGAGGAATGCGGCGGTCAGCACGACTGCGAGGACGAGTCCCTGAATCGCCGACTGGAAGATACGGTCCATCACCGCCGCGCGGACGACGATATCTCCCGTGGACGTCGCTTTAAACTGGAACGTGTCTGCCAACTCGTCCCCACCGGTTGTCACCTCTGTCTGTGAGGCATCGGAGTCGGTCTGATATTCGACCAGCGCGGACCGGTAGTCTTCAGTGAGGTACTGTTCGGCCCGCCCGCTCGCCGAGGATGCGAACAGTTCGTCGTAAATTCGTTCGAGGTTCTGGTCGGGTATCCCGTTATCGTTCTGGTCGTTCCGAGCGACTAAGGCGGCGAACTCTTCGTCTTGATCCGCGTGGGATTGAATGACGGTCACGATGCTCCGTGCCTGTGCTTGCCCACCGGGTCCAACTGCGAACGACTCCGGGGGGTTGTCGTTCGGAGCCACGAGGGTTTCGAGCGCGTGATCTTCCTTGAAGTTTCCCTCGGCGTATATTTTCACGGTACTCCCCTGACTGCTCCCGAACTTCTCATCGAGCAAGTTGATCGTTGACGTGATCGTATACTCGCCTGGCGCGAACGGTTCAGGTAAGCCCGTGACGTAGGCTGGGAGCTCCTCGGGCGGGAGGAAGTCCTCGTTTTCGAACGAGGTGCCGACGCCGGCCCCGTACGCGCCCATGGCGACACTTGACAGGACTAGTCCCAAGACGATTACCGTCGGTGCGTGCTGGCTCACTCGTGCGGGGAACGCTAACACCCGTCCGAGGGCTGAGTCCTCGGACGCTATCGGAGACGAGTTGAACTCCGGGACGCCGAGACGCGTGCGCACGTTATCGCACACCAACTTGGCTGCGGGTAGAAACAGCCCGAAGATGAAGAACGTGAACAGGATACCGACCGCTGACGCGATGCCCAAATTCCGAATCGGCGTCAGGTCGGAGATGACGTTTGCACCGAATCCGAACACCGCAGTCACGGTGACGATGACGAACGCGATCAGGAGCTGGGCGTTCGCTTCTCGCATCGCTTCGACCGCTTCGAACCCGCGTTCCGTCTCTTCTCGGTAGCGGTTGATGATGTGGATCCCGAAGTCGACGCCGACCGCAAGCAGTAACACCGGGACCGAAATCATCTGCTGGCTGAACGGAATCCCCGAATACCCGAGGAACCCGAACGTCCAGATGATCGTCATCACGAGCGCGACCAGTCCCAACAGGACGTCGATGGGGTCACGGTATGCGACCACCAAGAAGAATAGTAACAGGAGGATCACGACGGGCATCACAATCAGGAGCGAGTCCTGCACGGACTGCGAGATCTCTGTTTCGGTCGTCCCTGACCCGAACGCACGAACGTCGCCCGGCGTATCGTCAGCGACCGCTTGAAGGCCCGTCTGGACGGCAGTCAGGTCGTCATCACCGAAGCTCCCGGGGAAGTCGTGCGAAATCGTCGTAATCGATGCAGACGCGGAGACGCTGGTCGGATTGAAATCGTTTGACACTACTCCGGTAAGTCGGGACCCATCTCGGAGTTCTCGAACGGCCTGTCTGATTTCGGATGGAGTCGCACGTTCGAGCGTTCGCCGATGCTCTGCCGGCGTCGTCGCTGACGGGTTGAGATGCTGTGCAATGATCGGAGCCGGGCCACGAGCCGAGTCCATCCGGAACTCGTCGCGTTCGGCAACGCGTTCGAGCAGGCGAGCGTCACGGACGAGTGCCTCCTTAGTCAGGACGTTGCTGTTCGTCCGAATGAGTTGCGTCGTCGTCTGGGCATCTGTCTGGAACGGCTCCTCGAAGTTCTGTTCGACCTCTTCGAGGGTCGCCTGTTCGGGTAAGTCATCCGTGAACGCGTCAAGCCCGCCCGCGCTCATCTGTACAGACCCTAACCCGCCGATGAACACGCCCGTGAGCAACAAAAAGACGACGACAACTGCGCGTGGGCGGTCCACGATTGTCGTGTTGAGGCGTTCTGTCGCCGTTTCAATCCTCTCAGCCAGTGGCATTACTTCCGCCTCCAGTAGACGACTGCGACACCGCCTGCGACAACCACCCCCAATCCTAAGATGAGCGTGATGGGCGACACGCCGCTGTTCTGCGGTTTGACAGCGTCCAGCGGCTTTCTGAACGTGTCCGTGAGATGGGTTCTGCCGTCGCTGTCCGTATACCGGAAGTCGAACGAAATCGGATACGTGCTTCCCGCCGTCGCGGACGCCGCCGCCGTCACTTCGAACGCCAGCGTCGTGGACTCACCGGGCTCTAAGGACTCGATATAGCTCGTGTCCGAGGCCCCGGCGCTGAGGGGGTCGTCGGCGAACAGCCGCGCTTCGACGTCGGTGACCGTCTCGTTGAGGTTGTTCGTCACTTCGACGGTGACGACCCGCGATTTACCCACGGTGATCGTCCGGTCGGAAACCGCGAGTCCGAATTCGTCTCGGTCCGGACCGATAGTCGCCAGGAGGTCGAGTTTGTCGTAGGTCCGCCGATTTCCGTCGCCGTCACGGTACCAAACCTCGACATTGAGTAATTTGTCGCCGACCTCTGCCTCACTCGTAACTTCCATCGGGAGCCGGAAGGACTTGGACTCGCCCGGAGCGAGCGACCCGACGGCGGTGGAATCCTCGCTCGGGACGACGGATGCCGGATTGTCCACCGGGCGAATCGTCACGCTTCGTACCGTGTTGGGGCCGGTGTTCTCGACTGTGCCGACGATTTCCCCATCTTCGCCCACTCGGAGCGACGAGGACACGTCCGAGAAGGCGAACGACTGTGCGGGGAGCGACTCGACAGTGGTCGTGATCGGGCCGGACGTACGACTAATGCCGTCGGTGTCGTCGTAATTGACCACCAGATCAACCGCGTATGCGCGCACCGCCGAGTTGGACTCTAGTGCGGCACTGTACGTGATCGTCCGGTTTTCGCCCGGCTCCCAGTCGCCGACGGACGCCGTCGAGGACGCGTCGCCGGACTCGAACGTCAGGGAGCTACTCTTTGACTCTGCGTTCACACTCGCGGCTTTCGCAACTTCCGAGCCGGTGTTCCTAAGCGTGACCGAGATATCGTTATCGTCGCCGACTTGGGCCGTCGCGTTTGTCTCGATGACCTCGAACCGAGCGTCGTCCTTGATCTGAATCGTTATCGAGCCGGTCTGCGTTCGCGTGGAATCGGTTCCTTCGGTGGTTCCGCTGGGACCGTACCGAAGTTGGCGGGTGTACGAGTACTCGTAGGTGACGGGAATCTGATAGGTACCCGGCTCGGCGTCTTCCGGAACCGTGACCGAGACTGTCTTCTCCGTGCTTCCAGTCGGGAAGTTCCCGATAGAAACCTGTCCGGTTTGGACGTCGATTGGTGCGTCTTCGTCGTCTACTTCGAACGTCAATCCCCTCGCAGTCATCACCTCCTCTTCGTACTGCGACGGGCCGTGTTCGATAATCAGTCCGCGATTGACAACCGAGATTGTGAGCTCGTCAGTCGTGCCAGCTGAAAGCGTCCCGGACGACGTTGCAAACGTGATATCCGGGTTCCCAACGATGTCTCCGGACTGTGATGTCTGAGCGGTCGCAACAGCGGGGACCGCACCAGCGATGAACCCCACGACGAGAACGGCGGTGAGCGCGATGGCCAGCGGCCGCGAGCTACGAAGTGTATCCTGTATCATTCTGATCCTTATTGAGTACTCAGTCAAATCCGTGGCGGGGAGATTAATGTGTCGGTTCAGGTCAACAGCGTGCGCGACTCTGACGCGGAGACCACCGCGTGTAGATGGCAGATAGATAGTCTCCAGCGACCATCATTCGAAGAGGGTAACCGCTAATTAGGTGCAGGGGCAACTCGACAGCATGGACAAACGGGCCCCTCTTTTTGTCGACGAGCCTGATGATACCAAGACGGAGATATTGAAAGCGACGTTTGACGCCCTTGCCGAGCACGGATACGCCAATCTGACGATCGACCGAATCAGTCAGCACTTTTCCAAGTCTGAGGGGTTGGTCTTCTACCATTACGATGGAAAAGACGACGTTCTTTTGGACCTCCTCAACTACTTACTGTCTCGATTTAGAGAGGTCGGAATGCCCGTCTCTGACGATGGAGACCCGGAAACCAGACTTCGGAGCCTCTTTGACCAAGTTATCCCCGAGCCCGACGAGCAACAAATCCGAGATTACGAAACGGTACTGACGGAGTTGCGAATGCGGGCCGCACAAGACGAAGCGTTCCAAGAGTGCTTCAATCAGTCTCAAGACGTTTTCCGCGAAACGATACGGGAGATACTGCAGGACGGTATCGAATCTGGCGATTTCAGGGAGATGGATCCGGAGCTAGTCACGAACTTTCTGGTAACGCTCGTGAGCGGGCGGACGTTTGAACGGGTGACGACAGGTATCTCTCGCCCCATCCAGTCAGAGCTGGATAACTATATCAAATACAGGCTCTTGGCAGACGCGGAGGACAACGTCTGAGAACGTGGGAAGACAGCTCTCCCACTGTTCACCCCTTAGACGTTGCCCCGAGAACCCGATATATAATAATCGCAGATATACTGTGACATGGACATTTCTGTATCGTGGAATTGGCCCGATTAACGGTTCGAAAACGGAATATTCCCACTACACACGGTCGAAATGGCTAACTTCGCGTATTACTCGGTCGCACGTGTTCTCGTAGTTTGGTGATGACTCACCACTGCTAATATCTACACGAACCGCTGATTTAGGCATCCTATGGGGTGGTTCGCTCCTACAGTCTCTCTCCGCTGTACGAGTCGCTGGAACGTATCTTTCGAAGGTAATTCGTGGGTCTAGTCTGATCGTTGTCGTTAACGAGAGTCCCCGACGGACCGGCCGTTTCTCCGGCCGCGCGACGCCCGCCCCGTCGGCCCTCAGTTCGGACGCACGGCGACCGTCAGGTCCGTCCGCGACCGCGGCGTGGCGATTCGGACGTCCACGAGGACGGCGACGACGGCCGTCTCGCCCGCGCGCTCTTGCACGACGACGCCGCCGTCGGCGACGCAGGTCCCGAACTCCCGGTACGGACCGTTGGGGCAGTTCCTGAACGCCCAGGTCCCGGCCGCCGAGTCGTTCGTCGTCAGCGCGACGCCGCCGGGCCGCGCGCGTTCGACGTTCGCCAGCGCGGGGTCGAGCCGCGAGCGAAAGTCGGCGACTGCGGCGTCTCTCTCTGCCCAGTCGTACCGACCCGCGACGCCCGCGGTCGCAAGTTCGACCGCGTCCTCGGTCGTCTCGGTCACGCTGGCGTTGGTGACGAACGTCCTATGGGTCAAACGCGTCAAGAGTTGGGCGAAGCCGCCGAAGACGTGGACGTTGAGGCAACCTCTCTTTCGGCTGGAGTACACCCCTTGCACACGCCCGCAACAATATCTCCTCCCGCCAAGGTATCGACCCAACAAACCCAGCCATCGCAATACCCTACACAAAGTCGGCAGTCGCCGGCCACTAGTTCGAGTCGACCAACGCGTGAGAGAAGTGTGCTGGCGAGCGAACACGGGGAGAACGGACTTGTCGCGAGGTGATACACAAGGGGATGTCGCGACGAGTCAGTCGGGGTGAACGCGACGCAACAGGTCCGAATCACTACTCTCGAAAACAGGCGATACACCCCTCGTACGATGGATTGTATCCGAGATCAAGGAACTCTCCAATCGTGAACAGTGGCACCCAGACGAGTGTGAGCGCCAGCGAACGGAACTGGTATCCAATCCAAACACGTCCCAAGAGTGGTCGAAGATGAGGTATCCGAGCAAAACGGGTTGTCGGTGTGGGTGAATTGAGTGATTCGATGTCGGTTCGCTACACCCCTACGCTGGTTACAACCGAATACACCCTTACGGGAGCAGGCCGTCCATGTACATCCCTGGAAACTGCGGGTGTAGCGCGTGCATCCCGGTTTCTCCTCGCTATCACGGGTGTAGAATCGAACCTGAGTATCCCCCCTCGTGAGTGTGCAGCTCGCGAGGCGGCCGAAGCACGGACGCGTGCGTTAGCAGCAGACGAGAATCGTGGAGGGTGGTCGTTGTTCGGGTGGTTGCGGTTGTGATGGGTGGAGAAACGGGTCGCGAGGCTGTCCGCTGTGTTCGTGTGTGACTTCGAACGCCCCCGCGGCGACGACTCGAGGGCCTCCGTGCGCGCCTTGACGCTCGCGTTGCTCGCGTCTGTGGTGCTACAGTCGGCCGTCTTCGTTCTCGCCACGGCCCCGTTTAGTCCCACCCGGTGACTAGCCGGTGGCCGTCGCGTCTGTGGTCGACTCGTGGGGCGCACCGCGGTGTTTTATCGCGCACTTGCAGGGATGCAGGCGCGTGTTCTGGCCTGTGTTGATTTACGATGTGTGTATACTGCGAGACGGAGACGACTGTCGATAGCGCGACCGAACAACGGATGACATTCGAACTATACGCGTGGCTTCGGCTCTACGCAGACGAGGGCGTTGGCCCAACGCAGGCCGTCCAGTTGTTGTTGCAGACGGCTGTCGTCGTCGACGAACTCGATGGCGTGCCGCGGTCCCCACCGGGCCGGGATACGACGGCGTACAAGCGACTGCTGGCGCGGACGGCACAGGTGTGCGACCGGTTGGCAGTCAGTGACGTGAACAAGTAGGGCCGAAATCCTCTCGCGTCACTTCGAACTCGTTTTGCGGTCGACGACGACTCGCCGAGTCTGGTTAGCGTCGATCCCAAACAGGACCCCAGCGAGGAAGAGGAGTTCGTTCCCCTGGTAGTATTGTGTCGCGATATAATTGATGAGGCCGATTTCTGGCGCAGCCACGCCGAAGATGACTAACAGAAGCGCGACGATAGCCGCGAGTCCGGCAACCGTTCGAACCACCACCCCCGAGACGAATCCGACGAAGAACACGACAACTGCAGTGAGCAGACTCATCGCCTCTCTCAGAGGTGATGCAGAAGTAAAGTCGTCGTGGCCCAGCGTCACTGTGAGTCGAGGAACTCACTCACACAGATCTCCTCTCGAAACGCCGGAATCGAGAGGTAGAACTTGTGTTCCGACCAGAGTTCGTCGAAGGCGATTCGGTCAGTTCCCTGTGTTTCGGCGACCCGTTTGAACGCCGCTTGCATGTCGTCAACGGCGATTCGTGTTGATGGATTGCTCCCCGAAGTGGGGTTGAAAACTTTGCTGACCGCCGTTCGGTCTGTTCGACTGCCATCGCTCTCGTGGATACACTTCGTTTCGACGAGTGCGCTCGTGACGTGTATGTCAAGCGGGACACGCAGGTCTGCCACCCACGAGTCTCGGAATTCGAACGCGTGAACGACCTTTCGGAGATACTCGTTCGCAATCTTCCGACCAACGTCGTCGATCGAGGTGAGTAACTCGTATGCCTCGTCGTGTGTGTCTGCTGCACGGAACGCGTCAGTATCGAACTACTTCTGGGCGGCAGTCAATCGAGTCGTGCCAATGGATCCTGCTCGTTGCCGGACCGTAATCGCAAACACACGGTCGAGGTCGTCCTCAATCGTCTCGGGTGTAATTTCGTAGATGGTCTCGTACTTCTGGCGTGTGTAGTGGACGTGTCGGCCGACGCCACCGTTGTCGTCGGTCGGAAGCACTTCGAGGACGGCCCCCAAGCGTTCCTCATCAATCTCGAGGTCCATGTGAACTATTCGCACTGGAACTATGTGACGATATCACTGGCTGTCACGTCGGGTCTCTCCAAGCAGCTCATCGACGGCGTGACCGAGCAGTGGGTATCTCCCACGCGTCGCTCCCGGAGTAAACAGCGACGCGCGTCCGTACGCTT
>NZ_AOLM01000017.1 GCF_000337835.1 Haloferax sulfurifontis ATCC BAA-897 | reverse complement strand
GGCCGGCCTCGACGCGCCGGCGACCCCCGAGGGCGTCTTCGACGAACTCCGGCGGGTGACGCCCATCTACGCCGGGATGTCGTACGACGGCATCGGCACGGGGAGCCAGCGCTGGCCGTTCCCCGAGGGCGCGACCGAGGGGACCGCAATCCTCCACGCCGACGCGTTCGAATCGGGGTCGAAGACCGCCCCGCTCCGGGTGGTCGAACACGTCGACCCGGCGGACCCCGTCGCCGACGGCGAACTCGTGCTCGTGACGGGGCGGGTCCTCCAGCACTTCAACAGCGGCGCGCTCACCCGTCGCTCGGGCGTGCTGATGCGGATGCGCGGCGAGGACAGCCTGCAGATTCACCCCGACGACGCCGCCGCCCGCGGCATCGAAGACGGGGCGACCGTCCGCGTCGAAAACGACCGCGGCGAAATCGCGGTCGCGGCCGAGGTGACGCCGGCCGTCCGCCGCGGGACCGTCTTCGCCACGTTCCACTACGCGGAACCGCTCGTGAACCGACTGACCGGCGACGCGCTCGACCCGACCGCGAAGATACCCGAGTACAAACACAGCGCCGTCCGCGTGACGGTCGAACCGGGGGCGGCGGCCGATGACTGACGACCCGTCTGAGACCCCCGCGTCGCTTCCGACGCTCGCCGACGCCCTCGGCATCGGCCCGGACGACCTCGTCTGCGCCGTCGGCGCGGGCGGCAAGAAGTCGCTTCTCTACCGACTCGCCCGCGACCTCGACGGCGTGGTCACGAGCACCGTCCGCATCCCAATCTTCGACGACGAGGTGGCCGAGGTGGTCGTCACCGACACCCCCGAGACCGCCGTCGCGGAGACGCGGACCCGACCGCTCGGCGTCGTCCCGGAACGCGAGCGCCCGGACCGCTACCGCGGCTACGACCCGGCGACGGTCGACCGAATCGCGCGCGCCACCGACGACGTGGTGTTCGTCAAGGCCGACGGCGCGCGCTCGCGCTGGCTGAAAGCGCCCGGCGAGAACGAACCGCGACTCCCGGACGCGGCCGACCTCGTCTGCCCGGTCGCCAGCGTCCGTGTCGTCGGCGAACCGCTTTCCGACGAGCGCGTTCACCGACCCGAACTCGTCTCCGACGTGTCGGGGACGGCCGTCGGCGACGCGATATCCGCGTGGGACGTGGCCGCCGTGCTGTCGAACGACCGCGGCGGGATGAAGGGCGTCCCCGAGACGGCGCGGGTCGTCCCGGTCCTCAACATGGTCGACGACGAGCGACTGGCCGAGACGGCCGGAGAAATCGCGCGGTGGCTCTGTGAGCACCCCCGCGTCGACCGCGTGGTGGCGACCGCCCTCGACGCTGACGACCCGGTCGTCGGGTTCTACTGACTCGGCCCCGCCCCGGTCGCGGGGGACTCGTTCCGCCGTCGCGGCGACTATCTGGCGGTCTCGCGGCCCGTCAGCTCGTCGAGTTCGAGTTCGACGAGGTGGAAGTCGAGGTCGTCGACCTCCTCGTCGAACACGCGGACGCCGCCGAACAGCTCGTTGATGGTCGCCGCGTCGGGGCGTTCGTCGTCCGGGAGGACGCGAATCGCCCCGCGGGCCATGATGCTCCAGGAGTCTTCGCCCGCGTCCTCGTAGCAGACGAACGTCGCCTCTTCCGTCTCCTCGATGAACGCGAGCTTCTCGCTTCCGCCGTCGTCGGTCAGGCGGAACAGGAGCCGCCCGCCGTCGGGGTCGTAGAAGACGTGCGCGGGAATCGCATACGAGCGGCCGCCGTCGGCCAGCGACAGCACGCCCGACGAGGCGTTCGACAGGCGTTCGGCGACCGTTTCGGGGTCGGTGCCGACGGTGTAGACGAATCTGATATCTCGCATACGTGACGTTCGCGGCCGCGACACATGAAACGGTGGTGCACCGAAGCCGGGGTCGCCGGCTTCGGGTCGGCCTCAGGGGAGATAGAAGTGCGACTTCGGGAACCGCCGGTGAATCTCCGGGGGCGCGTGGCGGACGATGTGCACGTCGTGGGCGTCGTCGCTCGCGACGTTCCCGCCGACGCTGACGAGCGGGACGACGACCCGACCCGCGTTCTCGCTCCCGACGAAGATGACGCTCGCGTCCGTCTCGGCCGCGACCGTCTTGAGCTCCGCGACGATGTTCCCGGGCCGCGGGGTCCCGACCGACCGAAACCGCCTGAAACGACGCCGACGGCGCGATGTCGACCGCGGTCTCGTGGAGCTCTCCGACGACCGTCTGCCGGTCGAACACCTCCCGCGACGGGACCCACCCCGCCTCGACGGCGTACTTCGAATCGTCCGGGACGACGGCGACGGCGAGCACGTCGTGGCCGGTGGCCGACGCGAACCGCGCGGCTCTATCCAGCGCGGCGTTCGCCAGCCGAGAGCCGTCGTAGGCGACGAGGTACATACGTGTCGCTCGTGTAGCGACCGTGATAAATCAGTCGTCGGCTATCGATTCGATTCGCTCGCCCGACGACGCGAGCCGGTCGAGCGCCTCCTGTGCGGCGTCGCTCACGGCGTCGGCGTCGCGGTAGGAGTCGCCGAGACCCACCTCGCGGCGGTGCCACTCGCCGTCGGCGAGGGCGAAGATATCGACCCACCAGTAGAGCGTCAGCCCCCGCGCGAACTCGGTGATGGTGACGCGCCGGTCCGAGTCGGGCGACTCGTAGACGGTCTTGGCGCTCGCCTCGTCGGTGTCCACGTCGGTCTCGACGGTCCACCCCTCCGGAACGGCGAGCGAGAAGGGGTCGTCTGTCATCATCGTTCCCGATGAGACGGAGCGACTTGACTGGTCCGCTTTCGGAAACCGTCGCGGGGAGGCGACCGAGCGGCCGGCCGTGTCGCTCTCTCGGCGCTCGGGAGCCGGCGGCTCAGTCGAGCGACCGCGCCGAGTTGGCGACGACGAGCAGGCTCGAGGTGCCCATGGCGACGGCGGCGAAAAGCGGGTTGAGCACGCCGAGGGCGGCCAGCGGGATGGCGACCGCGTTGTAGCCGAACGCCCACGCGAGGTTGCCGCGGATGCGGCGGTTCACCCCGGTCGAAAGCGAGAACACCTCGGGAATCGCGTCGATGTCGCGGCCGACGAGCACCGCGTCGGCGGCGTCGCCCGCGATGTCCGTCCCCGTGCCGAGCGCGATGCCGATGTCGGCGGCGGCGAGCGCGGGCGCGTCGTTGCTCCCGTCGCCGACCATCGCCACGGTGCCCCGGGCGCGGAGGCGCTCGACCGTCTCGGCTTTCGCCTCCGGCGGGACGCCCGCGAACACGTCGGTCACGTCCGGGTGGTCGCGGAACCGGCGGGCGGCGCGCTCGGAGTCGCCCGTGAGGACCACGACCTCGCGGCGGCCGCCGTCGGCGACGGCCGCGACCACGTCGTCCCACGCCTCTCGCGGTTCGTCGCCGACGACGAGCACCGCCCGAGAGCGCCCGCCCCACCCGACGACGACGGGCACCGCGCCCTGGTCGCGGGCGGCCTCGACGGCGGTTTCGTGGGCCGGAGCGAGCGTCACGCCCTCGTCGCGGAGGAGCGATGGGTGACCGACGACGACGCGCCCGCGCTCGCCGCCGACCTCACCGGAGACGCCGCGGTCGTGGACGGTCACGTCGTCCGCGGAAACGTCGGGAATCGCCGCGGTCGCGTCCCCCGCCTCGATTCGGGCTTCGGCCGCTTCCACGACGGCGGTCGCAAGCGGGTGCGCGGAGAACCGTTCCAGCGCGGCGGCCGCGGCGAGGGCGGCGGTTTCATCGCCGACGACTCGGAGGACAGCCATGTCGCCGTCGGTGAGCGTCCCGGTCTTGTCGAAGACGACAACGTCCACGTCGGGGACGGCCTCGAAGACGGCCTCGGAGGCGACGACGATGCCCCGGCTCGCGGCCTCCTTGATGCCCGAGGCGACCGCCAAGGGCGTGGCGAGGCCGAGCGCGCAGGGACACGAGACGATGAGGACCGTGAGGCCGACGAGGAGCGCCTCGGTCGGCGTGCCGCCGCCGAGGAGGGTCCAGCCGAAGGCGACGGCGGCGAGGACGAGCACCGTCGGGACGAAGATGGTCGCCAGTTTGTCGGCGAGGCGCTGGACGCCCGAGCGGGCGCTCTGGATGTCCCAGAGCAGTTCGACCAGCCGGTCGAGCGTGCTCGTCGCGTCCTCGCCGACCGCGACGACGAGCGGGCGGTCGGTGACGACGGTCCCGCCGAGTACGTCGTCACCGGGGCGCTTCGTCCGCGGCATCGACTCGCCGGTGACGAGCGCCTCGTCGACCGCGGCGGTCCCCTCGCGGACGGTGCCGTCAATCGGGACGCGCTCGCCCGGTCGGACCTCCACGAGGTCGCCCGGTTCGAGCGCGTCGAGCGCGACCATCTCGACGGCGGTGTCGCCGGAGCCGTCAGCGTCGTCGGCGACTCTGCGGCGGGCCTCCGAGACGCGGGAGGCCGCGAGGTCAGAGAGCATCCCGGCGGCCTTCCGCTTGATGCGGTCCTCGTAGTAGTTGCCGAGCGTGACGACGAGGATGATGGCGACGGTCACGTCGAAGTAGACGTGCGTCTCGCCGACGAGGACGGCCGCCGTCGAGTAGACGTAGGCGCTCGTCGCCGCCAGCGACACGAGCAGGTCCATGTTCGGCTGGCCGGCGCGGAGGCTGACGAGCGCCCCCCGGAGGATGGGAAAACCGGTGTAAAACAGGACGATGGAGGTCATCACCCAGATGTTGCCGAGGATGTAGATACCGTCGAAGACGCCGAGTTCGACCACCGGCTGAAAGCCGACGTAGGTCGGGTACAGAAACAGGACGTACCACAGCATCACCATCATGCCGAAGACGCCGCCGCCGATGACGAACCGGGCGACCTGGTTGTCGGAGCGCTCGGCCGCCTCGCGCTCCTCGGGGTCGCGCGTGCCGTAGCCGTAGCGCGCGAGCGTCCCCGACAGCCCGTCTAAGTCGGCGGTTTCGGGGTCGTACGTGACGCGGACCATGTCGTTGGCGTAGCTGGCTTCCGCGGCGTAGACGCCCTCGCAGGTCCGCGCGGTCCCGGAGACGAACGCCTCGCAGGTGGCGCAGTGCATCCCGTCGACGGCCATGTACGTCCGCTCGGCGTCGTCGGGCACCTCGTCGGCCTCGCCCGCGAGTTCGCGCTCGACCGTCTCGGGGTCGGCGCTCGCCGCGTCGCCGAGCGCGCGGGTGATTTCGAGACAGCCGCGACAGCAGAACTCGCCGTCTATCTCGTCG
This sequence comes from Haloferax sulfurifontis ATCC BAA-897, assembly GCF_000337835.1. Classification (GTDB taxonomy): domain Archaea; phylum Halobacteriota; class Halobacteria; order Halobacteriales; family Haloferacaceae; genus Haloferax; species Haloferax denitrificans. The sequence continues at coordinate 76,937 of NZ_AOLM01000017.1, read as the reverse complement.
TCGGTGACGGGCGGCGTCGGCGTCGGCAGGCCACAGAGGTCACAGCCCTCGTCGTCATTGCCGGCGTCGCTTTCGCCGCCGGCCGACCCGCGGGACCGCGTCGTCGTCGACATCGTCACAACGGTTGGTAGAAGGGCACGTGAAGGTGCGGGACCGACACGCCCAGAAGCATCAGCCCGTGGGACAGCGGGATGTAGCCGAGGACGAGGAACGCCGCGCCGAGCGCCCGGTGGAGCGTCGCCCGCCGGCGCGCCGAGACGCGGCCCAGAAGCGTCCCGTAGAGGAACAGCGTCGGAATCGTCCCGAGGCCGAGCAGGCCGAGGAGGGCGGCGGCCCGGAGCGGGTCGCCCGTCGAGAAGGCGTAGAGGTACGCCGGGTAGATGATGGGACACGGGAGCAGGCCGTGAATCGCCCCGAGGCCGAGGATTCGCGGGCCGCCGACGAGCCTGTCGACGCGGGCGGTCGCCCACCCGCTGACGCGGCCGAACAGGCGGGTGACCGCGGTCGGGGTGAACCGGTCGATAGCGGTCGACCGGCCGAGGAGGTAGCCGGCGCCGGTGAGGATGATGGCGGCTCCGACGAGCAGGCCGGTCGTCGCGCGGACGCCGCTCCCGAGGGCGGCGACCGAGTCGAACGCGTCGAAAAACAGGCCGCCGACGAGGGCGAAGGCCGCGCCGATGGCCGCGTAGCTCAGCGCCCGACCGACGTTGAACAGGGCGTGTTGGCGGACCTGCCGGAGCGTGAGCGACCGGCCGTCGACGCCCTCGCGGTCGGCGAGGCGGTCGGCGTAGACGGTGACGAGCGGGCCGCACATCCCGAGGCAGTGCGCCCCGCCGAAGAGGCCGACGAGGAGGAACGCGACCGCTTCGGGGGTCGCGGCCGGCAGTCCGAGTGAGATGCCGCCGTCCATCTCAGGCGGCGTGTTCGGCGTCGGTCTCGGCGTCGGCGTCGCCGTCGTGGCCGTGTCCGCCCTCGGTCGGACTCATGAGGAGGTAGATGGTCGTGGAGATGAGAAGGACGTTGACGGCCGTGACGACGCCCGCGAGGGGGTTTTTCGTCACGCCGAAGATGACCGCTGGCAGGAGCGCGAGCAGTGCGACGGTTCCGGCGCGTCGAGGCGTGAGTTCCATACCGGTCCATTCGCGACCACGGTGTTTCTGATTTCGCCCATTCCCACCGCGTTGGAATGGGGTGTTGCGTTAAAGTCCCGTTATTCCTCATGACCGGGTATGGCCGTTGATTCGACAGCAGAGGGAGCCGCGTCCTCTGCCGCGCGCACTTCCACCGACGGAGGCGTGCCAGCAAACGCGGATTCCCAAGGTGATTCCGGGCAGGCGGACCCTCCCGTGGACTCTATCGTCGGGACGGCCGACGACGGCATCGTTCGCGAACTCGAACACGACGACTTCGACCCGGTCGGGACGCTCGTGCTCGTGCTCATCTACATGGCGATTCTCATCGGCATGTGGGTGTTCATGTACTTCGTCGAGTTCCTCGGACGGGGTCTCACGGTGGTGGGATAGATGGAGATACACGCCTACGAGAAACTCTGGTTGGCGCTGGCGCTCGTCCTCATCGTCGGGTTCATCGGGACGATTACCTACGGGGCCGCCGGCGCGGGCATCGAGATGATTGACGACGAGGGCGGCACGGTCGACCCGGCGACGCTCGACCAGCATCCGAAGTTCGGCACCCCCGGTATCGAGCGGACCGGCGAGAACAGCTACGACGTGTACGTGGTCGCGCGGCAGTTCGTCTTCGAACCGGGCACGACCCAGCCGCTCCGCGTTCCCGCCGACAGCACGGTCACGTTCCACGTGACCGCCGCCGACGTCATCCACGGCTTCGAAGTCGTCGGCACGAACGCGAACACGATGGCCATCCCCGGGCAGGTCTCGGAGTTCACCGTTCAGTTCGAAGAGCCCGGCGAGTACGGGATGCTCTGCAACGAGTACTGTGGCTCCGGCCACCACGTGATGGAAGGGAAGATTGTGGTTATGGAACAGGACGAATTCGACAGCTGGTACGAACAGCAACAGGCGGACGGGGAGGCTGAGAACTGATGGCGACCGCATCCGGCGGAAGCGAGTTCGTCGATAAGTTCCCCGACGAGGCGGCAATCGTCAAGGCGAGTTTCCTCATCGCGTTCGTCTCGCTCGGCATCGGCGCCTTCTTCGGCCTCATTCAGGCGCTCCACCGGACGAACGTCCTCCGCGTCATCGACTCGGCGGACTACTACACGGTGCTGACGGGCCACGGCGTGCTTCTCGCCATCGTCTTCACCATCTTCTTCCTCTGTGGGGTGTTCCACTGGGCGGTCGCCAGAAGCCTCGACCGACCCGCCGAAAGCGCGCTGTTTTCGTGGGCGTGGGTCGGCCTGATGACGACGGGGACGGTGCTCGCAACCGTCGCTATCCTCGGTGGCTTCGTCCCGAACCTCGGCATGAGCGCGGACGTGCTGTTCACGTTCTACGCGCCGTTGCAGGCGCACCCGATATTCTACATCGGCCTCGCGATGTTCATCGTCGGCACGTGGCTCGCCGGCGCGGACTGGTTCCTCTCGTACCGCGCGTGGCGGAAGAACCACGAGGACGAGCGCATCCCGCTACAGACGTTCATGGTCCTCACGACGATGATTATGTGGTACGTCTCCACCCTCGGCGTCGCCGTCTCGGTGGTGTTCTTCCTCATCCCGTGGTCGCTCGGCCTCATCGAGAGCGTCAACCCGCTTCTGACGCGGACGCTCTTTTGGTACTTCGGCCACCCCATCGTCTACTTCTGGCTGATGCCGGCGTACCTGCTTTGGTACACCGTGCTCCCCAAGCTGGCGGGCGGGCGGCTGTTCAGCGACCCGCTCGCACGCGTGGTGTTCCTGTTGTTCCTCCTGCTTTCGACCCCGGTCGGGATTCACCACCAGTACCTCGACCCGGGCATCGCGGAGGGCTTCAAGTTCATCGCCATGACGAACACGATGTTCCTGCTCCTCCCGTCGCTCCTTACGGCCTTTACGGTCGTCGCCAGCGTCGAACACGGCGCGCGCCAGCGCGGCGGTGAGGGCTACCTCCGCTGGCTCGGCGCGCTCCCGTGGCGCGACCCCGCCTTTACCGGCATGGCGCTCGCCGGCGCGATGTTCGCCGCCGGCGGCTTCTCCGGCATGATCAACGCCGGGATGAACATCAACTACCTCATCCACAACACGCTGTGGGTGCCGGGGCACTTCCACCTCACCGTCGGCACGGCCGTCGCGCTGACGATGATGGCCGGGTCGTACTGGCTCGTCCCGCAGGTCACGGGCACGAAGCTCTACAGCCGGCCCATCGGCCTCCTGCAGGTCATCATGTGGTTCGTCGGCATGGTGTTCATGTCGAACGCGATGCACCGCGCCGGCCTCGCCGGCATCCCGCGGCGCACCGCCGAACCGCAGTACCAGAACTTCGAGTTCCTGACGCCCATCGGGAGCATCTTCGAGCTTCGGGTGCAGATCGCCCTCGGCGGGACGCTCCTGTTCCTGTCGGTGGTGCTGTTCCTGTTCAACATCCTCCTGACCTCGCTCGGCGAGGAGTCCGACCGGCCGGTCGACTCCCACCTGCCCGAGCCGCTTTCGGGGCCCGAGGGAAGCCCGCGCGTCCTCGACAACCTCGCGATGTGGACCGGTATCGCGGCGGTGCTCGTCGTGCTCGCGTACACGCTTCCGCTGGCCGGCATCATCCAGAACGGCGGCGGGCTGTTCGGCGGCGGCCTCCCCGTCCCGGCGACCGTCTCTGCCGGCTTCGACCTCGTGGCCACGACGGTCACGAGCGCGTTCAACACCCTCTGGGGGGTGGTCGCGTGAAGCTCACGAAGGCGCGGGCGCTCATCCTCATCGCGTTCAGCGTCCCCATCGCCATCGAACTCCGCACGGTGGCGGGCTTCTTCAACGTGGAGCTCCCGCTCATCGCCGTGGCGGTCATCGAGTTCCTCTTTCTCGCCCTGCTGTTCGTGCTGTACGGACTCTACGGCGAGGGGTCGGAGTCGGCGGCGTAGCTGACAGCCGACGCCTCGAACGCCGTTTCGACGCCTGATTTTCCGCATCGTCGCCGCGAACCCCGCCACGCGACGACCGCCGAACCGACATAAAACCCCCGCGATAGCGGGGGTGACGCCCGGTCAGTTTCCCGGTCGCTGGGAAGCAGTCTCCGTTTATATTCGGTCGTCTCGCCTACGTCTAAGCGACCATGAGCAACCTCGACTTGATGAAGGCCGGCATCGGCCTCGCGGTCGTCATCGGTATCGCCCTCACGGCTATCGCGGGCTACGCGCTGTTTACGACGTTCGGCGGCGTCGACGGCCTGACCGTCGCACCTGAACTCCTCGTGTCCGTCCTCTTCGGCGGCCTGCTCGTCGCGGCCGCCGCGAGCGCCCACCGGGTCGCACCCAAGCCGCGCACCCGCGTCTGAGGCGTTCGACACCGACCGCACCGCGGCTCCGCTGACCTCCATGCTCCGTTTCCCGACCCGCCGAGCGACCGCGCCGGGCGGACTGTCACGACCCCTCGAACCGACGCCTGCCGCGCCGCCGAGGGGAAAAGCGATATCGACGGAGAGCCAATAGAATGACATGTACGACACCGTTTTTGTCCCCACCGACGGTAGCGCTCGCTCTCGCGCGGCGGCCCGCCGGGCGATCGACCTCGCGAGCGCCTACGGCGCGGCGATTCACGTCCTCGCGGTCGTCGACGTCGGCGACCTCGGGCTGTGGACGGCCGCCGACGTCCCGGTCGAGCGAGTGCGTACGAGCCTCCGGGACGCCGCCGAGATGGCCGTCGAGGAGGTCGCATCGCTCGCCGGAGACGCGGGCGTCGACTGCGAGACCGAAATCCGAATCGGCGTCCCGTACCGGGAGATTCTCGACGCGGTCGCCGAGGCCGACGCGGACCTCGTGGTGATGGCGACCCAGGGGCGGACCGGCCTCGAACACGCGATTCTCGGGAGCACGACCGAACGGGTCGTCAGGCTCGCCGAGGTTCCCGTGTTGACCGTCAGAGAGTGAGCGCGGACTCGCTCGCTCGGAGCCGGAGTCGGAGCCGCTCGACCAGACTCAGACCAGCGCTCTGAGCCCGTCGCGGAGCGCTCGCCGGCCGTAGACCGCGAGGCCGACGGCCCCGGCCCCGCCCAACAGGAGCGGAATCACGTCGAAGCCGTCGACCGCTAGTCGGAGCGCCCCCCAGACGAGGAACGCCGCGGCCTGCGAGACGTAGAACGCGAGGGTTCCGTTGAACGGGACGAAGCCCCCGGAGAGGAAGACCACACAGAGGAGCGCGATGCCGACCACGTCGGCGCTCATCGGCGGGAGCCAGCCGAAGGCGACCGCGCCGACGGCGAAGGCACAGAAGACGACGCCGACCGCCAGCCGGAACGGGGCGATTTCGGCGAACAGCGACTTGTCCGGCGGAACGACGTTCGAGCCGCCGTCGGCCGGTGTCGTAGATGTCGGAGGCACAGTCGCACGTTCGTCCGGAACTGTCAAAATTCTATTCTCTCGTACGGCCGCGGTCCGCTTACTCCACTGGGATGCGACTGCCGCCGTCGCGGTCGGTCCGGTCGTCGCGGTCGACGGCGGGTCGCTCGTCGAGTTCGACGACGAGCGTCAGCGGGTCGCCCTCGCGGACGATGCCGACGGCGACGGGTTCCCCGGGGCGCGTCTCGGTGATGAGATAGCGCATCAGTTCCTCGTGGGTGCGGACCGGGTTGCCCTCGATGGCGACGAGCACGTCGCCGCCGACGGGGATTTCCGTGCCGCGGTAGTCGGCGGTCCCGCGACAGCCGTGGAGGAAGCCCTCGTCCCCGTCGGAACCCGCGGCGTCGACGACGAGGACGCCGTGGGGCGCGTCGAGGTCGTTCGCCTCGGCAACCGTCGGCGTCACGTCGAGGGTGCGCGCCCGGAGGTACGAGTGGCGGTAGTGTCCGTCGGCGACGAGCACCGGGAGGATGCGGTTGGCGATGACCGGCGAGACGGCGAAGCCGATGTTGTCGCCCTGTTTGGCGCGGTTGACGCCGACGACCTCGTAGGCGGAACCGGTCGCGTCTCCATCGCCGACGTCGTCGCCGTCGGTGTCGAGTTTCCCGGCGGCGAATCCCACGAGCGGCCCGCCCGAGTTGCCGGGGTTGATGGGGGCGTCCGTCTGGACCACGTCCGGGATGGCGAAGCCGTTCGAGGTGGGAAGCGACCGGTTCGCGCCGGAGACGATGCCCGCGGAGATGGAGCCGTCGAGGCCGAGCGGGTTGCCGAGCGCGGCGACCGACCGCCCCGGCGCGGGGTTCTCGGTCGCCAGCGGGAGCGCCGCGGCGTCGCCGGGTAGGTCGTCGACGGCGACGACGGCGAGGTCGGTGTAGGCGTCGGCACCGACGACCTCGCCGACGCGCCACGACCCGTCTGCGAACCGGAGTTCGACCCGACCGGCGTCTTCGGCGTCGGCGAGCCGCGAGACGTGTTCGTTGGTGACGAGATGCCGGTCGTCGTAGACGAAGGCGCTCCCCGCCCCGCCGGGACGGCGGCGGCCGCCGACGTAGACGGAGACGACCGAGGGGATGACGTCGCGGTACAGCGCTTCGAAATCGGGATGCGTTGGCATGGTGGTGCGACGGGGCGGCACATACCGCTCGGGCGTCGCTTACCTCGGGTTAGTGCCCAGCGGATTTGAGCGTGTCGCGTGGTGACAACGGACACGACTGTCACCCGCGGAACCCGGACGGAGGCGGCGGCCGTGGGTTGCCACCGAAGCGATGCCGCGAGGCCCCCAATTTAATACTATCTGTAGTAAACGACGAGACAGCAATGGTCGCACTCGACGTACACGAGGACATGCAACGACTCGCCGACAGCGGCGTCGTCGCGGTGATGCGCGGCGCGGACGCGGACACCATCATCGACGTGGCCGACGCGCTCCACGAAGGCGGCGTCACCGCCTACGAAATCACGGCCGACAACCCCGACGCGATGGACCTCATCCGCGAGGTGTCGGCGTCGTTCTCGGACCGCGAGGCAATCGTCGGGGCAGGGACCGTTCTCGACGCGCCGACCGCGAACGCGGCCATCCAGGCCGGCGCGGAGTTCGTCGTCGGGCCGAACTTCGACGAGGGCGTCGTCGAGACCTGCAACCGCTACGGGACGCTCGTCGCGCCGGGCATCATGACCCCGACCGAGGCGACCGACGCGTACTCCGCGGGCGCGGACCTCGTGAAGGTGTTCCCCGCCTCCTCGCTCGGCCCCGGCCACCTCAAGAGCATGAAGGGGCCGCTCCCGCAGATTCCGATGATGCCGACCGGCGGCGTCGGCCTCGACAACGCCGCGGACTACATCGAGGCCGGCGCGGTCGTCGTCGGCGCGGGCGGCGCGCTCATGGACGACGAGGCAATCGAAAACGGCGACTTCGAGGCAATCACCGAGACGGCCCGCGAGTTCTCGAACGTCATCGACGACGCGCGAGACGACTGAGGGAGAGCGGGGGGTCGTCCTAATTTAAATAATAGAATATATAATATGTATTTAGCTATCCAAGACGAGATATAATATAATGACAAAAAGGAACGAAAGGACGGCCGTTTGGAATGGAATTATGTTTAGTTCTGAACCAAAATATAAAAATACAGCAATAAATAAACTAATCTTATCATATCCCTTCAGGTTATACGACTGACTATCTCCGCTTGGGCTGAGTTCGTTTCCTTCCATTTGCGTTAATCCCGTATTCTATATCTTTATCATCGATGTATTTGAACCATTTATCAAGGCTCCAATCTTTTTTACCCCGCTTCTTCATGGCTTTGTCAAATTTCACCACGCTGTCTTCTTTCCCGGAACTGATTGTTGGGACCAAACCAACTCCAGCAGCTGCACCCATAGCTTGTAGAACAGTTCGTCGATTCGGTTGTTCTATGTTCTTATCAGACATCCAACTAGATTCTGACAATCAAAAACCATATTCATTTCTAAACAGTTGGAAATCCAATATGTGTTTCAGATCTGTAATGTTTATAATATCCATTGGTTCCCATGTATTAACTCTAAGAATTGGTCTTGATTAATATTGATTTGTTGTTATTATCCCTGTTCAATACCTTCCTCTCTGAAACAACCGCTGAGTAGGTGTGTGATACTTGTCGTGGCGGGGTTACTGATACTTCTGCACGCAATTCAGCTCAGAAATCACGGGTTCCAACGGATCAAATCCCCTCGAACCACCCGCCAATCGCTTCTTACCGAATCGACCGCACGCGTTCTTCGAACCCATCGGGAACCACGTCGGCGAGCGCGTCGGGGTCCGACTCGCCGTTGGCCGCGACGAGGTAGGCCGCGCCGTCGGCGTCGCCGTAGACGCGCTGGAAGTCGTAGACGAAGCCCCAGCAGTCGGTCGCCTCGGGAATCTCGTCGCTCTCGGTGAGGTACTCCACCTGCCGGACGACCGCGTACTCGACGAGTCGGTTGACCGCCTCGCCGCCCGGCGTGTCCGCGTCGAACACGCCGAGTTCGCGGGCCTCCTCGGCGAGCGGGACGAGCCGCGAGACGGCGGCTTCGACCGCCGGGGGCAGGTCCCCGACGCTCCCGTCGGTGACCGTCTCGTAGGCCGCCGTCACCGCGCCACAGCCCGTGTGCCCGAGGACGACGATATCTGTCGACTTGAGCGCCGACACCGCGTAGCCGACGGCGTCGTTGACGACGAGCCGCCCGTCGACTTCGGTCCACACCTGATTGCCGACGTTGACCGACGTGAACAGCTCGCCGGCCCTGTCGGCGCTCCAGACCGCGTCGGCGGGGACCCGAGAGTCCGAACAGCTCACCGAGACGACCGCCGGCGACTGCGCCTCGCGGACGCCCTCGAAGTGGTCGGCGGCGAGGCTCTCGACGTGTCGCGCGTTCCCGGCCAACAGCGACTCCAGCACTGTTCGCGTCATTGGATTACGTTGCACCCGCGCGTCAATATAGCTCCCCGCTCGTCGCGGCGTTCACCGCCGTCGGTCGGCTCCGGCTAGCGGCCGTCATCATCCGATTCGTCGTCTCCGGACTCGGCCGACGCGCCCCAGATGAAGGGGTCGTCGGCCTTCCGTTCGACCTCCGTCTCCTCGCCTTCGTCTTCGTCTTCGCTTTCGGGTTCGCTCTCACTCTCGCCTTCGTCTTCGCTTTCGCCTTCTCTCTCGCCTTCGTCTTCGTTTTCCGCGGTCGTCGGCTCGGCCTCCTCGACGAACTCGGGCGTTTCGCTCACGCCGGCCTCGTCGTCGGTGACCGCTCCCGAGTCCGACGCGTCGGCGTCGCGGTCCGGTTCCGCGGCGCGGATGCCGAGCGCGGCCTGTCGGGACTGCCGTCGCGCCTCGTGGCGCGCCGAGAGCGCCTCGCGGAGGCGGTCGTTCAGCGTCTCCCGAAGCTCCGCCGCGTCGGCGACTTCGATGTCGACGGCGGTCGCGTCGCCGCCGACGAGGGAGATGCTCCCCGCGGTGTCGGCCGTGACCGTCGAGACGCGCCAGCGGCGCTGGAAAATCGTCCGGCGCTCGATGACCGTCTGCACCCGGTAGTAGGGGACGACGCGCGTCTCGCGCTTCCAGAAGCCGTTTCGGGTGACGAAGTGGTCGTCGGCGAGCGCGTAGCCGCGGTGCCGCCACTGGAGCGCGCCGGCGACGACGGCCACCGGGACGAGCGCCAGCGGGACGAACCACGGAACCTCCTGCGGGAGGAACCGATTCGCGCCGTAGAGCGCGAGCGTCGCCGCGCCGAGGACCAGCGAGTAGCGGACGGCGTAGCGCCGGCGGATGCGCGTCGGCGGCCCCTCGAACGTCGGCAGTTCGACGCCTTCGAGGTCGGCGACGAGGCCGAGCACGCGGTCGCGGGTCGCGAGCGGGATGGCCGCCTCGGAGCCGCGACTGGCGCGGCCCGACCCGTTTGTCCCGTCGGAGCCGGGCGCGTAGCCCGCCGTCTCCACGAGGAGCGTCGCGTAGCCGAACCGGCGCTTCAGGGGGTTGTCCTCGACGGTGAGCGTCTGGAGCTTGTCGAGCGGAATCGACCCGTTGTAGCGCTGGAGGAGGCCGCGCTCGTACTGGAGTTCGTCGCCGACGCGGGTCAGCCGGAAGCCGTAGTAGTTCACCACCGCGGAGGCGAAGCCGGCGGCCCACGACACGAGCGCGACGAGGAGCACCAGCGCGACGATGCCGACCCCCGCGGCCGCGGCGCTCCCGGTGGGGAGCGGCACGTCCACGTACGACGCGACGATGGGGAAGACGGTGGAGCCGAACACGAAGACGAGCCCGGGGAGCCGGAGGTCGAACGACAGCGCGCCGACGATGGCCAGCTCGCGGGGCGTCAGTTCGAACAGCAGTTCCTGTTCGGGTTCGGGCGCGTCGCCGTCTGTGCCGCCGCGTTTCAGGCGGGCGACCTCCGACTGGATGCGGCGGGCCTCCTCGTAGCTGACGAAGCGGAGACTGCCCTCGGTCTCGCCGCCGCCCGCGGTTTCGAGGTTCACGGCGGCGATGCCGACCAGCCGCTGGGCGACGTTGCGGGAGATGTCGACGTTCTGGATGCGCCGGTAGGGAATCTCGCGGTTGCGCCGGGAGAACACGCCCGAGCGGATGTCCAGCGTGTCCGGCGTGAGTTCGTACTCGAACCGGCGGAAGTAGGCGAGTTCGTAGCCGGCGATGCCGAGCACGGCGACGCCGACGAGCGCGACGGCGCCGAGGCCGCCGAGGACGCCGCCGAAGGCGGTCCCGCCGGTAAAGGCGAAGAAGGCGAGCGCGAAGGCGATGCTGGCGCTCCGCTGGACCGCCCGGTAGGGGACCGAGAGCGGCGACAGCCGGGTCATACCGCGTCGTCGCCCTCGGACGCGATTGCGAGGCGCTTCAGCCGGTCTTGGAGGTCCTCTGCGCCCTCGGGGGTCAGCCCCGGAACCGACACGTCGGCGCCGCGGGAGCCGGCGGTGTAGACGACGGTCGAAGCGAGGCCGACGAGTCGTTCGAGCGGGCCGCGGGTCGAGTCGACGTGCTGGACCCGGACGAACGGGACCACGGTGTTGACCTTGGTGAGGACGCCGCGCTGGAGGTACAGCGAGTCGTCGCGGACCTCGTAGCCCCACGCCCGATACCGGAGGAGCGCGAAGCCGACGCCGACGACGAGGAAGACGACGCCGACCGCGACGGGGACGTACGTGGGTATCGAGACGGGCGCGAACAGCGTCGCCGCGGTCGCCACGCCGCCGGCGGCGAGCGCGAACACGACCGCTCGGGCGACCCAGAGAAGACGGATACGGGGGTGGAGGCGATTCACGGGAATCCCTCCGAGCGCGTGAACATCGTATACTCCGGCGTCTCCTCGAACGGGTAAATAACTGTGGCCGGGGCGAATCGGCTTACGGTGTCGCGGCGAGCCGGCGTTCGACCCGGCGGGTCGCGGTGTCGAGCGTCGCCCCGCCCTCCGCGAGCGTCGCGAGCACCGGGTACCGGACCGACAGCTCGGCGTAGAAGAACTCGGTCACGTCCGGCACCAGCGCCGAGAGCGCCCGCCGGTGGTGTGAAATCGTCTCCTGTCGCGCCGCGACGAGTGCTTCGAGTCGCTCGCGGAGCGCCGAAAGCTCCTCGTAGAGCCCCAACAGCGCGTCGAAGCCGCGTTCGGACAGCGGCGTCCGGTCGAGGTCGCGGAGCCGCCCGAGGAGCGCTTCGATATCGTCGCGCATCGACGCCACGGACTCGGCCTCCTCGTCGACGACTTCGATGAACTTCCCGCGCTCGTCCAGCGACGACGCGGCCGCCGCCGCGACCGTGCGCCGGAGCGCCGGCGAGAGGACGCTCGCCGACCGGAACGCGGTCGCCACGTCCGGGCCGAACTCGGCGGCGAGGCTCTCCCCGAAGTCGTCGCCGTACTCCTCGTCGTAGTGCGGGACGGACATCACGGTCCGCTCGTAGCTCCGGCGCAGTCCGGAGAGCGCGGCGTCGGTTCCGCCCCGCTGGCCCCGCTGGCGGACGAGCGTCGCGGTGGCGGGCGTCCGGGTCGGAGCCGACGCCGTCGCCTGCGACGCGGCGACCTCGCGGCGGAACGCCCGGAACGCCTCGCGTTCGTCAACACAGCGGCGACGCTCGGCGCGGAGTGCCTCGCGGGCGTCGGCGAGGCGGTCGAGGCTCACCGCCATCGAACCGCCCCCGGAACGTCCGAGCCGACGACCCGCCTCGGCGGCGTCCGCTCGTCGACCAGCGGGAGCGCCGACAGCTGTCCGCGGTCGGCGTGCGCGGCGATGCCCTGTCCGTGGGCGGCCCCGCTGGCGGCGAGGGTGTACGCCTCGGCCATGCCCTTCGGTCCCGCGAGCGGGACGAGTCGGACCGTCGTCCCGCGGCGGTCGATGTCGACTATGACGAACGACTGCGGAAACGAGCAGGTCGCCGGGGCGATGAGTTCGCGGACGCCGGCTCGCACCGCCGTCGCGGGCCAGTGGATGTGCCCGGAGAGAACGAGCGGCACGTCGTGACGCGCGAGCACCGCGGCCAGCTCGTCGGCGTTGCGGAGCTGGTAGAAGTCGGCGTCGGGGAACTGCCCGGTGTGGCGGCGGGGGTGGAAGACGTTGTGGTGGAGGACGACGACCGGGGTCGTCGCGTCAGCGAGGACGGCGTCGAGCCAGCGGAGTTGGGAGTCGGGAACGGCCCCCTCGTGGGTGTCGGTGAGGGCGAGGTCCGGCCCGCCGCTGGCGGAGTCGAGCCCGACGATATCGACGCCGCCGACCCGGCGGACGAACGGGAGGGAGCCGCCGGCGTAGCGCGCCGCGAACTCGGCCGGCGTCGGGGCGTCGTAGTCGTCCCAGCGCTTCGGCACGTCGTGGTTGCCGGGAACCGCGACCCGCGGTCCCGGCAGGTCGCGGAGGAGTTCGTCGACCACGTCGTACTCCTCGGGGCGGCCGTCGCGGGTCAGGTCGCCGAGGAGGACCGTCGCGTCGACGTCGAGGTCGGCGATGGTCGAGACGGCGGTCCGAAGCCGCGTCTCGCTCCGGTGGTAGGCTTTCCACGTGCCGGAGCCCGTCGGCGTGACGTGCGGGTCGGCGACGACCGCGAGCCGGGTCGGCGTCTCCGAGACCGGCCGGCCGAGGCGCGCGAGCACCGGACCGGGACCGCGCTCGGCCGAGTTCCCGACCGGCGACGTTCCGAGGGCCGGCGGGGCGTCCGGACTCATCGGTCGATGGTCCGCGTGAACGTCCCCAGCGCGGTCTCCCGGTGGACGCGTATCCGCCCGGTGTCGGGACACAACTCGATTCGAAGCGGCGACTCGGTGGCGCGCGTCTCGTCCCCGTGCATACACGTGGACTCACCCGGACCGAGCTGATAAACATATCGTACAGAATATATATTTTCGAACGTAGATATAGATATTCTACGGAGTCCTCGGGAGTCTGCGCCGGCGTCAGTTGAGGAGCAGGCCGGCGTCGACGAGGAGCAAGACGGCGACGAGCGCGGCACCGAGGTAGAACGGCGCGGCCTTCTCGGCGGGCGTGCGGACCTTCTTCTCGGCGAGGCCGTCTTTCGCGCGGGCGCGGCCGACTTCCACGAGGCCGGTCAGGACGAACCAGAGCGCGAGCATCCCGAGGACGAGGTGGCCGCGGCCGGAGCCGAACAGGCTGTCGACGGTGTAGCGCGTGCCGGCGAGGTGGCCGCCGGTCGCGAACATCACGAGCGAGGCCCCGCGGGACCACATCGTCAGCCGGGAGACGACCGATTCGAACGCGGCGGCGCGGATGTTCCCGGCGCGGGCGGTCGGCAACACGGCGAGCGCGAAAAAGAGGACGCTCCCCGTCCAGAGACCGCCGACGACGAGGTGGAGCGTTGCCATCACGGTGTCGATGAGTGCCATGTCCGTCGGGTTAGTTCAGCGATGCTTGAAGGTTTCACCTTCGGGCGGCCGAGGGAGGCGACCCAGCCGAACGCGTCGCGTTCGCGTGAGCCATCTCGCCCGGGGCGAACGATGTCAGCGGAGCACCCCGAAGCGAACGATGTCAGCGAAGCACCGCGGGCGGCTTCGCCGTCACGTCGAGGGCGGCCGCGTAGTGGAGTACCGGGTCGCCGCCGGGGTGGTCGAAGCCGCAGGCCTCGAACATCGTGTTCGCGCGAATCTCGGCCTCCACGTCCTGTATCGGCCACGGGTCGTGGTCGATGTCGCCGATGACGACGGGCCAGTCGTCCGTGTAAAAGCGGTAGTTCTCGACGAGGAACGCGTCGAGCGACCCGGGGTCGAGGGTTCGGACCTCGCCGGTCGGCCGGTAGGTCGCCTCGAACCGCGCTTCCGGCGTCTCGGCCGTCGCGGGCCGGTAGCTCTCGTAGTCGACCGCGCCGTCTCGCTCCTCGACCGAGATGGTCGCGTAGTGGTACGGGAGCCGGTAGCCCAGTCGGGCCATCGTCACGCCGAGGCGGTCGGCGGCGTCGAGGGTGAAAAAGTAGACGCCGCGGGGGCCGCCGTCGGCGGGTTCGACGTAGGTCCGGAGGTTCACCTCGGGGAACCCCAACCCGATTGGCGACCCGCGCGGGCGGATGTCCGTCATGTCGAACGAGACGACGCCGAGCCACGCCCGCCCGTCGCGGGTCGCCACCGTGAGCCGGTCGGGAAGTCGCGGCTCCACGAGTTCGGGAGCGACCGGCCAGTGGGCGAACAGCGTGTGCCGCCAGCGCATCGACAGGAGGTCCATAGCGACCGTTAGGACCGCCGACGGGTGTGGGTTTCGGCGGTCGCGGGCACCGCCCTCTGCGGTCGATTTCCCCCAGCGAAACGCACAGGTGTCTGGCGACGAACTGTCATCTATGGGACTCGAAAACGCCAGCGGCACGTTCGACATCGGCGGCGACCTCACGGTTCACCGACTCGGCTTCGGCGCGATGCGCATCACCGGCGACGACATCATCGGCGAGCCGGACGACGTGGAGAACGCGAAGAAGGTCCTCCACGAGTCGCTCGTCCACGGCGTCGACCTCATCGACACGGCGGACTCCTACGGCCCCGCCGTCTCCGAGCGCCTCATCGGCGAGGCGCTCGCGCCCTACCCGGACGACCTCGTGGTCGCCACGAAGGGCGGTCTGCTCCGCAACACCGACGGCGACTGGAAGCCCAACGGCGACCCCGACTACCTCCGGAACGCCGTCCTCGGAAGCCTCGACCGCCTCCGCGTGGACACCATCGACCTCTATCAGCTTCACCGCCCCGACCCGCACGTCTCCTTCGAGGACTCGGTCCACGCGCTCGCCGAGATGAAAGACGAGGGACTGATTCGGCACGTCGGCCTCTCGAACGTCTCGGTCGAACAGCTCGACGAGGCGCGCGACATCGTCGACATCGCCACGGTCCAGAACCGCTTCAACATCGGCGACCGCGAGTTCGAGGCGAGCCTCGACGCCTGCGAGGAGTACGGCATCGGCTTCATCCCGTGGTACCCGCTGGGCGCGGGCGACCTCGGCGACCGGGCCGACGCCGTCTCCGCGGTCGCGGCGAAACACGACGCGACGCCCCAGCAGATCGCCCTCGCGTGGCTCCTGTACCGCTCCGACGTGATGCTTCCCATCCCCGGCACGTCCAGCGTCTCGCACCTCCGCGACAACGTGGCGGCCTCGCACATCGACCTCGACGACGAGGACATGGACCGACTGGCCTGACGTGGAGTACACCGTCGTACAGGGCGACATCGCCGCCCAGTCGGCCGACGCGCTGGTGAACGCCGCGGGGACGAGCCTCCGGATGGGCTCCGGCGTCGCGGGCGCGCTCCGTCGCGGCGGCGGTCCCGAACTGAACGACGCGGCGATGGCGAAGGGGCCGATAGCCCTCGGCGCGGCCGCCGTCACCGACGCCTTCGACCTCGACGCCGAGGTCGTGATTCACGCCGCGGCGATGCCCCACTACGGCGACGGGCGGGCGACCGCCGAGAGCATCCGCGACGCCACGCGAAACGCCCTGCGGGCCGCGGACGACCGCGGCTGTGAGTCGCTCGTGATTCCGGCGCTCGGCTGTGGCGTCGCCGGGTTCGACCTCGCCGACGGCGCGCGACTCATCTGCGAGGAACTCGCGGCGTTCGAGCCGAGTTCGCTCCGCGACGTTCGGTTCATCGCCTACGCGGACGACGAGTTCGAGACGGTTTCGCGGGTCGCCGACGCGGTCGGGTCGGGGACCGGAAAATGACGGTGAGCGACGCGACCGACCCGGAGCTGTGTCCGGTCTGTTCGACGCCCTACGACTCGGTCTCGCTCCACGACCGCGGCCTGCTCGTCAATCTCCTCGACAACGAGCGCTACCGGCGCGTCTGCTTCGAGCCGGTCGAACGCGACGGGCGGCCGCACGTCCGGTTTTTCCACCACACCCACGAGCAGGTCGGCGCGGACGACTGACCGAGCGGGGCGGCGGCGACACGAGCGCGTCTGATTCGACGCGCCCCGCCTAACTCCACGGGCGTTCCGTGAACTCGCCGGCCTCGATTTCGCGCTCTATCTCGCGGAGCGTCGCGTCGTCGACGCTGACGAGGTGACAGAGCGGGTGGCCGGGCGCGGCGACGGGGTTCTGGAGGACGCCGGCGACGAGGCCGGTAAAGGGCGCAGAGACGCGCTTTTCTCTCGTCTTGAAGTGGTCCGAGATGGTGCAGATGGTGTCGCCCTCGTGGACGAGGGGCACGTCGCCGTACTGCATCTCGACGAGGCCGCCCACGTCGGCGCGGAGCCACGTCTTGTCGGTCGCGGAGTCGATGACGCGCGACCAGCCCGGCCAGCTGACCGCCTCGTCCGGGAGGACGCCGTACTCGGCGAGGACGCTCTCGACGCCGTCGAGCGCGCGGTCGACCATCGCCGGCTGGAAGCGGTGGGCGCGGCCCATCTCGACGGTGATGGTCGGAATCCCGTCGTTGGTGGCGACGGTGCGGAGCGAACTCGCCTCGGCCTCGCCCGAGAGGATGAGGTTCGCGCCGAACGACCGCGCGAGGCGTGCGACCTCGGGGCGGTTCATGTCGGCGCGGACGTGGTACATCGTCGTCCGGTTGCGCGTCGAGGTGTGGAAGTCGATGCCGAGGTCGCAGGGCTCGACGAACCGGCGGTAGATTTGGTTCGCCATGCGCTCGGCCGTGTTCGCGCCGTCGCGGCCGGGGAACGACCGGTTCAGGTCGAGGTCGTAGATGGGGATGTAGCGCTGTTGGGCGAGGTAGCCGGGGACGTTCGCCACGTGGATGCAGACGATGGTGCCGTGGATGTCCGCGGGGTTGTACCGGCTCGCGACCTCCTGCATCACCTTCACGCCGTTGAGCTCGTCGCCGTGGAGCGCCGCGGTCATGAAGACCGACGGCCCGCCCTGCTCGCCGTTGATGACCGTGACGGGTATCTCGACGGGGTCGCCGAGGTACGTCTCGCTGATTTCGTATCTGAGGTGTCGCACCTCGCCCGGCGGCACCTCCGAGTCGTACCTGAACGGTTCGGGGTTCATGAGACGGTCATCGGCGGCGACGGGTAAGAAGGTTGACCGGTGGCGACCGACCGCCGCGTCGATTTACGTCGCTCGCGCGCCACGTTTCTCTCATGGCGACTCCTCGGCTCGACGACCCGCTCGACATCGGCGGGCTCACGCTCCGAAACCGGCTCTACCGCGCGCCGGTCCTCGAATGCGCGGGCACCGGACCCGACGCGCCCGTGCGCCTCGCGGCGGAACTCGAACCCGCGGCGCGGGCCGGCGCGGGCCTCGTCTGTCAGGGCGCGACCATCGTCCGCGAGACGGGCGGCTGTGCCGCGCCGGGGATGACCCGCATCGCGGACCCCGAGTTCGCGGCGTCGCTGTCGGCGGTGACGGAGCGACTCCACGACCACGGCGCGGCCGTCGCGGTCCAGTTGGAGTACGGCGGCCTGCGGAGCATGGAGACGTGGCACGCCGCGTACCGACGGGACCACCCCGACCTGCGACAGCTCGCCGTCTCCCGGCCGCCGCGGCTCCTCAGACTGCTCGACGGCCTCGGCTTTCTCGACTACGACGCCCACGTCATGACGACCGAGGAGGTGTACGACCTCGCGGCGGACTTCGGCCGCTCCGCGGCGATGGCCGTCGACGCCGGCTACGACGTTGTCCACGTCGCCGGCGCGAACATGGGCGTCGTCCACCAGTTCCTCTCGCCGTTCTACAACCGCCGGGACGACGAGTTCGGCGACGGCGTCCGGTTTCTGGAGGTCGTCGCCGACGAGGTCCGCGGGCGGGCGGGCGACGTGCCGCTCATGACGAAAGCGCCGGCCGAGACGGCCGCGCCGCCCGGCGTCCGCCGACGCCTGACCGAGGCCGACGCGGTCGACATCTGCCGCCGCCTCGACGACGCCGGCTACGACGCGCTCGTCCCCGTCTCGGGGTCGGTGTTCTGGGACGCGAGCATCGTCCGGGGGTCGTTCCCGGCCCGCGCGTGGCGCGACGACCGCTACCGCGACGGCTACGCCGCGGCCTTCGGCGGCCCGCTCCGGGCGCGACTCGTCGAACTCGGCAACCGAATCGAAGCGGCGTGGTACGACTTCGACCCGGCGTGGAACGCCGACCTGTGCCGCCGCGTCCGCGACGCCGTCTCGGTGCCCGTGCTCTGCGAGGGCGGCATCCGCGAGCGCGGCCACATCGACCGACTGCTCGGCGACGCCTGCGACGCCGTCGGGATGGCCCGGCCGTTCTACGCCGAACCGGAGCTCCCGGCGCGACTGCTCGGCCGCGACGTGGCGGCCGACACGCGGGTCGTCTGCGAGAACTGCAACAACTGCGCGGTGCCGCAGGCGACGGGCGCGCCGGGCGTCTGTCGAACGCCCGCGGTGTTGGCCCGCGCGGGGGCCCTCAGAATGGAGGGCGCGTACGACACAGCCCCCGAATCGGCGGATAGCGACGAGCCCGACCCGGAGAGTTAATAAGGCTCTCGTCGGTGAGTCTGGGTAATGGCGCGCGACCGGTCCGCGATGGAGTCGGCCGAACTGACGGCGGTGCTCGACGCGCTCGACGACGCGGACGCCCGAGCCATCATCAGAGGACTCGAAGAACCCATGACGGCAAGCGAAATCTCAGACACGTGTGACATCCCGCTTTCGACGACGTACAGGAAGCTGGACCTGCTCACGGACGCGGCGCTCCTCGCCGAGGGGACCCAGATTCGCGCGGACGGCCACCACGCGACGACCTACGAGGTCGCCTTCGACGAGGTGCGAATCGCGCTCAACGAGGACCGCGACTTCGACGTCGCGGTCGGCCGCCCCGAGCAGACGCCCGACGAACGCCTCGCGGACATCTGGTCGCGGGTCCGGAGGGAGACCTGATGGGGCACCTCAGCGCCTCGCCGACGATAGCGACGATGATTATCGTCGTCAAGACGGGCATCCTCGTCCTCGGCGGGCTCATCACCTACTTCAGCTACAAGGCGTACCGGAACACCGGGGCGGCGTCGCTCCGCGCGCTCGCGCTCGGCTTCGGCGTCGTCACGCTCGGCGCGATGCTCGGCGGCGCGCTCGACGTGATTCTCAACGTCGACCTCGCCACCGGACTGCTCTTCGACTCGGTGTTGACGCTCGTCGGCTTCGCGGTCATCACCTACTCGCTGTACGTCGACTGACCGCGCTCGCCGACCCGTCTCCACGTTCCGAACCGCTTTCGAATCGTCCTGACTGCGGTCGTGCTCGCCACGTTCTCTCACCGCCGTTTTCGCCTTTTTCCCGTTGTTTCCCGTCGTTCCCCGTCGTTTCTCACCGGACTCTCGCCGTGAATCACAGCGTCGCTCCATTCAATGCACACTGTTACCACGTCTCTGTGATTGCAGACATTATTGCTCTAATTGTGCAAAACCGTTATTAGGACGCGGCCGGTATCGGTAGGTATGTCCGACGACGAACTGACCGACATCCGGAAGCAGAAACGCGAACAACTCGAATCCAAGCTCCGCGGAGACGGCGGAACTGCGGTGAAAGAAGCCGCGACTGGGCCGGCAGAACCCGTCCACGTCGACGGCGCGGACGAACTGGAAGACGCCGTCGCCTCGTACGACGTGGTGCTCGTTGACTTCTATGCGGACTGGTGCGGTCCGTGCAAGATGCTCGAACCCACCGTGAAGAAGCTCGCGGAGACCACCGACGCCGCGGTCGCCAAGGTCGACGTGGACGCGAACCAGGAGCTCGCCGCCCAGTACCAGGTCCGGGGCGTCCCGACGATGGTGCTTTTCGCCGGCGGCGAGGCGGTCGAACAGCTCGTCGGCGTCCGCGGCTACGACGACCTGAAGAACCTCGTCGAATCCCGGCTCGCGTAGGCGTTCTCCCTCCCCGGGACTCGGGGTCGATTTCTTGACGGTATCGTCCGACCATCGGGTATGCAACTCGTCGCCGAGCACATCGACATCGGAACCCGGTCTCCGACGGTCCTCCTGAACGAGAGCGACGCGGCCGAACTCGGGGTTCACGCCCTCGAACGCGTCCAACTGCGCCGGGACGGGCGGACGACTATCGGCATCGTGGAACTGACGGACGAACTCGTCTCCGAGGGGACCCTCGGGGTGACGCGCCGTCTCGACCACCTCGAAGGCGCAGTCGAGGTGTCGGTCGCGCCGCAACCGGACTCGGTGTACTACATCCGCAAGAAGCTCGACGACATCGAACTCGACGCGGACGAACTGTCCCGACTCGTCCGCGACATCTACGAGGAGCGCCTCGCCGACGTGGAACTCGGCGCGTTCGTCTCCGCGACCTACACGAACGGGCTGTCCATGGAGGAGACGATGCACCTCACGGAGTCGATGGCGGACATCGGCGAATCCATCGCGTGGGAAGAGCCGGTCATCGCCGACAAACACTCAATCGGCGGCGTCGCGGGCAACCGCGTCACGCCGATTCTCGTCCCCATCGTCGCCGCGGCGGGGCTGAAGATTCCGAAGACCTCCTCGCGGGCCGTCACCTCCGCGGCGGGCACCGCCGACACGATGGAGGTCCTCTGCGACGTGGAGTTCTCCGTGCCGGAGATACGCGACATCGTCGGGGAGACCGGCGGCTGTCTCGTCTGGGGCGGCGCGGTGAACCTCTCGCCGGTCGACGACCGCATCATCCGCGCCGAGACGCCGCTTTCTATCGACCCCAAGGGACAGCTCATCGCCTCGGTCCTCTCGAAGAAAAAGAGCGCCGGCTCGACCAACGTGGTCGTGGACATCCCCTACGGCGAGGGCGCGAAAGTCGAGAGCCTCGCGGAGGCGCGCGAACTCGCGGAGGACTTCAACCGCGTCGGCGGCCACCTCGGGATGGCCATCGAGTGCGCCATCACGAACGGGGCCGCGCCGGTCGGCCGCGGCGTCGGCCCCGTGCTCGAAGCCCGCGAGGTCCTCGCCACGCTCGCCGGCGGCGGCCCGAACGACCTCCGCATGAAGGCGATTCGCCTCGCCGACATGCTTTTCGAGTCCACCGGCGTCGACGCCGACGCCGCCGACATCCTCGACTCCGGGCGGGCCGAGGAGACCTTCCGCGAGATACTCGCCGCGCAGAACGGCGACCCCGACGTGGAGGCCGCGGACCTCTCGCCCGGCCGGCACACCGCCGCGGTCCGCGCCACCCGCGACGGCGTGGTCACGCACGTCAACAACCGCCTCGTCAACGAGGTCGCCCGCCGGGCCGGCGCGCCGCGAGACCCCGGCGCGGGCCTCGAACTCCACCGCCGCGTCGGCGAGATGTCCGCCAGCGGCGAGACGCTGTTTACGGTCCACGCCGAGTCCGAGGACAAACTCGCCGACGCGAAGGCGCTCACCGAGCGCGTCGAGACCGTCCGGGTCCGACACCCCGACGAGGCGCTTGTCGACCGGGTCTGAGAGCGTCGCCGCGGCGACCTTTTTCCATTCGACGCCCGTAGTTCCCGCATGGACGACCGCGTACACCCCGAGGTCCGGCGCACCGCGACGGAAATCGACACGATGGAGATTCGCGGCGCGGCGACCATCGCCGACGCGGCCGCGCGGGCGCTTCGGACGCAGGCCACGGAGAGCGACGCCGCCGACGCCGAGGCGTTCCGCGCCGAACTCCGCACGGCCGCGCGGGCGCTCTACGAGACGCGGCCGACCGCCGTGAGCCTCCCCAACGCCCTCCGGTACGTCCTCCGCGGCATGTCGAGTACGACCGTCGAGGGGCTCCGGCAGAACGTCGTCGAGTCGGCCGACGAGTTCCGCGCCCGCCTCGAACGGGCCCAGGCCGACCTCGGCGAGGTCGGCGCGAACCGCCTCCGCGACGGCGACACCATCATGACCCACTGCCACTCGACGGACGCGCTGGCGTGCGTCGAGGCGGCGGTCGAGCAGGGGAAACACATCGAGGCCGTCGTCAAGGAGACCCGACCCAGAAATCAGGGGCACATCACCGCGAAGCGACTCGACGAACTGGGCGTGCCCGTCACGCTCATCGTCGACTCGGCGGCGCGGCGTTACCTCAACGACGTGGACCACGTACTCGTCGGCGCGGACGCCGTCGCGGCCGACGGGAGCGTCGTCAACAAAATCGGGACGAGCGGCCTCGCGGTCAACGCCCGCGACCGGGGGACGCCCATCATGGTCGCCGCGCAGACGCTCAAGCTCCACCCGGGGACGATGACCGGCCACACCGTCGATATCGAGATGCGCGACACCGCAGAGGTCGTCGACGACGAGACGCTCGCGGAACTCGGCAACCCGACCGTCAAGAACCCCGCGTTCGACGTGACGCCGCCGCGCTACGTGGACGCCATCGTCACCGAGCGCGGGCAGTTCCCGCCCGAGAGCATCGTCATCCTGATGCGGGAGCTGTTCGGCGAGGGAACCAGCGAACCGTGGGCGGAGCCGTCCTCGCGGGTCGAACCGTAGGACGGTCCCAAACCGCCGTCGCGGGCCGAACCGTAGCCGGAGTCGTCGTCAGGGTCCGGACCGTCGTCGCGGACTGACCCGCGGTCACGGCCCGTCGACGAGGTCGCCCATGACTTTCATCTCCGCCTTTCGCAGGTGTTCCGCCGCGGTGCTCGTCGAGCAGTCGAGCCGGGCGGCCACGTCGGCGACCGCCCCCGTCCGCGGCTCGCGGTAGTAGCCGCAGTCGACGGCGGCCTCGACGGCCTCGCGCTGGCGGGGCGACAGCGACCCGGCGGAGACGCTCCCCGGACCCGTGTACTCCCGCACCCGCACGATTTCGAGGCCGCGGCCCTCGGGCATCTCCTCGACCGCCGACTGGAGGGCGTCGTCGGTGCCGACGAGCGTCACCGACACCGCGCCGTCGCCGTCGAAGACGACCGGCGGAACGACGATGAGGTCGCCCCGCGTGACGGCCGCCGTCTGTCTCGCGCCCGCCGCGTCGAGCCGCTCGTTCACCACGATGAAAAAGGAGTCGCCGGGGAGCTGTGAGACCTCGTACGACCGGATGCGCTCCGTCTCCGCGAGCGCCGCCTCGTAGGCCTCGATGTCGGAGCCGAACACCTCGAAGACGATGGTGTTCCTGTCGGTCACCGTCGGGTTCCAGTGGTGGAGTTCGGTCCGCTCGAACGCCTCGTGGTCGACGACGAACTCGTGCATCGGGTGCATCTGCTCGTCGTCGGGCGCGAATCGAAGCCTGACGGATTTCATGCCAGCGGGTTGATTCGACCGCGACATAAAAACTGACCGCACTCGTGAGGCAGAACGCCGAACCGACGGCCGGACGAACGAACGGGCGTCAGCCGCCATGTCACTCGAACGCCCGCGACAGACCCCCGAGTCCGACGACGACGACCCCGCCGCGCGCGCCGCCGACGACGCCGGTCCCCTCGACGCCGACGCGCTCCGGCGGGCGCTGGGGGACGCCGCCCTCGCCACCGAGGAGCACGTCCACGCGCCCGCGGTGCAGATTCGCCCCGACGCGGTGCAGTCGTCGCTTTCGGCCCTCCGCGACGGTCTCGGCCTCGACCACCTCTCGTGTGTGACCGCACAGGAGTACGAGGACCGCTACGAGTCCGTCTATCACCTGAAGTCGTACGACGACCCGACCCGAGAGGCGAGCGTCGTCGTCCCGACGCCCCGCTCGGACCCGGTGAGCGAGTCTGCCGCGCCGGTGTTTCGGACGGCCGAGTGGCACGAGCGGGAGGCGTACGACCTCGTCGGCGTCGGGTACGAGGACCACCCGGACCTGCGCCGCATCCTCCTGCCGGAGACGTGGCAGGGTCACCCGCTCGGGCTGGACTACGACCAGACGCGGCCCCAAGTCGTCCGGTACGACGAGAACGCGAACCCGCTCGCCGAAGACGGCCGCGCCGACACGAACACGATGCTCCTCAACATCGGGCCGCACCACCCGGCGACCCACGGCGTGATGCACCTGCAGGTCGCACTGGACGGCGAGTAGGTCGCCGACGTCGAGCCCGACATCGGCTACATCCACCGCTGTGAGGAGCAGATGTGCCAGCGGGGGACCTACCGACACCAGATTATGCCGTACCCCGACCGCTGGGACTGGGGCGGCGGCGGCCTCCTCAACGAGTGGGCCTACGCCCGCACCGCCGAGGCGCTGGCGGACATCGACGTGCCCGAGTACGCGCAGGTGCTCCGGACACTGGCGGCCGAACTGAGCCGCATCCTCTCGCATATGCTCGCGGTCGGCGCGTACGCCCTCGACGTCATCGGCGACTTCACGGCGACGTTTCAGTACGCGCTCCGGGACCGCGAACTCGTCCAGAACATCCTCGAAGACCTCACGGGCCAGCGGCTGATGTTCAACTACTTCCGGCTCGGCGGGGTCGTCTGGGACCTCCCCGACCCCCGCGAGGCGTTCTTCGAGAAGATTCGGCGCTTCGTCGACGACCTCCCCGAGAAACTGCGGGAGTACCGCGACCTCCTGACGGCGAACGAGATTCTGCAGGCCCGCACGGTCGACACCGGTATCCTCCCGCCCGAGGTGGCGAAGGACTACGGCGTGACGGGACCGGTCGCCCGCGGCTCCGGCATCGACTACGACCTCCGCCGCGACGACCCCTACGGCTACTACGACGAACTCGACTGGGCGGTCGCCGTCGAAGAGGACTGCGACAACTTCGCGCGCCTGCTCGTCCGCCTCCGCGAGGTCGAGGAGTCGGCCAACATCGTCGCCCAGTGCGTCGACCTGCTCGAAGGCTGGCCCGAGGACGAACGGACCGTCCAGTCGAACGTCCCGCGAACCATCAAACCGGACGACGACACCGAGGTGTACCGCGCCGTCGAGGCCGCGAAAGGGGAGTTGGGTATCTACATCCGCGCCGACGGCACCGACACCCCGGCGCGGTTCAAGATTCGCGGCCCCTCGTTTTCGAACCTGCAGGCGCTCCCCGAGATGGCCGAAGGCGAGTACATCCCGGACCTCATCGCGGCGCTCGGGAGCCTCGACACGATAATGGGAGAAGTAGACCGGTAGTCGTCGGCGAGACGACCGGGACCGGGCGTCGTTTCCGACTCAGTCGTCCGCCGACGGGACGGAGCTTCCCTCACCCGAGCCGTCGGCGACGGCCTGCGACCCCGCCGGCGGCGACCCGTCGGGGGTCGTGCCGGCCGCCGCGGGAGCGTCGCCGCCGCGGTCGCTTCCGCCGCCGTTTCCGACGTCGAACCGGCCGACGAGGTCGTTGAGCGACTGGGCGGACTCCGACACCTGCCGGATGTTCCGCGTGACCTCGTTTATGGCGGCGGTCTGCTCTTCGGTCGCCGCGGAGACCGTCGCCGTCTCCGAGGTGGTCTCCTCGCTCACGCTCGACACGTCGTCGACCATCGAGACGACCTCCTCGGTCGAGACGGCCTGATTCTCGGTCGCCTGCGAAATCTCCTCGACGCCGTGTTCGGCCTCCCGAATCGCCCCGGAGATGTGGTCGAACATCTCGATGGCGTCGCCGATGGTCTCGGAGCCGCTCTCGACGCTCTCCTGCATGGACTGCATGTCGTCGACCGTGTCGTCGGCGCGGTCGCGCACCTCGTCGATTTGGGCTTCCACCTCGTCGGTTGCCTGACTGGCCTCCTTGGCGAGCGCCTTGATTTCGTTGGCGACGACGGCGAAGCCCTCGCCGGCCTCGCCCGCGCGGGCGGCCTCGATGGAGGCATTGAGCGCGAGCAGGTCCGTCTGCTCCGCGATGTCGTTGATGAGCTGGACGATTTCGTTGATTTCGCCCACCTGCTCGCCGAGGGCTTCGACCCGCTCGACCGCCTCGTCGGCCTCGGTCTCGATGGTCGATATCTCGTCTGTCGCCTCCGCGGCGTGCTCGCGCCCCTCGTCGGCGAGCGACACGGCCTGGTTCGCCGACTGGACGACGCCGTCGGCGGAGGCGGCGACCTCCTCGATGGTCGCCGAGAGGTCGTTCATCTCGTTTGCGACCGTCTGGAGCCGCTCGGTCTGCTGTTCCGCGCCGTGGGCGATTTCCTCGACCGACCGCGCGGTCTCCTGGCTCGCGGACTCGATTTCCTTCGCGCTCGACACCGTCTCGTTGCTCACCGCCGCGAACTCGTCGGCGACGGACTGCACCTCGACGAAGCCGTCTTGGAGCTTCTGAATCCCGGTGTCGAGGTCGGACATGATGGCGCCGAACTCGCCGGGGAGGTCGGTCCGGAGGTTCTGGTCGAGGTTGCCGTCGCCGAGTTCCGTCCCGGCGGTTCGAAGCGCAGAGACCTGCCGTTGGAGGTTCTCCTGCATGTCGTCGAACGCCTCGACGAGTTCGCCGAGTTCGTCGTCGTTGGCGTCGATGTCCTCGTCGTCGTCGAACCGACCGCGGGCGAGCGACTGCGCGCGGTCCCGAAGCGCCTCTATCGGCTCCGAGAAGTACCGAGCGGCCACGTAGCCGACGCCGATGACGACCGCGATGATGCCGACGATTAACAGGAGCATGACGTTCCGGGCGGTGTCCGCCCGGTCGTTCATCGCCTGCCCGAGCTGTTCGACCGGGGCCGTCACGTCGGACTCGGGGACGGTCGCGACGAGTTCGTACTGCCCGTTGCCGAAGTGGAGCGGCGCGTAGCCGACGAAGTAGCGAGCCGACTCGTCGTCGTCGCCGGTCGTCTCGTGAGTTGTCAGTCCGCTCTGGCCGACAATCGCGGTCACGTTCCTCGCGATTTCGGACTCGACGGAGCCGAGCGACTCCCGCGAGTCGGTCAACAGCGTCCCGCGTTCGCTCACGATGCTCAGGTGGCCGGTCTCACCCACCTGGATGTCGTCGATGAGCGTGTTGAGCAGTTCGAAGTTGAACTGGAGCGTGATGGTGCCCGCGAGTTCTCCCCCGCGGTACACCGGCGCGGTGACGTAGACGGCGGCGTCGCCGCCGACGTTCGTGACCTCGCTGACCTGGATTTCGCCGTCCTGAAGTTCGGTCGCGGACTCGAACCACGCCTCGTCCGCGAACGAGGTGTCGGCCACCGACTCGGTGGCGATGCCGTCGTCGGTGCGGGTCGCTTGGACGATGCCCTGTCCGTTCTCGTCGGTGAACAGCACCTCGTCGTAGGCGGGGTGCTCCTCGCCGTCGATGGTCACGGCGCGGGTTTCGAGGTAGCTCCGGAACGAGTCGTTAATCTGGCCGCGGGCGTCGGCGACGGCGGCCGTCTGCAGTTCGTAGTAGTAGACGCTCGGCGCGAGCACCCAGTCGAAGTCCTCGTGGTAGGTGTACGCGACGAACTTCTCCTCGACGGGGTTGCCCTCCTGAGTGGTGTCTTCCCACTCGTACTCGACGATGCCCCAGTCCTCGCCGTCGCGGACGGCGGCGTTCGACTCGATTTCGGCGGGCACCTGATTGAACGCCGTTATCCCGGTGTCTTCGACGGTGTTGACCCCGTCGTCGAGGCCGTGGTGGACGACGAAGTCGAGGTCCCCGTTCAGGATGAACGCGTACCCGGTCGAGCCGACGTAACCGGGGTAGAACGCGTCGGAGAGCGTCCCGCTCTGTTGAACGCCGCTTCCTGCTGTCCCGGCGATTCGCGCCTCGACTCGGTCTTTCACCTGCTGTTGTTGCGCCGGGGAGAGGTCCGCCCAGTCCTGTCCGCCGTACTGGTTCGCGAGGACGGACTGCTTCGTGGTCTCGACGGTGGCGCGCATCTGGAGCGCCATGTAGCCCAACTGCGCTTGGCTCTGTTCTTGGACGAGTTCCATCTCCCCGTCCCGGGCGGCCTCGTAGTTCTGCACGGGTGCCGAGTCCGCCAGCGCGAGGGCGTCGATTCGACGGGCGTCGAGGAGGTTCTGTATCTCCTCTTGCCGGGCGGCGACGGTGTGGTTCAGGTCGCCGGTGATCTGTGATTCGAGCGTCGCCTCGCTCTGTCCTTGTGCATAATTTCCAATACTATCCATTCCTTGGACGCCCGCAACGCCGACGACTGACACGGGAATCAGCGAGATGGCGAGACAGAGCGCGATAAGTTTCGTTCGTATCTTCATGATGTGGGTGATATCGGCGAATCCCCGGCGTCCCCCAATGTGCGCCGAACAGCCGGTAGTGGCCGAATTACTCTGACTGTAGCTCTGCGAAAACAATCGTATAAAACTCACTCGCCAATTATTATCATCGATATTCAAACGACGAACCCGCTTCGAAACCCACAGAATAGCGGGCCAATCTCTCACTCGGTATTGCAGTAATCATTCAACGAGTTTCGAACCATTGTCACGAAATAGCAACACTTGCGAAGGCGGATGAGCCCGAGTCGACCTACCGCGGCCTACCGCGGCGTCTCCGTTCCCCACTTATCGAGGGCGACCGCGAGTTCGGGCGTCTCCTCGGCGGCCTCGGTGATAGACCGCCCCTCGGCGTAGGCGTCGATGGCCGACCGGAGCGCCACCGCTCCCGCGCGGGTGCCGTCGGGGTGGCCGTGGATGCCGCCTCCGAGTTGGACGCAGACGTTCGTCCCCGTGGCGTCGAGCAGGTCGGGGAGCAAGCCGGGGTGGAGCCCGCCCGAGGCGACCGGGAGCACGTCGGTCGTCCCGTAGAGGTCGCCCGCGAGCCAGTCGTTGATGCCGACGGTGTCCTCGTTTGCGAGCTTGCCGAGGCCGGCGGTGCCGGTGTGGAGCTGGTCGACCCCGCAGAGGCGAGCCACCTGCGCGAGCACCCGCATCGAGACGCCGTGGGCCGGAAGCCGGTCGAAGGCGGCGTGCATCGCGCGGTGGGCGTGGATGGCGAGGCCGTGTTTCTCGGTGCGCTCGCGGACGGTCTGGAGCCCCGCCCAGCCCGCGGTGATGATGTCCACCATGACGTACTCGCCGCCCTGCGCGGCCACCTCGTCCACCCGGTCGAGCATCGTCTGGGTGTCGGCGGTGACGTTGATGAGGTAGGACTTCGTCTCGCCCGTCTCGTCTTCGGCGTCGTCGCGGAGCGACAGTGACTCGGTCAGACGGTCGGAGAAGGGGTTGAACGACTGGTCGGTCAGGTTCTCGTCGTCCTTCAGGAGGTCGACGCCGCCGACCCACGCGTCGTAGCCGACCTGCGCGTGCGCCGCCGTCGAGAGACCGACTTTCGGCTTGGGGACTGTCGCCGTGATAGGGCGGTCGGTGACGCCGAATATCTCCTCGCGGACCGACGACCCGTACAGCGGGCCGGGGTACGCCGAGACGACCGACTCGGGCCACTCGCAGTCGAGGAGGCGAATCGTGTCGACCGCCTTCATGCCCATGATGTTGCCGGCTATACACGACAGCACCTGCGGCATGTTGCCGGGTTCGAACAGCCCGGCGGGGTAGGCGACCCGAATCAGGTCGCCGTCGATGTCGAACGTCGTCGCGCCCATGTCGGTGAAGTCCGCGCCGGTCTGGAGGGCCGCCCACGTCCCGTTGGAGGACTCCGAGGCCACGCGACTCGCCGCCGCCTCCGTCGACATCCCCGTCGCGGGGTCGATTCGGAAGGTGCAGACGAGGTCCTCGTCGGTCGGTTCGTAGTCGAGGTCGAGGAAGTCTTCGTACGTGATACCCATAGCCTCGCCTACGCTCCCGCGAAGCTTAAAACGGCATCCCGAAGCGACTTTGGCTCCTCGACGCGAAGACACACGGCTCGGCCCGAAGTGGGTGAGTCGGGACGTCGTGTGGGTCGGTCCCGCCTCAGGGCGACAACAGCGCCCGGACCTCGCGGAACTCGGGCACGTCCGCGTCGAGGGCGGCACAGAGGGCGTCCGCCGCGCCCAGCAACCACTCGGCGCGCTCCACGCGGGACTCCACGTCGCCCGGTCCGATTCGGTACCGCTCGACGAGTTCCTCGATGTCCGACCCCTCGGTCCACTCGTGGAGGATGCGGGCGGTCTTGACCGCCGTCAGCCACTCCTCGAAGGGGTCGGCGTCGTGCATCGCGGTGGTGAACTCCGCGGCGTGGCTCCGGGCGTACTGGTACATCAGCGCCCGCTCTCGGTTGCCGAGGTAGGTGTCGTGCATATCGGGCGTGTCGCAGACGACTTCGAGGGCGGTCCGGGCGGTGACGTGTTCGTCGGCCATCTCCTCGATGGTCCGGATGCCCGAGACGATGCGCGCACCGGTCGTCGGCGAGACGTACTGTCTGGAGGTCTGTGCGCCCAGCGTCGTCGCCGACAGCGTCTCTCCCGTCACGTCGAGGAGCTCCATCGTTTCGAGCTCCGAGACCACCTCGGCGACGAGTTCCGCGAGGTCGACGTCGGGGTGCTGGTGGGCGTAGTAGGTCGCTGAAAACACGTCGGCGACGCCGTCGAGGCTGTCGGCGAACCCGGAGGCGACGACCGACAGAACGTGTGTTCGGAGCGCCTCGGGGTCGGCGAACTGCGAGTCGACGGCCTCCGCGTCGGCGGTGACGTAGCGGTCGAACAGCTCGGCTTTCGTGTCCGCGTCGCCGACGAGGACCGCCTCGCCGAACGGGTCGAGGTGCGGGCGACCGGCGCGGCCGCACATCTGGTGGACGTCGAGGACGGGAATCCATTCCATCGCGTCGCCGGTGTAGCGCTTCTGGTCGCGGATGACGACCCGGCGGGCGGGGACGTTCACCCCGGCGGCGAGCGTCGGCGTCGCGCAGATGACCGCGAGCCGGCGGTCCCGAAAGGCGTTCTCGACGGCGACCCGGTGGGCGCTCCGCAGGCCGGCGTGGTGGAAGCCGACGCCGGTCCGGGCGCACTCCGAGAGCTGACGGCCGGTCGCGGTGCCGCCGAGTTCGTCGAGTTCGTCGCCGAGGGCGGGCGCGGGCGAAAGCTCCTCGTCGGCGAGGCGGTCGGCCAGCGCCTCGGCCTCGCGGCGCGACCGGACGAACGCGAGACACTGCCCGCCGGTCTCGACCGCGTCTTCGACGAGCGCGACGGTCGCCTCGGTTGCCTCGTCGTCGTTCGGGCCGGTCGGGGGGACGACCACGTCGAGGTCGGTATCGTCGTCGAACTCGACGGTCTCGTCGGCGTAGACGCCGGTCCGGAGCGAGACGGGCCGCCACGTGCTCTCGACGAGCTCCGCGTCGAGCCAGTCGGCGATGGCCTCGGGGTTGTCGACAGTCGCCGAGAGGGCGACGAGCTGGAGGTCGGGGACGCGGCGCTGGAGCGTCGAAAGCGTCACTTCGAGCGTCGGCCCGCGCCCCGGCGCGCCGAGGAGGTGGACCTCGTCGACGACGACGCAGGCGAGGCGTTCGACCCACGGCGCGCCGTTTCGAATCGCCGAGTCCACTTTCTCGCTCGTGGCGACGACGATGTCGTGGTCGCCGAGTTCCGCCTCGTCGGCGTCGAAGTCGCCGGTGGAGATGCCGACGCTCACGCCGGGGAGTTGGTCGAACGTCTCGTACTTCTCGCGGGCGAGCGCGCGAAGCGGGACGATGTACAGCGCCGGCCCGTCGGCGGTGAGCATGGCGAGTTCCGCGATGAACGTCTTGCCGCTGGCGGTCGGAATGGCGGCGACGACGCGGCCGCCCGCCGCGACGCCGGCCTCGACGGCGGCGGCCTGCGGCGGGTACAGCTCCTCGATACCGTTCGACTCGTAGTGGGAGACGAGGGCCGCCGACAGCGGGAGGTCACGCACGCGCATCTGTCACAGAGGTGGCGGCGGACTCACATAAGTATCTTCGCCGACGGGGAGGTCGTCGGCTGTCGTTCGGGTCGGCAGTCGGGTGGGCAAAGACAGCACACCAGCATCGCGCGGGTGTCGTACAACGACGCGCTCGTCCTTCATGACTCGTTTTCCACCGTTATATACCGAACAGCCCTTCTATTGTCTCCACCGTCGGATTCGGAGTCGCACGAGCATCCGTCGGGCTGTCCCCGACGTTGGAACTAGTCAACGAGCGGTCGGTGGCGGCGGTGTGGAAATAACTGCGGCGGTACTCGCGGTCGTTGTGTTGTCACGAAAAATCGTTTCGCGTCGGATGTTAGACGGTGTAATCTGCGAGGACGGAACTCGTCTCGCCGCTGTCCGAAGTCCAGACGACGCGGATGACGTCGCCCTCGCGGAGTTCGGTGCCACTGCCCAGACTGTCAACGACGTTCTGGCCATCTGTGACGGAATCACCGTACAGAGAGATCGTCGCTTTCGAGCTTGCCGACAGGTCTCCGGAGGTGAACGGTTTCTCCGTGTCTGTCTCCCCAGAACCGGGGTCAATCACACCCCAGGCCTGTTCGCCGTTCACGGTGATATTTATATTCGAGGTGTCGACTGATTCGCCCGACTCTACGACGACTGCGACAGTGATGTTATCATGATACGGTTCCCCGGCTGGAGATGACGGGTGGTGAGACCCGTTAAAATGACTGTTCAGTAGGGAACCATCCAACGCTCGAACCTGTCCTTTCTCCTCATCGAAATCGAATGCCATGTTCGGTGCCGACTCGGTCTGCCCCCGCAATCCGAGCACAAACGTCCCGATGACGGCCGCGAGGATGACGGTAATCGCGACCATCAGAATCACACCGATGACTGGCGATACAGCGTCTTCGTCACGGATGAGGTGTTTAACGTTCATTTACCCGTTGTAGGTCCAACTCTGGAGCGTTGCAGAGGTGCTCCCGCTCTCAGATGTCCAGACAATGCGTACTGTTTCGCCGGACGGGATAGCAGTGCCACTACTGAACTCTTGGGAATCGCCCGCATTCACTAGTGAGTCGGATCCAGTATTAGACCAACTGACAGTGCCAATCGTGGGACTAACGACTTCCAGTCTTGCTGGGTCAATCGCGTCGCCAGTCTCGTGAGTGATCGTTAATAACTCCGAGCCGGATGTGCTGTCGTAATCGAAACTGAACGTTGCCTGCGGCGCTGTCTCGCTCACTTGGTCACCCAGGCCCAGCACGAACGTCCCGATGACGGCCGCGAGGATGACGGTGATCGCGACCATCAGAATCACACCGATGACCGGCGACACCGCGTCGTCGTCTGCGAATAGTTGGTTTAATTTCATGAGTTGTTTATCGTATACATACGCGGTTAATCCGCGGAAAACCCACCCGGAACGCGGTATGTATGAATGCTACATGGAAGGTCACAAACATAAATCTAACCAACGACACGACAGCAAAAATTACGTTCGTCGCTAGCATACAGTTCAACCGACAGTCACGGTTCGGGTGCCGTTCGAGACGCCGCCGCAAAAACCGGGTCGCCGCGGGGGGCTCAGATGTAGTCGTGCTCGGCGAGCCGCTCGACGGCCTCGCGGAGTCGCTCTTCGCTCGCGGCGTACGAGATTCGGGCGTAGCCCGGCGCGTTGAAGGCGCTTCCGGGGACGGTCGCCACCTTCGCGTCCTGAATCGCGCCCTCGCACCACGCCTGGTCGTCGTCGTCGACGGGGAGCATCATGTAGAACGCGCCCTTCGGGACGGCCACGTCGACGTCGTGTTCGGCGAGGAGGTCCACGAGCATGTCGCGGCGGGTCTCGAACGCCTGGCGCATCTCCTCGACGGAGTCGTTGGTGCGCTCCGAGAGCGCCTCGACGCCGGCGTGCTGGACGAAGTTCACGGCACAGGAGACCGAATGCGAGTGGAGCTTGCCGGCCTGCGCGATGAGGTCCGACGGGGCGTGGAGGTAGCCGAGCCGCCAGCCGGTCATCGAGAACGCCTTCGAGAAGCCGTTGATGGTGATGGTGCGGTCTTCCATCCCGTCGAGGGAGCCGAGCGAGGTGTGCTCGAAGCCGTCGTAGACGATGCGCTCGTAAATCTCGTCGGAGATGACGGCGAAGTCGTGCTCGACCGCGAGGTCGCGGACGCCTTCGAGCGCCGCGTCGGAGAACACGCCGCCGGTCGGGTTCGACGGGGAGTTGACGACGAGGAGCTTCGTCTCGTCGGAGACCGTTTCGCCGAGTTCGTCGAGCGCGGGTTCGAGCTTGAAGTCGTGCTGGGCGAGGTCGACGCGGCTGAGCGTGCCGCCGGCGAGTTTGACCATCGCCTCGTAGGAGACCCACGCGGGGTCGAGGAGCACGACCTCGTCGCCGTCGTCGACGAGCGTCTGGAACGTCTCGAACAGCGCCTGCTTGCCGCCGGGCGTGACGATGACCTCGTCGGCCTCGGCGTCGACGCCGTTGCCGCGGAGCTTCGCCGCGATGGCTTCCTTGAGTTCCGGAATCCCGTTCGACGAGGTGTAGCTCGTGTGTCCCGCGTCGAGGGCGTCCTT
Source organism: Haloferax sulfurifontis ATCC BAA-897 (assembly GCF_000337835.1). Classification (GTDB taxonomy): domain Archaea; phylum Halobacteriota; class Halobacteria; order Halobacteriales; family Haloferacaceae; genus Haloferax; species Haloferax denitrificans. The sequence continues at coordinate 42,453 of NZ_AOLM01000017.1, read as the reverse complement.
CGCCGCCTGCGTGATGTTGTCCGGGGTCGGGAAGTCCGGCGCGCCGACCGAGAGGTCGACGACGTCTTCGCCCTGCGCTTCCAGTTCGCTCGCGAGGTTCGAGATGGCGAGCGTCGCGCTCGGTTCGACGCGGCCGACTCGGTCGCTGAAATCGAAGTTCATGCCAACGCCTCCACCATATCGGTCGCGGCGTAAACCGCTTCCGCACCTTTGCTGACGCGTTCGCGCGCTTCAGCGCCGCTCATGCCGGGGCCGGAGACGCCGAAGGAGACGGGTTTGTCGCGGTCCAGCGAGACCTCCGTCAGCGACTTCGCGGTCGCGTCGGCGATGACGCGGTCGTGGTCGGTGTCGCCGGTGACGATTGCGCCGACGACCGCGACGGCGTCGACGTCGTCGCGGCGGGCGAGTCGGTCGGCCGCGAGCGGCGAGTCGTACGCCCCGGGGACCTGAATCGTTTCGACGACCTCCGCGTCGCGCTCGGCGGCCGCGTCGCGGGCCGCCTCCTCCATCTGCTCCGTGACCGACGAGTTGAATCGGGCCACGACGAGTCCGAGAGAGACCATGGCCGACCCTTCCCGTCTCGGATAAAAGAACTACCGACACCGACCGAATTTGGTCCCGGCGACGACCAAGCACAAAAGTTGTATTGTCGGCGTCGCGATGGGTGGGCATGAGTACTGACAGTGGGACCGAGACGGTCGCTCGGTCCCGCGCCCTCCTGGCGATTCTCGGCGTGGCGGCCCTCGCCCTCCTCGTCCGCCTCGTCGACCTCGGCGGTCGCATCTTCCACTGGGACGAAGGCCGCGTCGGCTACTGGATTCTGCGCTATCACGAGACCGGCGAGTTCTCCTACCGGCCCATCATCCACGGCCCGTTTCTCCCCGTCGTCAACGACTACCTCTTTGCGGTCCTGCCGGCGGCGGACTTCACGGCTCGGCTCCCGGTGGCGCTCGTCGGCGGCCTGCTCCCGCTTTCGGTCTGGCTGTTCCGCGAGCACCTCCGCCGCGACGAGATGGTCGCGCTCGCGGTCTTCCTCGCGGCGAACCCGATTTTGGTCTACTACTCGCGGTTCATGCGCAACGACGTGCTCGTGGCCGCCTTCTCGTTCGTCGCGCTCGGCTTCGTCGTCCGCGCGTACGACACCGGCCGCCTCGCGTACCTCATCCCCGCGGGCGTCTCCTTTGCGACCGGGTCGGCGACGAAGGAGAACTACGTCGTCTACCTCGCGTGTTTCCTCGGGGCGGCGTTCCTCGTGTTCGACCACCGACTGCTCGCCCGCACCTCGGCCGGCGAGTCAGCCCGCGACATCCTCTTTTCGGAGTTGCCGGCGAGCCTCCGCGACCGACTCCGCGCACGCGGGGCCGGCAGTCTCGGCTACGGCGCGGTTCGCTACGCCGCGGGCGTCCTCGGCGGCCTGCTCGCGTTCCTCGTCGTCTTCGTCTTCTTCTACGCGCCGCGGCCCGGCCTCTGGAACGCGCTCGGCGGCTCCGTCCCGATGCTCCCGGTGCTCGAAGCCGGGACCGTCGGCGCGGCCTCCGAGATGGTCGGCAGTTGGCTCGGCGGGAGCCACCAGTCTCACGAGTACCTCCCGTATCTGAAGGACTTCCTCGAAACGTTCGTCTACGGCGCGCCGGTGCTCATCGTCTTCGCGCTCGTCGGCGTCGTCGTGGACCGCTACGGCGTCGTCGCCGGTCGAATCCGGTGGCTCGTCGCCTTCGCCACCTACTGGGGCGTCGTGAGCATCTTCGGCTACCCGCTGGCGACCGACATCCAAGCGCCGTGGGTCGTCGTCCACGCTGTCGTCCCGCTCGCGATTCCCGCCGCGGTCGGCGCGGCGTTCGTCTTCCGCTCCGGCGCGCGGGCGCTCGACAGTAAAGACGCGGTCGGCGTCGGTCTCGCGGCGCTCGTCCTCGTCGCCTCGGTCGGCGGCGTCGCGGCCGCGAACGTCGACTACTGGAACGCCTCGACCGACGACGACAGCGAGGTGCTCCAGTGGGCCCAACCCGAAAACGACCTCAAGGCCACCCTCGACGACGTGGCACGCGTGTCGGCCGCCAACGACGGCACCGACGTGCTCCTGTACGGCACACGCCCGCCGGACAGCGACGAGACCCACTTCTACGTCGCAAACGAGTCGGACCCCCTCGGCGGGCCGTCGTGGCACAGCCGCCTCCCGCTCCCGTGGTACTTCGAGGGCGCGGACGTCGAGCGAACCAGTAGCGCGCCCGACGCGAACGTCTCCGAGGTGACCGCCGACGCGCCGCCGGTCGTCGTCGCCTACGAGTGGGACCGCGCCGAACTCGAATCCGAACTCGACGGCTACGTCGCGCGCCAGCACGCCTTCAAGCTCTGGAGCGAGGACGTGGTCGTCTTCATCGACGAGGACGCCCTCGCCGCCGCGAACGAGACGCGGGGCTGACGCCGGTCGGGACGTTCGACCGCTCCGGTTTTTCTCGCGTTCGACCGGGGTGAGCGCCGCGAGCGTCCGGCGCGGTCGGCGTCGATTCTGTCCTATTTTATCCACGCTCATGCACATCTGGACACCGAATGTGGCAACGTTTATGCACCGACGTACTGAATCCGCGACTGTGACCGTCACCGTACCCGGACCCACGCTCGGCGTCGTCGGTGGGGGCCAGCTCGGGCGCATGCTCGGCGAGGCCGCCGCACCGCTCGGCGTCGACATCGTCGTGCTCGACCCGACACCCGACTGCCCGGCGTCGGCCGTCGCCGACCAGATCGTCGGCGACTTCGACGACCCCGAGGCGATGGCGGAACTCGCCGCGCGGGCCGACGCGCTGACGTTCGAAATCGAGCTCGCCGACCCCGACCTGCTCGACGAGCTGGCCGCCGAGGAGGGAATCGCGGTCCACCCCTCGCCCGACGCGCTCCGGACCATCGAGGACAAACTGGTCCAGAAGGACACCTTCGGCGAGGCGGGCATCCCGATTCCGCCGTTCCACCGCGTCGACGACGCGGCCGACCTCCGCGACGCGCTCGACGAGTTCGGCTCGGTTATGCTGAAAGCCCGGACCGGCGGCTACGACGGCCGCGGGAACGTTCCCGTGACCGACCCCGACGACGCCGAGGCCGCCATCGAGGAGGTCGGCGGCCCGGCGATGGCCGAGGCGTTCGTCGACTTCGAGCGCGAACTCTCTGTCATCGGCGTCCGCGGCGAAGACGAGATTCGGACGTTCCCCGTGGGCGAGAACGTCCACGAGGAGGAGATTCTCCGCGAGACCGTCGTCCCGGCGCGGACCACAGACGCGGTGCGCGAGGAGGCCGACCGCGTCGCCCGCGAGGTGCTCTCGCATCTGCCAGGCCGCGGCGTCTTCGGCATCGAACTGTTCGAGACACCGGACGGCGACGTGCTCGTCAACGAGGTCGCCCCGCGCCCGCACAACTCCGGCCACTGGACCATCGAGGGCGCGCTCTCCTCGCAGTTCGAACAGCACGTCCGCGCCGTCCTCGGGTGGCCCCTCGGCGCGACGACCCGCCGGTCGCCCACCGTGATGGCGAACGTCCTCGGCACGGTCGACGAGAGCCAGCCAGCGCGACTCGGCGGTCTCGACGACGCCCTCGCCGAATCCGGCGTCTCGCTGCACTGGTACGGCAAAGACGAGGTTCGGCCCCTGCGAAAGATGGGCCACCTCACCGCCGTCGGCGACGATGACGCCGCCCTCGAAACCCTTCTCGCACGCGCACGCGAGCTCCGCGACGGACTGCACTTCGACTGACCGACGACCGATCACGACACTACTGGACCTATGACGACAGAACGGGACCTCATCGACGAACTGCACGCACAGGCCGACGCCGACCGCGACCCCGAGACGACGCCCGACGTGGGCATCATCATGGGGTCTGACTCCGACCTCGACGTGATGTCCGGCGCGCACGAGGCGCTGGACACGCTCGGGTTCGGCGAGCAGACGGACTTCGACGCGCCGCCCGAGGAGCGATTCACCTACGAGACGTACGTCGTCTCCGCGCACCGGACGCCGGACCTGATGTACGCCTACGGCGACACCGCGCGCGACCGCGGCGTCGAGGTCATCATCGCCGGCGCGGGCGGCAAGTCCGCGGACCTGCCGAACATGACCGCCTCCATCGCGTACCCGATTCCGGTCGTCGGCGTCCCCGTCCAGGAGAAGTCGGTCGACTCGGTCATCGGGATGCCGACGGGCGCGCCCATCGTCGCGGTCGACGCCGGTAAGTCGTTCAACGCGGCGCTGTCGGCGGTACAGGCGCTCTCCCGCGGCCACCCCGAACTCGAAGACCGACTCGTCGACTACCACGAAGAACTCGTTTCCGACGTGGCCGAGACCTCGGCCGCGCTCCACGACCTCGGGGTCGCCGGCTTCCGCGAGTCGCGGTAGCGGGGCGCGTCTCGCCACCCGTTGCCGCGCGGTCGTTTTTTCGTCAGCAGGGGTCGCTACCGGCGTCGAAACCCCGCCCGCGCGGGGTTCCGGGCGTCTCTCGCGTATTTTCCAAATAGAAGCCCTCTCGCGCCCGAAACACACAAATCAATGTTTATAGGGGAGCGCTTCTAACCGCCGCACGTCAGGGAGACACGGCATGAGTGATTGGATTGCAATCGGTGCGATGGGGCTGGTTGGTGTCGGCATACCGCTCGCGATGATGGCGGTGTCGGCGCTGCTTCGCCCAAGCGTACCGGAACAAGGAAAGAGTGCCACGTACGAGAGTGGTGAGGTGCCGACAGGCACGGCGCGCGTCCAGTTTAACATTCAGTACTACATGGTCGCGCTGCTGTTCCTCGTGTTCGACATCGAGACCGTCCTGATTTTCCCCTGGACGGTCATTTACCGCTCGGCCCTCGAACAGGGCGCGTCGCTGGCGACGATTCTGACGCCGATGCTCGTTTTCATCGGCGTCCTCGTCGTCGGCCTCGTCTGGGCGTGGCGCAACGGCGCTGTCAAGTGGGTCAAAAGCCCGCAGGCAAGTCGTCGTAAGACAGAGAGACAAGATGCATGAGTAGCGAACAGAAGCCATTCGTCACGGACGATACACAGGTACAGACCGAGACCCGCGACGCCCGCATGGCGGGGGCTGACGACCGGTTCAACTCGAAGCTTCGGGAGGCGTTCGGCTCGTCACCGTTCATCCTCACGAAGTTCGACAAGTTCATGAACTGGGTCCGCGGCTCCTCGATGTTCATGTTGCAGTTCGGTATCGCCTGCTGCAGCATCGAGATGATGCACACCTACGCGATCAAGCACGACTTGGACCGGTTCGCGGCGGGTGTGCCGCGCGCGTCGCCGCGACAGGCCGACGTGATTATCGTGCCGGGGACGATCGTCTCGAAGTTCGCCCCGCGCATGAAGCGCGTCTACGACCAGATGCCCGAACCGAAGTTCGTCGTCGGCATGGGGTCGTGTACGATTTCCGGCGGCCCGTTCCAGGAGGGCTACAACGTCATCAAGGGCGCAGAGGAGGTCATCCCGGTGGACATCCACATCCCCGGCTGTCCGCCGCGCCCGGAGGCGCTCATCTACGGTATCGCGAAGCTCCAAGAGCGCATCGCGAACGGCGAGTCCAGCCCGGTGACGGTCAAGCCGTACGAACTCGAGCAGTTCGGCGACCTCGAATCCGACGAAATCGTCGACAAACTCGCCGCGCAGATCGACGAAGACGACCTCGTCATGCGGTACAACTGGGCTGATTCGCCATGAGCCTCGAAGAACAACAGTCCGACGAGCCCGCGGAACTCGAATCGGGCGTCAGCCGCGGCGACGAACTCGCCGACCTGCTCGGCGACCTCGTCGTCGGCCGCGAAGAGCACATGAACGCGCCCGGCCTCGTCATCCGTCCCGACGAGGTCCAAGACGCGCTGTTCAAGCTCCGCGACGAGGCCGGCTTCGACCACCTCTCGTGTGTGACCGCACAGGAGTACGAGGACCGCTACGAGTCCATCTATCACCTGACGAAGTTCGACGACCGGACCGACGAGGTCTCGGTCGTCGTGCCCACGTCGAAGGACAACCCGGTCAGTCAGTCCGCCGAGCCAGTGTTCCGGACGGCCGACTGGCACGAACGGGAGGCGTACGACCTCGTCGGCATCCAGTACGAAGACCACCCGGACCTGCGTCGCATCCTCCTGCCCGACACGTGGCAGGGTCACCCGCTCGGACTCGACTACGACCAGGACCGCCCGCAGATAGCGACGCTCCGCGAGCACGCCAACCCGCTGGAGGAGGACCACCGCGCCGCGGGGGACAGCAACACGATGTACATCAACATCGGTCCCCACCACCCGGCGACCCACGGCGTGCTGCACGTCGAGACCGTCGTCGACGGTGAGCAGGTCGTCGACCTCGACGCCGACATCGGCTACCTCCACCGCTGTGAAGAGCAGATGTGCCAGCAGGGGACCTACCGGCACCAGATTATGCCGTACCCCGACCGCTGGGACTACATCTCGGCCGGCCTCCTGAACGAGTGGGCCTACGCCCGCACCGCGGAGGACCTCGCGGACATCGAAGTCCCCGAGTACGCCCAGATCATCCGCACGATGGGCGCGGAACTGTGCCGCATCGCGTCGCACATGATCGCGCTCGGCACGTTCGCGCTGGACGTGTACGGCGACTTCACGGCCATCTTCATGTACGCCATGCGGGACCGCGAAATCGTCCAGAACATCCTCGAAGACCTCACCGGTCAGCGCATGATGTTCAACTACTTCCGGCTCGGCGGGGTCGTCTGGGACCTCCCCGAACCCCGCGAGGAGTTCTTCGAGAAGGTTCGTGACTTCCTCGACGGGCTTCCGCAGGCGCTCGAGGAGTACCACGACATGATCACCTCGAACGAGATTCTGCAGGCCCGCACGGTCGGCACGGGCGTCCTGCCGCCGGAAGTCGCAAAGAGCTACGGCGCGACCGGCCCGGTCGCCCGCGGCTCCGGCATCGACTACGACCTCCGGCGCGACGACTCCTACGGCTACTACGACGAACTCGACTGGGACGTCGTCGTCGAGGACGGTTGCGACAACTTCTCGCGCCTGCTCGTGCGCATGCGCGAGGTCGAGGAGTCGGCCAAGATCATCCAGCAGTGTGTCGACCTCCTCGAAGACTGGCCCGAAGACGAGCGGAACATCCAGGCCAACGTTCCGCGCACCCTCAAGCCCGACGAGGACACGGAAATCTACCGCGCCGTCGAAGGCGCGAAGGGCGAACTCGGCATCTACATCCGCGCCGACGGCACGGACAAGCCGGCCCGCTTCAAGATTCGAAGCCCGTGTTTCTCGAACCTGCAGACGCTCCCCGAGATGTCCGAGGGTGAGTACATCCCGGACATGATTGCCTCGCTCGGCAGTCTCGACATCGTCCTCGGAGAGGTGGACCGGTAATGAGTCTGCAGGCAGTTCTTCCGGACACGGTCAGCGGCCTCCTCGGTCTCGAAGGCGTCCTCGGTGACGTCGTCGGCGGACTCGTCGGCGCGTTCCTCGTCGCCAACATCATGCTCATCATGACGGCGTTCGCCGGACCGTGGGCCAAGCGGAAGATTACAGCCGCCTTCGGTGACCGCATCGCGGTCAACCGAATCGGTCCGTTCGGCCTCTTGACCATCGTCACGGACGCGGTCCGACTCCTGTCGAAGGAACTCATCGTTCCCGAGGGCGTCGACCGTCCCGCGTGGGACCTCGCGCCGATGGTCATCCCCTTCTCCGCACTGCTCGGGTTCGCCGTCATCCCGATGGGGAACGGCATCCAGCTCGCCGACCCCGAGACCGGCCTCGCGTTCGCCTTCGCCGCGGCGTCTATCGCCTCGCTGGGCATCGTCATGACCGGCTACGCATCGAACAACAAGTTCTCGCTTATCGGCGCGCTCCGCGCCGTCGCGGCCAACATCGCCTACGAGATTCCGCTCGTCATCACGGCGGCCTCGGTCGTCATCTTCGCCGGCTCGCTCCGGATGAGCGAAATCGTCGCCGTGCAGGCCGAACCACTGCTTTCGGTCGCGGGCGTGACGATTCCGACGTGGTTCGCGTTCGTCAACCCATTCGCGTTCGCGCTGTTCGTCATCGCGAACCTCGCGGAGGTCGGCCGCAACCCGTTCGACATCCCCGAAGCGCCGACCGAAATCGTCGCCGGGTATCAGACCGAGTACTCCTCGGTCTACTTCGTGCTCATCTACCTCGGTGAGTTCATCCACATCTTCCTCGGCGGCGCTATCGCGGCGACCCTGTTCCTCGGCGGTCCGGCTGGTCCGGTGCTTCCCGGATTCGTCTGGTTCACCATCAAAATCTGGGCGTTCTTCCTGTTCACCCAGTGGGCGCGCTCTGCGGTGCCGCGCCTTCGCGTCGATCAGTTCCTCGAAATCGGTTGGAAGGGGATGCTCGTACTCTCCTTCGCCAACCTGGTTCTCACGGCCATCATCGTGGGGGTGATTGCATGATCGGAATTCTGAAAGGCATGGCAGTGACGCTGAAGCACGCGCTCGACGGGCAGACGTTCACGGTCGAGTACCCCGAGACCGCGCCCGAAGTGAGCCCGCGTTTCCGCGGCGTCCACAAGTTCAGCCAAGAGCGGTGTATCTGGTGTCGCCAGTGTGAGAACGTCTGTCCGAACGACACGATTCAGATCGTTCAGGACGACAAGCGCAACGGCGAGCAGTACAACCTCCACATCGGCCAGTGTATCTACTGCCGGCTGTGCGAGGAGGTCTGTCCCGTCGACGCCATCCTGCTCACGCAGAACTTCGAGTTCACGGCGGACACGAAAAACGACTTCGTCTACAACAAAGAACAGCTCAAGAACGTCCCGTGGTACAAGGATATCGACCCGCTCAACTCCCGCAACCCCGACCGCAACGCGTGGGTCGGCGAGGGCGAAGGAGAGGTCGACTACCAGTAACATGACCGCGAGTGAATCGTTCGAGTCCCGTCAGCCCGCGTCCGCTACCGGACGCTGAGGACGTTCTCGAAATGTTCAAAGGGATATCTCAAGGAGACACACACAATGGTTTATGAAACCATCGCGTTCGCGCTGTTCGCCCTCATCACCGTGGGCTGCAGCCTGGGCGTCGTCCTCGTGCGGGACATCTGGCATTCCGCACTCCTGCTCGGGGGCGCGCTCTTGAGCGTCGCGGTGCATTACGTGATGTTGCAGGCGGAGTTCCTCGCCGCCATGCAGGTCCTCGTCTACGTCGGCGGGGTCCTGATTCTCATCACGTTCGCCGTGATGCTGACGCGTATCAATCCGGAGGTGAGTAGTACATGACCACGAAACCACAGCTGAAACTCGGTTCGCACCTCGTGCCCGGACTCGCCGCCGTCGCGCTGTTCGTCGTGATGGCGGTCGTGTTCCTCGGTGCGTCGTTCCCGGACCCACAGGGGTTCGCAGAGGGAGCAAACATCACCGCGAGCATCGGCTATTCGATGTTCAACCTCGGGTTCGGAAGCGTCGACGGCGAGAGCATGCTGGTCGCGTTCGAAATCATCGACCTCGTGCTCGTCGCCGCGCTCGCCGGCGCGGTGCTCCTCGCTCGCCGCGAGGACACCGCGGGGCAGATGCGGACCATCCTGACCGACGGCGGTCGGGAACTCAAGCAGACGCTGTTCGACGACGAGGAGGGTGACAACTGATGGTGCCCGCGCAGTATTACCTCGTCCTGTCGGCCGCCGTGTTCTGCATCGGCATCTTCGGCCTCTTGACCCGTCGGAACGCGCTGTTGTTCCTGATGTCGGTCGAACTGATGCTGAACGCCGCGAACATCAACCTCGTCGCCTTTTCCTACTACTGGGGCAACGTGACGGGCCAGACGTTCGGGCTGTTCACGATGGCGCTCGCCGCCGCCGAGGTGGCGGTCGGTATCAGCATCATCCTCGTACTGTACCGCAACTTCGACGGCGTGGACGTGACCAACGCGACCACGATGAGGTGGTAACATTATGGCAGGTATCTTAGACTTCGCTCCGGCCATCGTCCTCCTCCCGTTCCTCTCGTTCCTGATCGCGCTCGGGGCGGGACGGTACATGCCGAAGGGAGGCGCGCTGGCGGGTATCGGCGCGACGGCGGGCTCGTTCGTCCTGTCCATCGCGACGTTCTTCGCCGTCAGCGGCGGACAGACCTACAACCAACACATCTACACGTGGGCGACCGGCGCCGGCGACGCGGTCTCGCTCGACTTCGGCCTGCTCATCGACCCGCTTTCGTCGATGATGCTCGTCATCGTGACGCTCGTCGCCGTCCTCGTCCACATCTTCAGCCTCGGCTACATGAACGACGAGGGCGAGACGGGCCTCCCGCGCTACTACGCCGGACTCGGCCTGTTCACCGCGTCGATGCTGGCGTTCGTCGTGTCCAGCAACCTCCTCATGGCGTTCATGTTCTTCGAGCTGGTGGGCCTGTGTTCCTACCTGCTCATCGGCTTCTGGTTCCGCCAGCAGGGCCCGCCGAGCGCCGCGAAGAAGGCGTTCCTCGTCACCCGCTTCGGTGACTACTTCTTCCTCATCGGCGTCGTCGCGGTGTTCGCGACGTTCGGCTCGGCGGCGTTCGCCGGCCCCGAGGCGTTCCCGGTCCTCGCCGAGGAGGCGCTCCACGGCGAGCACGCGGTCAACACGTTCCTCGGCATGGGCGAACAGGCGTGGTTCACCGTCGTCGGCCTCCTCGTTCTCGGGGGCGTCGTCGGCAAGTCCGCGCAGTTCCCCCTGCACACGTGGCTTCCGGACGCGATGGAAGGTCCGACCCCCGTCTCCGCGCTCATTCACGCGGCGACGATGGTCGCGGCCGGCGTCTACCTCGTCGCCCGGATGTACGGCTTCTACGCGCTGACCCCGACGACGCTCGGTATCATCGCGCTCGTGGGCGGCTTCACGGCCCTCTTCGCCGCGACGATGGGCGTCGTCAAGAAAGAGATCAAGCAGGTGCTCGCGTACTCGACCATCAGCCAGTACGGCTACATGATGCTCGGGCTCGGCGTCGGAGGCTACGTCGCCTCGACGTTCCACCTGCTCACCCACGCCTTCTTCAAGGCGCTTCTGTTCCTCGGTGCCGGTGCGGTCATCATCGCGATGCACCACAACGAGAACATGTGGGACATGGGCGGCCTCAAAGAGAAGATGCCCGTGACGTACTACGCGTTCCTCTCGGGCTCGCTCGCCCTCGCCGGCATCGTTCCGTTCGCCGGCTTCTGGTCGAAAGACGAGATTCTCTACGAGGCGCTCAACCACGGCCTCGGGACCGACGGCGGTCTCGGGACCGTCTTCCTCCTCGCGTACGCGATGGGGCTCATCGCCGTGTTCTTCACCGGGTTCTACACCTTCCGGATGGTGTTCCTCACGTTCCACGGCGAACCGCGTAGCGAGACCGCGCGCGACCCGCACGGCTTCGGCTGGAACGTCAAGTTCCCGCTCGCCGTCCTCGGCGTGCTCGCGGCCGTCACCGGCCTCGTCAACATGGCCCCGGTGGAGGACCTCACGGGGATTCACCTCACGTTCCTCCACGACTGGCTCGACGGCGGCATCTCGTCGCTGACCGCGCACCACTACCTCGAAGTGCTCGAAAGCGGCGTCGGCGCGGGGCTCCACCCGGCCGGCATCGGCTCCATCGCGCCCGGGCTGGTCTCGCTCGCTCTCGCCCTCGCGGGCGCTGGGCTCGCCTACCGCCTGTACAACGTCCCCGAGCCCGTCGAACACACGGACAAGCTCGGGAGCATCAAGACCGTCCTGTACAACAACTACTACCAGGACGAGTACCAGGTCTGGATCGCGACCGGCGTCGTCCAGCCCATCTCGCGCGCCCTCGACAAGTTCGACCAGGGCATCGTCGACGGCGTCGTCAACGGCGTCTCCAGCGTGAGTCTGTTCGCCGGCGGTCGCGTCAAGCGCATTCAGACCGGCGTGGTGAGCAACTACGCGGCGCTCCTCACGCTCGGTCTGACCGCGCTCCTTCTCGGTCTTGGTCTGCTCGGAGGTTGGTTCGCATGATAATCGAAGCGCTCATCGCAGTCACGTTCCTCGCCGCGCTGGTCACCTTCGTCCTGCCGGACCGGTACGCCGGCAAGGCGGCCTTCGCGCTGAGTCTGGCTCCCGTCGTCGGGAGCCTCTACATGTGGCAACAGTACGACGCGAGCGGGAACGCCCTTCTCGGCGGGAACATCGCGTTCGAGACAGACGTCGTCTGGCTGCAGCTCGGCCAGTACGACATCCACTGGATGGTCGGCGTCGACGGCATCAGCATGCCGCTTGTCGTCCTCACGACCATCCTCACCACGCTGGCTATCGTCAGCGCGTGGACGCCCATCTCGGAGCGCCAGTCCCAGTTCTTCGGACTGATGCTCCTGATGGAGGCGAACCTGCTCGGCGTCTTCACGGCGCTCGACTTCTTCGTCTGGTTCATCTTCTGGGAGGCCGTCCTGCTCCCGATGTACTTCCTCATCGGCGTCTGGGGCGGTCCCCGCCGCAAGTACGCGGCGATCAAGTTCTTCGTCTACACGAACATCGCGTCGCTCGTGATGTTCATCGGGTTTGTCTCGCTCGTGTTCGGCCTCGGCGACTCCATCACGTCGCTCCGCCTGCCGGAAATCGCACAGGCGTTGCAGGCCGGTCAACTCGGGAGCTTCGCGGGACTGTCGGCCGGCGCGCTCGCGTCGGTCGCGTTCATCGCGATGTTCATCGGGTTCGCGGTCAAGGTCCCGGTCGCCCCGCTTCACACGTGGCTTCCGGACGCACACGTTGAGGCCCCCACGCCGGTGTCGGTCATGCTGGCTGGGGTCCTCCTGAAGATGGGTACCTACGCCCTGCTCCGGTTCAACTTCACGATGCTCCCGGAGACGGCGCGCGCCTTCGCGCTCCCCATCGCCCTGCTCGCCGTCGCGAGCGTCATCTACGGCGCGCTTCTCGCGCTGGCACAGCAGGACCTCAAGCGCATCGTCGCGTACTCCTCCGTCTCGTCGATGGGGTACGTCATCCTCGGTCTCATCGCCTACACCACCTACGGCGTCGGCGGTGCGACCTTCCAGATGGTCGCCCACGGCCTCATCTCCGGTCTGATGTTCATGGCCGTCGGCGTCATCTACAACACGACCCACACGCGCATGGTGTCGGACATGTCCGGCATCGCCGACCGGATGCCCGTTACGGCGGGCATCTTCGTCGCCGGCGCGTTCGGCTACATGGGCCTGCCGCTCATGGCCGGCTTCGCGGCCGAGTTCTTCATCTTCAAGGGCGCGTTCGAGTCCACGGTGATGGAGGCCATGCCGCTTTTCACCGGCGCCGGGATGTTCGGTATCGTCATCGTCGCCGGCTACCTGCTGTTCGCGATGCAGCGGACGCTGTTCGGACCCTTCCGGTTCGACGGCGACTACGACATCACGGAGGCACCGTTCCACGACGTCGCACCCCTCGCGGTGCTGTTGCTTCTCACCATCGTGCTCGGTGTCTCTCCGGACATCTTCTTCACGATGATTCAAGACGCGGTTACCCCGATTCTCGAACTGGGAGGTGCGTTCTAGATGACGCCCCTCCAGGCGCTCCCCGAGTGGGCGGCGACGGCTCCCGCCATCGTGCTCGCACTGACGGGGCTCGCACTGCTACTCATCGACACCATCGACCCGGACTCCACGAACAACGGCCTCCTGGCCGGCACGGCGACGCTCGGCGCGCTCGCCGCGGGCGGCATCGCCGGCTGGTTCCTCATCGGCGGAACCGGCATGGAGTCCACCGGCGGCGCGATATCGCTGTACGGCGACGCGCTCGTCGTCGACGGGATGAGCCTGTTCTTCACGCTCATCTTCACCAGCGTCGCCGCGATGGTCTCGGTCGCCTCGTACGACTACCTCGCGGACCAGCGCTACCAAGGCGAGTTCTACGCCCTCGTGCTGTTCGCCGCGACCGGCATGACGCTCATGGGGATGTCGAACTCGCTGGCGACCGTCTTCGTCAGCCTCGAACTGGCGTCCCTGCCCTCGTACGCGCTCGTCGCGTTCCTCAAGGAGGACCGCGGGAGCATCGAGGCGGGTCTGAAGTACTTCCTCATCGGCGCGCTGTCGTCGGCGGTGTTCGCGTTCGGTATCAGCCTCGTGTTCGCCGTCACCGGCTCGCTGGTGCTCCCGGAAATCGCCGCGTCGCTCGCGGAGGGCACCGAACTCGTCGGCGTCCTCGGCCTCGGCGTGCTGATGATCGCCGGCGGCTTCGCGTTCAAGACCGCCTCCGTCCCGTTCCACTTCTGGGCGCCGGAGGCCTACGAGGGCGCGCCCGCTCCGGTGAGCGCGTTCCTCTCGTCGGCGTCGAAGGCGGCCGGCTTCGTCGTCGCCTTCCGCGTCTTCACGGTCGCGTTCCCCCTCGGAACCGTCACGTCGATCGGCGGCGGGAGCGTCGACTGGTCGCTGTTGTTCGCGTTGCTCGCCGTCGTCACGATGACGCTCGGTAACTTCGCGGCGGCGACCCAACAGAACGTAAAGCGCATGCTGGCGTACTCCTCTATCGGACACGCCGGCTACGCGCTCATCGGTCTCGCGGCCATCACCGTCGACGGCGGTGCCGCGAACGGCGACGTGCTCGGCGCGAGCATGGCGCACCTGTTCGTCTACGGCTTCATGAACACGGGCGCGTTCCTGTTCATCGCCATGGTCGAAAAGTGGGGCCTCGGCCGCACGTTCGAGGACTACAACGGCATCGCCTCGAAGGCACCCATCGCCGCGGCGGCGATGACCGTCTTCATGTTCTCGCTCGCGGGCCTGCCGCCGTTCGGCGGCTTCTTCTCGAAGTACGCGCTGTTCTTCTCGGCCATCGAATCCGGCTTCTGGTGGCTCGCCGCGGTCGGCGCGGTCAACAGCGCGCTGTCGCTGTTCTACTACAGCCGCGTCGTGAAAGCGATGTGGATAGAAGAGCCGTCGGCGGACCTCGAAATCGGCAGTCAGCCGGTCGGGCTGTACGTGGCAATCGTCTTCGCCGCGGTCGGGACGGTCCTGCTCCTGCCCGGCTCTCAGCCCGTCATCGAGACGGCCCAGACCGTCGCCGCGGCGCTCTTCTGAGCGGTTCGGCGATTCCGGTTCCGGTTCGGTTTTTCTTTTACTCGCGCAGTAGCTCGCCGAGCGCCGACGCCAACTCCTCGGAGCGGCGGAGCGTCAGGCCGTCGGTCGTGACGAACACGCCTCTGTCGTCGGCGGTCACCCGCGTCAGGTAGCCGTGGTCGAAGGCGCGGACGGTGTAGCGGTAGTCGCCGAGCTCGGAGCCGCGGTAGGCGGTCCGCGCCTGAAACCCGTCGGTCTCGTGTTCGACGAACCCGGTGAGGTCGGCGTCGGCTTCGAGGTCGCTCCGGAGGTACATCTGCTCACAGCGGTCGTGGGTGAAGTACGTCACGCTCCTGAGGTCATCGCCGACGACGGTTCGACAGGTTCGGACGAACGACTCGGCTCGCGATTCGGGGAGCAGTTGCGTCTCGAGTTCCATCGTATATGTGACATGGTATGCCATGACATAATATCATCGCCGGATTGGAGGACGGTAGGGTTTTGCGGCCGGAGTTCGACCGTTCCTGTATGGTACGTCGCCTGGTTCTCGGCTGTGGGTCACTCGGTGGGGACCTCGTCGAGCAACTCGCCGGCCGCGGCGGGACGGTGACGGTCGTCACCGACCGGAAGGGGCGCGCCGAGGACCTCCGCTCGGACGGCATCGACGCGAGAGAGGGCGACCCCGCCGACCCGTCGACCTATCCCGACGCGGTCGACCTCGTCATCGTCGGCGGACAGTCTCCACGGTTGAACCTCGACGCGGCGCGCGCGGCCAGCGAACACTGCCCGGACGCGCCGCTTGTCGTCTACCTCGGCGACGACGCCGAGCCGTCGGTCCGCGACGAGGTTTACGCCCTCGCCGACGAGGTCATCGACCCGCAGGAAGTGGTCACAGACCGCATCCTCGACGCCGTCGGCACGTCGCACACGGAGCGGTTGAACCGCCTGATGCGGGTGCTCCGGAACGTCGACGGCAGACTCGCGGTCGTGATGCACGACAACCCGGACCCCGACGCCATCGCCGCGGCGCTGGCGCTACAAGCCATCGCCGAACGCGCGGGCGTCGAGGCCGACGCGTGTTACTTCGGCGACATCTCTCACCAGGAGAACCGCGCGCTCGTCAACCTCCTCGAGTTGGACCTCCGCGTCCTCGACGAGGTGCCCTCGGACGACGAGTACGCCGGCTTCGCGCTCGTCGACCACTCCCGGCCGGGCGTCAACGACCGCCTCCCGCCGGAGACGACAATCGACATCGTCATCGACCACCACCCGCCGCGCGCGCCGGTCGAGGCGGCGTACGTGGACCTCAGACGCGGCGTCGGCGCGACGAGCACGCTCCTCGCGGAGTACCTCGACCGGCTCGGCATCGTCCCCGACACGACGGTCGCGACGGCGCTGTTGTTCGGTATCCAGGTCGACACCAACGACTTCACGCGGGAGGTCTCGACGGCCGACTTCGAGGCCGCCGCCTTCCTCATCCCCCACGTCGACATGGCCCTGCTCGAACGGGTCGAGACGCCGAGTCTGACCTCGGAGACGATGGAGACGCTCGCCCGCGCCATCTCGAACCGCGACGTTCGGGGCAACGTTCTCACGACGAACGTCGGCGACATCCGCGAGCGGGACGCCCTCGCGCAGGCCGCCGACCACCTCCTCGGGATGGAGGGCGTCGAGGTGACGGTCGTCTACGGCCTGATGGACGGGACGGTCTACGTCTCCGGTCGCGCCCGCGGAGCGCGGGTCGACCTCGGCGAGGCGTTTCGAGACGCCCTCGGCACCATCGGGAGCGCCGGCGGCCACGCCGACATGGCGGGCGCACAGATTCCGTTAGGCATTCTCGACGACGTGGGCGACGACTCTCGGGAGTCGCTCGCGACTATCGTCACGGACATCGTCGCCGGGCGGATGTTCGAGACGCTGGAGCACGCGACGCCGACGCCGAGTCTGGATACCGACGTCGCCTTCGAGTACCCGATCGATGAGTAAGCGCCCACACGTTTTTGCCGACGGTGGCCCTATCAGGTGGGAGATGAGTACTAAAGCGACCGTCAAGGAGTACATGACGCGCGAGGTCCAGACCGTCTCTCCGACCGACACGGTCGCGGACGTCGCCCAACGCATCGCGGAAAGCGACGGCCACAACGGATTTCCCGTCTGTGACGGCCGCAAGGCCGAGGGATTCGTCACGGCCCGAGATATCCTCCTGTCGGACGACGACGCGAGTATCGAGACGGTGATGGCGACGGACCTCGTCGTCGCCCACCCCGAGATGGACGTCAACGACGCCGCCCGCGTCATCCTCCGGTCGGGCATCCAGAAGCTCCCGGTCGTCGACGACGCGGGCAACCTCGTCGGCATCATCTCGAACACCGACGTCATCCGAAGCCAAATCGAGCGCGCGACGCCCGAGAAGGTGGGCAAACTCATGCGGACGCTCGAACAGATTCACGGCATCACGGTCCACCAGGAGCGCCGGACCGTCGCGCTTTCGAACCTCATACCCACGCAGGCGCGCGTCTACGCCGACGAACTCGACGGCCGCCGGTACGAACTCGAACGCGGTCTCGCGGAGCCGCTCGTCGTCATCGACAACAACGGGACGTTGCTCCTCGCGGACGGACACCACCGCGTCCTCGCGGCCGACCGCATCGGCATCGAGGAGATGGACGCCTACGTCATCGTCGTCGACGACCCCGTCGAACTCGGGATGCAACGGACCGCAGAAAAGGAGGGTCTGAAGTCCATCTCGGACATCGACATCGTCGACTACGCCCGACACCCGCTGGTCGAGACGACGCGCCGACTACAGTAGCTCAGTTCTCCACGTCGTACTCGGCTTTCCACGCGTCGACGGCTTCGCGGGCTTCCGGCTCAGATTCGAAGCGCTCGCCCTCGTAGCCGCGGCCCTCGGCGGACTGATAGAGTCGGTCGACCCTGACGTGCCACGCGTTCGGCCCGCGTCGGAGCCGAATGGTCGCGTGGCCGTCGCTCCGTTCCCACTCCACGATGCGGTCGTCTCGGCGGGCCTCCGTCCAACTCATACCGGGCGATGACGGCGGAGGCCGAAGTGTCTACCCATCCGCCAGCGTCGATGCGTCGGTCGCCGTCGGCGCGGCCGGGCGCGTCTCCGTGCCGCAGTTCGGACAGACCGCGTAGCCGAGTCGGTCGTAAGGCACCTCCGCCGACGGGCGCTCTAGCCCACACTCCTCGCACGTGAAGTACGAGACCCATTCGAAGGACATACCGACACCGAGGCGTGTCAACGTATTAATTAATCACCGCTTATCGCCCGAGACGGGCACGTCGGCGACGATGCGAAAAACGGCGTACAGTGTTGCGTTTCGGGGCGTGGCGGCTGTTTCGGGGGTGGTGATGTCCCGGGGCGCGCGGGCGAGCGCGCCGAACCTGCGAGCGCGTCGGCGATGTTCAGGCGGGCGTTGGGCCCTCCGGGGCCGACGTGTCGTCGTCGGACCGGAACTGCGAGACGAGGTCGAGCGAGTCGTCGGCGCTCCCGAGCAAGAACAGCGAGTAGTACCGGAAGTACGTCACGACGGGCATCTGGACGACCGCGCCGACGGCGATGGCCGCGAGGACGAACAGGACCCCGAGCGCGCCGAAGACGACCAGCCCGACCGTCGAGAACAGCGCGACGTTCGCGGCGTCGAGCGCGAGGAACGCCCCGCCGCCGACGATGGCGAAGGGGATGGCGACGACGACGATGGCGAGGAGCGCCGCGATGCCGATGGCGATGCTCGCGAGGATGCCGAGGATGAACCGGACGATGACGTACAGTCCGAACTCGGAGAGTTCGGCGCGGAACACCGGAGCGACCCGGCCCCACGACGACAGGAGCGCGCGGTCCTCGGCTATCATCGTCGGGACGACGAAGTCGGTCGTCAACTGCATGACGACCGCGACCGCGAACAGTAACGCGATGGCGAGAAACACCAGCGGGATGGCGAGGAGGGCAATCCCGGGCGTGACCGCGACGGAGCCGAAGAACACCGCGGCGACCGGGAGCAGGATGACCGCGAGCACGGCGACGAACAGCCCGGTTTGGAACGCGAACAGCCTGACGCCGAGCCAGAAGCGCTCGCGGAACGGCTTGCGGATGCGCACGTCTTTCGTGACGACGGCGTCCACGAGAACGAACTGCATCACGGAGCCGACGAACGACCAGATGAGGCCGAGGACGAGGCCGACCGCCACGAGCGCGATGACCGCGGCGAAGACGTTCTCGGGCGTCACGAACCCGGGGAGCGAGTCGACCGGGATATCCGTCGACCCGCCTCCGTTGCTCACGGTCGTTCCGGTGTTGCCACCGGTGCCACCGCCACCGCCGAGGCCGCCGACGAAGAGGGCGATGAGTGCGAGACGTGCCCATCGACCCGCGTCGAACGGGAGGAGGAGCGACGTCGTGGCGTCACGAGCGTCGTCGAGGGCGTCGATTGCTTTCCAACTCATGAGTGACAATGCGACGTCTCGCGAGATAAAGCTGTTCGAGCGCTAAGGTGTCTCTCGCACACCGGCCGCTTCGAACCGTTTTGGAGCGTCTTGGACCGCTCTGGGAGCGTTTTGACCGCTCGGAATCGGTCTCCCGGACCGCACCGCCCGCGAGAGGTTCGCACCGCCGGTCCGAGCCGACACCCTCAGGGGAGTCCGGTTCGAACGCTCGGCTCACATGGTAGGTGTCGAAACCGCGCTTCGCCTCGGCGGCGGCCTCGTGTTGTTGCTCGCGAACGCCTTCTTCGTCGTCTCGGAGTTCGCGATGACGCGCGTCCCGCAGTTCGACGAGTCCGCCTTCGAGGGCTCCCGCGGTCTCGAACTCGCGTGGGAGATGACAGAACGGCTGGAGGTGTACCTCTCGGGCTGTCAGGTCGGGATTACCATCGCCAGCGTCGGCCTCGGCGTCGTCGCCGAACCGGCGGTCGCGGCCACCTTCGACGCGGCCCTCGGCGGCGGCGGAGCGGCGGGTTCCCACACGTCGCTTTCGGTCGGGCTGGCGCTCGTCGTCATCAACCTCTCGCACGTCGTCCTCGGCGAGCAGGTGCCGACGTATCTCGGCGTCGAGCGCTCCCGCGCGGTGGCGAAGTACACCGCGCCCGTCCTCTACGGCTGGACGAAGCTGATGTACCCGGTCATCGTCGTCGCCGACTGGCTTGCGAAGCGCCTGCTGTCGCTCGGCGGCGTGGAGATAACCCGGTCGTGGCAGGAGGCCGAACTCGACGACGAGGACGGCGACGGCTCCGCGGGCGAGGGACCCCGGCTCAGTCGCGGCGAGGTCCGAAGCCAGATGGGGGACATCCTCTCGCAGGGCTCGCTTCCGAAGGACCGCCGCGAGGAGGTGCTCAACGCGCTCCGCATCGGCGAGTTACCCGTCCGCGACGTGATGGTCCCCGCGGACCGCGTCGTCGCGCTCTCGGCCGACGCGACCACGGACGATAACCTCGAACGCGTCCGGGCGAACCCCCAGCACTCGCGGTTCCCGCTCGTCGGCGACTCGCTCGACGACGTGCGCGGCGTCGTCTACGCGCCGACGGTGCTCTCGAACATCGACCGCCTCCAGTCGGGCGACCGCCGCCTCGACGACATCGCCGCGCCCCCGCTTTCGGTCCCCTCGGACCTCTCGGTCAGCGACCTCATCGACCGCTTCCAAGCAGAGAATCAGGAGCTCGCCATGGTCCGCGACCCCCAAAGCGGCTCCGTGGTCGGTCTCGTGACCGCCTCCGACGCCTTCGAGTCCATCACCGGCCAGCTCTACGACCCGCTGGACCTCGGAGCGTAGGGCGCCCGAGGGGCGGGCCGACCGGTGGCCAGCGCCCCGGCACGCGCTCGCAGACCGCCCACGCTTTTCTCCCGGGGCTCGTATCGACTCGCATGACGCCCTTCGAACGACGGACCCGCGCCTGCCAGGAGCGACTGACCGACGCGGACGCCGACGCGACCGTGTTGTTCCCCAGCCGAAACCTGCTGTACCTCTCGGGCTTCGACGAAGCGCCCGCGGAACGCCATCTGCTTCTTTTCGTCCCCCGCGAGGGCGACCCGGTGTTTCTCGTCCCAGACCTCTACGAGACGCAGGTCCGCGCCGAGTCGTGGGTCGCCGACGTGCGCACGTGGAGCGACGACGACGACGACCCGCGGGACGCCCTCGCGGACATCGTCTCGGACCTCGCCCTCGCCGGCGGCCGCGTCCTCGTCGACGACACGATGTGGGCGCGCTTCTCGCAGGACCTCCGGGCGGCGCTTCCCGACGCCGACTTCGGCCTCGCGGGCGAGGTCGTCGCGCCGCTCCGCGCGCGGAAGGACGACGCCGAACTCGACGCGCTCCGCCGCGCCGGGGCGGCCGTCGACCGCGCCGTCGAGCGCGTCCGCGACATGGGCGACGACGCCGTCGGCATGACCGAGAACGAACTCGCGGCGGAAATCGAGCGCCTCCTCGCCGACGAGGGCGGCGAGGGGATTCCCTTCGGCCCGCTCGTCGGCTCCGGTCCGAACGGGGCGATGCCGCACCACAGCCACGGCGACCGAGTCATCGAGTCGGGCGACCCGGTCGTCCTCGACTTCGGCACCGTCGTCGACCACTACCCGAGCGACCAGACCCGGACCGTCGTCTTCGCCGGCGAGCCGCCCGCGGAGTTCGCGGAGGTCCACGGCGTCGTGCAGGCCGCCCGGACCGCCGCCGTCGAGGCCGTCGAACCGGGCGTCGCCGCCGGCGACGTCGACCGCGCGGCCCGCGAGGTCATCGAGGAGGCGGGCTACGGCGACCGCTTCATCCACCGGACCGGCCACGGCGTCGGCCTCGACGTGCACGAAGAGCCGTACATCGTCGCCGGGAGCGACCGCGAACTCGAAGTCGGCCACGTCTTCAGCGTCGAACCGGGAATCTACCTCCCCGACGAGTTCGGCGTCCGAATCGAAGACCTCGTCGTCGTCACCGACGACGGCGCGGAACTCCTGAACGACACCGACCGCGGCTGGCGCTGTTAGGTGCAAAGCTGTTAACTCGCTGACTGCCGTAGCGGGCGCATGGTCTCCCGACAGACGCTCGTCGTCACCGGGTTCGTCCTCGCCGCCCTCCCGGTCGCCTACCTCGTGGAGGAGGCCACCGGGCAGTTCACCGTCTCGTTTCTCGCACTGCTCGCCGTCGGCGTCGTCGCGCCGTCGCTCGTCAACGACTACCTCGATAGTCGCGAGGGCGACGGAAACGGGGCCTGAGTCCGAAGCCCGAAAGAAAGCAACGCAGTCGAGACTGCCGGCGCGTCAGTCGTTACTCGTCGTCGCCGTCGACAGCGTCGTCACCGGACGGTTCGATGTCCCCGATGATGGCGTCGATGTCGGCGTGTTCGTACAGCAGGTCGCGCATCCGGTTGACCGTGCGCTCGTCGCGGGTGCGGCCCGTGCTGACGATGTCCTCGGCGCGGTCGGTCACAGAGAGCGTGTCGCCGTTGACGAGGAGCACCGGGACGCCCTTCTGTTCGGCCTTGCCGATGACGGCCCCGACGGGTCGGTGGCCGCCGGTGAGGATGATACACTTGACGCCGGGGGCTTCGAGCGCGGCGCGCTGGATGTTCGCGCGGTCGCCGCCGGTGATGACCGCGGCGTTCTTCGTGCGGCGGAAGTAGCGGAGCGCCGCGTCGCCGCCCATCGCGCCGACGAGGAAGCGCTCGACGAAGGCGTCGGTCGGCGCGTCGGTGGCGAAGTCCGCGCCGAGTTCGTTCGCGAGTTCCTCGACGGTGACGCCCGCGAGGTCCTTTTCGGTCGGGACGACGCCGAGGACGGGGACGCCGCGGGCTTCGAGGAACGGCGCGATCTCGGTTTCGAGTTCGTCGTAGACGGCGTCGCTCACGCGGTTGAACACGACGCCGGCGAGGCGGTCGGGGCCGATGTCTTCGACCGCCGCGACCACGTCGTCGAGGTCGCTCGGGTGCTGGTAGTCGGCGACGAGGATGACCTCGGCGTCGAGGAGGTTCGCCACGTCGCCGTCGGTGAGGTCGACGATGCCGCCGGTGCGGTAGGAGCCGCCGCCCTCGACGAGCATCAGGTCCTTGCCGGCCGAGATGTCCTCGAAGTGGTGGGAGATGACCTCCGAGAGCTCCTCGGCGTTCTCCTTGCCGCGGACGGCTCCCTGGATGAACGTCGGGGAGTAGACGACGGGTTCGAGCTGGTGCATCTCGGCGTCGATGTCGAGCAGTTCTCGGGCGAGCATCGGGTCCTCGTCGAGGGTCTTGCCGGTGCTGGACTGCAGGCGGGTGCCCTTGGGCTTCATGTAGCCCACGTCCAGCCCGCGCTCCTTGGCGAGGACGCCGAGTGCGAGCGTGATTGCGGTCTTCCCGGTGCTTTCTCCGGTCGAGGTGACGAGTACCGTGTTCATTGTTGAGTGATAGGGTGGTGAAGTGTTTAAAGTTCGTCCGGGTCGACGGTGAGTCGAACGTCGACGGCCTTCACGCCGTCCGGCAGGGCGACGAGCGGGTTGATGTCGAGTTCGAGGATGGCCGGGAAGTCGGTGACGAGCTGGGAGAGCCGCTGGATGGTCTCCGTGATGCCGCCGATGTCGACCGGGTCGTTACCGCGGGCGCCGCGGAGCATCGGCGCGGCGTCGATTTCCTTCGTCATGTCTTCTGCTTCCGCCTCGGAGACGGGCGCGACGCGGAACGTCGTGTCTTCGAGGATTTCCACGAAGATGCCGCCGAGACCGAACATCATGAGCGGGCCGAACTGCGGGTCGCGGTTCATGCCGACGATGGTCTCGACGCCGTCGTCGAGGTTCACCATCTCCTGGACCTGCACGCCGAGGATGTTGGCGTCGGGCTGGTAGTTCTTCGCGCGAGTGACGAGGTCCTCGTAGGCGTCGTAGACGTCCTCGTTTCCGACGCCGACCTTGACGCCGCCGATGTCGGACTTGTGGAGGATGTCCGGGCTGACGATTTTCATCACGACGTCGCCGTCGATGTTTTCGGCGACTTCGAGCGCGTCGGCGGGGTCGTCGACGATGTCCCCGGTCGGCGTCTCGATGCCGTAGGCGTCGAGCAGTTCCATCGCCTCGACGCCGAGGCGGGTGTCGTCGCGGTCCTCGACGGTTTCGAGGATTTCGCGGGCGCGCTCGCGGTCCACGTCGAACTCGGTGGGCGCGTCGTACTCGCGCTGGCGGATGTCGGCGTACTTCGAGAGGGCTTCGAGGCCGTCGACGGCGCGCGAGGGGTCGAAGTAGTTCGGGATGCCCGCGTCTTTCATCACGTCGGAGGCGGCGTCGACGCGCTCGCCGCCCATGAAGCAGGCGGCGATGGGCTTGTCGTGTTTCTCCTGTAGCTCGACGGTGTCGGCGGCCAGTTGGTTGTAGTCGAGGACGGCCGTCGGACAGGTCAACACGAGCGCCATGCCGACGTTGTCGTCGGCGAGCGCCACGTCGAGGGCCTCCTTGAACCGGGCGTTGTCGGCGTCGCCGACGATGTCGACCGGGTTGTAGATGTTCCCCTCGGCGGGGAGCGACTCGGAGAAGGCCTCGAGCGTCTCGTCGGTGAAGTCGGCCATCTTCAGCTCCGACTCGCCGATGGCGTCGGTCGTCATGACGCCGGGGCCGCCGGCGTTCGTGATGACGGCCACGTCCTTGTTCTCGGGGACCGGCTGGTCGCCCAGCACGCGGGCGGTGTCGAACAGGTGCTGGACGGACTCCGCGCGGATGACGCCCGCCTGTTCGAGGCCGGCCTCGTAGGCGGCGTCGGAGCCGGCGATGGTGCCGGTGTGCGAGGAGGCGGCCTGCGCGCCGGCGTCGGTCTTGCCGGACTTGACGAGGACGATGGGCGTGTCCTTCGTCACGTCGCGGGCGGAGTCGATGAACTCGCGGCCCGCGGAGATGCCCTCGAGATAGCCGATGATGACCTCGGTGTCGGGGTCGTCGTTCCACGTCTCGATGAAGTCGGCCTCGTCGAGGACGGCCTTGTTACCCAACGAGACGATGTCCTTGAAGCCGATGTCCTCGTCGTTGGCCCAGTCGATGACGGCCGTGATGAACGCGCCCGACTGGCTCATGAACGACATGTTGCCGTCGAGGGCCATGTCGGGGCCGAACGTCGCGTTCATGCCCACGTCCGTGTTCATGATGCCCAGACTGTTCGGGCCGACGACGTTGAGGTCGTACTCCTCGGCGATGTCGCGGAGTTCCTGCTCGCGGGCGGCTCCCTCACTGCCCGTCTCACCGAAGCCGGCGGTGATGACGACCACGTTCTGGATACCCGCCTCCCCGGCGGACTTCATCGCCGGCAGGACGACCTTCGGGGGAACGACGATGACCGCGAGGTCGGCGTTCGTCTCGCCGACGTCGCCGTAGCACTGCAGGCCGAACAGTTCGTCGTACTTGGGGTTGACCGGAACGACCTCACCGTCGAACTCGTCGATGAGGTTGTCCATGATTGCCCGCCCGATTGCTCCTTCGCGCTCGGTCGCACCGACCACCGCGATTCGGTTCGGCGCGAACAATTCGGATAGCTCTCCCATTGGTTGTTGATTCCCGTCATTGACTGATAAACTCGGTGGTGTGGGGCGTCTCACGGCCTTTGGTGGCACGATACAGTAGCGCAATTAATCGGTATGGTTCGTGATTCATACCACAGAATTGGGCCGGTTACGCTCGTCAGTAGGGGGTCGACACCGCCGGCCCGCGACGGCCAAACACATAATGTCATCCCCTGAAAACGATGGGTTGTGTCGAACCCCTCCCCCGACGCGCCGCTTCATCGGTCCACCGGCGCGAAAGTCGCCGTCGTCGTCTTCCTCGTGTTGACGCTCGCCTACGCGCTCCTCATCGCCCAGCAGATTCTCGCGTGGGTGTTCCTCGTCGTCGCCGTCGTCGTCCTCTGGTACGCCGCTCGGCTCGTCGTCGCCATGGAGGAAATCGCGACACAGCTCGGTCGCCTCGCCGACGAGCGCACCGAGTCCCGCGACCGCGGCGACGAATCAAGCTGAGATTAAATCGCGGCCGACGCGCCCGAACCCGAGACGGTCTCGCCCGCGAATCGGTCGGGCGAGAATCGAAAAACCCACCGCGAAATCCGTCTGTTCGTCCGTTTCCGCCGAGTATCGGCGAAATCGGAGGGTACCGATTACGAGATAATTTCGGTGACGGTTCTTCTATTATTAACTAACTGTCGGGAGCGCGATGTTCCACCCGGAACAATGTATCCGTTACAAGTCACGTTGACCGAGTCCATCGCGGAGTTGACCAACGCCGTGCTCGCGTTCGTCCCGCGGCTCGTGGGCGCGCTGTTAATCCTCATCGTCGGCTGGTTCATCGGCAGTATCGCGGCCCGCCTCATCACGCGAATCGCCGACCGCGTCGAGGTCGACAAGGCAGTGTTGGCGACGCCCGTCGGGAAGATTCTCGGCGGAACAGAAAAGGCGGTATCGAGCGCGTTCGGGACGCTCGGCAAGTGGTTCGTCTACGCCATCGCCGTCCTCGCGGCCGCCGACGTGCTCGCGGTCGACCTGTTTTCCGAGTGGGTCTCGACCGCGGCGTCGTACGCGCCGTCGTTCGTGGCCGGTCTGCTCGTCATCGTCCTCGGGTTCGTCGTCGCCGACTTCATCGGTGACGCCATCACCCGGACCCGCGCGGCGACCGAGACGCCGTACACGAGCGTCTTCGCGGTCGGCACCCGGATGTTCCTCTACTTCACCGCCGTCGTCATCGGCCTGAGCACGATGGGCATCGACGTGGCCATCCTGTTCACCATCGCGCAGGCGTTCGCGTGGGGCATCGCCGCGGCCCTCGCCATCGGCGTCGGCGGCGCGGTCGCCTTCGGCGCGCGCGACTACGTCTCGGCCAACGTCGAGCGCTGGATGGGTTCGGCCCGCTCCGTCGCGGCCACCCCCGTCTCCCCGATGGGCGGCGACACCGACTCCCCCGAGAGCGCGTCGCCGGCCGACGACTGAACGCGCTCTGCCCGGTGTGCGCGCACCGCGGCACCGACACCTTTCTTCGCCGACTATCGCCGCCGAGCCGCCGCCCACGCCGATATATATCAGAATATCTATTCTAACTCTGGGCCGCACTTTTTGGCCTATCTAAACCATCTGAAGCCCTCTACTCGGCATTCAATGGTTTAGGCCAGCCAAAATATCTGAGATATGATAATACTTATCGGCTCCGAGTGGCTACGGTCGGTATGGACCAGTTTGCCGCTCTCACGTTCGTCTTTCTCGCCGGGCTCGTCACGGCCATTGCGACCGGTCTCGGCGCGATTCCGTTCTTCTTCGTCTCGGACGTGAGCGACCGCTGGAACGTGGCGCTGTGGGGTATCGCCTCGGGAATCATGGTGTCGGCGTCGCTGTTCGGCCTCGTCTTCGAGGGGCTCGCAAACGGGACGCCGCTCCAACTCGGTATCGGGATGCTCGCGGGCGTCGCGCTCGTCGTCGTCGCCCACCGCGTCATCGAGGGCGCGGACGTCAACCCTAAGCAGTACGAGGAGGCCGACTTCCGCAAACTGCTTTTGATTCTCGGCATCCTCACCGTCCACAGCTTCCCCGAGGGCGTCGCCGTCGGCGTCTCGTTCGCCGACCTCGGCCTCGACGGCGGTATCCAACTGTTCGGCTTCGTCGTCCCGCTACTCGCCGTGTTCATGACCATCGCCATCTCGATTCACAACGTCCCCGAGGGGCTGGCCATCTCCATCCCGCTCCGGTCGATGAACGTCTCGAACTGGAAGCTCGTCTGGTGGGCCATCTTCTCCAGTCTGCCCCAGCCCATCGGCGCGGTCATCGCGTTCTACTTCGTCCGCATCGCCCGGGAGTTCCTCCCCTTTGGCTTCGGCTTCGCCGCGGGCGCGATGGTGTTTCTCGTCCTCACGGAGTTCATCCCCGAGGCGCTCGAACTCGGCGAGCGCCTCCCGCGCGGCGGCCGGGTCGAACTCGTCGCCGGCCTCGTCGCCGGCTTCGCCATCATGGTGCCGCTGGCGTTCATCTGAGCGCGCCCGCTGAAACACATATGGTTCTGCGGGTTGTCAGAACAGCCGTGATGACCGGATTCGAACGGCGTTTTCCCGCGCTCGTCGTGATGTCGGGACCGAGTGAACCGCCACGCGTCCCGGTGAGCGAACGATGTCCGTGCTGACGCGGGTTCTCTCCGAGTTAGGGTTCCTCTGGGCGCTCGTCACGCTCGGCGGAGTTCTCGGGGTTCTCTGCTCGTGGCAACTCACGCGAGGGACGATATCTAGTCCGTACTTCATGCCCGTGGCGCTGGGCATCGTGCTCGTCGTCGTCGTGGCTGGGCTCTCCCTCGACAGGCGCGGCTACCTGTCGTAATTCGAGAAAATTCGGGTGCGACTGCCGCTTAGTGCGAGTGGCCGAGCGCGTCCGACAGCGGGACGCCGAAGCGCTCTTCGAACAGTTCCTCCATCTTCTCGTTGATTTCGGCGATGTCGGCCGGCGCGCCGCCTTCGCTGTGGTGGGCGACGACGTGGGCCTGCTGTGCGAACGCCTGTACGACGACGTCGGCGACGACGTCGGTCGGCTCTTCGCCCTGTTCCGAGAAGATGTCGACGAGGCCCGCGGGGAGTTCCAGCGCTTCGGTGTCTCCGTCCGGTCCCTCGATGGTGTACGTCTCAGTTTCGACCATGCCACCACGTGGGGTCGGCCGCGGGTTAAGGCTTGAGTTTGCGGGCGCGTCGGGGCCCTCGGGACGCCTCGAACGTCGCGGGCGGGAGCGGTGCGTCCCCTCAGTCGGTCCGCGGAATCGCCAGCGTTCCGGCCGCGAAGAAGGCGACCGCGAGCGCCGCGAGCACCGCGAGGTTCGTGAGCCAGTCGCCGCCGCCGTAGGTGAGCGCCCGGACGCCGCGGGCGAAGTACGTGAGCGGCGAGAGGTTCAGCGCCGGGACGAACCACGCCGGTAGCAGGTCGGGCGTCACGAACGTCTCCGAGAGGAACAGCAGGGGAAGCGCGATGGCGTTGCTCGCGGCGATGACGCCGTCCTGCGAATCGGCGACGCTCCCGATGACGGCCCCGAGGCCGCAGAAGAGCGTCACGCCGAGCGCGACGAAGGGGACGATGGCGAGCGTCGCGGGCGTCAGCGGAATCGACGCGCCCGTCACGAGCGCCGACAGCGCGAGGAGCAACAGCGCCGCGAGGCCGATGACGACGACGTTGACGAGCGAGTGCGCGAGGAGCCACTCGGCGCGCGACAGCGGCGTCGTCGCCAGCTTCTCGAAGCGGCTCCCTTCTCGGTGGCGGGCGATGGTGCTCCCGACGCGAGACAGCGGCGTGAACAGCACGACGACCGCGAGATAGCCGGCGATGTAGTACTCCTTCGGCTCGGCGAACAGGCCGCCGCCGGTCGGCTGGGTCTGCACGAGCGCCCCGAAGATGACGACGATGATGGCGGGGAAGAAGAAGGTGAAGAAGACCGCCGTCCGCCGCCGGAGGAACGAGTGCCACGAGGCGACGAACTCCGAGCGGACGCGGGCGGCGAGGCTCATCTGTCACCTCCGACCGCGGCGGCCGCGGCGGGGCGGGCGGCCTCGAACTGCTCGCCGGTCAAAGAGAGGTAGACCTCTTCGAGACCGGGCTGTTTCCAGACGAGCGATTCGTACACGACGCCCGCGTCGTCGAAGGCGGCGACCACGTCGCCGATGTCGCGCGGGCCGACGCCGTGGACGGTGATGCCGTCGCCCGACACCGTCGCGTCGAGCGCGGCCGGGAGCGACACCGATTCGAGGGCCGCGTCGGCGTCGGCGTCGGCGTCGCCGTCGGTCCGGACGACGAGACGACTGTCGCCGCCGTACTCGGAGACGAGGTCGTCCGGCCGGCCGACCGTGACGAGCTCGCCCGCGTTGAGCAGGCCCACGCGGTCGGCGAGGCGCTCTATCTCCTCCATGGAGTGGCTGGTGAGAAACACCGTCGTCCCGCCGGCGGCGAGGCCCTCGATGAGCCCCCACAGCGACCGCCGACCCGCGGGGTCGATGCCGGTCGTCGGTTCGTCCAAAAACAGCACGTCGGGGTCGTTGACGAGCGTCAGGGCGATGCAGGCGCGGCGCTGTTGGCCGCCCGAGAGGTTCTCGTACCACGTGTCGGCGGCGTCGGCGAGACCGACCTCGTCGAGCACCGCGTCGGGGTCGCGGGCGTCGTCGTAGAGCCCGGCGTAGTAGGCCACGAGTTCGCGGGCGGTGAGCCGACCCGCGGGGCGGAACTCCTGCGGGAGGACGCCGAGGCGCTGGCGGTCCACCTCGGTCGGGTCGCGCCCGAGGATGGCCGCCGACCCCGAGTCCACCGCGGTCGTACCCGTGAGGGCGCGAACCAGCGTCGTCTTCCCCGCGCCGTTCGGACCGATGAGACCGAAGACCTCCCCCTCGGCGACCGACAGGGAGACGCCCGAAAGCGCCTCCACGTCGCCGTAGGACTTCCTGAGGCCGTCGGCGGCGAGTACCTCGTCCATGTCGTACCCGTCGTCACTATCGGGTGGTAAGGGATTCGGAATCGCCGCTCGATTCGAGTCGTGGGGGCGGCGGGACAGCGGGGAGACCCAGCTGACCCGACCGTAGCAAGCCTTACTCCACTCGCGCCGCTCTACGTTGACATGAACGGTTCCCGACGCGACTTTCTCGCCGCGACCGGCGCGACCCTCTTGGGCGGGCTCGCGGGCTGTGCGAGCGCCCCGACCGACGGCGGTGGTGAAACGACCGACAGCGACGCGCCGACCGACGGGTCGACCACGACCGCGACCACGGGCGACGGCTCCGGCGGCTCCGGCGGCTCCCTCGCGGGCCTCGAAGTCGCCTACGAGACGGTGGCGACCGGGTTCGCCTCGCCGGTCGACGTGGCCATCCCCGAGGCGTTCGGCGGGAGCCGACGGTTCGTCGTCGACCAGCCCGGCCGGATGTGGCTCCACGACGACGCGGGACTGCAAAGCGAACCGTACCTCGACATCACAGACCGCGTCGTCGACCTCAACGGCTACGACGAGCGCGGCTTCCTCGGCGTCGCCTTCCACCCCGAGTTCGCCGACAACGGGCGGCTCTACCTCCGGTACAGCGCCCCGCGACGGTCGGGAACGCCCGCGAACTACAGTCACACGTTCGTCCTGAGCGAACTGACGGTCGACCCCGAGGCGACGACCGTCTCGGCCGACTCCGAGCGGACACTGCTCGAACTCCCCGAGCCCCAGCCGAACCACAACGCGGGAGCCGTCGCGTTCGGCCCGGACGGCTATCTCTACGTCGCCACGGGCGACGGCGGCGGCGCGAACGACGAGGGGCGCGGCCACGTCGACGACTGGTACGACGCCGTCACGGGCGGCAACGGACAGGACGTGACCGAGAACCTCCTCGGGAGCGTCCTCCGCATCGACGTGGACTCGACCGGCGGGGTCGCCGGCGACGACGACCGGCCCTACGGAATCCCCGAGGACAACCCGCTCGTCGGCTCCGACGGCCGCGACGAGCAGTACGCGTGGGGGCTCAGAAACCCGTGGCGGCTCTCGTTCGACGGCGAGGACTGCTACGTCGCCGACGTGGGTCAGGGCGCGTGGGAGGAGGTGAACCTGCTCGAAGCCGGCGGCAACTACGGCTGGAACGTCCGCGAGGGCGCACACTGCTTCCGCGCGGGCGACTGCCCGACCGAGACGCCCGACGGCGCGCCGCTCATCGACCCGGTGCTGGAGTACCCCCACAGCGGGGACGGCCCGTCCGGGGTGGCCGTCATCGGCGGCCACGTCTACCGCGGCGAGTCGATTCCGGCGCTGTCGGGCGCGTACGTCTTCGCCGACTGGCAGTCCGAGGGCAGACTGTTCGCCGCCCGCCCGAGCGAGTCGCGGCCGTGGGACATCGCGGAGCTTCCCGTGGCGGACCGCGACGACGGCGGCACGAACGTCCTCGCGTTCGGCCGCGCACCCGACGGCGAACTGTACGTCTGCACCAGCGACCGCCCGATTGTCACCGGGTCGTCGGGCGCGCTGAACCGGCTGACCGGCGCGTGAGCCTCGTCCCGCGCCTCCGAAGCCGGGGCGTCAGGCGTCGCCGTCGACGTTGACCCGCCTGCCCGTCGTCGCCGACTCGTAGGCCGCCTCGGTCAGCGCGGTCACGCGCAGGGCGTCCTCGGCCGGGATGGCGAGGTCGGCCTCGTCGCGGGCGGCGTCAACGAAGTTCCGGAGCTTCTTCCGGGTCAACTCCTCGAAGCCGGGCGTCGGCGGCGTGGCGGTGTAGGTCGTCCCGCCCTCCGTCACCTCGATGGTCTCGCCGTCGAAGGCGACCATCCCCTCGGTTCCGATGACCCGGAGCGACTCGCCGGGGTCCGGGACGCTCTGTCCGTCGCCGGAGACGCCGACGCTCGCGGTGAGGCGGTCGCCGTCGCGGTCGAGGACGACCGCGAGCGCCGCGTTCACGTCAACGTCGTGGCCGCGGTGGTCGACCGCCGCGGCGACCGTCACCGGTTTCGAGCGCGTCACCCAGAGCATCGCGTCGAGGAGATGCGACCCCGAGTCGTACAGTTGGCCGCCGCCCGACAGCGACGGGTCGCCGCGCCACTCGTCTTTCGTCCAGCGAATCCACTCCTGTTCGAGGTGGCAGACCACCATGTGCGGGTCGCCGATGCGGCCGCTGTCGACGACGCGCCGGAGTTCGTGGAACCGCGGGTCGAAGTGGCGCTGGTAGCCGACCGCGAGCGTGAGGCCGCGCTCGTCGGCGCGGTCGATGAGCACCCGCGCCCCGCCGAGGTCCGTCACCATCGGCTTTTCGAGGTGGACGTGAAGGTCGGCGTCGAGCGCGGCGAGCGCCTGGTCGAAGTGCTTGGTGTGCGGCGAGGCGATAGTCATCGCGTCGAGGAACTCGGCGTCCAGCAGTTCCGCGGTCGTTTCGTAGGTCAGCACGTCGAACTCGTCTGCGAACCGCTCGCGCACCTCGTCGGCGGGGTCGACGCCGGCGACGACGCGAACCCCCTCCAGTTCGTTGAGGAGGCGACACTCCAGCACACCGAGGCTTCCGAGGCCGATACCTGCGACTCTGAACATGGCGTATCAGTCGCGCGGAAGCCGCAAAAGCGTGCGGGCGAGTCCCAAGGGATTCCCGGGGAGCGCGTGTGGGTCGGGCATGGACGACGCAGTCCTCCAGCGATTCGCCGTCGTGCTCGCGTTAGTTGGTGTGGCGCTCCACGTTACTGCCCTCGCCGAGAATCCGTCGCAGGGGCTCGTCACCGTCGGGTTCGCGGTGCTCCTCCTCGCGCTCGCGCTCGGCGGCGCGCCGGTCGCGCGCGACCTGTTCGCGGCGGACGCGGCCCCCGCCGAACCGCCCGACGCCGGCGAACAACGCTGAACACCTCGCCGCTACTCACACGCTTTAGTCGCCGGCCGACGTGGCATCGACCATGAGCCTCGACTATCGACGACTCGGGTCGACCGGCACCCGCGTCTCGGAACTGTGCTTCGGCACGTGGCGATTCGGTCGAAAGAGTAGCGGCGTCCTCGAGACCGACGAGGAGGAAGCGCACGAACTCCTCGACGCGTTCGAGGAGCGCGGCGGGAACTTCATCGACACCGCCAACGTCTACGGGAATCCGAACGGCACCTCCGAGCAGTACATCGGCAACTGGCTGGCCGAGCGCGACCGCGAGGACTACGTGCTCGCCTCGAAGGTGTACTTCCCGTTCGACGAGGACAACCCCAACGGGCGCGGCCTCTCGCGGACCCACATCCGCAACCAAATCGAGGGGACGCTCGACCGCCTCGACACCGACTACCTCGACCTCTACTACATCCACCGCTGGGACGAGGAGACGCCCATCGAGGAGACGCTCCAGACGCTCAACGGCCTCGTCGAGGAGGGGAAGGTCAACTACCTCGGCGCGTCCACGATGGCCTCGTGGCAACTCACGAAGGCGCTGTGGAAATCCGACGTCAACGACTACGCCCGATTCGACGTGACCCAGCCGCTGTTCCACGCGGGCTACTACGAGGACGTGAAAGACTACCTCGACGTGTGCGGTGACCAGGACATCGCGATTTGTCCGTACTCGCCGCTCGCGGGAGGTTTTCTCACGGGCAAGTACGAGCGCGCCGACCCCGACGACCCCTCGAAGTACGTCGCGCCCGACGGCGCGCGCGGCTCGTTCGACGATCGCTTCGAGCGCTTCTACGTCTCCGAGCGCGGCTGGAAGGTGCTCGACGAGATTCGCGCCGTCGCCGACGAGGTCGACGCCAGCCCCGCACAGGTCGCGCTCCGCTGGCTGATGGACTACCCCGAGGCGACGGTCGTCCCCATCGTCGGCGCGCGAACGACCGACCAGCTCGACGAGAACGTCGGCGCGGCCGACGTGGACATCTCGACCGACCAGTGGGAGCGCATCACGAACGCCCGCTACGACGAAGACGGCAAACGCTGGGGCCACTAAGCGACTGCGGGCGACGCGCGACGGGCGAGACGGGCGAGACGGACGACCCGAACGCCCCGGACGATTCCGACTCCGGCTTTTCTCACGCGATGCCGAGGTCTCGCAGGAAGTCGCAGACGACGTGGACGTAGAGCACGACCGCGAGGAACGCCGCGAGCGACCCGAGTCCCGAGAGCGCGAGCGCGCCGACCGCGACGCCGCCGACGAGGTGGTGGCTCAGGAGTCGCTTGCGGTCGAACTCGGTGTCGAACTCCTCGAACACCCGCTCTTGGTCGAGGAGGCCGACCCGCGGGTTCGTCACCGCGAGCCGCAGGTTCGCCCAGTCGCCGCGCTGGACGCGGGCGATGACGAAGTGGTCGAGGTCGATGAAGACGCTCGCGAACACCGCGCCGGCGACGAGAAGCGGCAGGCTCCCCGGCGGGTCCACGGCGAGCGCGGCGACCGCCCCGGCGACCGCGCCGACGGCGGCGTGTTCGAGTGATTTCACGTCCCGCCCCGCTCAGCCGACGTGCGGGCGGACCCGCCGGAGCACGAGGTCCGGGTCGAACTCGTCTTCCGACTTGTCCCAGACGCGCTCGCCGTCGACGGTGACGGTGAGGACGCCGTGGTCGCCCGTGACGAGCGCCACGCGGTCGAGTCGCTCGCCGAACTGTTCGAGGAGCGCGTGCTGGAGCTGTTCGGCGCGGTCGAGGAAGCCGCAGGGGACGCAGTATTCGATTTCGACCTCGGTCATGGCCGGACGTTCACGGCGCGCGGGTAAAAACGAGAGGGCGGGCGGCGAGCGCGTCCGCGGGAGCGAACCCGCGACTACTTCCCGAAGCCGGGCCGCCACCGGAGGAGGACCACGGTGACGAGGAAGACCAGCGTCGAGAGGTCGTACGAGAGCGTCGTCACGGTCGCCGCGACGGCCGTCCCGCCGCCGAAGACGCTCGTGGCGACCGACGCGAGGACGGGCCACGAACACGAGACGCAGGAAAAGAGGCCGACGACGCCGGAGACGGCCGCGCCCGCCGCCTCGACGACCGTGTCGTAGACGAGGAACGCGAGCGCCGCGTAGCCGACCACGCGCGCCGGCATGAGGACGAGGTTGAACAGGTCGCCGCCGTAGACGAGCGCCGGCCCCCATCCCGGCGGGAGGAAGGCGACGCGGACGCCGCTCGTCCCGCCGGGCACGGGCGAGGTGACGAGACCGCCGGCGACCGCGAGGAGCGCGAAGTAGCCGACGGCGACGGCGGCCGCCTTGCGCTTCGTCGCGGATGAGGCGGAGGCGACGTCGGTGTCGAACATGACCCAGAGGCCGACGATGACCCACGCGACGCCGTAGACGGCGTAACGCGGCGCGCCGACGCTCGCCTCGGTGAAAAGCAGGTAGACGAACGCCAGAATCAGCGTCGTGTTCACGGCGACGGCGGCGCGGAGCAGACTGGCCCGCGAGGGGCGGGGAAGTGCGGATGCGGTTGCCATGTGTTTGGGTGGTGTCGTAGTCGGTTCTCAGATTGCGAGCGTGTCGACGACGATGGCGAGGAGCAACATCCCGAGGTAGGCGTTCGAGGCGTGGAACGCCCGGAAGGCGGCGGTGTCGTCGCGCTCGTAGTGCAGGCGCACGACGAAGTAGAGGAACGCGCCGCCGAAGAGGATGCTCGTCACGAGGTAGACGACCCCGAGGGCGTCCATGACCGCGAGGCCGGCCGCCGAGACGAGCGTCGCGCCGAGCCACCAGAGGATGTGCTTTCGCGTCTCGGTCTCGCCGCGGACGACGGGCATCATCGGGAAGCCGCCGCGGGCGTAGTCGTCCTTGTAGGCCAGCGCGAGGTTGTAGAAGTGCGCGGGCGTCCACATGAAGATGACCACGGCGAGGACGAGACCGCCGAGGCCGACGTCGCCGGTGACGGCGACCCAGCCGATGAGCGCCGGAAGCGCGCCGGCCGCGCCGCCGATGACGGTGTTTTGGACCGTGTTGGGCTTCAGGATGAGCGTGTAGACGACGCTGTAGAAGGCGATGGCGACGACGCCGAGGACGGCCGCGAGCCAGTTGACGGACGCGAACAGCGCCACCGACGCGACCGTCAGGAGCAGGCCGAACGCGACGGCGTTGCGGACGGGGACGAGGTCGACCGCGAGCGG
This sequence comes from Haloferax sulfurifontis ATCC BAA-897, assembly GCF_000337835.1. Taxonomy (GTDB): domain Archaea; phylum Halobacteriota; class Halobacteria; order Halobacteriales; family Haloferacaceae; genus Haloferax; species Haloferax denitrificans. The sequence continues at coordinate 5,997 of NZ_AOLM01000017.1, read as the reverse complement.
TCGGTCGCTCGTCCGTTGCATCCGGCGGTCCACGTCGCGTTCGAGGACGTGGTTGAACGTGCCGGACGCGCCGATAGAGAGGACGCCGCCGCCGAGGGTCGCCGCGATGACCTCGGGCGTGAGTCCGGGCGAGACGGTGCCGGCGAGCGCCATCGCCGCCGACGCGACGAGACAGAGGAGCCACATCAGCCGCGGCTTCATGAGCCGGAAGTACGCGTTGACCGTCGCCTTCGCGCGGGCGACCGGCTCGGTCGGAACGGGCGGTCGCTCGCCGTCGTCGGCCGGGGGGCTCATCGACGGGGTGCCGACCGGCGCGTCGTCGGGGTCGCCGGTGGCCGCTTCGAGGGTCCACGCGAGGGCGGCGACGAGGCCGCCGAAGATGACCATGCCGAGGACCAAGTGGAGCGTCGAGAGCGCGGCGCCGACGCCGACGGTGGCGACGACCGCGCCGAGACCGGCCTGCGCGGGGTAGAGCACCGCCGACACGGTGACGGTCGCTCGCACCCAGCGGGACGTGTCGGTCCGCCACGCCGAGACGAGCGTGGCGACCGCGAGGAGGCCGACGAGCACGGCCGCGACGCGGTGGCCGAGAGCGACCCAGCCGTCGAGCGTCGCGGGGAGCGAAAAGCCGTCGCCGCACGCGGGCCACGCGCTACAGGCGGCGGTCGCGTCCGTGAGCGCGGTCGTCGCGCCGACGATGAGCAGGAGATAGACGCCCATCGCGGTCGCCGCGAGCAGGCCGTGGAACGTGTTCGAACCGCGATTCGTGGCCACGAAATTCACCTACCGACGTGTTGGACCGTCCCGTATTTAGGACCCGCGCTTTTCCGCCTCGCGTTCGGGCGTCGCTTCCCGCGATATGGCGGGGTGGGGTTGATAAACGGCGGGCCGAGAGTCGGTACGCATTTATGCGGTTGTTCCTAACTCTCGCTCAGCATGAGAAAGACGCGTTTCGCGCTCGCGTCCCTGCTCGCGACGGCCGTGATGGCACTCGTTGCCACCCCCGCCGCCGCGCAGGCGTCTGCCACGTCGGAACTCATCAACCAGCTGAACGGGGAGCTACTGTACGTCGCCATCCCGATCACCGTGCTGGTGGAGGTCATCCTCCTCTACACCGTCATCAAGTTCCGCAACAGCGAGCGCGCACTGCCGACCAAGGAGAATCGCCGGCTCGAAATCACGTGGACCATCGCGACAGCGATTATCCTGCTTTTCGTCGGCGTCGCCTCCTACGGCGTGCTGGCCAACGAGAACGTCACGCACCAGGGCAACGACATCGCCATGGACGACGACCCGGTCGTCGTCACGGCCGAGGCGTACCAGTGGGGCTGGAACATGTACTACCCCGAGGAGGGTAACTTCTCGTCGGGCAACGAGATCGTCATCCCCGCCGACCGCCCCGTCTACTTCCAAATCACCTCAGCGGACGTGATACATGGATTCCACGTCCCCGAACTCGCGCTCAAACAGGACGCGATGCCGGGTTCGACGAACACCATCAAGACCGTCGCCTACGAGGAAGGCACCTACCAGGGCTACTGTACTGAGTACTGCGGCGTCGCGCACTCCCAGATGTACTTCACCGTCGAAGTCGTCTCGCAGGACGAGTATCAGAACTGGCTCGACGAGCAACAGTCGGCCAACAGCGAATCGTCGTCTTCGTCCTCGAACAGCACCGCGACGAACTCCACGCAGTAACGCATCCCTTCTCTTTCGACCCTCGCCGCCGAGTGACGACGCTCGCGCTCGTCGCGGTCGGTCGTCGGAAAATCAGTCGGCAGTTCGCAGTTCGGGTCGTCTTCCGCGGCGAGCACTCAACAGCGCCGCTCGACGATGCGGTCGATGATGCGGCCCGTCGAGAGCAGTTCGTCGTCGTGGCGTGGCTCCCGCGGCGTCGCGCGCGTGACCTCGCAGTCGATGCCGCGGGCGTCGAGCGCGGCTTTGATTCCCTCCTCGTCGTGGTGTTGGTCGTAGCCGAGGACGATGACGTCGGGGTCGATGTTCTCGATGGGGACGAAGATGTCCTCGGCGTGGCCGAGGTGCGCCTCGTCGACCACGTCGAGCGCGGCGACCATGTCGCGGCGCTGGCGGTCGTCGAGAATCGGCTTCGGCTTGTGCGTCACGTTCTCGCCGCGGGCGATGATGACGTGGAGTTCGTCGCCGAGCGACGCGGCGTCCGAGAGGTAGTGGACGTGGCCGGGGTGGAGGATGTCGAAGGTGCCCTGCGCGATGACCCGTCTCATCGGTCTAACTCCGCGTCGATGTCGTCCTGCGTGAAGTCGAAGAACGATTCGGGGTCGGGGAGGTCGACGTCGAGCACGTCGAGGTCGCGGACCTCGCCGGACTGGTCGAACGCCTCCCAGTCGTCGGGGCCGTACGGCGAGCCGATGATGATGTGGACCCGACCGCTCCCGAACGTGTCGAGGTCGGCGTCGCTCGGGCGGAGGACGCCGTTCGGGTGCGAGTGAATCGACCCGACGGCGCGGAAGTCGTTCGGCACGAGGTCGTTTCTGACGGTCGCGCTGACGGGGTCCGAGACGGTCCCCGGGATGATGAGCACGTCCGTCACGACGTAGCCGTCGCGGTCGACGCCGACCCGGCGGGCCTCCTCGCCGCGGAGGAGGCCCATGTACTCGTTCGGATGCGTCTCCGCAGAGGCTTCGAGCGCGAAGTCGAGGGCGTCGGCGGCGATACCGACGACCTCCCGCGACCGGAAGAGTCGCATACCGAACCGTCCGCGGGCGCTCCATCTAAGGGTTCCGGAACGCCGAGTCGGTCGCCGGAACGGAACCGCCATACTGAGGTCGGCGCTCGCCCGACCTCGGGTGTGACGCTCGATTCCGACCTCGCCGCTCGCGTGACCGACGCGCTCGACGCCGACGCGCCGCCGCCCGCGACGACCGAACTCGACGGCGGACACGTCGGCCGCGTCTACCGCCTCGACTTCGACGGGCGCGACCCCGTCGTCGCAAGGTGGCGACACGCCGCTCGACGTGGAGGCGGCGATGCTCGACTCGCTCGCCGCGGCCGGCCTTCCGGTCCCCGCGGTCCACCACGCCGACGCCGACCTGCTCGTCCTCGACTACGTCGAGGGCGCGTCAGAGTTGACCCCCGCCGCCGAGCGCGGCCTCGCCGCCCACCTCGCCGCGCTCCACGAGACGACCGCGCCGGCGTTCGGTTTCCCTTACGACACGCTCTCGGGACCGTACCGCCAGGCGAACCCGTGGACCGACTCGTGGGTGGCGTTCTTCCGCGACCAGCGCCTCCTGCCGTGGGCCGAGGCGGCGCTCGACGCCGGACTCCCCGCCGCGACAGCCGAGCGAATCGAGTCGGTCGCCGCCGACCTCGACGCGCTCCTCGTCGAACCGGCGGCCCCGCGGCTCGTCCACGGCGACGTGTGGGGCGCGAACCTCCGCGCCCGCGACGACCGCGTCGTCGCCTTCCTCGACCCGGCGTGTTACTACGGCCACCCCGAGGTCGAACTGGCCTACATCGACTGGTTCGACGCCGTCGGCGACGCCTTCTTCGACGCCTACGACGAGCGCCGACCCATCGCCGACGGCTTCTTCGAGGACCGCTCGCCCGCCTACGCGCTGTTCCCGCTCCTCGAACACGTCCGCGTCTTCGGGGCCGACTACGTCCCGTCGGTCGAAGACGCGCTGGACGAACTCGGCTACTGACCGCCCGCGAACGCGAGTCTCGGGCCGAACCGAGTCGAATCGAGTCGTGAGAACCCGCCGCGCACGCGAGATGCTTTTGTAAAGCTTAACACTACCCCCTGACCTAGCGGGACTATGAGCGACGAGCACGCCGGGGGTTCCGGCGACGACTCGCGTCCGAATTCGGACGCGCGACCTATCGTCTATGATCTCGCACCGAACTGTACCGCCGACGACGTCGAGACCGACGCGTACTACCACGCCGTCGTCAACGGCGTCGTGGAGTACGGCATCTTCGTGGACATCTCCGACTCCGTCTCCGGTCTCATCCACGAGTCCAACCTCTCGGCCGACTACGAGGTCGGCGACCGACTGGTCGTCCGCCTCGAATCCGTCCGCGAGAACGGCGACATCGCGTTCGCCGAGGACACGCCCGACGACTACCGAACCCTGACCGTCGACCACGAGCCGACCATCACACCTATCTCCAGTCTCTCGGTCGGCGAGTCGGTCACCGTCGAGGGCGTCGTCACGCAGATCAAGCAGACCGGCGGCCCGACCGTCTTCCGCATCGCCGACGACTCCGGTATCGTCGCCGCCGCCGCCTTCGAGGAAGCCGGCGTCCGCGCGTTCCCCGAAGTCGACCTCGACGACGTGGTCCGCATGGCCGGCACCGTCGAAGACCACGAGGGCACCCGACAGCTCGAAGTCGACGGCCTGACCGTCCTCGACGACGAGGCCGCGGCCGACGCCCGCCAGCGCATCGACGCCGCGCTCGACGAGCGCGCCGAGCCCGAACCCGTCGAACCGCTCGTTGAGTGGTCGGCGTTCGAGAAGCTCCGCGGCGACCTCGAAGACGTGGCGCGCCTGCTCCGCCGGACGGTCCTCGAAGGCCGCCCGATTCGCGTCCGCCACCACGCCGACGGCGACGGCATGTGCGCGTCCGTCCCGGTCCAACTGGCCCTCGAACGGCTCATCACCGAGGTCCACGACGACCCCGACGCGCCGCGACACCTGTTCAAGCGCCTGCCGAGCAAGGCCCCGTTCTACGAGATGGAGGACGTGACCCGCGACCTGAACTTCGCGCTCGAAGGGCGCGCCCGCCACGGCCAGCGGCTTCCCTTCCTGCTCATGCTCGACAACGGGTCGACCGAGGAGGACGTGCCCGCCTACGAGAACCTCGCGCACTACGACGTGCCCATCGCGGTCGTCGACCACCACCACCCCGACCCCGAGGCGGTCGACCCGCTTCTCGACGCCCACGTCAACCCCTATCTCCACGGCGAGGACTACCGCATCACAACCGGCATGATGTGCGTCGAACTCGCGCGGATGATTCACCCCGACGTGACCGACGAACTGCGTCACGTCCCCGCCGTCGCGGGGCTGTCTGACCGCTCGAAGGCGGAGGTCATGGACAACTACATCGCGCTCGCCGAAGACGAGGGCTACGACCGCGAACAGCTCCTCGACGTGGGCGAGGCGCTCGACTACGCCGCCCACTGGCTTCGCTACAACGACGGCGCGTCCATCGTCAACGACGTGCTCAACGTCGGCTGTGACGACGAGGAGCGCCACCGCGAACTCGTCGAGTTCCTCTCGACGCGCGCCGAGCGCGACGTCGAGCGCCAGCTCGAAGCCGCCGAGCCACACCTCGAACACGAGCGCCTCGACAGCGGGGCCAACCTCTACCGCATCGACCTCGACAAGTGGGCCCACCGCTTTACCTACCCCGCGCCGGGCAAGACCACGGGCAAACTCCACGACCGCAAGGTCCAGGAGACGGGCGAGCCGGTCATCACCATCGGCTACGGTCCCGACTTCGCCGTCCTCCGGTCCGACGGCGTCCGCCTCGACATCCCGCGGATGGTCGCCGAACTGAACGAGGAGGTCGTCGGCGGCGGCGTCTCCGGCGGCGGCCACCTCGTCGTCGGCTCCATCAAGTTCGTCAGCGGCATGCGCCAGGAGGTCATCGACAGCCTCGTCGAGAAGATGGCCGAAGCCGACATCGACGAAGAGCTGTCGACGACGGCGTAAGGTCGCAGACGCGGTTCCCGACACTCATTTTTCGAACTCCAGTCGCCTGAGCGCCGCGAGTCCGACGACGACTGCGAGGGCGGCCGCGGCGACGAGTCCCGTCCTCGGCTCCGCCCCGCGCCCGCTGGCCCGCCAGTCCGCCGCGAACGCCTCGCGGAAGTACGCCGCGGCGGCCGGGTCAGACAGCGCGAGCACGACTTCGCGGTTCTCGCGGGCCGAGTGCCGGTTCCAGTTGAGGCTCCCGACGAGCGCGGTGTCGTCGGCGACGACGCCCTTCGCGTGAATCGCGCCGTACCGCCCG
>NZ_AOLM01000016.1 GCF_000337835.1 Haloferax sulfurifontis ATCC BAA-897 | reverse complement strand
TAAAAGGCCGTCGAACCGATGGCGCTACGTCATGCGGTTTCATGCCGAGATTACTCATAAGATAATGACAGACTGTCGGCGGTGAACGATGACTCTCGGAGGAACAGGTATCGCGCGACTGGAGGCCGGTCGGTCATCCCACGCGTCGTACGTTCGGTCTGACCGGGTGTCGGTCGCGCAAGCAGACGCTGGTGGCGCTGTTTGAAAGGCGTATCGACTGCTCTACGACCCGTAGCGCTACGCGTGCGTACGCACGCTGAGAATAATGGCGCATGGCGCCGGTCGCGCTACTCGTCGAGGTGCTCGATACCCCTCTTTGAGACGTTCCCCTTGGTGATTTTCCCCTCCATCCAGCCGGGCTTGTCCTCGGGGGCACTGCTGTTCCACGCCCACGCGTCGAAGATGTGGACCTTGTCGGTCCCCTTCTCGCGGAGTCGAATCTCGACTGCGTCCGACTTCGCCTCGTCCTCGGACCCGGCGGGGTCGAGTCGTCGGGCCGCCTTGAGCGCCGCTTGCCTCGGCATACTGCCCGAAAACACACTCGTCTCTGTACCGTCCTCCTCTCGGAGCACGAAGTTTCGCTTACCGTCCTCGCGTACCATGATTTTCCACCTCTATGCCAATGAACCACATGGCACATGATAAATATATCGACGAATTTCGACCGACGACGCCGTGTTGCTTATAAACTCGACCGATTTGTCGGGGCGCCAACCCTCACCGGAGTAGCGACGGGTTTCCCTGCGAGACGGTCCGGTTGCGGCGAAAATCACCACTCCACGGGAAGACGGAGACAACACTTATGTATCCCCTGCGGCGAACCAACGGATAGACCCCCAGATGGTCCGGAAAAAGAAGCTCAGTCCGAGTGGCGCCAAAGACGAGAACGGCGAGTACCACAACGTCCACGTCAACCTCCACGAAGACGAACTCGCGGTCGCCGGGATGGAGATCGGTGACGAGGTGTTCGTCCGCGTGCGGGACGGCAAAATCATCATCCAGAAAGCGGACCCAGACCAGGTCGAACACGACTTCTAAGCGCGTGACCCGCATCGTCTCGAACCGACTCACTCCCAGCGGAAGGCCCGACAGACAGCAATGAATCCCTACCGACTCGCCAAGCCGCTCCTGTTTTCGCTCCCACCCGAGACCGCTCACCGGACCATCCACGGACTGCTCGCGGCCGCTCGCGGCACGCCCGTCGAACCGCTCTTGGAGCGGCGCTACCGCGTCGAGGACCCCCAGCTCGCCACGCGCGCGTTCGGCCTCGACTTCCCGAATCCGGTCGGCGTCGCGGCGGGCTTCGACAAGAACGCCGAGATACCGACCGTCCTCTCGGCGCTCGGCTTCGGTCACGTCGAGGTCGGCGGCGTCACCGCGGAGCCCCAGCCCGGAAACCCGAGGCCGCGCATGTTCCGCCTCCCGGAAGACGAGGCGCTCATCAACCGCATGGGCCTCAACAACGAGGGCGCGGACGCGGTCGGAGAGCGCCTCGCCGCCGGACCGCACCCGGACATCCCGGTCGGCGTCAACCTCGCGCTCTCGGAGGTGACGCCCACCGAGGAGGCCCCAGCGGACTACCGCTACACCTACGAGCGCGTCGCCGACGGCGCGGACTACTTCGTCGTCAACGTCTCGTGTCCCAACAGCGAGGGCTTCCGCGACCTGCAGAACCGCGACTCCCTCGAAGCGATTCTCGGGACGCTCGTCGACGCCGGTGCCGACCCGCTTCTCGTGAAACTCTCGCCGGACCTCCCGGACCCCGCCGTGGAGGACGCGCTCGAAGTCGTCGACGACCTCGGGCTCGACGGCGTCATCGCCAGCAACACGACCACCTCGCGGCCCGACACCCTGCGGAACCCGAACCGGGCCGAGCGCGGCGGCCTCTCCGGCAAGCCCATCGAGGCCGAGGCAACGAACATGATTCGCTTCATCGCAGAGCGGACCGACGTGCCCGTCGTGGGCGTCGGCGGCGTCTCGGACGCCGAAAGCGCCTACCGGAAGATTCGCGCCGGGGCCGAGATGGTCCAACTCTACACGGGCATGGTGTACGAGGGGCCGTCCATCGCCCGCGACATCAACCGCGGCCTCCTCGACCTGCTCGACCGCGACGGCTTCGACGATGTGACCGACGCCGTCGGGTCGGGGCTGTAGCGTCGTCCGCGACGACCGCTCACCGCGAGGTGAGAACCGACCGCCCGCGCATCGGTGTCGAACCGAAGACTAATTTTCGAGCCAGTCGCTTGACAAGACGTGCGCCCGCCCTCCACTCGTGACTCCGGCGTGCTGGCGGTCCTCGCCTCGAACGCCGTCGCGCCGGTCGGCGTCCTGTTCCTCGGTTGGTCCCCGAGCGTCCTTTTCGGCGTGTTCGTCGCCGAAGTCGCCGCCGTGCTGTGGTGGACGCTGGTGAAGATACCCTTCGCCGCCAAACGCCCCAACAACGGCATCGGCGACGGGGACCGGCTGTTCGGCCCGTTACAGGCCAAACGAGGCGGCGTCTCGCTTCCCGGACCCCTCCCGGAGTGCTACCCGCGGAACGTCCCGACGCTCCTCATCGCGGCGTTCTTGCTCGTCCCGCTCGAACTCGCCATCGCCTTCGTCGTCTTCGGCTTGACCGACCCGGTCGTCACCGACGAGGTCGCCGGACAGATTCTCCTCGGTGGCGCGAGCGTGTTCGTCGGGCGGGGCGTCGAAACGGTCACCGGCTACTTCGCGGCGGGGGGCTACCGCGACCACTCCGCGCGGTCGGTGTTGCTTCCCCCGTTCAAACTCCTGTTCGCCGCCGGACTGCTGATGTTCGTCGTCGGACCGTTCGCGGTCGAACTCGAAAACGACGTGTTCCTCGTGATCCTCGTCGGCCTGAAGTTCCTCTACGACCTCCGCGCGCTCCAACTCGAACGGAGCGAAAAGCGTGGCGTCTTCTACCGCCTCTACGGGAGCGAGGAGACCGAGATAGAACCGGTTCCGGTCGAGGAGCCGAAAAGAGCGCCGACCTATCGAACCACGCCCGCCCGCGCGGTCGCTCTCACCGACGCGGTCTCCCAGAGCCTCCGGTACACGGTCACCAGCGGCGTGCTGTGGTGCTACGGCGTCGCCGCCGCGCTCGTCTTCTTCGGCGCGTGGGCGTTCGCGCTCGCGCCGCTCGGCATCGCCGCCGCGTTCGGTACCCTCCGGGGAGTCTCCCGCTATCTCGCCTCCGGTCCCGTCGAGTTCCGGAGCTACGGCGACGTGCTCGTCGCCCACGACGCGCTGTTGGACGAACCCCAAGCCCGCCTCGAACGCGACGCGGTCACCGACGTCAGCGTGTCCGCAGACGCCGTCGACCGTCTGTTCGGCACGGAGACGGTGCGGTTCGAGACCGGCGTGGACACGAGTCCCGACGTGGGACTCACCGTCCCCGACCCCGAGGAGGCTCGCACCGACGATGCGAACGCGAACCATCCGATGACGATTCCCCACGTCGAAGACGCGGCGGCGGTGCTGGACGCCTTCAAGCGCGAGACAGGGGCCGAAACGGAGACTGCGACCGAAGCCGCGCCCGAACCAGCGGCGTCCGGCAACGGCGACTGACGAGCGGTCAGCTGAGCGACCGACTGCCGAAAGAAAAACGAAACCGAAACCGACCGAACCGCCTCAGTCGGCGTGCTGGACGATGACGATAGCGTCGCCGGCTTCGAGCATGTCGCCGTCGCCGACGTACTCGCGGGACTCCTCGATGGTGAACATCTCGGGGGCGAGTTCGACGCCCGCGACGTGCATCACGCCGTCTTCGACCTCGTAGTCGTCGTCTTCGAGGGCGGCCTCGATGTCCGGGACCTGCGCGCCGTACTCGGGGCCGACGAGCGAGTACTCGAGGTCGACGCCGGTGACGACCGACTCGATTTCGGGCTCCTCGTCGAGCAGTTCGAGCTCCTCGATGTGCATGACGCCGCTCACGTCTTCTTCGAAGCCGTGGATGTCGCCGTACACTTCGACGAGGTCGACGGAGGCGTTCATCGAGAGCTGGTTGTCGCTTTTGTACTTGCGGAGCGCGCCGACGACGGCCATCGCCGTCTCGCCGGCCGCGACGTCGGCGTCGAGGCCGAGCGGTTCGGGCCACGGCTGGTCGTGGACGCTCGCCTCGTCGTACATGTCGCGCCACAGCTCCTCCGTGACGTGCGCGAGGATGGGCGCGAAGCAGGTCAGGAACCGCTTGTGGGCGGTCTGGAGCGTGTAGGCCGCCGAGGGGTCGTCGCCCTCGCGGACGCGCTGTTTGGCGATTTCGAGGTAGTCGTCGCAGAACGTGTGCCAGAAGAAACTCCGCAGGCGGTCGCGCGCCTTCGAGAACTCGCGGTTCTCCAGTTTCTCCGTGACGAACCCGAGTTCGCGGTCGAGCGACGCCAGAAGCCAGCGGTCGATGGCCTTCAGGTCGTCGTGGTCGAACTCGGCGGGCGCGTCCTCGGTGAGGCTCTCGACGAGCTTCGAGGCGTTCCAGAGCTTCCGCATGAGCTTTTCGCCCGCGACGAGGCCCTTTTCCTGATACGGCAGGTCGTCGCCGACGGCGCTCCCGGCGGCCCAGTAGCGGGCGGCGTCGACCGGGAACTTCTCTAAGACCTCGTCGGGGGAGACGACGTTGCCGACGGACTTCGACATCTTCTCGCGGTTCTCGTCGAGGACCATCCCGTTTATCATGACGCTGTCGAACGGGACCTCGCCGGTGTGCTCGTAGCACTTGACGACCGTGTGGAACAGCCAAAAGGAGATGATGTCGTGGCCCTGCGGGCGCATGTCGAACGGGTAGAGTTCGGGCCGTTCGAGTTCCATCGCCTCCGTCTCGGGGTTCCAGTCCCAGCCGCCGTTGATGAGGGGCGTGAGCGACGAGGTCGCCCACGTGTCGAACACGTCGTCCTCGGCGGCGAACTCGTCGTGGCCGCACTCGGGACAGGACTCGACCGGCGGGTCGTCAGAGAGCGGGTCGACCGGCAGGTCCTCGCGGTCGGCGACGACGACGTGCTCGCAGTCCTCGCAGTACCAGACGGGGAACGGAATCCCCGACGAGCGCTGTCGGGAGATGGCCCAGTCCCACTGGAGGCCTTCTATCCAGTTTTTGTACCGCGTGAACATCTTCTCGGGGTACCAGTCCATCTGCTCGCCGGCTTCGAGGTACTCCTCGCGCTTGTCGAGCAGTTTGATGTACCACTGGTCTTTGACGAGGAACTCGACGCTCGTGCCGCACCGCTCGTGGACGTTGACCGTGTGCGTGATGGCGCGTTTGTCGAGGAGCGCCCCGGCGTCGTCGAGGTCGGAGACGATGGCCTCCCGCGCCTCGTCGGCGGAGAGACCGGCGTACTCGTCTGCCTCCTCGGTCATCGTGCCGGACTCGTCGATGGCGACGCGGAGCGGCAGGTCGTGGGCCTGATACCACTCGATGTCGGTCTGGTCGCCGAAGGTACAGCACATGACGAGACCCGTGCCGGTCTCCAGGTCGACGCGCTCGTCTTCGAGGATGGGAACCCGCTGTCCGAACAGCGGAACCTCCGCTTCCTGCCCGACGAGGTGCTCGTTGTCGTCGTCGTCCGGGTGGACGAAGACGGCGACGCAGGCGGGGAGCAGTTCGGGTCGCGTCGTGGAGATGACGAACGACTCCTCGGACTCGGCCACGCCGAACTCGATGTCGTGGAAGTGCGAGCCCTGCTCGTCGTCTTCGGTCTCGACCTGCGAGATTGCGGTCTCGCACTCGGGACACCAGATGGCGGGGGCGCGCTGGCGGTACTGCCGACCCTTGTCGTAGAGGTCGACGAAAGAGAGCTGGGAGACGCGCTGGACCTCGGGCGAAATCGTCTGGTACGTCTGGTCCCAGTCGATGGAGATGCCGAGGTTCTGCATCTTCTCCGTGAACTCCCCTTCGTACTCCGCGGTGACCTCGCGGCAGAGCTTCTGGAACTCGCGTCGCTCGTAGTCCTGGTGTTTGATTCCGAGTTCGTCCTCGGTCAGGAGCTCCGACGCGATGCCGTTGTCGTCGTAGCCGAACGGGAAGTACACCTCGTCGCCGCGCATCCGGTTGAACCGAGCGACGAAGTCCTGGAGGGTGAAGCCGTAGACGTGGCCCCAGTGGAGGCTCCCGGACACCGTCGGCGGCGGTGAGTCGATAGAGAAGACGGTGTCGGGGTCTACCGCACGCTCCGGGTACGCGTACAGGTCTTCGTCGACCCACCTCTCTTGCCACTTCGCCTCGACGGTTTCCGGATCGTATTCTCCGCTCGGCATTGCGTTGGCGTACCTACAGCCGGGCGGACTGTTAAACGCCTCGGTTAAGTGCCCGAGGGGACGGAATTCGGCCGCGCGAGCCGTGACTACCTACAGCACAGAAAGCGCCGACGCGAGGTCAGAGCGCAGGTCGTCGACGTGCTCGACGCCCACCGACAGCCGCAACAGCGAGTCCGAGATGCCGAGCGCGTCGCGTTCGGTCTGCGAGAGCGGCGAGTGGGTCATCGTCGCCGGGTGCTCGATGAGGCTCTCGACGCCGCCGAGGCTGACCGCCAGCGGGAACTCCCGGAGTTCGCCGAGGAACTCGGCGGTTCCGTCGAGGTCGGTGTCGAGTTCGAACGACAGCACGCCGCCGAAACCCGACTGCTGACGGGCCGCGAGGTCGTGTTGCGGATGGGACTCCAACCCCGGATACAGCACCCGCGTCACGGCCTCGTGGGAGTCGAGGAACTCGGCGATTTCCATCGCGTTGGCCTCGTGCTGGCGCATCCGTAGCGGGAGCGTCTTGATGCCCCGAAGCGTCAGATAGGAGTCGAACGGCGAGAGCATCGACCCCATCCCGACGCGCTGGAGGAAGGTAATCTCCTCCAGTACGTCCTCGCGGTCGGTGACGACCGCGCCGCCGATGGAGTCGGAGTGGCCGTTGAGATACTTCGTGGTGCTGTGGACGACCACGTCGGCCCCGAGCGAAAGCGGGTTCTGGAACTGCGGGCTGAGGAAGGTGTTGTCCACGCCGAAGACCGCGTCGCCCTCGTCGGCGATGGCCGCGATGGCCTCGATGTCGCAGAGGTGCATGAGCGGGTTCGTCGGCGTCTCCATCCAGACGAGCGCGGTCTCCTCGCGCATCGCGGCCGCGACGTTTTCGGGGTCGGTGGCGTCCACGAACGACACGTCCACGTTCAGCCGGTCGGCGAACAGCCGGTTGAGCATCGTCTTCGTCCCGCCGTAGAGGTCCTCGAACGCGACGATGTGGTCGCCCGGCCGGACCACCGCGGTCATCGTCGCGGCGATGGCCGCCGTGCCGGAGACGAACGCCAGCGCGTGCTCAGCGCCTTCGAGCGCCGCGAGCCGGTGTTCCAGCGCGTTCCGCGTCGGGTTCGACAGCCGCGAGTAGAGGTACTCGCCCGCGTCGGGGTCGAGCGTCTCCAAGTCCGCGTCGGGGTCGATGCTCGGCACCGCGTAGGTCGACGAGAGATGGACCGGAACGACGACGTCCTCGACGCCCGGAGCCGGGGCCTGCCCGCGCTCGCCGTGGGTCACCGCCAGCGTCTCGCGGCGTACATCATAATCATTCATACGATAAATCCGGCGACTCGCGTCCTAAAGGTTTCTATCGCGTTCTGACCAAATGCACGAAAAGAATTACTTGCGTCGTTAAATTACCTCAAGTTATCCGATTTCGGTTCGTAGACCATCAGAAATATCCCCGAGCACCTGTACCAAAGCCGACAGGTCTGGGGCCCCACCGTTTTCCGCGACTCGCTCCGCTCGTCACGCAAAAATCTGGACCAAAAACGACCGCCGAAACTCCTACGCCAGCGCCGACAGGTCGAACTCGAACGCCGCGACCGGCAGTTCGAGGTCGTGGTCGACGATGACCTTCGGGTGGAGTTCGCCGACGACGCCGACTTCCTCGCCGTCGATGACGACCGCGGCGGTGCGGCCGTCGATGAACGACGGGTGGTCGGTCGCGGGCGTCTCCAGTTCCGCGTCGAAGTCGCGGCAGAGCGCCGCGAGTCGGGCCTTCGCGTCCTCGTAGGTCGCGTCGTGGCGCGCGAGGACGGCCGCGACGTGGCGGGCCTCGGCGACGCGGGTGTTCTCGTCGTCGTCGCGGTGGGCCACGTGGCCGATTTCCGCGAGGTCCTGCGGGTACGCCCGGTGGGTGTTGTTCTCCAGCACCATCGTCAGCGAGGGAAGCACCCACGTCCGGAGCATGGTGTAGTCCTCGCTGTACGGTTCGGTGATGGAGGCGGGTTCGCCGCCGCCGAGATACCCGGAGCCGACCTCGACACCCATGCGCTCGTAGTTCTCCCCCTCCGAAATCATGTGGAAGTTAAGCAGGTCCTCGAAGCCGAGGCCGACCAGCGAGGTGCGGACGGCGTCTTCGAGTCGGGAGCGCTCGTGGCGCTGGCCGACCGTCCCCACGTCGGGGTACCGCGGTTCGAGTTCGTTGAAGCCGTAGGCGCGGCCCACGTCGTCGACGAGGTCGAGCGGGTGGAGCACGTCCACGCGGTACGGCGGAATCGAGACCTCGTAGACGGTCTCCTCGCCGAGTTCGGCGTTCGCGTCGAGGCCGGAGCGCTCGAACAGGTCGATGACCTCGTCCAGCTCCAACTCGACGCCGAGGACCGTCTCGATGCGGTCGTGAGAGACGTGTTTCGTCTCGACTTCGAAGTCGGGCTTCGTGACGGTGCCCGTCTCGTACTGGACCTCGACCTCCTCGATGGTCGCCCCGCGGGCGGCCAGCGCGTAGCAGATGATGTTGCACATCCGGTCGATGGTCCACTGGTCGGTGCCGGTGAGTTCGACGAGCAGGTCGCGGGAGTCCGTCGAGACCTCGGTCCGGCGGCCGTTGATGACCGGCGGGAACGAGAACAGGCCGATTTCGTCGTAGATGGCCGGGTAGCGGTCGTACTCGCTCACGAGGTCGGCGTACTTCCGGCCCGTCGCGTGCTGTTCGAGCACCTCGGCGGGCGTGAGTTCGTCGTTGGAGTCGAGCGCGACGAAGGTGTCGCCGTCGGGCTCGATACCCGTGTACGTGATGGAGTTGCCGGAGGCGTTCTCCGAGAGCACGTCGCCTTTCAGCATCGTCAGGTCGTGGATACCGATGGCCCCCTTGGCGCGCTTTCGGCCCATCGTCGCGTGGAGCTTCTCCTGCAACTGGATGAGCGAGTCGAGCGCGGCGTCGTCCAAGTCGACCCCGCGGACGACCGCACCCGTGACGTAGGGGCGCTCGTCTGGCACGTCGTCGTCGACGACGAAGGTCCAGTCGGGGTCGTTCGTGTTCGGCACAGCGACGCCGCGGGCGTCGCCGTACTGGTAGCGAAGCGAGCGGGCGACGCCCTCGACCGACAGGCGGTCGAGGCGGTCGGGGCCGAATTCGAGTTGGAACGCCCCGTCGTCGGTGACGCCCTCGAACTCCAGTCCGAGCGCGAACAGGTCGTCTTTGAACTCCTCGTCGGACTTGTCTTCGTGGCCGGTCAGGCGGCGCAGTTCGTCGGGTTGAACGTCGACTACGGGCATTACTTGAGCACCTCCGTCTCGCGGAGCAGGTCGAGGTCACACAGCGTTCCGTGCACGTCGCGGATGTCGTCGAAGCCGTACATGAGCATCAGCAGGCGCTCTAAGGCGAGGCCCCACGCCATCACGTCGCACTCGACGCCGAGGGGGCGGAGCACCTCCTCGCGGAACATCCCCGAATTCCCTATCTCGATGAGTTCGCCCGTCTCGGGGTGTCGGCCGAACAGCTCGAACGACGGCTCAGTGTAGGGGTTGTAGTGCGGCTTGAACTGGATGTCCGTGATGCCGAAGTGAGAGTAGAACTCCTCGAAGGTGCCCATCAGGTCGCGCACCGAGAGGTCCTCGGCCATCACCCAGCCCTCGATCTGGTAGAACTCCAAGAGATGCGTCGGGTCGAGCGTGTCGTTGCGGTACACCTTTTCGACCGAGAAGTACCGTTGCGGCGGCTCTAACTCGCCGACCTCGTGACCGGAGAGATAGCGCATCGACAGCGACGTGGTGTGGCCCCGGAGCGCGATGGCCCGCGCGAAGTCCTCGGACCACGGCGAGTGGTAGCCGTCGCCGTCCTCGCCGACGCCGTTGAGGTGGGCGTCGCGGACGTTGTCGATGAGGTCCTCGGGGATGTCCTCCATCGGCGGCACGTCGAGGGCGAAGCGGTCCCAGTGGGTGCGCGCCGGGTGGTCCTGCGGCATGAACAGACAGTCGTTAATCCAGAAGTCCGCGTCGGCGTGCGGGCCTTCCATCTCGGCGAAGCCCATGCCGGTGAGCACGTCCTTCACGCGGTCGGCGGTCTGCCGGAGGATGTGCTTCTTGCCGCCGCGGGCCTCGGGCGCGTCGGCCTCGACGTTGTACTCGGTGAACTCCACGTCCTCCCACTCGCCGGAGGTGAGCATCTCGGGGGTGAGGCGGTCGACCGTCTCGGCCGCCTCGACGCCCTCCATCAGCGCCGTGACGCCCTCGTCGGTGAGGGTGACCGCGCGGATGGTGCGCTCGTGGCGGACCACGAGGTTCCGCGATTCGAGCTGGTCGAGCACGTCGCCGTCGACGGACTCGCCCGCGTCGAGGGCCGCGAGCGCGGCGGCCTCCTCGTCGGCGTCGGGGTCGGCGTCCGCGTCGGGGGCGAGTTCGCCCGAGTCGATGTGTCCGTAGCCCTTGCGCGCGAAGTTCGACAGCGCGATATCGACCTGTGGGCCGCCGAGGGAGGACGCGCCGATGACCTGTCCCATCGGGACCGCGTCGCCGTCGCCCGCGTCGAGCGCGGCGCGGTAGAGACGGACCTCGGGGAGGCCCTCGTCGGCGTACTCGACGCCCTCGTCTGTCAGTTCGACGGACTCCTCGGTGGTCTCGGCGACCGAGACGAGTCCCTCGTCGCGGAGGTCGAAGACCGCGCCCGTGACCGTCTCGGGCTTCTGGTCCGTCGCCTCCGCGAGCTGTGCAATCGTTCGTTCGTCCGTGGCGCTCGCGGCGTTCAACACCGCGACCTGTGATTCCGGAAGTCGCATCTGGTTCGTTGTGGCGTTAGCCGTCTGGTGGTCGGTTAGCAGTTTCGAAGCCTCGCCGCGCTGGCGGGGCTGACCGGCGGGGTCGGTTTCGTCCGGCGGGCGCGGTGACGCCCGGCCGGAGTCCGCCGACCTCAGGCGGTCAGAAAGAAAAATCCGAACCCGTCGGTGGTCGGTTCGCTCGCTCGCGCCCCGCGTTCGGGTTCGGATGCCATATGCGACCGATTGTGAGTGCCGAGTAAAAGCGTTGCGCGTCCACGCCGAGTCACTCCGAGCGCAGATACGTTCTTGGTACCGGCCGACCGAGAGACGGCGAAGACGAATGCGAGACCTAGACGCGACTCTCTCGGCGATTCGCCTCGGCCACGAGGCGTCGCTCATCGTCAAACCCCCGCACCGCCCGGACGACAGAGACGACGTCGAGGCCGTCCTCGTCCGGGCCGCGCCGCCCTACGAGTTCGACGACGGCGAACTGACCTACCGCGTCGTCGAAGACAGAGGCGAGGGCGAGCGTGCGGGCGACACCGGCTTTCGCGTCCTCGCGTCGCGCGACGTCGCCGACCCCGTCCGCGAACTCGGCGAACTCCGCGCCGTGGTCGATATGAGCGCGTAACGCGGCGTCGGCTTCTCTCGGTCCCTCTCAGGCCACGTTCCGCTCGCGGAGCGTCTCGCCCGATTCGAACCGGTCGAGCGACAGCGCCGACACGTCCACCTCGCAGGCGTCCTCGCCGAGACACAGGTCGGCGACGGCCTCGCCGGTCGCGGGCGCGTGCTGGAAGCCGTGGCCCGAAAAGCCCGCGGCGACGACGAGACCCGGTTCGACCGCGTCCAGAATCGCGTGGTGGTCGGGCGTCACGGCGTACAGCCCGGCCCAGCCGCTTCGAATCCGCGTCTCCGGCCCGAAGTAGGCCGCGGCGTCGTCGGCCCGCTCGGTCGCCTCGACCGCCCACTCGACGTCCATCGACTCGTCGAACCGGTCGGGGTCCACGTCGGGGTCCGATTCCGAGAAGTGCCCGCCGACAACGGCGGTCCCCTCCCGCTCCGGGCGGAAGTACGCCCCCGTGTCGAGGTCGATGGTGAGCGGGGCGTCCGCGGGGAGTTCCCCCTCGGGTTCCACGACGGCTATCTGCCGGCGGCGCGGCGCAAGCGGGAGGTCGACGCCGGCGAGCGAAGCGACCCGGCCGGACCACGCGCCCGCCGCGACGACCACGGCGTCGGCGTCGATGGAGCCGTCCGGCGTCTCGGCGCGCCAGCCGCTGGCGTCGCGAGCGGCCACCGCATCGGCCGAACCGTCGTCGAAACCGCCGTCGGAGCCGCCGTCGCCGACGCGAGCGAGGTCGGTCACCGGCGTCTTCGTCCGGATATCGACGCCGGCGGCGCGGGCCGCGTCCGCGTAGCCTTGTACCGCGGAATGCGGGTCGGCGACGCCGTCCGCGGCCGAGAAGGTCGCCGCGACGAACGACTCGGTTCGGAGTTCCGGCAGGTACTCGGCGGCCTCCGCGGGCGAGAGGACGCGACTCGGCGCACCGGCCTCGGTCTGCATGGCGACGTTCTCCCGGAACGCCGCGGCGGTCTCCTCGGTCCGGGCGAGAAAGAGGTAGCCGGAGCGCCGGTAGTCGATATCGACGCCGAAGTCGTCCGCGAACGACTCCCAGACGGGGACGCTGGCGAGCGAGAGTTCGACGTTCACGCGCGTCGAGAACTGCGTTCGGATGCCGCCCGCCGCGCGACCCGTACTGCCGCCGCCGAGCGTCCCCGCCTCGCAGACGGTGACCTCGGCCCCGCGGCCGGCCAGCGCGTGGGCGCAGGCGAGTCCGACGACCCCGCCGCCGACGATGAGGACGTGCATGGTCTCGTCTGATTCGCCACCGACATGAGTGTGTCTGTCACATACTGTCGAGGAACAATATTTTCACGCGGCCGCGGAGAGTAGTCAGGGTATGGTCCGTATTCTCTCCGCCGACGCCGTCGGCGAGTTACTCTCGCTCGCGGAGCTGTTTCCGGTCGTCGAGGAGGCGTTCGTCAAGCAGGGCCGCGGCGAGGTCGAACGCCCCCCGCGGCCGCACTTTCCGGTCGGCATCGACATCGACAGGGTTCGGGACGGGACCGGCGGCGAGGGAGTCGCAGGCTCGGGAGAGGAACCGACAGAGCGGGACGGCCCGCTCGGCACCGGTCTCACCATGCCGGCGTACATCCACGGCCGCGAGGTGTACGCGACGAAGCTCGCCGCCGTCCACCCGGGGAACGCCGCCCGCGGCCTCCCGACGGTGAACGCGCAGGTCGCCCTCACCGACGCGACGACCGGCCTCCCACTCGCGCTCCTCGACGGGACCACGGTCACCAGCGCCCGGACGGGCTGTATCGGCGGCCTCGCCGCGGAGTACCTCGCGGGCGACCCGATTCGGCTCGGCGTCCTCGGCGCGGGCGCGCAGGCCCGCTGGCAGAGCCGCGCTATCGCCGTCGGCTCCGCGGTCGAGTCGGTCGCGGTCTACTCCCCCAGCGAGTCCCGCGAGGCGTGCGCCGCCGACCTCCGCGAGGACGGTCTCCCCGCCGAGGCCGTCGACTCCCCCGAGGCGGCCGTCGACGGCGCGAACGTCGTCGTCACCGCGACGACCAGCGAGACGCCGGTGTTCGACGGCTCGTGGCTCGCCCCCGGAACGCTCGTCGTCGCCGTCGGTGCCTACACGCCCGAGACGCGGGAACTCGACGCCGAGACGTTCGAGCGGGCCGCGCGGGTGTTCGCCGACGTGCCCGAGGAGGTTGCCGAGATTGGCGACGTGCGCGGGGCCGACCTCGACGAGTCCGACCTGATTCCGCTCTCGGCCGTCTTCGAGGGCGACGCCGGCCGCGACGACGCCGACGAGATTCTGGTCGTCGAGAGCGTCGGTTCGGCGGTGCTCGACGCCGCGACCGCCGAGTACCTCTACGAGAAGTCGATCGCGCGAAGCGTCGGAGAAGAAGTGGGGTTGTGAGCGGTCGTTAGTGTCTCCGCCTCGTTAGTGTTCGGCGGCAACGCCGCGTCGGCTTTCAACCGCCACGAACTCCCGCCTCACTAATGTTCGGCGGCAACGCCGTGTCGGCTTTCAACCGCCACGAACTCCCGCCTCACTAATGTTCGGCGGCAACGCCGTGTCGGCTTTCAACCGCCACGAACTCCCGCCTCACTAATGTTCGGCGGCAACGCCGCGTCGCTCCGTCTCTAAGTCGATGTCCAGCGAGTCGAGGACCTCTTCGGCCTCCTCGCGCTTTTCGTGGTGGTCTTCGAGGAACTCGCGCATCATCGTCGCCGCCTGCTCCTTACAGCCGCCGCAGAGGCGCTCGCCGCCGACGCACTCGTCGTAGACCTCCTTGGCGAGTTCGTCGTCGTCGCCCGTCAGCAGGTAGGCGTACAGCTCGTACACCGGACATTTGTCGGCCTCGCCGCCGAGTTCGCGCTGTTCTTCGGCCGTGTCGCGGCCGCCGGTCGTCGCCGACTTCACCTTGTCGTAGCCCTCCTCGGGCGCGTCGAGAAGCGAGATGTGACTCGCCGGAATCGACGACGACATCTTGCCGCCGGTGAGGCCGGTCATGAAGCGGTGGTAGATGGACGACGGCGGGATGAAGCCGTAGCCGCCGTGGTGGGCCTCGACCTCGCGGGCGAGTTCCTCGGCCTCGTCGACCCCCACGTCGAACGCGTCGATGTGCTGGTCGTACCGGCGCTTTTCGCCCTCGATGTCCTCGATGAGCGCCTCGAACGCCTCGTCGGTCGCCTGTCGGGCGAAGAAGCGAATCCGCGGGCGGAGCGGTTCCATCCCGGCGTTTTCGAGCTTCTCGACCGCGGACTCGCGGACCGACTCGGCGACGAGCACGCCGGCCGCGTCGAGGTCGGCGTCGGCGAGCCACTCGGCCGCCTCGCCGCACCGCGGCACGTCGGCGTCCTCGGCGTACTCCTCGCGGGCGTCGTGGGCGGCCGCGACGAGCGGGCGCTCGGCGTCCGCGAGTTCGAAGCTCGCGAACGCCTCGGTCACCTTGAAGAATCGCATCCGGGTGGCGAGGTCGCGGGCGAACCGGACGTGGGGGTCCTGGTCGGGACCGACCGGGATGACCGTCGGCTTGGGGTCGTCCAACTGCGGGTAGAGGATGTCGGCCATCTGCGTGACGACCGACTGCATGTGCGAGACGTTGGTCTCGCCGTCGAAGCCGTAGATGGACTGGAACTCCGAGAAGTTGGCCTTCCCGCCGAGTTCGAACGCGAGCCGCTGGAGGCGGTCGTTGTCCGACTGTCGGTAGAGTTCGCCCGCCTCGGGGTCGAACCCGAGCGCGATGAGCGACAGCAGGTAGTCGCGGCTGTGCTCGTTGATTTCGTCCCACGGGATGCCGCGGGCGGAGTGGGCCTCCATGTCCGCGATGAGGCCGTAGGCGTCGCCGCCCTGCTGTTGATGCCAGATTATCTCGTCGAAGACGAGCTTGTGGCCGATGTGGGGGTCGCCCGTCGGCATGAACCCCGAGAGGACGGCGAAGTCGTCGCCGTTTCGCATGGCGTCGAGGACCGGCCGGTAGTCGCGGTGGCCGAAGATGACCCCGCGGCGCATCAGGTAGTGCGGGTTCGGCACCTCGTCGAGCACCTCGTCGAACTCCTCGATGCCGAACTCCTCGAACAGCTTCCGGTAGTCGGAGACGGTCGACGAGCCCCACGGGTCGAGGGCGACGTCATCTGCTCCCTCTGCTGTGCCTCCATCGGTGCGGATGCGCTCCGCGGGTTCGTCGTCTGTCATGGCGTGAGCCGACTGACCGAAAGCCAGTCTATCTCTCCGTTGTCGTCGGTCAGCGCAAAAACCATTCGCTTGCGGACACCGCCGGCGAGGCGCACGTCGAGCGAGAGGTCCCGCGGGACGAACGTGTGGTCGGGCGCGACCACGCGCACGAGGAACTCGGAGTGCGAGAGGTCCGACACCGACTCGAACTCCGTGTAGACGCGGAAGTCCGAGCCGAACTTGAAGCCGCTCTTGGGGACCGTCTTGGCCCCCCGGAGCGCGGCGTAGACCGCGAGCCGACGGTCGAATCGGTCGCCCTCCACGTCGCGGCCGCGGGAGACCACGTCGGCCTCGTCGATGGCGAGCGCGTCGGCGCGGGCGAGGTAGGCGGCTTCGAGGAGCGACAGCTGGAGCGGGCCGCTGTCGGCGTTTCTGCCGTACAGGCGCTGGCCGAAGAATCCGCGCTGGTAGAGGCGGTCGACGCCGTCCCAGACGAGCGCGCGGTCCGAGAGGAGTTCGGCGTCGAGGTCGGTCGGGAGGTCCTCGACCGCCGTCCCCTCGGGGGAGTAGCCCTCGGTGTCGAAGTAGGTCAGGTCGCCGTCCTCGTCGACGATGGCGAGCACCACCTCGCCGAGCGACGAGACGGGGATGGACTCGCGCTCGCCGACGACGCGGACGCGGTGTTCGACCTCGCCGTCCCACGGGCCTTTCCCGCGGGGGTAGACGAGGAAGTCAGCGCCCGCGGCGTCGTCGACGCCGGGCCAGCCCTCGCGGGCGGGCGAGAGGTAGAACCCGCGGTCGCGGAGGTCTTTGTAGACGACGAAGTCGAGGGTGGTCCCGGTGCGCGCGAGGAGTTCGCGCAGGCCCATCCCGTCCACGCCGTCGATGTCGTCCCGCGAGAGCAGGTGGGCGGCCTCGACGGGCGCGACCTCCAGGTCGTCGCCGCCGGTGGGTCTCCCGTAGCCGCGGGAGTCGTGGAACCGCTGTCGAGCGTCGCCCGGGAGGTGGACGACGCCGTCTTCGAGGCGTCCTTGCATACCCGAATCGGGGCGCGGGGACGACAAAGGGTCTGCGATGCCGGCGGCGGGTCGGCGCGCGGGAACGTCGGGGCCGCCGCAACCGTCTGCTCGTCGCGGGGTGCGTCCGTGGATGCGCCCGCTCGGCCGGCCGTGTCGCCAGCGACGGGGCCACGCCCGTCGCCCCTCGTCTCGGCTCATCGGCCCTCGCAGGTCGAGTCGAGACACCGCCGGCCGCGACCCGTCTCGAACGTCGGCAGGCCGCAGTCGCAGTCGTCGACGACGACGCCCGCGGGGATAGAAAACGCCGTCTCGCACTCGGGGTAGGCGTCACAGCCGGCGAGCAGACGGCCGCTCCGCCGGATGACTCGGAGCGGCGACCCGCAGTCCGGACACGACCACTCGCCGTCGAAGCGGTCCTTCACGCGGTCGTCCAGCGGGTCGCACCGGCGGTCGATACAGACCTCGAACGACGCGCCGCGCTCGACGCGCATCAGCGGCAGGCCGCAGTCGCCACAGGTCTCGTCGAGGACGGTCGCGCCCGCCGGCAGGCGGTACTCGGTTCCCGAGTCGAGGGCGACGACGGCCCCGTTCGTCCTGACGAGCGGGTCGCCGGTGTCGGGATGTGAGCCGACCGGGACGCCCGCGTCGCTCGCGGGGTACTCGGCGCGGCCGGCCACGTCGTTCGACTCGACGGTGAGCGTCTGGTCGCCGGCGCGGGCCACGAGGCCGAACGACCCCGGTCCGGACTCGACGGTCAGCGAGTCGGCGCGGGTCAGCCACGCGACGGGCTGGTAGCCGGCGGCGTCGTGGACGAGGACGGTTCGGTCGGGCTTGGCCACGACGACGACCCGGCCGCGCTGGGTGCGGTCGCGGGAGCCTTCGAAGCTGACGGTGCAGTCGCCGGCGAAGACGCGTATCGAATCCATGCGGCGGGGTGGTTCCGGGTTCCGATTTGAACCTACGTGCGAGGGTTCTCCGGGCATGCCGCGGAACGAAGCTCTTTGGTCGGCCGCGGCCGAGGGCGAACCATGGACGCGAACGTCGTGCTGTTCGACATGGACGGAGTGTTAGTCGATTCCGAGCAGTACTGGCACGCCTTCGAGGACGAGTGGGTGTTCGCCGACGCCATCGAGTCCGGCGACCCCGACCACGAGGAGATAACGGGGATGAACTTCCGCGAGATATACGACTACCTCGACGCGACGTACGGGACGACCGTCACGAAAGACGAGTTCATCGCGGCGTACCACGAGAACTCAGAGAGCGTCTACGGCGAACACGTGGTCCTGATGGACGGCGCGGAGGAGCTGTTTTCGGACCTCCGCGCGGCGGGCAAGAAGCTGGCAATCGTCTCGTCGGCCCCGCAGGACTGGATTTCGACCGTCCGCGAGCGGTTCGACCTCGACCCCCTCGACCTCGTGCTCTCGGCCGAGGACATCGACAAGGCCGGCAAGCCGGAACCCCACATCTACGAGCACGCCGCCGCCGAGTTCGGCGTCGCCCCCGAGGACTGCGTCGTCGTCGAGGACTCGATAAACGGCATCGAAGCGGCCGTGCGGTCCGGCGCGTACACCATCGCCTACCGCGGCGGGCAGAACGCCGACCTCGACCTCTCGCAGGCGGACGAAATCGTCGACGGGCCGGAAGAGTTGCGGGCGGCGTTGCTCGGCGAGGAGTAAGGGAAACGCGACCGAAAACGGTCAGAACCCGACCGACCCCGCGGTTTCCGCTATTCGACCCGAACCGTCCGCGACTCCCGAATCGGGAG
Organism: Haloferax sulfurifontis ATCC BAA-897; assembly: GCF_000337835.1. Lineage (GTDB taxonomy): Archaea > Halobacteriota > Halobacteria > Halobacteriales > Haloferacaceae > Haloferax > Haloferax denitrificans. The sequence continues at coordinate 70,270 of NZ_AOLM01000016.1, read as the reverse complement.
CATCGGCAGGTCGGGGAACGTGACCTCTACGACGAACTCCAGTTCGTCGTCGGTCGCGCCGAAGACGCCGACGGGGACGGTCTCCTCGTCCGAGAGATAGCACGTCTTCGCCGACATCTCCACGTCGTTGACGGTGACGCGGATGCCGACCGAGCCGCCGCCGCCGTCGTTTCGCACCCGGATGTCGTGCATGTCGCTCTCGCCGCGGGCGACCGACTCGGGGAAGTCGCCCCAGTCGATTTCGGGCGCGGGGAGGTCTTTCGCGCTCTCGATGACGCGCTCGGCGACGCCCTGCGAGAGGCCCGCGCGAGTGAGTTCTTTCACGCCGGCGTCGACCACGTCGGCCGGGGTGGAGAGCCCGCCGGTCGCGAGCTTTCGCGCGCGGCCGGGACCGATACCGTCGACGGCCGTGAGCGCCGCGGCGTCGCGACTGACGCCGTTTTCGACGCGGGCCTCGACGCGCCTCGCGAGGTTGGCCGCGCGGGCGTCCGCGAAGGTGTCGAGGAACTCGCGGAGCGCCGAGAGGAGTCGGAGCGCGTTCTGCTTGATGACCCACGCGTCGCTCCGGAGTTCGCTCGGCGTCGAGTTCGCCATGCTGGCGTGGAGGATGGCGAGCACCTTCCTCGGGCCGTCTTCGAGCGTGGTCGAGACGCCCGTCAGCACCGAGTCGACGGCGTCCACCTCGGACTGGCGCGCCGACACCTGCCGGAAGTCGGCCGCGCCCGCGACGGTTTCGAGGACGTCGTCGGCGGTGATGCGGTCCCGTTGCGCGAGGTCGGCGAAGCGGGAGGCGGTCCCGAGTCGGAGGTAGTACTTGGAGGTGAGTCGCCCGAGCGGGGTCGCGTCGATGGAGAGGTCGTCGTCCATCTCGACGAAGCCGCGGGAGACGAGGCGGTCGAGCACGTCGCGGACGCGCGAGCGGAGGTCCTCGAAGTCGTACGCCGCCGGGTTCGACTGCGCCCGCCGGTAGTAGAACGTCGTCTCCAGCCACGACATGACGTCGTCGAGGTCGCGGATGGTCCCCATGGCGATTTCGGCGTTGAGGTGCGAGTCGAGGTCTTCTGCGAGGCGCGACTCGATTTCCTTGCCCTCGCGGAGCAGGCGGCGGTACTTGTTCTGGTCCGAGCGGTCGCAGACGACCCAGCCGTAGCCCACGTCGTCGTAGCCGGGGCGGCCCGCGCGGCCGAGCATCTGGAGGATGTCGAGCGGCGAGATGTCCACCTCGCCTTCGAGCGGGTCGTGGTGTTTCGTGTCGCGGATGACGACACAGCGAGCGGGGAGGTTCACGCCCCACGCGAGCGTCGAGGTCGAAAACAGGAGCTGAATCTTGCCCTCCTTGAACCACTCCTCGACGGCCTCGCGGTCGTCCCGCGAGAGGCCGGCGTGGTGGAAGCCGACGCCGTCCAAGACGCCCTTGGCGAGCGAATCGTTGCTCAGTTCTTTGGCCTCGTTGTGGAAGTCGTAGTCGCCGCGCGCGCCGATGGGCACGTCGCGCTTGGCGAGTTCGTCGCGGGCCTTGGCGGCCGCGCGGACGGCGTCCTGCCGCGAGGAGACGAACACGAGCGACTGGCCGCCGTCGCGGATGTGCGGCTCGGCGAGGTCGAACGCCCGGTACAGCCGGCGGTACTTGTCGGCGAAGGAGTTCTCGCCGTGAGAGTAGGTCTTGACGCCCGCGTGGAGGTCGACCGGGCGGTAGTCGTCGCCGAACTCGAAGGTCGTCTCGTCCGGCGCGTCGAGCCACGCCGCCACGTCGTCGATGTTGGGCATGGTCGCCGACAGCGCGACGATGCGGGGGTCGCAGATGCGGCGCATCCGCGAGACGGTGACTTCGAGGACGCCGCCGCGGGTCTCCGAATCCAGCAGGTGGACCTCGTCGATGACGACGCAGTCCACGTCCTCGATGAACGAGTAGCGCGCGGAGTCGTGTTTCCGGGTCGCGGAGTCGGTCTTCTCGGGCGTCATCACGAGGATGTCGGCGCGGGCGGCCCGCCGGGGGTTCAGGTCGCGCTCGCCGGTGACGACGTACACCGAGTAGCCGAGGTCCTCGAAGCGCTCCCACTCGGTCTCCTTCTCGGTGGTGAGCGCGCGGAGCGGGGCGATGAAAAGCGCCGTCCCCTCGTCGCGGAGGGTCCGACAGATGGCGAGTTCGGCGAGCGCCGTTTTCCCGCTGGCGGTGGGCGCGGAGGCGACGACGTTGTGGTCGGTGTCGAGGATGGCGGGGAGCGCCTCGCGTTGCATCCGGTTGAACTCCTCGAACCCGAAGGCGTCTGCGAACTCGGGGACCGCCTCGGCGACTTTCACTGGGCGCACCTCCGGGTGCGCGCTGGCGTCGGGGACGAGACGAAGACGAGCGTCATACACGAAGCCGAGTCGTCCGTGGGGAAAGGCGTTTCTCCATCCGGCGCGGCGGCTCGCGGGTGTCGAACGAGCGGAAAACGGAGGGGCTGAGGTTGGTGGGTGGTAGGGGGAGGGTCGATTCGGGGACCGAGGTGCGGGCCCGCTTACGCGGCGCCGGCGAGCGCGGCGATGAACGACCAGTTCGTCCCCGCGGTGGCCTCGTGCTTCTTCGATTCGGCCTTCGTCATGTCGCGGCGGTGTTTCCAGTTCACACTCGATGGAAGTCTTTACTCGAATATAAGTTTTTCAGGTAAGTGATAAATCTAGCACGGTCGTACATGCTGTTTGATGGAAAGTCGTGATGTATTCGCCCATGAGTTTTCGTTTTCCGTGATAGAACTGTTCGTTTGAACGATTCTGAACAACATGTGCTAACATAGAACGTGGTTCGGCCGAACGGTGTCGTGGCGACGTGGGTTCGGTCGCCTCGGGCCAGCGATTGTGCCGCCAACCCGACAGACGGCGGACCAATCCTCACGTTTTTGCCCGTCGCCCCGCAAGAACTGCCTATGCGCACGCGGCGGAAGCCAGACTGGTTGAAGATGCGACCGCCATCGGGCCGGCGTTTCACCGATATCAAATCGACGCTCCGGGACCGGAACCTCAACACCGTCTGCGAGGAGGCGAACTGCCCGAACCTCGGAGAGTGTTGGAGCGGCCGCGACGGCCCCGGCACGGCCACGTTCATGCTCATGGGCGACCGGTGCTCGCGCGGGTGTAACTTCTGCGACGTGACGACCGGTGGGATGGAGCCGCTGGACCCCGACGAGCCGGCGAACGTCGCCGACGCGGTGACCGAAATCGGCCTCGACTACGTCGTGTTGACCTCCGTGGACCGCGACGACCTGCCGGACCAGGGCGCGGCCCACTTCGCCGAGACCATCCGCGAAATCAAGCGCCGCGACCCCGAAGTGCTCGTCGAGGTGCTGATTCCCGACTTCCAGGGCGAACCCGAACACGTCCGAAAGATAATCGACGCCGGGCCCGACGTCATCGCCCACAACATCGAGACCGTCGAGCGCCTCCAGTGGCCGATTCGGGACCGCCGCGCCGGCTACGAGCAGTCGCTTTCGGTGCTCCAGCAGGTGACAGACGAGTCCGACATTCACACGAAGACCTCCGTCATGCTCGGCCTCGGCGAGCACGCCCACGAGGTCTACCAGACCCTCTCGGACCTCCGCGAGGCCGACGTGGACATCGTCACGTTCGGCCAGTACCTCCAGCCCTCCCGGAGCCACCTCGACGTGTTCGAGTACGTCCACCCCGACGCCTTCGAGACGTGGCGGCGCGTCGCGGAGGACGAACTGGGCTTTCTCTACTGCGCGTCCGGCCCGATGGTCCGGTCGTCGTACAAGGCCGGCGAACTGTTCGTGGACGCGCTCCTCCGCGAGGGGTCGAGCGTCGAGGAGGCGCGGCAGGCCGCCCGCGCGGCCGCCGGACAGTAGGTCGCGGCCGCCGCGACGCACCGACTGCGTCCGCCGTACCGCCCCCGTCCGCGCGACTCAGCCACCCGGGTCCGACATCCGGGTCTGACCCCGCGCCCGCCCCGAAACAGTCCTGCAATGCTGTCGATATTTCCGATTATTTCTCGGCGATGTGTGGGTTCACACTAATGAACGTCAGGAAGAATCGTTTAGAATCGAAAATGTCCAATTTTACCCCGCGTGAGTTTACATAGCACGACGCGAACCGCAATATTCCGAGCCAAAGTAAATTATATACGAAAACAATATAACGCCGGCGGGTGTCGATTTTGCCATGAACAGGAGGGTTCTCCCGTGAGCGTGCTTCAACGCGACCCGCAGGACCAGGTACGAGTGCTCGACGAGGACGGGACCGTCGTCGGCGAGGTCCCCGACGTCGACGACGAGACGCTCGTCGAGATGTACCGCTACATGCGTCTCGCCCGGCACTTCGACACGCGGGCGGTGAGTCTCCAGCGACAGGGGCGGATGGGGACGTATCCGCCGCTGTCGGGACAGGAGGGCGCACAGATCGGGAGCGCGCTCGCGCTCGACGAACAGGACTGGATGGTTCCGAGCTATCGCGAACACGGCGCGTCGTTGCTCCGGGGCCTCCCGCTGAAGCAGACGCTTCTGTACTGGATGGGCCACGAGAAGGGCAACGAGATGCCCGAGGGCGTGAACCTCTTTCCGCCCGCGGTCCCCATCGCCTCGCAGATTCCGCACGCGACCGGCGCGGCGTGGGCGAAGAAGCTCCGCGGCGAGGACGACACGGCCGTCATCTGTTACTTCGGCGACGGCGCGACCTCCGAGGGCGACTTCCACGAGGGACTGAACTTCGCGGGCGTCTTCGACACCCCGAACGTCTTCTTCTGTAACAACAACCAGTGGGCCATCTCGGTGCCGCGGGAGCGACAGACCGCCGCCGAGACGCTAGCGCAGAAGGCGACCGCCTACGGCATCGACGGCGTGCAGGTCGACGGGATGGACCCGCTCGCGGTCTACTCCGTGACGAAGGCGGCGCTCGACAAGGCGAAGAACCCCGGCGAGGGCGAGGGCCGCCCGACGCTCATCGAGGCGGTCCAGTACCGCTTCGGCGCGCACACGACCGCCGACGACCCCACCGTCTACCGCGACGACGACGAGGTCGAAAAGTGGAAGGCGAAAGACCCGATTCCGCGGCTGGAGTCGTTCCTCCGCGAGACGGGCCGCATCGACGACGAGACCGTCGAGTCCATCGAAGAAGACGTGAAACAGCGGGTCGCCGACGCCATCGAGGCGGCCGAGTCCGACCCGCGTCCGGACCCGAGCGAGATGTTCGATTACGCCTACGCCGAGCGGACCCCGGAGATTCAGGCACAGTACGAGGAGTTCGAGGCGCTCCGCGAGAAGTTCGGCGACGAAGGATTCCTCAGAGAATGAGCAGTCAGAACCTCACCATCGTGCAGGCGGTACGGGACGGTCTCTACACCGAGATGAACCTCGACGACGAGGTGCTCGTCATGGGCGAGGACGTCGGCAAGAACGGCGGCGTCTTCCGGGCCACGGAGGGACTGTGGGACGAGTTCGGCGACGACCGCGTCATCGACACGCCGCTGGCCGAATCGGGCATCGTCGGCACGGCCGTCGGCATGGCCGCGATGGGGCTGAAGCCGGTCCCCGAGATTCAGTTCTCCGGCTTCATGTACCCCGGTTTCGACCAAATCGTGAGCCACATGTCGCGGTTCCGCAACCGCACTCGCGGCCGCTACACGCTCCCGATGGTGCTTCGGGCGCCCTACGGGGGCGGCATCCGCGCCCCCGAGTCGCACTCGGAGTCCAAGGAGATGTTCTACGCGCACGAGGCCGGCCTGAAGGTCGTCATCCCCTCGACGCCGTACGACACGAAGGGACTGCTCATCTCCGCCATCCGCGACCCCGACCCGGTCATCTTCATGGAACCGAAGCTCATCTACCGGGCGTTCCGCGGCGAGGTCCCCGAGGAGGACTACACGGTCCCCATCGGCGAGGCCGCCGTCCGCCGCGAGGGCACGGACGTGTCCGTGTTCACCTTCGGCGCGATGACGCGCCCGACGCTCGAAGCCGTCGAGAACCTCGAAGACGAGGGCATCGACGCCGAGGTCGTGGACATCCGCACCATCTCGCCGCTCGACCGCGAGACCATCGTCGAGTCGTTCAAGAAGACCGGCCGCGCGGTGGTCGTCCACGAGGCCCCGAAGAACGGCGGCCTCGGCGCCGAAATCACGGCGACGATTCAGGAGGAGGCGCTACTCTACCAGGAAGCGCCGGTCAAGCGCGTCGCGGGCTACGACGTGCCGTACCCGCTGTACGCGCTGGAGGACTACTACCTCCCCTCGGTCGCCCGCGTCGAAGAAGGTATTCGTGAGGCGGTGAACTTCTGAACGATGGCGCTCAAGGAATTCAAACTCCCCGACGTCGGCGAAGGCGTCGCGGAAGGCGAACTCGTAACGTGGCACGTCGCGCCGGGCGACGAGGTAACCGAAGACCAGGTGCTCGCGGAGGTCGAGACCGACAAGGCGCTCGTCGACGTGCCCTCGCCGTTCAACGGGACGGTAGAGGAACTCCTCGCCGAGGAGGGCGAGGTCGTCCCCGTCGGCAACGTCATCATCACCATTCAGGAAGATGGCGACGACGACGAGGCCGCGGCAGACGCCGAGGCCGCCGACGCGGACGCCGAAACGCCCGATTCCGAGGCGGCCGAGAGCGGTGCCGACGACGCTGGCGACGACGGGTCCGGTCCCGGCGGGCGCGTGTTCGCCCCGCCGAGCGTCCGACGGCTCGCCCGCGAACTCGGCGTCAGTCTCGAATCCGTCGACGGGAGCGGCCCGAGTGGCCGCGTGACCGAGGGCGACGTTCGCGCCGCCGCGGAAGACGACGGCGAAGGCGACGACGGACCCACCGGCCCGCGGACCGTCCAGACCAACGGGAAATCCGCGACCGCGAAGCGCGACGAGGGAACGTCGGCATCGGCGACCTCGTCCGCCGCGTCGGCCGAGAGCGCCGACCGCGAGCAGACGCTCGCCGCGCCCGCGACCCGCGCGCTGGCCAAGGAGAAGGGCGTCGACATCGACGCCGTGCCCGCGACCGAGATGCGCGACGGCGAGGCGTTCGTCTCGCCCGAGGCCGTCGAGGAGTACGCGCAGGCCCAGCGCGAGGCGCAGGCCGCGGACGCCGAGGCGGTGGCCGCCGAGGCCGACGCCGGAACCGCGACCGCCGAGGCGACGAGCGGGTCGCCGGCGGCCGAGAGCGCAGAGGTCGAACCCGGTGCCGGCGAGCGCGTTCCCTACAAGGGCGTCCGCAAGGCCATCGGCGACCAGATGCAGCGGTCGAAGTACACCGCGCCGCACGTCACCCACCACGACGAGGTGGACGTGACGGAGCTCGTCGAACTGCGCGAACAGCTCAAGCCCGTCGCCGAAGAGCGCGGCTCGCGGCTGACCTATATGCCGTTCGTGATGAAGGCGGTCGTCGCGGCGCTGAAGGACTTCCCGTACCTCAACTCGCAACTCGACGAGGAAAACGAGGAAATCGTCCTGCGCGACGAGTACAACATCGGCGTCGCGGCCGCGACCGACGCCGGCCTGCTCGTCCCCGTCGTCCACGACGCGGACCGCAAGGGCATGCTCGAACTCGCCGACGAGATGAACGAGAAGGTCGAGAAGGCCCGCAACCGCAAAATCGCGCCCGAGGAGATGCGCGGCGGCACCTTCACCATCACCAACACCGGCGGCATCGGCGGCGAGTACGCGACGCCCATCGTCAACTACCCCGAGGTGGCGATTCTCGCGCTCGGAGCCATCAAAGACAAGCCGCGGGTCGTCGACGGTGAGGTCGTGCCGCGAAAGGTCCTCACCCTCTCGCTTTCGTTCGACCACCGCATCGTCGACGGCGCGCAGGGCGCTCGATTCACGAACCGCGTCAAGGAACTGCTCGAAGACCCCAAACTGCTGGTGTTAGAATAATGGTCGTCGGAGACATCGCAACCGGAACCGAACTGCTCGTCATCGGCGCGGGACCGGGCGGCTACGTCGCCGCCATCCGCGCCGCACAGAACGGCATCGACACGACGCTCGTCGAGAAGGACGCCTACGGGGGCACCTGCCTCAACTACGGCTGTATCCCCTCGAAGGCGCTCATCACGGGCGCGAACCTCGCCCACGAGGCGGGCAACGCCGAGGAGATGGGCATCCACGCCGACCCCGTCGTCGACATGTCGCAACTGCGCGACTGGAAGAACGGCGTCGTGGACCAACTCACAGGCGGCGTCGAGAAGCTCTGTAAGGCAAACGGCGTCAACCTCATCGAGGGGACCGCCCGGTTCAAAGACGAAAACGCGGTCCGTATCGCCCACGGCGGCGAGGGGCAGGGCTCGGAGACCATCGAGTTCGAACACTGCATCATCGCCACCGGCTCGCGCGTCATCCAGATACCCGGCTTCGACTTCGGCGACGAGCCGGTGTGGTCGTCGCGGGACGCCCTCGAAGCCGACACCGTCCCGGAGCGACTGGTCGTCGTCGGCGGCGGCTACATCGGGATGGAGCTGTCCACGACGTTCGCCAAGCTCGGCGCGGACGTGACCGTCGTCGAGATGCTCGACGACATCCTGCCGGGCTACGAGTCCGACGTGGCCCGCGTCGTCCGCAAGCGCGCCGAGGACCTCGGCATCGACATGCACTTCGGCGAGGGAGCAAGCGGCTGGCGCGAGGAGGACGACGGCATCATGGTGACGACCGAGACCGAAGACGGCGAGGAAAACGAGTACCGCGCCGACAAGGTGCTCGTCGCCGTCGGGCGCTCGCCCGTCACCGACACGATGGACATCGAGAGCGCCGGCCTCGACGCCGACGACCGCGGGTTCCTCTCGGTCGACGAGTGCCGCCGCACCGACGTGGAGCACATCTACGCCGTCGGCGACGTGGTCGAGGACACGCCGATGCTCGCGCACGTCGCCTCGAAAGAGGGCATCGTCGCCGCCGAGCACGTCGCCGGCGAACCGGTCGCCTTCGACAGTCAGGCCGTCCCCGCCGCCGTCTTCACCGACCCCGAAATCGGCACGGTCGGCATGACCGAGGCCGACGCCGAGGAAGCCGGCTTCACGCCCGTCGTCGGGCAGATGCCGTTCCGGGCGTCCGGCCGCGCGCTGACGACGAACCACGCAGACGGCTTCGTCCGCGTCGTCGCCGACGAGGAGTCCGGCTTCGTCCTCGGGGCGCAAATCGTCGGCCCCGAGGCCTCGGAGCTCATCGCCGAACTCGCGTTCGCCATCGAGATGGGCGCGACGCTCGAAGACGTGGCCTCGACCATCCACACTCACCCGACGCTCGCGGAAGCGGTCATGGAGGCCGCCGAGAACGCGCTCGGGCAGGCGATTCACACGCTGAATCGGTAAACGCCGCAGAACAGCCCGGCTTTTTTGTTTTCACCCGTCGTCGAACCACCACAGCGCCAGCATCGTCCCCACGACTGCCACGGCCGCGGGAATCGACTCGTCGACGCCGAGTGTCCGGACGTCGAAGAGGACGACGCCCTCGGACAGGGCGGCGAGCGCGAGGACCACGAAGGCGAAGCCCGCCACCCAGATCTCGGGCGTGTTGACGTCGCTGATTGGCATGTGCGGTGCTACGGGCCGAAATATGATAAGTGTTAGCAGACCACAATCAGGCTACTCGTCGGCGTCGAGAATCCCGTGGCTCTCGAAGAGCTTTCCGAGTCGGTCCATGGAGGCGACGACGGCGTCGCAGGCCGGGCGGACCGCGTCCTTGGGGACGAAGCCGACCGAGAGGCCGGCGACTTCGAGCATCGGCAGGTCGTTCGCGCCGTCGCCGACCGCGACAGTGCGGTCCATCGGGACGTCGTGTTCGGCGGCGTGATTCTCCAGCGCCGTGTCCTTCGTGCCCTCGATGAGCGACCCCTCCACGTCGCCGGTGAGGCGGCCGCCCTTCACGGGCAGGCGGTTCGAGACGATGTCGTCGACCTCGACGCCCTCCTTTTCGAGCGCGCGCTCGACACCGCGTTCGAACCCGCCGGTGAAGATGGCGACGTGGTGGCCGTAGTCGCGGAGGCGCTGGATGAGGTCGGCCGCGCTGGGGCGGAGTTCGACCTCGCCGTAGGCCTCTTCTGCGAGTTCCTCTTCGAGGCCTTCGAGGAGGCGGGCGCGCGACCGGAGGCTCTCCGCGTAGCTCATCTCGTCGTTCATGGCCCGCTCGGTGATGTCGGCCATCTCGTCGGCCGTGCCGTTCTTCTTGCCGAGGAGGACCGTCATCTCGGAGTCCGAGAGCGTGCCGTCGAAGTCGAAGGCGATGATGCGCATATCTGCCCGTCGTCGCCGCGGGGTTTCAAAGCTTCCGCGTCGGCAGTTATGCGGCGGGGGACGCGCGCTGGCGAGTCGGCCACCGGCGGGAAATGAGGGGTGACCGCGCACAGCTATTTATCCGTCGTCTCCCTGACAAGCACGTATGGACGACCGTCACGACGCCGAACACGAGACGCTCAGCGACGTCGAAGCGGACCTGACCGACGACTTCGGCAACGGGGACGACAGCCCGCTCCGACAGTTCGTCCGAAGCCTGCGCGACCTCGACGACGCCGACGTGCGCGCGGTCGGTCAGTACGACGGCGAGACGTTCGAACTGCTCTACCTCCGCGAGGATATCGACGAGGCACTCGGACCCGAGGAGCGCGGCGAGCGCGTGAAGACGCTCGTGATGAAGGCGCTCGGCGAGCCCGTCAACGAGCCCGAACTCGGCGACTACGGGGATTTGAACGCCGTCATCAGGTGGTTCGACGAGGTCGTCGTCGCCATCTATCCGCACGACGAGTGGTCGGGGGCCATCGCGACGTTCGACCGGGCGAACTCGCCGCTGGTCGACCTCGCGGTGACGCACCTCTCGTAAGTGCCACTCGTAAGCACGTCCGCGGGGCGGCCGCGACGCCCGCTCAGATTCGAAGCGGCGTCCACGACCGCGGGCCGTCGTCGAGGCCGCGGACTCGGAACTCGGGGTCGCCGTCGGTGTCGCGCGTCTCGACGAAGCCGTCGAACGGCTGTTTGAGGAGCGCGAGTTCGCGCTCGTCGACGAAGCCGGTGTCGAGCGTGAACACGCCCGAAAAGTCCGCCGCCGAGATGCGACCCGTGATGACGTGCAGGAACTGGAACAGCCGCTTGAGGTCGGTGTACATCACGAGCGTCGAGAGGACGTGCAGGCCGACGCGGGCCGACCGGCTCGCCTCGTAGTACTCCCGGAGCGACTCGGTCAGGTGGATGCCGATGCCGGTCAGGTCGCCGGGGCTAGAGACGTACCGGAGGTTCCCCGCGTCGGCGCGGTCGCCGAGGAGGTCGGCGACGCTCGTCGTGTCGATGACCTCGAACTGCTCCGGGGGCGACCCGCTGATGTACGACAGCTCCCGTGCGATGCTCGGCGCGGGCTTTTTCGTCGTCACGACGACCGTCCCCGCGTCGTCGCGCTCGCCGGGCGCGAGCATCGAGAGCATGAGCCGCCGCTTCCGCGTCATCGTCGGGCCGGCGATGAGCACGGAACCGGAATCCGGAAGCGACACCTCGGGCGGTTGCGTCGCCGGCGAAGCGTTCTCGGGACGGAAGACCATCTACCGAATCTATCGGGTTCGGGCAGATAATACTAGTGGGCGAGCACGTCGCTCCCCAAACCGTGCGAGACAGTCTCAATGTCACGATATCGGCCGTTGTGACAACCCTTAACCCGCGCGGGTCTGACCCTACGCGCATGAAGGTACTCGTCACGGACCCGATCGCCGACGCGGGTCTGGACCGGTTACGCGAGGCCGGTTACGAGGTAGAGACCGCGTACGACGTCGAAGGTGACGCGCTACTCGAAGCCGTCTCCGACGCGAACGGACTCATCGTCCGCTCCGGAACGCAGGTGACCGCCGAGGTGTTCGAGGCGGCTCCCGACCTCGTCATCGTCGGACGCGCCGGCATCGGCGTCGACAACATCGACATCGACGCCGCGACCCAACACGGAGTCATCGTCGCCAACGCGCCCGAGGGGAACGTCCGCGCCGCCGCCGAGCACACGGTCGCGATGGGCTTCGCCGCCGCGCGCTCGATTCCGCAGGCCCACGCCCGCCTGAAGAACGGCGAGTGGGCTAAGTCCGACTACCTCGGCAACGAGGTCAACGGCAAGACCCTCGGCGTCGTCGGCCTCGGCCGCGTCGGCCAGGAGGTCGCAAAGAAGTTCTCGTCGCTCGGGATGGACATCGTCGCCTACGACCCCTACATCGGCGAGGAGCGCGCCGACCAGCTCGGTGCCGAACTCGTCGAGTTCGACGCCTGTCTCGCCCGCGCCGACTTCCTCACCGTCCACACGCCGCTGACCCCCGAGACGGAGGGACTCATCTCCACCGACGAGCTCGAAACGATGGGGAGCGGCTACCTCGTCAACTGCGCTCGCGGCGGCGTCGTCGACGAGGCCGCCCTCGCCGAGGCCGTCGACGCCGGCGTCATCGACGGGGCCGCGGTGGACGTGTTCGCCGACGAGCCCGTCTCGCCCGACAACCCGCTTCTCTCCGTCGACGACGTGGTCGTCACGCCGCACCTCGGCGCGTCCACCTCGGCCGCACAGGAGAACGTCGCCGTCTCGACGGCCGACCAAATCGTCGCCGCGTTCCGCGACGAGCCGGTCATCAACGCGCTCAACGCGCCCTCGGTCGACGAGAGCGCCTTCCCGCGCATCCAGCCGTACATCGGTCTCGCCGAGACCGCCGGGAAAATCGCCGCCCAACTGCTCGACGGCCGCCTCGGCGAAGTCGAAGTCACGTACACCGGCGACATCGCGGGCGAGGACATCGAACTCGTCACGGCCTCCGCGCTGAAGGGCGTCTTCGCGCCGCTCGAATGGCAGGTCAACGCCGTCAACGCCCCGCAGGTCGCCAAGGAGCGCGGTATCGAGGTCGTCGAGTCGAAGTCCCGCCAGTCGGACGACTTCCAGAGCCTCGTGACCGTCACCGTCCGCAACGGCGACGAGGAGATGACCGTCTCCGGGACGCTTTTCACCGGCGAGGACCCGCGCATCGTCCGCATCAACGGCTACCGCCTCGACGCCATCCCGTACGGCCAGATGCTCGTCGCCCGCAACTACGACAAGCCGGGCGTCATCGGCTTCATCGGGACCGTCCTCGGCGAGAACGACGTGAACATCGCCGGGATGTTCAACGCCCGCCGCGCGAAGGCCGGCGGCGAGGCACTGACCGTCTACAACCTCGACGACGACGTGCCGGACAGGGTCCGCGAGAAGCTCCTCGCCGACGACCGCATCATCGACGTCGACCTCATCACGCTCTGAGGCGGCCGACCCGCGCCTCTTTCTAAACGAACGCCCGCACCGCCCGCACTACCGTCGGCCGAGCGCCGACGCGACCCGGTCGACCACGCGACCGACGGCGGTCCGCACCGCGTCGGCCGCGCTCGATTCGCTCCCGGAGCGGCGGGACCGGTCGTTCCGCCGGCCCGAGCGGCCGTGGGGCCGCGTTCGACCGCGACCGCGGCTCTCGGCCAACAGCCGTTCGTAGCGGTCGATTATCTGCTGTCGGTCGGCGTCGGCGCTGTCGAGACGGGCGTTGAGCCGGGCGTTCGCGCGGCGGAGCGCCTCGTTCTCGCGCCGGAGGGCGTCTCGGCCCCGCGCGTCGGCGGGAGGCGACGACTGACGACGACCGCGAGGCGGCGCGGACGCGGATGGGGACGCGGACGCGGGTGAAGACGTGGACGCGAGTGAAGACGCGGACGAAGTCGAGGACGCGGCTGGCGACGAGGCCGCGGCCGTGGACGACCCGGTTTCGGTTCCGTCCGGGGGGTACGTTCTCGACCCGGCCCCGTCTCGACTGACGGTTCCGGTCGGCATGCTACTGAGCGACATCGTGTGGCACGACGTACCACAGAATGAAAAGAATGTGTCAGACGCGCACCCGACGCGCGTCATCGCCCGCGGACCGAGGGCTCCGAGCGCCGTCGTGCGCGGCCGTCGGCGACGGGTCGGTACCGGGCCGGACGCCCTACTCGGCGAGGTGTTCGAGGACCGCCTCGGTGTCGTTCGGGACGGGTTCGGGGTCGTCGCCCGCCTCGAACGCCGCGTCGGGGTCCTTCAGGAGGTGACCCGTCGTGAGACAGACGACCTGTTCGTCCACGTCGACGACGCCCTCGGCGCGGAGCTTTCGGAGGCCGGCGACGGAGGCGGCGGAGGCGGGTTCGACGCCGACGCCCTCGCCCGCGAGGTCGCGCTGTGCCTCGGTGATCTCCTCGTCGGAGACGGCGACGGCCGTGCCGTTCGTCTCGCGGATGCCGGGGAGCGCCTTCGGCGCGTTGACCGGGTTGCCGATGCGGATGGCGGTCGCGCGCGTCTCGACCTCGTCCCAGCGGCGGGTCTCGTCCCAGCCGTTCTCGATGGCCTCGACCATCGGGGCCGCGCCCTCGGCCTGCACGCCGGTCAGTTTCGGCACGTCGTCGGCGTCGAGCGCGCCCGACTGGACGAGTTCGCGGAACGCCTTGTAGAGCGCGGAGGTGTTGCCCGCGTTGCCGACGGGGAGGACGATGCGGTCCGGGTAGGTGCCGTAGTCCTCGTGGAACTCTTCGAGGATTTCGAGGCCGATGGTCTTCTGGCCCTCCAGTCGGAAGGGGTTCAGCGAGTTGAGGAGGTACGCCTCGCCGCGGGCGGCGAGGTCCTGTACGATGTCGAGACAGGAGTCGAAGTTGCCGTCGACTTCGAGGATGCGCGCGTCGTGGAGCGACGCCTGCGCGATTTTCCCGGCGGCGACCTTGCCGGCGGGGAGCAACACGAGCGTCTCCATCCCGCCGCGCGCGCCGTAGGCGGCGAGCGCCGCGGAGGTGTTCCCGGTCGAGGCGCAGGCGAGGCGGCCGACGCCGAGTTCCTTCGCCACGCGGACGCCGACGGTCATGCCGCGGTCCTTGAACGAGCCGGTGGGGTTCATCCCCTCGTGTTTGACGCGGAGGGTCTCGACGCCCACGTCGGCTTCGAGGCGCGGGACCTCGTGGAGCGGCGTCGCGCCCTCGGGGAGCGAGACGCCCTCCTCGAAGGGGAGCGCGGCGTTGTAGCGCCAGACGCCGCGGCCCTCGAAGTCGTCCCACGTCGGCGGGGACGCGTAGCGGACTTCGAGGAGGCCGTCGCAGTCGTCGCAGGTGTACCGAACGTCCTCGAACGGCGCGAACTGCGCGCCGCACGCGATACATTCGAGCCAGGTGCCGTCGTCGGCGACGGATGGCTCCTCGGGGGCGGGTGCCGTGAGTTCGAGGCTCATTGCTCGGGCGGTGGCACCAGAGGGACAAAAGCGGGCGGGTTTGGGCGGCACCTGCCGGGCGACGGACTCGCCGGGAGCGCGGTCGACCGGGGGCCTACGACTCGCCGAACGCGTCGATACGGGCGTGCACGTCTTCGGCCCACTCGTCGAGTGCGGCGTGCATCATCTCCTTGGCCTCCGGGAGCGGCGTCGCCGTGTACTGGTAGACGTAGCCGCCGGGGTCGAGCAGGCGGCGCTTGCGCTCGGTGAGACCCTTGTCGAGGAGCGTCGTCAGAGAGCGGTTGACGTTGCTCCGGTCGCGGTCGAGCACCTCCGCCAGTTCGGCGACGGTGCTTCCGGGGTTGTCGAGTAGTGCGAGATACGTCCGGCTCTCGTGGCTCTGGATGCCGAAGACGCACGCGAGGACCTGTCCGAAGTTCGGGTCCTCGCTCTCCATCAGTTCGCCCATGTCCGGTGCGTCGGCCATGCACACCTGTTCGCCGTGCGTCGGATTAAACCCTCACCTACAGGCGAGCGGGCGGCCGCCGCGGCCGGGACGCCGCACCGACGCTACTCCGCTTTCGCGTAGCCCATCTTCAGCACGCAGGCTCGCATCCCGTCTTCGTCCTCGTGTTTGTGGAGCGTCGTCGGCGTGTCGCAGTAGAATACCGTCCCGTCGTGGCGGAGCGTCACCTCGTGGACGCCGCCGAGCAGTTCCGCTCGAACGACGACGCGGCGGCCATCGCGGAGCGCGTCGAGGATTTCGTCTGCGGTCAGTTCGCCGGACTCGACTCGGAGCGGCTCGGGCATACCGGAGGGTCGCGGGCGAGCGCCATCAGTATTGTCGATGGCGGTGGGTGCCGTCAAAAGCGCGTTCCGGCGGCGGGCGACGAGCCGAGCCGAAACAGAAGCCGGCTCAGTTCGTCGTCCAGTTAGACCGGTGTTCCTCGTCCGTCGTCGGCACCTCCACGCCCTCTACGGCCTCCGCGACCTCGGTCTCCTTCGGCGTGTCGATGTGCCAGCGGTCGATTTCGTCCTCGAAGCCCCGCAACGTCTCCGACACCATCGACTTCAGCTCGTCGTCGTTGACGTTCACCTCGAAGACGAACCGCTCGTCGCCGGTGCCGCGGCCGACCCGCTGGATGTTCGCGCTCACGAGTTCGTTGTCGAAGTAGTACGGGGCCAACTGGGTCATCACGTTGCGGTAGACCGTGTCCTCGACCTTCCGGAGCGCCTTCCGGCCGGCGGAGTCGGCCGCGCGAGCGACGTAGTTGATGGAGTCCTGCCATGACTCGACGGCCCCCTCGTTGTCGCCCTCCTCGACCCGCTCGTAGGAGCGAGAGAGCTTCTCTCCCGCCGTCTTGAGGTCGTCGTTGGGGGTCTTGCCCGCCTTCTCGCCTTCGCCCTCGCCGACGCTGGCCTGCTGGGCCGTCTTCTCGTTTACGTCCTCGCCGAGCCGCTCGTGGGACTTCGGCCGCCACTCGTCCCAGTCGTCGAAGGCGGTGCCGTCGACGTCGGCGTCGCGGAGCGCTCGGGTGATTCGCTCCCCGTGTTCGACGACCTCGTCCCAGGTGCCGCGGCGTTTGAACCCGGAGATGCTCTCTTCCATTGTCGTTGACGGGAATACGCGCCAGACGGTATAAACTCTACGAGGGGACAGGTTCGCACACGGGTGAGAACGTCTAGCGCTCCCCGTAGACGAAGCGCTCGGCGGCCGCGTCGAGGCGGGCCGACACCCGGCCGAGCCACGCCGCCGGCGACGCGGCCCGGAGCGCCGACGCGTCGAGCTCGATTCGGTCGTCGCCGAACGGGTCGCGGTCCTCGCTCGCGGCGGCGTCCACGACGGTCGTCATCGAACACCGGCCGCACGCCTCGCGGGGCGAGTCTGCCATGCGCCGCGCTTCGGAACCATCACGAATAAACCTTGGTTTCCGGGCGGGTCGCGACGGTCTTATACGCTCGAACGTGTTGCTCCGTCTCATGGGATATCGCGTCGTGGACGCCACCGCCGTCGAACCCGCCGAGGACCGCCCGTGCGAACTCCGCCGCATCGGCGGGGAGAGGGGCTTAGAGACCGTCGCGCTCAACCGCTTCCGGGCCGCACCCGGCGAGCAGGTGCCGCTTTCCTATCACTACCACACCGAACAGGAAGAGGCGTTCTACGTCCTCTCGGGCACGCTGTTCGTCGAGACGCCGGACGAGACGTTCGAAGTCGGCGCCGACGGCCTGTTCGTCGCCGACCCCGAGAGCCCACACCGGGCGTACAACCCCGAGGACGCGGACGAGGCCGTCGAACTGCTCGCGCTCGGCTCGCCGGCCGTGTCGGGCGACGCCGTGCCCTACGACCCCGACGAGGAATGAGGAGCGTCGAACCCGAGGACGCTGGGGGAGCAGGAGACCCGGACGGGGCGGACGGGGCGAGCGACCCGGACGCATCGACAGCCAGTCCCGCCCTCGACCGCCCCGAGTGGGACGACGAGTACCTCGACCGAGCGGCCGAGCGGCTCATGTACAACTACGACTTGGAGCGGGAGTACGCCGTCCGCGGCGAGCGGTTCGACCTGTTCGGCTCGATGCGGATGGAGAGCCAAAAGCAGTTCCTCCACCGGTCTATCAACTACGCCAACCACCACGCGATGGAGTACATGTTCGCGCGGCGGGTCGAGTCGGCGACGGTCGCCGAACTCGAACGGCTCGTCGAACTGGGCCACGCGCTCGCCGACGAGTGGATAGCACCCGACGAGAAGCACTACGGGACTGACTTCACCTTCGTGCTCGTCGCCGACGCGGTACCGGAGGAAGTCCGGGCGTTCGTGTCCGACTTCTCCGACCGGACGCTCCTGAAGTTCGGCTACTACGGCCACTACGAGGTGAACCTCGCCGTCGTCGCGCCGGCCGACGAGGACGCCGTGGCGAGCCGCAACGCCGACTCGGTCGCCGCGTTCACGCTCTGGAGCGACGGCTCGCCGGCGGTCTCAGACGGGCTGTTAGACCGGCTCCTCGGGAAGTTGCGTCGGTGAGAAAAAACGGAGGTCGGAGGTCGAACGGCGAACGACCGCGCGTCAGTCGTCGCTCGGTCGCGGGCGACCGCCGCTACCGCCGCCGCCCGAACTCCGGGCGTCTCTGATGTTGCCGTAGCCGATTTTCGCCAGTGACAGCGCCAGATAGACGAGCACCAGCGCGAGGACGATTTGGACGACCGCCGACACCATCGCGAAGGTGCCCGCCGAGTCCAGCCAGTCGGGGTTCATGAACTTCGCGTAGATGTTGTCGTGGAACGCGAGCCAAAGCAGGCCCAGCGAGGTGATGGTCGTCATGAGCGCCATCGGCAGGCCCGTGCTGAGAAGCTGTTTGGAGTCGTCCCAGTTGGCCAGCCAGACGGTCGCGGTCAGGAGCGCCAGCGCGGCGAGAAGCTGGTTCGCGCCGCCGAACAACTGCCAGAGCGTCAGCCACGAGCCGCTGGTGATGAGGATGTACGCCGGGAGCGACTGCACGAACGCGTTGCCGTAGCGGTTGGTCGCGAACTCCTCGACCGGCGTCTCGGGCGTCCCGACGATTTCCTCCATCATGTAGCGACCGAGGCGAACCGCGGTGTCGGTCGACGTGAGGAGGAAGCTGACCAGCACGAGGGCCATGAACGGCCCGCCGAAGGAGGTCGGGATACCGAAGCTCGACAGGATGACGCCGCCGCCCGCCGCGAACGTCGGCAGGGCGAGGCCGATACCGCCGCCCACGTCGGGCGCGATGATGGCGACCGTCGCCAGCGCGACGGTGGCGAGGAGGCCCTCGCCGAGCATGCCGCCGTAGCCGATGACGCGCGCGTCGGACTCCTTGTTCAACTGCTTCGAGGTCGTGCCCGACGAGACGAGCGAGTGGAACCCGCTGATGGTCCCGCAGGCGATGGTGATGAACAGAAGCGGGAACAGCGGCGCGCCGGAGCGGCCGATAAAGCCGTAGTACGGTTCGAGGTTCGTCACGAGCGGCTGAGACGGGGTCGTGAAGAGCGTGCCCACGACGATGGCGACGAGCGCGCCGCCGACGCCCGCGTACAGCAGGAACGACGAGAGGTAGTCGCGCGGTTGCAGGAGCACCCACACCGGGAGGGCGCTCGCAATCGCCCCGTAGACGAGGATGAGCGGCACCCACGCCGCGGTGTTCCCGTTGAACGAACTCGCGCCGGGGAGCCACGCGCCGGAGCCGGAGAACAGGACGAACGTCTCGGCGGGCGCGCGGGCCGCGGGTTCGAACAGCGCAACCGGGAACTGAATCCCCGCGTAGACGCCGACGAACATCGCGATGACGAACGCGGCGGTCCCCGGCAGGAACGGGAGGTTCAGCTGGTAGAGGTAGACGCCGAACAGCACCGCGAGGACGATGTACACCAGACTCGCCGTGGCCGCCTCGGGATAGGCGTTGAACACGATGGCCACCACGAGGGCGAACACCGCGACGACGAGGACGATGGTGAGAAACGCGAACCACAACAGCATGTTTTTGCCGCGCTCGCCGACGTACTCGCCGATGATGTAGCCGATGGACTTCCCGTCGTGTCGCAGACTGCTCGACAGCGACACGAAGTCGTGGACGCTCCCGAGAAGCGGATTCCCGATTGCAATCCACGCGAGCGCGGGGGCCCAGCCCCACACCACGCCCGCCGTAATCGGCCCGACAATCGGCGCGCCGCCCGCGATGCTCGAATAGTGATGCCCCAGTAACACCGGCTTTTTCGCCGGAACGTATTCTTGACCGTCTTCGTACTTGTGCGCTGGCGTCTCACGACTGTCGTCGAGTTCGACGAACTGCGCGAGATATCGGGAGTAACCGAGATACCCGATCGTAAACAACGCAAATACCGTGACGACCATCCAAATGACTTGTACCATGGTACGCTGCCCCATTGGAAGACACGAAAATGCCTACCTTAACGGTAACGATAGATAGGTATCTATCGTGTTCGAACGACAGGTTCGTTCGGAGGGTACGTCGAAAACTCCCGCCGTACGGCTCGTTGTGACAGCTTACTGGGTATTCGGCGCGGTGTCGATGTCGAGTTCGGACGCGACCTCGCCGAGGAAGTCGCCTTTGACCTCGGAGACCCGCGTCTCGACGGCGGCGACGAGCGGCGGTGAAAAATCCTCGCGGAGGTCGGCGAGTCGCTCGCGCTCTGTCTTGACCCGCTCGCGCAAGAACGTCGCGCCCCGCCCCGACTCGTCGGGGTCGGGTTCGGGCGTGAGGCGGTTGACCGCGAGGCCGCGCACGTCGAGGCCGTAGGAGTCGAGTTGGTCGATGGCGCGCTCCGTCTCGCGGAGCGACAGTTCGTCGGGGTTCACGACGAGGAAGAAGGCGGCGTCGTCCCGAAGCGTCGCCTTGGCGAACGAGAAGTCGTCGCGGCGCTGTTCGAGGCGGGCGATGATGGGGTCGCCGTCCATCATGCGCCGGGGTTCGTTGTTGCCGATGGCGGCGCGTTCGAACAGTTTGACCGACTCCTTTCGCTTGTGAAGGAGCCGCTGAATCCAGCCGTCGAGGTACTCCGGCAGGGAGAGCAGTCGGAGCGTCCCGCCGGTCGGCGAGGTGTCGAAGACGACGCGGTCGTACTCGTCAGCGGAGCGCATCACGTCGATAAAGCGGTCGAACAGCGCCGACTCGTACGCGCCGGGCGTCTGGTGGGCCATCTCTATCTGCCGGTCTATCTCGTTGACCATCGCGGGGCTGACCTGGTCGCCCATCGCCCGCTTGGTCTCCATGAGATGGTCGCGCACCTCGGTCTCGGGGTCGATCTCCATCGCGTCGAGGTTCGGTTCGTCCGCGACGGCCGCCGGCTCGTCGGTAAAGGACTGGTCGAACACGTCGCTCGTGCTGTGAGCCGGGTCGGTCGAGACGAGGAGCGTCCGGACGCCGTCGCGGGCGCACTTGACCGCGTAAGCGCTGGACATCGTGGTCTTGCCGACGCCGCCTTTGCCGCCGAAGAAAACGAATTTGCGCATGTTAGAAGTGATACTGGTGGCCCTTGCGTTCGAGGAGCGACCCGCGGTCCCACATCCGCCGCTCCCACGCCTCGAACTCGTCTTCGAGGTACGGGAGCAGTTCGGCGGTGTAGTACGAGATGGGCGAGGGGATGCCGAACGCGTCGGGGAAGCACGCGAGCATGAACGCGTCCTCGTCGTCCTCGGCCTGCTTTTCTATCTTCTCGTAGGCGGGGTGCGAAATCATCCCGTGGTAGAGACCGCGGAGCCACTCTTCGACGAGTTCGCGGAAGGATTCGATGCGCGCGGCGAGCGTCATCAGTTTACACACTCACCCGTTTTCGGACAAAAGGGTATCGTTCACGAACGTCCGCGCTGGATACCTGCGATTTCATATGTGCGGACCCGGTAGGCCCGCTCATGAACGCGGGGGAGACGATTCCGGTGACGGTGCTCGGCGGGAGTCTCGGGGCGGGCAAGACGACGCTTCTCAACCACCTGTTGACGAACGCCGGCGACCGCGACATCGCCGTGCTCGTCAACGACATGGGCTCCGTGAACGTCGACGCCGAACTCGTCGCCGAGGAGTCCGACCTCGCGGTCGGCGACGGCGTGACCGAGCTCTCGAACGGCTGTATCTGCTGTGAGCTACAGGACGATCTCGAAACCGCGGTCGTCCGCCTCGCGCGCGAGCGGTCGTTCGACCACCTCGTCGTGGAGGCGTCGGGCGTCTCGGAGCCGGGTCCGGTCGCCCGGCTGTTCGTCACCTCGCGGGCGGCCGCCCGCTACGACGTGGCCGGTCTCGTCACGGTCGTCGACGCCAGACTCTTCGCCGACACCTTCGGCGGCGGCGACCCCGACCGAACCGTCGCCGAGGAGGGAGACGGATCGGTGCGCCCCCTCTCTGACCTCCTCGTCGAGCAGGTCGAGAGCGCCGACCTCGTCGTCCTCAACAAGCGCGACCTCGTCTCCGACGCGGAGCTCGCGGCAGTCCGCGACGCGGTCGAGGCGCTCCGCCCCGGCGCGACCGTGGTGGAGACGACCCACGGCGACGTGGACGTTGACCTGCTCCTGTCTGACCTCCACGACCCCGACGCGCCCGTCGGCTGGCGGGCCGCGTTGGAGAGTGACGCGGACGGAAGCGAGGGCGACCGAGACGGCCACGGCGACCACGAGCAGGACCACGGCCACGACCACGGCGACGCAGACCACGACCACAGCCGCGGCGACACCCCCCACGCCGAGGCGACCTACGGCGTCACCTCGTTCGTCTACCGCCGCCGGGCACCGCTCGACCCCGACGGCGCGGCGGCGGTGCTGGGCGACCTCCCGGACTCGGTCGTCCGCGCGAAAGGGTCGCTGTGGGTCGCCGGAGCCGAGGACGTCCACTACACCTACAGTCAGGCCGGCCCGTCGGCGTACGTCGCCGCCGCCGGCCCGTGGGTCGCCTCCCGGCCCGAGTTCGAACAGGACACCTACCGCCGCAACCACCCCGAACTCGACTGGCACGACGACCACGGCGACCGGCGGACCGAACTGGTGTTCATCGGCCGCGGGATGGACGAAGCCGCGCTCGCGGGCGCGCTCGACGCCCACCTGCTCGACCCCGGCGCGTCCGCGGACGCCGGCGGCTACCCGACCGAACCCGGCGCGGAAGTCGCGCTCGCGGAGCCGACCCGGGAGCGCGAGTCGGTCCCGACCGCGGGCGCGGCCTCGGAGAGCGGACGATGAGCGGCGAGTCTGAGCGGGCCGGCGACGACAGGGGCCGCGGAAGCGACGACGAGGAACGGGGAGAGGAGATAGAGTGGGGCGAGGGCGACCCGCGGGTGCTTTTCGCGATGAACCTCGTCCTCTCGACGGCGTTCGCGGCGGTGGTCGTCTACGGCCTGTCGTACCTCGACCTCGCGGCCTTCTCGGTCGTCAACGTCGCGTCGGCGGCGCTGGTGCTCACGGCGATTACGTACCTCGTGACGAACTGAAACCGCCGGATGAGTCACCGACCCATTCTACGCGTGAACTACCCGCAGGGCACCGCTTGCGGCCGATAGCCGCATTTATGTCCTTCGGGAAACCGCCTTCTCAGTAAGATGCCCATCGAAGACCGAGACGACGCGTACCTCATCACGCACGCGCTGGCGAAGGACACGCTCTCGCGCCTCCGGGACGTGGAGACGACGCAGGTCGCCTTCCGGAAAGGCCTCGTCAAACTCGGCCGCATCTGTGGCTACGAGATAATCGACGGCGCGATGGAGACCGAGTACGTCACCATCCAGACCCCGCTGGCCGAGACGACCGGCGAGCGCGTGAAGGGCCTCGACAACGTCGTCATCATCAACGTGCTCCGCGCCGCGACGCCGTTCGTGGAGGGACTGCTCAAGGCGTTCCCGCGGGCGAAACAGGGCGTCATCTCCGCCGGCCGCGACGAGGAGGCGGGGATGGACGACGACGGCGGCTTCCCCATCACCATCGACTACGTGAAGCTCCCCGAAATCACGGAGAAGGACACCGTCATCGTGGCCGACCCGATGCTCGCCACCGGCTCGACGATGTGTTCGGTCCTCGACCACATCCTCGAAAACGCGGGCGTCGACCCCGAGAAGCTGTTCGTCCTCTCGGCGGTCTCCGCGCCCGACGGCCTGCTCCGCGTCGACAACGAGTTCCCCGAGGTCGACCTGCTGACGGTCGCCATCGACGACTACCTCGACGACGACGGCTACATCGTCCCCGGACTGGGCGACGCCGGCGACCGCGCGTTCCGCACGACGTAACTCGGTCTCGTCCCGTCGCGCCTCGCCTCGCTTCGACGCGCGGGAGTCGCCGACGGCCGCCTCGGCCGCCGACCCGGATTCGGGTAACGACTAAGTTACCGCCCGCGCACCTCCGACGCATGGACGAACCTCGCGCCGCCGGAGGGTGCCGACGATGAGCGATCCGTGCGACGGCTGTGGGCGGGCGGTCGAAGACGCCCTCGCCCGCGCGGTCCAGTTGCAGGTCGACGGCTCGACCGTGGACGACCAGCGGCTCTGTCCGACCTGTTTCGCCGACTGGATAACCAAGTACGAAGACCAGATGTCGCCCAAGCAGTCGTCGGGCGACTCGACGGACTCCGAGATAATCGTCGACTGACGGCACCGATTCGGGGTCGCGTCCCCGACGCCCGACGGCCGGGGACCGACGAACCGCCGTCCGAACCCCCTCCCTTCGGGTCGAAAACAGGCTTCCGGCGGCCGGTTTTTCGTTCGAGTCGAACGTCCCGAACCGCACCCCCGTAGACTACTGTGAGAGGCTGTTACAAGGGGTGCGGCGGGGTCGACACCCGACTCGCCGAACCCCTTCGTTTCGGGTCGAATCCCCCGAGAACGGGGCGAATTCGAAGGCGAACGCGGAGAGACCGTCGCGTCGAGACCCGACCGAATCGGACCGACAGCCCGAGACTTCGGTTCCCTTTCGACCGACCGGTTCAGGGATGCACCCCGTTATCGAATTACTATTCAAAAACCGGTAATCATCTGGCAGTATCGACGGAAAATTCGGGATATACTGGCCGTTGACATGAACAGCCATAAGTACGTATCGCCTCGAATGGGACTGTATGACTCGGAAGCTTGACCGCCGACAGTTTATCGCCGCGACAGGTGCCGTTGGCCTCGCCGGCCTCGCCGGCTGTTCCGGCGGCGGCGGCGAAGAGACGACGACAACGACCGAATCCGGTGGCGAGGAGACGACCACCGCCGCCGAGGAGACGACGACCGAATCCGGCGGTAACGGTGGCACGGAGACCCGGCTCTCGTGGCACGCCGGCGGTACGGGCGGCACGTACTACCCCCTCTCGAACGAGTTCAAGTCGGTCGTCGAGGCGCAGACCGACTTCACGCTTCAGGTGCAGTCCACCGGCGCGTCCGTCGAGAACGTCGGGAGCCTCGCCCGCGGCGACGCGGACTTCGCGCTGATTCAGAACGACGTGGCCTACTTCGCCCGCAACGGCGAGGGCATCGAAGCGTTCCAGGGCAACGCCGTCGAGAACCTCCGCGGCGTCGCCACGCTCTACCCCGAGACGATTCACCTCGTCACGCTCGCCGACACGGGCATCGAGACGCCGTCGGACCTCTCCGGTGCGACCATCAACACCGGTGACCTCGGCTCCGGGACGCAGGTCAACGCCAACCAGATTCTGGAGGCGCTCGGCGTCTCCGACTACAGCGAGCAGAACACCGGCTTCTCGCAGGCCTCCGACCAGCTGAAGAACGGCGACATCGACGCCGCGTTCGTCGTCGGCGGCTGGCCGGTCGGCGCTATCGAGGAACTCGCCGCGACCGAGGACGTCCGCATCGTCCCCATCGAGGGCGACAACCGGCAGGCCGTCAAGGACGCCGCGCCGTTCTACGCCGACGACGAGGTCCCGTCGGGCACCTACGGTCTGGAGAACCCCGCCCCGACCGTCTCGGTCAAGGCCATGATTGCGACGAACGCCGAACAGCCCGAGTCGACCGTCGAAGCGGTCACGAGCGCCATCTTCGAGAACGTCGACGACCTCACCATCAAGACGGACTTCATCTCCAAGGAGAGCGCGCAAGAGGGCATGTCCATCGAGCTTCACCCCGGCGCGCAGGCCTACTTCGGCTAAGCCCGGGCGCTTCGCTTCACTTTCGAACAGCGGATTCCTACCCACCTTTCGATGCTTAATTCGACTCCCACACGTCTCCTCGTCGTAGTCGCGGTGCTGGCGGTCGCCGTCGGCGGGAGCGCCGCCGTCCCGGCCGGACAGGCGCTCGTCGTCGAAGACGCCGAGACCGGCGAGCGACTACAGACGATTCCGGTCGAAGAGAACACGACCGTCGCGCTCGAATACACCCACAGCGTCGAGAAGACGCGCGTCCTCGACGCCTACGCTGTGCAGGACGGCGAACTCGTCATGACCAGAATGGAGTTCAAGTCCTACGGCGCGGGCCTCCCCGCTCGGGCGAACGTGACGACCGAGAACGGCTCGTTCGTCTTCGACCCCGAGGGGAGCTACGAGGACCTGTACGTCAAACCCGGCCGCATCGCCGGCCACAAGCTACACGTCGGTGACCAGACCTACGACCTCGTGGCGCTGTCCGACGCGCGCTCGGTCCGCCTGTACGTCACGCACCGCTCCGTCCTCGACGCCGCCCTCCACTGACCAACGATGAACCGAACACACGACGAGGGTCGACCCGACGGCCCCGACGACGAAGACGCCTCCCGGTCCGCACCGGAGTCCGACGCGGCACCGGCCGACCAGCCGGTTCGAACCGACGGCGGCGAGCCGCCCGCGGACGACGACCGCGAGGCCGCGAGTACCGACGAAGAACTATCCGAAGAAGAGGCACAGGAGATGCTGGAGGGCATCGACCGGAAGCGGACGCTCTCGGGGTGGGCGGCGATTCTCACGTCGTTCGTGGCCATCGCGTTTTCCGTCTTCCAGTCGTGGCTGGCCGCCCGCGGCTTCGAGTTCGCCGCGACGCTCCCGCTCGTCGGCGAGGTGTCGCTCGGCGCGCTCCAACTCCTGCAGGTGAACTCGATTCACGTCGCCTTCGCGCTCGTGTTGGCGTTCGTCCTCTTCCCGCCGACGACCGGCCACGGCAGGTTCGCCACGGCGCTCGGTCGCGTGGTCCCGAGCCTCGCGTCGAGCCTCGGCGAGGACCACCCGCTCACCCGCGGTGCCGCGGGGGTCCGCCGGTTCGTCCGGTGGCTCGCGGTCGACCCCGGCCGCGAGCGCGTGACGCCGCTCGACGCGTTCTGCATCGTGCTCGCCGTCGCCACGGCGGCCTACATGGTGTTCGAGTGGGGCGAGATTCAGCAACTCCGCGTGTTCGGCCTCGAAGCCGGTCGGACGGTCGCCGAGTACCTCGGCGCACCGTTCGTCTGGTTGGGCGACGTGCTCGGCCCGCTCGGCTTCCTCGCCGACGCGGTCGTCGCGGTCATCGGCGTGCTCCCCTTCGCGGACGTGTCCTACCCGTTCTTCCTCGGCGCGGTCGGCGTCCTCCTCGTCCTGGAGGCGACCCGCCGCTCTCTCGGGTTCTACCTGATGGTCATCGTCGCCTCGTTCATCGTCTACGCGAAGTTCGGCTACCTCATCTCGCCGTCGACGCCGCTGGTCGGCGTCCTCTCTATCCCCGAGGGGTCGTGGGCGAACATCATCCAGAACCTCTGGTACAACACCGAAAACGGCGTCTTCGGCATTCCGGTCACCGTCTCCGTGCAGTTCATCTACATCTTCATCCTGTTCGGGGCGTTCCTGGAGATGTCCGGGGCCGGCCAGTGGTTCATCGACCTCGCGTACGCCGCGACCGGGACCCGAAAGGGCGGCCCGGCGAAGGCGTCCATCCTCGCGTCCGGCTTCATGGGGACCATCTCCGGCTCCTCCATCGCCAACACGGTGACGACCGGCGCGTTCACCATCCCGCTGATGAAGCGCTCTGGCTACCGCTCGGAGTTCGCCGGGGCCGTCGAGGCCTCCGCCTCCTCCGGCGGGCAGATTCTCCCGCCGGTGATGGGCGCGGCGGCGTTCCTCATGATCGAGTTCATCGGCGTCCCCTTCTCCGACATCATCATCGCGGCGGCCATCCCCGCCGTGGTGTTCTTCTTCGGCGTGTGGGTGATGGTCCACCTCGAAGCGACCCGGGCCGGCATCGGCGGCCTCGACCGCTCCGAGGTCGTCGACCTCGGCAAGCACCTCACCCGCGGGTGGTTCTACCTCATCCCGCTCGTGTTGCTCATGTACTACCTGCTCGTCGAGCGCCTGACCGTCGCGCGCTCGGCGTGGTTCACGCTCATCGCCATCATGGCGCTTCTGTCCGTCGTCGCGGCGTACAGCGAACGGACCCGCGTCCCCCTCTTGGGCGCTATCGCGGCGGCGTTCGTCGCGCAACTCGGCTCGTACGTCACCACCGGCGTCGGCGTCGTCGACGCGGTCACTGGCGGGAGCGGCGAACCGCTCGGCGCGACCGCCGCGCTCTTCGCCGCGGCCGGCGACCTCGGCATCATCGCCATCTTCGTCAGCCTCGTCGTGATGCTCGTCCGGCCGGCGCTCGACTCGCCGCTTTTGGAGTTCGACGACGCGGTCGACGAGGCGGCCGACAACGTCGCCACCGCGGTCTCGCGGCCGTCGCTGTCGGACCTGAACGTCTTCCGCTACGTGACGTTCATCGGGAAGTCGATGGACTCCGGCGCGCGCACCTCGACCGAGGTCGTCGTCGCCGTCGCCGCCGCGGGCATCATCCCCGGCGTCGTCAGCGCGACCGGCCTCGGCCCGAACCTGACCGCGCTCATCAAGGCGGTCGCAGGCGGCTCTATCGTCCTCTTACTGCTTTTCACCGCCATCGCCTCCATCATCCTCGGGATGGGGATGCCGACGACGGTGACGTACATCATCCTCGTCTCACTGCTCGGCCCCGCCATCGCGCAGTCCTCGGACATCCCACTGCTCGCGGCCCACCTGTTCATCCTCTACTTCGGGGTGATAGCGGACATCACACCGCCGGTGGCGGTCGCGGCGTACGCCGCCTCCGGCATCGCCCGGTCCAATCCGTTCCGGACCGGGACGAAGGCGTTCTCGCTGTCGCTCAACAAGGCAATCGTGCCGTTCGCGTTCGCCCTCACGCCGGGCATCCTGCTCCTCCGCGGGCGCGGTGAGTCCGCCGCAGTCATCACCCTCGCCGACGTGGCCGACATCGGCTACTTCGTCCCCGAGGTGGTCATCCCGGTCGCGGGCGTCTTCGTCGGCGTCATCGGACTCGGCGCGACCGTCATCGGCTACCTCTACAGCCGCGTGTCGAAGACCGAACGCGCCCTGTTCGCCCTCTCGGCGTTCCTCCTCATGGCCCCGATGTTGCTTTTGAACGCCGCGTTCGACTTCGGGGGCTTCCTCGGGCTCGTCGGCGAGGTTCCCAACACGGTCGCCGTCGACCTCGCCATGCGCGCGGTCGGCGGGGCGCTGTTCGGCGCGCTGGCCGTGAAGAACCGCCGCGAGGCGGGCGACAGGGCCGCGCCGACCGTCGCGGAACAGGCCGAACCGACCGACTGACCGCCGACTGGCCGTCGAAAACAGAACTTCGCGGCCGCGCTACTCGATGTCCGCGCGGCCGCTTGTCGCGCTCCGGATGCGGTCGCGGAGGTCCGGGCCGTCCTCGACGGGGACGCGGACCTCGAAGGACACGTCGGCCTCGTAGGCGGCGTCGAACTCGACGCCCGCGCTCTCTAAGAGCCCGCGGACGCTCCCCGAGTCGTCGTACTCGACGGTCGCGGTGAACCACTCGTGGGGTATCTCCTCGACGACGCCCGCCGCGTCGAGCGCCTCCTTGACGGCCCGGGAGTACGCGCGGGCGAGGCCGCCGACGCCGAGGTTGGTGCCGCCGTAGTAGCGCGTCACGACGGCGGCGACGTTGCGCACGTCCTGCTGAACGAGGACGTTGAGCGCCGGTTTGCCCGACGAGCCGCTCGGCTCGCCGTCGTCGCTCTGGTACTCGCGGAGCATGACGCTCCCCCCGCCGGGGACCGACGACGAGGCCGACCCCGCGGGCACCCGGTAGGCGGGGACGTTGTGGGTGGCGTCGGGGTGGCGCTCCTCGATTTCGGCGACGAACGCCTCCGCCTCCTCGACCGTCTCCGCGGGGGAGACGTAGCCGATGAACTCCGATCCGTTCACCTCGAAGCGGGTGTCGGCCCGGCCGGCGACGGTTCGATAGGCGTCGGTCATGCTCCCGAGTTGGCGGCGCGGCGTGGAAAAGCGTTCGCACCGTGTCGGCGGCGCGCCGACGAGGGAAACAGGCGGTATGGAGTCGCCGGGGGACGGCGGCGGACGGCGAAGGAACGGGGACGCAGACCGAACGGCGACGCGCTACTGACCGCAGGCGTCCGCGTACGAGGTACACCCGTTTTGGATGCAGACGCCGCAGAGGTGGCGCGTCTCGGAAATCGGCTCACCACAGCACATGCAACTGCGCATGGAACCCATGCGAACACCTACCGCAGGAGGTGACAAGAATCTTATTGCCCCGTTGACAGAATATTCGCGGAGCCGACGGGCCGGCTCAGGCGATGGTGATGCGGCGGACGAAATCGAGGTTCGACAGGTCGTTGAGCAGGTCGCCGGGAATCGGCTCGTCGGTGATGATGTAGAGCTTCGGGTCGTCGGTGAACTCGGGGTCTTCGCTTATCGTCTGGCGAATCGAGATGTCCGCGTCGGCGAGTTTCGAGGTGACGGTGGCGACGATGCCGGGCTCGTCGGCGTCGGCGACCTCGACGGTGAGCACGGAGAGGTCGAGGACGGGCGCGAGGTCCATCAGGCTCGGAATCGACGAGATGTTCTGGAAGATTCGCCGAAGCTCCTCGTCGTCGAGGATGGCGTCGGTCGTCGAGTCGACGACCCGCCGGTCGACGTCGGCCTCGCGGGCGATGCCGGTGTTCGGTATCTCGATGCCGCCCGAGACGACCCGTCCCTGGTCGTTGACGGAAAAGCCCCGTTCCAAGAGGAGCCGAATGACAGCCTGCTGGCTCGGACTGCCCTCGAACTTCTCCATAATCTCGTCGAACATTCGTTGGTCGGGGGATTTGCGGGCGGGTACATTAAGTGGTCCGTCACCGGCGACGCCGCGGCGGAGGGGTTCGGAGGCGACCCCGCGAGCAGGCCACCGACCCCGCGACCGGGGAGTGGGTTTAACCGTCGGCGCGGAGACCCGTCGTCCATGCGCGAACTACGCACCTGCGACTTCTGTGGGGCCGACGCCGTCGGCGTGTTCGAGGTACTGCCACCGGCGTTGACGCCGGCCGACGACCAGCGCCGCGTCGTCCTCTGCGAGCACTGCGAAGAGACGCTGAGCGAGGTCATCGCGCCGCTTCTCTCCCGGCTCGGCGTCGACGCCGACGTGGACGTGGCCGACGACGCGCGGGCCGAGACGGGCGCGTCCGCGGCACCGGAACGGACCGCGAGCGGGTCGGTCGGCGAGGCCGCCTCGGTCGACGTGAACGCGGTCGAGCCCGCGCCGACGCCGCCGGAGCCGGCGAATCACGACTCGCCGGACGAGACCGACGACTCCGACGAAACAGAACAGACCGACGAAACAGAGCCCACCGACGAAACAGAACAGACCGACGAAGCCGACGACGAAGCGGAGCCGATCGACGACGACTCCGCGTCGGCCGCCGCCGAGGAGACGCAATCGACCGCCGGGTCGTCCGGCCGGGGCGGAGAGCCGCCGAAGTTCCGGAAGGTCATCCGCATCCTCCAGAACCGGGAGTTCCCCGTCGAGCGGGCTGAGGTCGAGGCGCTGGCGTCCGGCGCGTACGACCTCGACGACGACGAGGTCGCCGACATCTTCGACTACGCTATCGAACGCGGCCTACTCGTCGACGACTCGGGGACGCTCCGGCGGCCCTGAGCGGTCGAACGTGCGGAAACAGGGGAGAAAAAGCGGGCTACAGTTTCCCTTTCGTGCTCGGCGTGTCGGAGCGCCGCGGGTCAACGCGGGTCGCGTCGTCGAGCGAGCGCGCGAGCGCCTTGAACAGCGCCTCGACCTCGTGGTGGGCGTTGTCGCCCTCGACGCCCGCGTGGAGCGTGAGGCCGGCGTTCATGGCGAGCGACATGGCGAAGTGCTCGGCCATGTGGCTGGTGAACTGGCCGATAGAGGGCTGGGAGAAGTCGCCCGAGAACTCGAAGAAGGGCCGGCCCGACACGTCCACGACGACCGAGGCGACGGCCTCGTCGAGCGGGACCTTCCGGTCGGCGTAGCGGACGATGCCGCGCTTGTCGCCGAGCGCCTCGGTGAACGCCTCGCCGAGGACGATGGCCACGTCCTCGACGGTGTGGTGGTCGTCGATGTGGAGGTCGCCGTCGCACTGGACGGTCAGGTCGAACAGGCCGTGTTTGGCGAAGGCCTCCAGCATGTGGTCGAAGAATCCGATACCGGTGTCGACGACCGCGTCGCCGTCGCCGTCGATTGACAGCGTCACGTCGATGGTCGTCTCGGACGTCTCGCGGGAGACGGCCGCGCGTCGGTCGGCGTCGCTCATGTCGCGTTCGAGGCGGGCCGCGCATATAGGGATTCTCGTCGCCGCGCGGGGCGATTCTCGATGCCGACGCGTCAGACGCTCGTCTGACGGACGTTCATGGTTTTGGACGCGTAGGGTGGGGTATGCATCGAAAGGGAGCGCTGGTGGTGGGGTACACTATCTGCGTCGGGGGGCTCCTGCTTACCGCGCGGTCCGGGGTCGCTGTCGCGCTCGGCGTCGCGCTGGTGACGCTCGCGGTCGCGGCGGCGGTGATCGGCGGGGGCGTCTGAAATGACGGGGAGCGAATCGACGCGGTGGGAGCCGAGCCGTCCGGGGGCGAGCGAATGATGCGTCGCGGAGCGACCGCCAGCCCGAAGCGGGACGTCGTGACGGTCAGCATGCTCGTCCTCGCCGGTCCCTTCCTCGCGACCTCGCGCCCCGTGACCGTGGTAATCGGCGCGCTGTTCGTCGCCGTCGGCGTCTACGGAACCGTCGAGAGCCTCGTTGCCGCCGCGAGCGCGTATCTCGACGCGTAGCGGTCGCGGCGTCTCGGACTATCTCGACGCGTAGCGGTCGCGGCGTCTCGGACTGTCTCGGCGCGCCGGCGACGCGGCTACGCCTCCATGGCTTCTTCGAGCGTGAACCGACCCTCGTAGAGCGCGGTCCCGACGACGGTCGCCGCCGCGCCCGCCTCGCGGAGCGCGCGGACGTCGTCGAGCGAGGCGACGCCGCCGGAGGCGACGACCGGGATGTCGACCGCGTCGACGACCGCCGAGGTCGTCTCGAGGTGGACGCCTTCGAGCTGTCCCTCCACGTCGACGTCGGTAAAGAGGATGGCCGCCGCGCCGAGTTCCTCGTACCGGGCGGCCGCCTCGGCGGGGTCGAGGCCGGTGCCCTCGGTCCAGCCGGAGACGACGACCTCGCCGTCTTTCGCGTCGAGGCTGACCATCACGCCGTCGGGGTAGTCGGCGGCGAGTTCGGCGACGATGTCGGGGTTCTCGACGGCCGCGGTGCCGAGGATAACGCGGTCGACGCCGCGGTCCAAGAGGTCGCGGGCGTCGTCTGCGGTGCGGATGCCGCCGCCGAGTTGGAGCGGCACGTCGACCGCGTCGAGGACGGCGTCGACCGCCGGGGCGTTCTTCCGCTCGCCCTCGAACGCGCCGTCGAGGTCGACGAGGTGGAGCGTCTCCGCGCCGGCGTCGACCCAGCGGCGGGCGGCCTCGACCGGGTCGCCGTAGGTCTTCTCGGTGCCGCGTTCGCCCTGCACCAGCTGGACGACTTCGCCGTCTTGCATATCGACCGCGGGGACGACTTCGAACTCCGGGAACATACGTCACCGTGGGCGAGCGGCGTGCGTAAACGCACCGGATACGGCGACAGGGTGGCCGGATACAGCGCCCCGAGACCGGAGACGGCGACTCGGATGCGACACCCCGAATACGGCACCCCGGAGTGGGCGACGCCAATCGGGCGACGAACGTAACAAGCGAACCAACAGTTCGGAACGGCTTTGTCGCGCCGGGGTTCACACACACTCAATGAAACTCTTCGGTTCCAGCGGCACCCGCGGCGTGGTGGGTGAGAGCCTCACCCCGGAGTTCGTCCTCCGCGTCGCCAAGGCCGCCGGCACGGTCTGGAACGCGGACCGGGTCGCCATCGCACGGGACACCCGAACGACGGGCGAGATGTTCGTCAACGCCGCCGAGTCCGGGCTGGCGAGCGTCGGCGTCGACGTGGACGACCTCGGCGTCGTCCCCACCCCCGCGGCGGTCCGCTACTGCGAGAACCAGTCCGTTCCGGGCGTCGTCATCACGGCCTCGCACAACCCGCCGGAGTTCAACGGCGTCAAGCTCGTCGGCGACGACGGCGTCGAACTCGCCGTCGAGGAGCTAGAGCGCATCGAAGACCACATCCTCGCCGAGGAGTTCGACGTGGCCGAGTGGGACGGCGTCGGGAGCGTCCGGTCGGTCGGGACCGCGAACGACGACTACCGCGAGGACCTCCTCGCCAACGTCGACCGCGAGAAAATCGCCGCCGCGAACCTCACGGTCGCGCTCGACCCCGGCCACGGCGCCGGGTCGCTCGTCACGCCCGACTTCCTCCGCGAACTCGGCTGTGAGGTCCGCACCGTCAACGCCCAGCCCGACGGCCACTTCCCCGGTCGCCAGTCCGAACCGGTGTCCGAGAACCTCCGCGACCTCGAACGCCTCGTCCGCGCGACCGACGCCGACGTGGGAATCGCCCACGACGGCGACGCCGACCGGGCCGTCTTCGTGAACGAGCGCGGCGAGTGCATCTCCGGCGAGGCGTCGCTTGCCGCCCTCGCGGCCGCCGCCCTCGAACCGGGCGACGCGACCGTCTCCGCGGTGAACGTCTCCCAGCGCCTCGTCGACGTCTGCGAGGAGGTCGGCGCCGACCTCGAACTCACGCCCATCGGCGCGACGAACCTCATCACCCGCGTCCGCGAACTCTGGCGCGAGGGCCGGAACGTCCCCGTCGCCGGCGAGGGCAACGGAGGCGTGTTCTACCCCAACTACCGCCTCGTCCGCGACGGCGCGTACATCGCGGCGAAGTTCCTCGAACTCGTCGCCGAGCGCCCGCCGAGCGAGCTCGTCGCGCCCTACGAGGACTACTACAACGTCCGCATCAACCTCGAATACGACGAGGAAGCCGAGCTGACGGCGATGCTCAACGCCGCCGCCGACTACGCCGAATCGGCCGACGCGACGCCGAACACGACCGACGGCTACCGCCTCGACTACGGCGACGCGTGGGTGCTCGTCCGCCCCTCCGGGACCGAGCCGAAAGTCCGCGTCTACGCCGAGGCTCGCTCCGAGGAGCGCGCGACCGAACTCGCCGAGGACGCCGCCGACGCGCTCCGAAGCGCGGTCGCGACGCTGTAACTCGACCGCAGAACCGACCGGAAAGAACCTCTTTTCACGCGCCGCTCACAGGCTAATCGCCGCGAACAAGAGCGCCAGCGCGCCGAACACCAGAAGCATGAAGCCGCGTTCGAGGTCGTCGCCGTCGAGTTCGTCGTCCGGCGGGTCCTCGCGGGTCGGGTCGAGGACGAACTCCGGGTCGTCCGAGCGGGCGACCCGGCGGGCGGCCGCGGCGCTCTTGAGCAGTCGGCCGCCGAGGGCGAAACAGCCCAGCCCCACGACGATGGCGACCAGCGAAATCGGACTGACGTTCACCATCGCTCCGGGAACTCGGTCATCGGTGTGTCGCCGCGGCGGTCGCGGCGGTGGTCACCCCGGCCGCCCCGCCGGTCGGTGTCGTCATCGGTCGGCTCGCATCGGTCACTCGTCGTCGTAGACCGCGTCGGGGTCGAAGACGCGCTCGCCGACGTGCTCGCCCTCGACGGTGCGGTAGAAACACGACCGGTGACCGGTGTGGCACGCGCCGACGTTCTGGTCGACGAGGTACAGCAGGGTGTCGGCGTCGCAGTCGACGCGGACCTCCCGAATCTCCTGTGTGTGGCCGCTCGAAGCGCCCTTCTCCCAGAGTTCGTCGCGACTCCGCGAGTAGTAGTGCGCCCGGCCCGTCTCGATGGTCCGGTCGAGCGCCTCCGGCGAGACGTACGCCAGCATGAGCACCTCTCCGGAGTCGGCGTCCTGCGCCACGGCGGGGACGAGGCCGTCCTCGCCGAAGTCGACATCGACGGTCATGATTCGGGCCACGCGGTGGCGGGGGTTATCTCTTGTGCGTCGCCGCGGGGAAGGCGCGCCCGCCCGGCGCTCCACGACGACTCAGACGATGCCGAGCGCGCCGAGGACGCCGAAGAGGACGTCGCCGTAGACGAACGCGACGACGAGGCCGACGAACATCGGGACGAGAAACGGGATGCCCGGCGAGATCCACACCGACTCGCGGGACGTCACGAGGTCCAGTCCGCCGCGGAGTTTCTCCGGCGACGTGCCGTAGGCGGTGCCCTCGATGCTGTCGAGGAACCGGGCCGCGCCCCACGGGTCGTCGAGCGACGCGTCAGGGTCGGCTTCGCGGCCGTCGTCTCCGGGAGCGTCTCCGCCGGCGGCGTCCACGGTCTCGCCGTCGCCGTCGAAATCGGCCGACGTGCCGCCGTCGGTGGCCGCGCGGTGGACCGCGCCGTCGGTCGGGTCGAACGTCTCGTCGATGCTCGCGGGGTCGCGGAGGGCCTCGGGGTCCGCCAGCAGGTCCGCGAACGTGAGGCCGCGCCAGCGGAGGTACATCCGGAGCGCGTCGAGGTCGAGGCCGTTCCGCGTGATTCCCTCGGGCGACTCGAACAGGCGGCCGTGGGCCGTCGAGAGCGACGCCACGGAGACGCGGCGGCCGACGAACGAGATGGGGAACTCGAACTCGCCGTCGGCGAGGTTCCGGACGGCGAGGAAAAGCGGGTACGCGAGGCCGACGATGACGGTGTTCGTGAGAATCGTCATCGAGAACACGCCGAGGCGGGTGGCGGCGAGCGGGAACTCCGTCCCGGCGAGGGTGTAACTGGGGAACGTCGGGAGCAGGATAGCGAACACCATGAGCGCCTTCGCGTCCGCGCCGCCGAAGCCGCCGAGCCGCCAGAACAGGTACGAAAGCGGGACGACGAGACAGACGCTCACGCCGACGCGAATCAGATAGAGTCGGTCGAAGACGGTCTCGGGCGGGAGGTGGCCGACCAGTTCCCACGCGAGCAGGACGAGGCCCAGCGCGGCCAGCGGATACCAGACGACGTTGGGGACGCGGCGCGTGCGAACGTCGCGTACCGCGGTCCACGCGAGGACGGGGAGCACCGCCAACCGCAGGAGGTCGGGGAGCGTGCCGATACCGAACATACCCGCAGACTGGGGGCAGGGGAGTTAGGTGTTCGGGACGGGTATCAATCCTGAAACCGACCCCGACGACGGGTCAGAACGCCGCGAGTTCGACGAACGCGACGAGTCGAATCGAAAGCGAGAACAGCGCCATCGCGGCCGCGGGAACCCACACCGACGCCGAGCGGTGGTAGCCGAGGGCGGCGATCCCGAACGCGAGCGCCCGCAAGGCGTGTTCGACGCCGCCGGGAACGTCGGCGAAGGCGGTTCCGAGCGCGACCACGCCGAGCAGTCCGAAGGCGAACACGGGAGCGAGCGCCGGCCGCGAGAGCGGGCGAAGCGACCGCTCGACCGCGCTTCGGTACGTCACGCCGGCGGCGACGCAACCGCAGACGGCGGCGACGAGGAGGAGGGAAACGATGGTGACCCGCCACGGTTTCGGGAAGACGACGAGCGTGAAGGCGGCGTCGCGAAGCACCGAGCGAAAGAGCGTCGCGAGCGCGGCCGTCGCGGCGACCGCGCGAGCGGGCGAGAGGCCGACCCGCGACGAGACGAGGTCGAACACGACCGCGACGAGGAGTCCGAACCCGAGCCCCGCGAGCGCCACGTCTTCGGCGGCCTGAACTGCCGCCGTTACGACCGACGCCTCGGGGTGGTACGTCCACCCGACGAGCGCGGCGAACGAGGCGTCGAAGCCGACCGCGAAGAGGGCGCTCGCCGCGACGACGGCGAGTCCCGGCGCGAGGGCCGTCGCCAGCGCGTCGGCGATTCGGGAGCGCTCGGGGAGTCCGAACGAAATCGAGACGCCGCGATAGTGCGCGTAGACCAGCGTCGGAACCGCGAGTCCGGCGACGTTCGGCGACGAGAGCGCGCCGACTACCGGGACGCCGAGGAGCCTGAGCGCCACCCAGTAGCTGACCGCGCTCGCCACCGTGAGACAGGCGAGAAACAGTCCGATTCGGCCGAGTTCGGTCGCTTCGGTCGGGAGGTGCAGGTCGGCGCGGAGCTCGCGGGCGGCGGTCGTGAACCTCGACACGAGAAAAGCGACTGCATCGCGGGACAAATCGCTGTCGGCCTCGCGGTTCGCGGGGCGGACAAACGGCGTACCCGCGGGTCACGGGTCGGCGCGTCGAAAGAAATGTGCGGGTGGGCGCCTCAGATGACGCGGTTCTGGAGGTA
This sequence comes from Haloferax sulfurifontis ATCC BAA-897, assembly GCF_000337835.1. Lineage (GTDB taxonomy): Archaea > Halobacteriota > Halobacteria > Halobacteriales > Haloferacaceae > Haloferax > Haloferax denitrificans. The sequence goes on along the minus strand of NZ_AOLM01000016.1, from coordinate 32,191 downwards.
GTCGAGGTGCTTCGCGTTGTAGACGATCTTGACCTCGTCCTCGATGGGCGAACCGATGCAGGTGAGACGGACGTTCTTGTCGTTGACCTCCTCGTCGGAGAGGATCTGCTGCATGTCCATGTCGATTTCGCCCTCTTTCAGAATGGCCGCGCAGTTCGCACAGGCACCTGCGCGACAGCTGAAGGGCCAGTCGTAGCCCTGAGCCTCGGCGGCTTCCAGGATGTACTCGCCCTGGTTGACTTCCATCTCACCGTAGTCTTCAGCGTCGAGACCGGCGTCGGCCGCCTCTTCGAAGAGGTCGTCGTCGTCGAGGTCCCAGCCGTTGTCGTCGAGAACTTCGTAGTTGAGGTAGGTTACCGTGGGCATCGACAGAGGATTCGAAGGCCACCCCATTAGACTTTGCTGTTCCGTGCGGCGAATTCGATTCGCACCGCGGCGATGGCCGCCCGTTTGTTTCATTGTTGACCGTGATGGTTCCGAATCGGCCGACGCGACGGGCGAGCGCGTCAGATAATGTCAGCCGAGAACAACGCGTACGACGCGATGGCCGAAAGCGAGGGCGTGAGCATCCAGAAGAAGATGACGCGACCGGTCGTGCCGGGGTCGAACAGGTCCTGTGCGGAGAGTTCGTCCGGCGCTTCCTCGCCCATCTTCGGGACCTCGTCCTCTCGCTCGGCGGCGAGCGCGTTGACAGACACTTTCGGGGCCTCGCCGCCGCTCAGGGCCTCGCCGATGGTGACGGTGCGGGTCGCCCGGCCCCAGCCGAGGCCGACGATGCACATCGTCGCGCTCACGGCGAGGCTGGCGGGGATGCCGATGGCCGACAGGAAGGAGATGAGCGACGCGCTCACCGTCTCGACGATGAGCGCCGCGAGGATGGGCAGTTGCGTGAGGTCGTTGCCGACGGTGTCGAGCGTCCGGCGGGCGATGGTGAACGCGCCGAGGCCGATTGCGCCGCCGGCGATGAGGATGCCCGTGTTCATTTCGAGCGCCCCGTTGCCGACGAGCGGGGCGACCGCGTTGGCGACGTTCGACGCGCCCGCCGAAAACGCCATGTAACAGGCGACGACGACGACGAGGACGGTGCTGCCGAACTCGCGGTAGGTCGTGTTCGGCCCGAGTCGCGGCCGCGGAACGCCGCCGTCGCGGTCGAGCGCGACCAGCGCGCCGGGACTCCGGTCGAGTTTGAGCCACGCGTCGAGGTAGGGGTAGACGTACCGCCCGATGACCGCGCAGACCCAGAAGGCGATGACGGGCGCGACGATCCACCACGAGATGATTTCGAGCATCACGCCGGCGTCGAGCGACCCGTGGGCGAGGCCGAGACCCGCGATGGCCCCGACCGCCGTCATCGACGTGGAGGCGGGGACGCCGAAGGTGTTGGAGACCAACAGCGCGAAGCCGACGAAAAAGAGGACGGCGACGCTCGCCGCGAGCGTGAACTCGTTTTGCGGGACGATTTCGCCGCCCATCTTGGCGACGACCTCCCTCCCGAGGGTCCACCCGCCGAGGAGCGCGAACCCGGTCATCAGGGCCGCGGCGGCGAGTTTCCCGAGCACGTCGCTCCCGACCGCGGGGCCGAAGGCGACCCCCGTGGACGAGCCGCCGATGTTGAACCCGACGAACACTGCCACCAGGAGACCGACGAAGAGGAGTGCTTCTACCACGCAGTCACCTACTGGCGCGGGAATAAAAGGAACGGCGGTCGGTCGCCGGTCAGTTCGCCGCCACCGCCGACGCCGCCGCCGATGCCAATGTCGATGCCGACGACGACGCCGATGCGGCGACCGGGAACGACTCGCCCGCGTCGGGCGCGTTCAGTTCGACGCGGCGCGAATTGCCTGGTCGAGGTCGTCGATGATGTCGTCGACGTCCTCGATACCGACCGACAGGCGGACCATGTCGGGCGTGACGCCCGCGGCGGCCTGCTCGTCTTCGGTGAGTTGCTGGTGGGTCGTCGACGACGGGTGGATGACGAGCGTCTTCGCGTCGCCGACGTTGGCGAGGAGCGACGCGAGTTCGACGTTGTTGACGGTGCCCTTGGCGGCCTCGTAGCCGTCGGTGAGGCCGAAGGTAATCATGCCGCCGTAGCCCCCGTCGAGGTACTTCGAGGCCTCCTCGTGGGTCTCGTGGGATTCGAGGCCCGGGTAGTTCACCCACGACACCTTCTCGTGGTCGTCTAAGAACTCCGCGACGGCCTGGGCGTTCTCGCAGTGCGCGCGCATCCGAAGCGGGAGCGATTCGAGCTTTTCGAGCGTCTGCCACGCGTCGAACGGCGACTGGGCGTTGCCGAGGTCGCGCAGGCCGCGGGCGATGGCGGCGTAGGTGAAGCCGGCGGGACCGAACGTCTCGTCGAAGTTGACGCCGTGGTACGCCGGGTTCGGCTTGGCGATTTCGGGGTAGTCGTCGGCGTACTCGTCCCACGGGAAGGTGCCGCCGTCGACGAGGATGCCGCCGATGGTCGTGCCGGCCCCGTGAATCCACTTCGTCGTGGACTGCCAGACGAGGTCCGCGCCGTGTTCGATGGGGTTGCAGAGGTAGGGCGTCGCGAACGTGTTGTCCACGAAAAGCGGGGTTCCGTGGTCGTGGGCGACCTCGGCGATGGCCTCGATGTCGGGCGTCACGAGCGCCGGATTGCCGATGGTTTCGAGGTGGACGAACGCGGTGTCGTCGTCGATGGCCTCCTCGTAGGCGTCCACGTCGAGGGTGTCGACGAACCGGGTCGTGACGCCGCGGCGCTCGACGGTGTGGGTGAGGTAGGTGTAGGTCCCGCCGTACAGCGACGACGCGGAGACGATGTTGTCGCCGGCCGAGGCGAGCAGGAAGGTGGCGAGGTCGAACGCGGCCATCCCGGACGACGTGGCGACCGCGCCCACGCCGCCTTCGAGCGAGGCGAGGCGCTCCTGCAACATCCCGACGGTCGGGTTCATCAGCCGCGAGTAGATGTGGCCCGGCTTTTCGAGGGCGAACTGCGCGGCCGCGTCGGCGGCGTCCTCGAAGACGTACGAGGTGGTCTGGTACAGCGGCGGGGCGCGCGCGCCCGTCGCTGAGTCGGGGCTCTGTCCGGCGTGGAGGCTCCGCGTGTGGAAGCCCGGGCTGTCGTCGTCGCTCATACCTCGACCGTCGAATCGAACGGGGGTAAAGCGGGGTGTCGGTCGCAATTCCCGCCGGCTTCTGCGACGCGGGACCGACGCGCAAGCCGAAGAGCGCCGGGCAGAAGCCGGGACGACACCCGCGCCTCAGCGCGAAAACAGCGAGGAGTGGACCGGCGCGAAGTCCTTCTCGTCGTCGGGTTCGCCGCCGTCGGGTGCGGTGTCGGTCACCGCGCGGCCCGCGACGCCCTCGTCGACGAAGTCGCCGAGCGGCGGCCCGACTTTCTCGGGTTCGACGAGGAAGGCGTCGTGGCCGTGGTCGGACTCGACGACGTGGTGGGCGACCGGCGCGTCGACGCGGCGGAACGCGCCCGCGAGCGACTCCGACTGCTCGGTCGTGAAGTGCCAGTCGCCGGTGAAAGAGACGAGGAGCGCCTCGCCCTCGAAGGCGGCGAGCGCGGCCGCGTCGGACTCGTAGCCCTCCGAGAGGTCGAAGTCGTCCATGGCGCGCGTGAGGTACAGGTACGCGTTGGCGTCGAAGCGCTCGGCGAACTTCTCGGCCTGATAGTCGAGGTAGGACTCGACCTCGCGGTACGGGAAAAACGAGGCCGCGGGGTCCGAGGGGAAGGCGTCGCCGCGGTCGCCGCGGCCCGCGGAGCGCCGGCCGAACTTGCGCTCCATCGAGTCCTTCGAGAGATACATCAGGTGGCCGAGTTGGCGGGCGAGGCCGAGGCCCGCGTCGGGCGAGGGGCGCTCTTCGCCGTAGTAGTCGCCGCCGTTCCAGTTCGGGTCCGAGGTGATGGCGCGGCGGGCGACGGCGTCGATGCCGAGACACTGCGAGTCGAGGCGGGCCGCCGAGGCGACGACCGCGAGGCGCTCCACGTCGTCGGGGAACTGCACGGCCCAATCGAGGGCGTTCATGCCGCCGACGGAGCCGCCGACGACGGCGTGTAAGCGACCGACGCCGAGGTGGTCGAGCAGGCGGCGCTGGGCGCGGGTCCAGTCGTGGACGGTGACCGGCGGGAAGTCCGTCCCCCACGGCTCGCCGTCCGGGCCCTCGCTCGCCGGGCCGCTCGTGCCGTAACACGACCCCGGGACGTTCACGCAGATGACGTAGTAGTCGTTCGTGTCGAGCGCCTTGCCCGGCCCGACGATGTCGCCCCACCACGCGCGGGCCTGTCCGGAGACGCCCGAGTCGGTGCCGTGGCCGGCGACGTGCTGGCTCCCGGTGAGGCCGTGACAGACGAGGACCGCGTTCTGCCCGTCGAACTCGCCGTAGGCCTCGTAGGCGACTTTCAGGTCCGGCAGTATCTCGCCCGACTCGAACTCGTGTTCGCCGATGTCGACGACGTCGGATTCAACCCGGCGACCGGGCGTGGTTCGCGTTCGGCTCATTTCTCCTCCGAGTCCCCGTTGGCCTGCTGACCCAAGGCGCGTTCGATTGCCTGGTCGAGGTCGGCGATGATGTCGTCGGCGTCCTCGATGCCGACAGACAGCCGGAGCATGTCGGGTGCGACGCCCGCGGCGCGCTGTTCGTCCATCGAGAGCTGGGCGTGCGTGGTCGACGCGGGGTGGATGAGAAGCGACTTCGCGTCGCCGATGTTGGCGAGGAAGCTCACGAGGTCGACCGACTCGCAGACGGTTTTTGCGGCCCCGTAGGCCGCCTCGTCGTCCTCGCCGTCGAGGCCGAAGGTGACCATGCCGGCGTAGCCGCCCTGCAGGTACTCCGAGGCGAGGTCGTGGGTCTCGTGGTCCTCGAAGCCGGGGTAGGTGACCCACGCGACGCCGTCGCGGTCGCGGAGGAACTCGGCGACTCGGCGGGCGTTGTCGCAGTGGGCGCGCATCCGGAGCGCGAGCGTCTCGACGCCCTGAAGCGTCTGCCACGCGTCGAACGGCGACTGGCAACTACCGGTGCTCCTGACGGCGCGCTGGCGGACGGCCTCCGCGAAGGCGCGCTCGCCGAACCGCTCGACGAAGTCGACGCCGAACGCGGGGTTCTCGCCGGAGAGTTCGTCGTAGTCGGCCGCGTCCCACGGGAAGGTGCCGCCGTCGACGACGACGCCGCCGACGGTCGTGCCGGAGCCGTGGAGCCACTTCGTCGTCGACTCCCAGACGATGTCCGCGCCGTGTTCGATGGGCCGACAGAGCGCGGGCGTGGCGAACGTGTTGTCGACGACGAGCGGGACGCGGTGCTCGTGAGCGACCTCGGCGATGGCCTCGAAGTCAGGCGTCTTCAGCGAGGGGTTCGCCACCGTCTCGACGTGGACGAAGGCGGTGTCCTCGTCGATGGCCGCCTCGTAGGCGTCGACGTCGAGGGTGTCGACGGTCCGGGATTCGATGCCGCGCCTGACGGCAGTCTTCGAGAAGTACGAGGCTGTGCCGCCGTACATGTCCTCCGAGAGCACGACGTTGTCGCCGACGGACGCGAGGACGGTCGTGAGCGCGTCGAGCGCGCCCATGCCCGAGGCGGTGGCGACCGCGTCGACGCCCGCTTCGAGGGCGGCGAGGCGGCGTTCGAGGATGCGAGTCGTCGGGTTGGAGATGCGGGAGTAGACGTCGCCGTCGGCTTCGAGGGCGTACAGGTCCGCGGCGTGGTCCGCGTCGTCGAAGACGTACGACGTGGTCTGATAGAGCGGCGGGGCGCGGGCCCCTGTCGCCGGGTCCGGGTCCTGTCCGGCGTGGAGGCCGAGCGTGCGGAAGCCTCGATTCATGTATCAGGTGCATAATCTTCGACGAACGAATAACCGTCAGTTACGGCAAGCGTTGCCCGTGGTTGGCGGCGGGGAGCGGTGCGGAGCGGCAGGGACCGACGGCCAACGACCGACGACCGACGGAGAGGGACAAACGGGGACCGCGTCGGAGAGTAACTTGCATACCTCGGCGGCGCGAGAGGGGAACTAACGCATGAAGTGTCTCCGGGCCCACTTCGACGCCGAGGAAAACCCGTTCGGGAGCCCGTACGACGTGTTCGCGGTCGACGGCCGCCACCCGTGCGGGGAGCTTCGTGACCTCCGGCTCCGGCCCGACGGAACCGTGGTCGAACTCTGCGTCCTCGAAGACGCGCCGCCGGACATCGAGGCCCGGCTGGCCGACCACCCCGATATCGTCGACTTCGACGCCGACGAGACGGCCGACGGCGGCGTCGTCTGTCACGTCCACCTCGTCCCCGACGACGCCGTGCGACGGTTGCTCGAACTCGTCGACGAACACGACCTGCTTTTGGACATGCCGATTCGGCTCACCCGCGAGGGCGTCGTCGTCAACGTCCTCGGGAGCCACGCGCAACTCACGGGCGCGGTCACATCGCTCCCCGATTCGCTCACAGACGCGTTCTGCGTGGACGGCCTCTCGGACTACGAGCCGGTCCGCGGCGGCGTCCGTCTCACTGCCCGCCAGCGCGAAGTGCTCGACACAGCCGTCGAGCGCGGCTACTACGACATCCCGCGTCGGGTGTCGGTCGAGGAACTCGCCGCGGAACTCGACTGCTCGCAGAGCACCGCCTCCGAACACCTTCGGAAGGTCGAATCGCGCGTGATGAACCGCCTCGGGTGACCACCGCCGTCTCGTCGCCGACTTGGTGGGCCACTATATAAAGGACCGGTCGGCATCGGCAGTAGCACCATCTCGGTTCCGGTCGTCTCTCTATCCATGTCAGAAGCGACGCAAGGCAGTCGAGAACGGCCGCCGAGTCCGCCGTCGAAGCCCGTGGTTCACCACACCCTCCGGTACGCGGACGACCCGCTGACGTTCGTCACCGAGGTCGCCCGCGAGTACGGCCCGGTCGCGGAGTACGACATCGGGGGCATCTCGTTTTACCAGCTGAGCGACCCCGAACTCGTCGAGCACGTCCTCGTGCAGGAGAACCAGCGGTACGTCAAGGGCGAGCTGTTTCAGGAATCGCTCGGGACGGTCCTCGGCGACGGCCTGCTCACGAGCGAAGGCGAGTTCTGGCGACAGCAACGCCACCTGATGCAACCGGCGTTCCTCCCGCAGATGCTCCGGCGATACAGCGAGGTGATGGTCGAGTACACGGAGCGCATGCTGTCGTCGTGGGAGGACGGCGAGACGCGCGACATCCACGCGGACATGATGAGCCTCACCGTCGAAATCGCCGCGAAGACGCTGTTCGACGTGGACATCCGCGAGGAGGAGTCCGCCGTCGGCGACGCTCTCGAAACCGTCATGGACTACTCGTCCACCTCGATGAAGCGCCCGGTTGACGTGCCGCGGTGGCTCCCCACCCCGCGTAACCGCCGGTATCAGCGGGCGCTGGACGACCTCACCGAGGTCGTCGGCCGCATCGTGACGGAACACCGCGACGGGGACCCCGACCCCGAGGCCAACGACGTCGTCTCGCTCCTGTTGACGTTCCGCGACGACGACGGCGAGCCCCTGTCGGACGAGCAGATACGCGACGAACTCGTGACCGTCCTCCTCGCCGGCCACGAGACGACCGCGCTGGCGCTCACCTACACGCTCCACCTCCTCGGGACGAACCCCGAACAGGCGGCGACGCTCCGCGGGGAACTCGACGCCGCCCTCGACGGCGAGCGCCCCGGCTTCGGCGACCTCGACGACCTGAGCTACACCGAGCAGGTCGTCAAGGAGGGGATGCGCGTCTACCCGCCGGTGTGGGAACTCATCCGCGAGGCCGCCGAACCCGACACGGTCGGCGGCTACCGCGTCGAACCCGGACAGACCGTCGCGGTCCAGCAGTGGGTCCTCCACCGTGACCCGCGGTTCTACGACGACCCCCTCGACTTCCGGCCGAGTCGGTGGACGAAGGACTTCGAACGCGACCTCCCGAAGTACGCCTACTTCCCGTTCGGCGGCGGCCCGCGGCGGTGTATCGGCGACCGCTTCGCCATGCTGGAAGCGCGCCTCGCGTTGGCGACGATTGCTCAGTCGTGGACGGTCGACCCGACCCACGACCTCTCGTTCGACCCCTCGATTACCCTCCGGCCCGAGGGGTCGGTCGAGATGGTCGTGAACCGGCGGTAAGCGTCGGCGGGGCCGCGTCGGTCTGTTCCCCGCAGTCTCAACGCGCTTCGACCGTCGCCAACACCCTTATTCTCCGAGGCCGTGGACCGGTTCCATGGCCGGAGACTTCCTCCTCGTCGCCGCCCTCTTCCTCGCCGTCGGCCTCCCCGCGGCGGCGTTCCCCTACCGCGTGTCGAAACTCGGCGAGCGGGTCGATGCCATCGGGAGCAAGACCCCGAAAGACGAGGTCGAACCCGCCGAGTGGAACGTGACGCTCACGCGGTTCGTCGGCGTCTTCATGTCCGCGCTCGGGGTCGCCTACCTGTTCGCGTGACGCGGGTCGGCACGAGCCGTCGCCGCCGGCCGCACCGGCCGACCCGCCACCACCCCAGAGCGTTTACCCGCCGTCCGGCCGACACCCGAACCAATGAGCGACGCCGATGTCGACGCCGAGTCGAACCCCTATCTCCGCGACCCGCCGACCGAGTTCGAGCCCGCCGAGTCGCTCTCGCGCGAGGCGGCCGAGGAGCAGGCCGCGCTCCTCCGCGAGGCCGTCAGCGAGCACGACCACCGCTACTACGTCGCGGCCGACCCGCTCGTCTCCGACGCGGCCTACGACGCGCTGTTCTCCCGGCTGGTCGCGCTCGAAGGCGCGTTCGACCTCGACACGACCAACAGCCCGACGAACCGCGTCGGCGGCGAACCCATCGACGCGCTGGAGACGGTCGAGCACGTCGCGCCCATGCTCTCTATCGACCAGAGCACCGAGGCCGCCGACCTCCGGGAGTTCGACGAGCGCGTCCGCCGCGAGGCCGGCGACGTCGACTACGTCTGCGAACCCAAGTTCGACGGCCTCTCGGTCGAAGTCGTCTACGAGGACGGCGAGTTCGTCCGTGCGGCCACCCGCGGCGACGGCCGACGCGGCGACGACGTGAGCGCGCAGGTGAAGACGATTCCGACCGTGCCGCTGTCGCTCCGCGGCGACCACCCCGACCGACTCGCCGTCCGCGGCGAGGTGTACATGCCGAAGTCCGACTTCAGCGACCTCAACGCCCGGCGCGTCGAGGCCGGCGAGGACGCCTTCGCCAACCCCCGGAACGCGGCCGCCGGGACGCTCCGCAACCTCGACCCCTCGGTCGTCGCCGACCGCCCGCTCGCGGTGTTCTTCTACGACATCCTCGACGCGAGCGCGCGCCCCGACAGCCAGTGGGCGGCGCTCGACCGCCTGCGCGAGTGGGGCCTCCGCGTCGCCGACCGGGTCGAGCGCGCCGCGGACGTTGAGGGGGCCATCGACTACCGAAACCGGATGCAGGCCGCCCGCGACGACCTCGACTACGAAATCGACGGGACGGTCATCAAGGTGGACTCGCGGGAGGCCCGCGAGCAGTTGGGCGAAAAGAGCCGCTCGGTCCGCTGGGCGTTCGCCTACAAGTTCCCCGCGCGCCACGAGGTGACGACCGTCCGCGACATCGTCGTGCAGGTCGGACGAACGGGCCGACTCACGCCGGTCGCCATCCTCGACCCCGTCGACGTGGGCGGCGTGACGGTCTCGCGGGCGACGCTCCACAACCCCGACGAGATAGCCGCCCTCGGCGTCGCGGTCGGCGACCGCGTCCGCGTCAAGCGCGCCGGCGACGTGATTCCGCAGGTGGTCGAGGTCACCGAAGACGGCGGCGGGAGCTACGAGTTCCCCGACGAGTGTCCCGTCTGCGGGAGCGCGGTCGACCGCGACGGCCCGCTGGCGTTCTGCTCGGGCGGGCTGTCGTGTCCGGCCCAGCGGGAGGCCTCCATCGGCCACTTCGCGGTCAAGGGCGCGATGGACATCGACGGCCTCGGCGAGGAGCGCGTCGCCCAACTCGTCGACGCGGGCCTCGTCGAGACGGTCGCCGACCTCTACGACCTGACGGACGACGACCTCGCCGAGTTGGAGGGGTGGGGCGAGACGAGCGCCGAGAACCTCGTGGCCGCCGTCGAGAACGCCAAGCATCCCTCTCTCGACGCGTTTCTCGTCGGCCTGAGCATCCCCGAAGTGGGCGAGGCGACCGCCCGCGGCCTCGCCCGCGAGTTCGGGGCAATCGAGGCGTTCCCCATCGATGCCGACGCCGAGGACGGCGAGTTCGACGCGTTCGAAGAACGCCTGACGACGGTCCCCGACGTGGGCGAGACGGTGGCGCGTCGCGTCCGCGACTTCTTCGAGAACGAGGACAACCGCGCCGTGATTCGCGCGCTCCTCGACCGCGGGGTCGACCCCGAACCCGTCGAGTCCGGCGGCGACGAACTCGACGGCCTGACGTTCGTCGTGACCGGAACGCTCGCCGCCAGCAGAGGTGACGTGAAGGAACTCGTCGAATCGCACGGCGGCAACGTCACCGGCTCGGTCTCGGGCAACACCGACTACCTCGTCGTCGGCGACAAGCCCGGCCAGTCGAAGCGCGACGACGCCGAGGCGAACGACGTGCCGACGCTCGCGGAAGCCGAGTTCGAAGAACTGCTCGCGGAGCGCGGCGTGGCGTATCCGCCGGAATAGAACAGTCGGAAGTCGGCGTCACCGAGACGGGCGCTGGCGCGACCGCCTCGGGGGCAGTACGTCGGCCTCAGAGGTCAGCCTTCTCGAACGCCCAGTAGCCGAGGAGCGGCGGGACGACGACCCACGCGAGGAGGATGGCGAGGATGAACGGCCCGGTGAAGTAGAACGGAAGCGACTCCGAGAACGCCGACTGAACGGTGAGTCGCTCGGCGAGACCGGCCTTGAACAGGCGGGCGGCGACCGCGGGGCCGTACAGTTCCGCGACCAGCGTCTCGTAGGCCCGAAGCGGGTTCAGATACTTGATGAACAGTCTCATCTGGACGATTTGCGGCGCGGTCAGCGCGGTGAGACCGAGCTGTTCGACGACCCAGTTGACGAGCCGCGGGACGCCCGTGGCGACCGTCGACCAGAGGACGGCGAAGATGAAGTACAGCCCGACGGTGCCGAACAGCGCCTGCCGCTGGGAGGCCGAGGTCGCCGAGAGCCAGACGCCGATGGAGACGAACGCCGTGGCGAGGAGTCCCGAGAGGGCCACCTGTCCCGCGTAGGAGACGAACATGACCTGCCCGCCGGTGAACAGCATCGCAAAGAGGGCGACGACGAAGCCGACGAGCATCGAGATGATGACGACGAGCGTGCGGCCGACGAGCTTTCCGAACACCACGTCGCGCCGGGAGTTCGGAAGCGACAGCAGGAGCTTGATGGTGCCCGACTCGCGCTCGTCGATGAGCGAGCCGTGGGCCGTCACGAGCGCGATGAGCGCGAGGACGAACCCGAGCATGCCCGCGTACGAGAAGTTGAACAGCCCGCCCGGCGCGGTGGTGAGGCCGAACAGCGTCTCGGAGTTCGCGCCCGCGCCGGAGAGCAGGACGCCGTAGAACAGCGCCGTCGACCCGCCGATGAGGAGGGCGAAAAACAGCGTCAGGCCGAGGAGCCACCGCGACCGGAGGGCGTCGCGGAAGTCCTTGCGCGCGACGGATTCGAGCGTCACGCCGCCACCTCCGGTTCGTCGGCCGAGTCGTCGCCCTCGGTGTACGCGAGGAAGATGTCTTCGAGCGACGCCGAGTCGGTCTCGAAGTCGGCGACGGTCGCGCCGCCGGCCTCGACGGCCTCGATGACGCGGGTCTTGGCGTCGTCGGTACAGCCGACGACGAGGCGGTCGCCGTCGGTCTCGACCGACGAGACGCCGTCGAGCGCTCGGACCGCGTCGAGGTCGGCGTCGCCGTCGACGTCGATGCGGAGAATCGCCTCGGCGTCGACGCGGTCGCGGAGGCCCTCGATGGTGTCCTCGGCGATGAGTCGGCCCTCGCGCATGATGCCGACGCGGTCACAGACCGCTTCGACCTGTCCGAGCACGTGGCTGGAGAAGAACACCGTCGCGCCGCGGTCGGCCTCGGCGCGGACGATGTCGCGCATCTCGCGCGCGCCGGCGGGGTCGAGACCGGAGGAGGGCTCGTCGAGGACGAGGAGGTCGGGACTGCCGGCGAGCGCCATCGCGAGCGCGAGGCGCTGGGACATCCCCTTGGAGTAGCCGCCGGCGCGGCGGGCGGCCTCGTCGGCGTCTAAGCCGACGCGGGAGAGCAGTTCGTCGGGGTCGTCGTCGGCTTCCTTGGACTCGATGGCGAACTCGACGTGTTCGCGCCCGGTGAGTCGGTCGTACACCTCGTAGCCCTCGGGGAGCACGCCGGTCCGACGCCGGACGGCCACGCTCTCGGCCTGCGCGTCGTGTCCGAGCACGCGGACGGACCCGCTCGTCGGGCGGGCGAAGTCGAGAAGCATGTTGATCGTCGTCGATTTTCCGGCACCGTTGGGACCGAGGAACCCGAAGACCTCCCCCTCAGCGACGGAAAACGAGAGGTCGTCGACGGCGGTGACGGTGTCGGGTTCGGACGACGGGAGGAGGGAATCGAACAGTCCCTCGTCGTCTTCGAACCGTTTCGTCACCCCGTTCAGTTCGATGGCGGCCATGGGCGGGCCTGCGTCGCACTGCCTTAAAGTGTTTTAGGTGCGAAAATCACGGGCGATAACATTCCGGGTCGAAATCGGCGGTCGCCGGACGCTCACCTCGCCGCCGTCGGGCGGCTCGGACCCCTCGTCGGCTCAGACCTCGTCGTCGGGCTCGTGGGAGTCGGCCATCTTCGTCGCCTCCGTCGCGTACCGCTCGCGCAGGTCGTCGTCGGCCACGGGTTCGAGGTTCTCGGTCGGCGCGTCGATGGCGGCGGTCACGGTCATCCGGCGCTGGTGCATCACGGCCGCGGCGAGCTCCTTCCGGAGTTCGTACTCGCCGTCGGGCGTCGCGTAGATGAGGATGATGAGGTCCCGGTCGTCGTAGGACCGCTCGACCAACCAGAGCCGCGTCGTGTCGTCGTCGCTCATGGGCCGTGGTTCGGCCGGGGTTCCCTTACGCGTGCCGGCATCGAACCACGGAGCGTGCCGCGACGCCCCCGCCGTTTATTCACTCCGCAAGCGTAGGGTTCCGCCATGTTGGAGACGTTGCTCGGCGACGACGTGGAGTCGTCGGGCCGATACTTGCCCGAACTCATCTACGGCGCGAACGACGGCATCGTCACGACGTTCGCCGTCGTCGCCGGCGTCGCGGGCGCGTCTTTGAGCCCGGGCATCGTCATCGTCCTCGGGTTCGCCAACCTGTTCGCCGACGGCTTCTCGATGGGGATGAGCAACTACCTCGCCGAGCGCTCGGAGGAGGACTACCACGACGCTCGCGGCGACGGCCACGCCCGGACCGACGGGAAGACGCCCGTCAGGACCGCCGCCACGACGTTCGCCGCCTTCATCGTCGCCGGGTGGGCGCCGCTTTTTCCGTACGTGTTCCGGGTCGAGCCGCTGTTTCCCGTCTCTATCGCCGTCACCGCCGCGGCGTTCTTCGCCGTCGGCGCGAGTCGGAGCCTCGTGACGAACCGCTCGTGGCTCGCTAACGGCGTCGAGATGTTCGTCGTCGGAATGGCGGCCGCCACGGTCGCCTACGTGGTCGGGAACCTCCTCGCCGGCGTCGCCTGAGCGGACCCCCGTCCACGTCAGGCAGACCGGCTCCCGGTCAGTTCCTCGACCTCGGTTGCGAGCGACGACAGCGCCTGGGTGCTCTCGTCGGTCGCGGTGACGATGCTGTCGACCGCGCCCTCGGTCTCGACGGTCCGGTCGCGCACGTCCTCGATGGTCGCGGTCAGTTCCTCGACGGCCTCGGCCTGCTCGTCGGTCGCGCGGGAGACCTCCGCGACGCCGTCCGCGGCGGTGTCGATGGAGGAGGCGATCTCCTCGAAGGCCGCCAACATCTCGGAGATGCGGTCGTCCGCGTGCTCGATGCGGTCGTTGGACTCCGTCGCCGCGTGGACCGCCTCGTCGGTCTGCGACTGGATGTCCTCTATCTGCGTGGTGATGTCCTCGGTGTGCTGGCGCGTCTCGTCGGCGAGCGACTTGACCTCCTCCGCGACGACGGCGAACCCGTCGCCGTCCTCGCCGGCGCGGGCGGCCTCGATGTTCGCGTTGAGCGCGAGCAGGTTCGTCTGTTCGGCCACCTCGGAGATGACCTCCACGACCGCCTCGATGTCGTCCATGCGGCCGCCGAGTTCGGTCACGCGCTCGACGAGTTCGTCGCCCATCGTGACGACGCTCTCGGTCGCCTCTCGCGCCTCGCTGTTGGCCTCGCGGCCCGCGGCGGTCGCTTCCCGCGCCTCCGAGGCCGCCGTGTCGACCTCGTCTGCGGTCGCGGCGACTTCCTCCATCGTCGCGCTGAACTGTTGCATCTGGGTCGCGCCCTCGTCGAGGAGGTCGCGCTGTTCCTCGACGTTCTCGACGATGGCGTCGGCCGCCGACGCCGCCCGCGTGACCGCCGCGGTCGCCGTCTCCGTCTCGTCTTCGACGTTCGACGCCAGCGTCGAGAGGTTCCGCGCCGTCTCGTTGACCGCGTCGACGACGAGATACAGTTGGTCGTCGACCGTGCCGCGCTCCGCTATCGTCGCCCGCGCGTCGAGGTTGCCCCGGCTCAGTTGGGTCAGCGTCGACTCGACCTCGGAGACGAGCGCGGCGACCTCGCGGTGGCGCTCGACCTCCGCCGTCCGGTTGCGGACGGTCTGGAGGACGCCGACGAGCTCGTCGCCCTCGTAGAGCGGCATCGCGGTGTGCCGGGCGTGGCAGTCGTCGCCGCTCGCGTCCGTGAACGTCTCTTCTGCGGCGTAGAGCAGGCGGTCCGGGTCGTCGAGTTCCACGCCGTCGAGCGACGCGGCGTCGCGGGGGCTGTCGAGGACCTGCCCCGCGAGCACGCGGGCCGCGGCGTTGCCGTAGAAGGTCTCACCGAGGTCGCGGCGGCCGAGCGCGGCGTCCGCGGACGTGCCGGTCAGCGACTCGACGCCCGAGTTCCACGCCGCGATGCGGCCCTGTTCGTCGAGGACGAACGCCGGAAGCCCGACGCCGTCGAGGAGCACGTCGTCGTCGACGTTCAGGTCGGGCGCGTCGGCGGCGGAGCCGGCGACGATTCCGCCGTCCGGTACCGGAGCCTGCCCGCCGAACCACGAGCGGACGCGAGAGAGTATACCAAGTGACATTAGAGGCCACGTTTCAGAGCATCACAGGAGTATCTTTCGAGTATTTTATCAAAACAGATAATTAGAAGACACCAGGGCGGCGACGCGCCCGACGCGTCAGCCTCAAGCCTCTCGCGCGGTAAGCCACCCCAGATGGACCCTGCCGCGGTCAGCGAACGAGCCAGCGCACTTCCGGAAGACCCCGGCGTGTACCAGTTCGTCGCCGGCGACGCGGTGCTCTACGTCGGGAAGGCGGTCGACATCCGCGCGCGGGTTCGCTCGTACGCGGACCCCCGCTCGGAACGCATCTCCCGGATGGTCGCCCGCGCGGAGCACATCGACTTCGCCGTTACCGACACTGAGACGCAGGCGCTCCTCCTCGAAGCCAACCTCATCAAGCGCCACCAGCCGCGCTACAACGTCCGCCTGAAAGACGACAAGTCCTACCCGCTGGTCCAGCTGACGGCCCACGCGGTCCCGCGCATCGAGGTCACGCGCGACCCCGAGGACTCGGCGACCGTCTTCGGGCCGTACACCGACAAGGGCCGCGTCGAGACGGTCGTGAAGGCGGTTCGAGAGACCTACGGTCTCCGCGGCTGTTCGGACCACAAGTACGCGAACCGCTCGCGGCCGTGTCTCGACTACGAGATGGACCTGTGTACGGCCCCCTGTACCGGCGAAATCGCGGAGCGCGACTACCGCGGGGACGTCGAGTCGGCGGTCCGCTTCTTCGAGGGCGAGACGGGCGTCCTCGCCGACCCGCTCCGCCGGGAGATGGAAGCCGCCGCGCAGGACGCGGAGTTCGAGCGCGCCGCCAATCTCCGCGACCGACTGGAGGCCGTCGAGTCGTTCCACGGCGCGGGCGAAGACGCCGTCTCGTCGCAGTCCGACGAGCGCGCCATCGACGTGCTCGGCGTCTCGCTCCGCGGCGACTCGGCGACCGTCGCCCGACTCCACGCCGAACGCGGCCAGTTAGTCGACCGGACCCGTCACCACCTCGACGCGCCCGAGGGCGAAGACCGCACGGCGGCCGTCCTCTCGGCGTTCCTCGCGCAGTTCTACGCCGAGCGCGACCTCCCCGACGCGGTCGTCCTCTCGGAGCGCCCCGACGACGAGGACGTGGTGGCGTGGCTCGAAGCCGAGGGCGTGGGCGTCCGCGTCCCCGGCGCGGGCCGCGAGGCGAAACTGGTCGAACTCGCGCTGAAGAACGCCCGCCGGCGCGCCGGCCGCGACGACGGCCTCGCCACGCTCGCCCACGAACTCGACCTCGACGTGCGCCGCGTCGCCCGCATCGAGGGCTTCGACGTGAGCCACGCGCAGGGCAAGGCCGTCGTCGGAAGCGACGTCTGCTTCGTCGAGGGGAGCGCCGAGACCGCGGACTACCGCCGGCGGCGACTCCCCGAGCGCAACGACGACTACGCGAACATGCGCGAACTCGTCCGCTGGCGGGCGACCCGCGCGCTGGAGGGCCGCGACGACCGCCCGGACCCCGATTTGCTCCTCATCGACGGCGGCAAAGGGCAGTTGAACGCCGCGCTCGACGCCCTCGAGGAGACCGGCTGGGACGTGCCCGCCGTCGGCATCGCCAAGGACCGCGAACTGGTCGTCACGCCCGACCGGACGTTCGACTGGCCGGACGACGCGCCGCACCTGCACGTCCTCCAGCGCGTCCGCGACGAGGCCCACCGCTTCGCCGTCCAGTACCACCAGACGCTCCGCGACGAGGTGAAGACCGTCCTCGACGACGTGCCCGGGGTAGGTCCGAAGACGCGACGGGCGTTGCTGACGCGGTTCGGGAGCGTCGAGGGGGTGCGCGAGGCGTCGGTCGAGGACCTGACGGACGTGCCCGGCGTCGGCGAGAAGACGGCCGCGGAGTTGAAACGGCGGCTCTGAAGCGGCGGCTGTGACGGGGCTTACGCCTCGAACGCCGGCGAGCGAACCACGAGCACCGCGGCGACGACCGCCCACGGAACGACGGCGACTGCGCCGACGGCAGTCGGGCCGAGTAACGACGGCGCGCCGGCCGTCGCAAAGAGAGTTCCGAGGCCCGCGAAGGCGTTGAACATCCCGTGACCGAGCGCCGCGGGCCACACCGAGTCGGCGCGGAGCGCGACCCACGCGAGGAAGACACCGACCGCCGTCGTCATCCAGACCATCGCCAGAAATCCCGTCCACGGCGCGCCGGGGTAGCCGAAGCCGTAGTTGTAGCCGAGCGCGATGAGCGGCCAGTGCCACGCGCCCCAGACGACGCCCAAGAGGAGGACCGCCCGGCGGGGACCGAGCGGCAGGAGCTTCTGCAGGAGGTACGCCCGCCAGCCGAACTCCTCGCCGAAGGCGAAGGCGGTGTTCACCGTCGCACCGAGGACGAGCCCCTGTGCGACCTGTGCGACCAAGACGAGTTCGAGTGACGCGCCCGGCGGGAGCACCCCGCGGAGCGCCGTCGCGTCGGGGTCGAAATACGCCGGAAAGAGCGCGAAAAACAGCGCCGCGCCGACGGCGATGAACAGACCGGGGACGAGCCACGCGAGGAGGTGGGTGCCGAGGTTCGACCGGAGCGCGGGGCGAATCCGTAGGTCGGTCCATCCCTCGCCGGTGACGAGCCGGGTGACGACGTTCGCGACCGACGGCGAGAACATGTAGCACGTGCTGACGAGCACGAGCCACAGCGGGAGTCCGAACGCGACCGGCGGTGAGTTCGTCAGGCCGCCGGTGAGAGACACGGCGAGCGCGGTCGCGCCCGCGAGTCCGAAGGCGACGAGGAGGAAGACGAAGACGCGACGAGACTCGAACGACTCGGCGCCCGCGTCCGGGTCCGTCCGGCCGTCCCCAACTGTAGACATACGAGAA
The DNA here is from genome assembly GCF_000337835.1 of Haloferax sulfurifontis ATCC BAA-897. Classification (GTDB taxonomy): domain Archaea; phylum Halobacteriota; class Halobacteria; order Halobacteriales; family Haloferacaceae; genus Haloferax; species Haloferax denitrificans. The sequence goes on along the minus strand of NZ_AOLM01000016.1, from coordinate 14,207 downwards.
CTATCGACCGGCGACGAGATAACGGTTGACGCCGGGGAGACACGGATGTCAGCGGGAGGAGACGCGGAACCGCAAAAAGTCGGTGTGTCGAGAGCCGGACGGTATGTCGAGAACCGGACCGAGTTACGCGATTTTGTTGTACTGGTCGCGGAGCTTCTCGGCCGCGTCGTCCATGAGGTCGGCCTCGTAGTCGTCGAGGTCCCACTCGACGACCTCCTCGATGCCGTTCGAGCCGAGCTTGACGGGGACGCCGAAGGCGGTGTCCTCGTAGCCGAACTCGCCGTCGAGGACGAGCGAGCCGGGGAGCACTTCGCCGGTGTCGTGCAGGACGGCCTCGACCATGTGGGCGACGCCGGTCGCCGGGCCCCACTGGGTCGCGCCCTTGCGCTCGATGACGTCCATGGCGGACTCCTGGAGGTCGCCGAGAATCTCCTCTTTCTCGTCGGCGGAGAAGGAGGGGTCGTTGCCGTCGACGCGGACCTTCGAGAAGACCGGCACCTGCGCGTCGCCGTGCTCGCCGAGGATGGTCGCGTCGACGTTCTTGACGGGCACGTCGAAGCGCTGGCTCAGCACGTAGCGGAAGCGGGCGGAGTCGAGGCGGCCGCCGAAGCCGATGACTTTGTGGCGGTCGCGGTCGCCCGTCTCGTAGAGGTGGCGGTTGAGCAGGTCGACGGGGTTCGACGTGGTGATGGAGACGAAGTCGTCGTTGTGCTCCGCGAGCGAGGAGCCGATGTCGTCCATGATGGGGGCGTTGTCGCCCGCGAGGTCGATACGGGTCTGTCCCGGCTGGCGCGGGATGCCCGCCGTGATGACGACCACGTCGGAGCCGGCGGTGTCCTCGTAGCCGCCCTGCGTCACGACCGTGTTGGAGTCGTAGGCGATGCCGTGGTTCGTGTCCGCCGCCTGTCCGACCGTCTTGTCTTCCATCTTCGGGATGTCAACGAACACGAGTTCGTCGCAGACATCGCGAAGCGCGAGGTTGTACCCAGCCGCGGCACCGACCGTGCCGGCCGCACCAATCACGCTAACTTTCGTCATGCCACATTAACGACGCTGTGGATTCCGAGTAAACGTTTCGGAACGGGCACCGTCGCGCGGTCTGTCGATTCTGCGTACGTCAGTCGTCGAACTTCGGGCGACTGCGGCGGGGTACCGTCGGTGGCGAGAGCCGGTGAGACCGTCGGTGACGAAACCGACCGAGCGACGCCGTGGGGTTTTTCGACGCACGTCGCGTCCACACCCACATGAGCGACTTCGACAAGGAAGCAGAGCGCCAGCGACTTCGCGAGAAGTACGAGCGAGACGAGACGAAGCGCCGGTCGACCCAGCGGATGAGCGAGTTGCTCCTCAAGGGCGCGACGATGACGAACAAGCACTGCGACAACTGCGGCGACCCGCTGTTCCGCTACGAGGGGCAGGTGTTCTGTCCAACCTGTCAGGCCGAGGGACAGGCCGCGGCGAACGCCGACCAAGACGCGGAGCGGGCCGCCGAGGCGGCCGTCGAAGCCGACGCCAACGAGGGCGAGGCCGCGTCCGGCGGGGCGACCGCGTCCGCAGAGAGCGTCGATGCGGCGGCCGGTTCTGCGACCCCCAATGCCGAAACAGCGGGAACTGAGCGACCGCAGGCCGGAGCCCGACAGCCCGAGCAGGCCGGAGGAAACCGCGTCGCCGACGAGGCGCGCCGCGACACTGCCGGCTCGAACGGGCGGGTCCCGTCGGCGACACAGTCCCGAACCGCGGGCGAGCAGGGGACGACCGAGCGACGCGCGCCCCGCGAGGTCGCCGGCGACGTGACCGCCGCGCGCGAGTCGCTCGTGCGGACGCTGACGTGGGCCGCCGAGCGCGCCGAGGCGACCGACGACCCCCGGCGGGCGACGGAGTTCCTGACCGCCGCGCGCGAGGCCGCCGAGGCCATCTCGGCGCTCGACCGATAACCGACCGACGCGTCGTCGCGTCCTCGCGTCGGCCGTCGCTCCCGGCGGTAGAACTTACCGCCCCGCGGACCCTCTGTTTCGTATGGACGTACTCATCCCCATCGACGGTACCGACGCCAGCAAACGCGCGCTCGACTTCGCCATCGAGATGGTCGTCGGGATGGGCGGGAGCCTCCACGTCGTCCACTACACGAACAACCAGACCGACGCGACGGAGGCCATCCTCGACGACGCGCGCGGCAGGCTCGAAGCGAGCGATGTCGGCGGCGAGCCGGAACTCTCGACCCTCACGGTCGACGTGTGGACCGCCGACCGCGTCGGCGAGGAGATTCTCGACACCGTCGAGCGCGGCGGCTTCGACCACGTCGTCATGGGCCACCACGAGGACGGCATCGTCGAGCGAACCGTCTTCGGGAGCGCCGCCGAGACGGTGCTTCGGGCCGAGGCCGTTCCGGTGACCATCGTTCCCTGACGCGCTCCGGGCGGTGAACGCGGCTCAGCGGTACTCCGAGCCGACGACCTCGCGGATTCGCTCGGCGGTGACCTGGCCGACGCCGCGGACCTCTCTGAGGTCGTCCTCGTTTGCGGTCATGACCGCCTCGACGCTCCCGAACGCTTCGAGCAGGGTCCGCGCCGTGACCGGGCCGATGTCGGCGATGGCGGAGACGACGTACTCCTGTTGTTCGTCGAGCGTCTTCGCGCTCTTGCCGCCGTGGACGCTCACGGTACGCTCGCGGTCCGTCTGCTCGCGGGTGGCGATGGTCGCCAGCATCTCCGCGGTGTCGTCTTCGTCCTCGGTGAACAGCACGCTCACGTTGAAGTCGACCGCGACCGACGACAGCGCCCCGCGAATCGCGCCGGGGTGGATGTTGCGCTCCTCGTAGAGGCCGCGCCCCTCGATGACGAGAAGCGGCCGGGCGTAGTGGCGCGTGAGGTCCGCGACCTGCTCGAATATCGACCGGTCGCCGCCCGTGAGCGTGTCGAGGAAGTCCGAGACGCTCTTTCGCTCGACCGCGACGCGGTCCGAGAGGACGTAGTCGCCGACCGCGAGCGTCTCCAGTCGGGTCGTCAGGTCCTCGCGCTTCGAGAGGGTGCGGGCGATGTTGGAGTCGAGTTCGCGCTGGTCGACGACGATTTCGACGGTCTCCTCGTCGTCGGTTCCCGCCGCGGCGACGGCGGCCGGGTCGTCCGCCTCGTCGCGCTCGGGGGAATCGCCGTCGCTGTCGTCGCGGTCGTTGCCCTCATCGCCCCCGTCGCCGTCGTCCGCCCGCGCCAACTCCTCGTCCGAGGGACCGAAGTCGGCGAGTCCGGACTGCCCGTCGGAGTCGGTTGCGGCGGCGGCCGCGGTCTCTCCGTTCGAGGCGGACGACCCGGCGGCCGACACCTCGTTCGCACCGCCCTCGCTCGCGGCGTCAACCCCCTCGTTTCCGGTGGAACTCCCCGTGTTACCGGCGGAACCGCCGTCGTCTCCGGCGAACGCCGAGAGGTCGCGCTGTGAGGGGTCGAGTTCCGCTTCGAGGTCGTCGGCCGCGCCCTTGAGGTCTCGAAGCTCGTTTTGCATCGTCTTCTCGCGGCGGCGCGATATCCAGAAGTACGCCTCGTCGCGGGTGTCCTCGGCGAGGAGGACGACCACGCGGCCGTCGGCCTGCCGGCCGGTCCGGCCCTTCCGCTGGATGGACCGGATGGCCGTCGGCACGGGTTCGAAAAAGAGCACGAGGTCGACCTCGGGCACGTCGAGGCCCTCCTCCGCGACGGACGTCGAGACGAGCACCTCGAACTCGCCGCTTCGGAACTTGTCGAGGGTCTCCTGCTGTTCGTTCTGCGTCATCCCGTCGGAGCCCTCGCGGTCGCCCTGTCCGACGAACCGCCGGACCGAGAAGCTCTCCGAGAGGAACTCCGTGAGCGCCTCGGCCGTGTCGCGGGACTCGGTGAAGACGATGACGCGCTCGCCGTCCTGGATGCCGAGCGTCTCGGCGAGGAGGATGCGCGTCTTCCTGAACTTCGGGTGGAGGCCGTCGAACGACTCGGCTTTCTGCATCGCCTCGCGGACCTTCGGTTCGGCGACGAGTCGCTGGCTCGCCTTCGACGCGCCCGACGACCGGGCGGCGTTGCGCTGGCGCTCGAAGTACCGCCGGACCGACTCGACCGACTGGGTCTCGACGAGTTCGACCGCCCGGCGGAGCTTCATCACCTCCGCGTGCGTGGACATCCCCTTGTAGCCCTCCGACTTGTCGGCGTTCATCAGCCGCTGGAGCTCCGCGCGCATCCGGTTGAGCTTCTTCTGGGAGATATCGGGCTTCGTCGACTTGGTGACGCCCAACTGCTTGAGCTTCTCCAGCCGGTCGGTGATGACCTCGTTGAGGGCGTCGCGTATCTCCAGGATCTCGTCGGGGAGCTGGATGCGGTTCCACTCCACGTCGGTGTCGTGGGTGTACTCCGACACGTCGGCGTCCTCCTCGGTCATCACCTCCACGTCGACGATACCGAGGTTCTCACAGACTTCGAGGATGGCTTCCTCGTCGCCGCCGGGCGAGGCGCTCATCCCCGTGACGAGCGGGTTCTCGGCGTCGGCGTGGTAGCGCTCGGCGATGTAGACGTAGGCGTAGTCGCCGCTCGCGCGGTGGCACTCGTCGAAGGTGAGGTGCGTCACGTCCCGAAGCGAGATGCGGTTGCCGATGAGGTCGTTTTCGATGACCTGCGGCGTGGCGATGACGATTTGGGCGTCCTGCCAGAGGGCGGCCCGGTCGTCGGGCCGCACGTCGCCGGTGAAGACGACGATTTCGTCGTCCGGAACGGTCAGCGCCTCGCGGTAGAAGTCGGCGTGCTGTTGGACGAGCGGCTTCGTCGGCGCGAGAAACAGCGACTTCCCACCCACGTCGTAGAGCCGCTGGGCTGTGACGAGCAGGCTGACGGTCGTCTTCCCGAGGCCGGTGGGGAGACAGACCAGCGTGTGGCCGTTGCGCGCGGTACCGGCGAGGCGAATCTGATAGAGCCGCCGCTCGATGAACGACGGCGCGAGTAGCGGGTGGTCCACGTACGCAACGTCCTCAGAGGCCGACATCGGTGACGATTGCTCGCCCTCGCCGATAAGGGTTCGCAGAGCAGGGTGAAACTAAAGGAGTCCGCCGGAAGCGACCGCGGCGGTCGTTACCCAGCGCTGTCGGCGGTATCGAGGTCGGGGTCGTCTGGTCGCGCGGTCGGGAGCGACGCTCCGAGGAGCGACGCCCACTCGGCGACCTTCTCGTTGTGCGGATTGGACATAGCGCTTCCCCAAGGAGATATACTCTCAACTATCGTATATAACGGTTGTGCCGATTCGACGGATGGACTCGTACGAACGAGACCGGGAGACCGTCGCTCCACCGGAAACAGTGGGGTCGAGCGCCGGTCCGCCGCGGGAGACGCGGTCAGTCCTCGCTGTTGCCGGGACCCCACGAGTCCGGGACTTCGATGACGTACCGGCCGTCCTCGCGGAGCGAGATGATGTACTCGCTTCGGTCGTACAGCTCCATGAGGTTGAGCTCGTACTGACCCGGATTGACGATTTTGATGCTCTCGAACTGGTCGTTGAGCTCCTCGCGAAGCTGGTCGAGGTCGGGTCGCTCGTCGGACGACGGCTCGATGACCGTGCCGTCGGCGTCCGTGGGCGCGGCGCCCGCGGGCTGGCCGGCCGCCGCGTCGGGGGCAGGAGACACGTCGGGGTCGGAAGGCGCTTCCGACGGCGTCTCCGCCGCCGAACCGCGCCGGTTCGCATCGGCCGCGGCGAGTTCTTCCGGCGTGACGATGTCGCTCCGGGCGCTCTTCTGGGAGTTGTCCTCGTCCGTCTCGCGCGCGTTGATTGTACCGGGGTCTCGATTCGGGGGCGATGCCGAACTCGGCGAACCATCGGACTGACCCGCCGCGGGCTCGCCTCGGGGTTCGTTCCGCGACGCCGGTGGCTCTTGGGGGTCTGCCCCCGGCGACTCGCCGGGCGCTGACGGCCACTCACCCCACCCGCGGGGGTCGGGTTCGGGTCCGCTCCCCGTGTCGGCCGCGTCACCCGCGTCGCTCGACCCGGTCGCCTCGGTCGGCGACGGCTCGCTTCGGGTCGAACCCGCGGCGTCGCCGGTCTCGGTTCGCTGTGGGGCGTCGGCGTTCGCGTTCGCCCAGTCGCTGACGGTCATCGACTCCTCGTCGGTCGAGTCGGGATGGGACTGTTGCTGTGCGCGGTCTCGGACGGCGTCGGCCGCCGAGGAGGCCAGGTCCCGCGTTCCGGCGCCGCCCGCCGACGGCGTGTCACCGCTTGCGCTCGCGGGAGCGCTCCCGCTCGACGCGGGCTTGAACTGAAACTTGTTGCCGCCGCAGTTCGGGCACCCCGAAAGCATCTCCTTCGAGCCGTCGGGGAACACCTTACCGCACGTGGTGCATTGATGTGGCATTGGTGGATGGTAGCGCCGGATGGCGCGTGAGGGCGTTCGTGGGACCCCCTATTTTCGGGAGACGAGCGCGCTGATGAGGTTCTCGTCCTTGTGGAGCGTCTGAATCTGGTTCGCCGGACCGATGACCGTGAGCTTCTGGGTCGACTGTCGGCCCATGAGCCGGTCGAGGAAGCTCTGGTCTGCGGTCTGCGAGCGCGGATACGTCTCGATTTCGATACCGTTGAACTCGTCGGGGCTTATCTCGGCCATCGTGACCTCGATGAGCTTCGACTCCTCGTCGGGCGAGAGGCCCTCTTCGAGGATGACGATGTTGCCGTCGCGGACGCCGTCGAGGATGAGCCGAATCTTCTCCATGCTCGTGAGGTTTGCCATCCGATTCCCGCTGAAGAGGTCTATCTGGACCCCGTCGGTGCCGTTGTCGGAGGCGGTTGCTTCAGGCATGGTGAATCACGCGAAGTACTCCGCGATTTTGGCGTACACTTCGTCCATGTTCTCCCCTTCGAGCGCTGACAACTCGACTGTTTCGTGCTGGGGGTACGCGTTCGCGATGCGCTCGACGTTCGCCTCTTCGAGGTCGATCTTGTTCGCGAAGATGAGCACGGGCAGGTCCTGGCTCTCGATGATGCCGATGAGCATCGTGTTGACCTGCGAAATCGGGTCTTTCGTACTGTCGAGCACGTAGATGACGCCGTCGACGTCCTCGCGGAGCCAGTGCATGGCCTCGGCGACGCCCTCGGTCGCCTCGCGGGACCGGCGGACGGCGTCGTCCTTCTCCATGTCGTGTTCGAGGAACTCCTTGTAATCGACTTTCGTCGTGACACCCGGCGTGTCGACGATATCGATGGTGACTTTCTTGCCGTTCCGCTCGATTTCGACGTTCTCCTTCCGCCTGGCGCGGCGAGTCTCGTGAGGGATGTGGCTCTCGGGACCGATGGCGTCACCGGTCCAGTCACGGGCGATACGGTTTGCGAGAGTCGTCTTCCCGGCGTTGGGCGGGCCATATATACCGATCCGCTTCGGCTCGCTCTCCGAAAAGAGCCGGTCGACGACTCGTGAGATGCTGTCTCTTAAATCTGTGAGCAGTCCCATCCTGGGCCTCCCGCACCTCCCGAACGCGTCGTGGAGGGCGTATGGAGGTATCACCCAACCGGACTCACTTAAGCACTACGTCAGACACCAGTCACGTGGGAGACAAGACGACAGAAAGGGCCGGCAAAGTCGGTGGCCGACTCGGTGAGCCGGCGTCGAGCGAGAATATTCGGCCTGTCAACGACCGGTCATGGCGTATCGAACGGACGAGACGAGACGAAACCGAGTTGGGCCGACTCCGCGGTCGTCGCCCGAATAACTGTTACTTCGAGCGTACGCGTGCGAATCTCGAACGCCTGCCGAGCGGTGGCTCTCACGCAGTGCCGGTCGGTGCTCGTGAAACTCGGAGAACGGTCCGATACCACTGAACCGGGTTCGACACGGCCCGACATCACGTCAGCAGTCGCGTCGAGACGGAGTGGGTTGTTCCCACGGACGCGAAACGGTCGGGGCGCTAAGCAGTCGGGTTCGAAACAGTCGTCGGGTGACACCCCCACCCCTTCGTTTCGGGTGGAACGGGCCGAAGGGGTGGGTGGGGGGAGACCGCTAGACGGCGGTCGAGTGTTAATTGAATATAGAAAGGATGTAATAATATCTACTTTTCCTTCACTACGGGTTTGGTTGGCGAATATGCGTAATAAAACCACCGCTATACAAAGACCAACGAGACCCCCCACCCACCTGTTCACGGCTCCACCTGAAACGAAGGGGTGTGGGGCTATCGACACCCAGGCGTTTCCCGTCGAACTGGAGAACCACCACTTAATTGCACAGGAAACCGAGGGGTTAGACAGCGACGAGAACCGTTCTATCTCCCGATTTTTCGAAAAGCGTGTTTTCGCCGTCTCCACTCGAAACAGGGGGGTTCGGCCCACCGATTTTTCTCGTCGGACGCCACCCACACGCTGAGTTCCACTCTAACTGCCTCCGATTGTCGGTTCGCGTGAACCGCAGACTCGACTCGGAACCGTCGGTCGTCAGAGCCGAGTACAACTCTGACGGCCCGACCCGTCTCGACTTGGTGCGACTCGGCGCGTCTTCGTCCGACTCGCCGTGGTTCGTTCGACCTAGTGCGTCTTTCGTTCGTCTCGTTCGACTCGCCGTGGTTCGAGAAGGTTCTCGATTCGATGACCAACCTCGCCCACATGTCTTCTTCGTCCGGTCGCTCGGCGACTCCGCAACTGAGCGTTCGTCTATTCGCTTCTCGGTCGACCGACGAGCGCCCACTTACTACAGCCGTCGCCTCCGACGATATCGCGACTGTTCGTGTTGAAACGGTCCCGACCCCCCGAGTTCTGGTCGAACGACGGCAGACGAGTCGGAGAAGTAAGATTTTTGTACCGACTGTTCGTTTGGTTCCTTTGCATCATCTGGAATCGCCTTCTTCGGCGTGATGTGAAAATGCCGACTATCTCCGGCTTCACACACCCTATGCGCCGATTTGGGGCGACAATTCCACTTGAAACAAAGGGGTATTCACGATGGACGAGGAAGAGAATCCGAGAGGCGGCACACGAGAGGGAGCCGGGGACAGCAGGTCGGACGACATCGTCGCGGACGCCGACCCCGGCGCACCGAGTACCGACGCGTCCGACGGCGACGCGCCTGCCGACGGCTCTTCCGCCGCGGACGACGTATCCTCCGAAGAGAGCGTCTCCCCCGAGGACGACGAGGACGTGTCCCCCGAAGACATCGACATTCAGGCGAGCATCGGCCCCGACGCCGACGCGCCCGACGGGGACCTCGACCAGCACAAAGACCCCGACGTCGGCCTCGACAAGGTCGTGCTCAACGACGACGAGGGGTCGAAAGGGCTGTTCGACGACCTCCTCGCCGGCGAGCCGATTTTCGAGAACAAGGAGGTCCTCCGCCCGTCGTACACCCCGCACGAACTCCCCCACCGGACCGACCAGATAAACCAGATGGCGACGATTCTCGTCTCCGCCCTGCGCGGGGAGACGCCGTCGAACATCCTCATCTACGGGAAGACCGGGACCGGCAAGACCGCGAGCGCGAAGTTCGTCAGTCAGGAGCTCGAATCCACCTCCCAGAAGTACGACGTGCCCTGCGAGGTCGAGTACATCAACTGCGAGGTGACCGACACGCAGTACCGCGTGCTCGCCCAGCTCGCCAACAAGTTCATCGAGAAGAACGTCGAGCGCATCGAGGCCGAACAGGAGCGCCTCGACGAGATGCGCACGCGGGCGACCGAAGACCCCAACGCTCTCGCGGACACGCCGTACGACTCCATCGCCGAAATCGACGAGCGCGCGGCGGAACTCGACGACGACGCCGACGAGATGGAGACGGTGCCGATGACCGGGTGGCCGACCGACCGCGTCTACACGACGTTCTTCGACGCCGTCGACTACAAGGAGCGGGTGGTCGTCATCATGCTCGACGAAATCGACAAACTGGTCGAGAAGTCGGGCGACGACACGCTCTACAACCTCTCGCGGATGAACTCCGAACTCGACAACTCCCGCATCTCCATCATGGGCATCTCGAACGACCTGAAGTTCACCGACTTCCTCGACCCCCGTGTCAAGTCGAGCCTCGGCGAGGAGGAAATCGTCTTCCCGCCGTACGACGCCAACCAGCTCCGCGACATCCTCCAGCACCGCGCCGACGTGGCGTTCAAGCCCGGCGCGCTCACCGACGACGTGATTCCGCTGTGCGCCGCGTTCGCCGCGCAGGAACACGGCGACGCCCGGCGCGCGCTCGACCTGCTCCGCACGGCCGGCGAACTCGCGGAGCGCGGGCAGGCCGACACCGTCGAGGAGGCCCACGTCCGACAGGCGCAGGACAAAATCGAACTCGACCGCGTTGTCGAGGTCGTCCGCACCCTGCCCACGCAGTCGAAAATCGTCCTCTTCGCCATCATCCTCCTGGAGAAAAACGGCGTTCGCAACATCAACACCGGCGAGGTGTTCAACATCTACAAGCGCCTCTGCGAGGAGATCGACGCCGACGTGCTGACCCAGCGCCGCGTCACCGACCTCATCTCGGAACTCGACATGCTCGGCATCGTCAACGCCGTCGTCGTCTCGAAGGGTCGCTACGGCCGAACCAAGGAAATCAGCCTTTCTGTCCCCATCGACGAGACCGAGGCCGTTTTGCTGACGGACTCCCGTCTCGGCGACATCGAGAGCGCACAGCCGTTCGTGCAGGCGCGGTTCGACAACTGAGACTGAAAAACGAAGTCCGCGAAGTCCGACGCCGACTCTGTTACTTTTCCCGCGTCACGCCGCGAGCGCGTCGGCTCGCGCCGATGTCGCCGATGGTTCCGATAGCTCCGGCGGCTCGACCTGAAGCGGTGCCGTCGTCGCCGGCGCGTCGCCTCCCGCCGCGTTCGTCGTCGACACGTCGGGAGCCGCCGTCTCCATCGTCGTCACGTCGACGAGTTCGACAGGGGCCGGCGCGACCGGCGTCGTCGTCGCCATCGAGTTGGCGAGCGTCAGTCGAACCCACCCGAGAAGCGGGATGCGGATTCGCGCGACGCCTTGGACCCACTCGGGGCGGACCGGGTCGGCGATGCCGCTCACCTGGTCGTACCGCGGGTTGTTGTCGCCTTTCGTGATGAAGCCGCTGTACTCGGCGGGGCAGTTGGCGAGTTCCCGGCAGTTGTCGGCGGCCATGTACTCGGGGTTCGCCCTGTCGTACCAGTTCTCGCCGTCCTCGACCCAGAGCATCGCCCGGTGGATAATCGGGGGGCCGCGGGCGCCGGGGTCGTCGTAGACGATGACGCTTCCGGGCCCGCCGAACTTCCGGTAGTCGACTTCGGCACCTGTCTCGGCCGTGACGACGGCGGTCCCCTCGACCGCCGAGTCGGGGGCGTATCGCTCCGGCCCCGTGATGAACACGAGGTCGCCTTTGTACATGTGCGGTTCCATGCTCCCGCTTTCGACGGCGACCATCGGCGGCCACACGCCGCTCACCGCGAACAGGAGCAACCCGACGGCCAACACGGCGAGCGCGCTCGTCAGGATTTCGCGGACGAACAGAAGCGGCCCCTCCTCTGCCGTCCGAAGCCGAGTTAGCACGCCTTCGTCGGAGGCGGGACCGAGCCGCGGGTCGGGGGAGGGGGGGCGGCCGTCGTCGTCACTCATCACTCCCAGTTTACCCGGACCGGGTTTCAACGTTCTGGGTTTCGGCATCCTTTTTGCCGCGTGTCGCACACTCCGGGTGTGCCACTGGAGACGCCGGCGCGCATCGTCCGGGCGCTCGTCGGTCGCGGCTACAACGCCGAACGCGAGGCCGTGACACTCATCGCCGGCTCCGACGACCCCGGCCGAACCCTCGCCCGCGTCGTCGAAGCCGCCCCGGACGACGCGCTTCGCATCACCGCCGACCACGTCCGCGAGGTGCTCGCCTCCGCCCCCGCCGCGGACCCGCCGGGAACCGAACCGACGGTTCCGACCGCCGCGGACGCCGCCGCATCCGACGCCGCCGCGTCCCACACCGCCGCGTCAGACCCCTCTGTTTCTGATGCAACATCGCACGACAACGCGGCTCACACCTCTCAATCGACTCCAGCCGAAGCGAAGGTGAGCTCGGGCGGTCGGAACGTCGACCCGGCGCTTCGCTCCCTCGAAATCGCCAACGACATGACCGGGCAGTCGACGGGGACCGGCGAGTACGACGACTTCGTGAAGGTGTTCCGCGACCGCTACGAGAAGCTCTCGAAGATGCTCCGCGGGCGCGTCAACCACCGTCCCGCGAAGGCCATCTCGAACATGTCCGGCGGCGAGGACGCGGAACTCATCGGCCTCGTCGACGACGTTCGGTCCACGAAGAGCGGTCACTGGATTATCGACCTCGAAGACACGACGGGGACGTTCCCCTGTCTCGTGATGAAGGACAAGGACATCGCGGGCTACGTCGACGAACTCCTCATGGACGAGTGCATCGCGGTGCAGGGGACGCTGTCGGGCGACGCGGGCATCCTCTTCGTGGACTCGATGCACTTCCCCGACGTGCCGCGGAGCCACCGCCCCAACACCGCCGACAGGGACGTGCAGGCGGCGCTCATCTCGGACGTACACGTCGGCAGTCAGGAGTTCATGGCCGGCGCGTGGAACCGCTTCGCCGACTGGCTCCACACCGAGGAGGCAGAGCGCATCGAGTATCTCCTCATCGCCGGCGACATGGTCGAGGGCGTCGGCGTCTACCCGAATCAGGACGAGGAACTCGACGTCATCGACATCTACGAGCAGTACGAGGCGTTCTCCGAGCACCTCAAATCGGTGCCCGGCGACCTCGACATCGTGATGATTCCGGGCAACCACGACGCGGTCCGACTCGCGGAGCCCCAACCCGGCTTCGACGACGAACTCCGCGACATCATGTCGGCCCACGACGCCCGCATCACGAGCAACCCCTCGATGGTCACGCTCGAAGGCGTCAACGTGCTCATGTACCACGGCGTCTCGCTCGACGAGGTCATCGCCGAACTGCCGGCGGACAAGGCGAGCTACGACGAGCCGCACAAGGCGATGTACCAACTCCTGAAAAAGCGCCACGTCGCGCCGCAGTTCGGGGGTCACACCCGCCTCGCGCCGGAGGAACTCGACTATCTCGTCATGGAGGACGTCCCCGATATCTTCCACACCGGCCACGTCCACAAGCTCGGCTGGGGCAAGTACCACAACGTCCTCGCGGTCAACTCCGGTTGCTGGCAGGCCCAGACCGACTTCCAGAAGTCCGTCAACATCGACCCCGACGCCGGTTACGCGCCCATCGTCGACCTCGACACGCTGAACATGACGGTTCGGAAGTTCTCCTGAGGCGGCGGCCCGTCTCAGACTCGAATGCGCCCCGTTAGCACGCCGGATGTGCGGCGACCGGGACCATTCCGCCGTCGCTTTTTATGGGCGACGCGCACAGAGTCGGTGATGACCGACGACGCGCTGTTCGACGCGACGAGCCTGAACGACCTGTCGCTTTCCAACCGAGTCGGGTTGGCTCCGATGACGCGCATCAGCGCCACCGACGAGGGGCTGGCGACCAACGAGATGGCCCACTACTACCGGAAGTTCGCCGACGGCGGCTTCGGCTTTCTCGTCACCGAGGGCGTCTACACGGACGACGCGTACAGTCAGGGTTACCTGAACCAGCCGGGGCTCGTCACCGGCGACCACGTCGAGGCGTGGACGAACGTCACGGACGCCGTCCACGAGGTCGACACGCCGATTTTCGCGCAGTTGATGCACGCCGGGGCGCAGTCGCAGGGGAACACCCACCTCGATGGCGACCGGACGCTCGCGCCCTCCGCGGTCCAGCCCGACGGCCAGAAGGCCGAAGCCTACGGCGGGAGCGGGGAGTTCGCGGTCCCGAAGGCGGCCGACGAGACCGACCTCGAAACCGTCCGCGAAGGATTCGTTCGGGCGGCGCGGAACGCGGTCGAAGCCGGCTTCGACGGCGTGGAACTCCACGGCGCGAACGGCTACCTGCTCAACGAGTTCCTCGCGGCCGACGCGAACCGGCGCGACGACGAGTACGGTGGCGGTCCCGAGTCCCGAGTCAAATTCCCGGCCGAGGTCCTTTCGGCGGTCGCCGACGCGGTCCCCGAGGAGTTCGTCGTCGGCGTCCGCGTCTCGCAGGAGAAAGTGACCGACGGCGACTACGAGTGGCCCGAGGGCGAAGAGGCGGCCGCGGTCTTCTTCGAGGCGCTGTCGGCCGCCGGAGCCGACTACGTCCACGCGACCGAGACCGACGCGACGAGCCCGACCTTCGGGGCGGGCGGCCCGTCGCTCGCGGAGGCCGC
>NZ_AOLM01000015.1 GCF_000337835.1 Haloferax sulfurifontis ATCC BAA-897 | reverse complement strand
TCCGCTCGCTATAAATGAAAAAAGCCCACTGGACCGAAGTCCAGTGGGCTCTGTATGAGTGGGGGCGGCGAACTGGATTTCCCAGAGGATCGCTCACTCCAGTACTGACCAGAACGCAGGTGAGCTTAACTTCCGTGTTCGGGATGGGTACGGGTGGAACCTCACCGCTCTGGCCGCCTTAATGCCGACCAACGGAATCGAACCGTTGCCATACCAATATCGGTCGGGCCGTCGTACCAATGTATACGTGCAATCCAGTTTGCGCCTGGACCCGTTCTCGGGTCTCAGTGCGTATGAATGTGGCTTGGACTGTTAGTGCTCGCGGGCTTAACAACTCGTTGCCTCGTTGCGTACACCCCGAGTCTATCGAACTCGTCTTCTACGAGTGTCCTCAGTGGAACTTCTTTTCCGTGTGGGTTTCGAGCTTAGATGCGTTCAGCTCTTACCCCGTGGTGCGTAGCTGCCCGGCATCTGCCCTCTCGGACAACCGGTACACCAGTGGCACCCATTCGTAGTTCCTCTCGTACTATACGAACGTTCACGTCAAGTTCCTTAACACCCCCAATAGATAGCAGCCGACCTGTCTCACGACGGTCTAAACCCAGCTCACGACCTCCTTTAATAGGCGAACAACCTCACCCTTGCCTGCTTCTGCACAGGCAGGATGGAGGGAACCGACATCGAGGTAGCAAGCCACCCGGTCGATATGTGCTCTTGCGGGTGACGACTCTGTTATCCCTAAGGTAGCTTTTCTGTCATCTACGGGTCCCATGAATGAACCTCGTAGGTTCGCTAGACCACGCTTTCGCGTCAGCGACACTCGTTGGGAATGTCACTGTCAGACTTCCGTTTGCTCTTGCGCTCTTCCACGAGTTCCCGACTCGCGTGAGGAAATCTTTGGGCGCGCTCGATATCTTTTCGAGCGCGTACCGCCCCAGTCAAACTGCCCGGCTACCGGTGTCCTCCGCCAGGAGTGAGAGTCGCAGTCACTAACGGGTAGTATTTCAATGCTGCCTCGGTGTCCCGCTGGCGCGGGTACCTGTGTAATGGCTCCTACCTATGCTGCACATTAGCGACCACGTCTCAGCGACAGCCTGCAGTAAAGCTCTATAGGGTCTTCGCTTCCCCTTGGGGGTCTCCAGACTCCGCACTGGAACGTACTGTTCACCGGGCCCAACGTTGGGACAGTGACGCTCTCGTTGATCCATTCATGCAAGCCGCTACTGAAGCGGCAAGGTACTACGCTACCTTAAGAGGGTCATAGTTACCCCCGCCGTTGACGGGTCCTTCGTCCCATTGTAATGGGTGTTCAGATACCCGCACTGGGCAGGATTCAGTGACCGTACGAGTCCTTGCGGATTTGCGGTCACCTATGTTGTTACTAGACAGTCGGAGCGTCCGAGTCACTGCGACCTGCTCGGTCAAGAGCAGGCATCCCTTATCGCGAACTTACGGGACTAACTTGCCGAATTCCCTAACGTCGGTTGATCCCGACAGGCCTTGGCTTGCTCTGCCAGCGCACCTGTGTCGGATCTCGGTACGAGCTTCTTGCTTGTCTTTTCACGGGCTCTAGGTACCGCCGAATTTCTCTATCTCACCATTCGTTCGCTTCGTGCCGTTACGGCTTCCACGAATTTCGGTGATTCGACGGGGCGAAGGCCCCGCTCGGTGTTTCCTAAAGCGTCGACGTTTAGTGCAAGAAGGTACTGGAATATTAACCAGTTTCCCTTTCATCTAATTCGAATTACGGTTAGACTTAGGATCGACTAACCCTCGGCTGATTGACAGTGCCGAGGAACCCTTGCGCGTAAGGCCGTCGGGGTTCACACCCGACTCTCGCTGCTACTGAGACCATGATTTTCGTTGCTGCACGGTCCACACGAGTTCTCACCCGTGCTTCCACCCATGCAGTATGCCAACCTACGGAATCGTGTCGTATGACACGCCGCCAGGTCTCGGAGGTGGATTTGAGTCCCGATCATTTTCGACGCCTCGAACCTCGGCCGGTAAGCTGTTACGCTATTCTTAGAGGGTAGCTGCTTCTAAGCTCACCTCCCGGCTGTTTAGGGCTCGAGACAATCTTCAATCACACTTAATCCACACTTTGGGTCCTTAACCTGGCTCTGGGTTGTCTCCCTCACGGTGCACAAGCTTACCCCGCACACCGGACTCCCTGAGTCTACGACGTTCGTAAGTTCGGAGTTTGACAGGGAAGCGAACTCCTCTCGGAGTCCGGATTCCCAATCGGTCGCTCTACCTCACGAACTATCTCATCAGAGGTCATGCTTCGACATGTTTCGGTTGGAACCAGCTGTTGCCAAGTTCGATGGGCCTTTCACCCCTACACCAGAGTCACGAGAGGGTATTGTAGGACACCAACTCTAACGGGCCTCCACGCAGCTTTCGCCACGCTTCGCCCTGCTCCGGCGTAGATCACTTGGTTTCGGGTCGCATCCGGTTGGCTCCCCGCCCTTGAAGACGGTGGCCCTGGTCAAAGACTGCGGCCGTATCGGTTTCCCTATGCCTCCGGGGGTTCACCCCTTAGACTCGCCAGTCAGATGCACTCCATGGTTCGTTTTTCAAAACGCACGACGCAACATCGGCTTCACTCGAGTCTTACTACGGGATCGCTCCCAGTTCATTCGTCGAGTGACCTTGTATGCCACGTCGCTCTATCGCCAACTGATTTCAAGCCCTATTGCACCGCCCTTTTCGGGGTGCTTTTCAGCGTTCGCTCACGCTACTTGTTCGCTATCGGTCTCGAGGAGTGTTTAGTCTTCGCAGTTGATGCCTGCGAAATTCACGAGGGATATCCAACCCCCGCTATTCTGGAACAACCCCGGGATCTGATTCTTATGTTACGGGGTTTTCACCCTGTATCACGCTCCGTTCCAGGAGACTTCACATAAGATCCAGGTCCGTTATGGGTAGTCCGTACACCACATTGCCCGAAGGCTTCGGTTTGGACTGTATCGCGTTCACTCGCCGTTACTAACGACATCGCGGATTGCTTTCTTTTCCTGTTCCTACTAAGATGTTTCAATTCGGAACGTTCCCCATTGCGCGAGGCAATTGCGTGGGGATTCCCATTCGGAGATCCTCAGTTCTTTCCCTCCATGCGGGTCCCTGAGGCTTATCGCAGCTTGGCACGTCCGTCATCGGCTCTCGAGCCGAGCTATCCACCAGCTGGCACAGTAGCCAGTTGATATAGTCACTGTGACCCGGAGAACGGGTCCAGTGGACGCCTGGATTGCACGTACACACGGTTTCATCAAACACCCTCGGTGATCTCCGAGGCGTGTTTTCGACCCTTCCCAACCTCGCTTGCGCGGGATGGTGCATCTGTCGTCAGTATCCATTCTGTCGAAACGTCTTGCCACACTTAAGGGGCACGATCGTTTCGGAGTGGAGTACTGCTTACCATGGACCCACAGGGATTCGAACCCTGGGCATCCTCCTTGCAAAGGAGGCACTCTACCACTGAGCTATGGGCCCGTGTTAGCCCTAGTAGTTCTAAGGTGTCCGAACGGGTGTCATTGGTGAACTCGGAAGATCGCGTGTGAGCCACCCCATCGGGGTGGTCTCGGTCGTTAGGAGGTGATCCAGCCGCAGATTCCCCTACGGCTACCTTGTTACGACTTAAGCCCCCTTGCGAAGCCCAGATTCGACCACCGTGTGGTGGCCTCATCCGGACCTCACTCGGGTGCTTTGACGGGCGGTGTGTGCAAGGAGCAGGGACGTATTCACCGCACTCTATTGAAATGCGATTACTACCGAATCCAGCTTCATGAGGGCGAGTTTCAGCCCTCAATCCGAACTACGATCGAGTTTAGGAGATTAGCGTTCTCTTTCGAGATAGCAACCCATTGTCTCGACCATTGTAGCCCGCGTGTAGCCCAGCTCATTCGGGGCATACTGACCTACCGTTGCCCGTTCCTTCCTCCGCTTTAGCAGCGGCAGTCCTTCTAATGTACCCAGCCAGTCGAAACTGCTGCTGGCAATTAGAAGTGCGGGTCTCGCTCGTTGCCTGACTTAACAGGACGCCTCACGGTACGAGCTGACGGCGGCCATGCACCTCCTCTCTATAGCGTCGTGATAAGGTCATCAACCTGATCGTCATCACTATAGTCGGAGCTGGTGAGATGTCCGGCGTTGAGTCCAATTAAACCGCAGGCTCCTCCGGTTGTAGTGCTCCCCCGCCAATTCCTTTAAGTTTCATCCTTGCGGACGTACTTCCCAGGCGGCTCGCTTCTCGGCTTCCCTACGGCACAGCACAGGCTCGTAGCCTGTGCCACACCTAGCGAGCATCGTTTACAGCTAGGACTACCCGGGTATCTAATCCGGTTCGAGACCCTAGCTTTCGTCCCTCACCGTCGGATCCGTCTTCTCGAGGTGCTTTCGCCATCGGTGGTCCGTCCAGGATTACAGGATTTCACTCCTACCCCGGACGTACCCCTCGAGCCTTCCGGTCCCAAGCCACGTGGTTTTCACCGGACGCCCGCCAGTTGAGCTGGCGGATTTCCCGATGAACCTTCGTGGCCGGCTACGGACGCTTTAGGCCCAATAATATCGGTCATCACTTGAGCTGCCGGTATTACCGCGGCGGCTGGCACCGGTCTTGCCCAGCTCTTATTCCACGACCGCCTTACAGTCGTGAAAAGCGAGGACTATATGCCCTCGCACTTGGGGTCCCCTTATCGCACTTGCGTGCAGTGTAAAGGTTTCGCGCCTGCTGCGCCCCGTAGGGCCCGGAATCTTGTCTCAGATTCCGTCTCCGGGCTCTTGCTCTCACAACCCGTACCGATTATCGGCACGGTGGGCCGTTACCCCACCGTCTACCTAATCGGCCGCAGACACATCCTACGGCGCCGGAGCGTTTGGGAGAGTCGGCATTTCCAGCGCGACTCTCCTATGAACTATTAGCCTCAGTTTCCCGAGGTTATGGCTCTCCGTAGGGTAGTTTGTCCACGTGTTACTGAGCTTTCCGCAACGAGTCTAAGCTCGTGCAACTAGCATGGCTAAATCGGACCCCAATAGCAATGACCTCCGGCAGGATCAACCGGAATGGGTCGCGACCATTTAAACCTGGTCGCGGGGTGTTGGCGGGTGAATGACAGCGTATTGCTGTCAAATCACCGTTCAAAGGTCCGAGTTCGTATGACATCCGTTCGGATGTCACCGAACTACTAGGGCTAACATCAGATACCGTCTTGCGGCGTACCGCAGGGGCGGAATCCTCATTTCCTTCGGACCTGAATCGAAGCGATTCGAGGGTATAAACCCTTCGAACCTCGTTCGGTTCGGGTCCGGTGAGGCAGGACGCGTTGAATCGCCCTGCAATCGCGGTGTGTCGTTCGCATTCATCCGAAATGCCTTGGACCACTTAAGGCCGTCGTATCGTGGCGACCCCCGGGAAGGTGTGTCATCCCGGTGAGCGCCTGACGACCTTGGGGTCGGGGCGTTCGGTGGAAGCGTTCGGGGGGAGTGCCCCCGTGCGCTTCTTCGCATTAGTCCGAATGCCGGGGATACA
>NZ_AOLM01000014.1 GCF_000337835.1 Haloferax sulfurifontis ATCC BAA-897 | reverse complement strand
ACCGGGACGGGCAGTTGACCGCGTACGTCGACTCCGGAACCGGGCGAGTGTTCAAGGAGTCCCAGACGCGCCCCCTCGAATCGATCACGACCCGCGACACCGCGAGCGGGGTCAGAGACGGGCTGGCGCTCACCGTCGACCGGACCTACCCCGGCGGACCGCTTCGCATCCAGTTGAACGAAAGCGAGACGGGCGACCCGGTCGACGCGAACGTCACGATCGGCCTCGAAGCCAGCCAGGAGAGCACGCTCTTGGGTCACACCGGTTCGGACGGGACTATCTGGACCGTCTCGCCGTCGGCGTCCTACACCGTCACGGTCATCAGAGGTAACTCGGCGGTCGTGCTCACCACCGCGCCGACGCCCATGCCCTATCTCGCGGGGAACGCGACCGCCGCGGAAAACGACACGTCTCCGACGGTCACGTCGACGCCGACCGAGTCGACCGAGTCGACCGACTCGGCCGGTTCCGTCTCGGCGGTCTCGCAGAGCAGACCCGCCGGCCCGCCCGCCGACGGTTGACCGGAGCTTCTTATCCCATGACGGGGCCACCCCGTCTCGATGCCTCGCCAGTTCCGCACCTCGACTCGCGGCTCGTCCGTGCTCCTCGGGAGCGTGCTCCTCATCGGCCTCGTGGTCGTCGTCGCGGCCGCCGTCGGCGCGGCGGCGTTCGACGCGGCCGACTCCCCGCCGTCGCCGACGCGACCGACGGCGCTGTCGCTGTCCGTCTCGGGTGACACGCTGTCGCTGGTTCACGAGGGCGGCGCGCCGCTGGACGTGGATTCGCTCGCAGTTCGAATCTCCGTGAATGGGGAGCCGCTCGCGCACCAACCGCCCGTGCCGTTCTTCTCGGCCAGCGGCTTCCGACCCGGCCCGACCGGCCCGTTCAACGCCGCCGCCGACTCGCGGTGGACCGTCGGCGAGACGGCGACGCTCGAACTGGCTGGGACGAACGACCCGGGCATCGAACCGGGTGCGACGGTGACCGTTCGCGTCTTCGACGGCGACACGCCGGTCGCGGCGCTCGAAGCGAGAGCGTCGTGAGTCGGCCGCGGCGAAAACGAGCGCCCGAGTCGACCTCGGCGCGGTTGGGGCTTACTCCT
>NZ_AOLM01000013.1 GCF_000337835.1 Haloferax sulfurifontis ATCC BAA-897 | reverse complement strand
GGGGGCGACTGCTCGGGTTGTGCGCGCTCCGGCGGGCAGACCGTTCCTGCCGGGCCCGGGCGTTTCGCGCTGCCGTTGCGTCTGCGACGGACGGGGCACGGTCGCGGGGCCGGGTCGGGCCGGGTGCAGCCACCCGATACCGGTCAGCCCCGAGGGCGGGCCTGCGAGCACTCGACCCGCAGCCGGGCCGTGACCGAAACCGGGCTGACTGCATCTTCACCAGCCGTTGCGTCGGCGCTCCCTCGATGCGGTCGCGCCGTCGGCCGGCTGGCTCAGACGTGGCCGCTTGCGCGGTCCGGGCGGGCTGCTCGCCGTTCGGGCACTTGCCCTCACCCCTCGTTCGCCCGGGCTGCGGTGGCTACTGGGGGCTCGCCGTGCTCACCCCCAATATGCCACGGTCCGGGGCTCACTCAGGGCTGGCTGTGCGGCCTGCCGGGCGTGCGCTCAAACTCGGCCGCGACGAGCTGTGGATCCGCGGGCATCCAGCCCGCACCGGGCTACCGCACGAGGCGTTTCCGTTGCGTCTGCGACGGACGGGACAGGCTCGTGCGGGTCCGGGCGCGGTGCTGTTCCGGCGGGTCCTCGCTCTCTGCGGCCTCGCTGTGGCCGTATGCGACGCCGTTCA
>NZ_AOLM01000012.1 GCF_000337835.1 Haloferax sulfurifontis ATCC BAA-897 | reverse complement strand
GTCAACGGTTTCAGACGAACCCTTGTGGGATTGAAGCGCCCACTCTTTCACACGCCATCCGTGAGCGATTACGGTTTCAGACGAACCCTTGTGGGATTGAAGCACCGCGACATCGTGGCGGACCCCAGAGGCGAAACCGGTTTCAGACGAACCCTTGTGGGATTGAAGCAATTGCGGTGCAATTGCAACAGGTGCTACTACAATGTTTCAGACGAACCCTTGTGGGATTGAAGCGGCCGTGGCCCGCGCTCCCCATCAACGTCGACGCAAGTTTCAGACGAACCCTTGTGGGATTGAAGCCGTCCGTGTAGCACATTGGCAAAAAGGGACGAAAAGTTTCAGACGAACCCTTGTGGAATTGAATCCCGTTCGGGAGTACAGCCATCGGTGACGCGACAGCAGAGAACACCACCGCTTCCAGTGAAAATCGAGAGACGACGTCGTGACTCGCGTTGCAGTTGTCCACGTGACGAAATCGAAGAATGCCCGGGGTGGGCTCCGAACCCACGATCTCCGCATGTCCCAGGTGCGAGGCCGGCATGACCTCGCGGGGGGCGGAGGCTTCCAAGGCGTTCCGCACCGATTGTGAAACCCTATGAGTGCGGCGCTATGTCCAGCTAAGCCACCCGGGCTCAACTTCCCGTTGTGTGCTGGTTGTATTTAAGCTTCTCATCTCCGACGACCGCGGGACGAGTCACCACGCCACTCGATTCGAGTCATCACCCGCGGATTTATGTCCCAACACCGGGTGGACACACGCATGAGCCAACCGGAGATCGTCCAGTCCGTCCTCGGAGAGGAAGACGTGGTGACCCGCGTCCACCTCGGGGGCGAGGACGAACTGTTTGTAACTCCGACGCGGACGCTCGTCTATCGGGCCGAAGGCCTCCTCTCGGACGAGTCCGTCGACGAATTCTCGCACGCCGCCGAACGACTGTCCGTCAAGGAGGGGCGACGGAAAGCGAAGATATCGCTCGACTACGGCCTCGACGGAAGCGAGACGTTCTCGCTGTCCGCGAAGCGACTCGACGACGCGCTCCAGCCAATCGTCGAGGGCGTCCTCGCGGCCGCCGGCGTGACCGACGAAGACGGCGAGCGCCTGGTTCAGGCGTTCCGATTCAGCGAGCTCACGTTCGTCATCACCGACGCGCGCGTCGTCCGGCACATCGGGAGTGCGGTCTGGGACGAAGACTACGAGTCGTACCGCTACGCCGACGTGACCGACCTCGAATTCGAGTCGGGGAGCGTCGCCACGACGGTCGTGCTCACCGTCGACGGTCGCCAAGAGCGGTTCAAGATTCCCAACGAGCAGGCGCGACTCGTCCGCGAGAAACTCGCGCGGGCGCTGTGTGACTACCACGGCGTCGGCAGTCTCGAAGAGTTCCGCGTCCAGATGGAGAAAGCGCAGGCGACCGCCGAGTCCGCCGACACGGAGCGCGACAACACCGACTTCGGCGCGGGGCCCGACCCCCTGAGCGCGAACCCCGGCGAACTCTCCGACGTGCCGGCGAACGCCACCCGCACCGAGGGCGACGCGCCCGCCGAACAGAGCCGGCGGGCCGCCCAGACGCAGTCCGTCGAGTCCGCGCCGGCGACCGGCGCGGTGGCGGAAGCGAAGGCGGCCGAGGCCGCGACGACTCAGTCGGCCACCGAATCGCCGGCCGCCGAGCCGTCGTCCGGCAACGTCGCCGACGCCGGCGACCTCGGGTTCGAGGGGTCCGGCTTCGAATCGGCCGCCGAGTCCGATTCGGCCGGGGCCACCGGTTCGGACGCCGACTACGCCGAACTCGCCGCCGAAATCGAGTCGCTCCGCGAGGTCGTCGAGGCCCAAAGCGAGCAGATTCGCCACCAGCAGGAGCTGGTCGAACAGCTCATCGAAGAACTCCGCCGCGGGCGGTAGCGCGGTCATACGCCGGCGAGAGCCAGCCAGCCTACTCCCGGCCGAGCACTTTTCTGACACACGACGAGCCGAACGGCCCGAGTTCGCCGGACTCGAACCACACGAAGTGGCCCGTCGAGATGGACGCGCCACAGCGGCGGCAGTCGAAGTCGCCCTCGCGTTGGACGACCTGACTCTCGAACCGGACGAACGTGCCGCCGCGGTTGTGACGGATGCGGCCGCCGTCGCGCTCGATGATGCCGCGAAGCTCCGCCGCGTCGAGGATGTCGCGGGTGAGCGTCGGGTCGGTGGTGACCGTCTCGATGCGGTCGACGACCTCGGCGAGGGAGAGTTCGTCGGCTTCGAGGTGCGCGAGGAGGTCGAGCGCGAGTTCGACGCGCTCGTCGCGTGTGGGCTCGGTCACGGTTCGGGAGCCAATCGAACGGGGTCGGGCTAAAGCCCTCCGAAGCACAAAGCGTTTGGTCGCCGCGCGACGACGGACCGCAGAGCTTCCGTGCCCCGTCCGCGCCTCGCCGCCGGCCTCGCGCTCGCGGCCGTCGTCGCCGGTCTCCTGCTCGCGTCGCCAGACGCCGTCATCTCGCGCGCGGCGTGGGTCGCCGCGGACCCCGTGCGACTCGTCGTCGTCGTGAGCGCGCTCGCGGTCGTGCGCCCGCTTCTCGCGTGGCCGACGACGCTCCTCGCGCTCGTCGTCGGCTACGGTCTCGGACCGGCCGGCGTGCCGTTGGCGCTGGCGCTCATCGTCCTCACGAGCGTCCCGCCGTACCTCTTTGCGCGGCGCTACCGGGGCACCACCAGACTCGCCGCGGTCGGCGAACGGACGGTCGAACAGACGGGATCGGTGACGGGCGTGGCCGCGAGTCGTCTGTTTCCAATCCCCTCCGACGTGGTGTCGGTGGCGGCGGGCGTCGCCGACGTCCGACTCGGGGCGTTCGCGCTCGGGACCGCCGTGGGCGAACTCCCGTGGGCCGTCGCGGGCGTCATCGCCGGCGCGTCGGTCGAGACGCTCACGACGGAGTCACTGGCCGCGGCCGTCCGCCCGGAGTTCGTCGTCCTCGCCGCCGTCGCGGGCGTGTCGATGCTCGTCCCGACCGCGTACCGTCGCTATCGAGGCGAGTCCGGCGCGTAGACTGCTGAGTGCACCCAAACCGAGTGCGTGAGCGACGGCGACCTATTCTAACAGCGACTCGCCGGTCATCGCGGCCGGCTGGTCGACGTCGACGAGTTCGAGGATGGTCGGCGCGATGTCGCACAGCGAGCCGCCCTCGCGGACGGTCCGACCGCCCGAAAGCGGATGCTCGGGGTCGACTTCGGCGTGCTCGGCCTCGGCGTCGTTCTCCGCGGCCGCCTCGTCGTCGCGGTCGGCCGCGAGGTAGACGAACGGGACGGGGTTGAACGTGTGGGCCGTGTGCGGGTCGTCTTCGGTGCCCATGTCGTCGGCGTTGCCGTGGTCGGCGGTGATACAGACGTGGCCGCCGTGGGCGCGGACGCTCTCGACGAGCCGCCCGAGCTGTTCGTCGACGGCCTCGACCGCTTCGATGGCGGCCTCGTAGTCGCCGGTGTGGCCGACCATGTCGGGGTTGGCGTAGTTGAGCACCATCACGTTCGGGTCGTCGGACTCGATGATGTCGATGGCCGTGTCTGTGAGTTCCACCGCGGACATCTCGGGCTGGAGGTCGTAGGTCGGCACGTCGGGGCTCTCGACGATGTTCCGAATCTCGCCGTCGAACTCGACCTCGCGGCCGCCGTTGAGGAAGTAGGTGACGTGGGGGTACTTCTCCGATTCGGCCATGCGCAACTGCGTCATGTCCGCCTCGGCGAGCACCTCGCCGAGCGTGTCCTCGGGCTGTTCCGGCGGGTAGGCGACAGCGACGTCGAACGTCTTGTCGTACTGCGTCATCGTCGTCATGAGAATCTCCGGCGGCGTCGTCTCGAACTCCCAGACCGGCTCGATGTCGCAGAGCATCCGCACGAGCTGTCGAGCGCGGTCGGCGCGGAAGTTGAAGAAGACGGCCGAGTCGCCGTCTTCGAGCGCGGGCGCGTCGTCGACGACGGTCGGCTCGACGAACTCGTCGGTGTCGCCGCGGTCGTACGACTCGGTGACGGCGTCGACGGCCGTCTCGGCGGTCCACTCCGCCTCGCGCTCGACGATGGCGTCGTAGGCGCGCTTGGTGCGCTCCCAGTTCTGGTCGCGGTCCATCGCGTAGTAGCGCCCGGAGACGGTGGCGACGCCGCCGGTCCCCTGTTCGTCGGCGACGGCTTCGAGCTCCGAGAGGTATTCCTCGCCGCCGGTGGGGCTGGTGTCGCGGCCGTCGGTGAAGGCGTGGGTGACGGCCTCGACGCCGCGGTCGGCGGCGAGTTCGATGAGCGCGTGGAGGTGCTGTTGGTCGGAGTGGACGCCGCCGTCGGAGACGAGGCCCATGAGGTGGACGCGTCCGTCGTGTTCGTCGGCGTGGTCGTAGGCGGCCGTGATGGCGTCGTTCTCGAAGAACGAGCCGTCGTCGATGCTGTCACCGATGCGGGTGTACGCCTGCTTGACGACGCGACCGGCCCCGATGTTGAGGTGGCCGACCTCGCTGTTGCCCATCTGGCCGTCCGGGAGGCCGACGCGCCGGCCGTCGACGATGAGCGTCCCGAACGCGCCCGCGTCGCGGTAGCGGTCGAAGTTCGGCGTGTCCGCCGCCTTGATGGCGTCGCGGCGGTCGTGGTCGCCGAGTCCCCACCCGTCGAGGATGATGAGTGCTGCGTCCATACGTCGCCGTTCGGCGCGCCGGGGTAACTGTCCTTTGCTCCCGACATGGGGTGACAACGTGTCGCGCACGGAGATGAGAGGGCGGCGTTCGCCTCCCGACGGCGGGGATGCGCCGCCCCGCCCCGCCCCGACGGCCTTTTCTTTCGGCGCGCCGTCCGACTCGGCGATGGGTCTGCGCGATTTCGACCTCGACGCGGCGGTCGACGACTGGGCGGAGTACTACCTCGGAAACGGGCCGAGCCTCGTCGTCTTCCTCGTCCTCAACGCCGCCGCGTTCCTCGTCGGGGTGAGCTTCTACGTCCACTCCGACCCCGCGCTTTCTGACCTGCCGACGTTCCTCTACCCGCTTTTCGGCGACTCGCCGACCGCCCTCGCGCTGATGACGCTGTCGGCCGCGACACTGCTTCCGAACCTCGGTCGCCGCGTCGCCGACGCGCCCGTCAACCGGCCGCTCGCGTACCTCCACACGCTCGCGTTCGTCTGGCTCGTCAAGTACGGCGTCTGGACGGTCGTCGCGCTCAACCTCCGACCCGACCTCTACGTCGGCTTCTCCGGGGCCGCGCTCTGGGACTACTGGGGCATCATGCTCACCCACGCGGGCTTTCTCGCGCTCGCGCTCCTCGTCCCGCGCTACGGGGCGACCACGAAGGGCGCACTCGGGTTCGCCCTCGTCCTCGCGCTCGTCAACGACGTGTTCGACTACGGCCTCGGCTACTACCCGCCGCTGAAGTACGAGGCGGGGGCGCTCCTCGCGGGCATCACCGTCGCGCTCTCGTTCCTCGCCGTGTTTCTCGCGTCGCGGGCGTTCGACCGCCTCTCGGACCCCCGGAGACCGCCCCGTGAGCGCCCCGCGAGTCACAATCGCTAATCGCACGACGGCGCGGAGTATCACATGAGTCAGGCTTTTCCCCACCCGCAGTCTATGACCTCGTAATGGACTCCGCGGTACTGCTCGACCTACTCGGGAACGAAAACCGCCGGCGCATCCTGCGGTTGCTCTCGCACAAACCGTGCTACGTCACCGAGATAAGCGAGTACCTCGGCGTCAGCCCCAAGGCCGTCATCGACCACCTCAGAAAGCTGGAGGACGCGGGGCTCATCGAGTCGCGCACCGACGACCAGCGGCGCAAGTACTTCCACATCTCGCGGAACCTCCGACTGGAGGTGAACGTCTCGCCGTACGGGTTCGGCGCGAAAAGCGCCTACCCGCCGAGTCCGAGCCTCGACATGGCCGGGCGCTGTCCGCACGTGACGCTCGAAGTCGAGAACGCCGGGAGCGACGACATCTCGGAGTTGGCACGCGAACTCGGGAAACTGGAGGAACTCGACAACGAACTCTCCTTGGCCCAGCGGTGGGTGCAGGGCCGAATCACCGACGTGCTCGACCGCCTCAACGACCGCCTCGGCGTCGACGCCGACAGCCGCTTTTACGCCGAGATTCTGGCCGCGCTCGCCAACGGGTCGAACACCGTCCGCGGCATCGCGAAGGACCTCAACGCGGACCCCGCGGTCGTCGACAGCGCGCTCCACCACCTCGCCGAGGGCGACCTCGTCGCCCACAACGGCGACCGCTGGCGAATCGACTGACGGCTACAGCTCCTGTGTCAGGCCCGCCCGGAGGTCGCGGCCGAAGTAGTGACCGACGAGCGCCGCGAGCCCGCCGCTCGCCGCGCCGACGCCCGCGATGGCGACGCCGTAGTCCGCGAGCAACTGCACCGCGAAGGGCGCGAACACGGCGAACAGCGTCGAGAGGACGAACGCGAGGCCGGCGGCGATTACCCCCGCGAGCACGACCTCGGTGTAGTGTCGCTTCGACCCGACGAGGCCGAGGAGGAAGCCGGCGCCGGCGATGCCTGCGAACCGGCCGATGAAGCCGACGAGGGGAATCGCGCCGCCGACGAGGAGGCCGCCGATGGAGAGCAGGAGCGCCGCGAGGAACGCGCGCGGGGAGAACAGCCCACCGAGGCGACCGCCGCCTGACGAGTCCGGCGAACTGGTCCGCGTCGCGTCGTCGCGCTCGCGGGTCAATCCGGAGAGCACGTCGTCGACGGACTGCTCAGACTCCTTTTGGTCCGACCGTTGCATGTGTACAGGGTCGCGGGCGAGCCTGATGGCTCTTGTGCCGGTGAGTCAGCCGCGGAGACCGTTCGCGTCGGTTCGCGTCGCGTGACGGTTCGCCGCCCGGCTCGGAGCTACGCGTTGCGGCCGAGGATGAAGTACAGGACGAGTCCCAGAAGCGGCGCGAGGAAGACGACGACGGCCCAGAGGAACGCCGGGTGACTGCTGTTTCGCTTCGCGTCGCGGTACGTCCACACCACCATCCCGAGGAACAGGAGGAAAAACAGCAGGCCGATTACGAACGCGCCTGCGCCGCGCGACTGGAGGAGTATCGTGGGGAGCATACGCTGGCCGACGGTCGGCCGGATAAAATGTCTTGTGCCAGTTATGTCTGCGGAGCTAACATCCTCTGCATCACGCTCGCGAGCCGGGGATGAATCTGTGGTACTCGTGGCCAGCAATCGCACCGAACGGTGAGCGTAGCGAACCGTTCGGCATTTTTGGTCCAGATTTTTGCTCCGAGCGGGTCGCTACGCGACCCCGAGGACGAAAAAGGTGGAATGGTGGGTTTGAAGTCTGCCCCCGCGGTATCCCGCGATATGAACGCAGGGGACCGCGTCCGCGTCACCCGCGCGGACGTCACGAACGAAGGCGTGCTCATGCCGTCTTCCACCGAGGACCACCTCGTCGTCAAGCTCGACGGCGGGTACAACGTCGGCATCGCCCGCGAGGGGGCCGACGTGGACGTGCTCGAAACCGACGTGTACGACATCGAAGACGCGCAGTCCGAGGGCGACGGCACCTCAGAAATCGAGTTCGACGACGACCTCCCGACCGTCTCGCTCATCTCGACCGGCGGGACCATCGCCTCGACGGTCGACTACCGCACGGGCGCGGTGACCGCGCAGTTCGACGCCGAGGACGTGCTCCGGGCCGTCCCCGACCTCGCGGGGCGGGCGAACTACCGCGGCCGCGTCGTCGCCAACATCCTCTCGGAGAACATGACGACCGACGTGTGGGTCGACCTCGCCGAGGCCGTCGCCGAGGAAATCGAGGCCGGGGCCGACGGCGTCGTCGTCATGCACGGCACCGACACGATGCAGTTCTCCGCGTCGGCGATGTCGTTCATGCTCGACACGCCCGTGCCAATCGTCTTCACGGGCAGTCAGCGCTCGGCGGACCGCCCCTCCTCTGACAACGTGATGAACGCCGTCTGCGCCGTCGAGGCCGCGAAGGCCGACGCCGCCGAGGTCATGATCTGCATGCACGCCTCGGAGTCCGACGACGCTTGTGCGCTCCACGAGGGGACGCGCGTCCGCAAGAACCACACCTCCCGGCGCGACGCGTTCGAGACCGTCGGCGCGAAGCCGCTCGGCGAGGTCGACTACGAGGCCGAGGAGGTCACGTTCCGCCGCGACTACGCCCCACGCGGGGAGGCCGACCTCGCGCTCCACGCCGACCTCGAATCCGAGGTGGAACTCGTGAAGTTCACGCCGGGGATGGACCCCGCGGCGCTCGACTACCTCGACGGGAAGGACGGCGTCGTCATCGAGGGGACGGGCCTCGGCCACGTCCACACCGACCTCATCCCGCGGTTCGAGGAACTCGTCGAGGACGGCACGGTCGTCGCCATGACCTCGCAGTGTCTCGAAGGCCGCGTCTGCGACCGCGTCTACGACACCGGGCGCGACCTGCTCGACGCCGGCGTCGTCGAGGCGGGCGACACGCTCCCCGGCACGGCGAAGGTGAAGCTCATGTGGGCGCTCGCCAACGTCGCCGACCCGACGGGCGCGATGGGTCGGGACCTCGAAGGCGAACTGACTCAGCGCTCGGTCCCGTGGGAGTGACCTGATGGAGATTCGACCCGCGCGGCCCGAGGACTACGACGCGGTCGCCGCGTTCACCCGCGACACGTGGGCAGACCGCGGGGTGTCGGACTACCTCCCCGACATCTACCACGACTGGATTGCCCCCGGAGAGTCGGAGCAGGCGACGCTCATCGTCGATATGGGCGAGGAGACGCCCTCCGACGACGTGGCCGCCATCGCACAGGTCGTCATGCTGTCGGAATACGAGGGCTGGGCGCAGGGCATGCGCGTCGCGCCCGACTACCGCGAGCGGGGGCTCGCGACCAAACTGTCGCGCGCGCTTCTCGACTGGGCGCGCGAGCGCGGCGCGCGCCGCGTCCGCAACATGGTCCACTCGTGGAACGTCCCGAGCCTCGCCACCACCCGCACGGCCGGGTTCGACCCCGGCATCGAGTTCCGGTGGGCGATGCCCGACCCCGACTCGACCGCCGACCCGGAGGCGGCCGTCGGGGACGACGCCGACGCCGCGTGGGCCTACTGGACCGGCTGTGAGGCCCGAACCGCGCTGTCGGGGCTCGCGCTCGACCCCGCGGAGTCGTGGGCGCTCTCCGAGCTGACCCGCGAGCGCCTCCACGACGCCGCGGACGACGACCGACTGTTCGTCGTCGGCGACGACCGCGCGACCGGCTTCACCTATCGCAACCGGACCTTCTCCCGAGAATCCGACGACGAGGGCGAGGTGACGTGGGCCGAGTACGCGGTCGCCGCGTGGGACGACGCGTCGGCCTGCGGGTCGCTTTTGGACGCCGTCCGCCGCGACGCCGCTTCGGTCGGCGCGGACCGGACGCGCGTTCTGTTCCCCGAGCGCGTCGACTGGATTACCGACGCCGCACTCGCCCGAAGCGACCTCGCGGAAGAGCCGACGTTCGTCATGGAAGCCGACGTCTCCTGACGGGCGCGAAAATCGCTTTTCGACGACCGGCCGAACGCCGGTCAGTTCCAGTCGACACCGCGGACTTCGAAGCGTGCCCCGCCGAGTTCCGAGTCGCCCACGTCGAACTGCCAGCCGTGCAGGTCGGCGATTCGTCGCGCCGTCGGGAGATGCGGGGAGTCGTAGTCGACGCCGAGCAATTGGCTCACATCCGCGGTCGCCGCCGCGCGCTCTGCCGGGGACGGGTGGGGGCCGTCGTCGTCGATGTAGAACCCGCCGGCAGTCGTTCCAACGACGACGCTGAACGACGGACCGGCCGACGCGTTCCGCTCGAAGCAGGTCGTGAGCACCGCGACCAAGAACAGCCCGAACAGGTGGCCGGCCGCCGAGAGCGACCCGTCGCCGACGACCCGGAGCGAGGCGTCGCCAGCGTCGTCGAGCGAGGCGACCGCCCACGCCTCCGCGACGCGCTCGCGGAAGTCCACCGGCGCGAGGTCGATTGTGCTCGGGTGCTCGGCGATGCCGATGCCCCACTCGACGAGCGAGTCGATGCGCGAGAGGCTCTGGGAGAGCGCGACCGCGTCGTCGCCGTCGACCGCGGCGAGTCGCTCGGCGGACGCGGCGGCCGACGCGAGCTGTGCTTTGAGTTCCGAGGCGAGCACGCTGACGAGCGCCGCGAGGTGCTCGTTTTTCTCGTTGACCTGCAGTTCCGCGAGCCGCCTGTCGGTGATGTCGAAGTGGGAAACGAGCGCGAAGCTCCCGTGTCTCGGCGTGTCTACCGAGACGACGCGGAGCGCGAACCACCGATAGACGGCGGGCGAGTGACACGGGTACTCGGCGGTAAAGAGGTCGCGGTCGCCGCGGAGCACCGCGCGAATGCCGTCGGCGATGACGCCCGCGAGTTCGTCGGTCTCGCGGGCCGCGTCGCACACCGCGAGGTAGTTGATACCCGTCGAATCGGGGTCGCCCACGTAGTCGTTCGCGTCGGCGAACGCCCGCCACGCCCGGTTCGTGTAGACGATGTCGCCACGCCTGTCGAGGAGCGCAATCGTCGCCGGAAACTCCTCGAACCCCCGTTCGATGAGCGAGACGTCGTCCATCACAGCGTATACGCTGGGAATCGATTTGACAGTTTCTACCACGCGGGTCTGAACTGCGCGTCGCGTCGCTCGCGGCGCGAAGTATCTAAAAATCGGCGTTCGACCGCCGGCGGTCGGGGTGCAATCGACCGGGCCGTCGAGAGTCGGAGGTCGGGTCGGTCGCGGTGGTCAGTCCGAGGGTGCGACTTGGGGCTTACGCTCGTTTCCCTCCGTACCCGCCATGGCGAGCACGTCGTCGAAGAAGCCGAGCGAGTCGTGGGGACCGGGGTGGGCTTCGGGGTGGTACTGACGCGTGATGACGCTCAGTTCCTCGCTGGCGAGGCCTTCCGCGGTGTCGTCGTTGACGTTGACCTGCGTCACGTCGAGTTGGTCGCCGGGGTCGGCGACGGTGTAGCCGTGGTTCTGGGTCGTCATGACGACTTTTCCGCTCCGGAGGTCGCGGACGGGCTGGTTGACGCCGCGGTGGCCGAAGGCCATCTTTTCTGTGGTGCCGCCGAGCGCGCTGGCGACGATCTGCTGGCCGAGGCAGATGCCCGCCAGCGGGACCTCGCCGGCGAACTCCTCGACGAGGTCGCGCGTCGCGGTGTAGTTCTCGGGGTCGCCGGGACCGTTCGAGATGAAAAGCACGTCGGGGTCGAGCGCGGACACGTCCTCGGCGGCCGCGTCGTAGGGGAGCACGTGAACCGTCGCGCCGCGGTCGACGAGGGAGTCCACGATGGAGCCCTTCGCGCCGCAGTCGACGAGCGCGACGGTGGTGTCGCCGTCGCCCTCGAACGTCGTCAGCTCGGTCGTGGTGACCTGCGCGCCGATGTCGACGTGCTCGCTCATGCCCTTGCACTGCGCGAGTTCCTCCTTTGCGTCCTCCGGGGTCACGTCCTCGCCGACGGCGATTCCGACCTTCATCGCGCCCTCCTCGCGGATGGACGTGACGAGGTCGCGCGTGTCGAGGTGGTCGACCGCCGGGACGCCCTCGTCTGCGAGCCACTCGACGACCTCTTCCGTGAACTCGCGTGCGACGGCCGCCCGAGGGTGGACCCGGTCGGACTCGAATCGCTCGGCTCGGACGCCGTAGTTCCCGATGAGGGGGTACGAGAAGGTGAGGACTTGCTCTTCGTACGAAGGGTCGGTCAGACTCTCTTCGTATCCCGTATATGCGGTTGTGAACACCAGTTCACCGCGTGTGCGCCCCGGAACACGGCCACGCGCTTCGACCACGCGTCCGTCTTCCAGCGCCAGATAGGCGTCCGACATTACGAGAAACGAACGGAACACGGGTGCATAAGTGTTGCTTTCGAAGGTGAGTTACGAAATTCGTAATCGGTAAGTCGCTGGGGTGGACACGTGGGGTATGGACGAGCTTGACCGGCGCATCCTCGATATCCTTCGACGGGACGCTCGGACCCCCAACACGGAGATTGCGGCCGAGGTCGGGACCTCCGAGGGGACAGTCAGGAACCGCGTCGAGCGGTTGGTCGAGGAGGGCGTCATCGAGCGCTTTACGATTTCGACCCGGACGGGGAACCTGAAGGCGATGATAGAGGTGACCGTCGCGGTCGACGTCGACACCAACGACGTCTCCGAGCTGATGGCCGACTGGAAGGACGTGGACTTCGTCTGGCAGGTCTCCGGCGAGGAGGACATCGTCCTCGTCGTCGACGCCGCCGACACCCGCGCCGTCAACGACCTCATCACTCGCGCCCGCGAGCACGACGACGTGAAGAGCACGAAAACCCGTCTGATTCTCGACGAGCGCCTCGGCTGACGGCCCGCCGCCGCGTGGTCCGCGGTTCGCATCGAAGCTTAGTTGACCCCCGACTCCGACGGAAGGCACATGAGCAACGCCGCGGCCGACGAGGCCACTGAAATCCACAAGAACGCATCCCAGGACGTCATCGCCGTCGACTCCGACGACAACGCGGAGGGGACGGTCAACCGACTCGACGCCCACACGGGCGACGGCATCCGCCACCGCGCCTTTACCTGCCTCGTGTTCAACGAGGAGGGCCAGATACTCCTCGCCCAGCGCGCGCCCAACAAGCGCCTGTGGGACACCTCGTGGGACGGCACCGTCGCCTCCCACCCCGTCGAGGGCCAGACCCAAGAGGAGGCCACCGAAGAGCGCCTCGAAGAGGAACTCGGCATTAGCCCCGACCAGTACTCCGACCTCCGCGTCACGGACAAGTTCGAGTACAAGCGCTACTACGAGAACGCCGGCCTCGAATGGGAGGTCTGTGCCGTCCTGAAGGTCACGCTCGAAAACACCTCGCTCGACCCCGACGAAGACGAGATTGCGGGCATGCTCTGGGCGGACTACGAGCACCTCCACGACAACCCCGAGTGGTACCGCCAACTGCGCCTCTGCCCGTGGTTCGAAATCGCCATGCGCCGTGACTTCGAGTAGGCTCACCCTCGCAGACGACGCGCGAGCTGTGATTCTCTCGCACGCCCGCGAGGGTGCCGCCCGCGACCCACCCGCGGAGGTCTGCGGCGTCCTCGCCGGCGACGGCGACGCGCGCACCGTCACCGCCGCCCACCCCGTTTCGAACGTCGCCGACGAGCCGCGGGTCGCCTACGAACTCGACCCCGAGGAGACGGTTTCGATTCTCGAAACCGTCGAGGCGGCCGGCGACGACGCGGTCGGCTTCTACCACTCGCATCCCGACTCCGACCCCGTGCCGAGCGCGACCGACCGCGAACAGGCCTCGTGGCCGGGCTACGTCTATCTCATCTGCTCGCCCGACGGCCGGCTGACCGCCCACGAGTGGACCGGCGACGAGCTCCGCGAACTCGCCGTCGCGGTCGAGTGACTCGTCGGCCTCCCGGACCCTCGCCGGTACGCCGCGCCCGCCGGCGCGCTTCGGTGAGAATATCCTTTCCGAGTCCGCAGACCCGTCCATGGAACCCGACCGCTACGACGACCTCGACGGACAGGTCGCGCTCGTCACCGGCGCGAACCGAGGCATCGGCCGCCAGATAGCCGAGAACCTCCGCGACCGCGGCGCGACGGTGTACGCGGGGTCCCGAAGCGTCACGAACGAGACGCCCGAGGGAACCGAGCGCGTCCTCCTCGACGTGACCCAAGAAGGCGACATCGAGGAGGTCGTCGACGGCGTCTTCGCCGACCAGAGCCGACTCGACATCCTCGTCAACAACGCCGGTATCGCCGAGGACGGCGAGGACATCGTCGCCGAACCGACCGAGCGAATCGACCGCACCCTCGGCGTCAACCTCCGCGGGCCGATGCTCATGTGCAAGCACGCCGTTCCCCTCCTGCTCCAGTCCGACGGCGGCCGCGTCGTCAACGTCTCCTCGGGGATGGGCGCACTCGGCGAAGAACAGTCCGGAGGGTCGCCGGCGTATCGAATCTCGAAGACCGGCCTCAACGGCCTCACGGTCTACCTCGACGGCCAGTACGGCGACGACGGTCTCATCGCCAACTCGGTGTGTCCCGGCTGGGTCCGCACCGACATGGGCGGCGAGGAGGCGAACCGGCCGGTCGAGAAGGGCGCGGAGACGCCGACGTGGCTCGCCACGTTCAAGCCCGGCGCGCCCGCGGGGAAGTTCTGGCGCGACAAGGAAGTCATCGACTGGTAAGCGACCGACTCCCCGCCGCCGCGACCCTCACGTGACGCCGCCGCTCTGCTTCTCGAACGCCTCGTATTCGTCCCCGTCCAGAATCTCTCGGAAGTGCTCGACCGCCCGGTACACGTCCTCGAAGCCGACGTAGGCCGGCGCGGGAGCCATCCGGACGACGTTCGGTTGACGGAAGTCCACGACGACGCCCCGTTCCTTGAGCGCGAGGCTGACGCGGTAGGCCTCGGGGTGTTCGACCGCGACGTGGCCGCCGCGGGCCGCGGGGTCACGCGGGGTGCCGACCTCGCACTCCGGCAGTCGCTCGTCCACGAGGGCGATGAGGTAGTCCGTGAGCGCCAGCGACTTCTCGCGGAGGGCGGCCACGCCGCCGGCGTCCTCGACGACGTCGAGCGCGCCGTCGAGGGGGGCCGCGGACAGCACCGGGACCGTCCCCGACTGGAACGCGCCGGCCGACTGCGCCGGCTCGTAGGTCATCGCCATGTCGAACTGCGTCTCCTTGTCGTTGCCCCACCAGCCGGCCAGCGCGGGCGTGACGCCGAAGTGGCGCTCGTTGACGTAGAGACCGGCAATCGCGCCGGGGCCGGCGTTGAGATACTTGTAGTGGCACCAGACGGCGAAGTCTGCGCCCACCTCGGAGAGTCGGTGCGGGACCGCGCCGACCGAGTGCGCGAGGTCGAAGCCGGCCAGCGCGCCGGCCTCGTGAGCCGCCTCGGTGATGGCCTCGACGTCGAACAGCTGGCCGCTCCGGTAGAGGACCGACGGGAGAAACACCATCCCCACGTCGTCGTCGATGGCGTCGAGCACGTCCTCGGTCTCGATGGTCCGCCCGTCGCGGCTCTCGACCACGCGGAGCGCCTCGTCCGGGTCGCGACCGGCCGCTCGGAGTTGCGCGCGAATCGCGTAGTGGTCCGTCGGGAAGTCGAGGTCGTCGACGACGATTTTCTCGCCGCGGGCGGGGTCGTAGAACGTCCCGACGAGCGCGTGGATGTTGACCGTCGTGGAGTTGGCGACGACGACCTCCTCGGGCTTCGCGCCGACGAGCGGCGCGAGTCGGTCGCCCAGTCGCTCGCCGTAGCTGAACCACTCGGAGTCGGCGTCGGTCCACCCGCGGATGGCGAGGTCGCGCCACTCGTCGACGACGCGGTCGAGCGCGGCTTCGGCGTCGACAGAGAGCGGGCCGAGCGAGTTGCCGTCCAGATACAGTTCGCCCTCGGGGACGAAAAAGCGGTCGCGGAGGTCCGAAAGCGGGTCCGTCGCGTCCATCTCGCGGGCGGTGTCGACGGTGAGCTCGTCGGATTCGTCGGAGTCGCCGGGGTCGTCGGAGTCGCCGGGGTCGTCGGGTTCGGCCATACGCGCCTCGAAGCGCCCGCGCGACAAGTAGGTGCGCGGCCCGCGCTGGAACCCGAGTGGCGGGTCCGCTTATTCGGCGTCGGTCGCCGACGACTCGGCCTCGCGGGCGAGTCGCTCGTAGGCGGCCCACGAGGGGTCCACGTCGGGGTGTTCGATGCGCTCGCCGTCGACGACGACGCCCTCGCCCGCGACGACGGTGCCGGCGACGCCGACGGGGGTGCCGCGGGCGTCGAGCGCGGCGACCACGTCGTCCGTGACAGAGGGGTCCGTGGCGACGACGAGCGACCCGGCGGTGGTCGAGCGCCACGGGTCGATGCCGAGGTACTCGCAGGTCTCGCGGACGCCGGGGCGGAGCGGGACGCTCGACTCGTCGATTTCGAGCTGGACGCCCGCGCTCTCGGCGATTTCGTTGAGCGCGCCGTGGACGCCGCACTCGGTGGCGTCGTGCATGGCGTGGACGCCGCGGCCGCCGGCGGCCGAGACGGTCATCGCGTCGCGGACGGCGTCGGTCTCGTCGAGTCGGGCCTGCGCGGCGGCGAGGACGTCGGCGTCGAGGTCGGCGAAGGCGTCCGGGAACAGCGTCGTCAGGAGGCCGGTCGCCTCGACGCCCGGTCCCTTCGTCACGAGCACGTCGTCGCCGGGTCGCGCGCCGTCCGGGCGGACCACGTCGTCGTGGTCGCCGACGGCGAGCGCGGTCGCGCCGCCGACCCACGGGTACGAACAGCCGGCGTAACGGGCGGTGTGTCCGGTGACGATGCTCACGCCGAGGTCGTCGGCCTCGTCGTGCATCGCTTCCCAGAGTTCGGCGAACTGGTCGTCGGTCATCTCGGGCGGGAGCGTAAAGGAGACGGCGAGATGCGAGGGGTCCAGCCCCGAGACGGCGATGTCCGAGAGGACGATGTCGATGGCGAACCGGCCGGCGCGCTCGAAGCCGAGCGCGGGGAGCACGGAGACGGGGTCAGTCGCGATGGCGACGGCGGTGCCGCCGATGTCGAGGAGGCCGAAGTCGACGCCGTGGGTCGGGCCGAGCGCCACGTCGTCGCGGGCCGCGCCCAACCGCGGGTAGATGTACTCGTCGAAGAACTCGCGGTCGACCTTTCCGAGGTCGGTCATACGCGACCTGCGGGGGCCGCGAGTAAGAACGTACTCATCCGCCGCCGGCGGGGCCGACTCGGTCGCGTTTGAGGCCCGTTCGTCGTCGCGGTCGCTCGCCGGTCGAAAGGCGGGACGGTCCCCCGTCCCTGCTCATGAAGAGACGCGGAGACGGTTCGAAGGGGCATGGAAAGTCCCACCACCGGACTGCCCGCGTCGCTTCAACCTGAACGCCGGACGTACAAGAACCTCGCTAAGTTCCCTCGATGGACCTATATAGCTCCACGAAGGCGGCGGAGAATACTGCCGCTTCGGGGAAACCGGCCGCCGACAGTCAGACCGGTCGGTGGCCCGCCTCGTCGGGGGTGTTGTTCGGCGTCCGCCACGCGTCGTCGAGGTGTTCGACGACCGCGCGGGCGACGGCGACCGGCTCCTCGTGGTGGACCCAGTGGGTCGCCTCGTCGAACGTCCTGAGGTGGCCGTCCTCGCAGAACGCGAGACTCTCGCGCGCCATCTTCGGCCGGAGGAACCTGTCTTTGCTCCCCCAGACGACGAGCGTCGGCGGTTCGACCGTCTCGGCGCGGGGACGCGGTCGCTCGCGGACGACCGCGCGGTACCAGTCCACCATCGAGCCGTAGGCCCCGGGCACCGACCACGCGGCGCGGTAGCAGTCGAGATCGGTCGCCGAGAACGTGCCGGGGAGCGCGGAGCCGGTCAGCGCCCGCTCTAGGACGGCCCAGTCGCGGACGGGGGCGACGAGTTCGGGGAGCTTCGGAAGCTGGAAGAACAGGACGTACCAGCTCCGGAGCTGTTGGGCCGGGTCGCGGCGGAGGTGGCGGGCGAACACCGCGGGATGCGGGAGGTTCATCGCGGTGACAGAGCGCACCCGGTCCGGGTGGTGGAGCGCGGTCCACCACGCCACCGCGCCGCCCCAGTCGTGGCCGACGACGTGGGCCTTCTCGCGGCCGAGCGCGTCCGCGACGCCGACCACGTCGCCGGCGAGTTCGTCGATGCTGTACCACTCGACGCCCGCGGGGCGGTCGCTCAGGTTGTAGCCGCGCTGGTCGAGCGCGACGACCCGATAGCCCGCCTCGGAAAGCGGACGGAGGTAGTCCGCCCACGCGTACCAACACTCCGGGAATCCGTGGAGGAGGACGACGAGTTCGCCGTCTTCCGGCCCGGCTTCGACCGCGTGGAGCGTGACCTCGCCCACCTCGATGCGACGGCTCGTCGCCTCGACGGACAGCTCCACGTCGTCGCGCGACAGCCCCGATTGCTTCGCCATACCCCTCGCTACGGCGGCGAGGGACAAATGTGCCGCGGCGACGCGCGGCCGTCGTCTGCGAGAAACGAGTCGGTCCTGCGGGGCGGTAGAGCGGGGCGATGAGCGGCGGTGCGGAGCGAGGCGACTCGGCGCGGAGCGGGCTACCCGAACAGGCGCTTTCTGATGCTCCGCGTGCGGCTCTGTTCGGCCATGAGCACCGAACACTCCACGTCGTCGACGACGTCCATGACGACGGTGCCGCTTACGAGCCGCGAGAGCAGGCCGCGCTCCGTCGCACCGACGACGAGGAGCGACGCGTCGGTCGCGTGGGACTCGATGCGATGGCCGTCTCGACGTCGCCGGTCTCGACGGTGAGCGTGGCGTCCCCGAGGCCGCGCTCGTCGGCCCACTCCCGGAGGAAGCGCTCTCCTTCGGCCGCGTCGTCGGCGACGTGGAGGAGTTCGACCTCGGCGTCGCAGAACTCCCGGAGGACCGAGGCGATGGACGCCGAGAGGTCGGAGTCCGGGCCGCCGGCGGTCGGGACGAGCACGTGCGAGGGGTCGAAGCCGCGGTCCTTCAGCACCAACACGTCGTAGGGGAGCGCGTGGGTTATCTCCTCGAACGCGCTCTCGGCGCGGCCGGGCGACCCGTGGCTGTCGGGGCCCCAGCCCATGACGACGAGGTCGGCGTTGTAGGTCTCCGCCGCGTCGAACACCTCCTCGAACGACCGGTGGGAGAGGACGGTGTGGGTCTCGATGTCCACGTCGAGTTCGTCGGCGTCGGCGCGGGCCTGTTCGAGCAGGCGGTCGGCCTCGTCGAAGTCGTACTCCTCGCGGGCCGATTCGAGGGCGGTCTGGTCCGGCACCTTCACGATGTGGACGCCGACGAGCGTCCCGTCGTTGGCCTTGGCGACCGACCCGGCCAGCGACACGAGGTCGCGCTCGCTTTCGGGGTTCGCAAGCGGGACCATGACGCGGTAGCCGCCGTCGGGTTGGACCGACGTGGCGGCCGAGACCGCGGCGTCGGGCAGTTGCTCCGACTGCTGGAGCAGGTACTTCCCGAGGATGCCCTGCTTGGTCGCCTTCGTGCGGGCGTAGGCCGCGTACCACAGCATGGCGAACGCGACGAAGCCGACCGCGAGGAGGACGATGCTGTCGGCGAAGAAGGCGATGAGCGCGAACAACGTAATCGCCCCGAGGACGGGAGTGATGGGGTACAGCGGGACTCGGAAGTCCGGCTGGTAGTCCTCGGGGTCGGACACGCGCATCACGACGAGCGAGACGTTGAGCAGTCCGTAGATGATGAGGTGGAGGACGCTTCCGGCGTTCGCGAGGGTGCTGACGTCGGCCAGCAGGATAAACAGGAGGATGAACCCGCCGGTGATGGCGATAGAGCGGTACGGCGTGCCGAACCGCGGGTGAATCTCGTTGAGCTCCTCGGAGACGATTCGGTCGCGCCCCATGGCGAAGTTGATGCGCGAGGAGGCGAGAATCGAGGCGTTCGCGGACGAGGCCGTCGCGAGGAGCCCGCCGAACAGCATCGCGCCCGCGCCGACCGGCCCGATGAGGAGCCGGGCGACGTCGACGACGGCGGTCTCGTTGCCGGCGACGAGGCTGTTGTCCACCGCGGCCAGCACGGTCAGGAGAACGAGCGCGTACACCAGCGTCACGATGACGACACTGCCGAGGACGGCCCGCGGGAGGTTCTTGCCGGGGTTCTTAATCTCCTCGGCGACGGAGGTTATCTGCACGAACCCGAGGTACGAGACGAAGATGAGGCCGGTCACGGGCAGGAGCGGCGACATGCCCTTGTCCGGCGGGACGAACGGGCGGAGTTTGGCGAGGTCCGCGTTCAGGAGTCCGAAGACCGTGAACACGGCGAGAATGGCCAGCAGAATGAGCACGATGGCGTTCTGTAGCTTCCCCGTCTCCTTCGCGCCGACGTAGTTGACAAATACGAAGAGGAGGCCGCCCGCGAGGGCGACGAGCTTCACGGCGGAAACCGTGACACCGCCGAGGACGAGGCTCGGGACGGGGAGGAACGTCACCACGTACTGACCGAAGCCGGTCATGTAGAACGCGGAGGCGAACGCGAGCCCCATCCAGTTGCCCCACCCGGCGACGCTCCCGAACAGCGGCCCGAGCGCGTGGTTGATGTAGTAGTACGCGCCGCCGGACTTCGGCATCGCGGTGCCCAGTTCGCTGGCTGATGCGGCGGTCAAGAGCGCGATAACGCCGCCGAGGACGAACGCGGCGGCCGAGAGCGGCCCGGCCTCCTGGACCGCGGCGCCGGGGAGCACGAAGATTCCCGCGCCGATCATTGTCCCGATACCGATTGTCAACGCCGCGAGCGGGCCGAGGTCCTTGGCGAGTTCCTCGTAGGTCATGTTTCACCCCCGGCATCGCCGTCGTCGTCCGCTCCGGCCGGCAAAACGACCACGGGCCGGTCGCTGTGCCGGACCAGTTGGTCGCGGACCGCGCCCGAAAACAGGTCCCACCACGAGCGACCGCCGCGCGGGGTGAAGACGATTGCCGTCGCGTCGGCGTCTTCGGCGGCGTCGAGGATGGCGTCGCCGACATCGGTCGCAAACCGGAGGTCGGTGTGGAGGTCGATGCCGGCGTCGTCCGCGGCGCGGCGGGCGACGTCGAACAGTTCGTCCGCGACCTCCTCGCGCTGTTCGACGCCCGCTTTGTCCGGGGCACCGCCCGCCTTCTCGATGACGTGAACGACGGAAGCCCGACCGCCGGCCGCGGCGATGCGCGGGAACGCGGCGGCGCAGGTGAGTTCGGCGTCGTCCGCGTTCGCGAGCGGGAGGAGAGGACGCGAGAACAGCGGCTCGACGTGTTCAGTCATCTCTCGAACCCGCGAGAGTGGAGTGAGAGGGGCGATTCCACCCGGCGGAACGGGATTGTGCCGGGGCACCGATGCCCGATTCACAACGTGACCGTCGGGAATTCATGTGCCGGGATTGTGCGCCAACCGGTTTAGAAGTTCGCAAACCGGGGGACAGTGTCGAGCGATTCGGTCCCGGCCGGACGGAGCCCTCAGACGGCGGTGACCCACGCCCGGTACGCGTCGTCGCGGCCGTAGACCGCCTGAAACACGCGGTCCGCGAAGCCGGCGAGACGGTTGGCGTCCGAACGGGCGGTGATGCGGACGTTCGTCCCCTCGGCCTCCTCGGGGCTCTCCAACTGGTCGATGCGGAACTCGGGGAACTCCGAGAGGAGCGTCTTGAGGCGGTC
Organism: Haloferax sulfurifontis ATCC BAA-897; assembly: GCF_000337835.1. Classification (GTDB taxonomy): domain Archaea; phylum Halobacteriota; class Halobacteria; order Halobacteriales; family Haloferacaceae; genus Haloferax; species Haloferax denitrificans. The sequence continues at coordinate 161,267 of NZ_AOLM01000012.1, read as the reverse complement.
GAGTTCCCCTTCGGTCACGTCCATGTTGAACGTCTGGTCGGCGAACTGAATCCACGGGCCGGGGCCCTCGCCGTCGATGTCGTCGAGGCGCTCGGCCTCGATGGTGAGAAAGGCACTGCCGCGGTCGCGGTGCGCCGACACGGCGTCGGCGAAGAGCTTCCGGCGCTCGCGGGGGGTGTCGGCCTCGAATCGAGTCATGTGGACGGATACAGCCGCGCGGTACAAAAGCGACCCGCGTCGATGCGGCGGGGGGCGGCCGCTGGACGACCGCCGGAGCGCGCCCGCACGTCAGAACAGCACGAGGACCGCGGCGAGCGCGAGCGCGCTGACGGTCAGCAGTTGCACGCCGAGGACGGCGAGCGGGGCCGTCCCCGTCCGCCGCATCGCGTCGAGTCGGACGTCGAGGCCGAGGCCGACGAACGCGAGCGCGAACAGGGCGTCGCTGGTGGTGCCGACGGTCGCGAGCGTCGCGTCCGAGAGCAGGCCGAGGTTGGCGACGGCGGCGACGGCGACGAAGCCGACGAGGAACCGCGGGACGCCGTCGAAGACGGCGCGCAGGCCGGTCGCGGCCTCCTCGGCCCGACCGGCGTAGCGGACCGCGTAGGCGACGGCGACGAAGCCGAGCATGGAGTTGCGCGCGAGTTTGGTGACGGTCGCCCAGCGACCCGCCACGTCGGAGTGGGCGAAGCCGGCCGCGGTGACGGGGCCGGTGCTGAACATGCTCAGACCGGCCCAGATGCCGAACTGGCGGCCGGACAGCGGGAGCAGGTCGCCGGCGATGGGGAACACCGCGAGCGTGAGCGCGTCGAACAGGAGGACCGCGGCGACGACGTGGGCGAGCGACTCGCCGTCGGCGTCGATGGTGCCGGCGATGGCGGTGGTCGCGGAGACGCCGCAGACGCTCGCGCCCGCCGCGAGGAGCGACCCGGTCTTGTCGGCGAGGCCGAACACGCGCCCGGCGACGGCCTCGACGAGGAGGACGCCCGCGGCGACGGTGACGACGACGAGCGCGACGAGCACGGGGCCGGAGGCGACGAGTTCGTCGACGGCGATGCGAGCGCCGAGCAGGACGATACCCGTTTCGAGGAGGAGTTTCTGCGTGTCGACGCCGGGGCGCGCCCAGTCGGGGACGCCGACCGTGTTGGCGACGGCGGCCCCGAAGAAGACGCCGAGCAGGAGTGCGTTGACGCCGGGGACGACCCCGGCGACGAGGGTGGCCGCCGCCGCGAGAGCGACGAGGAGGCCGACGCCGGGGGCGAGTCGCGCGAGTCGACCGACGCCGGCGTCCGTGGCGTCCGTGGCGTCCGTGTCTGCCCCGGCGCTCACGGCCCGAGCGCCGCGAGGACGGTCACGACGACGAGTCCGAGGGCGGTCGCGCGCCAGCCGCGTTCGAGCGTACACCACAATCCGTACGCGCGCTCGACGGCGGTCGCGCCGAGCGCGTCGCGCATGAGGGACGAATCGCGCATCTGTCAGTGCCACGCGGGCCGCCCCGTTGAACGTGTCGCTTCCGTCTGTGAAACCGGCAACAAAACCCTCGAATACCGCGGTGGGACGGCCGAACGAGCTGTAGGCCGACAAACAAGGAGCAACATTTTCTTGTTCCTCTGACCGTCGCCGTCGCAGAACTCAGTACGTATCTTCAACACTATATGCTCTCGCTGGATGGGATCAGATATGGGAAAGCGCATCCTCCTGCTCGGAGCGCCGGGCGCAGGTAAGGGCACACAGTCGAAGCGACTCGCCGAGACCTACGGCGTCGAACACGTCACCACCGGCGACGCACTGCGCGCGAACAAGGACATGGAGACCGAGTACGGGACGCCCCGTTCGTTCATGGAGAAGGGCGAACTCGTCCCCGACGCGGTCGTCAACGAAATCGTCGAGGCCGCGCTGGCGGACGCCGACGGCTACGTCCTCGACGGCTACCCGCGGAACCTCTCGCAGGCGGAGTACCTCACCGAAATCACCGACCTCGACGCGGTCATCTACCTGAAAGTCGCCGAGTCAGAACTCGTCGAGCGCCTCACCGGCCGCCGCGTCTGCGACGACTGCGGCACGAACTTCCACGTGAAGTTCAACCAGCCAGAAGAGGAGGGCGTCTGCGACGACTGCGGCGGCGAACTCGTCCAGCGCGACGACGACACCGAAGAGACCGTCCGCGAGCGCCTGTCGGTGTTCGAGGAGAACACCGAACCGGTCATCGAGCACTACCGCGACGAGGGCGTCCTCGTCGAAGTCGACGGCGAACAGACCCCCGACGAGGTCTTCGAGGACATCCGGTCCGTCGTCGACGACGCGTAAGCGGGGGTTCGACGCGCGAACCGCCTCATCGACGCAGTTCGACGCGACGTTTTTCACCGACGGAACGGGAGCGCCAGCGTCGCCGCCGGCGCGCTCGCTGTCGTCCGCAGAGTAAAACCTTGATAACAGCCGGTTGCTAATGAGCCGGTAATGGCACGAATCGAATCTCGGGTGCGCGACCTCGTCGGCTCCGACGCCGACATGCGCGCCGCCGTCGAGACCGTCCTCGACCGGGCGGACGACGGAGAAGTCGAGTGGGCCGACGTTCGCGACGAGCTCACGAGCGGCCAGTGGGGTCGCCTCATCGAGAAGGGTATCCTCGTCGACGGCGACGAAGGGTTCCGGCTCGCCGACGTGGGTGAGACCCGCGCCGGCCTCGAAGACGACACGTCCGGCTCCGGCGGGTCGTCGTCCTCGTCGACCGACATCGACACCGGCGACTCCTCGTGGTCGAAGTACGACAAGGGCGCGGCCGTCGTCACGGTCGGCCTGTTCCTCGGCTACTCCGTCTCCGAGGTCCGCAACCTCATCGGCGGCGTGATGGACGTGGCGCTCGGCCCGCTCGCCGAGATGCTCCCGTTCTACGCCGTCGTGATGGTCCTCGCGCTCGCGACCGGCCTCTACTCCACGCTCCTGCAGGCGAACCTCATGGACATGGAGAAGATGGGCATGTATCAAGAGCGGATGAAGGACATCCAACAGCGGCAGAAGGACGCCAAGGAGCGCGGCGACGACGCGGAGCTCGAAAAGATTCAAGAAGAGCAGATGGAGGCGATGGGCGACCAGATGGGCATGTTCAAAGAGCAGTTCCGCCCGATGGTCTGGATTATGTTCCTCACCATCCCGGTGTTCCTCTGGATGTACTGGGCCATCGGCGTCGGTGGGAACGCCCAGCCGCACATCATCACCGGGAACATCGTGCTCCCGCTCGTCGGCACCGCCGAGTGGACGCAGGGCGTTCTCGGCCCCATGCAGGCGTGGATTGTCTGGTACTTCCTCTGCTCGATGGGCTTCACCCAGATCATCCGCAAGTCGCTCAACATCGACATGTCGCCGTCGGCGTCGTAAGCCGGTTCGGGCGACTCGAAACAACCCGGTTTCTCTCTCCGTTTCCGACACTCGCCAGCCGCGCGCCAGCCGCGGGACGCCACCTCGTTGCGCCGCCGCGAGCTGTCCGCCCTACCCCGTGCGAAGCCTCCGCAGGGGCCGTCGGCAACGATAACACCTTTTAGCCGACCGCCCACAGCATGGATATGTTACTGACCGTCTCCGGACCACCGGGCAGCGGAAAGAGTACGACCGCCGCCGCCCTCGCCGAGGCGTTCGACCTCGAACACATAAGCGGCGGGGACATCTTCCGCGAGCTCGCCGCCGAGCGCGACATGACCGCCGTCGAGTTCAACAAGCTCGCCGAGGAAGACGACCAGATCGACCGCGACCTCGACCGCCGCCTCCGCGATATCGCGCTCGACCGCGACGACGTGCTCCTCGAATCCCGACTCGCCGGCTGGCTCGCGGGCGACGCCGCCGACCTCCGCTTCTGGCTCGACGCCCCGGTGGACGTCCGCGCCGAGCGCATCGCCGACCGCGAGGACAAAGCGCCCGACATCGCCCGCGAGGAGACCACGACCCGCGAGGCGAGCGAGGCCAAGCGGTACGACGCGTACTACGACATCGACATCACGGACCTCTCTATCTACGATATCGCGCTCAACACCGCCCGCTGGGGCCCCGACGAGGTGACGGCCGTCTGCATCGCCGCGGTCGACTCCTACGACCCCGAGGCCGACGAGGGCAAATACCCGGTCGAAGGCGTCCGCTACGACTTCTGACCATGCTCCGAGACCCGCCCGAACACCGGAGCGTCGACGACCTGCTCTCGTTCGGCGTCGTCAACCTCGACAAGCCGCCGGGGCCGTCGGCCCACCAGGTCACCGGCTGGGTCCGCGACATGGCCGACGTCGACCGCGCCGCCCACTCGGGAACGCTCGACCCGAAGGTGACCGGCTGTCTGCCGACCCTCCTCGGCGACGCGACCCGCATGGCGCAGGTGTTCCTCGAAGGCTCCAAGGAGTACGTCTCCGTGCTCGAACTCCACGGGCCCGCCCCCGCCGACATCGACTCGACCGTCGCCGAGTTCGAATCGAAGCTCTACCAGAAGCCCCCGCGGAAATCCGCCGTCTCGCGCCGGCTCCGCGTCCGCGAAATCTACGACCTCGACCTCCTCGAAGTGAAAGACAGACAGGCGCTCCTGCGCATCCGCTGTGAATCGGGCACGTACGTCCGAAAGCTGTGTCACGACCTCGGCCTCGCACTCGGGACCGGCGGCCACATGGGCCACCTCCGCCGGACCGCGACCGACCCCTTCGACGACGCCGACCTCGTGACGCTCCACGACCTCAAAGACGCCCTCGCGTTCGCCGCTGAGGGCGACGAGTCGTGGCTCCGCGACGTGGTCTCGCCCGCCGAACGGGCCCTGTCGCACCTCCCGTCGGTCACGATTGCCAACAGCGCCGCCCGCGAAGTCGCCAACGGCGCGCCCGTCTACGCCCCCGGCGTCTTCGACGTCGACGCCGACGCCGCTCGCGGCGACCTCGTCGCCTGCTTCACCGACGACGGCTCCGCGGTCTGTCTGGGCGAACTCGTCGGCGACGCCGACGCCGACTCGGGGACGGTCGTCTCGCTGGAAGCCGTGTTGGTCTGAAGCGCGACGCTACTTTCTCCGGCGCTTTTGCTCCGCGTCCGCGAGCGTCTCCGCCTGCTCGTTGACCGAGGCGACCTCTCGCTTCGCGTCCGACTTGTCGAGGTCGTAGACGTAGCGCCACGACGCCAACGGGTAGCCGTGCGACTCCTCGGGGTGGTCCGCGGCCGGTTCGGACTCGCTCCCGCGGCGAATCGACCACCACCGGACGGCCGCGACGCCCAGCGCGAGGAGAACGAGGAGCATCGCGACGAACGGGAGCAGTCCGAGCGGGAGGCTCTGGAGGAACGTGAACATGGATTGTCATTACTTTCGAGGCGACAAAAGCGTATTCGCGGCGCAACGCCGAGGGGTCGAGAGCGTTCGAACCGCGGGACGACGATGCGATTCCGTGCCACGACAGACTCTCGCGTCGCCGCGACGAAACGAAGGGCTTAACCGCGAGACACGCATCGCTTTGAATGCACCCCGGGACCGTGGGGTAGTGGTATCCTCTGCCGATGGGGTCGGTAGGACCTGAGTTCGACTCTCAGCGGTCCCACTCCACCTTTTTACTTCGTCGACTGTCGCTCTCCGAGCGACAGTCTCCTCGCAAAAATCTGGACCAAAAATGTCCCGTGAGGGCTCGCTTCGCTCGCCTCGCGGTGCAGTAACCAAACGGCGACGGACAAAAATCTCGTGGTGACTCCGAGCTTGACACTATGTGACCTCCTGCTACACCCAGCAACAACTGCAAAAACCGGCCGAAAACCGCTATTCAGGTCGAGACGGCATCGCAGGTCCAGCCGGGGTCGGTGCCCGTCCGCCGGATGAGGTCCGCGCGGCACGCCGGACAGTAGTCGGGGACCGTCGTTTCGCCCCGCGGGACATAGACGCCACCGCCGCATTCCACGCACGCATCGGCGACGACTGTGGTGCAGTCCGCACACAGGTTGAAGTCGTCAACCGTGAGGTCGCGCAGCACTTCGAGCTTTTTGTCCAGGATGTACTCGTCGATAACCGCCTGACAACTGTGGCACGGCTTCATAGCGATACAGCGTGTCAATTGAGACCGTGCCACATATACCTGTCGTCGGAGGAGTCTCTTGTCGCGGAATCTCAGTCGGAGGAGACCATCGCCGGAGACGGAAACGGTCACGTATACGCGAGAGAAGAGCTAGCGCGCCCGATGCGAACGTGATTCACAGAATACGTAAGTGACTCGGCGACGAGTTAGTATTTGCTGCTGTCAGAGGCACATCGGGGTGGCAAACGGAATCAGCCGCCCTCCACACCACCCATTCTCCCGCGTCTACTGGTCCGAGTAACGGCTCCGAAGGCCGACGTTTAGCTCCCTGCGCCCGCGTCGGCGGAGTCTCCGTACATCTCGGCGAGCATCGCGTCCGCCGCCCGGTGGACGCCCACGAGCACGACCACGCTCGCCACGATAGTCGCGACCGACAGCGGCGTCGAGAGCAGGCCGAGCGAGACGATGAGCGTCGTCGCGCACGCCGGCGGGTGGACCGCGTCGAGTTCGACCATGGCCCAGCTCGTCGCGGCGACCGAAACCGCCCCGCTCGTGACGAGTCGGAGCGTGTCCGGCGACGCGGCCGGAAGCGACGAACCGAGCGTCAGGCCGGGGGCGACGAGCGCGTAGGCCGCGAAGCCGACGACGGCACCGACGGCGTGGCCGCCGACGATGCGAGTCGAACGGGCGCGCGCGCCGCGCCGCCGAAACGCCAGTACGAACGCCGTGGGGCCGAGGCTCGGAAAGACGAACGGCTCGCCGGTGGCCCACGCGATACCGCCGAGCGCGGCGACGAGCAGGCCGGCGGAGAGCCCCGTTTCGAGGCCGCGCCGAGACATGCGACACGCTCTGTCGGCGTCGCGTGAAAACGCTGTCTGATTCGAGTGAAGCGAGAGGAGACCGCGAGGTCGGCGGGAGGTGAGCCTAAATCCAGCCCTCTTGGGCGAGCAGTTCGCCGTTGAGGACGGAGGCGCCGGCCGCGCCGCGAATCGTGTTGTGCGCGAGGCAGTTGTACTTCACGCCGTGGTCGGTCGACTGGATGCCGCCGGCCGAAATCTGCATCCCGTCGCCGCGGTCGCGGTCGAGACGGGGCTGTGGGCGGAACTCGTCCTCGAAGACGTGGATGAGCTGTTCGGGCGCGCTCGGGAGGTCGACGCCGGGGTACTCGCGCATCGCGGCGGCGACGTCCTCGGGGGAGGCGTCGTCGGCGAGGTCGGCGAAGACGCTTTCGAGGTGGCCGTCGAGCGTCGGGATGCGGTTACACGAGGCGTTGACCTCCGCTCCGTGGAGTGCGACCTCCGCACCGTCGAACGAGCCCAGAAGCTTGCGGGACTCCGTCTCCATCTTCTCGTCTTCGCCGCCGATGTGCGGGATGGCGTTGTCGATAATCTTCATCGAGGTGACGCCGTCGTAGCCCGCGCCGGAGACGGCTTGGAGGGTCGTGACGTCGACGCGTTCGAGGCCGAACTGGTCGAGCGCGGCGAGCGTCGGGACCATCGTGATGGTCGAGCAGTTCGGGTTCTTCACGAGCGCGCCGTCCCAGCCGCGCTGGTCGCGCTGGACCTCGATGAGGTCGAGGTGCTCCGGATTGATCTCCGGAATCGTGAGCGGCACGTCGGAGGCCATGCGGTCGTTCGAGGAGTTCGACGAGACGACGTAGCCCGCCTCGAGGAACTCGGGTTCGACCTCGGCGGCGACCGACGACGGGAGCGACGAAAACAGGAGGTCGATGTCGTCGGGCACGTCCGCGGGGTCGGTGCTGCCGACTTCCATCGCGGCCACGTCGTCCGGGATGGGCGTGTTGACGCGCCACTTCGCGGCCTCGTCGTATCGCTTGCCCGCGCTCGACTCGCTCGCGGTCAGCGCCGCGAGTTCGAACGTCGGGTGGTCGTCGAGGAGTTGGATGAATCGCTGTCCGACTGCGCCGGTTGCACCGAGGATGCCGACTCGTACTGCCATTACCCGTGTCGTAGTGTGGCACACGCATAAGGCCGTTTGGATTTGAACCAGTATTCGCGGCGTATAGTGCCAGAGAAGTGTAATCTCGGCCGTTCCTTCACGGTCGAACACACAAATCGTCGTCTGTCGAAGCGGTCACCGACGTGCGTTGGTAAAACCGATAGAATAACGTGCGGTTCCCTGAAAGACTACCGCAAATGTTCAGCAAGGTTCTCGTCGCCAACCGAGGCGAGATCGCGGTGCGCGTCATGCGCGCCTGCGAGGAGTTAGGAGTCCGGACCGTCGCCGTCTACAGCGAGGCGGACAAACACGGCGGGCACGTGCGGTACGCCGACGAGGCGTACAACATCGGTCCCGCCCGCGCGGCCGATTCCTACCTCGACCACGAGTCGGTCATCGAGGCCGCGCGGAAGGCCGACGCCGACGCCATCCACCCCGGCTACGGCTTCCTCGCTGAGAACGCCGCGTTCGCCCGGAAGGTCGAGGCGTCCGAGTTCAAATGGGTCGGCCCGTCGGCCGACGCCATGGAGCGCCTCGGGGAGAAGACGAAGGCCCGCGCGCTCATGCAGGACGCCGACGTGCCGGTCGTCCCCGGCACGACCGAGCCCGCCGACTCCGCCGACGACGTGAAGGCCGTCGCCGACGAGTTCGGCTACCCGGTCGCCATCAAGGCCGAAGGTGGCGGCGGCGGCCGCGGCCTGAAGGTCGTCCACTCCGAGGACGAGGTCGACGAGCAGTTCGAGACGGCCAAGCGCGAGGGCGAGGCGTACTTCGACAACGCCTCCGTCTACGTCGAGAAGTACCTCGAAGCGCCGCGCCACATCGAGGTGCAGATTCTCGCCGACGAGCACGGTAACGTCCGCCACCTCGGCGAGCGCGACTGCTCGCTCCAGCGCCGCCACCAGAAGGTCATCGAGGAGGCCCCGTCGCCGGCGCTGTCCGACGACCTCCGCGAGCGCATCGGCGAGGCCGCCCGTCGCGGCGTCCGGGCCGCCGACTACACCAACGCCGGCACCGTGGAGTTCCTCGTCGAGGACGGCGAGTTCTACTTCATGGAGGTCAACACGCGCATTCAGGTCGAACACACCGTCACCGAGGAAGTGACGGGCCTCGACGTGGTGAAGTGGCAACTGCGCGTCGCCGCCGGCGAGGAACTCGACTTCTCGCAAGAGGACGTGGACATCGAGGGCCACTCGATGGAGTTCCGCATCAACGCCGAAGCCCCCGAAAAGGAGTTCGCGCCCGCGACGGGCACGCTCGCGACGTACGACCCGCCGGGCGGCATCGGCGTCCGCATGGACGACGCCGTGCGTCAGGGCGACGAGATCGGCGGCGACTACGACTCGATGATTGCCAAGCTCATCGTCACCGCCTCGAACCGCGAGGAGGTCCTCGCCCGCGCCGAGCGCGCGCTCGCCGAGTTCGACATCGAGGGGCTTCGCACGGTCATCCCGTTCCATCGCCTCATGCTCACCGACGAGGCGTTCCGCGAGGGGAGCCACACGACGAAGTACCTCGACGAGGTGCTCGACCCCGACCGCATCCAGGCCGCCGTCGAGCGCTGGTCGCCCGAGGCCGTCGCCGACGATGACGACGACGACGAGGTCACGGAACGCACCTTCACCGTCGAGGTCAACGGCAAGCGCTTCGAGGTCAGCCTCGAAGAGCGCGGCGCGCCCGCCATCCCGGTCGGCAACGCCTCGGCGGGCGGTTCCAACTCGTCCGGCCCACGCAAGCGCCGGGACGACGGCGACGACGACTCCCAGCAGATTATCGAGGGCGACGGCGAGTCCATCACCGCCGAGATGCAGGGGACCATCCTCTCGGTCGAAGTCGAGGAGGGCGACGAGGTCGAACCCGGCGACACCGTCTGCATCCTCGAAGCCATGAAGATGGAAAACGACGTGGTCGCCGAGCGCGGCGGCACCGTCTCGCAGGTCCTCGTCGCCGAGGGCGACAGCGTCGACATGGGCGACGTGTTGCTCGTCCTCGAATAGGCCCGAGGCCTCGGACCCGACGCTCGAACCGCGAACCTCTTTTCCCGTGCGCCGGTACCGACCTCCATGAGCGACACGCGACGCGCCCTCCTCGACGCACTCGCCGCGGGTCCCGTCTCCGGGCCCGAGCTCGCCGACCGACTGGGCGTCTCCCGCGCCGCCGTCTGGAAACACGTCGAATCGCTCCGCGACGAGGGGTTCGGCGTCGAGAGCTCCGACGACGGCTACGTCGTCACCGACGTGCCGGAGTACGGCGGCCCGGCAATCGAGTACGGCCTCGACGCCGACTACGACGTGGAGTTCCACGAGACGCTCGACTCCTCGAACGACCGCGCCCGCGAACTCGCCGCCGAGGGCGCGAGCGACGTGGTCGTCGTCGCCCGCGAGCAGACCGCCAGCCGGGGCCGGAAACGTCGGGAGTGGTCCGCGCCGGACGGCGGCGTCTGGCTGAGCCTGCTCGTCCGCCCGGACGAACCGCCGGCGTACGCCCCGCTGTACACGCTGGCGATGGCCGTCGCCGTCTGCGACGCGGCGCGCGAGGCCGGGGTGGACGCGAGCATCAAATGGCCGAACGACGTTATCGTGAGCGAAGCGAACGATAACCCGTCGGGCGCGAAAGCGTCCGACGGAGTTGCCACGAGCGAAGCGAGTGGCAGTTCGTCTGCGAACGCAGACGGTATTTCCGCGAGCGAAGCGAGCGGAGGTTCACCGGCTCACGCCGGTGACCGTTCGAACGACCCCGACACGCCCGCCGACCGCGGCTACCGAAAGCTCTGCGGCGTCCTCACCGAGATGGAAGGCGAGGCCGACCGCGTCTCGTGGCTCGTCATCGGTCCCGGTGTCAACGTCAACCTCGACCCCGCGGACCTCCCCGAGGGCGCGACGAGCGTCGCCGCGGAAGCGGGCCCCGTCGAACGCCGCGTGTTCGTCCAGCGGGTGCTCGAACGCTTCGACGAACTGCGCGGCGACCTCGACGCGGTCCTCCCGGCGTGGCGCGAGCGGGCGGACACGCTCGGAAGGCGGGTCCGCGTCCACACCGCGAGCGGCGTCATCGAGGGCGAGGCAGTCGATATCGAACACCCCGGCACGCTCGTCGTCCGGACCGACGAGGGAGAAAAACGAGTCCACGCCGGCGACTGCGAGCACCTGCGCCCGGCCGACGGCGGGCGCTAAATCCGCGACCGAACCCGCGCACCGCTGTTTCTGCCGTTCGCCGTTCCGCTACTCTCCGCCGTCGGCGGTCGCCGTCGAGTCGGCGGCGGCGTCAGCCTCCGCGGGAGAATCCGCGGGCGACTCCGGCGCGGCCTCGCCCGGCACCTCGACGGCGTGCTCGTCGGCGTCGTCGCCGCCGCCCTCGATGCGGACGGTCAGGACGGGGACTTTCGACGCGCGGACGACCTTTTCTGCGACCGACCCGAGGAGGAGCCGGTCGATGCCGCCGCGGCCGTGGGTCCCCATCACGATGAGGTCGCACTCGCCGCGCTCGGCGAACTCGACGATTTCGCGGCTCGGGGTCCCTTCGAGGACGTGCGTCTCGGCGGGGACGCCCTGCGAGTCGGCCGCGCGCTCGACTTGGTCGAGCGCCGACTCGGCGTCGGCGCGCAACATGTCGTCGAGCCCCTCCCACGACGATTCCATCGGGAGCCCCGCGAAGCTCCCCGCGTTCACCACGTACACCCCGTGGAGTTCCGCATCGTGGACGGCCGCTAACGCCGCCGCGTGGACCGCGACGCGCTCGGAGCCGGCGGAGCCGTCGATGGGAACGATGATTCGGTCGTACAACACCATGACACTTGATAACATATTCTCGGGGTCGGTAATAACCCTTTGCTACGGGAGGAGTACTGCGAGAATAGGTCTGCCCCGTACGCGCTCTGCGGCCCGTCGGGTGCAGATTCCGGAAGCGGGGGGTCGTCCGAACTCAGAGGTACACGTCTTTCACGTCCGCCTGTCCGGCCCGGCGGACGACGGCGCGGACCACGTCCTCGACGCCCGCGAGGTTGTCCGTGTCGCCGTCGAGGACCAGAAGCTTGGCGTCGCGGCCCTCCTCGACGAGGCCGTAGTTCAGCCCGGCGATTTCGGCCCCGTTGACGGTCGCCATGCGGAGGACTTCGGCGGCCGACACGTCCGCCAGCTTGGAGGTGAACTCCATCTCGCGGAACATCGAGGGGCTGTTGAGCATCACGTTGTCCGTGCCGAGCGCGACGGTGGTGCGGTCGACCAGTTCGCGAATCGGCGCGACGCCCGCGTCGGTGACGAGGTTCGACCGCGGGCAGATGACGACGGGTATCTCGCTGTCCTCGACGCGTTCGAGGTGGAGCGCCTCGGGGTGGACCATGTGGACGAGGAAGTCCGGTTCGAGGTCCAACGCGGCGTTGATGTCGTGGGCGTCGCGCTCGCCCGCGTGGATGCCGAACAGCTTTCCGGCGGCCGCCGTCGCGTTTCGGAGCGCGCCGAACTCGCCGTCCCGCGCGCCCGACGCGCCGAAGCCGTCGGCGATTTCCATCGCGTCCGCCGTCTCGCGGCCGAAGACGACCGCCTCGATGTCGCGGCCGTCGAGCGCCCGCCGGATGACGTCGACGCCCTCGACGCCTCCCTCGCGGAACTCCAGACACGCCGCCGTCCCGCCGGCCTCCATCATCCGGAGCGACCGGTGCATCGCGGCGGCTTTCTCCTCGGTGCTGGCCGCGCGGAGCAGTCGGTGTTTCAGCCCGTCCGGCGGCGCGACGAGGTCGTCGAGCGACAGCCCCTCGCCGGCCTCCTTGGCGATGGAGTCGCCGAGGTGGGTGTGGGCGTTGACGAACGCAGGCAGGATGATATCCGTCGAATCGGTCGCTGTCTCCTCGATTGCGGTTATCGTGCCCTCTTCGACGACGACCCGCCCCTCGACCGGGTCGAAGTCGCGGCCGCGGAGTATCGTACCCTCGAGTTGCATCGCTCTCGACTGCGTCTCGGCGGTGCTTGAACCTCCCGTCTCGGGACGGCGGCTACTCGAACTCGTCGAGCGTCGCGTTGAGACCGCTTCTGACCTCGGCGACGAGCGCGCCGTCCACGTCGAGGCCGAGCACGTCGGCGGCCGCGCGGCCGACCCGCTCTGTCTCCTCGCGCGGGGCGTAGACCCCGAGTCGCCACTGCTGTTCCTGTGCGGTCCGGAGCGCCTGCACGAGCGGCGACTCCCGCTCTAACTGCCGCATCTCGCCGTTGACCATCACCCGCGACGACGACTCGGTCATCGACGGGCGCGAGGGCACGTCGAGGATGACGGACTCGGGCGACACGTCGGCGGCGTCGGCGATGTCCCGCTCGAACGCCGCGAGCGCGTCGTGTTCGGCGTCGATAATCGAGTCGGGGACGTTCGGCAACTCCGCCCAGACCGCGCGCTTGTAGAGGTCGCGGGTGGCCAGTCGCTCGGCGAACCCCCTCGTCGAGTCGGTGAGGCGGAGCGCGACGAGCAGGTCGGGGTCGTCCATCCGGCGGAGCTCCTCGGCGTCGATGTCGGGTTCGTCGAGCAGTCGCTCCGACGCGCGCCGGAGCATCGCCTTCGAGATGCGCGCGACGTGGTGCTGGTAGACGGTCGGGTTCATGAGCGCGCGGGCGAGAAGGAGCGATTCGGCGGTCTGGACGTTCCCCTCCGCGAGGACCAACTCGCCGTCGACGAACGTCAGTTCCCGAATCAGGCGCTCGTGGTCGATGGTGCCGTAGGGGACGCCGGTGTGGTGGGCGTCGCGCACGAGGTAATCCATCCGGTCCACGTCCAACTCACCGGAGACGAGTTGGCCGAACTCGCCGTCGCCCTCGACCAAGGCGGCCACGCGCTCGGGGTCCAAGCCCTCGGCTTCTAGCGTCTCGCCGACGGTCCCGCGAGCGACGAGTTCCTCCACGTCGTCGTGGTACTTGCCGGTGTGGCGGTGGGTCACGTCCTCGATGTTGTGGCTGTAAGGGCCGTGGCCCACGTCGTGGAGGAGCGCCGCGGCCTCGACGTGGGCGGCGGCGTCGCCCTCGATGCCGAGATGCGAGAGGGCGCGAGAGGCGAGGTGGTAGACGCCGAGGCTGTGCTCGAACCGCGTGTGGTTCGCCGAGGGGTAGACCAGCTGGACGGTTCCCAACTGCTTGATGTGCCGGAGGCGCTGCATCTCCGGCGTATCGAGGAGGGCTTCGGCCGCGCCCTCGACCTCGATGTGGTCGTGGACGCTGTCCTTGATGGTCGTCATGGTGGGTGAGTCGGCCGCCATCGGTGAAAAAGGGTCGGACGGCCGTGTCTCGCCGACTCTCCGCGCGCTTCAGACGGGGGTCGTCACGCGAACCGGGAGCCCGAGCACGTCCACGGCGGCCGCGGCCACCTCGTCGCGGACCGCCTCGGGCGCGTAGACGCCGAGTCGCCACTGCGTCCGCTCAGTCGACCGGAGCGCGCCCACGAGTTCGGAGGCGTCTTCGAGCCGTCGGACGACGCCGTTGACGACGACGCGCGACCGGGACTCCTTGATTCGCGGCCGCGACGGCGCGTCCACGATGACCGATTCGGGCGACACGTCGGCGGCGTCGGCGACCTCCCGCTCGGCCGTCCGCGTCGCCTCGTAGTCGAGTTCGACCACGTCGGTCGGCACGGCGTCGATGGGGGCCCAGACGGCGCGCTTGTAGAGGTCGCGGCGCTCGATTCGGCGGCCGAGGTCGGGCACGCGCTCGCCGAGCGCGACGAGCAGGTCGTGGTCGGCCATGCGGACGAACTCCTCGATTGGCACGCCGCCGTCGACGAGGCGCTCGGAGGCGCGTTCGAGCATCGCGCCCGCGATGCGGGAGACGTGGTGGCGGTAGACGGTCGCGTTCATCAGCGCCCGGGCGAGAAGCAGTGATTCGGCGGTCTGGACGTTCCCCTCGGCCAACACGAGTTCGCCGTCTCGGTACCGGAGTTCGCGGACGAGGCGGCCGTGGTCGATGGTTCCGTAGGGGACGCCGGTGTGGTGGGCGTCGCGGACGAGGTAATCCATCCGGTCAACGTCCAACTCGCCCGAGACCAACTGCCCGAGGCCGCCCGCGCCGTCGACCATGTCGGCGACGCGGTCCGGGTCGAGACCGTGGTCGGTCAGGACCGCGCCGACCGCGGTCCCGTCGAGCAGGTGGTGAATCTCGTCGTGGTCGCGGCCGGTGCGCCGGCGGATGAGGTCCTCGGTCTGGTGGCCGTAGGGGCCGTGGCCGACGTCGTGGAGGAGCGCGGCGGCGCGGACGTGGGCGGCGCGGTCGCCGTCGACGCCGAGATGCGAGAGGGCTCGGGAGGCGAGGTGGTAGACGCCGAGGCTGTGTTCGAACCGCGTGTGGCTCGCGGAGGGGTAGACGAGCCGGACCGTCGAGAGCTGTTTGATGTGTCGAAGCCGCTGGAACGCGGGCGTGTCGACCAGTTCGGCGGCCACGGGGTCGAGGGAGATGTAGTCGTGGACGCTGTCCTTGACGGCGGTCATGGCGGGTGTAACACGAGAGGAGTCAAATAGCCGAGCATTCGCGCCGTCGCAGGGGCGCGATAGGCGGGGTGACTCCTGTTCGGCCGCCCACAAACCGTTTCACTCGGGAGCAACGAGACGCCGACATGAGCCTCCGCTCGGCACTCGGAAACGCCATCGGCTACGCCCTCGTCGGCTTCGCGTGTCTCTCCGTGGTCTTCGCGGGGTACTGGGCCGCGATGAGCGCCCTGACCGGCGTGACCGCCGCGCGCGCGATGTTCGTCATGTCCGGCCTCGGTGCGGCCGTGACGACCGGCTTCTCGGGCTACTTCGTCAGGAAGGCGGTCGCCGGACAGGTGATGCCGTCGGAGTTCGACGTGTCGGTAGCCTATCGCGGCGGGCCCTGACGAGGGCGTCGTGGGGCTCCACGACTTATCGACATCCACCGACGACCGGCCGGCGTCTCCGGTGAAGGAACTTTCAAACGGACACTCGCCCTACGGCGCACCATGGTTACCTTCCTCGCCGGGGGTACGGGCACCCCCAAACTCCTCGACGGGGCCGCCGGGGTGTTCGACCCCGCCGAGACGACCGTCGTCGCCAACACCGGCGACGACGTGGAACTCGGCGGCCACCTCGTCTGTCCCGACGTGGACACCGTCCTCTTCGCCGGCGGCGGCGTCCTCGACACCGACCGCTGGTGGGGAATCGCCGACGACACCACCGCGACCGACGACGAACTCCACCGCCTCGCCGACGCGGCCGGGCTCGAACCCGGGCCGCGCTACCTCCCCGAGTCGGCCCAGACCGTCGGCCGCGACATCGCCCGCTGGCGGCGCTTCTCCGGCGTCGCGGAGTTCATGGAAATCGGCGACCGCGACCGCGCGGTCCACATCACCCGCACCTCGCTTCTCGACGAGGGGAACTCGCTCACCGAGGTCACACGGACGCTCGCCGACGCCTTCGACCTCGACGTGTCGCTCCTCCCGATGAGCGACGACCCCGTGGCGACGCTGATTCACACCGACGAAGGGACGATGCACTTTCAGGAGTACTGGGTCCACCGCCGCGCCGACCCCGCCGTCCGCGACGTGGAGTTCCGCGGGGCCGACGACGCCGCAGTCACCGACGAAGTCGCCGACGCCCTCGCAGAACCTGTCGTCGTCGGCCCCTCGAACCCCGTCACGAGCATCGGGCCGATGCTCGCCATCGACGGCTTCGCGGACGCCCTCGCCGACACGCCGGTCGTCGCCGTCTCGCCGTTCGTGGAGGACACCGTGTTCTCCGGCCCCGCCGCCGACCTCATGGAAGGCGTCGGCTACGACCCCTCGACCGCGGGCGTCGCCGAGGCCTACCCCTTCGCCGACGCGTTCGTCCTCGACGCGGACGACGGCACCGACCTCGACCGCCCGGTCGTTCGGACCGACACCCGAATCGACGGTCCCGACGACGCCGAGCGCGTCGCCCGCGCCGTTTCCGAGGCGCTCAGCGAGGTGTCGTGATGTTCGCCCCGCGAGTCGCCGTTTCGAGCCTCAGCGGCGAGTCCGACGCCGCGTGGGCCGAGGGCGCGGCCCCCCACGTCGGCGCGGCGTTCCTCGGCGGCGTCGCCCTCGACGAGCCCTCGCAGGCGGCGGCCCGCGACCTCGTCGCCCGCGGGCGCTCGGAGTTCCTCGCCGACGACCCGGTCGCCTTCGTGTCCGACCAACTCGATTCCCTCGCCGGGTTCGACGGCGAAGACCGCTTCGTCGCCGTCAACGTCAGAGCGACCTCGGCCGACCCGATTCGAGAGGTCGCCGCCGTCTGCGCCGACCGCGGCGCTGGCGTGGAGATAAACGCCCACTGCCGACAGGACGAACTCTGCGCCGTCGGCTGTGGCGAGACGCTCCTGCGCGATTCCGACCGACTGGCCGCGTACGTCGCCGCGGCCGCCGAGTCGGACGCGCCGGTCGGCGCGAAAGTCCGCGCCGAAATCGACGGCGTCGACCTCCCGAGCCTCGCGGTCACGCTCGCCGACTCGGGGGCCGACTGGCTCCACGTCGACGCGATGGACTCCGAAGCCGTGATTGCCGACGTGGCCGCCGCCGCGCCCGACCTCTTTCTCGTCGCCAACAACGGCGTCCGCGACCGCGAGACGGCGACCGAGTACCTCGACTGCGGGGCCGACGCGGTGAGCGTCGGGCGGCCGAGCGACAATCAGACGGTCCTCCGCCGGGTCCGAACCGCCGTGGACGACTGGTTCGCCGAACGCGGGAACGCCGCCGAGTCGGGCGACGACGGCGGGGTGTCGGCCTGATGGTCGCGCCCGTCTCGGACCGCGGGTTCGGCCCCGCGCGCCACGCCGAACTCGCGCTCCTGCTCGAAGTCGCGGGCACGCCCAAGCCGGGCAACGTCGACCGCCGGCGCGACCTCTCTGACCTGCACTTCGAACACTTCCTCACGGGCGCGGTCGGCTCCGCGGCCGGTCTCGAACTGGCCGAATCGGGCGCGTCGGTCGGCGAGGCGTTCGAGGCGGCGGTCGCCGGGATGAGCCGACAGGGCGGCGGCAACACCCAGTTCGGCTGTCTCCTGCTTCTCGTGCCGCTCGTCCGGGCCGCCGCGGACGACGACCGCGACCTCACTCCCGCGGGCGCGACCGACGTGGCCGAATCGACCACCGTCGCCGACGCGGTCGGGTTCTACCGCGCGTTCGAACACGTCGACGTGGCCGTCGGCGAGGTTCCCGAGGACGCCCCGGACCTCGACGTTCGGCGCGGCGGCGACGCCGCCGAGGCGCTCCGAGAGCGCGGAGTCACGCTCTCCGACGTGATGGACCTGAGCGCCGACCGCGACGCCAACGCCCGCGAGTGGACCGGCGGCTTCGCCCGGACCTTCCGCGCGGCCGAGGCCATCCTCGCCGACGACGGCCCCGTCACCGACCGCGTCGCTCGCGCGTTTCTCGACCTGCTCGCGGAGGAACCGGACACGCTCGTGGCGACGAATCACGGCGAGGCCGTCGCCCGCGACGTGATGGCCCGCGCGGCCGACATCTCGGACCCCGACGAGGCCGAGGAACTGGCCGAGGCGTTCGTCGCCGAGGGCATCAACCCCGGGACGACCGCCGACATCGCCTGCGCGGCGACGTTCGTCGCGCTGGAGCGGGGGGTGCCGCTGTGAGCGACGAGCGCGAACCCGGCCCCGACAGCGCGGTTGACTGGCCCGTCGAACTCCGCGGCGTCACCGAGACGGTCGTCGCCACGCTCGGGCCGAACGACCGATGGAACTTCGCGGCGCTCGGCGTCCACGCGCCGGAGGCCGGCGACGCTCCCGCCGGCGTGTCTTCCGGGTCGCCACCGCCGGCGACCGCGACGACGTGGGGCAACACCCGGACCCGTCGGAACTTCCATCGACAGGGCGGCGGTGTCGTCCAGTTCGTCTCCGACCCGCGGGCGTTCGTCGAGGCCGCGATGACCATCTACGAGCGGGAGTCGCCGGTCCTCGACTCGGCCGACGCGTGGGCCGAAGTCGAGGCAACCGCGGTCGATTCCGGCGAGGACGGCGGGACCGAGTGGGAGGAATGGGAACTCCGGCCCGTCGATGCCGCGGTCGAGCAACGCCGACCGTTCACCATCAACCGCGGCTTCGGCGCGGTCGTCGACGCGACGGTGGCGGCCTCGCGCCTCGACGTGCCGGCGTTCGACACCGACGACCTGCTGGACCGACTCGACTACTTCGCCGAGACGGTCGAGAAATGCGGCGGGAACAGAGAGCGCGAGGCGTTCGAACGAATCGACGAGTTGACGGGCTGGCGCGAGCGGGCGGCCGCGAGACGGAACGAATCGTTTTAGTGTTCGTCCGGGGAATCTTCCGACATGGCAATCAAGCCCAAGTACGTCAAGCAGCTTGGTAACATCCTGCTGGAGCGATACCCGCAGGCGTTCAACACGGACTTCGAGACGAACAAGGACAGCGTCGAGGAACTGACCACGGTCGAGTCGAAGGGCGTCCGCAACCGCATCGCCGGCTACATCACGCGCAAGAAGGGCGGCCAGGGCGCGTAAGTTCGAGTCAGTCGATTCTCTCTGCGAACACATCTTCTCCAGCCCGCGCGGAGCGGCCGCGCCGGTCCGCTCGCGTCCGGGAGCCGCGGGCGCGTGGGCCCGCACGCGTCGGTTCCCAGTACACTATACCCGAACGAACCCCTCCCGAGGGCTTTCGACCGGTCCGGAGGAAGCGTTTAGGCCGCCCTCCCGCGATGCACCAGCATGCGCGTCATCGGTCACCGCGGCTGTCCCGCCCTCGCCCCCGAGAACACGCTCGCCGCCTTCGAGGCGGCCGCGAAACGACTCGACTGGGTCGAACTCGACGTTCGGCGCTGTGGTTCCGGCGAACTCGTCGTCTTCCACGACGAGACGCTTGACCGCCTGACCGGCGCGCCCGGCCGCGTCGCCGACACGAGTCTCGCGGAGTTGCAGGCACTCACGGTCGGCGACTCCGAGGAGTCGGTTCCGACGCTCGCCGCGGTGTTCGACGTCCTCCCGGACCGCGTCGCGGTCAACGTCGAACTGAAAGAAAGCGGCCTCGCCGCCGACCTCGCGGCCGTCGTCGCCGACGCGGGAAACGAGATACTCGTCTCGTCGTTCGACGCCGAGGCGCTCCGCGAGGTGCGCGAGGCGAGCGCGCTCCCGGTCGCGTTCCTCTTCGCGGCCGACTGGGCGGAGTCGCTGGCGGTCGCCGCCGACCTCGACTGCGCGGCCGTCCACCCGCACTACGACCTGCTCTCGTCGGCGCGGGTCGAGGAGGCGCACGACCGCGGCTTCGAGGTCAACGCGTGGACGGTCCCCGACCGCGAAGTCGCGCGGCGACTCCGGGAGTACGGCGTGGATGGCGTCGTCGTCGACGACCCGGGAGTCGCGGGGTAAACGACGGGCCACCGACTGCCGGCTACTGACTGCCAACTACCGAGACCGAGCGCCCCCGCGAAACGCCTGAAACGCCGTCTGGTCCCGTTTCACACCGAGCGCGAGCGAGACGAGGGCGACGACGATGCAGACCCCGACGACGGCAGTCGAGAGCGCGCTATCGGGAATGTAGCCGTTTGCCATCCCGAGTTCGACGCAGATCCCGACGAAGACGGCGGCGAGCGCCGCGGAGACGAAGTCGGGTTCGCGCTCGTCGGCGTAGTGTACTGCGACCGCGACGGCGGCGAACCCGGCGAGGACGGCGTTGAGAAACAGCCAGACGAGCGCGGATTGGACCATATTGGACCGACTGACGCCGGGCGAGAATGTGATCGTTCTGTCGTGAAACCGCAGACCCCCGATTTAGAACCGGTCGACGCGGCCCGAGGCGGCCCACGCGTCGGTCGGCGCGCCGGAGGGGACGCGGCGGCCACAGCCCGTGACCGATTCGAGGCGGCCGGCGTACCGCCAGCGCTTTTCGTTCCACGTCTCCTCGTCGTCGTCTGCGGCCGCGGCGGCCGCGGCGACCGACTGGTCGTGGAGGTGCGCGCCGACGGCGGCGGCGATGGCGGCGGCCTCCTCGGCGTCGGCGTCGTCCGGAATCGACAGCCCAGACAGCAGTTCGCCGCTCATAGCGGGATGTTGCCGTGTTTCTTATCGGGTTGGGACTTGCGCTTGGAGTTCAGCATCCGAAGGTCCGAGATGAGCCGCTCGCGGGTCTCGCCGGGTTCGATGACGTCGTCGATGAAGCCGCGGTCCGCGGCGGTGTAGGGGTTGGCGAACTCCTCGCGGTACTCCTCGATGAGTTCGTCGCGGCGGGCGTCGGGGTCGTCCGCGGCGTCGAGTTCGTCGCGGTAGAGGATGTTGACCGCGCCCTGCGGGCCCATCACGGCGATTTCGGCGGTCGGCCACGCGTAGTTCACGTCCGCGCCGAGGTGTTTCGAGGCCATCACGTCGTACGCGCCGCCGTAGGCCTTGCGCGTGATGACGGTCATGAGGGGGACCGTCGCCTCGGAGTAGGCATAGAGGAGCTTCGCGCCGTGGCGGATGATGCCGTTGTGTTCCTGGTCGGTGCCGGGCAGGAAGCCGGGCACGTCCACGAACGAGAGGATGGGGATGTTGAAGGAGTCGCAAAAGCGGATGAAGCGCGCGCCCTTCTCGGAGGCCTCGATGTTGAGGGTGCCGGCGTTCACGCGGGGCTGGTTTGCGACGATGCCGACCGAGCGGCCGTCGAGGCGACCGAAGCCGACGACGATGTTCTTCGCGAAGTCCTCTTGGACGCCGAAGAAGGAGCCCTCGTCGAGGACGCCGTCGAGCACGTCGTGGATGTCGTAGGGCTTGCGCGGCTGGTCGGGCACGACCTCGGCGAGGTCGTCGTCGACGCGCTCGGGGTCGTCCCACGGCTCGACGCGCGGTGGGTCCTCGACGTTGTTCTGCGGGAGGTACGAAAGCAGGTGGCGGATGTCGTCGAGCGCCTGTTCCTCGGTGTCGGTGGCGAAGTGGGCGACCCCGCTTGTCGAGGTGTGGGTCGTCGCGCCGCCGAGTTCGTCGAAGGTGACCTCCTCGCCGGTGACCGTCTTGATGACGTCCGGGCCGGTGATGAACATGTGGCTCGTGTCGCGGACCATGAAGGTGAAGTCCGTCAGCGCGGGGGAGTACACCGCGCCGCCCGCGCAGGGGCCCATGATGGCCGAAATCTGCGGGATGACGCCCGACGCCTCGGTGTTGCGGCGGAAGATTTCGCCGAAGCCGCCGAGCGACTGGACGCCCTCCTGAATCCGCGCGCCCGCGGAGTCGTTGAGGCCGACGACGGGCGCGCCGACCTCCATCGCCTTGTCCATCACCTTACAGACCTTCTCGGCGAACACCTCGCCGAGCGAGCCGCCGAAGACGGTGAAGTCGTGGGCGAAGACGAAGACGGTTCGGCCGTCGACCTCGCCGTAGCCGGTGATGACGCCGTCGCCGGGGAGCTTCGTCTCCTCCATGCCGAACTTGTGGTTTCGGTGGGTCCGGAACTGGTCGAACTCGCGGAAGGTGCCGTCGTCGAGGAAGTAGTCGATGCGCTCGCGGGCGGTCATCTTGCCCTTGTCGTGCTGGGAGGCGATTCGGTCCTCGCCGCCGCCCTTCAGGGCTTCCTCGCGCTTCTCGCGGAGTTCGTCGATCCGGTCTTCCATCGTCATGCCAGACCACCTTCGCTCATTGAAACATCGGTCCGCAGTCCTCGGTCAAAGGAGTTCCGCAATCCGGCAACCCTTACTTCGACAGTTGTCGAATAATAGATGGAACAATCATCACAGTTACGCCGCGGTGCGGGTCACTCCTCGCGGTCGCGTCAGTCGAAAACGGAGGAAACAGCGGAAACGGCGTCGAGTCACCGCCCGAACGCGGGGGGGTCGCCGCTCAGACGACCGAGTCGGGCTGTCGAAGCCCGAAGAAGGCGGCGGCGGACGCGACGACGGCGACGGCGACGGTCGGCCAGAAGCCGATGGTCGTGTCCACGCCGAAGTGCGTGAGGAGCGTGAACACGAGGAACAGCGGGAGGACGACGCCGACGGCGAAGAGCCACGGCGTGCCGAGGGACTTCCCGAAGTCGCCCGCGCCCGCGGCGAACTCTTCGAGCGCCTCGCGGCCCATGACCCAGCCGACGAACAGGAGGAACGCGGCGAGGCCGGCGGTCAGGAGGACGTTCACGAGCGGCCCGGCGACGAAGCCGAAGACGGCCGGGTTGAACGCGCAGACGGTCCCGGTGACGGCGACGAACGCGGTCATCCCGGACACGGCGCGTCCGCGGGAGACGCCGTACTCGTCGACGAGGAACGCGACGGGGATTTCGAGCATGCTGATGGAACTCGACAGCGCCGCGAGCGTCACGACGGCGAAGAACGCGGTGGCGATGAGCGTCCCCGCGGGGAGTTGCGAGAACGCTCCGGCGAGGCCGACGAACAGCGCGCCCGGCCCGGTGCCGGTCTCGGTCGGGTTGATGCCCTGCGAGAACAGAAGCGGGAAGACGACGAGGCCGGTGATGACGCCGACCGCCGTGTTGAGGATGGCGATGGCGCTCCCGTCGAAGGGAAGCGAGCGGTCCTCGCCGAGGTACGAGGAGTACGTTATCATCGTGCCCGCGCCGAGCGAGAGGGTGAAAAGCGCCTGCCCGGCGGCGGGACCGAGGATGGCGAAGAAGTTCTCGGAGATGACCGAGGGGTCGAACCGGAGGAAGAAGGCGTAGCCCGCGGCCGCGTTGGGCTGGGTCGCGGCCCAGCCGGCGAGACCGACGAGGAGGACGAGCACGGCGGGCATCATGACCTTCGTGCCGAGTTCGATGCCCTTGCGGACGCCCGCGAAGACGATGAGCGCGGTCAGGCCGAGAAACAGGAGATGGTAGAGCGCCGCGTCGACGCCGGCGGAGACGCCGCCGAAGTACTGGCCCGGATTCGTGAAGTACGCGGGACTCCCGCCGACGACCGCGGCCCCGCTTTCGAGGAGATAGCGGAGAATCCACCCGCCGACGACGCTGTAGAACGAGAGCAACGAGATGCCGGTGACGACCGAGAACGCGCCGACGATACCCCACTTGTTCGACCCCGAGAGGTCCCGAAGCGCGCCGACCGGCGACTTCTTCGCGCGGCGGCCGATGACGAACTCGCCGAGCAGTCCGGGGACGCCGACGAGGAGGACGATGCCGAGGTACACGACGAGGAACGCGCTACCGCCGTTTTCTGCGGTCTGCCACGGGAACCGCCAGATGTTCCCGAGGCCGACCGCGCTACCGACGGCCGCGAGGATGAACCCGAGCCGTGTTGCCCATGTTTCTCGTGTCATTGCCACCCATTGCCAGTCCACCGGTAAAAGGGCTTTCGGACCGACGATACGTCATCGGAGAAATTTAACGGTTTTGAGTGGTCTACGCGTGAAAATTGCCGTTGAATAGTCGGAGAATACGCGTCGCTACCGATGATTCCTAACCGCTCGAAAAGCGGGACCGTCAGCCGCCTCAGAGGGGCGGGATGATAGCCGGGCTCTCGCCGAGGAACAGCGTCTGGAGGCCGAGGGCGAGCGTCGCCACGACGGCGACGATAACGAGCGTGCGGGCGAGCCAGAGCCACGTCAGGCCGACGCCCTCGCCGAGTCCGCTCCCCTTCATCAGTTCGTCGATGGCGGGCGCGCCGTAGACCCACGCCGCGAAGACGAGGATGCCGAGGACCGAAAGCGGGAGGAGAAGTTGGTAGGCGAGCGTGTCGAACCAGCCGAGCCACGCGGTGTCGATGGCCGAGGGGACGCCGAGCAGGAAGATGACGCCGCCGAGGCCGACGGCCATCTGCGGGCGGGACACGTCGTAGTTGTCGATGGCCCACGAGACGACGACTTCGAGCAGGCTAATCGCCGACGAGAGCGCCGCGATGAGCACGACCGCGAAGAAGACGAGGCCGACTATCTGGCCGCCGGGGATGTCGCCGAACGCGCCGGCGACGCTGATGAACACCGCGCCCGCCCCGCTCGTGTTGGGGTCGATGCCCTGCGCGAACAGGAGCGGGAGGACGACGAGCCCGGCGAGGATGCCGACGAAGCTGTTCAGGAAGACGATGGTGATACCGTCGCCGAACAGGCTCTGGTCGCCGTCGATGTAGGAGGCGTAGGTAATCATCGCGCCCATGCCGAGCGACAGCGAGAAGAACGCCTGGCCGACAGCGAAGGGGACGATTTCGGCGAAGTTCTCCGACAACGCGTTGAAGTC
Organism: Haloferax sulfurifontis ATCC BAA-897; assembly: GCF_000337835.1. Taxonomy (GTDB): domain Archaea; phylum Halobacteriota; class Halobacteria; order Halobacteriales; family Haloferacaceae; genus Haloferax; species Haloferax denitrificans. The sequence goes on along the minus strand of NZ_AOLM01000012.1, from coordinate 136,199 downwards.
GGGCGAGAGGAAGTACGCGTAGCCCGCCGACGCGCCGGGGAGCGTGAAGGCGAAGACGGCGAGCGCGCCGAGGATGACGACGATGCTCGGCACCATCAGCTTCGTCGCCTTCTCGATGCCGTCTTCGATGCCCGCGGCGACGATGCCGACGACGAGCGCCATGAAGACGGCGTGGAGCGCGAGCGCGTCCATCCCGGCGGACACCTGACCGAAGTACTCCGCGGGGGCGGCGAAGTACGCGCCCGTCAGGCTCCCGCCGATGTACCGGAGGACCCAGCCGCCGACGACGCTGTAGTACGACAGAATCCAGAAGCCGGTGAACAGGCCGATAGCGCCGACGACGCGCCACTCCTTGTAGCCGAGTTTCTCGAAGGCGCTGATGGTGTTCAGGTTGGCTTTGCGTCCGATGACGAACTCGGCGAGGATGGCCGGGAGGCCGATGCCGAGCGCCGCGACGATGTAGACGATCAGGAAGGAGGCGCCGCCGAACTCGGCGGTCTTGAACGGGAACTGCCAGATGTTCCCGAGGCCGACCGCACTGCCGACGGCCGCGAGGATGAACCCTGCCCTGGTTGCCCACGTTTCACGTTCGGTCATGTCTATCACCCTGTTGCCGATGTGGGCCTGATAAATGACGCGGTATGCCGTCGCATATCGGAGCGAAAATCAACATAATTCTCCAACCACCCGTAGTCTGTGTCGCGTTCGTCCGAATTTAGCCCCTAAGTATCCTCATTTTTCTAACGAGTGTCGTGTTCGTGAATCCCTTGCGCACCGTGTAAAAATTCGTGCGCACCGAAACGAATGTCATACCCTCTCGTGGCGAATGTTGCCACGAGTCAGGCGGCTCAGGCCTCGCCGTACACCGGGACGGCCGCGCCGCTCGTCACGGGAGTCGCGTCCGAACAGAGCGCGAGAACGGTTCGGGCGATTTCCTCGGGTTTCACCCACGCGTCGAAGTCGGCGTCGGCCATCATCTCGCGGTTCATCGGCGTGTCGATGACGCTCGGCATGACCGCGTTCGCGCGCACGACCCCGCGGTTCTCCTCGGCGATGGTTTCGGTGAGCAGGCGCACGCCGGCTTTCGACGCCCGGTAGACGCCGTCGCCCTCACCGCCCTCCAGCGACGAGCGGGCCGAGACGCTCACGACGGAGCCCTCGGTCTCGCGGAGATGCGGAACCGCGTGTTTCGACGCGAGGAACATCGTCTTGAGGTTCACGTCGAACAGGAAGTCGAAGGTGTCCGCGTCCGTCTCGTCGATGGGCGTCCCGCCGCGCCACGTCCCGGCGATGTTGGCGAGGTGGTCGAGGCGGCCGAAGTCGGAGACGACCGCATCGACGATACGCGCCACGTCGTCCTCGTCGGTGAAGTCGCCCTCGTAGAACCGAACCTCCTCGGACTCGAAGAAGCCGTCCTCGTCGTCGGGTTCGACCACGTCCGCGGCCGCGACCGACGCGCCCGCTTCGTAGAACGCGCGGGCGACCGCGCCGCCGAGCGCGCCGCTCGCACCGGTCACGAGAGCTACGGTTCCGTCGAAGTCGAATACCACGTCCATGTCCGTGCGGTACGTGCGCACGGAACATAATTCGGTCGCGGCTGTGCGCCCGCCGGCGACCGGCCGCCACCGACCGCAGTAGTGCGGGGAGACGGCCCGTCAGGGCGTGATGACCAACTTGCCGAGGAAGCTGTCTTCCATGACGGCGCGGTGGGCCTCGGCGGCCTCGTCGAGGTCGTAGGTCCGCGCCACGTCGATTTCGAACTCGCCCGCGCCCATCTGGCCGGCGAGTTCGCGGAGGGGCGCGGAGAGGTCGGGCGTGTTGAACATGCTCATCATCGTCAGCGAGAGGTCCTTCCCCCGGGCCGACGACGACAGGTCGAAGCCGACTTCGGGGTCGTTCTCGCCGATGCCGACGACGCAACCGCCGTGGGCGGCCACATCGGCGTCGAACTGGAGGTAGTCGTCCAGCCGGTGGTCGAGCGTCAGGTCCACGCCGTCGCCTGTCGCGGCCTCCAAGACGGCGTCGGCGAGGTCGTCGCGGTCGTAGTCGAGGACCACGTCCGCGCCGAGTTCGGCCACCCGGTCGTGGTAGTCGGGCGCGGCGGTGGCGATGACGCGGGCCCCGGACGCCGCGGCGAGTTGGACCGCGGCGTGGCCGACGCCGCCGGAGCCGCCGTGAATCAGCACCGTGTCGCCCAGTTGCATCCGGCCGTGGTCGACGAGGGCGCGCCACGCGGTGACGCCGGCGACGCCCGCGCCGCCGGCCGCGACGAGGTCCACGTCGTCCGAGAGGACGGCCAGCCGGTCGGTCGGGACGGCCGCGAACTCGGCGTAGCCGCCGTAGTGGTCCTTGCCGATGCCGGTGCCGACGACGTGGTCGCCCTCCGCGAATCCCGTCACGTCGGCCCCGACCGCCGCGACCGTTCCGGCCACGTCGACGCCGGGAATCATCGGCATCGCAAACGGCTGGTACGAGCCCTCGCGGAAGTACGTGTCCACCGGGTTGACGCCCGCGGCCGCGACTTCGACGAGGACCTCGCCCGCCGCCGGTTCGGGCGTGTCGATGTCGTCTACCTGAAGCACGTCGCGTCCGCCGTGGTCGTGGAATCTGACAGCGCGCATAGTTACACAGGAGTTCTTATCCTATTACGTATTTTCCCTACACCATGGACCGAAACCTCGCGCCGTGGCAGAAACGAGACGGTCCAATGTACCTCTCCGAGAAACAACTCTTGAACCGGCTAGTAGAGCGTGGGGTTTCCACGCCCGAGGACCTCGCGGAGGACCGGTTTCGAGAGAACGTAATTCGGCTTCAATGCCGCTTGCTCGCCCGTGTAGGGGCAGTCGTGGAAGTCGCTGAAGATACGTTCGAAGCGACCGCATCTGGTGAGACCATTTTCTCCGAGGAGGGTTGCTCTCCCTGGTTCTCTGGGGAGGATCTCGTCATCGGTGAGGAACTCTGTGTCTCTGACTGGCGTCTCACCGACTTCTCTAAGTTGGACCCGACAGACATCAAGCAGATTAACCTCCAATTCTTCGAAGATCCGGAGAACGACTATCGAATCCTCAACGAGTCGCCAACATATACCCAACAAAAGATTCTCGGAGCTACCGATTGGAAACTAAACCGCTTGCTCCGCGAGTTCCCACGGACAGAATCACTCTCACAGCAGTGCGCACATTGGATGCGTGCGTTCGCTGGGATTCACACGTTTCCGGATGCGAACCACCGAACAGGCATGGCCTCCTTGTACGGTTTACTGAAGCAGAACGACGTCGAGTTCCCCGACGAAGAGTGGCCGGGCGACCACATCGAGCGTGCCGTACTCCATTCAAAAATAATCCGCGGCCTCCACTCAGATGTGAAATATAATTCCCTGTGGCTGAAAGACGAACTATACGTTAGCTGGCATCGCTACTTCCGAAATTTCCTCTTGGACTGCGAGAACCGCCTGCCGATGAATCCGACGCTCGAACAGTTACGAAGCGTAATCAATCACGGCCGGGAAAACGGATTTTAGCTTAGACTCGGTCCTCGGCGACCTCGCCGGGAGAACCCATCGCCACGTACTTATCGTGGTTCTTCTCGATGTTCTTGCTGATTAGATCCAGCGTATCTGGGTTCATCTCTGTATGCGATTTAGATTGCATGTACGCAAAAGTGTTTTCCTATCCAGAGCTTCGGGAGTCATCTGCCCGTAGGCGCACCACACAGACCTCATAGAAAGCATATCTGAAAAGAGAATTTTTCATCAAGAGAATCTGACACCGTCGGCCCTGAACGTAGATGAATGGGATTTAAGCGCGTGCCTTCCCCTCCCACGCATGGTAATGAAGCTTCACGAATACCAGGCGAAGGACATCTTCGCAGAGGCTGGGATTCCGGTGCCAGAGTCCCGTCTCGCGTCGTCGGTAGAGGAGGTCATGGAGGCGGTCGAGGAGATCGGATACCCCGCCGCCATCAAGGCGCAGGTACACGTCGGTGGGCGTGGCAAGGCCGGTGGCATCAAAATCGCCACGAACGAAGACGAGGCTCGACAGGCCGCAGAGGACATCCTCGGGATGGACCTCAAGGGCTACACGGTCGACCGAGTGCTCGTCGAGGCCGGCGTCGACTTCGAGAACGAACTGTACGTCGGCGTCACGATGGACCGAAGCGAGGGCAAGCCCGTCGCGATGGTCTCGACGGAGGGTGGCGTCAACATCGAGGAAGTCGCAGAAGAGAACCCGGACGCAATCGCCCGCGAGCACATCGACCCCGCGTTCGGCCTGCACCCCTATCAGGCCCGGAAGGTCGTCTTCGAGGCGGGTATCCCCCGCGACGTCGCCTTCGACGTCGCCTCGTTCCTCACGACGCTGTACGACCTCTACGAGTCGAACGACGCGTCGGACATCGAAATCAACCCCGTCATGATAACGTCCGACCGCGACATCGTCGCCGCGGACGCCGTCATGAACATCGACGACGACGCCCTGTTCCGTCACGACGACCTCGCGGCGATGGAAGAAGACGCCTACGAGAACGACCTCGAAGCCAAGGCCGGCGAGTACGGCTTCGACTACGTCCGCCTGTCGGGTAACGTCGGCATCATCGGCAACGGCGCCGGGCTCGTCATGACGACGCTCGACCTCGTGGACTACTTCGGCGGCGAACCCGCTAACTTCCTCGACATCGGCGGCGGCGCGAAGGCCGAGCGCGTGGCGAACGCGCTGGACATGGTGTTCTCCGACGAGAACGTCGACTCCGTCGTGTTCAACATCTTCGGCGGCATCACCCGCGGCGACGAGGTCGCCAAGGGTATCAACGAGGCGCTGGAGAGCTTCGACGAGATTCCCAAGCCGGTCGTCGTCCGCCTCGCGGGCACGAACGCCGAGGAGGGCATGGAGATTCTGAACACGGACCTCGTACAGGTCGAGGGGACGCTGGAGGACGCCGTCCAGCGTGCCGTCAAGAACGCACAGGAGGTGTCCCAATGAGCATTTTCGTCGACGACGACACGCGAGTGGTTGTACAGGGTATCACGGGTGGCGAAGGCAAGTTCCACACCCGCCAGATGGTCGAATACGGCACGAACGTCGTCGCCGGGACCTCTCCCGGAAAGGGCGGTCAGGACGTCGACGGCATCCCCGTCTACGACACCGTCGAAGAGGCGGTCGACGAGGAAGACGCCAACGCCTCGGTCGTGTTCGTCCCGCCGGCGTTCGCCGGTGACGCCATCTTCGAGGCGCTCGACACGGACCTCGACCTCGTCGTCGCCATCACCGAGGGCGTCCCGACGCAGGACATGGCCAAGGTGAACAAGCGCCTGTCGGAGACCGACACGCGCCTCATCGGCCCCAACTGCCCGGGCATCATCACGCCCGGCGAGTCCAAGCTCGGCATCCTCCCCGGCAACATCTTCGAGGAGGGGAACGTCGGCCTCGTCTCCCGCTCCGGCACCCTCACCTACCAGGTCGTCTCGAACCTGACCGAGCGCGGAATCGGCCAGACCACCGCCATCGGCATCGGCGGCGACCCCATCATCGGCACCTCGTTCGTCGACGCCCTCGAAGCGTTCGAGAACGACCCCGACACGCACGCGGTCGTCATGTGCGGCGAAATCGGCGGCGAGGACGAAGAGCAGGCCGCGAAGTTCATCGCGGAGAACATGGACACGCCCGTCGCCGGCTTCATCGCCGGCCGCACGGCACCGCCGGGCAAGCGCATGGGTCACGCCGGCGCTATCGTCTCCGGGTCGGGCACGGGCACCGCGGAGTCCAAGATTTCCGCCCTCAACGACGCGGGCGTCCCCGTCGGCGACACCCCCAACGAGGTCGCCGACCACATCGAAGACTTCCTCTAAGCCCGCCCGAAGCGGCTTTCCGTTTTCTTCGATTCTTTTTTGCGCCCTATCGCAACGCCGCCCCGCACAGCCCACAGCGCCCGCCGTCGGTCGCGTTCGGCGCGCCGCACTCCCGGCAGACCGCCGTCCGCCGACGCGACTTCTCCCGTGCGGACCGCAGGAACGTCGTCGGGTCGAGCGCCGTGCCGGTCGGCCCGTCTTTCTCGTCGACCCTGTCGAGGACGCGCTCGACGAGGTCGTCCTCGCGCATGGCGTCGAGCAGTCTGACGAACCCGACGAACAACAGCGACGGCGCGACGATGCAGAAGCCCGCCACGAGCAGGCGGAACTCGGTTTCCATGTGAACCGCTAGCTTCCAACAGACGTATGATTGACGCTCGGGTCGGTCCGGTCCGGTCCGGTCCGGTCCGGTCCGGCCCACCCGGCGCGTATTCCGTGCCCGGCGGTGTCTGTTCGGCCGTCGCCGCGGCGACGTATTATCTCGTTTGATACTCGAAGGCACGGATTTATGCACCGCATTCGGGTCGGTACGGTAATGGCCGAGAATCTCGTTTTGGAGGCCGAATCACGGCTTCCTGATGCGATTACGGAGAGCTACATGCGGCGGCTCGTCGCCGCGATGCTACTCGTCTCAGTCCTCGTCGCCGGCGTCGGAGCCGTCCAGTATCAACAGACGGCATCCACGATAGACGAGAACGCCCGCGCCGACCTCCTCACCGAGGCCGAACGCGAGGCCCTGCAGGTGGACACGTGGTTCGACGAGCGCGAACGCCTCGCCACCATCGTCGCGGACGACCCCGCCGCCGGGAGCACGCTCGACGGCCGTTCTTCGGCGACCCTGACGGCCGCGAAAGCGGACATGCCCGCGGACGTGGCGGCGCTCCACTTCGTCGACACCGAGACGACGACCGTCGTCGGCTCCTCCGAGGAGGGCGCGGTCGGGACGACGCTGTTCGAAAGCGGGTCGCTTCCGCTCCCCGCGAGCGCCGACCTCTCGGACGACGGCGTCGAGCGGACCACGGTCTACGTCGAAGACGGCGTCGCCTACATGGGCTTTGTCGCGCCGCTTCCGTCCATCGAACCCCGCGCAATCGTCCTCGTCGCCGAGGCGTCCTCGCTCGGGGCCGCGCTCGACGGCAACCGCATCGACGGCGGCTTCACCCAGCTCGTGACGACCGACGGGAACGTCCTCTACGACGGCGGCGGCGGCCAATCGAACGTCGCCTACCCCGCGGCCGAGGCGACCGAACTCGACGACGCCTTCGCCGGCGAGACGGGCGTCGCCCGCCTCGCCCCGGTCGAGGGCTTCGTCTCCTCGCCGCACGTCGTCGCGCACGTCCCCGTCTCCGGCGGCGTGCTCCTCCTGCACGCCCCCGCGAGCCACGTCTTCGCGCTCTCCCGAAGCGTCGGTCTGGAGATTGCGACACTGCTTGCGCTCTCGGTACTCGGCTTCGTCGCCTTCGCGCTCATCGTCCGCGGCAACACCGCGCTCCCGCTCGTCGACCTCGCGTCGACCGTCGCCGCGCTCCGCGACGGCGACCTCGACGTCGACCTCGAAACCGACCGGAGAGACGAGTTCGGACAGGTCGTCCGCGGTATCGGCAACCTCCGGGACGACCTCCGCGACCAGCGGACCGACGCCCGGACCTACAGCGAGGCGATGACCCGCGCGGCCGACGGCGACCTCCGCGTGCGCCTCCCGACCGACTCCGAGAGCCGCGACATGGCGACCGTCGCCGCCGCGTACAACGAGATGATGGACGACATCGAACAGACCGTCGGCACGGTCAAGACCTTCGGCGAGGACGTGGCGACGCTCGCCGACCGCGTGGCCGACCGCGCCGACGACGTGTCCGCCGCGAGCGAGGAGGTGTCGGCGTCGGTCCAGCAGATTTCCGAGGGCGCGAGCGAGCAGACCGACAGCCTCGTCGCCGCCGCCGACGAGATTAACGACCTCTCGGCGTCCATCCAGCAGATCGCCTCGTCGGCCGACGAACTCGTCCGGCTCACCGAGGAGGCAGAGGCGCGCTCGCTGGACGGCCAGACCGCCGCCACCGACGCCCTCGACGACATCGACGCCGTGCGCGCCGAGACGGAGGCGACCGTGGGGGAGGTCCGCGAACTCGACGACCGCCTCGCCCAAATCGAGGAAATCGTCGAGGTCATCACCGACATCGCCGAACAGACCGATATCCTCGCGCTCAACGCGAACATCGAAGCCGCCCGCGCGGGCGAGGCCGGCGAGGGGTTCGCCGTCGTCTCCAACGAGGTCAAACAGCTCGCACAGGAGACGAAGTCCTCGGCGGGCGACATCGAGTCGCTCGTCGCCGAAATCGAGAGCCAGCGCGACGCCGTCGTCTCCCGCATCGAGCGCATGCAGGCGCAGGTCGAAGAGAGCGCCACCTCGGTCGACGAGGCGCTTTCCTCCTTCGACGGCATCGTCGAGCGCGTCGAGGAGACGACCGCGAGCGTCCACGAGATTTCGGACGCCACGGGCAGTCAGGCCGACTCCTCCCAAGAGGTGCTCTCGATGACCGACGAAATCGCGGGTATCTCCGAGGAGACCGCCGCCGAGGCCGAGAACGTCTCCGCGACCGCCGAAGAACAGAGCGCCGCGCTCGTGGACGTCAACGGTGACGTGCGCGAGCTCTCGTCGCACGTGAGCCACCTCGACGACCTCCTCGACGCGTTCGAGGTCGACGACGGCGACGTGGCCGCGACCGTCGACGACGTGCTCGGCGAGGATGCGACGACAGGAACCGACCCGGACCGGACCCGCGCCGCATCCGAGTCGCGCCCCGAGCGAGAGCCCTCGCCCGCGGACGACTGAGATGCGCGTCGACGACATCATGACCGAGGAGGTTGCGACCGTCGAACTGGGGTCGAGCGTCGCCGACTGCGCGCGAACCATGCTCCGCGGGGGCGCGGGGAGCGTCGTCGTGATGGCCGACGGCGGCCCCGCGGGCATCGTCACCGAGTCGGACGCGCTCCGCGCCGGCGTGGCGAGCGGGAAGCCGCTGTCCGCGGTCCCGACCCGCGCGGTCATGTCGAGTCCCATCAAGTGGGTCCGACCGGACTCCACGACGCGCGTGGCCGCCGAGAAGATGCGCGACCAAGGGGTGAAAAAGCTCGTCGTCGTCGACGGCTCGGAGATGGTCGGCATCGTGACCGCCACGGACATCGCCTTCCATCTCTCGGACGTGGCCCGGGGCGTCGGCCAGATGATAGAACTCAAGGACAAATGGGAGTCGGACCGCCGGTTCCGCTGACCGCCGCCCGCCGGTCGCCGGGCGTTCCACGCCGATTGCTATCACGAACCAAATCGGCGAAGCGTTGATAACGACGTCTCGCTTCTAGTCGCGACGAGTGTACGACCGTCTCGCGTCGATTCGTCCCCGCGTCAGGTCCGGCCTCGAACGAGCGTTCGCGGCGGACCACACACCTCACGAGGTGGCCGCCAGCTTCGCGTTCGGCGTCTTCTTCGTGGCCATGCCGACCGCGGGGACCGCCCTCGCGCTGTTCGCCCTCATCGGCTACTTCGTCGAGCGGGCGAGCCGACTCGCGCTCGTCGCCACGCTCGTCGTGTTCAACCCGCCCGTCAAGTGGGCGGTCTACGGCGCGAGCTTCTGGCTCGGCTCGCACCTGTTCGGCCCGGTTCCGGGGGCCTCGGTCGCAGACGTGTCGCTCAGCGCCGGCCTCGATATCCTGTTTCGACAGCTCGTCGGCAACACGATTCTCGCCGTCGCCCTCGCCGTCGTCGGCTACGCGGTGACGCTCCAACTGGCGCGTCTGCACCACCGGCGACAGCGGTCGGCGTCGCCGGCGGGGGCCGCCGAGAGTCGAAGCGACGACGCCCGACCCGACGTGCCGTCGTGACTACCGCTGTGACTGCTCTTCTCTGCCCTCCTCGAACGCCCGGAGCGACTGGATGAGCTTGTAGCCCAGATAGACGACCGCGAGCGGGATGAGGAGCAACAGCGCCAGAATAACGAGTTCCGGACCACCGGGAATCTGCAGGAGGGTCATGGGCGGAGTTCGCGGGGGGAAAACATAGTGGTTGGGTGGTGCGGGAGACTGTATGGTCGGTGAGTGGTGCGGTGGGTTGTGTCGGGTGACGCGCTCGCTCCGCTCGCGTGAACCTCACTCGCTCACAGCGTTCGCTCGCCGGTTCAAATCTGCCCGGAACCACGTACACGACGCCGACGCGAGAGACATAGAGGCCTCTCGCGGTCGTGGCGTCGGAGAGAAGTGGGTTGGGGCAGATTTGAACTGCCGGCCTCCTCCATGTCAAGGAGGTGTCATAACCAGACTAGACCACCAACCCGGTGTTGCGAACATCGCCGAACGCCGAAACGCGGGAAGAGGAGTGGGTTGGGGCAGATTTGAACTGCCGGCCTCCTCCATGTCAAGGAGGTGTCATAACCAGACTAGACCACCAACCCGGTTACGGTGCTTCCCGCGCTCGTTCGGACGCATCTCTCCGTTGTCCGGGGTTACAATTTAAGCTTTCGAATCGGACTACGTGCGGCGATTCGGGCCACAGCGCGGTCCCGCCGTCCGAGGCGGGCGATTCGCCCCGGGCGGAGACGGGCGATGGCGGCGATTTTCGCCAGCCCGACACGCTTAAGCCGATGTACGAATTTGTACATCATAACCCGAAGAAGTACATCGGTGATTACCAATGCAGGATTATATCGAACGTGTGACCGGCGGTGCGGACCTGACTATCGAGGAGGCGCGCGACGCCGCGCGGGCGGTCTTCGAGGACGCGACCGAGGCGCAAATCGGCGCGCTCCTCGCCGCGCTCCGGTCGAAAGGCGAGACCGAGGCCGAAATCGCGGGGTTCGCGCAGGGGATGCGCGACGCCGCCCTGACCATCGAACCCGACCGCGGCCCGCTCGTCGACACCTGCGGCACCGGCGGCGACGACTACAACACCATCAACGTCTCGACCACGAGCGCGCTCGTCGCGGCCGGCGCGGGCGCGGCGGTGGCCAAGCACGGCAACTACTCCGTCTCTTCGTCTTCTGGGAGCGCCGACGTGCTGGAGGTCGCCGGCGTGAACGTCGAGGCCGACCCCGAGTCCGTCGAATCCTGTATCGAGGACAACGGCGTCGGCTTCATGCTCGCGCCCGTGTTCCACCCCGCGATGAAGGCCGTCATCGGCCCGCGGAAGGAACTCGGCATGCGGACCATCTTCAACGTCCTCGGGCCGCTGACGAACCCCGCCGGGGCCGACGCGCAGGTTCTCGGCGTCTACGACGCCGACCTCGTCCCGCTCATCGCCGAGTCGCTGTCGCACATGCCCGTCGAGCGCGCCCTCGTCGTCCACGGCTCCGGCATGGACGAAATCGCGCTCCACGACGCGACGACGGTGGCCGAAATCGACGGCGACGAAATCACCGAGTACACCCTCACGCCCGCCGACCTCGGCCTCGAACAGGCCCCTATCGAGGCGGTCGCCGGCGGCACGCCGCAGGAGAACGCCGACGACCTCGAAGGCATCCTCACCGGCGACGTGACCGGGCCGAAGCGCGACCTCATCCTCGCCAACGCCGGCGCGGCCGTCTACGTCGCCGACCTCGCGGACTCGCTGGAGGAGGGCGTCGAAGTCGCCCGCGACGCCATCGAGTCCGGCGCCGCGAAAGCCAAACTCGACGCGCTCCGGGAGGCGTGAGATGACCCGCGCCAAAGTGTGCGGCGTCACCGACGAAGCCGACCTCGCCGCCGTCGAGGCGGCCGGTACCGACGCGGTCGGCGCCATCTGCGACGTGCCCGTGGACACGCCCCGCGAGATTCCTCGCGAGCGCGCCCGCGAACTGTTCGCCGCCGCGCCGCCGTTCCTCACGACCGTCCTCGTGACCATGCCCGACTCCATCGACCACGCCCGCGACCTCGCGCGCGAAGTCGGCCCCGACGTGCTCCAACTCCACGGCGACTTCGCGGCCGACGACCTCGACTCGCTCCGCGCGACCGGCGTCCGCGTCGTCCCCGTCGTCGACGCGACCGACCTCGACCGCGCACGCGCTGTCGCGCCCGTCGTCGACGCCGTCCTCGTCGACACGCCCTCCGCCTCGGGCGCGGGCGGCACCGGCGAGACCCACGACTGGGACGCCTCGCGCGAACTCGTCGACGCGGTCGATGTCCCCGTGGTGCTCGCGGGAGGGCTGACGCCCGACAACGTCGCCGAGGCGGTTCGCACGGTCGAACCCTACGGCGTCGACGTCGCGAGCGGCGTCGAGTCGTCCGGCGGCGTCAAGGACCACGACGCGGTCCGCGCGTTCGTCGCCGCGGCGAAAGCGGCCCGCGGAGCGTCCGGCGACCACGAGGAGGTCGTCGCGTGACGGCCCCCGACACCGACCGCGAGGCGTTCGTCGACCTCGTCGGCGACGCGGACGAACCGGTCGTGACGCACCTCGTTTCCGACCTCGACGTGTCCGTGGACCCGCTGGCCGCGTACACGACGCTCGCCGACCGGAGCGACTACGGCTTCCTCTTGGAGAGCGCCGAGAAGGTCTCCTCCAGCAACCCGCAGGGCGCGTTCTCCGCGCCCGCGACGGCCGCGGACTCCCACGCGCGCTTTTCGTTCGTCGGCTACGACCCGGAAGCGGTCGTGACGGTCGGCCCCGACGGCGTCGACGTGACCGACCTCGGCGGCCCCGCCGCGGCGTTCGTCGGCGCGGGCGACGGCGATGTGCTCGACTCCCTGCGCGGCGCGCTCCCCGACCTCCCGCGGGTCAACTTCCCCGACACCGACCGCCAGACGCTCACCGGCGGGCTGGTCGGCTTTCTCGCCTACGAGGCCGTCTACGACCTCTGGCTCGACGAGGTCGGCCGCGACCGCCCCGACACCGACGACCCGGACGCCGAGTTCGTCCTCACGACGCGCACCCTCTCGTTCGACCACCGCGAGGACGCCGTCCGCCTCGTCTGTACCCCCGTCGTCTCGCCCGACGACGACCCCGGCGAGGTGTACGACGGCGTCGTCGCCGAGGCCGAGCGCGTCGTCGAGAAGCTCCGGGCGGCGGCCGACCCCTCGCCCGGCGGCTTCGAGCGGACCGGCGAGGACGCCGGCTCCCGCGAGGACTACGAGGCCGCGGTCAGGAAGACGAAAGAACACGTCCGCGACGGCGACATCTATCAGGGCGTCATCTCGCGCACCCGAAAACTCCGCGGACAGGTGGACCCGGTCGGTCTGTACGCCTCCCTGCGCGAGGTGAACCCCTCGCCGTACATGTACTTACTCCGGCACGGCGACCGGCGCGTCGTCGGCGCGAGCCCCGAGACGCTCGTCTCCGTTCGGGGCGACCGCGTCGTCGTCAACCCCATCGCGGGGACGTGCCAGCGCGGCTCCGGCCCGGTCGAAGACCGCCGCCTCGCCGGCGAACTCCTCGCGGACGCGAAAGAGCGCGCCGAGCACACGATGCTCGTCGACCTCGGCCGCAACGACGTGCGCCGGGTCTCGACCCCCGGGAGCGTCCGCGTCGAGGACTTCATGAGCATCATCAAATACAGCCACGTCCAGCACATCGAATCGACCGTCTCGGGGACGCTCGACCCCGACTCGGACGCCTTCGACGCCACCCGCGCGACGTTCCCCGCGGGGACGCTCACGGGCGCGCCGAAGGTCCGCGCGATGGAGATTATCGACGACCTCGAAGACGAGCCCCGCGGCGTCTACGGCGGCGGCGTCGGCTACTACTCGTGGACCGGCGACGCCGACATGGCAATCGTCATCCGGACCGCGACAGTCGACTCCGGCGGCTCGGAAGACGTCATCACCGTCCGTGCGGGGGCCGGCATCGTCGCCGACTCCGACCCGACCGCGGAGTACGAGGAGACAGAACAGAAGATGGGCGGGGTGCTCGACGCCGTCCGCCGCATCGAGTACGGGACCGAGGAGGCGTCGCAATGATTCGACTCGTCGTCGTCGACAACTTCGATTCGTTCACGTACAACCTCGTGGAGTACTTCTCAGAACAGACCGTCGAGGGCGAACCGCTCGACATCGAAGTGCGGAAGAACACCGCCTCGCTCGACGAGATACGCGACCTCGACCCCGACGCAATCGTCGTCTCGCCGGGGCCGGGCCACCCGAAGAACGACCGCGACGTGGGCGTGACCAACGACGTGCTCACGGAGCTGTCGCCCGAGATTCCGACTCTCGGCGTCTGCCTCGGCCTCGAAGCCGCCGTGTACGCCTACGGCGGCACCATCGGCCACGCGCCGGAGCCGATTCACGGCAAGGCGTTCCCGGTCGACCACGACGGTGAGGGCGTCTTCGCCGGCCTCGAAGACGGCTTCCCGGCCGGGCGCTACCACTCGCTCGTCGCCACGGAGGTCCCCGACTGCTTCGACGTCTCGGCGACGACCGACCACGACGGCGAGGCGCTCGTGATGGGCGTCCGCCACCGCGAGTACCCCATCGAATGCGTCCAGTTCCACCCCGAGAGCGTGCTCACGGGGTCCGGACACGGCGTCGTCAGAAACTTCCTCGCGTCGGTCGCCGGCTTCGACGTGGCCTGAATCGAGGGCGCGTCAGCCACGTCAGTACGTCGGCACGTCGGTTCGACCGCGACCGCGGCTTCTCCGCGGCCTTCGCGTGGTCGCGGTCCGGAGCCTGTTCTCCCGCGGTTACAGGACGTTGATGCCGAAAAACGAGAGCAACAACAGCGCGCCCACGACGATGGCGGCGATGGTGACCAGTCGCCACGCGACTTTGAGGAACAGCCGGCCGACGAGGATGACGACGGCGACGGCCGCGAGCACCACGAGCATCTGACCGAGCGGCCCGGAGAGCAGGCCGCCGAGCTGTAACGGGGTGAGCGCGAGGGGAGTCAGTACCATACCCCGATATGACACCCGTAGAGCGGATAAGCTTGTGGGCGGTCTCGTCGCGCGGTTCCGGCGCGGTTCTCCCGCCGAAACGACCGATTTCGGCACCCCTGATCGACTGCGAAATCCGCACATACGAATTCTGATAGTTATGTGGCTGTCGACTGTCCGGGGTTCCTTTATATCCTCTCCGGTGATGCGGGACAGTTCACCATGTGACGGTTTCAGACGTTCCGTCTCCCCCCTCACGTTCTACTGGATATCAGCGCTATGTCTTGCGATTTCCCGCGTCGCTATTTCACTTCCGCTCCGCTCTACCTACGGTTATGTGGTTTCCGCCCGTCCTATGAATCCGTGCAGTTCGGACCCGGTCGCCGGCCGTCGGCGTAATTGCACTAAAACTGATACGTTCGGCGGTCGGACCTCCGAGTTCGAAGCCCTTAACCAACCACGCAACACACACCAATATCGTCACCAATGAGCGGAATTTCCGGACACTATCGACGCGACCTCGCCCGAACGCGGCTCGGGCGGGAGGGACAGTAAGATGAGCGACGCGAACCTCTCGACGGACGAACTCGTGCTTCCGGTCAAGCGGACCGAAGGCGAGACCCTCGAAGCGCGGATGACGGGCAACGCCTACAACAACATTCTCCCCGCCCGCTACCTCCGCAAGGACGCCGACGGCGACCTCGTCGAGACGCAGGAGGACCTGTTCCCCCGCGTTGCGAAGAACATCGCGCTCGCCGAGGCCGTCTTCGAGGCCGAAAAGCGCGACATCGAACTCACGGTCACCCCCGACCTCATCAAGCCGGACCACCCGCGCCGCGACGAACTCGCCGCGGAGGTCTTCGGCACGGGCGTCACGGCCGACGACGACGAGGCCGAGGCGACGCTTTCGGTGTACAACGTCAACAAGTTCGCCTACGACACCCTCGTCCCCGAACTCCCCGAGGAGGTACGCGACGTCGTCGTCGAGAAGCGCGAGACGTTCGAGGAGCTGATGGAACAGCTCTCCTTCATGCCGAACTCGCCGACGCTCATGAACGCCGGCGACGAACTCCAACAGCTTTCGGCCTGTTTCGTCGACTCCCCCGGCGACGACATCACCGACATCCATCAGACGGCCAAGGAGGCCGCCGAGGTGTTCCAGTCCGGCGGCGGCATGGGCTACGCCTTCTGGAAGCTCCGCCCCTACGGCGACGCGGTCGGCTCGACCGGCGGCATCGCCTCCGGCCCCATCACGTTCATGCGGACGTTCGACCAGATGTGCGAGACCATCGCGCAGGGCGGCGCGCGCCGCGGCGCGCAGATGGGCGTCATGCGCGTCAGCCACCCCGACGTCATCCAGTTCCTCCACGCGAAGAACAAGGACGTATCGCTCGCGCACACGCTCCGCCTGAACGACCCCGACGACTTCACCCACACCAAGTTCGTCGACGCGCTCGACGAGGCGCGCGAACTCATCGACGAGGACGGCCGCGTCCCCAAACACCTCCGCAACGCCGTCGAGGGCCACCTCTCGAACTTCAACATCTCCGTCGGCATCACCGACGGCTTCATGGAGGCGCTGTACAACGACGAGGAGTTCGTCTTCACGAACCCCCGAACCGAGGAACCGCACGTCGCCACGCCCCAGACGAAGGAAATCTACGACATGTTCGGTCTCGGCGAGCACGTCGAGGTCGGCGAGGTGCTTTCGGTCCCCGCGAAGGAACTCTGGGACCAGATTATCGAGGGCGCGTGGGAGAACGGCGAACCCGGCGTCGTCTATCTCGAACGCGCGAACAAACAGCACTCCTTCGACGTCGAAAAGCACCCCGACCACCAGATTCTCGCGACCAACCCCTGCGGCGAACAGCCGCTGGAGGAGTACGAGGCGTGTAACCTCGGCCACATCAACCTCTCGACGCTCGTCGCCGAGGATTCGCCCGACTGGCGCGTCTGGTACGACGCCCACGGCGACGAGTACGACTCGCTGGAGGCCGCGACCGAGGCGTTCCTCGAAGACGCCGTCGACTGGGAGGAGTTCGACCACCGCATCGAAAGCGGCACGCGCTTCCTCGAAAACGTCGTCACGATGTCGGACTTCCCGGTCGAGAAAATCGAGGAGAAGGTCCGCGAACTCCGCAAGATCGGTCTCGGCATCATGGGTCTCGCCCAGCTGTACATCCAGCTCGGCGTCCGCTACGGCTCCGACGAGGGCAACGAAATCGCCCAGCAGCTCATGACCCACATCAACCACGGGTCCAAGCGGGCCTCCCACGAACTCGCCGCAGAGCGCGGCCCGTTCGAGGCGTGGGAAGACTCGAAGTACGCGAACCCGACCGAGTACCGCGAGTGGTTCGAACACCACACCGGCGAGGACGCCGACGACTGGGAAGACGGCTACCCCATCCGCAACCACAACACGACGACCATCGCCCCGACGGGCACCACGTCGATGGTGTCGAACACCACCGGCGGCTGTGAGCCCATCTACAACGTCGCCTACTACAAGAACGTCTCCGACGACGTGCAGGGCGACGAGATGCTCGTCGAGTTCGACGACTACTTCCTCCGCGTGCTGGAGGCCAACGACATCGACGTCGAGGCCGTGAAGGAGGAGGCACAGGAGCAGATGGCGAGCAACCAGTTCGACGGACTCGCCTCGCTGTCGACGGTTCCGGACGCCATCTCCGAGCTGTTCGTCGTGACCTCCGACCTCGCGGGCATCGAGCACGCGGGCGTCCAGTGCGCTCTCCAGAGTGGCGTCGACTCCGCCATCTCGAAGACCTGTAACTTCCCGAACAGCGCCTCGAAGGAGGACATGGACGAGGTCTACCGCTACATCTACGACCACGGCGGCAAGGGCGTCACCGTCTACCGCGACGGCACCCGCTCGAAGCAGGTGCTCACCACGCGCGCGAAGAACACCGAGTTCTCCGACGACGAAGAGGCCGCCGAGGCCATCGTCTCGCAGATTCGCGACGTGTTCGGCGACGTGGAGGCGTTCCTCGAATCCGAGGAGGTCTCGGACCTCATCGGGAGCGAACTCGAACTCGCCTTCGCCGACTCCCCGAGCGACGTGGGCAAAAAGCGCCCCCGCCCGGACGTGCTGTACGGCGTCACCCAGCGCATCGACACCGGCTACGGGAAGCTCTACGTCAACATCAACGAGGACGAACACGGCGAGCCGTTCGAGCTGTTCGCCAACATCGGCAACTCCGGCGGCTTCACCGCCTCCTTCACCGAGGCGCTCGCCAAGACCGTCTCGACGTCGCTCCGCTCGGGCGTCGACCCCGAGGAGATTGCGAACGAACTGAAGGGCATCCGGAGCCCGAAGGTCGCCTGGGACAAAGGCGAGCAGATCAACTCCATCCCGGACGCCATCGGGACCGCCATGCGGCGGTACCTCGACGGCGACATCGACAAGGGCTACCCGCAACAGCAGAACCTGACCGAGGTCGAAGCCGAGGCCGCCGCGGCCGAGGACGCCGACACCGACGGCGGCGTCGCCGTCGACGACGGCTCCGACAACGACGCCGTCGCGGACCTGCTCGCGGCGGGCGAGAGTCCCGAGTGTCCCGAGTGCGGCGAGATGGACCTCTACTACTCCGAGGGCTGTAAGACCTGTCAGAACTGCGGCTGGTCCGAGTGCTGAACGCGGGGCGGTAACTCCCCGCAGTCGCGGTCTCGTCTCTCTTCCGCTCTGTTCTTTTGTCCTCTCCGGAAGTCCGTACTATCCGTCTCACGACACGTTCGAAACCGTCGCATGAGCCCGTCGGAATCGGGAGGAGCGCCGAGACACATCAAATATTCTTCAAAAATCGTCTCTCGCAGAGGGTAGTTAGGGACTTAAACACAATATAAACACTATATTAATGCCTAAATCACGGGGTGAAATAACACATTAATCTGGCACGTAGATTTAAGTTATCCCGGAGATACCGGTCGGGTGGACACACCGCGACGGGTGCCGGGCAGGGATGCTGGTCGCGCGACAGCGACGCGCCACCGGTGTCTTCGGCGAGCTGATACCGTCCGGGTGTCGGACATAACGCATGCAACTCAAACATCTCTTCACGGAAGACCGTGCAGTCAGTCCCGTCATCGGGGTTATCCTGATGGTGGCGATCACAGTCATCCTCGCGGCCGTCATCGGGACGTTCGTCCTCGGACTCGGCGACCAAGTCAGCGAGACCGCCCCGCAGGCGAGCTTTAGCTTCGATTACGACGGCACCGACAACCTGACTATCACCCACGAGAGCGGCGAGCAGATTGCCGCGAACCAGGTCACTGTAACCGGCAACTTCTCCAATGACGGTAATAACTGGACCAGTTACGGTGGCTCCGACCCGATCTCCGCAGGTGGGTCCGCCGTTGTAAACAACTCCGGCGGATTCGCTGACGGCGACACGGTTCGCGTCGTCTGGAACTCGCAGAGCGGAAGCACGTCCTCCACGCTCCAGCAGTGGACCTACAACGGATAGATGAATTTCAAACAACTCCTCGCCGAGGACGACGCGGTATCGCCGGTCATCGGCGTCATCCTCATGGTCGCCATCACGGTGATTCTCGCGGCCGTTATCGGGACGTTCGTCCTCGGTCTCGGTGACCAGGTCGGCGACACCGCCCCGCAGGCGAGCTTCGGGTTCGACTACAACGGCACCGCCCTCACGGTCACCCACGAGAGCGGGTCTTCCATCGACGCCGGGCAGGTCAACATCACGTCTACGGTCGCACTTGACAACACCTCAGGTACGGAACTCCCAGGGTCGAGCGGCACGACCGCGACTTGGGAATGGATATCCTCGGATACGGATATCACCGCCGGGAGCCAAGTGACGGTCGTCGAGCAGACCACCGACGACCTCTCGACCGCGACTGTTCGAGTCATCTGGACCTCCGAGAGTGGCAGTAACTCCGCCACCCTCCAGAGCTGGTCCGGTCCCGACGCCTAAACACAACACAGCCTTCGCGGTATCGTTTTCTTCTGACCGACCGACTCCGCGAGCCGCGGGTACTTCGCTTCCGCGGAGCGTGTCCGGCCGCGTCGCTGACGCGCGCTCAGACAGACGAACTACGCCGTCGCCGAGAACAGACGGTTCTTCGCCGTTACAACGGGGGATGCGCCGGTCTCAGACCGGGCGGCCGTCCTCGGACGTGCCGACCAGCCACGTTCCGAGGGTGAGCGCACCGGCACCGACAACGACCGCGTAGGACATCACCTGTGCGGAGTTCGGTAGCGTTCCCGGCAGCATCGCGAGCGTCCCGACGATCATCAGCGCCATCCCGATGACGGCTTTCTTCGAACTGAGCAGTCCCATGTCGGTCTCTCCGGAAGCGTCCGATATGGAACTTGCGCTTTTGCTCGGGGTTACTCGTAGTCCCGTTCGCCGGCGGGGACGACCACGTCGAGCCAGTTCTCCTCCGGCGGAAGCGGGCATTCGAAGGCCTCGGTGAACGCGCAAAACGGGTTGTACGCGAGGTTGAAGTCGACGACGACCTCGTCTAACTCGTCGAGGGGCGCGTCGGGCGTGAGTTCCATGTACCGACCGCCGTTGTAGGTCTGCTGGCCCGTCGTCTTGTCGCGGAAGGGGACGAAAAGCGTCGGCGAGTCGTCGTGTTCCTGGCGGTACGCGCCGAGGGAGAGGTCGGTGTCGCGGAGTTCGAAGTGGAACGTGGCGACGCGGAGATACCGGACCTCGCCGTCCGTCGAGGTGTCCATCGTCACCGGCTCGGGGTCGGCGTGCGTCTCGACCGACGCGGTCACGCGGTAGTCGGGGTCGGGGTCGAAGTAGTCGAGGCCGTCGAAGTCGTCCCGCTTCTCCGGCGGAATCGGCGACTGCGGGTGCGACCCGAAGAAGTCGTCTTTCTCCTCGCGTTTCGCCCGGAGTTCGGAGACGTAGGCGTCGGCGTCGAACGCGTCGTCGGTCATACGCGCCGATACCCGCCGGCGACACCTACACCTGACGGTTCGGGGCCGCGGCGACGAACGCGTTACGCGGACACGTGACGCTTGGCGACCGAGATTCGTTCGAACTGGTCGGGCGTGAGGTCGATGTCCGCGGCCGCGACGTTCTCGCCGAGTTGGTCGACCGTGCGCGCGCCGACAATCGGCGCGGTGACCTGCGGGTGATGCATGAGCCACGCGAGGCTGACCTGCGCGGGCGACGCGCCGACCGCCTCGGCGACCTCCTCGACCCGTTCGAGCGCGTCGAAGTTCGACGGCGTGAGATACGAGTCGGCGAACCGCTGGTCGTTCGCCGCGCGGGAGTCCGCGGGCGGGCGCTCGTCGCGGGCGTACTTGCCCGTGAGAAAGCCGCCGGCAAGCGGCGACCACGGGACGACGCCGATGTCGTAGTCGGCGCACATGTCGAGGTAGTTGCCCTCGATTTCGCGGTTGACGGCGTTGTACCGCGGCTGGGCGACTTTGAACGGCTCGTAACCGCGCTTGTCGGCGAGTTCGTTCGCCTTGACGACCTTCCAGGCGTTGGGTTCGAGCGTCGAGGTGCCGAGGTAGTTCACCTTGCCGTCGCGGACGAAGCCGTCGAGCGTCCGCATGAACTCCTCGACCGGCGTCTCGTCGTCCCACCGATGGATGTACAGCAGGTCGACGTAGTCGGTGCCGAGGCGGTCGAGGATGCGGTCCATCTGGCGGCGGAGGTGTTTCCGGTTGAGCCCGCGGCCGTTGGCGTCCTCGCGCGTGGGCCAGAAGATTTTCGACGCGACGACGAACTCCTCGCGGTCGCGCTCTCCGATCCATTCGCCGATGTACCGCTCGCTCTCGCCGTCGCCGTACATGTCGGCGGTGTCGATGAAGTTCCCGCCGGCGGCGGCGTACGCGTCGAGCAGTTCGTGGGCGCGGTCGCGGCCGACCTCGACCTCGCCGTCGTCGTTCTGTCGACCGAACCGCCACGTCCCGAACGCGAGTTCGGAGACCGTCGTTCCCGTCCGTCCGAGTGGAACCATCGCGAGCGACATATCGCCCCCGAAGGCCGGACCGCGCTAAAGCGACTCGATTCCCGACGGTCGAAAATGAGGAACGTGCGGCAGTGGCCGAGCGGGCGCACAGAGTCCCGAGAGACGGGCGAAAGTCGCGGTGGACGCGATGGGGGCGCGCCGGAAGTTGAGGGGGAAGAAAGACGGGAGAACGAGAGGACGTCGGGCGCGGGAGTGGAGGAAAACGCAGGTCGCGCCGGTGTGAGCCGTGGGCGCGCGACTGCACGACCGCGTCGTCTACGACCGAGCGTAGTTGTGGCCGACTACGAGCGCGAGCGCGTTGAGCGCGAGAAGCGCGCCGAAGACGGTGAACTCGCTCGCTTCGAGGCCGCCGAACAGCAGGGGAAGATACAGGAACGGGAGGGCGACTGCGGCCCAGAAGCCGACGAACCGAAGCGGTGCGGCGACGAGTTCGAAGCCGAAGCGAAGCGACTGTTCTTCCGTTAGGAGCTCGCGGAGTTGGGAGAGGCGTTCACGGGGGACCGTAGATGGGGAGTTCGACATTGGTTGGGGGGCACCTACGACTACGACATGGAGCGGAGGGGTCATAATTAGGTGCGAGAATTCGACTCGTTTCATACTCGTTTACCTGCGACTATCAGGTAAATGTGAAGTTTTATCGCTAGACGAGAGCCCGTATAATACTTCATAATCGCATCTAACTCTTTTATTCACGGGATAGTCACGCGTTCTTGAACGGTCGTCGAACCCTGAATTTCCGCGGGTTTTCTCCGATGCGAACGTGGCGCTCGATACAGTCGGTAACTCGACACGTCGTCTGCGGTCTGGCGAGTGATTCGGTCGGCGCCGCTCCCGCAGGGATTTAGCCCGCGAGCGCAACTGTCGGGGTATGCCCGACCTCAATCGCGTCGCAAAGCGCATGTACAACATCCACCCGAACGCCATGCGCCTCGCCGTCGGCGAGGAGATAGACGGCACGTTCACGCTGGACAGCGCGGAGTTCTTCCAGACCGATTTTCAGGCCGAAGGCCGACTCAACGGCGACGACGCGGTCTATCGGTTCGCGACGACGGAGAACAACGACGCCGTCGTCGTCGGTCGACAGCGCCCCGGCGAGGACGGCTGGACGATGGTCGGAGAAGTGGAGTCGGTCGAGCGGGCGGACGCGACGGACGCGGCGGACACGACAGACGCGTAGCCGCGTATGGCCGCGTGCGTCAGTCGGTCGCGCCGGTTCCGTCGCCGAACCGATAGCGGAGTTCGCGCCGAATCGCCCCGCGCTTCAGGAGGACGAACCCGAGGAAGATGAGCGCGAACCCGCCGACCGTGGACGAGGTGGGGACCTCGCTCAGGAACGCCCAGCCGGCGAGCGCCGCGAAGACGGGTGCGACGTACGAGACGAGGTTGATTTCGATGGGACCGACCCGCGCGAGCAGGTCGAAGTAGATGAGGAAGCCGAGTGCGCTCGCCGCGAGTGAGAGATACGCGAGCGCGGCGACGGACTGGGCGTTGAGAACGACCGAGCCGACGCGCTCGCCGAGCCCGACGGACGCGACGTGCATCAGCCCCGCGCCGAGGAGCATCGACCACGCCTCCATCGTCTCGATGGGCATCTCGGAGTCGACCCGACGGGTCAGGACGGAGCCGAGGGCGAACGCGGCGGCCGCACCGAAGATGAGGAGTTTCGCGACCGTGCCGCCGGCGAGGAGGTTGCCCGGGTCGAGCTCCGAGAGGACCGCGACGCCGACGAGGCCGAGGAGGAGACCGACCACGCCGAGCGCGGTCAGTCGCTCGCTCGGGAGCAGGAGTCGCGCGAATCCGGTGGTGAGCACCGGGCTGAGGCTCACGATGACGGCCGCGGCGGCGCTCGTCACGGCGGGGTCGGTCTCACCGATAAACAGAAGCGCGTGGTACGCGGCGATGAGGAACACCGCGCCGATGGCGACTTCGGTCCACTCGGCCCTGCCGCGCGGGAGCGGCGAGTCGGTGGCGTACAGCGCGTAGGCGAGCATTACGACCCCCGCCACGTCGTACCGGAGCGCCGCGAACAGCACCGGCGGGAAGAACTCCAGCCCGGCTTTGATGGCCATAAACGCGGACCCCCAGACGGCGGCGAGGACGACGAACAGACCGACGTTTCGGTACCGTGTCACAGCGATGGTGCGCCCGGTGGGGGCGTGAACGTTTCGCTACGGCCCGGGCGCAGGTTCCCGACCCGCCCCCCGAATACGGGGTACGTTTATTACGTCCCATCTCCGAAACGTTCGTATGGCCGTGACCGGCCGTCCCACACTTCGGGACTTGTTCGACGAGTCGCCGACGCCTCACATCGCACACCCGCCGCGCACGCACCAACGGCACTTCTACGTCGCGACGGACGGGTCGTACCGCCCGAACGGGGGTGGACTCGGTGCAGTGATAGAGACCCGCGACGGCGAGCGAGTCGCCCGTATCGCACTCCCTGACGTCCCGCCGGACAACAACGTCTCGGAGTATCGCGCACTGCATCTCGGACTGGACGTGCTCGCCCATCGCGCGCCGCCGGGCGCTCGCGTTGGCGTCCTCGTCGACCACGACGACCTCGCCGCGAACGTCAACAACGCCGTTCTCGCCGGCGACCACCCCGACTGGAAGTCGCCGAAGCGAATCGTCGTTCCCGCCGGAAGCGAACACCACTGGCGGGGGATTCAGGCCCGAATCGCCGGGTTCGGAGAGCTTCGCGCCGCGCGAATCGACAGCCGCGAGAACCCCGCGCACCCGCTGGCGAACGCGCCGAGCGAGTACGAACACGTCAACCGGCGCGCCGACCGCTGTGTGCTCCCCGACCCCCCGGAGTTCGAAGCCGACTCCGGCACGGACGTGAGCTACCTCCCGCCCTCGCGGTTCGAAGGGCGCGCGAGCGACTGAGCGCGAGGCGTCTGAGACCCGTACCCGTTTGCCCCGCCCATCGCGCGGGCCGCCGAGCGCGAGCAGTCCCACCGAGGCGTCGTTCCCGGGCCGCAACCATCGGGCGGCCGTCCCGTCTCCGGCCGGTCACTCCACCGTCAAAAAGTTGACAACGCGGAGCGGCGACGCCGGACGTATGGACCCCACGGAGACCGCCGACGCGTTCGACCCGCGGCGACGCGGACTCTCGCCGCTCGGTGCGACCGCGCGCCGCCATACGCGCCGACTCGTCGTCACCGCCCTCTTGACGGCCGTCTTCGTCTTCGCCGCCGTCCGCGACCCCGGACTCCTCGCGCCGACTGCCGGTGTTTCGCCGACTGCCGGCGTCTCTCCGACCTCCGGTGTTTCGACAGCTGTCGTCGGAGTCGGCGACCCGACCTTCCTCGTCCGTCTCGAACTGGGCGTGCTCGCCGGCACTCTCGCCGCCGGCGTCTCGCTCGTCGCCCTCGCCGGCCGCGACCCCGCGGTCGACCTCCGCGCCGCCTCGGGGTGGCTCGCGCTCGCCGCCGCGGGCTTCCTCGTCGGAACGGTCGCCGCGCGGCAGTTCGCGCCGGCCCTCGCCGACCTGCTGGTCGAATGGGGCCGCGTCGCGGCCGACTCCCGCCAGTCGGCGCTCGAACTCGAACTGTTCTTCCCGGTCGCGGTCGGCGGCGGCGCGGCCGTCGCCCCGCTCCTGCTCGGATTACGCCGCGCCGGCGCGCTCTCGCGGCGCCTCGCCGGGCGGACGAGAGGGCTGTCGCTCCTCTGTCTCGTCGCCTTCGCCGCGTGCTTCTCGCCGCCGGATTCGACGACGTTCGCGCTCTACGCGGCCCCGCCGGCGGTCGGACTGGGCGTCGCCGTCGCGTGGGTCGAGTTCGGGTAGAGGACTCGAAGAAAAACCGAGACGGACTGTGAGTTACTCTTCTTCCTGCGCGTCCACGACCGCCGTCGCCGCCAGGTCGCACGACCACCTTTTTTCCGGTTCGGGTTCGCTCCGCTCACCCTCTCCGGAAAAAGCTGGACCAAAAAGCCCTCGCTTCGCTCGGGTCCGTTACTCTTCCTGTGCGTCCACGACCGCCGTCGCCGCCAGATTCACGATGTCTTTGACCTCGTCGCCGCGCTGGAGGACGTGAACCGGTTTGTCCATGCCGACGAGCATCGGGCCGATGGCCTCCGCGCCGCCGAGGCGCTGGAGGAGCTTGTAGCCGATGTTGCCCGCTTCGAGGTTCGGGAACACGAGCAGGTTCGCCGGCTCGTCGAGTTCAGCGAAGTCGTAGGTGCCTTCGAGGATGTCCTCGACGAGGGCGGTGTCGGCCTGCATCTCGCCGTCGACCGGGAAGTCCACGTCGGGGTCGTCCTGCAGGAGCGCCGCGGCGTCGCGGGGCTTGCGCGTCCCCTCGTTCGTGACGCTCCCGAAGTTGGAGTACGAGAGCAACGCCGCGCGGGGTTCGACGTTGAACTGGCGGGCGAGGTCCGCGGTGTGCTTCGTAATCTCCGCGAGAATCTCCTCGTCGGGGTCGAGGTTGACCGTGGTGTCGGCGCAGAAGACGACGCGGTTCTTGAACGTCATCATGTAGACGCCGGCCGCGTAGTTGGCGTCGGCGGCGGTGCCGATAATCTGGAGCGGCGGGCGGAGCGCCGACGGGTAGTGGTGGGTCAGCCCCGTCAGCATCGCGTCGGCGTCGCCGACTTCGACCATCACGCTGGCGAAGTAGTTCGAGTCGCGGCGGACGAGTTCCTCGGCCTCGGACTTCGTGACGCCCTTGCGCTGTCGAAGTTCGTAGAGGCGGTCGACGTAGTGGTCCCACTCGCCGTCGCGGGGGTTGGCGATGGTCGGGTCGAAGTCGAGGCCCAACTCCTCGGCCTTCCGCAGTATCGTCGTCGTCTTCCCGACGAGGATGGGCTCGGCGATGCCCTCCTCCTGCATCTGGTAGGCGGCGCGAATCATCTTCTCGTCTTCGCCCTCCGCGAGGGCGACCCGCTTGGGGTTCGACTTCGCCTTGTTGAGGACGACACGCATCATCTCGCGGGACTTTCCGAGGCGGGCTTCGAGGCGCTCGCGGTAGGCGTTCATGTCGAGGCGCTCGCGGGCCGCGCCGGAGGTCATCGCCGCCTGCGCGACCGCGGGGGCGACCTCGAACAGCACGCGGGGGTCCAGCGGCTTGGGGATGACGTAGTCGGGGCCGAACTGAAGCGGGTGGTCGCCGTAGGCCTTGACGACCGCGTCGGGCACGTCCTGCCGGGCGAGTTCGGCGAGCGCCTCGGCGGCCGCGCGCTTCATCGCCTCGTTGATTTCGGTCGCGCGCACGTCGAGCGCGCCGCGGAAGATGAACGGAAAGCCGAGGACGTTGTTCACCTGGTTCGGGTAGTCCGAGCGCCCCGTGGCCATGATGACCGTGTCCTCGCGGGCCGCTTTCGCGTCCTCGTAGGTGATTTCGGGGTCGGGGTTCGCCATGGCGAAGATGATTGGGTCGTCGGCCATCGACCGCACCATCTCCTGACTGACGATGCCGCCGACCGAGAGGCCGGCGAACACGTCCGCGCCCTCCATCGCGTCCGACAGCGACCCCTCGTCGACCGGCTGTGCGAACTCGGCTTTGTACTTGTTGACGTCGCCCGCCTCGACGCGCGACTCGGTGATGATGCCCGAGGAGTCGCACATCGTGATGTTCTCCTTTTTTGCGCCGAGAGAGACGTAGAACCGCGCCGTCGCGAGCGCGGACGCGCCCGCCCCGGAGAAGACGATATCGAGGTCGTCGAGGTCTTTATCGGTGACGTCGGCGGCGTTCAGAAGCGCCGCGCCGGAGATGATGGCCGTGCCGTGCTGGTCGTCGTGGAACACGGGGATGTCCATCTGTTCGCGGAGCTGTCGTTCGATTTCGAAGCACTCGGGGGCCTTGATGTCCTCCAAGTTGATGCCGCCGAACGTCGGCTCCATCGCCTTCGTCGCCGCCACGAAGTCGTCCACGTTCGTGATGTCGAGTTCGACGTCGAACACGTCGATGTCGGCGAAGCGCTTGAACAGCACGCCCTTGCCCTCCATCACCGGCTTCGACGCCTGCGCGCCGATGTTCCCCAGCCCGAGCACCGCCGAGCCGTTGGAGACGACGCCGACGAGGTTACCCTTCGCGGTGTACTCGTAGGCGGCGTCTTCGTCCTCCGCGATGTCGAGACACGGCGCGGCCACGCCCGGCGAGTACGCCAGACTCAGGTCGCGTTGGGTGTTCGTCGGCTTCGTCGTCGCGATTTCGATTTTTCCGGGCGGATCCTGTCTGTGATATTCCCGTGAGTCGTCGTCCAGTCCCATGAACCACACCTCCTCGCGCAGGGGGCAAAAAGCTATTCAACAACGTCGAATTTTGACTTCGACAATGGTCGAACCTTCGGCGGACGGCGGCGAGGTCGGAACGGCGAACCGACGCCGCTCCGCTCGAAAAATTACTCCGTTTCGATGTGAAGAATTTCCGGCCGTTCGAGTTCGACCGTCTCGTCGGCGTCGGTCACGGTCCGGGTCGGCCAGCGGCCGGTCGCGGTCAGCGGCTCGACGCCCTCGTCGGTGACGAGCGCGGTGTCCTCGCTCTTTGCGCCCTGAATGGTCGGGTTGTAGGCGTAGCCCATCGGCGCGCGGACCTCGTCGTCGGCGTCGGGCGCGGCGAACCACTCCCGGCCGGCGAACCCGGCCGCGCCGCCCTGATGGTGGTTCAGCCACTCCTCGGACTCGCCGACCGCGTCGTAGGCGTCGCGGATGGCGTCGAACACGTCGCCGGCGGTGCCGCCCTCTGCGGCCGCCTTCCGGGTCGCCGCCAGCGCCTCGGTCTCGACCCGCATCGCGCCCTCGTGGCGGGTTTCGAGCCACTCGGGCGCGTCGAACGCGACGGTCCGCGTGCAACTCGCGTAGAGGCCGCCGCGCTGGGCCGTCACCGAGACGAGGGCGTAATCGCCGAGTTCCTCCTGCTTGGGCGTGTAGTGGCGGTACTTCTGGGCGCGCCGCCCGCCGCCGACGAGTACCACCGGCGCTTCGATGCCCATCGCGCTGAGCGTGACCTTCAGGCCGGAGGCGACCTCGTGTTCGGTGTCGCCCGGCGCGAGTTCGCGGCAGACCCGCTCGACCGCGCTCGCCGCGTCGCGGCCGAGTTCGCGGTAGGCCTCGATGTCGGCGTCCGAAAGCGGCTGGCGGACGGCCGCGGCGTCGACGTCCGCGAAGCCGGGCACGTCGAAGTCGGCGGCGGCGGGAGTCGGCGAGACCGCCTCGACGCCGGACGCCAGCGAGCCCTCGTACCACTGGAAGCGGTGGACGCGAACGTCCTCGTGAGGGACTTCTTCGTGGAGCAGGCGGGTCGCTTCGATGTTGTCCGTCACGACGTGGAACTCGTCGCCGTCGTAGCCGGCGGCGGCGACGCCCAAAGGCGAGTCGCGGTCGACGACGTTGTCGCCGCCGAGGAGCCACGCGAAGGAGTTCGGGCGGGCGAACCAGACCGCTTCGAGGTCGCGGTCCGCGAGATATGCGTCGAGTCGGTCCGCTCGGGAGTCGAGTCGCTCGTCCATGTTCGCGCGTCCAACCGAATCGACTTGAATGGGACGGCTCGAACGACCCGGGCGGACCGGTCCAACGCGACCGAGGCGAACTGGTCCGACACGAGCCGAGCGGTCGGACCTATCGTGCGAGGCGGTCGCACGGTAACGCCTTCGAGGACCATACCGACGAGATATAAGTTCGCGCGGTTCTGACCCACGCGTATGACACCTCGGCTTCGCCGCCTCCTCGCGGGGGCCGCCGCGATGACCGGCGTCCTGATGGTCCTCGGCGTGTACACCGCCGCCGCGGGCGCTGGGCTCACCTGCGCCGGCCGCTGGCCGTTCTGCGACGGCTTCCTCGGGCTGTTCCCGGCCAACTGGGGCAGTTTCCTCGAATGGTTCCACCGCCTCGTCGCCATGCTCACCGGCTTCCTCATCCTCGGGACGACCGTGCAGGCGTGGCGCGAGGGCGTCGCAAAAGGCGTCCGCTACGCGCTCGTCGTCGCCACGGTCATCCTCCCGTTCCAAATCGTCCTCGGGGCGCTCACCGTCACCGAGTACGAGTGGGTCATCCTCACCGCCCACTACGTGGTCGCGACCTCCATCTTCACCGCCGTCGTCGCCGCCGCCGCGTGGGGGCTCGCCGACCGCGGCATCCCCCGCATCGCCGACGCGGTCAGACTGGCGCTCGTCGGCGCGCCCGTCATGCTCGTCCTCGCGCCCCACGCGTTCGTCTCCTTCGGCCCGACGACGCAGGCCGTCTACTACGTCGTCGGCCTCACGACCTACGCCGCGCTCGTCGCGGTCACCCTCTGGGCGAACGCCGCTCACGGCCCGCGGGCGGACGCCTACGACCGGCTCAGATTCGTCACCGCGCCCGCGAGCGTCGTGGTCGTCGCGCTCCTCATCGCCGGCCGGCAGGTGTACGGGCCGGCGCTCGAACTCGCCCACCTCGGCGGGACGGTCCTCGCGCTCGTCCTCGTCGTCGGCGCGGCGGTCCTCGTCCGCGGCGGCCTCCCGATACCGCAGGCCGGCGCGACGAACGACGCCGACTGACGGCGGAGCGTGACCTCGGGTTGGGGAGGAACTCCGTTTAACAACTAAAATACAAGAAATGGGATAACTATCGGCAATATCAACAACTTTCGCGATTCGAGTTGCATACTACTCCGATAAAACGACGATATGGCGAATCCGTTTCACGGTTAGAGATATATCCCACCCATCCACACAATTCCCGGATATTTTTCGTCAATATCGGAACGAATTGACGAACGGACCGAAGAAGTGTTATACGGGGCTGTGCTACCTGATGGCTGTTATGGAACGTCGCACCTTTCTGAAGGGCTCCGCCGGGGCCGCGGCCGCGTTCACGCTGGCCGGCTGTCTCGGCGGCGGCGGCAGTAGTAGCGAGACGATTACCATCGGCTCGGACATCCCGTACCGGCCGTTCGAGTACGAGACGACCGAGGGCGAACTCGTCGGCTTCGACGTCGACATCGCCGAGGCGGTCTTCGGCGAACTCGGCTACGAACACGAGTTCCAGAAGACGAGCTTCGACAGCATCATCCCCTCGCTCAACAACGGGAACTTCCGCGTCATCATGTCCGCGATGACCATCACCGAGGACCGCGCGGAGCAGATCGACTTCTCGGACCCGTACTTCACCGCCTACCAGACGGTCATCGTCCTCAACAGCAGTGATATCTCCTCGAAGGAGGACCTCCAGGGTGTCACGGTGGGCGTCCAGAAGGGGACGACCGGCGAGAGCGCCGCGACCAGCCTCAAAGAGGAGTTCGACGGCGACCTGACGATTCAGAGCTACGACCAGGTGACCGGCGCGTTCGACGCGCTCCGGAACAACCAGGTCAGCGCGGTCGTCAACGACAACACCGTCAACGCCGCCTTCGTCGACCAGAGCGACAACGTCCGGTTCCTCGAAGGTCCCGGTGCCGCCGAGGAACAGGGCAAGGAGAACGCCCCGCCGTACCTCACCCTCACCGTCGAGGAGTACGGCATCGGCTTCCGGCAGGACGACGACGACCTGCGCGAGGAGGTCAACGGCGCGCTCCAGACCATCCGCGACAACGGCACGTACGACGAGATTTACTCGGAGTACTTCTCCGGATAAGCCGAACCAGGACGCGTTTTTTATCCCACCACTGTGAGAAACACTACCAATGGCTGAATCCTACTCCGAGGGACGAACCGGTGACGGTGAGTACCAAGAGCAGTTCTTGAACGACAAAACGCTCAGGCGACTGGGCGCGGCCATCGCGGGACTATTCACGCTCGGAGTCGGCGGGTTCATCGCGGCGATTATCTTCACCCAGGTCGATTTCGAACTCCTCGTCGAGATTATCCACCCGCAGTTCGTCAACGCGTTCCTGCGAGTGCTCGGTATCGTCCTCGTCGGGAGTCTGTTTTCCGTCACCGCGGGCGTCTTCGTCGGACTCGGTCGGGTGTCGAACACGAGGTTCACGAACACCGTCGCGACCGCCTACGTCGAGTTCTTCCGCGGGACGCCGCTTCTGTTCCAGTTGCTCGTCATCTACGTCGGGATTCCGGCGTTCTGGCCGCCGGGGCAGTTCCCCATCTCCAACTGGGCGATTCCGACCGCGATTATCGGACTGACGCTCAACCACGCCGCCTACGTCGGCGAGGCCGTCCGCGGCGGTATCGACGCCGTCCCGGAGGGCCAGATGGAGGCCGCCCGCTCGCTCGGGATGTCTTACGTGCAGGGCATGCGCGAGGTCGTCCTCCCGCAGGCGTGGCGCAACGCGCTCGCCGCAATCGGCAACGACCAGGTCATCCTCGTGAAGGACACCTCGCTCCTGACGGTCATCGCCATCCCGGAGCTCATCAGCGCGTTCCGCAACGTCAACTCGACCACGTTCGACCCGTGGACGCCCATCCTCCTCGTCGCCATCGCCTACCTCATGATTACGATTCCGCTCGGTAAAATCGTCAGTTACCTCGAAGCCCGCTCCGACTGGGGAGGTGACCGCCGATGAGCCTCCTCGAATTCGACGAGGTGGACAAGTACTTCGGCGAGACGCACGTCCTGAAGGACGTCGACCTCGACGTCGAAGAGGGCGAAGTGTGCGTCGTCATCGGCCCCTCGGGGTCCGGGAAATCGACGCTCCTCCGCTGTGCGAACCGCCTCGAAGAGATTCAAGACGGCGAGATTCGACTCGAAGGCCAGTCCATCTCTGCGGAGGACGCGGACATCAATCGCCTGCGACAGCGCATCGGCATGGTGTTCCAGAGCTTTAACCTCTTTCCGCACAAGACGGCGCGGGAGAACGTGACGCTCGCGCCGACGAAGGTCAAGGGCCTCAAAGAGGGAGACGCCACGCGGCGCGCCGACGAACTGCTCGACCGGGTCGGCCTCGGCGCGCAGTCGAACTCCTATCCGAACCAACTGTCTGGCGGCCAGCAACAGCGCGTCGCCATCGCCCGCGCGCTCGCCATGGACCCCCACGTGATGCTGTTCGACGAGGTCACGAGCGCGCTCGACCCCGAACTCGTCGGGGAGGTGCTCGACGTGATGCACGACCTCGCCGACGAGGGCATGACGATGCTCGTCGTCACCCACGAGATGGGGTTCGCCCGCGAGGTCGGCGACCGAATCGTCCTCATGGCCGACGGCCGCGTCGTCGAGGACTCGCCGCCCGAGGTGTTCTTCGAGAACCCGAAGACCGACCGCGGCAAGCAGTTCCTCTCGAAGCTCCTCTGAGACGGGGTAGCCGGGCACACACCCGGAATCTTCCAACAAGCTTATCCCCCGAAACGCCGCTTCCTGCGGCATGAACTACGCTCCCCGCGAATTCAGTCACGAACCGCCCGATAGCGAACGCACCAAGGCCGTCCTCTTCTGTCAGACCTGCGGCCGCGCCGCCGGCATCGACGCGTGGTCCGAGCGGACGCGCGACGGCCGGACGGTCCGACTCGACTGTCCCGACTGCGGCGAGGTCGTCTGGCGCGGCCTCGCGGACGACGAGCCGTCCGAGGAGCGTCGAACGCCGACGCCGACGCCCTGAGCCGGCAACGAGCCAACGAGCGTCCGAACCGCCGACTCCGCTTTTACGGAACCATCACTTCGACGCCGACGGTGTCGTAGTCGGTCATCGCGGCTAGTCGCTCGGGTACCTCGTCGAGCGAGACGGTCTTCGTCACGAGCGAGCCGGGGTCGACCGCGTCCGACGCGAGCAGCGAGAGCAGGTCGTCCGCGTTCGTCGGCGGCATCCCGCGCGCGCCGAGGAACGACACCTCGTGTCTCGTCATCCAGTCGGTCGGAAGCGACACGTTCCCCTGTTCGGCCTCGGTCGTCAGGCCGACCTGGACGTGTGCGCCCCGAGGCCGGACCGACCGAACCGAGTTCCGGCAGGTCTCGGCGACGCCAAGCGCGTCGAGCGAGACGTGCGCCCCGCCGTCGGTCAGCCCCCGGATGGCGTCCACCGGGTCCTCCGCGGAGCCGTCGACGACGGCGTCAGCGCCGAGGTCGGCCGCGGCGTCGAGCGCGGACTCGCGCACGTCGACCGCGACGACGCGCGCGCCGAGGACGGTCGCCACCTGAATCGCCGACAGGCCGACACCGCCACAGCCGTGGACGGCGACCCACTGGCCCGCGCGGAGGCCGGCGCGGGCGTCGAGGGCGTTGTAGGCCGTCATGAACCGACAGCCGAGCGCGGCCACGTCGGTCGGGGAAACATCCTCGGGGAGCTGAATCGCGTTGTAATCGGCGGACGGGAGATGGACCAACTCCGCGAACGCGCCCTGCGCGGACGGTTCGAAGCCGAGGGCGTGCGGGTGGTCGCCCGTGCAGACGTTGCCGTGGCCGGTCTGGCAGTAGCCGCACGAGCCGCAGGCGAGGTTGAACGGCAGGGCGACGCGGTCGCCCTCCCGAATCGTCTCGACGCGGTCGCCGACCTCGACGACGCGGCCGGCGGGCTCGTGGCCGAGAATCTGGCCGGCGGGGACCGCGTCGTCGGCCCACTCGCCGTGACCCATCCACGAGTGCCAGTCGCTCCGGCAGATGCCGCAGGCCTCGACTTCGACGACGACGCCGTCGGGGTCGCACGTCGGGTCGGGGACTTCGGTCACGTCGAGCGGTTCACCGTGTTCGCGGAGGACTGCGGCTCTCATACGCGCGGTTCGTCGGGCGGCCCCAAAAAGCCCCGCGTGGCGTTACTCTCGGGCGGCGGCGCGACAGAAACGCGGCGGGAACGCGGCTGGAACGCGGCGGACGGTCCCGCTCAGAAGAAGTCGTCGAGCCCGGACTGCCCGTCGTCGGTCGAGGCGTCGTCCTCGTCGCTCTCGGCCGCGTCGTCGGCGTCGGCGTCGCGGTCGAGCACGTCGTCGGAGCCCTCGTCGCCGTCGGCGGCCGCCGCGTCGCCCTCGACGGACACGTCTTCCATCCCGGCGAACGCGCCGCCGGCGTGTTCCTCGACCAGTTCCTCGCGGAGTTCGCCGGCGTCCTCGACGATGGACTGGACCTTGTTCGTCGTCTCGCCGCTCCCGGTGACAAAGGAGACGTGCGACTCGTCGAACTCGTAGTAGGCGGCCATGGCGACGGTCAGTTCGCGGGGCTTGCAGTGGTGGGTGATAGCCGAGAGGTACGGGAGGACCTCGCGGCGGGTGGTCGCCATGCTGAAGCCGCCGTTCTGCGCGATTTTCCGGACGACGGTGTCGCGGGTCTTGTCGCGGGTCGAGCGGTAGGGCGCGCCGCCGTAGCGGGTCCACCCGCCGCGGGTCCGGTCGCGGGAGGCCGCGACGCCGGCGGCGAGGTTGTCGGTCGCGTAGCGCCAGTAGGAGTAGTTCTGCGTGGCGCGCACGCGGCCGAGCCAGCGGTCGGCGTTGGCGAGGAAGTCGTAGGCGCGGGCGAGTTCGTCGGGTTCGTAGACGAGCGACACCTTGTCCTCGACCCACTTCGTGAGGTCGTCGGGCGTCTCGTCCACGTCGTAGGCGGTGTACAGCGCGTCCTGTGCGGACTCCTCTTTGAGGACGGCGTCGAGGAACTCGAACAGGCCGACAGAGCGGTCGCGGTCGCCCATGACCACGTCCTCCTCGGTGATTTTCTCGCGGCCCTCGGCGATGGCCTGCAGGTCGTTGACGGCCGAGCGAAGGTCGCCGCTGTTCATCTCGGCGATGCGGTCGAGCGCGTCGGACTCGAACTCCAGTCCCTCCTTGCGGCAGATGTCGCGGAGGACGGGGACGATAGAGCGGGCGGACACGTCGCGGAACTCGATTTCCTGACAGGCGTTCCGGAGCCCGCGGCTCATGTCGTAGAACTCGTTGGCGATGAGGACGATGGGCTGGCTCGACGACTTGACGAGGCGGGTGACGGCGCTGGCCCCGCCGCGGTCGTAGTTGCCGTGGATGTTGTCGGCCTCGTCGAGGATGACCAACTGCCGGGTGGACGTGCCCGTCGACGAGCCGGCGAGCGTCGCGTTCTTCGCGGCGCGGCCGGCGAAGCGCTCGATGACGTCGCCGGTCCGCTGGTCCGACGCGTTCAACTCGACCGTCTCCCAGCCCATGTCGGCGGCGAGCGCGTGGGCCGCGGAGGTCTTTCCGATGCCCGGGCTCCCGTGGACGACGACCGCCTCCCGGTGGTCGTCCCACGTCTCGGCCCACTCCGCGAGGGCGTCGCGGGCCTTGTTGTTGCCGCGGACCTCGGAGAGCGTCGATGGGCGGTACTTCTCCGTCCAGTCTACCATTACCGGAAGGAGGACCGAGGCGCGTTTAGTGGTTGCGGAGCGCCGCGCGCCGGCCGGACGCTCCGCCGGAAGCGCCCGAACTACCGGGGCGACTCACCGACGCAGACGCCGACTCACCACGCCGCCCGCCGCGCCCGGTTCCGGGCGTCGACGAGGGACCACCCGAGCGCCGCGAGCGTGGCGAGACAGACAACGAACAGCGCCACGACGACGCCGACTCGTCCGACTGCGGCGTAGTAGCCGGCGCTGTCGATGACGCCGGCGAAAAGCAGGCCGAAGGCCACGAGACTGAGCGGGCGCGCCCACAACTGCCGTCGGACGAGTCCCGCACCCGCCACCAGAAGCGACACGCCGGTCAGCCCGCCCAACACGAGCGACGCGAACAGCGAAAACGGGTCGGTCCGCGGCTCCATCACCGGGCCGCCGTCGACGGTCAACGCCCAGATGACGAGCGTCACGGCTCCCATGACGAGCGCGTAGCCGCCCACCGTTCGCTCCCAGTCCATCTCGTTGCACTCCGTTCCGTCCCCGCTAGACGCGCTCCCGACACAAATACGCATCTCCGGGTTCTCGCGCGGGAGAAGGTGTGTGCGCCCGGAACGTGTTCGAATCCGACCGATCCGAGAGCCGTGGCCAGTCAGGTCGTGCATCACGTTGACATATGTCAATAGTCAGAAAACTTATTAGCGCCCTCCGAGTGGACTCCGTCCCATGTTCCCCGACGAAATCGTGACCTCGCGGCTCAGGCTCCGGGCCCTGTCGCGGGCGGTCGTCGACCCGTTGGACGCCTACGACCGCTTCGCGGCCTCGCGGTCGGACACCATCGAAGAGGAGACCGAGTACGTCACGTGGAACCCCCACGAGACGCCCAAGGAGACGCTGGAGTTCATCGAACAGGCCGAAAAGGGCCACGAGTCGGCCGAAAACGCCATCTACGCCGTCTTCCCCCGCGACGGTGAGGACGGCGCGGGCGAGTTCGCGGGCACCGCCGGCTTCAACCCCGAGTGGGACAAGCGCCGGGCCGTCTTCGGCATATGGCTCCGCGCGGAGTTCTGGGGCCGCGGCTACTCCGGCGAGCGGGCGGCCGCCTTCTTCGCCGCCGTCTTCGATGTGCTCGACCTCGACGTCGCGCTCGCGTACGCCATGCCCGAAAACGAGGCGTCGTGTCGCGCCATCGAGAAGTACACCGACCGCTTCGGCGGGCGGGAAGACGGTCTGTTTCCCAACGAGACCGTCGACGCCGACGGGACGCCGCGCGACGTTCGCGGTTGGTCCGTGACCCGCGAACAGTGGGAAGACGCCACCGGCGGCGACTACGACGCCGAGTTCCGCTGGGAGGGCCGCGAGTGAGCGACCTCTACCCCGCGGCCGTCGAGACGCCGCGGCTCCGCTTGGTCGCCCGCCGCCCGAAGCACGTCGGCGTCCACGAGGCGTACGACCTGTGTTCGGCCCCCGAGATGGACGACGTGACCCGGCACATGCCGTGGTCGCGCCACGAGACGCCGAAAGTGACGAAGGAGTTCCTCGACCGCGGGGAGTCGAGTTGGACCGACGCCGAGAGCGCCGACTACGCGATTATC
This sequence comes from Haloferax sulfurifontis ATCC BAA-897, assembly GCF_000337835.1. Classification (GTDB taxonomy): domain Archaea; phylum Halobacteriota; class Halobacteria; order Halobacteriales; family Haloferacaceae; genus Haloferax; species Haloferax denitrificans. The sequence continues at coordinate 98,838 of NZ_AOLM01000012.1, read as the reverse complement.
CCGCGCGACGGCGAAGCGGGCGCAGGCGAGATTGCCGGGTTCGGTGGCCTCCACACCGAGTGGGACCGACGCGTCGGAGAACTCGGGCTGTGGCTCCGCCCGCGCTACTGGGGCCGCGGGTACTCGGGTGAGCGCGCCGCGGCGCTGGTGGCGCTCGCGTTCGACGCGCTGGACCTCGAAGTCGTCTCGGTGTCGCACGTCGTGTCGAACGAGAAATCCAAGCGAGCGATAGAGAAGTACATGGCGGCGCTCGGCGGCGGCCTCGACGGCCGCGAGCCAAACAGCATCGTCATCGACGGCGACCCGACCGATGAACTCCGCTACAGCGTCTCCCGCGAGGACTGGCTGGCGACGACCGGCGGCGACTACGACGCCGAGTTCCGTTGGGACGCCGACCCCGACGACGTTCGCTGAGCCGTCCGTATTCGCCACCCGGGACCGCACCGGGAACCGCGCCGGCGACGACGCGGCCGCCCTTCAGACCGCCGTCGACGTGGGTCGCGATGTGGACCCCTCATCTGCCACATCGTACCGCGAGACACCCACGCACGGCGGCCACGAGACATTTAGGGGAGAGCGACAATCGCTTCCGACACGATGTCAACGACACCTGAATCGACGCCCGGTTCCACACCATCGACGCTTCGGTCGGTCGGCGGCGGCGGCGTCGCCGGTCTCGGAGCGGCCCTGTTCGGCTACCTCGTGACGTACCTGCTGTCCTCCTCGACCATCGAGAACTCGACGGCCAGTCAGGTGCTCGAAGCCCTCGGCTCCGACATCTCGACGTGGAAGGTCGTCGGCTGGGTGTTCATGAGCGCCCACGGCGTGACGACGCGGTTCCCCGGCCTGTTCGGAACGACCTCCAGCGCGAACCTCATCGAGAACGTCGAGGCGTTCTCGCCGGTGCTCTACGTCGTGCCCGTGGTCGCGCTCCTCGCCGCGGGCGCGCTCGCGGCCGTCGTCAGCGGCGCGTCCTCGCCGCAGGAAGGCGCGCTGGCCGGCGTGGGAACCACCGTCGGCTACCTCGTCTTCGCGCTCGCGGGTATCGCACTGTTCACCGTCAGCGTCGGCGACGCGGCTATCAGTCCCGACCCGGTCACGTCCGCGCTCCTCGCGGGCGTCGCCTACCCCGCCGTTCTCGGCACCGTCGGCGGCGTCGCGGCCACGGCGCTCCGGTAGTCACTGACGCCCGCTCGCTCGGTTCTCCGATTCCTCGGTTTCCCGACCTCAGAGGTCGCGCGCGACGAGTTCGCCCCAGTGGTCGAAGCCGTAGCGCTCGTAGAACGCCCGCGCCCGACCGTTCGCCTCGTCCACGTCGAGGACGATTCGGTCCAGAGGGAGGTCCTGCGAGCGCGCGTGGTCCAACACGGCCGCCATGAGTTCGTCTGCGACGCCCGTGCCGCGGTAGTCGGCGTCGAGGAATAGCTCGTTGAGCACGGCGGCGTCCCAGATGAACGTCATCTCCTCGGGGAGCGCGAAGGCGTAGCCGACGAGCGTCGTGTCCGCGCCGTCGCGACCGTCGCTGGTGCCGTCGTCGCCACCCTCGCCGTCCTCGCCGTCCTCGCCACCGTCCGACGACGCCTCCGCGACGACGACGCACCCGGGGTCGTCGGTCGCACAGCGCTCGACCCACGAGAGGTATCGCTCGCGGTAGTCGTCGGTGAGTTTCGCCTCGTACGTCGACAGCTTGTCGTCGCCGCCGGTCCCCTCGCCGATGCCGAGTTCGAACCCGCGTTTCAGTTCCCAGAACGCGGCCGCGTCGCCCGGTTCGTACGGCCGCACCTCGACGCCGTCCGGTGTCTCGCTCATGCACGCGGGTGCGTTGCCATCGGTTATGAACGCTCGGAGTCGCGGCCGCGTTCCCGGCTCACTCCGAGGAGCCGCGAAGCCGCTCCGACAGGAGTCGCCCGCCGACCACACCCGCCCCGAGGACGACGAGCATCAGTTCCAGTCCGGACGAGGCGAGCGGGGCGATTCGCTCGACGTTCTCGGGTTCCGCGCCCGGCGACGGGTCGACTACAGTGCTGTAGTGGAGCGTCTCCGTCGTCGGCGGCGGCGACGCGGGCCGTAGCTCGACGAACGTCTGGACGAACCCGCGCGTGCTCGACCACTCGGCGCGCCCGCTAATCGAGTAGAACGCGTCGTGAAGCGGGTAGAAAGCGTTGACGCCGTTGGTGAACAGGTCGGGGAAGACGCCGCCGCAGAGGAGCGCCGCGATGCCCACCCACGCGACTGCGACCCCACGGTCCCCCCAGCGACCGCGAATCGCGGAGCGCTCGGGGTCCCGAATCCGCGTGTCGTAGACCACGAGCGCGGCGAGCGCGAGCGGGAGCAACAGCGTGTGGAGGAGCGCGCGGTGGCTCCCCGGCAGGAGCGTGCTGGTGAACGAATCGAGGTCGGGGACCGCGGCGGCGACGAGCGCGACGCCGACCGACCGGGCGTCGAACCAGCGACCGAGGAGGGCGGCACCGACGAGTCCGCCGACCGCGACGTGGACGAGGGTCGATGGCATACCGCGTAGTGGTCGGCCGACGACCTTCAGGGTTCCCACGGGGTTCGTCACGCGACGACTACCACTTTCGACATCCTTTTGCGGGATACTCACGCAGGTTGTCCCATGACTCACTCGTCCGCCGGACCGAGGTGTTCGCGATGACCGCGGCACCGCGCGACGACCTCGCCCGCCGCATCGCGGGCGAGATTACCCTCTCGGACGACCCCGGCGCGACGCTCCGCAAGTGGCGGACCGACTTCGACATCTCCCAGACGGCGCTCGCCGAGCAGTTGGACGTGTCGTCGTCGGTCGTCTCCGACTACGAGAGCGGCCGCCGCGAGAGCCCCGGTATCGGCGTCATCCGCCGGATGGTCGAAGCGCTCCTCGACATCGACGAGGCCCGCGGCGGCAGTCGCATCCGGCAGTACGCCCGCGTCCTCTCGGCCGGCTTCGAGAGCGACATCGTCCAGGACCTCCGGGAGTACCCCACGTCGATTCCGCTGGACAGCTTCTACGACGCCATCGGCGCGACCCCCATCGTCGACGGCGACCAAGACCGCATCAGCGGCCACACCGTCATCAACAGCATTCAGGCCATCACGCGGCTCTCTTCGGAGGAGTTCTACCGACTCTACGGCCAGTCGACCAGTCGAGCGCTCGTCTTCACCGGCGTCACCCGCGGCGAGTCGCCGCTCGTCGCCATGCGCGTCGTCACGCCGACGCCGAACGCCGTCGTCCTCCACGGTCTCACGGAGGACGACCTCTGGGAGCACGCGCCCGCGCTCGCCACCATCGACGGCTTCGCTCTCGCCGTGACCGACCGCGACTTAGACGAGATGCTCGAAGACCTGCGGAAGCTTCCCTGAGCTCGCCGCCGTCTCCCGCTTTTTCGGACCCCTCGATTCGGACAGGTCCGCTCGTTCGGTTCGAATGTCCAGAGTGTCCGACAGAAGGAGAAAAAAGCCGAAGGGCGGCCGCGACGATGTCCGTCCATGGACATTCGCGCCCTGCACTCGCACCTCGAAACGGCGTTCGAGTACCCGGTCACGACCGAGCGCGTGCTGGAACGCGCCGGCGACATCGAGGTGGCCGCGCCGAGCGTCGACGACGCCGAAACCGTCGAGACCATCCTCGCCCCGCTCGGATCCGAGACCTACGAGTCGGCCACCGACCTGTACAACACGATACTCGGGAGCGTGAGCGACGACTACATCGGCAGAAAGTTCTACGACGACCGAGGGGCGGACCCGGCGGATTCGTGGTCGATACTGCCGGACCAAGCCCGCTCGTTCTGACGACCCGGCGCGAACGCGGGCGCTCACACGTCGCCCGGCCGTGCAGTCGGTCTGTTATTCGACGTATTCGTAGCGGCGCTCGTTCATCCGACCCCAGCCCGTGAAGACGAACTCGGCTTCGGGTTGGGTGAACTCCTCGACCTCGATTTCCTTTTCGTGGTTGTGCACGTCGTGGATGAGCTCGTAGTCGTCGAAGGAAATCTCGGTGCGGGCCGCGAGCTGGTCGTCGACGTCCACGGCCTCGATTTCGTCGAGCCACGTCTCTTGGACCGTCTCGGCGTGGATTTCCGCCTGCGCGCCGGAGCCGTAGGAGCCGACGAGCAGTTGCTTGCCGGTCATCTCCTTTCCTTCGTCCGCGGCGGCGATGAGCGCCGACAGCCGGGCGATGTGGACCGAGCCGGTGTACCAGTTGCCGACGCGGCTGGAGATGTCGAGCGTCGGCTCGATGACGCGGCCGTACCAGTCGCGGTACTGCTCGGTCGTCTTCAGCTCGTCCATGTAGCCGCGGATGGCCTCCTCGTAGTCGTCCCACGTCTCGAAGTCCGCCTCGCGGGGCTGGCGACCGATCTCGGCTTCGAGGTCGTCTTCGATGTCGGTGTCGCGGGTCATGTGACGGAAGCCCAGAAGCGCCGCCTTCCGGACCATGCCGGGGAACGGCGTGTGGAACGGGATGTACTCGAACAGGTCGGGGTGGGTGCGACCCGCGACGCTCTCGTAGTCTTCGAGCGCCTCGCGCATCCGAGCGAGATACACCTGCATGGAGCGCTTGCCGTCCACGGAGGGGAACTGCTGGTTCGGCTTGAGGAAGTCCGTCTCGTCCATACTGCCGTAGCCCTGCTCGGTCGAGAGTTCGACGAGGTCCGGGTCCTCGTCGATGAGCATCGCGACCGCGCCCGCGCCCTGCGTCGCCTCGCCGGGGTCGCCGCGCTCGTAGAGGGCGGTGTCGGTGGCGATGACGAGCGCCGCGCGCCCGCGATTCCGACCCGCCTTAATCCAGTTGTAGGCGTCGTCGAGGCTCTGGGTGCCGGCGATGCAGGCGAACTTGCGCTCGCCCTTGTTGGCGTGGCGGAAGTCGCCGTCGTACACCTGTTCGAGACAGCCGGCGATGTACGTCGACACCGGCTTGGAGTTGTCGAACGCGGACTCGGTCGCCACGTCGATGCGGCCGATGTCCGCGGGCGTGAGACCCTTTCGGTCCATCAGTTTCTTGGCGGCGTTCGCCCCCATCGTGACGATGTCCTCGTACACGTCCGGGAACGACGACGTGTGGAGACCCAGACCCTTCGTGTACTTCTCCGGGTCTTCGCCCTTCACCGGCGCGAAGGTGTTGGGGAGGTCTAACACGAGTTTGCCCGTCCAAATCTCCATGGCGTCGATGCCGACGGAAGTCATGGTCGATGCTACAGAACCGAGGGATAAGGTTTTGTCGATGGGGAGTTACGTCGGTTGTCGAACTAGGGGTCAGTGCCGTCCGCGACGTCGTCGACCGTCTGGATGTCGACGACGGCACCCGTGTTGTCGTACACCAGTATTCCGACTCGGTAGTCAGTCTGCGCGCCGTCGGACCTGATAATCTCCACGTTATTACGGTTCCGGTCGGTCCGTTGGGTCGTGTCCGTCGCCCCGTTGCCGTTGAGGTTGAGCGCCACCAGTTCGACCCGACTAAAGTCACCGGTCGAGACAGCGTAGTCTGCGCGGTACCTGACTTCGTTTTGTCCAGTGTTTGTCTGATCTTCGATGTTGAGAGAGTTGATGGATGCGCTACTTCCGAGCGACAGGTCGGCGTTTTCGTTCCGGTTCCGCGCGTCGGCCACGTCGGTCACGGTCTGGGAGCTCTCGACGTACTCGCCGTTCGGTCCATCGTAAATCACGTCAACCGTGACTTCGAACGTCTGTTCCGCTCCGTATCCGGGTTGCAGCCGAACGCTCCCTCGTGCCGCCGTCTGCTGTTCGGAATCGAACGCGGAACCCTGCGTCGAATCCATCTCGACTTCGACCCGCTCGAACGAGGCGTTCGTCTCTCCAATATCGTAGGAGACGACGAAGTCAGGGTTGTTCGTGCGGATGTCGGTAAGGTCGTCGACCCGCATCGAGATGGACGGCTGCGGGGACGGCGTGCTATCCGTGACAGTCACAGTCGTCGTTCTCGTGCTCGTCTCCCCGTCGTCGTCGGTGACCGTCAACTCGACGGTCACGTCGGTGTCCCCCGAAACGCTGTCGGGCGCGTTGAACGTCGGTTGTGCGGAACTGGGATTCGACAGACTCGCCTGTCCCGTCGGGTCGTCGGTGATGGACCAACTGTAGCTGGTAATCGACCCGTCGCTGTCCGAACTCCCCGAGCCATCGAGCTGTATCGACTCGCCTTCGGGGACGCTGTACGGACCCGTCGTCCGGGGAGTCGGCGGAGCGTTCACGCCGCCTTCCGGCTAGGCGTTAGCTTCGAACGAGAACGTCTTGGCGTCGACGAGGCCCGACGGGAGGCGGTAGGTCACGCGAACAGAGAGCCACTCGCCGGTCATGTCGACGTTCGTGTCGCCGTCGTAGAACTCGTACACGTAGAACCGCGCGGACTCGCCGCTGCCGACGACGGGGTTCGATCCGCCGATGTCACCGCTCTCGTCGATATCGATTGCGAGCCCGTCTTCGGGCACGTCGACGTACTCGTTCTGGGTAATCTGGTAGTCGACGAGGGCGTCGCCGCTCGGCGACTCGACGTACAGCTCTGTCTCTCCGGGGTCGTCGTTCCCGCCGTCGACCCGGTCTGAGAGTCCATCGATGCTGTCGTCGTGCGGGTTGATCACGACGTTCAGGAGTTCGACGGAGTCGGAGCCGACGTTCCGAAGCGAGAACTCGACGCCGCCGGGCGTCGAGAAGAAGTCGTCGTCGTCGCCGTCGCGGGCGACTGCGTCGTTCTCATAGAGGAGTCCGGCGACGCCACCCTCGGTGGCCTCCCCGCTCGAAACGGTGATTTCGACGCCCGCGTCCTGCCGCGTACTCGGATTGAACGTCGCGTCGTCGAAACTGCCGAGCACCTCGGCGGTCCCCGCCGAGTCGCCCGTCACTGTCACTCGAATTCGCCCCTCCGAGTCGGTCGTCGGCCTCTCCGGGTCGATTGAGGCCGAACTCCCGCTCACAGAGAAGTTCACTGAGACTCCGGAGACGGGGTTGTTGTATTGGTCCCGGACTTCGAAAATGAGTGTCTCGGTGTCTCCCGACCCGATGCTTCGAGGCGAGGCTCCGTCGACGACCGTCAGGTAATGCGCCGGTGGGTCGTCGACGCCCGACCCGACGCCGACCGCTCCGACGCGGAGGTCGTACGTCACGGGCTCGCCACCTTCCTCCCCTTGCATCTCGATTACGACGCTGTCACCGGTGCCGTTTCTCACGTCGTAGACGTAGTCGTCGTTCCCCTCTGCGAGAAGGTCACGCCACTCGTCCACGGATAGTTCCGTCGGCACGCTGATGGTCACATTCCCCGACGCGTTCCCGGTCACCGGGACGGTCCGCGTGGCGGGGCTGACCGCCTGCGCGTCGACGGTCGCGGAGCCGACGCCGTTTTCCGAGTAGTTCCCTTGGAGGACGACGAGCGAAATCGTCCGGCCGCTGATGAGTGATTGCTTGTCGTTGAGCGTCCCGGAGTAGCCGGTCTCGAACCGGTTGTACGCGACGGTGTTTTCGTACACCGTCGTCGGGGGCGACTGCAGAACGTTGTAGTTCGGCCGGTATTCGAGCGACTTTGTCTCGTACGTGAGACCGCCGTTCACGTAGTCGCTCGTCTCGGCTTCCCCCGTCTCGACGTTCGTGAGGGTGAGACTTCCGAGTTCCCGCGTCTGCAACGTTCCCGAGACGGGGCCGGGGTTGACGAACAGCGTCCGGCTCGGATACCGCGTCCCCAACGAGACCGTCGAGGGGCGGGCGGTCGTCTCCGACGAACTCTCGATGATTGCACCGCGAAGCGACTCGAACTGGTTCTGAACCTCTTGGTTGTGCAGGAACTCGACCTGTTCGTTCTGATTCGGGACGACGGTCGCTTGGTACATCGACATCGAGATGATGATGATACCGAACAGCAGCACTGCGCCGATTTGGACAGTGACCGCTCTCTCGTCCCCCCGAAAGTCCATATGACGTGAAGATATCCGAACGGGAAAAAGACTCCTACAGCAGTCAAACCGCGAGAGGCCGGATTCAGTCTTCTTCTTCGACGACCTCGGGCTCAGAGAGGCCGCTCTGGAGGCTGTCGAGGCCGTTGACCCACTCGGTGACGAGTCCGAATTCGAGTTCGTCGAGAACTTCGATGTCGAGGTCCTCGCCGTCGATGACGCGGGTGCCGACCTGGACGATGTAGCCGAGCGCGCTGTCGAGGTCGTCTGCGGCCTCGGCGTCGGCGGCGGCGCGGATGTAGGCGTCCATGTCGTCTTCGAGTTCGGCGGGGCCGGCGACGATGAACTCCTCGGCGGCGAAGAAGGCACACGAGAGGCTCGTCTGGACGCTCCCGACGAGGATTTCGGCCTCCTCGTTCTCCGTCTCGAACTCGGGTTCGGCCATGACGATGTCGTGGACGGTCGAGAGCTCGTCGAGCGCCTCCTCTTCGCCCAGCGTGTCGTCGTCGTAGGCGGTCAGAATCTTGGCGATGGCGATGGCCGCGTCGTTCTGGATGTTCATCAGGAGACGGCCGGTCTCCTCGCTTTCGAGGTCTAAGTCCTCTTCTTCGACGCGCGTCAACCAGTTCTGCCAGCGTTCCGGCGAGTAGTATCGTTCCTCGGCCTCGGTCATACCTACAACCTCCCGTGCCGGACTCAAATGCCTTTCTTATCCTGCTTGTGACCGTGTGAGACGACGACGTGGGAGGAGACGGCGCGATTCGGCTCGTGCGCCGGTCTCTGGGGCCGCGTCGCGTCGCCGGCTATCGGTCGAGCGTCGCCTCGGTGTCGACGCCGTAGACCGACGCGGGCGTCTCGACGTGCGCGTTTCGGACGGCGGCGTCGCGGCCCTCGTCGAGGAGCCAGTCGACGCGCCGGGGGACGGTCTTCGGCCCCATCACCGCGCCGGGGCGGTCGGGGTCGTCGATGAAGTCGGTCTCCATGAGGAAGGGCTCGCCCCGCTCGGCGGCGTCTTCGAGGCGGTCCTTGTCGCTCATGACGCTCGGCGTGCCGCCGGTCAGGTGGCCCTGCGCGTAGTGTTTGATCACGCGCTCGCCCGGGACGCCGCGTTCGTCGGCCCACTCGGCCACGTCCGAGAGGTCGGTCGTCGACTCCGTGTGGAGTTGGAGCGCGCAGTCGCAGTCCGCGACGAGGTCGAGGCCGTGTCTGAGGACGGCGTTCGAGGCCTCCCAGACCGCGTCGGTGACCTCGTAGTGCGGGCGGCCGGACTTGAGCGCGAGCGCGTCGCCCTCGCGGACGAACTCGGCGGCGGTGTCGAGACCCGCGCACATCAGGTCGCGGGCGGCCTCGGGGTCGTAGCCGCGGTCGTCGACGAGCTTCGAGACGAGGCCGGGGTGGACGCCGAGCACCGGCCACGCGCGCCCGGGAAGAATCTCGGAGGCCTCGCGGACGACCTCGACGGTCGTCTCGAAGACCGGGCGGAAGTCCTCGCCGGTTTCGACCTCGTGGCCGAGGAGCCACGAGGGCTTGTTGACGACGAGGAGGTGCGTGCCGCCGCTCCGGGCGAAATCCTTCACCGCCTCCAGTCCGCGCCCGTGGTCCGGGTCGAGGTGGAGGTGGTTGTCCACGACCGGCGTGTCGAACTCCTGCATGGGCGAGTGGTCGGTCGGGGGAGGAAAAAGCGAACCGTTCGCGGTCGGCGCGGTGCGAGGCGGGGCGGTTCGACGTCGGTGTCGGCTCAGTCGTCGCCGTCGTCGAGGTCGTCGAGCGTCATCGCGTGGGTCGCCGCGTTCTGGAGCGCGTCCGAGCGGCCGTAGCTCCCCGGCGCGATGGCGACCGTCCGCAGGCCGTAGGCGTTGGCCGTCTCCAAGGCGGGCTTGAAGTCGGTGTCCCGCGAGGCGACCGCGATGACGTCGGCGCGGTCCTCGACGGCGTAGCGCGTGAGGTCGACCGCGAGCTTCACGTCCACGTCGCCGCTCGTGACGACGACCTCGAACCCGCGCGCCTCCGCGGCCTGAATCAGCCCCGGCGTGGCGTGCTCGTCGAGGTAGAGCCGCGCCGCGCTCAACTGGTCGCCGAGGGAGCGCGCCGCCGCCCGGATGTCGTCTAAGTCCACGTCGAACTCGTCGCGGAGGACGTTCGGCCCGTCCACGAAGAGCGCCACTCGGCCCGAGGGAAGCCCGTCGGGGCCGACCAACCGCCGCAGGAGGTCCATACATCTCCTCGCCCGGTTTCGGGTTTATAAATTTCGAGGGAGTCTCACCGGGGTCCCCTCGCCCGCGACGCGTCGCGCGGCCGCACAGTCTCGTTTCCCGAGACCTCGCGATGCGCTGATACGACCGGGACGCGTAGCTCACCCATGGGTGGGGATGCACAGACGGTCACCGTAGGGATTCTGGGGTTCCACGACAGCAGGGAGACGAAAGCCATCAGCAACGCGGTCACGGCGCTCGGTCACGAGGCCGTCTGGCTCCACGAGGAGGCGGTCGGCATCGACGTGTCGCGGGCGGGCGTCGCGCTGGACCCCGACGTCGACGTGGTGGTCAACCGACTCCTGCTGTCGAAATCGACGAGCCCGCTCGAAGACCTCTCTATCGCCAGTTGCTACGCCGCGGTTCGGCCCGTGCTTAACGACCCGCGGAGCGTCCTCGTCGCCGTCCACAAACACGCGACGTCGAGCAGGCTGGCCGCCGCGGGCATCCCGGTGCCACACACGTACATGGCGACGGCGGACGCCAAGTTGAACGCCGCGCGCGACGGGTTCGGGACGCCGGTCGTCTACAAGACCGCAATCGGGACCAACGGCGGGGGGACGTGGCTGGTCGACCACGACCGGGCCGTCTCGGCGACCGTCGACGGCCGCCGGGCGTTCGTCCAGCAGTACGTCGACGCGAGCGAGCGCCACCGCGACCTCCGAATCTACGTCGTCGACGACGAGGTCGTCGGCGCGATGTACCGCTACGCCCCGGCGGGCGACTGGCGGACGAACGTCGCGCTCGGCGGCGACGTGGAGGACGCGACCGAGGACCTCCCGCAGGGGGCCGCGGGGGCGGCGCTCCGAGCGACGCGAACGCTCGGTCTCGATTACGCCGGCGTCGACCTCATCGAGAGCGACGGCGGCTGGCTCGTCCTCGAAGTCAACCCGACCGCGGGGTTCCGCGGCCTGTTCCGCGCCACCGGGCGGTCGCCCGCGGCGGCCATCGCCGGTCTCGCAATCGAGCGGGCCGGCGGGCGCGTCGACTCGGCGCTCGTCGAGCGCCTCGGTCGCGACCTCGACGGAACGCCGCCCGCGGACGCTCCCTCGCGGGTCCGCGACGAGCGGGTTCCGGTCGTCGGCCACGCCGAGCGCGTGACCGTCACCGGAATCAGCGGGTCGAAAGAGGTGCTCGCCCGCATCGACACCGCGGCGTCGATGACTCGAATCGCTCCCGACTTGGCGGCGGACCTCGGCACCGAACCGTCGGCCGCGGTCGAAGACGGCGCGCCCCCGCGGGTGGACATCGTGGTCGAACTCGCGGGCGAGCGGCGGACCGTGACCGCGGTGCTCGACGAGGAGATGGGACCGGAGACGCCGCTTCGAATCGGTCGGAACGTGCTCCGCGACTACTACGTCGACGTTCGTCGCGGGGTCCGCGGCGACGCGGGTGACTAATGAGACCGGATATATCAAGCCATTCGGTTAACTAGCTCTACTCCCTAGGTTGACTGCGCCCCGTCCCCGATTCGAGAAGCCGTACTTACGCGACACAGTTCGTTTCGACGACCCACCCGCGCTCGACAGCGCGGCCGTGTCGCGTCACGTCCCACTCCGGTCACGACTCAACAGCCGGAGCACGGCCCGCCGAATCGACCACCGGACGCGGGCCATTCTCGGAGAACCGACAGACGGCGAGCGGACAGTCCCGCCCGAGAGACAATCACGGAATAGTTTATAATGATTTACTAAACGCAGTGGCGGGTTTTATGTGTCTAATTAACGTATAGTCGTGTATGTCCGAGACGGCGTCCAGAAATGACCCGAATACATTTACAATCGTAAATGAGGTAAACGACCACGGTGCGGCGACGCTCCGCGGCGACAACGGCTCGACGTACCACGTCACCTCCTACGAGAACAGCAACTTCCGCGACTACCTCGCGAACCACCACGCCGGCGACCGCGTGCGGATGGACATCGTCAGGGCCGGCGTCCGCGCGAACGTCTGGCAGGTGTCGGCGCTCTACCCCGGCGCTGACGAGTGACGCCGGACGCGACGAACGCTCGCGCGCCGCTCCTGCGCCGCCCGTAACCGGGTGAGAGCGGAGACGACGCGGTCGCTGTCGCGGCGGTGACGCGAAAAAACCGAGGTCGAGACCGGGCGCTACTCGTTGACTTCGAGCACTTTGCCGGCCGCGATGGTCTGTCCCATGTCGCGGATGGCGAAGCTCCCGAGTTCGGCGATTTCTGACGACGGTTCGATGCTGAGCGGCTTCTGCGGCCGGAGCGTGACGACGGCGGCGTCGCCGGCCTTGATGAAGTCCGGGTTCTCCTCTGCGACCTCGCCCGACGCGGGGTCGAGCTTCTGGTCTATGGACTCGAACGTGCAGGCCACCTGCGCCGTGTGCGCGTGGATGACCGGCGTGTAGCCGGCGGTGATGACCGAGGGGTGTTGCATCACGACGATCTGCGCCTTGAACGTCTTGGCGACCGACGGCGGGTCGTCGGCCGGGCCGCAGACGTCGCCGCGGCGGATGTCGTCTTTGCCGACGCCGCGGACGTTGAAGCCGACGTTGTCGCCGGGGCCGGCCTCCGGGACCTCCTCGTGGTGCATCTCGATGGTCTTCACCTCGCCGCCGGCGTCGGAGGGCATGAACCGGACGTTGTCGCCGGTCTTGAGGATGCCCGTCTCGACGCGGCCGACCGGGACCGTCCCGATGCCGGAGATGGTGTACACGTCCTGAATCGGGACGCGAAGCGGGGCGTCGGTCGGCGGCGACGGCTCGGGGAGGTTGTTCAGGGCCTCTAGGACGGTCGGCCCGTCGAACCACGGCATGTTCTCCGAGGGCTCGGCGATGTTGTCGCCCTCGAACGCCGAGATGGGAATGAAGCCGGCGTCGTCGGAGTTGAACCGCACCTGGTTCAGGAGCTGTTGGACCTCCTCTTTGACCTGCTTGTAGGAGTCCTCGCTGTAGTCGACGACGTCCATCTTGTTGACCGCGATGATGAGCTCCTCGATGCCGAGGGTTCGGGCGAGGAAGACGTGCTCGCGGGTCTGCGGCGCGACGCCGTCGTCGGCGGCGACGACGAGAATCGCGTGGTCGGCCTGCGACGCGCCCGTAATCATGTTCTTGACGAAGTCGCGGTGACCGGGCGTGTCGACGATGGTGAAGTAGTACTTGTCCGTGTCGAAGCGCTGGTGGGCGATGTCGATGGTGACGCCGCGCTCGCGCTCCTCGGCGAGGTTGTCCATGACGTAGGCGAACTCGAAGCCCGACTTCCCCTTGGACGCCGCCTCCTCGCGGTGCTGTTCGATGATGTGTTCCGGGACGCTACCTGTCTCGAACAGAAGCCGGCCGACGAGGGTGGACTTCCCGTGGTCGACGTGTCCGATGATGGCCAGGTTCTGGTGTGGTTTGTCTGCCATGGGTATCAGGGCGGTGTCGCCCAGTTTGGTAAAATATGACACCCAAAGGTAAATCCGTTTTCCCGGGGCGAAGCGCGTCTCGCGCCGGCTCAGACGGGTCGCGGAAACGGGTTATCAGGAAACGCGAAAACTCAGGAACGCCGTCACGTTGCGACGCCGTCGGGCGAACCGAGCGAGAGTCGAGCGGGGAATCGAAGCGGAAGCCGACGGCTCAGAACTGACGCATCGCGGCGGCCATGTCGGCGAAGGTGGCCGTGCGGCGAACGGACTGCTCGTGAGCGTGAGACGTATCGGCGTTGTCCTTTACAACAATCATAGTAACTAATTCTATCGTTTGGGTAATAAATCTACCGCCGAGGTCGAGACGCGAGAGGGCGTCCGCGCGATATCAAAGGCTAAAGTGTGCTCCTCGCGGAGGTAGTGGTATGGCCCGCGAGGACATCGACGACGTGGACAGGGCGATTCTATACGCACTCCAGGAGGACGCCCGGAACATGTCGTCTGGGGACATCGCAAAGCGAACGGGGACCTCGGACAGCACCGTCCGCAAGCGCATCCAGCGGCTCGAATCCGAAGGCGTGGTCAAAGGCTACAGCGCGAGCGTCGACTATCAGAAGTCGGGCTATCCGCTCCGGATGTTGCTGTACTGCACCGCCTCGATTCCCAAGCGGGGCGAACTCGTCCCCGAGATTCTGGAGATGGACGGCGTCGTGGCGGTCCAGGAACTGGTCACCGGCGAGCAGAACCTCCTCGTGACCGCCGTCTGCGAGACGGACGACGACATCACGTCCATCGCGCAGGAGCTTCTCGACATGGGCGTCACCGTCGCCGACGAAGTCCTCGTCCGCACGCACGAGACGACGCCGTTCGGCGAGTTCGACTCCGAGCGGCACGCCGAGAACGACTCCTGACCGGGCGCGCGCGGCATCCACCGACGAACGGGCCGTTCACGAATCGGTCACCGAGACAGGCGAGCGACCGCAGTCGCCGGGCACCGCGGCGGGGCGACAGCCGTCGGGCCGGCGCACTCGATTCGTTCGCTCGCGCCGCTTCACCGGGTATCAGGCCTCGAGCGAACTGTTCTACGCGGAATCGACTCTGAGAGTCGAGAGTCGACGCCGCGAAACTATAATGTTCTATAATGGCTAATTTGCGAACGGTTTGTGAATGTAGATAGATTTAATAGACAATCTGTTCTCTGATGGGCGTAAGGGCGACCAGTATCCGACCGGGGTGCCGTCCCGGTGACCGAACTGGTCAACGACGAATCGAACGATGTCAGGACACAGCTCGAACCCGACGGTCGGAGCACTCCCGGACGCGGCGGCGGACTCGCCGCTCGCGCCCGTTGCACTAACGCGGCTCGTGTGGACGCTGTTCGCCGCGAGCGTCGCCGTGCTCTTCGCCCGAGTCCGACTCGGGGGCGCGTGGGAGGTCCCCGGCGTCGTCGCCGTCGACGGCCTGACCGTGCTTCTGTGGGTTGTCGTGACGTTCTTCAGCGGCATCGTCCACAGCTACTCGCGCCGCTACATGGCCGGTTCCGCCCGCGAGACGGAGTTCTTCGCGACCGTGTTCGGCTTCACGGTGGCCGTGATGGGCCTCGTCGCGGCCGACCACCTCGCGCTGTTCTGGCTATTCTGGCTCGCGATGGGACTCGCGATGGCGAACCTCATCGGCGTCGTCGACGGCTGGCCGCAGGCGCAGGCCGCCGCGAGCGTCGCCCGCAGGTACTTCCTCGCCAGTAGCGCGTTCCTCGGCGTCGCGCTCGCGGCGCTGTGGTGGGCGACCGGCGCGACGACGGTCTCGGGGGTCGCCGCGAACGCCGACGGACTCGGCGGCCCGGCGTGGCTCGTCGCCGTCGTCGCGCTCGTGCTCGCGGCGATGATTCAGTCCGCGCTCGTCCCGTTCCACGGCTGGCTCCTCTCGTCGATGACCGCGCCGACGCCCGCCTCGGCGCTGATGCACGCCGGGTTCGTCAACGCCGGCGGCATCCTCCTGCTCCGGTTCGCCCCGGTCGTGACCCTCGACGCCACGCTCATGCTCGGTATCGTGGCGGTCGGCGCGACGAGCGCCCTCGTCGGAAAACTGCTCAAGAACGTCCAGTCGGACGTCAAGAGCGAGCTCGGCTGTTCGACCATCGGGCAGATGGGCTTTATGATTATGCAGGCTGGCCTCGGCTTCTTCGGGGCCGCGATTACCCACCTCATCCTGCACGGCTTCTACAAGGCGTACCACTTCCTCAGCGCGGGCGGCGCGGTCGAGCGGACGGCCCCGAGCGACCACGAGGACCACGGGACCGGGGCCGTTGGTTCCGCGGTCATCGTGGCGACCGGACTGGCCGGCGGCGCGCTGTTCGCGGCGCTCACCGGGAAGGGGACGCACCTCGACAGCGGGCTCCTGCTCGTGGCGTTCGTCGTGCTCACCACGCTACACGCGGCCCGCAACGTCGTCGCGCGCGCCGCGCTCCCCTCGACGGTCCGCTACGGCGCGGTCCCGCTGGTCTTCCTTCCTGCCATCACCGTGTACGCCCTCGTCTATCGGGGAATTTCGAGCGTGCTGTCCGGACTGCCGGTCGTCGAGGCACCCGCCGAACTGAGCGCGCTCCACGCGCTCGTCGCCGGCGTCTTCCTCGTCGTCTACGTCGCGATAGAACTCGGCGTCCACGAGCGGAGTCGCCGCCTCTACGTCGCGCTGTTGAACGCGAGCCAACCCGCGTCCAGCACCATTCTGACCGCCACGGAGGACTACAATGAGTACTGAACACAGCATCGAAGACAGCATCGACAAAGCCGCGACCACCGTCGGCTCGGTCTGGCCGGTCCACTCGTTCGTGACGGCCAACCCGCTTTCGGGCTTCGAGGACATGCCGTTCAGCGAGGCGGTCACGCAGGCCGCAGACCTCATCGGCGGCCGCGGCTATCCGACCCCCGAGACGTTCGAAGCCGCCCTCGAAGGGGGCCAAATCGACCCCGCGGTTCTCGACGCGGAACTGGCCGAGCGCGGCTACGAGGGCGAACCCGAGGTCCTGCTGGAGCGCATGGCCGCCGCCGACGAGTCGGGCCACCCAGACGCCGGGACCGACGCCGATGCCGCGCGGGTCGACCGCGTGCTGACGAAGTGGCTGTCGGCGTTCCTCGACGAGGGGCAGGCACATTGGCCGATGCCGGACCGCGAGGACGGCTTCTACAGCGCCTTCCGGTCGATGGCCCCTCACGACGGCCGGATTCCCGACGACGGTCTCGTCGCCGACCTGCCCGAGTCGCCGGTCGAGGCCATCGAGTCCGCGGTAGCGCCGTACCCCGAGAGCCAGTGGGTGCCGATATTCGAAGAGCAACTCGCCGCGCTCCCCGGCTGGACCGGCTTCATCAAGCAACGCGCCGCCGACGGCGGCGAATGGCAGTCCGCGTACCCGATTTCGCTCGTCGGCTACCTCGCGGCCCGCCTCGCGCTCCTCGACGCGTTCGGCGTCGACGTCGCGCCGTCGACCGGATCGAAGAGCGACGAGGCCGAGGCGACCGACGAACTCGCCGAGGCGTTCCTGACCGCGTGGGAGGCGAGCTACCGCGACGAGGTCGTCGACCGCGTCGCCGCCGAGAGCGAGGCGCTCGAAAACGGAGACACCGCGGGTCGCCCGGACGCGCAACTGGTCTTCTGTATCGACACGCGCTCGGAGGTCATCCGCCGGCACATCGAGGACACCGGCGACTACGAGACCCACGGTTACGCCGGCTTCTTCGGCGTCCCGATGGAGTACCGCGGGTACGACGCCGAGGTGGCGGTCGACGCCTGTCCCCCGATTGTCGACCCGCAACACCGCGTCTCCGAGGTGCCGACCGGCGGCGAGGCGGAGGCGACCCACGACCGCTGGTCGCGCTTCCGCGAGGCGGCGGGCGAGGCCATCGAGGCGCTGAAGACCAACCCCGCGACCGCTTTCGGCTTCGTCGAGAGCGCGGGGAGCGGCTACGGGGTGGCCCTCGCGGCCCGCACGCTCGTCCCCGGCCGCGTCGCCGACCTGCTCGGGAGCGCCGACGACGCGGTCCCCGACAACCACGAGTTCTGCGACCAGGTGGTCCACCACCAGCACTCCTACGCCGGCGACCTCCCGGTGGGGCTGACCGACGAGGAGAAAGTCGAGTACGCCGCGAACGCCTTCGGGCTGATGGGCTGGGAGGAGTTCGGCCGGCTCGTCGTGTTCGCCGGCCACGCCAGCGAGACGGCGAACAACCCCTACGATTCGAGTCTGGACTGCGGGGCCTGCGCCGGTAACCCCGGCGGCCCGAACGCCCGCGTCCTCGCGGCTATCTGCAACGACGAGACGGTCAAAGCCGAACTCCGCGACCGCGGGTTCGACATCCCCGAGGACACGGTGTTCGTCGCCGGCCAGCACAACACGACGACCGACGAAATCGAACTGTACGACGGCGACGTGCCCGAGAGCCACGCCGACGACCTCGACCAGTTGCGCGCGGACCTCGCGGTCGCCCGCGAGCACGCGGCCGCAGAACGGACGGGCGCAGACGGCGCCGCGGCCGTCGGCGAGGCGGAGCGCCGCGCCGCCGACTGGGCCGAGACGCGCCCCGAGTGGGGGCTGGCCGGCAACGCCGGCTTCGTCATCGGGCCGCGCGAACTGACGAGCGACCTCGACCTCGACGGCCGCGCGTTCCTCCACTCCTACGACCACTCGACGGACCCCGACGGCGACGCGCTCGAAGCGATTCTCACGGGCCCGATGGTCGTCACCCAGTGGATTAACATGCAGTACTACTTCTCGACGGTCGACAACGCCGTCTACGGGAGCGGGTCGAAGGTGACCCAGAACCCCGTCGGCAACGTCGGCGTCTATCAGGGCAACGGCGGCGACCTGATGACCGGCCTCCCCCTCCAGTCGCTGATGGCCGCCGACGACAGGCCGTACCACCAGCCGCTCCGCCTCTCGACGATTATCCACGCGCCGGTCGACCGCGTCACCGACGTGCTGGCCGACCACGAGGAGCTGACCGAACTGCTCGACAACGACTGGCTCTCGCTGACGGTCGTCGACCCGACGCAGGACCACCGCGCGTTCCACTACGAGGAAGCACTGACGTGGTCGCCGGCGGCCGAGCAAGTCGAAGCGCGCCCGGAACCGGAGACGCCGCCCGCGCCCGCCACCGCGGACGACTAAGCGCTCCGCACTCGTCCCGAACGCGCTCTCGGTCGGGCGCTGGTGAGCGCGTCACCCGAAGCTCCCCGGAAGGTCGCCAAAATCGCTCGGCTCGTCCGCTACCGGTCCGCTTCGACGACGGTGAGTTTGACCTGATGGACGCCCTTCAGCGGTCGAATCCGAGAGAGCAACTCCTCGATTCGCTCGCCCGTCCCGTCGACGGCGATAGACTCCAGACAGAGGTGGTCGCCGAGGTGGACGTGATGGACCGCGATGATGGTCTCGGTGAAGTCGTGTTGCAGTTCGGTCAGCTCCTCGCTCACGCCGCTGTGGTCGTGCTCGTAGAGGACGACGACGGTTCCGCTGAGGCTCCCGGAGAGCCCCGTCTGTTGATTGAACTCCGTGACGAACGCGCGAAGCGCGTCTCTGGTCGCCTCCGAGCGGCTGTCGTACTCGCCGTCGGCGACCACGTCGTCGAGTTCGGAAAGCAGACTCGGCGGGAGCGTGACGCTCATCCGGTCGACGTCCTGGCTCATACTCTCGCCTTTTCGCACCAAGCGTTTAGTCGTTGGCAGTGACGGTTCCGAATCGACATCACACCGACCAGTATTACGATTTGGAAGAGAAGTATTATTGCTCGACCGAATCACACGTGTGATACGAATGCACATTCCGGACGGCTTTCTCGACCCCTGGGTGGCGGGTCTCTTCTGGCTCGGCTCCGGCATCGTAATCGGTATCGCGGTCAGACGCGCCCGCGGCGAACTCGGCGACGAGCGAACGCCGCTTCTCGGCGTCGTCGCGGCGGGCATCTTCGCCGCGCAGATGCTGAACTGGCCGATTCCGGGCGGGACGAGCGCTCATTTCGTCGGCGGGGCGTTCGCCGGTATCCTCCTCGGACCGTATCTCGGCGTCCTCGCAATGACCGCCGTCGTGACGATACAGGCGCTCGTGTTCGGCGACGGCGGCATCATCGCGCTCGGTGCGAACCTCTTTGCGATGGCCGTCGTCGACGTCCTCGTCGGCTACGCCCTCTTCCGAGCGCTCCGAGGGGTTCACGAAACCGGCGGTTCGTTCGTCGCCGGGTGGGGGGCGATTACCGTCTCGGCGCTGGTCGTCGGCGTCGGCGTCGGCCTCTCGTCGGCGTTCGCCTACGAACTGAACGCGACCGTGGTAATCATGGTCGTCGGCCACGCGCTTTTGGGTCTCGTCGAGGGCGCGATTACGGCCGCGGTCTACGGCTACGTCGCGGACGCTCGGCCGGACCTCGTCCTCGGGCGATTCGACGACGACTCGCTTTCCCCGGAGGTTGGGCTGTGAACGCGCTCGTGTCTGATTCGTGGGGCCGGCGGGCGCTCTTCGGACTGCTCGTGCTCGTCGTCTTGGCTCCCGTGTTCGGCTGGGCGTCCGGCGTCGTCGGGTACGCAGAACCGCTCGAAAACGCCGCCGAAGAGACCGGGGCGGCCGACGCGGCCGAACCCATCTCCCCCGGACTGCTCCCGGACTACTCCGTGCCGGGGCTCAGTTCGCCGCTCGGAACGCTCGTCTCGGCGGTCGTCGGGACGGGGGCCACGCTGGCGGTCGGGGTCGGGGTCGGTCGCCTCCTCGAACAGTGACCGGCGTCGTCGGCCGCTCGGTCGGATCTATCACGGGGGCGCTTCGGGCCGTCTTCACGGCCGAACAGGTGGCCTCGTCCGACGGCTTTCTCCAGCGACGGGACCCTCGCGTCTCCCTGTGTTCGGTCGCTGGCCTCGCGCTGGCGGTGATGCTCACGCGAACCGTCGCGGTCGCCCTCTGTTTCGGTGTCGTGACCGTCCTCCTGGCGAGGCTGTCGGCCGTTCCGCTCCGACAGTTGCTCGCACGCTCGGCGGTCGTGCCGCTCGTCTCCGCCGTTATCGTCGTTCCGCAAGCCGTACTGCTCCCCGGGGACGCGCTCGTACGGGCGTTCGGGTTCGCCGTCACTGACGGCGGCGTCGCGTACGTCGTGCTGTTCACGCTCCGCGTCGGCGTCGGCGTCGCGCTTCTGTCGCTCATCGTGATGACGACGCCGTTCTCGTCGGTGGTCGCGGCCATGCGGGAACTGCGCGTCCCGGTCGCGCTCGTGTGGGTCGTCGCCGTCACCTACCGGTACCTGTTCCTGTTTTTCGACGAGTTACAGCGACTCGTTCTCGCGCGGAACAGTCGCACGACCGGCCAGTCGAGTCTTCGCGACGGGTGGCGCGACGCGAAACGGCTCGTCGGGACGTTCCTGTTGCGGACCCTCGACCGCGGCGAACGGGTCGGCCGCGGGATGCGGGCCCGCGGCGGCTCCCGACCGCCGTCACCGTACAGCCGGTCGCGGGCCGTCGACGGGGGCGACTACGCGCTGGTCGCGCTCGCGGTCGTCGCCGTCGTCGGCTCGGGGGTGGTCCGATGGGGCCTGTGATCGAAGCGCGGGGCCTGACACACGAGTATCCGGACGGAACGACGGCGCTCCGGGACGCGACGGTCGCAATCGAGGCGGGTGAGCGGGTCGCCGTCATCGGTGCGAACGGGTCGGGAAAGAGCACGCTACAACTCGTGCTCGGCGGACTCGTCGAGCCGACGGCCGGCGCGGTCGAGTACTTCGGCGAGACGGCGGACGCCGAAGCCGTCAGGGACCGCCTCGGCGTGCTCCTGCAGGACCCCGACGACTACCTGTTCAATACGACCGTCCGCGAGGACATCGAATACGGGCCGGCCCAGCTCGGGATGTCACGGCGGACGGCGACACAGCGGGTCGCGCACCTCGCGGCCGAACTCGGGTTAGAGTCCCTGCTGGACCGCCCGCCGTTCCGTCTGTCTGGGGGCGAGAAACAGCGGGCGGCGGTCGCGAGCGTCCTCGCGTTCGAGCCGGAGGTGCTCCTCCTCGACGAGCCGTTCGGCGCTGTCGACGCCGGCTACCGGGAACGCATTCTGGATCTGGTAACCGGCCACGAGGGGACTGTGGTGCTGTTCACGCCGTCTGTGGACGTCGTGCCCGAGATTGCCGACCGAGTACTCGTCGTCGGGCAGGAGGGGTCGATAGCCGCGGACGGTTCTGTTCGAGACGTGCTGACGGACACCACCCTGCTGAGGGAGAACGGTCTCCGGCCGCCGGCGACGGTGCAGTTGTTCGAGGGGATACTCGACGCTGACGACGTTCCGCTGACCGTCTCGGACGCGCGAGCCCATCTGCTGGACGAGACGCGGTAGCGAGCCGTGTCCCGACGCACGCGCAGAGATTCGAATTCGGTATCGCAATAATCGGTTTATCACTCTCGCCGCCGCCCCGGTCGGTGCCACACTCAGACGGCATATTTCGCCAACAGGTTGCGGGTTCGTGGTGTTTTACCCCGTGACAGAACCCAAATTAATGCAAGATTGTGGCCACACCGAGCGAACAGATACCAAAGCATTACTTATCGCAGTTCGCAGGGGCGTGTATGGGCCTTCGCAAGCCGCCGTTGTACGACGTCCACGCGGACGCCGGGGCGACGTTCACCGAGTTCGGCGGATGGGACATGCCTGTGGAGTACGACTCCATCAAGGCCGAACACGCGGCCGTCCGCGAGTCGGCCGGCATCTTCGACGTTTCGCACATGAGCGAACTCGAGGTGTCCGGCCCGGACGCGACCGCGCTGATGCAACGCCTGACGACGAACGACGTGACGGCCCTCGAACCGGGTGACTCGCAGTACTCGGCCATCGTGAACGACGAGGGCGTCATCGTCGACGACACCGTCGTCTACCGACTCCCCGACCGCGACGAGCGGGTCTATCTCTTCATCCCGAACGCGGGCCACGACGAGGAGATGTACGACCGGTGGACCTCGTTCCGCGACGAGTGGGACCTCGACGCCACCGTCGAGGACGTGACCGAGGAGTGGGCGATGTTCGCGGTACAGGGCCCCGACGCCCTCGGTTCGGTCACCGACGCCGCGCCCGACGCGGCCCTCGGCGACCTCTCGAAGTTCCAGGCGACGTTCGCCGACGTGGCGGGCGTCGAGTGCTGGGTGGCTCGGACGGGCTACACCGGCGAGGACGGCTTCGAGGTCCTCTGCCCGTGGGACGACGCCGAGACCGTCTGGGCGGCGCTCGACGCGACCCCCTGCGGACTCGGCTCCCGCGACACGCTCCGCATGGAGATGGGCTATCTGCTCTCGGGACAGGACTTCGACCCCGAGACGGAGCCCCGGACCCCCTACGAGGCCGGCATCGGGTTCGTCGTCGACCTCGACACCGAGTTCGTGGGCCGCGACGCCCTCGAACGACAGCGCGAGGCCGGCGTCGAGGAGACGTTCGTCGGCTTCACGCTCCTCGACCGCGGCGTCCCGCGACACGGCTACGACATCGCCGACGCGGACGGCGAGGTCATCGGCGTCGTGACGAGCGGGACGATGAGCCCGACCCTGTCGGAGCCCATCGGCCTCGGCTACGTCCCCGTCGAGTACGCCGACGACGAGACCGAGATTTCGGTGCTCGTCCGCGGCCGCGAGAAGCGCGCAGTAATCGTGACACCCCCCTTCATCAACTGACAATGTTCGAAATCCCCGACGACCGGAAGTACCTGGAATCGCACGAATGGACCACCACCGAGGGCGACGCCGTCCGCATCGGCATCTCCGACTTCGCACAGGACGAACTGGGCGACGTCGTCTTCGTCGAACTCCCCGCCGAGGGCGACGAACTCGCCGCCGGCGAGGAGTTCGGCGTGGTCGAGAGCATCAAGGCCGTCTCGGACCTGTACGCCCCCGTCTCGGGCACGGTCACGGCCGTCAACGAGGAGCTGTTCGACGCCCCGGAACTCCTCAACGACGACCCCTACGGCGACGGCTGGATGCTCGAAGTCGAGCCGGCCGACGCGAGCGAGTTCGACGACCTCCTCTCCCCCGAGGAGTACCGCGAGCAGACGGAGTGAGATGACGGCTGGAAACGGACGGCGGGTCGGAAGCCCGTACGCCCCACACACCGACGCCGACGAGGAAGCGATGCTGGACGCCGTCGGCGTCGACAGCGCGGAAGACCTCTTCGACATCCCCGACGAGGTCCGCTTCGACGGCGAGTTCGGCGTCGACAGCGCCGACGAACAGGAACTCAGGAACGCCATGGCCGACCTGTTTTCGCGAAACGAGGAGCTGACGGAGTTCCTCGGCCGCGGCCACCACGCCCACTACGTGCCGGCTTTGG
The DNA here is from genome assembly GCF_000337835.1 of Haloferax sulfurifontis ATCC BAA-897. Lineage (GTDB taxonomy): Archaea > Halobacteriota > Halobacteria > Halobacteriales > Haloferacaceae > Haloferax > Haloferax denitrificans. The sequence goes on along the minus strand of NZ_AOLM01000012.1, from coordinate 74,992 downwards.
TCGACGACCTCTCGCGGCGCTCGGAGTTCCTCACCTCGTACACGCAGTACCAGCCCGAAATCGCGCAGGGCTTCCTGCAGGTGCTGTTCGAGTACCAGTCGATGCTGGTCGAACTGACCGGGCTCCCGGTCGCCAACTGCTCGATGTACGACGCCGCGACGGCGCTCGCCGAGGCCGCGCTCCTCGCGAACCGCCTCCGTCGCGGCGCGAGCGGCCACCGCGTGCTCGTCCCCGAACACCTCCACGAGGGTCGCCTCGGCGTCCTCGAAACTACCTCGACGGCGCGGAGATGGAAATCGGCGAGTACCCGATGGCCGACGGCGCGGTCGACGTCGAGGCCCTCGCTGACCTCGTCGACGACGAGACCGTGATGGTGTACGCCGAGACCCCGACGGTCCGCGGCGTCATCGAGGAGCGACTCGCCGACATCGGCGACCTCGCCCACGACAACGACGCGCTGTTCTGTCTCGGAAGCGACCTCGTCGCGCTCGCGCTCCTCGAAGAGCCCGCGAGCGTCGGTGCCGACGTGGTCGTCGGCGAGGCCGGCGCGCTCGGCCTCGGAACGGCCTACGGCATGGGACTCGGCATCTTCGCCACCCGCGAGGAGTACCTCCGGCAGGTCCCCGGCCGCCTCGTCGGCGTCTCCGAGGACAGCGCGGACATGCGGGCGTTCACGCTGACGCTCCAGACCCGCGAACAGCACATCCGCAAGGAGCGCGCGACCTCGAACATCTGTACGAATCAGGCGTGGGTCGCGCTCCGAACGGCCATGCACATGGCGTGGCTCGGCCCCGACCGCCTCGTCGACCTCGCCGAGCGGGCCGTCACCGACACCCGCGACCTCGCCGCCCGGCTGGACGAGCTTTCGGGCGTCAAAGCGCCGCTGTACGACCGCCACCACTTCCGCGAGTTCGTCGTCCGGACGGACCAGCCCGCGCCCGCCATCACGAACGACCTCGCGGGCCGCGGCTTCGCGGTCCACGCCCTCACCGACCACCACCTGCAGGTCTGTATCACCGACGCGAACGCCGACGCCGCGGACGGACTGGTCGCGGCCTTCGAGGAGGTCATCTGATGAACTTCGACCAAGCCCGATTCAGCCGCGACGACGAGTACGAACCGCTCTTATCCGAAAAGGACAGCACGACCGTCGAAGTCGATTCCGAGGGCGTCCTCCCCGACGACCTGACCCGCGACGAACTGACGCTCCCGGCGCTGTCGGAGCCGCAACTGGCGCGCCACTACACGCGGCTGTCGCAGATGAACTACAGCGTCGAACTCGGGCCGTACCCGCTCGGGTCGTGTACGATGAAGTACAACCCCTCGTTCACGGAGGACGTGGCCGCGGACCCCAACGCGGGAGTCCACCCCGACCGCTCCGACCGGACGATTCAGGGGACGCTCGGCCTCCTGCACGGCTTACAGGAGTACCTCGCCGACATCGGCGGCATGGACGCCGTGACGCTCCAGCCCCCGGCGGGCGCCGCGGGCGAGTTCACGGGCATCCTCGTCGCCAAGGCCTACCACAAGTCCCGCGGCGACGACCGCTCGGAGATTATCATCCCCTCGTCGGCCCACGGGACGAACTTCGCGTCGGCCGCGATGGCCGGTTACGACGTGGTCGAACTCCCCTCGGACGACGACGGCCGCGTCGACATGGAGGCGCTGGACGCCGCCGTCTCCGAGGAGACGGCCGCGCTCATGCTCACGAACCCCAACACGCTCGGGCTGTTCGAACGCGACATCGTCGATATCGCCGAGTTGGTCCACGACGCGGGCGGTCTGCTGTACTACGACGGCGCGAACCTCAACGCGTTGCTCGGCCGCGCCCGCCCCGGCGACATGGGCTTCGACATCATGCACTACAACGTCCACAAGACGTTCGCCACGCCCCACGGCGGCGGCGGCCCCGGTGCCGGCCCGGTCGGCGTGGTCGACGAGCTCGCCGAGTTTCTCCCGAGTCCGATGGTCCGCGAGACGGCCGCCGGCTACGAGCAGTACGAACCCGAGTCGTCCATCGGCAAGGTCCACGGCTTCGCCGGCAACTGGCTCGTGCTCGTGAAGGCGTACGCCTACATCGCCCGCCTCGGCGACGCGGGCCTCGCGGACGCCAGCGCGAAGGCCGTCCTCAACGCCAACTACCTCGCCTCGCAGATAGACCTCGAAGTCCCCTACGGGCCGTTCCACCACGAGTTCGCGGCGACCTCGGGCGACCGCGACGCCGCCGACGTGGCAAAGCGGATGCTCGACTACGGCGTCCACCCGCCGACGACGAAGTGGCCCGAACTCGTCTCGCAGGCGATGCTCACGGAACCGACGGAAGTCGAGGACAAGGCGTCGCTCGACGACCTCGCGCACGCCTTCAACGCGGCGTACGCCGACTCCGACGAGGCGCTCGAAACCGCGCCCTCGAAGACCAGCGCCCGCCGCATCGACCAGGTGTCCGCCGCGCGGAACCCGCGGCTCTCGTGGCGGGCGCTCGGCGACGACGAATAACGAGAGAAATCCTTTTTCGCGGTTACGCTTCGGCCTTCGCGTACGTCTCGATGTCGTCCGTGATGTGGATGTAGCCGTAGTCGCACTCCGTGCAGTGCCACTTCGTCTTCTTGCCGAGGTGAATCTCCATGCTGGCGGCGAGGTAGAACGTGTCGTTGCCGCAGGCCGGGCACTCGCGTTCGATTTCGAGGTCGCTCATGGGGTCGAATCCGTGGTAGTCGTTGTTGAAGATATTGGTTCGCGGGCGCTGTGACGGGTTCAATAAATCAAATATCGCGATATGAAATTCGGTTTTTCGTCGGCACCCCGCTCGTCTGTCCGCTCAGGAGGCCGTGTCCGCCCCGTCGAACTCCGAGGCCGCGACGGACCGGAGTCGCCGGGCCGTCTGTCAAAGTATTATACAGTTTCGGACACAGTCATCGACCGTGTCCTCCCGCATCACCGAGCGCCCCCGCGTACTGGTGTTTTCCCTCCTCACCCTCGTCTGGGGTGGGCTAACCGTCCGGGCCGCCGTCCGCGGTCACGACCCCGTACAAGTGTTGCTCCTCGCCTCGTTGACGGGGGCCGCGCTGACGGTGCTGTTGTTCCACCGGATTCCGAACGTCGAGCGTCTCGTTGTGGTCCCGCTCGGCGTCGTCGGCGTCACCGCCTACGCGGTCGGCGCGCCGACGGACCTCCCGGTGCTGTTGGTTCTTCTCGGCGTCGGGGGAGCGGTCGATCTCCTGTGGGACCCGACCGGGAACGTCCAAGGGAGCCAGTCGGACTGAGCGCGGGCGAGGAGACAGGTTGAATATCGTGACACTTGGTGAACATGATGTGCCGCTAGCAATCGAGACCGAGTCGCTCCGGAAGGAGTACGGCGACACCGTCGCAGTCGCGGGGCTCTCGCTCCGAGTGGAGTCCGGGAGCGTCTACGGGTTCCTCGGTCCGAACGGCGCGGGGAAGACGACGACGATGCGGATGCTCACGACGCTGACGGCGCCGACGAGCGGTCGCGCGCGCGCGTCGCCGGGGCGTCCATCGAAGACAGGGCGTCGGTGACGAGTCGAATCGGGTTTCTGCCGGACGTGCCGCCGCTGTACGACGAGCTCACCGCGCGCGAGCAGTTGCAGTACGCGGGCGGCATCCGGGACCTCCCGGCCGAGACGACACGCGAGCGGGCTTCGGCGCTTCTGGACCGGTTCGACCTGACCGACGACGCCGACCGCCGCCTCGGGGAGTACTCTCGCGGGATGCGAAAGCGCGTCGGCCTCGTTCAGATACTGTTGCACGACCCCGACGTCGTGTTTCTCGACGAGCCGACGTCCGGGCTGGACCCGCGGTCCGCGCGGACGATGCGCCGCGTCATCGAAGACCTGGCCGACGACGAGACCACCGTGTTCCTCTCGTCGCACCTGCTCACCGTCGTCGAGGCGCTCGCGGACCGAGTCGGCGTCATTCAGGACGGACGGCTCGTCACCGAGGGACCGCTAGACGCGGTGAAACGCGAAGCACAGCGCGGCGGCGAGTCAGGGGGGCTCGAATCCGCGTTCTTAGAGATGACGAACGACCGGAGCGAGTGATTGGTGGTGGCGATAGCTCGACAGGTCGGACACGTCGTTCGCGTCCGCGCGGTCCGCGGGGTCCGGCGAGCACGCGACCGACCGATGGTGTCTGTGCTCTCTCTCGCCGCCGTCTCGTTCGCGCTCCTCGCGGTCGTCGGCCGGCTCCCGGTCCCCGGCTACGAGGCGGTCTGGAGCGACCCGGGCGCGTACGCCGCCGGCGTCGCCGTTGCGGACGGAGGCGGTTCCGGCGTGGTCGGCACCGCGCGGGGGCTGTCCGGACTCTTGACAGTCGCGACCTGCTACGGCGTGCTCGTGCGAACGGCTCGGCGAACAGACGACGAGCTGACGGACCACCGTCGTCTCGCGCTCTCCCCGACGGCGTTTTTCACCGCGGAACTACTCGACCAGTTCGCGTTCGCCGGCCGATTCGTCGGGGTCGTGGGTGCCGCCGGCGGCGTCGCGTTCGCCATCGGTGCGGCGTCACCGACGACGGCCGGGAGTGCGTTCCTCGCCGTCGTCGCGCTGGTCACGACGGTCGGTGCAGTGACGTTCCCGGTCGCGCTGGGGGTCCAAGCGGTGTTTCGTCACTATCCGCGAGTGCGACGACACCGGCTCCTCTTCGGCGCGGTGGTGGTCACGCTCGTGGGCTTTACGTTCGTTCGAACCCGGTCGTCCTTCGCGCTCCTGGGTCGGCTCCCTGTCGGTTGGTACGCCGACCTCGCGCTCGTCGGCGCGGGCGTCGGTGCCTCCGAGCGTCGCGCGGTCGCCGCTCTCCTCGGGACGCCGGTCGCGTGGTGGCTCGGTATCGCGACGGCCCGCCGGATAACCGAATACCAACGGGCAGACGGTCGCAAAGCGGGGTCGACGCGGGACGAACCGGCAATCGTAACCCGACTGCGGGTCGCCGGTGGCCGCCTCGTCGCCCGCATCACCTCGCGGCCGACGGCCGCCGTCGCTCGCGTCGTGTGGCTCCGACTGTGGCGCGAGCCCCGCGCACTCCTGTTCAGCGGCATCGTCGTCGGTGCCACCGCGGGGGTGGGACTCGTGGTCGTCGAGACGTTCCCGACCGCGCTCCCGGCCGTCGTCGCGACCTACGTCGCGGTGGCGACAGGTGCGGGAGTGACGCTCGACCCGCTCGGAACCGAAGGAACCGCGCTCCCGCTCACGCTCACGGCACCCCACGGGCGCGAGCGAATCGCGACGGGCTACGTGCTGTCGGCGGCCATTCCGGGGACTGCGATTTCGGCGGGAGCCGGGCTGGGAGCCGCGCTCTGGGTCGGCGCTTCCCCGGTGGTCTGTGTCGGTGTCGCGCTCGTGGGGTCTATTCTGGGTGCGACAGCGCCCGTCGTGTCGCTCGCGGCCGGTCTTCGGCTCTCGCCGACGGACTCGACGACTCGCTCGCGCGGCGTCGCGCTCCCACCGCTCGGCGCGCTCTCCGCGTTCTCCGTGGTCGTCGCGCTCGTCGGAATGCCGGCTATTGCCGCGACCGCCGCCGTCGAAACCGGCTCGATATCGCGCTCGACGGCCGTGACGGTCGCCGTCGCCGCGACGGCACTCCTCGGACTCGGCGTGGGCTGGTGCGCGTTCCGAGACGCACTCGGTCGAATCGGCCGATACGAGCCGTGAAACGCATCGGGACCGCCGGGAAGACACACGGGGCGAAACGCGCGAGGGACGTTACGGGTCGGAAGACTCGATGCTCCCCAGTTCTGCGGCCGCGTCCTCTCCGGCGCGCGCCTGCACTTTCCCGATAGCGACGGAGACCACGTAGATGCCGACCGCGACGAGAACGATGACGCCGCCGGCGGTCGCCTCGCCGTAGTAGGACGCGCCGATGCCGAGGAGGACGGCGAGTTCGGCGAGCACGACGGAGACCAAAAGCGACTCCGAGAAGCTTCGGGAGACCTGCGCCGCGCCCGCGACGGGGACGACGAGCATGGCGGCGACGAGGATGACGCCCATGATCTGCATCGCGCCGACGACGACCAGCGCGGTCAGCATGACCATCACGCGGTTGTACCACGTGACCGAGATGCCCGAGACGGCGGCGGCCGTCTCGTCGAACGTCACGTAGAGCAGTTGGTTGCGCGTGAGCGCGACGGTGCCGACGATGACGGCGAACAGCACGAGCAGGATGGCGGCGTTCTCCGCCGAGACGGTCGAGAGGTTGCCGAAGAGGTACTGGTTGATTCCGACCGCGAGGCCGCCCGCGTTGAGGCTGATGAGGACGGTCCCCAGCGCGAACCCGGTCGAGAGCACGATTGCCATCGACACGTCGTTGTAGGCGTCGGTCGCCTCGGAGATGAGTTCGATGAGGAGCGCCGCGATGACGGCGACGACGACGGCGGTCAGATACGGCGAGACGCCGAGGCTGAACACGCCGTTGAGAAAGAGGCCGACGGCGACCCCGGCGAAGGCGGTGTGGGCGAGCGCGTCGCCGATGAGCGCGAGCTGGCGGTGGACGAGGAACGTCCCGATGAGCGGGGCCATCACGCCGATGCAGAGGCCGACGAGGATGGCGCGGTGCATGAACCGGTAGTCGAGGAAGCCGAGCCCGGTCGCGTCGCCGACGGCGAAAAGCAGGTCGGACCACAGCGCGAGGACCCAGTAGAACGGCGCGAGGACGGCGTCTAACGGCCCCGCTTGGAGCGCGACCAACAGTTCGAGGGGAATCACGCGCGACCACCGCCCGAACCGCCCGCGAAGGAGGCCGCCGTGCCGAACGCCCGCGCGAGCGCGTCGCTCTCGACGAACTCGTCGGTCGGGCCGTCGAAGTAGACCTCGCGGTTGAGACAGACGACGCGCCGGGCGTGGTCGGTGACCGCGCCGAGGTCGTGTTCGATGAGGAGAACCGTGATGCCCTCGTCGTTGAGCGCTTCGAGCAGGTCGTAGAAGGCGTCGACCGACTCGGCGTCGACGCCGACGGTCGGCTCGTCCAAGACGAGCAGGTCGGCCTCGCCGGCGAGCGCGCGGGCGATGAAGGCGCGCTGGCGCTGGCCGCCCGAGAGCTTCGTCACCCGGCGGTCGGCGAACTCGGACATCCCGACCGTGGCGAGCGCCTCGTCGACGATGCGGTGGTCCTCGGCGGAGAGTCGGCCGAAGCCGACGTGGGGGAACCGACCCATCTTCACGACCTCGCGGACGGTGATGGGCATCTCCTTGGAGGCGCTGGCGTGCTGGGCGACGTATCCGATGCGCGCCCCGTCGTCGAAGGCGTGGGAGGGCTCGCCGAACAGCCGTGCAGACCCCTCGTCGGGACGGAGCAGGCCGAGGATGAGCTTCATCAGCGTCGACTTGCCGGAGCCGTTCGGCCCGACGATGGCGACGTACTCGCCGGGGTCGATGCGGAGCGAGATGTCCTCCACGACGGGCGTCGCGGTGTAGCCGAACTCGACGTCCGCGAGTTCGACGAGGGGGTCGGACGAGCCGCGGCCGTCATCGGCGGCGGCGGCGGCGACGCCGGTGTCGGCGGACTCAGCTGACTCGGCGGACTGGCCATTACGGAAGACGCTCATTCGAAGTTCCTCCATTCGTCGGCCCAGCCGTCGTAGCCGACTTCCTCGGGCGACTTGTTGCCGAGGACGACCTCGAACGTCGGCATGTTGATGTTGTCGGCGATTTCCTCGTAGCCCCAGTCGTTTTCCACCCAGTCCTCGCGGACGCCCGCGTACGGGGTGACGGGGAAGTACGCCTCGACGGGCGTCTCGGCGATGAGCTGTTTCGCGGGGCGGCGCGTCTCGAAGACGCCCGCGCCGATGTACCTGATGTCGTTGTCCTCGATGACGCGCTTGGCCTCGGTGATGTCCGAGGGCTTCACGTCGCCGCTGGCGGCGAGGTTGACGACGAGCGGGCGCATCTCGACGCCGTAGCGGACGCCGATGTACTGGAAGGCGTTGTGGGCCGCCAACTGGACGACCTTGCGCGACGCCCGGTCGAAGATGTCCTGATAGTCCCGGTCGATGCGGTCGAGCACGTCGGTTTTGTACGCGTCGGCGTTGTCGCGGAACGTCTCCTCGTGCCCGGGGGCGAGTTCGACCAGCCCCTCCGTGATGTTGTCCACGGCGGTCTTGGCGCGCCGCGGGTCGAGCCAGAAGTGGGGGTCCTTCCCGCGGCCCTCGCCGACGCCCTCCTCGTCGCGGTCGAGGCTCGCGGCGAGTTCCACGAGTTCGACGCCCTCGCGGACGTTGATGAGTTGGGTGTCCACGCCGTCGTCCTTCAGCGTCTGGATGGCGCGGTCGGCCCACGGCTGGAAGTCCTCTCCGACGTGGACGAACGCGTCGGCCTCGATGATGTCCCGCGTGACGCTCGCATCGGGTTCCCAGCCGTGACCGTGAAGCCCGGTCGGGATGAGGTTCTTCAGGGTCACCGGGGTGTCGGCCGCGACCTCCCGCGCGAAGTCGTAGAAACTGAAGAACGAGGCGACCACGACGGGGCCGCCTTCCGACTCGGACCCGCCGGAGGCGTCGTTCGAGCCGGTGTTCGAGCCGTCGGTTCCGCCTCCCGCTCCGCCGCCACCGCCGAGACAACCGGCGAGCCCGGCCGTCAACAGACCGGAACCGGCCGCGACGACCGACCGCCGAGAGAGTTTGGTACCGGCCGAATCTGGATTCGCGTTCATTACTATTCTAGATAGAGACAACGCATTATATAGATTTGTTGCTCTAAGTTTTAAATTAGACGAGTCTAAAACAAGTGGCGAGCCGCAACGGCTCACGGGGCACCGACGACGATGCCGCTGAACAGGAGTGCGCGGCGCTCGGACCCACCGGCGTGCAAATCTCTTTGGGCCGGCGCGCCCAACGGCCCGACATGGGAATCGAACTCTACGCGCTCGACGGTTGTCCGTACTGCGAGAAGGTCCACGACGCGCTCTCGGAGGCGGGTGTCGACTACGAGACGCAGTGGGTCGACGCGCTCCACTCGGACCGAAACGAGGTCAAGCGCGTGAGCGGCCAGCGCGGCGTTCCGGTCCTCGTCGACGGCGACCGCGGCGTGACGATGGCCGAGAGCGAGAACATCCTCCGGTACGTCGACCAGACGCTGGCATGAAGATATACACCGGCCGCGGCGACGAGGGAATGACCGACCTGCGGGACATGACCCGCGTGTCGAAGACGAGCCACCGCATCGAGGCCTACGGGACGGTCGACGAGGTGAACGCGCTCATCGGAACCGTTCGCCCGACCGGCCACGACGACGTGGACGACGTGCTCGAAGCCGTCCAGAACCATCTCCACATCGTGCAGGCCGACCTCGCCAACCCCGGCCCCGACGAGGACGACCCCCAGATAGCCGCCGACCACGTGGACGAACTCGAAGCGTGGATTGACGAGGCCGACGAGGAACTCGACCCGCTCACGTCGTTTATCCTCCCCGGCGGGAGCGAGACGGGGGCCAAACTCCACCACGCCCGCGCGGTGTCCCGGCGGGCCGAGCGCCGCGTCGTCTCGCTCGCGGCGGAAGAACCCGTCAACGAGGAGGTCGTCGCGTATCTCAACCGCCTCTCGGACGCGCTTTTCGTCTTCGCGCGACTGGTCAACAAACGCGACGGCGTGCCCGAGGAGTCGCCGACGTACTGACTCCGAGCGCCCGCCGGGGTCGACGCGGTCGCTCGCGAGGATAGTGGGACCAGGACGGACGAATCGTGCCCACGGTATCGCCGTCCCGGATGGGGCCAGACGCTGGGACCGACCACCAAGTGTGGCCTGCGTTCCCAGTTTTAGGTATGCCTAAGAATTACTAAAGTGTATCGCTCTTTCTCAGACATGTGACACTCGGTACCGCGCGACATAACCGTTTTCTCGTCCGCGGGACTATCCGGAGGTATGAACCGACATTTCACCGACGCGCGGTACTACTTCCGACGGGGGTTCGAGCACCTGTACGCGGGACTCGACGAGGAGACGGCACCGCTCCGTCGCCGCCTCATGGCGGCGCTCGGGCGCGAGGTCGAGGACGAACCGGAGCCGACGCCGCAGACGCGACGGGAGCGCGTCGAGTACGGCGCGCGCCGGGCGGCGACGCGGAGTCGCCGGGCCGCCGGGCGGGTTCGCCGTCGCGTGCGGCGACCCGAGTAGGCGTGTTCGCGCCCCCCGAATCGGGGCACAACGTAAGTCTTAATTGGCGGCGCGGGAAATCAGAGTCGTAGCCGGGTTGGTGGTCTAGCCAGGTTATGACGGCTCCTTCACACGGAGCAGGCCGGCGGTTCGAATCCGCCCCAACCCATTTTCTGATTCCTCGCAACGACGAGCGACAGCGAGGAGTCCGTGGAATCGAAAGTGGTGACGGCGGATTCAAAGCAGGGAGCGAACGGCGTGAGCGACCGCGGTTCGAATCCGCTCCAACCCCTATTCTAATCTATTATGGTTCCTAATAATCAGACTGCAGTTGGTGCGTCATAGATGGTAGTAGGAGCGTTGCATGAATTCAGCTTCATTTAGAGACTTGAGTGGTCTCTTCCTGTCTCTGTGATTTTTGAGGGCTCAGTATCTGTCGTTGATCAATGAGTAGATTACTCTATCACACAGAAGAGGGTTACAATCGGGGAGAATCGCCGTTTGATAGGGCAATCAGGGAGACGGCAGATTCTGAAGAGGCGAAAATTGTCTGTCCGTACATTAGCCCGACTTACGTGAAAAGCATCCTCAGGGACGTAGATAATTGGCGAATCATCACCGATGTAGTGGCGTGGGTTGGGGCGTTTCACGGAGAATCACGGGAAGAGATATGCAAGTTCATCGAAGAGCATCAAGACCGGGTTCACCATTTCCGTCATATTCACGCGAAAGTAGTTCTCTCAGATGATTCGGCAGTCCTTGGCTCAGCGAACCTCACGGAGAAAGGCGTAGTCGGTCGAACGGAGATGGGTGTTGAGTTCAACGAAGAAGCAAAAATCAAGGAGCTTCGTGAATGGTTCACTCGGCTTTGGTCTGAAAGTAGCCCTGTTGACCTCGAAGAACTTGATGAACTTATCCATACATCGCCGTCTGGCTCTTCAACCCACTCACGGCCTACATCCCTTACTTCTGATGCTCCAAGGGTAAACGCGAGTTTCGTACAAGATACTGAACCACCAATAGCGGGAAGCATAGAAGTGGATGACGACGGACACAGAGCGCTAGTGAATCGCGTTCAATTGGCTCCAAGCCGGGAGTGGGCTGATTCCTTCTTCGATCTTCTGAGCGACTTGATAGCCGCTACGGGACTAACTGAGGATGATTCGGAGTTGGTCACAGCAATCCCTCAAAAGAAACGAATCAGTATCTCTATTAACCGACGTATGGTATTAGGTGCCTTCTTTACAGGGAAAGCCAAGACTGGATTCATTATCGGAGAGGAGACCGAGAACCTCGATGAGTTGATTGAAAAAGCAGATGGATACCTTGATTTTTCAGCTAACACTGGAGAAGATGAAGAGAAGACACCCCATTGGGTGGAATACGAAGGAACTCCTGAGCGTATGTTGACCCCAACTTTCCGCCGAGAGTGGATGAAAGCCGCAATATGTGAGGCTCAAAGAGCCTCTGGCTCTATCCATCAAAGTTCTCATCAACCACTTGTCTATCAAGCGGCAGTCAATCAGAACTATAGAAATCAGGTTCTCAACGAAGTGTTTCCTAATGACGTTTGAAGCGTGGTACGAAACTCTCAAGCACCCTGATTAGACGACTTACTCGACAAACATCAAAAACCAACAACTCCGCCCCGACCCCCTACGCGATATCGTCCAGCGAGACGGCGCTCCCGCGGTCGACCGTAATCCACGAGGTGGTCAACTCCTCCGACTTCGGGGAGAAGACCGTCAGTTCGGTCGGGTTCTCCGGGTCGTCGTAGATGCATTCGAGGTCGAACACGGGTGCGTCCGCCAGTTCGCCGGAACTGTGGGGTGCGGCCGTACTCATCAGATGGAGACGTCCGTCTTGCAACTCGCACACAGCGCGTCGCCGACCGCCTCCGTCGGGACCGTGGTCCCGCATCGAGGGCACCGAGAACGGGTGCGCGAGTACTCCGTGTACGGTGCAATCCGCGAATTCTCGTTGGATTCGCTCATACACGACCAAATACGACACGGGTACAAGAAGTTTTGGATATTGTGAGTGTGATTCCTCATATTCGGGCCCGAATGTCACGCCAATACCGATTGTGATTCGCACTACTCAACGTCAGGAGCTAATCGATACCCGAGTGGGAAGTCTGGAATGGGGGTTCGGGGCGGTTCCCGAGACCGTCGCCGACGGGACACCGTCCCGGTTTCGAAACGCTCAGTCGCTCCCGTCACTCAAACTGTCAAGACGTTCGAATAAACGAGAGACTACCCCGTTAGCTTCGGCGACTTACTCGCTTTTCTGACAGTTAAGGAATAGCGTCTCGCGTGAAATGTCGTGTGTCGTGAACTGTTGCGAGAAAATCGGTCAAGAGGCCACCAGTATCGGAATCAGAGACAGAATAACCGTCTACACCGTCAGGTAAACTGACAGCCCGCGCGCGAAACTATTGAAACTATCTCGTCACCTTTTGCCGGCGGCGTCGGTAGATTGTCATTGCAGATACATGAGCACACGAACACGTATCGCCGGCGTCCTCGTCGTCGTCGCTCTCGTCGCGGCGGCGGCGACGGGGACCGGACTGGCGGCGGTCGACACACAGCAGGCACAGGTAGAACAACCGACCCAGACACAGACACAAACGCAGACGCAGACACAGACGCAGTACTGTACGTATCCGAGCAACGGGACCTACGAGTCGTTCGGGGTGAGCAACCTCTCCGCCCCGTCCGACGTCGAACCCGGCGAGGAAGTGACGGTGTCGGCGGACATCACCAACCCGAACGACGTGCCGATGATTCAGTGCGTCGAGTTCCGGCTCGAAGGCGACGTGGTCGTCCGAACCGGCTGGGCGCTGAACCCGAACGAGACGGAGACCATCGCGTTCGACGTCAACACGACGGGTCTCGAAGACGGGACGTACATCCACGGTATCGAGACGCGCGACTTCGGCGAGCTGACGACGCTCACCGTGGGCGAACAGCCCGAACCCGAGGAGCCGAACGCGACGCTCCAGTTCGACGACCAGGAGTCCGACGGCAGTAACGTGACCGTCGCGAGCGCGAACCTCTCCGAAGGTGGCTACATCGCCATCCTCGACGAGAACGGCTCGGTCATCGGCGCAACCGACTACCTCGAATCCGGTCCGCAGGAGAACGTCACCGTGCCGCTTCTCGAACCGCTGAACGAGAGCGCCAACCTGACCGCGCAGGCGCATCTCGACACCAACGACAACCAGACGCTCGACTTCCTCACGTCTAACGGAACCGAAGACGGTCCGTACACGATGAACGGCACGCCCGTCACCGACGACGCAGTCGTGACTGTCGGTGAGGAACCGACGACGGAGGAACCGACTACTGACGAACCGGAGACAACGACGACCGACGAGCCAGAGACCACGACTACTGACGAACCAGAGACCACGACTACTGACGAACCGGAGACAACGACCACTGACGACGAGACAACGACCACTGACGACGAAACGACTACTGACGAACCGATGAGTGAGACTCCGCCACCGACGGAGACGCCCATCCACAACGAAACGGAGAACTGAGCCGCCGACTACCGGCCGACTCGGACCCACCACCGGGTCGGCTCGGAGCTATTTTTGACGGCGAGCGCCGGCCCGACCGGCCGACCGAACTCAGCGACCGAGCGCCGCGAGCAGGCCGTCGGGAACGCTGAGGAAGCCGAACCATATCAAAAGCACCACGAGCGCGGTGTACCCGATGGAGATGGCGAAGTCCTTGGCGAATCGCCGGCGGGTGTACGGGTGTGATTCGGCCGATACCGCGTCGACCGCGCCCTTGTGGAGCAACACGAACCCGACCACGTTCGTCAGCCAGTAGCCCGCGACGACCCCCGGGAGAAACCAGCTTCGGGAGATGAGGCTCACCGCGACGCCGAACGCGTAGGCCAGCGGGAGGTTGACCACGAGGTCGTTCCACCACGAAAGCGGAGACAGAATGAACCCGATGGCGGCCAGAATCCCACCTTTCACGCGCCGCCGTTCCATCCCACTAGATGGACGGCCAGTAACATCAGTATTGTGAGCAGATAACACACCGCGTGCTGGGAATCATGCCGGGGCGCGTCAGTCCGTCGCCTCGCGTCCGTCGCCGACGAGCGTGTCAACGAGCGTCGTGAGGTCGGGGACGGTGAGGTCGGGTTCCGGCCCGAACGGTTCCCACGGCGAGTCCTTGCGGTCGACCCAGACGCCCTGCATTCCGGCGTGTTGCGCCCCCATCACGTCGAACCAGCCGGCGGTCGAGTGGGCGATTTCGTCGATGGGCGTCCCGGTTCGGGCGGCCGCGTGGCGGTAGAGCTCCGCGTCGGGTTTGAACACCCCGACCTCGTCGGCGCTGACGACGCCGTCGAGGAGGTCGCGGATGTCGGCGTGGTCGACCATCGAATCGAGCATCTCGGGGTTCCCGTTGGAGACGACGTAGCAGTCGTAGCCGGCGTCGCGGAGGCGGCCGACCGCGTCGCGCACGTCGTCGAACACGTCGAGTTCGTGATAGACCGAGAGGATCTCGTCGCGCTCGCTCGCCGGGACCGACACGTCGTGGGCGTCCAGCGCGTACTGGAGCGCCGCGCGGTTGACCTCGTAGAAGGGCTCGTACTCGTCGATTTGGTTGCCGACGAACGTGTATTCGAGCGACCGCGACCGCCACAGCTTCGAGACGGGTTCGGGGTCGGCGACGCGCTCGGCGAGCGCCTTCTCGGCGGCGTCGACGTCGACGAGGGTGCTGTACGAGTCGAACGTGACCGTCGAGACGCGGTCGGGGTCGAACGACATACGCGGCCCTACGGCGGCGCGGGTGTTAACGATACGGCGGTCGCGCGGACGCGACGGGAAAAAAGACCGAAAGAATGGGTCGGCGCTCCTGACGAGCGCGGCGGCGGGTCGGCGTCCTCAGCGCTCACCCCCGTCTTCCCAGAGGGTCACGAGGATGACCACGTCCTGCATGTCGAAGGCCGGACTGTCCGTGTCGGTCGTTCCGAGTTCGAACAGGAAGATGGCCTGGTTGTCGGCGAGGTCCATGGTGCGCCCGTCGTCGCTGATGTAGGGGGCGACGAACTCGGCGGCGTCGTCCTGTCCGTTGTAGCCCCGTATCCTCGGGACCCGGTCGCCGTCGCGGAGGACTGCGACCTGTCGGTGGTCGACCGACGAGTCGGCCGTGACGTAGCCGTCGGTGGCGGCGACGATGGAGAGCGTGTCACCGGAGTCGCCAGTCACGCTGAACGAGTGGGACCGGCGGTCGTTCACGTTGTCCCAGTCCGCGGAGTGGTGCGACTCGCCGTCGACGACGAAGGTGACGGAGACGGGGACATCGTGCCACCCGTCCGAGATGGCGCTCCCGAGCAGTTTGAACTCCCCCGTGAAGTCGTCCGACGGGACGACCTCGCCGTCGTCGATGCTGAAGTCGTCTTCGGGCTCCGGCGTCGACGGGGTGGTGTTTCTGACCTCGTAGGTCTCGCCCGTCCCGCGGACTTCCAGCGGGAGGGTGACCGTCGCGCCGGGGCCGGACGCCCCGTCGAGGGTGACGGTGACCGAGTCGTGTTCGATATCGGTCACGTCGTCGGGCGCGGTGTACGTGAAGCTCGCGCGGCCGGACTCGTCGGTGACGGCGGTCGCCCCGGCGGTCGGGGCGACGGTGCCGCCGAGCGGGGTCGACGGGCTGACGGTCAGCGTCGCGCCCGCGGCGGGCGCGCCGTAGCGGTCGAACGCGCGGACAGTGAGCGTCTCGCGGCCGCCCGAGGGGACCGCGGCGTCCTCGCCTTCGACCGCGATGGCGTAGGCGGCGGGGTCGGGTTCGACGGCCTCGCCGACGCCGAGGCGGGCGACGCGGAAGTCGTAGCGGACGCCCGCGTCGAGTTCGATAGTGACGACCGCGTGGTCGCCGCTGGCGACGTGGGAGACGACCCGCGCGTGGGGTTCCTCGGCCATGAGGCCGACCCACGCGTCCTCCGAGAGGTAGGTCGGCACCGAGATGCGAACCGGGTCGGTGGCGTTGTACACCGGGAGCGACTCCGAGCGCACGGAGATGGGCGCGAGCGCCACGGTGTCGCCGGCGGTCGTGTGGCCGTCGAGGTCGCCCTCGAAGAACACGAGCGTGACGGTCGTGCCGCGGACGAGCGACTGGCGGTGGACGACGGGGTTCCCGTCGGTTTCGAGGTACGAGACGCCGCTTTCGAGAACCATCCGCGCCTGGTCGCGCTCGGCGTAGTTGGCCTCGTAGACGATGGCACCGGTCTCGTAGGTGCGGGTCGTGCCGTCCCAGAACACCGCTTCGGGACCGACCGCGGAGACGCCCGTGACCGTCACGGCGTCCGCGCCGTCGACCCGGAAGGTCCCGGCGCTGTCGGGCGGCGAGACCACGAGGTACCGCTCGGGGTACGACACGTCCGAGTCGACCGCGACGCGACTGCCGGACTCGGCGCCGGAGGCGCGGAAGACCTGCGAGTCGAGCGACGCGAGGTCGGTCGAGACGCTGGCGCTGTGGTCGGCCTCGTCGCCGGCGGTCCAGACGGGCGTGCCCGCGAGTTGGACCACCGCGATGACCGACACGACCAGCCCGAACGCGAAGACCAACCCGAGGATTTCCGAGACGCCGCGGGAGTCGAGAGAGAGGCGAGACACGGCTCAGACCTCCTTCTCGGGCGCGTTCAGTTCGGGCGTGTCCTCGTCTTCGATAGAGGAGTCGGGCAGGTAGATGCGGACCGCCGCGGTGATCGTCACGTCGTCCTCGGCGGAGATGGCGGCCTCGCGGCCGCTGACCATCCCGCCGTCGGAGGTTATCACCACGTCCGTCTTGGTCGAGGCGATGTTCGCGCCGACGACGAAGACGTTGCCCTCGGCGTCGACGACGATGTCGCCGTCGCCGAGCATGACCACGCCGTTGAGGTTGACTCCGCCGCGCGCGGAGACGACGTCGAGCGCGCCGTTGTCCTTGACCCCCGAGAGGCCGGCCCCGGCGAGGTCGACGCCGTCCGTGCCGTCGATGCGGATGTCGCCCTTCCCGCTGATGTCGGCGCTCCGGGCGCTGACGAAGCCGTCCGTCGAGACGATGCGGAGGCTGTTGCTGTCCTGTGCGACCGTCACCCCGGCGTTGTCGAGGTCGACGTCGCCGCCGGCCTCGATGGAGAGGCCGGCTTTGCTTCCCTGCGTGACCGACGCGCCCGAGAGGTCGATTTCGTCGCCCGCGGTCACGGTGATGTCCTTCCCCGACACCGAGGTGACGCTGACGCCGACCGCGGCCAGCGAGCCGCTTCCGGCGTCGACGTCGACCCGGCTGTTCGATCCGGTGGCGACGACGTCGACGTGGAGCGAGACCCCGTCGCCCGCGAGGGTGATGTCGCGGTCGGAGACGATGGTCCCGGTGCTCGGCGGGACGACGAGCCGGTCGGTACCGGCGTCGTATTTCACGTCGCCGCCCGTGCCGGTGTCGTTGACGCGGTAGTCCGCGCCGTCGAACTCGCCGTTGCCGTCCACGTCGGCGTAGACGAAGCCGGGGTCGTCGACGGCGGCCACGAGCCCGCGGAGCGGGTCGGTGACGCCGCCCTCGCGGAGCTGTACGTCGAAGGTCACGCGGTCGACGGTCGCGCCCGCGGCGTCCTCGACGACCACGTCGAACTCGTCGTTGACGACGCCGTCGATGCTCCCGGTCGCGGTGTAGACGAACGTCGCGCGGCCGTCCGAATCGGTGACGGTCGAGACGGTGTCGGTGTCGCGCGCGACGACCCGCCCGCTTTCGGCGGTCAGGCCGGGGCTGGCCTTGACGACCGCGTTGGGGACGGGGTTGTTCTGCGCGTCGCGGACCTCGACGACGGCGCGGTGGCTCGAACCGGGCGGGACGACGGCGTTGTCGCCCTCGACGTCGACGATGTAGGCGGGCGCTTGGAGCGCGCCGGGGGTGTCGATGCCGACCCGCGAGAGACGCAGGTCGTAGGTCTTGCCGGGCGCGAGTTCGACCGTCAGCGTGTTGTAGTCGGTGCCGGTCGCGTAGGCGATAGAGCGGACGTTGGGTTCGTCGGCCAGCAGGTCGCGCCACGTGTCTTCGGAGAGCCGAGTGGGGACCGAGATGGTGATGGGCGTGCCCGCGTCGGTGACCGTGATGTAGTCGGTGCCGGCGCTCAGGGGGACGACGCCGAAGGTGGTCGCCTCGCTCGTCGCGGTGTCGATGTCGCCTTCGAGGAAGACGAGAGAGACCTTGGTGCCGTCGACGAGCGACTGGGTCGCGCCGACCTCGCTCCCCGCGTAGGCGGTGTACTGCGCGGTCCCCTCGTGGACGAGCGAGGGCTCGCTCTGGAGGTACCGGTAGTCGGGGCGGTAGACGAACTGCTGGGTGTCGAACGCGTGTTCGGAGCCGTCCCAGTAGGTGCCGGTCTCGCCGGTCGCGACCGCCCCGGAGATGCGGGCCGTCGCGGGGTCGGTCGTCCGGAGGCTTCCGGAGCCGGCGGCGGGCGAGACGAACAGCGCGCGGGTCGGGTAGTCGACGCCGGCGTCGAGGGTCGCGCGGGTCTGCCGGCCGTCGACGGCCTTCGCAACGCTCTCGTCGAACGCGGCGAAGTCGGTCTCGGCGGCCGTGAGGTGTTCGAACTCGGTCTGTTGGTTCCACGCGGGGACCGCCGAGACCTGCACCATCGCGACGAGCGAGACGACGAGCGCGAACGCGAGCATCGTGCCGAGGATGGCCGAGGCCCCGCGGCGGTCACCGCGGAGGTGCGAGCCGCGGCGGGCCGCGCCCGCGACGAGCCCGCGCAGTACGTGCCTGAGGGGCGATTGTGTGTATTGGGTGTTGTTGGGAGTGTTGTGAGTCATGGCCTTACACCAGTGCGAAGGCGACGAGCGCCAGCGCGGACAGTCCGAGGGCGTACTTCAGCCCGCTGAGGGCGCTGTTGTCGGCGAGTTTGCCGGCGAGGAGCCCGCTTCCGACCGCCTGAATCAGCGCGGAGTGGAAGAACACCACGTGGAAGTTCGCCAGCGGGACGGAGCCGATACCGATGGGGAGCGCCTGCCCGTTCGACGCCGTCGTGGGCGCGGTCATCTCGGCGAGCGGGGCGAGGTAGCTCGCGCCGAGCATCAGGATGACGAACAGGTAGACGAAGTACCCGATGACGACGATGGCGATGTACGAGCCCATCGCGCGACGGCGGGACTTCTCCAGTTTGTAGCGGTTGCGCGTGTCTTCGGCGGCGACGCTGAGGACGCGCGAGAGGTCGCCGCTGGTGCGGCCGCCGCTGGCGATGAGCCGGATGACCCGCGAGAGTTGCGGGACGTTGAGCCGGGTGGCGAACGCCATGAGCGCCGCGTGGGCGTCGTGGTTCCAGCGGATGTCGTTGCGGAGCGCGCGGAGTTCGTCCGCGAGCGCGCCGTTCGACCAGCGGGAGACGAGCGCGAGCGACTCGACCAGCGAGATGCCCATCTGGTTGGCGCTCGACAGCAGGTTCAGCGTGTCGGGGAAGCGCCGTTCGAGGGTGCGCTCGCGGCGGGTCCGAAGCTCGTGGAACACCGTCAGCGGGACCGCCACGATGGCGAACGGGAGGACCACGAACCAGACCGTCGTGTTGTACGGGTCGGCGAGCATGGCGTCGAGGCTCGGCGTCGCGAGGCCGAGCGCGTAGACGGCGACGACCGACAGGAGCGCGACGGGCACCG
Organism: Haloferax sulfurifontis ATCC BAA-897; assembly: GCF_000337835.1. Classification (GTDB taxonomy): domain Archaea; phylum Halobacteriota; class Halobacteria; order Halobacteriales; family Haloferacaceae; genus Haloferax; species Haloferax denitrificans. Next base: position 55,238 of record NZ_AOLM01000012.1, on the reverse strand, counting down.
TGAAGGCCGCCGAGAGGTACGGCTGGCGGCGCATGATGTCGAGCGGGTCGCCGATGAGCGTCCGAAGCTCGTACACCGCGTTTTCGAGGCGGTAGTCGTCGAGTCGCTCGTCGACGAAGCCGCCGTCGGAGGCGATTCCGTCGCTTCCCCAGCGGGCCTCGCGGGCGCGCTGGACCTCGCGGCGCATCGCGCCGAGGAAGTCGACCGCGACCGTCCGAATCTCTTCGAGGACGGTCACGTCGTGTTTCGTCCGGACCGTGTCCTGGGTGTACGGCGAGGAGAGCACGTCCACGAGGAGTAAGAACAGCCCCATCCCGAGCGGGAAGATGAGGTAGTTCAGCGCGTACAGCTGGACGAGCGTGTCGCCGCCGAGGAAGCTGATGACCATCAGGGTGACGATGAGCAAGAGCGGCGCGGCGACGAACGCGGCGACGAACACCTCCGAGAGCATCGACAGCGTCTCGATGAAGTCCTCCTGTTCGTCGCGGGCCTCTTCGAGGTAGGTCGCGGACTCGCGGTCGAGGAAGGCGGTCACGTCGCCGCCGGAGTCGAGGACCGACAGCAAGTCGTCGAGGAACTGCTCGAAGTTGATCGAGGGCGTCAGGTTCCGGGAGTTGCGGAGCGCCGTGAACAGGTCGTTACCGAACAGGTCCATGTCGCGGGCGATCATCTCGAACTCGCGGGACACCTCGCCGTAGTCGGGCGCGTCGGCGACCGAGCGGATGACTTCGAGGAAGCTCATCCCGCCGTGGCTGAGCGCGTACATGTAGACGATGGCGTGCGGGAGCAGGATGTCGATGCTCCGGCCGCGCATCTCGGCGCGGCTCTTGGGGAGGTAGTACCGGGCGTAGTAGGTCCCGGCGGCCGCTAACCCGCCGACGAGGCCGACGAGGACCACGCCGAGGATGGGCACCTTGTAGGGGGTGAGCGGGGCGACGTACCGCGCCGCGATGCCGAGGCTAACGGGGCTCGACGCGTTCGCCAGCACGCCCGTGCGGGCGAGGACGAACGTGAGCGCGAGCCCGACGAGCGAGCCGAACGCCGCGGTGACGGCCGCCAGCTTAATCGACTGGGTGAGATACAGGTCGTAGGTCGTGCCCACGCGGGTCTGGTTCAGCCAGCGTTGGAGGTCGCGGTGGCCCGCCGGGTGGCGCTTGAAGTACGTGCGGACGTAGCCGTAGCGCTGGCGGAGTCGCTCGACCTCCTCGGGCGACTCGTCGAAGTGTTCGCGCGGGAAGTACTGCTCGACCTCGTAGTCGGGCAGGGGAACCGACGCCGACGAGTCAGCGGGCATCGTCGGCCTCCCGGTCGTCGTCGTCGGTCACGGATTCGGAGTCGTCGGTTTCGTCGGTTTCGTCGGTTTCGTCGGTTTCGTCGGCGTCCGAGGCGTCATCGGCCGGCGCGGGGCCGGCCTCCGCGACATCGTCGAACTCGACGGCGTCTGCGACGACAGCGGAATCGGCTTCCGCGTCGTCTGCGCCGGCATCAGCGTCGTCGCTTTCGGCGGCGGGCGCGGGTTCGGGGGCGGCCTCCGCCTCGGCGGAGTCGGGCGTTTCGTCGCCGTCAGCGTCGTCGTCTAACTCGATGTCGAACAGGTCCGCGAGGAGCCGCTCGGTCTCGGGCGAGACCTCGATTTCGTCGTCGTCGTGTTCGTCGGCCGGGGCGTCAGCCTCGTCGGCCGCGTCGTCGTCGTGTTCGTCGGCCTCGTCGTCGACGGAGACCAGCGAGGTCTCGGCGTAGACGTGCGCGAGGAGGCCCTCGCGGTCGCGCTCGAAGCGGCGAATCATCGCCGACACCGTCAGGTAGTCGTCGACGCCCGAGGCGGCGATGTACCGGAGCACGTCGGCGCGGATGTCGAGTTCGTACTTGAGGTCGGCCTTCGTCCAGCCGCGCTCGGCGGCGATTTCGTCGAGGACGACGGAGTCGCCGACGCGCTCGTGGGCGTCGTTTTCGGGGTTGCGCTTGAACACGTCGCGGAGTTCGACCTCGCCGTCGTCGTCGACGCCGGCGATTTCGGTGACGGCGATGTTCCGGCGGGTCCGGTCGCCGTCGAGGTGAATCTGCTTTTGGACCGAGATGATGTCGAGGTCCGAGAGCATCTGGGCGGGCACGCCGAGGGGCTCGTTGCGCATGCGGTGGACCACGCCCTCCGAGGAGTCGGCGTGGAACGTCGTGTACGCGGTGTGGCCCGTGGCGATGGAGTGGAAGAACGTCAGCGCGACGCGCTCTTCCGTGCGAATCTCGCCGACCAGCAGGTACTCGGGGCGCTGTCGGAGCGCGGCCTGCAGGAGCGCGTACATCGACACCTCGCCGCGGCCGTCGGCCGTGAACGTGTCGCGGGTGACCGACTGAATCCAGTTGTCGTGCGGGAGGGTGATTTCGCGGGTGTCCTCGATGGAGACGACCTTCGCGTGGCCGGGGACGAAGAAGGACACCGCGTTCATCGAGGTGGTCTTCCCGGAGCCCGTGCCGCCCGCGAAGATGAGAGAGCGGTTGTTCTCGATGGCGAGCCAGAAGTACGCCATCTGCTCGACGCTGAAGGTGTTCCAGCGCACGAGGTCGACCGGCGACAGCGGCACGTCCGAGAACTTCCGGATGGTGAAGTTCGACCCGCGGGTGGCGATGTCAGAGCCGAGGGTTAACTGGACGCGAGAGCCGTCCGGGAGGCTCGCGTCCACGAGCGGGTCGGAGACGGTGACCTGCTTGCCCGCGCGTTGCGCGAGGCGGATGGTGAACGACGAGAGGTCGCCGTCGTCGAAGACGACGTTCGTCGGCACGTCCCGGTAGACGCTGTGGAAGACGTAGACGGGCACGTCGTCGCCGTCACAGGAGATGTCTTCGATGCCGGGGTCGCGCATCACGGGGTCGATGCGGCCGAAGTGGATGAAGTCCCGAAGCAGGAAGTAAAACAGCTTCCAGAGCGACCCCTCTTCGACCGTCGCGGCGTGTTCGGAGATTATCTCGCGGGCCTCCTCGTCGAAGACGTCCTCGCGGTCGCCGTCGGCGTCGAGGTCGCGGTACAGCAGGCTGTTGCGCAGAATCTTCGTCAGGTCCTCGCGCACGAAGTCCTCGAAGGGGTCGAGGCGCGGCTCGCTCACGTGGTACCGGTGTTCGCGCTTCTCGTGGTCGTACAGGATGGAGACGAACGCGAAGGGCTTGTTCACCCAGTAGTGTTCGACGGCCTCGACGCCGTCGAGGAACGCGAAGTCGAAGAACTTGTCTTCGATGAACGCCTCGGAGGGCGCGGGCGCGAACGCCGTCTCGTCGTCGATGGCGGCGAAGAACGCCTTCACCTCGCGGAGGACGGCCTCCCGGAGCGTCTCCGGGCGGTCTTCGTCCGTCTCGTCTTCGACGAGGTCGTCGGCGGGGCCGTACTCGATGCGGTCCGACGCGGGGACCGGAAGCTCACTCGCGCGGGCGGCCATCGCCTGCGGACCGGTCGTGGGGACCAGTTCGGCGGTGCCACCGTCTGCTCGGAACGATTCTTCGCCATCGCGGCGGTCAGTCTGGGAGTTCTTGTCAGGAGACGCCATTCTCTGGAAATACTGAACGGTAGGAACGGCTGTAAGTATGGAGCGACTAGATGTTCGAAATCGGCAGGTTAGGCCGGGACTACCGCCGAATACAGGGATATAACTGGGTCGCGTTCGGCGGGGGAGTTAGACCGGAACGCTCCCGAGATGACCCGGCGAGGGCTGACAACCGACTGAGAGTACTGCCCCTCGCGGCCGGCGTCCCCGGCCGACGCGTCGGCGAGAAACGGCGACATTCAGCGGAATTGGAGTGTTAACAATAGACATAGGCCGTCTGCCGGCGGAATTCGCCCCTTCAGCCCCGTCGTGGCCTTGCGATTTCGGTCCTTCCTAGCGGGTGGAAACGGGACGAACCTTCAAGAGACGAGGCGTTGTATGTAAGGATGTATTATGGATATTGCTGATATCGCCACTCCTGATTTCATCGAGGTCGACGTTGACGAGCGATTAGGCAAAGTCCGCTCCATCTTCGAGCGGGAAAACCCTAAGGGCATCATCGTTCAGGACGACGGCGAGTACGCGGGCGTCATCGGTGAGAAACAGCTCATCAACTCGCACGTCGAAGACAACACCAAAGCGGCCGCGCTGACGAAGGCCGTCCCCAAGATAGACCGTCACGAGAACGTGCGCGAGGTCGCGCGCATGCTCGTCGAGGGCGACACGAAGGTCGCGCCGGTCTACGAGGGCGAAAAACAGTACGGCATCATCACGCAGGACGCCATCCTCGAAGCCGTCCTCGACAACCTCGACGCGCTGACCGTCGAGCAGATTTACACCGACGACGTGGTCACCGTCGGCGAGCGCGACCACCTCGGGCAGGCCATCAACCGCCTCCGCGAACACGGCGTCTCGCGGTTGCCGGTCGTCAACGACGAGGGCCGCCTCGAAGGTATCCTGACCACCTACGACCTCGTCGAGTTCATGGTGCGCGACGAGGGTCGGCAGGGCAAACAGGACCGCCGCGGCGACACCGACCGGATGCTCGACCTCCCGGTCTACGACCTGATGACCAGCCCGGCGCGCACGGCGACGCCCGAAGAGAGCGTGCGCGACGCGGTCGCGCGCATGCTGGAACACAACATCGCCGGGCTGGTCGTCACGCCCGCCGACGACGACGGCGAGGTCCTCGGCGTGGTGACCAAGACCGACGTGCTCCGCGCGCTCACCTACACCGAAGAAGAGCAGATGGACGTGCAGGTCACGAACATCGGCCTCCTCGAAACGCTGAGCCGCGCCGACATCAACTCGGCTATCACCGAGGTCGCGGACAAGTACCAGCGGATGAGCGTGCTTCACGCTCACGTCCGCTTCCACGAGCACAAGGAGAAACTCCGCGGCACGCCGCTCATCCAGTGCCAGATTCGGCTCCGCACGAGCCACGGCCAACTGGCCGGAAGCGGCGAGGGCTACGGCGCCGAACACGCGTTCCACGTCGCCCTCGACAAGCTCGAACGCAACGTGCTCGAAGTCAAGGGCTTCGAGGCCGACGAGCGCTACCGCGGCCAGCTCCTCCGGAAGCTCAACGACCTGTAACGCAGTCGCCCGGGGCTCACCGGCGCGCCCGAGAGGAAACACGAACTGAAGACAGGAGCGGGATTCGGCCGGGCCGTCCGCCCGGCCGCGTCGACCTTTTTCTACACGTCCGCCGCGGAGAGCCCGCGGTCCGTTATCTTGAACGTCGCCGTCTCCCCGGCGGGTTTCGCGCGGTGTTTCTCCAGCGTCGCCCGGCGGTTGCCGCCGCGGAAGCGGTCGAGGCGGACGACGGTGCCGGTCCAGTGTTCGAGGGTGTGGCCGCCGAGCGCGCGCGTCCGGTCGGTGTCGGGGTCGGCGTACACCTGGTTCGTCAGGACGACCGCGAGGTCGTGTTTGCGCGCGAGCGACAGCAGGTGCGTGACCTGCCGTGCCACCCGGCGAAGCGCCTCGCCGCCGTCGCCCTCGGCGGTCCGTTCCAGCCGGTAGAAGCCGGTCGCCGAATCGAGGACGATGAGGTCGGCGCTGGCGGCGAACTCCTCGGCGTCGCGGACGGCCTGTTCTTGGTCCTCGAAGTCGTACGCCTCGCTTATCATCAGCCGCGAGGTCACAGACTCCACGTCCTCGGGGGCGACCGCCTCCGCGAGTTGCTGGAAGCGGTCGACCGACAGGCCCTCGGTGTCGATGTAGACGACGGTGCCGCCCGCGGCGGCGACCCGGACCGCCGCCGAGAGCGCGACGTTCGTCTTGCCGGCCGCGGAGGGACCGTACACCTGCGTGACGGTGCCGCGTTCGAACCCGCCGTCGAGGAGGTCGTCGAGCGCGTCACAGCCGGTGGAGACTGACTCTGTCACGTCAGGTGGTGGGCGCCACCGGCCGAAAAAGACCCCGGTCGCCGCGGACGGCCTCGGACGCACTCGCGGTCGCGCGACCGCCCGCCGCCTCGACGCCGACCCGCGGCCGCCACGGCGACTCGCGCACGACGCTTTATTCGTCGCCGCCGCCAAGGGACCCCCGTGATAGTCGTCGCCACCGCCGATTTCGACCTCTACCACGAGGCCGTGTCCGAACTGCGGAGCCGAGGAGTCGCCTTTACGACCGTCGAGCCGGGCGACCCCCTGCCCGAACGGGCGGAGGTCCTCCTCACCGGCCCCGACGACGACCTCGGCGGCACGGGCTCCGACGGGAACGTGACCCGCGTGACCGCGACGGGCGACGACGTGCGCCGCGCCGTCGACGAGGCGCTCGCGAGCCTCCGCGGCGACGGCGGACAGACCGTCGTCGGCGTCGACCCCGGAACCAGACCGGGCGTCGCGGTCCTCTCCGGCGAGACGGTCGTCGCCGCGTTCCACGTCCCGCTTTCGGACGCCGTCGAGGTCATCCGAGAGGAGACCGACGACGCGGTCGACCCCGTGGTCCGCATCGGCGACGGCGCGCGCTTACAGGGCGCGAAGCTCATCAACGAACTCGACGGCGTCGCGGTCGAACTCGTCGACGAAACCGGGACGACGCCCTACCTCGGCACCGGAGCGCGCGGGATGGGCGACGTGCTCGCCGCGGTGAACATCGCTCGTCGGGACGGCGAGCGCATCGAGTCCCGCGAGATAGAACCGACCGAGGGCGAGCTCACGCGCATCAAGGCGCGCTCGCGGGAGGCGTCCGAGGACAACCGCACCATCGACGAGGCGCTCGCCCGGCGCGTCGCCGACGGCGAGCTGAGCATCGACGAGGCGCTGGACGAACACCGCTCGCGCGAGGAGTGAGTGTCGGCGGCGGCGGTTTCGACGCCGTTAACGGCCGCCTAACGTGGCGCTCCGCGACCGGCGGAGGGTGCCCGCGCTTCGAGTGGTCGGGCCGAAAAGAACGCTCGTAACGCGACTCTCGGTTTATGGGACGCGCCGTGCCCGAATCATACCTACGTTCCACCGACGCGTATCGCATGTCGCATGAGCACATCACGCAACCCTACGGTCGGGCGACGGACGTATCTGAAGGCACTCGGCGTCGGTGCGCTCTCGGTCGGCGCGTTCGCCGCGCCCGCGGCGGCGCACCGCGGGGCGCTCCAGCGCGAAATCGCGTCGGTCCGGGCGGCCACGTCGAAGTACGCCGACGTTCGGAAGGCCATCGAAGACGGCTACGTCCTCGAAAGTCCGTTCATCCCGGGCATGGGCTACCACTACGTGAACCACGACTACGTCATCGAGAACTACGACGACGAGGTCGACCTCACGAAACCCGCCGCGCTCGTCTACGGGAAAAACGAGGGCAACGGCAGGGAAACGCTCGTCCTCGGCGCGGCCGAGTACCTGTTCGACGAGATAGAGGCGTACGCCGGCCCGTTCCCGGACCTGTTCCACGGCGACGGCGACGACGGCATGTGGGGCTTCGCCGGCGGCCACTGGGGCCTCCACGCGTGGGTCCACGTGAACAACCCCGACGGGACGTTCGCGCCGTTCAACTCCCGACCACAGTTCAACGAGAAGTGACCTGACGGGGCGGCCGCGAACGGTTTTTTCGGCGAAGCGTCTCGGGCGAAGAGCCCCGCGAACCGCTCACTCGGCGTCGTCCGACGCCACCGCGTCGACGGCGCGGCGCATGACCTCGCGGACCGGCAGGCCCGTCTCGTTCGCCACCGCCAGCGCGTCGTCGTACTCGGCGCTTCGGTCGTAGACGACGCCGTCGGCGTCGCTTCCGACCTTCACGCTCACCTCGTAGTCGTCGCCGTCGACGTCGAGCGTCGCCGTCTCGAACTCGCGGCGGGCGGTCCAGCGGTGGCCCGCGCCGTGCTCGCGGATTCCGAGCGTGCCCGTTTCGACCGCGAGGCGGTAGGCGACGCGCTCGGCGTCTTCCGGCCTGACGACGACCTTGACGAGGTGACCTGGGCGGGATTTCTTCATCGTCGTCGGGACGATGGTCACGTCGCGCGCGCCGGCGTCCTTCAGGGTCTCCTGAAGCCCGCCGAGGACCTCGGGCGTGGCGTCGTCGAGGTTCGTTTCGAGGACGGTAATCTCGTCGCGGACGAGCCGCGAGCCGCCGTCGCCGACGACCGCGCGGAGGACGTTCGGACGGTCCGAAAAGTCCCAGCCGCCGGCCCCGTAGCCGGACGACTCGACCGACATCGACGGGAGCGACTCGACGCCCTCGGCGAGGTGCGCGAGGATGGCCGCGCCCGTGGGGGTGAGCAGTTCGGCCTCGACGGGGCCGCCGCGGACCGACCAGCCGGCCGCCGCGGTGATGTTGACCACGGCGGGCGCGGGGACCGGGTAGGTCCCGTGGCTCATCTCGGTCTCGCCGCCGCCGACGGCGACCGGGCCGGTGACGACGCGGTCGACGCCGAGGTCCTCCAGGAGGAGACAGACCCCGACCACGTCGGCGATGGCGTCGTCCGCGCCGACCTCGTGGAAGTGCGTCGCGTCGAGGTCCGTGCCGTGGACCTCGGCTTCCGCCTCGCCGAGCACGCGGAAGATGGCCGTCGCGTCCTCGACGACGCCCGCGGGCAAGCCCATCGACTCGACGAGGTCGACCACCTCGGGGTAGGTCCGGTGCGGGCCGTGGCCCTCGGCGTGGGTGTGGTCGTGTGAATGGTCGTGGTCGTGGGAGTGTGCGTGGTCGTGTGAATGGTCGTGGTCGTGGGAGTGTGCGTGGTCGTGTGAATGGTCGTGGTGACGGTACTGGTGTTGGTTGCTGTGCTCGTCTTCGTCGTCACCGTCAGCGTCGTCGGAGTCTCCCCCGTCGTCGCCGTCGCCGCTCTCGGGTTCGGGCTGGCGTCGGTGGTCGTCGCCGTGGCCCTCGCCGCGGGGTTCGCCCCCGTCGGCCTCCGCGAGGAGCACGTCCACCTTGGTCGCGAGGATGCCGTTTTTGTCGACCTCGTGGACGCGGTAGGTCACGTCGAGAGCGTCTTCGACGGGCGAGAGGACGGACGGGTCGGCACCGGCGGCGACGAGCGCGCCGAGGAGCATGTCGCCGCTGGCACCCATCCGGCCGTCGAACGCGAGGAGTCGCATGCGTGAACCGTCGTGTTCGAGCGTAAAAACGCCAGCCATCGACGCGCCGTCCCCTGTCCAGTCGGTAGGGATTAGTAGCCGCCCGCCCTACGGTGTGCTAGGCTGTAACCACGAGAGGACGGTGCCCCGGGCAGACCGGGGAAGGACTTATCCGATGGCCTCTCACAGGTATCAGCATCCCCGCGAGGTAATCATGAACGAAGTCCAACTCGAAGTGGCGAAAGCGTACCCGAACGACTCGGGGCGCGGCATCGCCCGTCTTGATCCGGACACCTTGCTCCATCTCAAGCTCTCGCCGGGAGACATCATCGAGATCGAGGGAGGAAAAACGACCGCCGCGAAGGTGTGGCGGGCAGACCGGCAGGACTGGAACACGGATACGGTCCGCATCGACGGGTTCACGCGGCAGAACGCCGACGTGGGCATCGGCGAGCGGGTCACCATCCGCAAGGCAGAGGCCACGAAGGCCGACAAACTCGTGCTTGCGCCGCCGGAGGAGGCGAGCGTGCAGTTCGGGTCCGACGCGGCCGGCATGGTCAAACGGCAGATTCTCAAGCGGCCCGTGGTCGAACGCGACATCGTCCCGGTGATGTCGAGCACGAACCACCCGTTTATGCGGTCGCCCGGACAGGCGATTCCGCTCATCGCCGTCGAGACGAAGCCCGACGGCGTCGTCCTCGTCACCGAGGACACCGACGTCGAACTCCGCGAGGAGCCCATCTCGGGCTTCGAGAAGGCCGGCGGCGGCATCACCTACGAGGACATTGGCGGCCTGACCAACGAGATTCAGCGCGTCCGCGAGATGGTCGAACTGCCGATGAAACACCCCCAGATATTCAAGAAGCTGGGCATCGAGCCCCCGCAGGGGGTGTTGCTTCACGGGCCGCCGGGCACCGGGAAGACGCTTCTCGCCCGCGCGGTCGCCAACGAGACTTCGGCGAGTTTCTTCTCTATCGCGGGGCCGGAAATCATCTCGAAGTACTACGGCGAGTCCGAACAACAGCTCCGCGAGATATTCGAGGACGCCAAAGAGGAGTCGCCGAGCATCATCTTCATCGACGAGCTCGACTCCATCGCGCCCAAGCGCGAGGACGTGACCGGCGAGGTCGAACGCCGCGTCGTCGCCCAACTCTTGACGATGATGGACGGGCTCGAAGCCCGCGGACAGGTCATCGTCATCGCGGCGACCAACCGCGTCGACTCGGTGGACCCCGCGCTCCGCCGCCCCGGTCGGTTCGACCGCGAAATCGAAATCGGCGTGCCCGACGAGGAGGGCCGCAAGGAAATCCTCCAGATTCACACCCGCGGGATGCCGCTTTCGGACGACGTGGACCTCGACGACCTCGCCGACGACACCCACGGCTTCGTCGGCGCGGACATCGAGGCGCTGACCAAGGAGGCCGCGATGAAGGCGCTCCGACGCTACCTCCCCGAGATCGACCTCGACAGGGAGGACATCCCGCCGAGCCTCATCGACCGCATGGTCGTCAAGAACGACGACTTCGGCGGCGCGCTCGGCGAGGTCGAACCCTCGGCGATGCGCGAGGTGCTCGTCGAGATTCCGAAGGTCACGTGGAACGACGTCGGCGGGCTCGAAGGGCCGAAACAGAAGGTCCAAGAGAGCGTCGAGTGGCCGCTGACCACGCCCGAGAAGTTCCAGCGGATGGGCATCGAGGCCCCGAAGGGCGTGCTCCTCTACGGGCCGCCCGGCACGGGGAAGACCCTGATAGCGAAGGCCGTCGCCAACGAGACGAACGCGAACTTCATCTCGGTGCGCGGCCCGCAGCTGCTGTCGAAGTGGGTCGGCGAGTCGGAGAAGGCGATTCGGCAGACGTTCCGCAAGGCTCGGCAGGTCTCGCCGACCATCATCTTCTTCGACGAGCTCGACGCGCTCGCCCCGGCCCGCGGCAACGACATGGGTAACAACGTCTCCGAGCGCGTCGTCAACCAGCTCCTGACGGAGTTGGACGGCCTCGAAGACGCGGGCAACGTCATGGTCATCGCGGCGACCAACCGCCCGGACATGATCGACCCCGCGCTCATCCGCTCGGGGCGGTTCGACCGCCTCGTGCTCATCGGCCAGCCCGAAGAGGAGGGCCGCGAGCAGATTCTCGACATCCACACCCAGCAGAGCCCGCTCGCGCCCGACGTGAGCCTCCGCGAAATCGCGGAGATAACCGACGGCTACGTCGGCTCCGACCTCGAATCCATCTGCCGCGAGGCGGCCATCGAGGCGCTCCGCGAGGACTCCGACGCCGAGGAAATCGAGATGCGCCACTTCCGCAAGGCGATGGAATCGGTCCGCCCGACCATCACCGAGGAACTGATGCGCTACTACGAGGACATCCAAGACCAGTTCAAAGGCGGCTCCCGCGAGGGGCTGTCGCCCGACACCCGCGACGGCGGCCGCATCGGCTTCCAGTAAGCCGGACGGTCGGCGCTCTGCGGTCGTGTCTTTCTCTCGTTTTTCGAAGAAGCGAGCGACGCGTCACTGACGCGTCGGCGTGAGACGCCCGCTCAGAACAGCAGTGAGTCGTCGTTGTCTATCATGTAGAGCGTCCGCGCCGCGACGTTGACGGCGTGGTCGCCGATGCGTTCGAGGTCGCGCACCGTAAGCAGGAGTCGGCGCACGTCCACGAGGGCGCTTTCGGGGTCGAGGTCGCCGTCGCCCTCGAAGTCGTCGCCGGTCATGAGGTCGCGGACGATGCTCTCCGAGGCGGCGTCGCACATCGCGTCGAGGTCGTCGTCGCGCTCGGCCACGGAGCGACAGAGGTCGGTGTCTTCGGTCTCGTAGGCGTCCATCGCCTGGTCGACCATATCGAGGGCGGCGTCGCCGATGCGGCGGATGTCGACCTCCGCGTACACGTCGTTTTCGGCGTCGATGGCGTACTGCGCGAGGTTGGTCGCGAGGTCGCCGATGCGTTCGAGGTCGGTGATAATCTTGAACGACGCCGCGATGAACCGCAGGTCGCCAGCGACCGGCTGTTGGAGCGCCAGCAGGTCGATGCAGTCCTGTTCTAAGTCGAGGTAGATGCGGTTTATCTCGTGGTCTCCCTCGATGACTTCCTGTGCCTTCCGCTCGTCTTTGTCTTCGAGCGCGTCGAGGGCGAACCGGACCCGTTCGGCGGCGAGTTCGCTGAGATACAACACGTCCTCTTCGAGCTGATTGAGGCGAGACTGGTACGTGTTTCTGGCCATACGTGACGTTCCGACAGGCGAAGTGAAATTCCTTGTGATGGTTCCGGTGGTCGAGTCGGCGGTACGTCCCGAACGACCGTGTCGAATGCGCGACGGCGGGGCGCGGGCGTCGCTCCGAGGGCGCGAATCGAACGGCTCGCAGAAGCGACCCGAGAGCGCGCGAGCGCGGACGAGGACTATCCGAACTTGCCGGTGATGTAGTCTTCGACGCGCTGGCTCTCGGGGTTCTCGAAGATTTTCTGGGTGTCGTCGAACTCGACGAGTTCGCCGCCGGTGAGGAAGACGGCGGTCTTGTCGGAGATGCGCGCCGCCTGTTGCATGTTGTGCGTGACGATGACGACCGTGTAGTCCTCGGCGAGCTCTTCGACGAGGTCTTCGATCTGGGAGGTCGCCACGGGGTCGAGCGCCGACGCCGGCTCGTCCATGAGGAGCACCTCGGGGTCGGTGGCGATGGCGCGGGCGATACAGAGGCGCTGTTGTTGGCCGCCGGAGAGGTCGAGTCCGGACTCGTGGAGGCGGTCTTTCACCTCGTCCCAGAGGGCGGCGCGCTTGAGCGACTCCTCGACGACCTCGTCGTAGTCGGCGTCGATGCCCTGAATCTTCAGGCCGTAGACGACGTTCTCGTAGATGCTCTTCGGGAACGGGTTCGGCTTCTGGAACACCATGCCGACGCGGCGGCGGAGGGCGACGGGGTCGACGTCGTCGTCGTAGACGTTCTTGCCGCGGAGCGTGAGTCGGCCCTCGACGCGGGCGACGTCGATGAGGTCGTTCATGCGGTTGATACAGCGAAGGAACGTGGACTTCCCACAGCCGGAGGGACCGATCATGGCGGTCACGCTGTTTTCGGGGATATCCATCGTGATGTCGGTGAGCGCGTGGTCGTCACCGTACCAGACGTTGATGTTCTCCGAGCTGATGACGGTCTCGGCGTCCCGACTCACCGAGTTCGCCGACGCAGAGAGCCCGTCGCTCACGTCGGTTTCGACGAGCATCTCATCGTTCGTCGGGTCCTCTGTTCCGTTCATGGCTTGCTGTTCTCCCTCGGGTGCTTTGTCTCTTTGGCTCATTGGTAACGTTCAGTTTCCGCTTTCGAACTTGTTGCGCAGGACGATGGCGATGGAGTTCATCGCGAGGAGGACCGCCAGGAGGACGACGACGCCCGCCGGGACGGCCTTCGTGTAGAAGTCCTCGCTGGCGAACAGGCTGGACCACGCGTACACCTGCAGGGGCATCGCGCTCACCTTCGAGGTGAGCTCGGTCGGCAGGGTGAAAAGGACGTTCGGCGCGCCGATCATGATGAGCGGCGCGGTCTCGCCGATGGCGCGGCCGAGCGCGAGGATGGTCCCGGTCAGGATGCCGGGGAACGCCTCCGGGAGGACGACGTTCTTCACGGTCTGCCAGCGCGTCGCGCCCATGCCGTAGGACGCCTGCCGCATATCGCTGGGGACCGAGCGAATCGCCTCGCGCGAGGAGATGATGACGATGGGCAAGATGAGGAGCGCGAGCGTCGCGCCGCCGATGATGACCGTTCCCGTGGGCTGGCCGAGGTAGGTGACGAACACGCCGAGCCCGAGCAGCCCGTAGACGACCGAGGGGACGCCGGCGAGGTTCGAGATGTTAACGTCGATAAACCGGGTGAAGGCGTTGTCGGGGGCGTACTCTTCGAGGTACACCGCCGCGCCGACGCCGAGCGGGAACGAGAGGGCGGCGACCGTCGCCATCAGCAGGATGGAGCCGCCGATAGCCGGGTAGAGACCGGCGTTCTCCGCGGACCCGCTGTGGGCGCTCGTGAGGAACTGCCAGTCGACCCACGACTGCGGGCCGGCGAAGCCGAGCGCGTCGACCGCGGCCGCGCCGACGAGCGAGCCGCCGATGACGACGGCCGCGAGCAGGAGGCCGATTCGCTCCCGTTCGCGGGTGACCGCCGCGCCCCCGGCGTAGGCCACCGTGGGAACGAACGCGACCGACGTGACGACGGCGGCGGCGTTCGCGTCGACGCCCAGTGCCGGGCCGACGACGGCCGCGAGACCGGTCAGGAGGAGCGCGGACGCGCCCGCCGCGAGGCCGGCCGTGGTGTCTTCGCGGATTCGAGCGACGTACTGGCCGACGACGACCGCGGCCACGCCGCCGAGGACGAGCGTCAGAACCATCCAGTCGGCGGGGACCACGGGAAGTTGGCGGACGATTTCGGGGATACTGTGGAAGTAGCCCGGAACGCCGACGAGCGAGAGGACGAACGCGGCCCCGGTCGCGGCGACGCGGAGGGTGAACGGAATCTGCTGTTCGTACTTCGTCAGGACGACGACGAGCGCCGCCGGCACGAGGAGGCCGACGACGTACGAGAGGCCGGTCAGCGGCGGGATGATGTCGACGAAGACGATTGCCACGCCGCCGCTGAACAGCAGGGAGACGGCGAGCATCCCGACGACCATGCCGCCGAGTTTGAGCGCCGGCACGTTGCGCCGGGCGAGGTAACCGCCGACGACCGCCGTGGGGACGACGAGCGTCAGGAAGAAGGTGAGATGCCAGCCGAGGTCGGCGGTGAGCGGGCGAATCGCGTCGTTTGCGACGTAGACGAGGAGGACGGCGAGCGTGACGATGCCGAACATCGTCGCGGCCAAAAGCAGGTACCGGAAGATGGTTCCGGTGGTTCGACTGACCTGTCCGAAGCCGTCGATGTAGCCGGAGTCGGTGTCGGTCGCCATCTCAGTAGGCCTCCCGGTAGCGCCGCGAGACGTAGTCGCTGATAACGTTCATGATGAGTGTGATGACGAAGAGCACGAGGCCGATGGCGAACAGACTGCGGTAGGCCAGCCCGCCGCCGGTGATGTCACCGGTGAGAAGCTGGACCATCGCGGCGGTCATGGGCAGCGCGCCTTCGAGGTACGACGCGGGGTTCAGCGGGTTGAGGAACTTCGCCTGCGCGCCCGCGGCGACGGTGACGGCCATCGTCTCGCCGATGGCGCGCGAGATTGCGAGGATGAACGAAGAGAAGATGCCGGACAGCGCGGCGGGAACGACGATGCCGGTCGACACGTCGAACTTCGTCGCGCCCATGCCGTAGCCCGCCTGCCGGAGTTCGTCGGGGACGGCGGACATCGCGTCCTCGCTGATGGAGGCGACCATCGGGATGATCATGATGCCGACGACGATGCTCGCAGACAGCATGTTGAACGTCCCGATGTCGGGGAAGACGACTTCCAGCGCCGGGGTGATGTAGATGAGCGCGAAGAAGCCGTAGACGACGGTCGGGACGCCCGCGAGGATTTCCAGCGCGGGCTTGAGAACCGACCGAGCCTGCGCGCTCGCGTACTCGCTGAGGTAGATGGCGGTCGCGACGCCGAGCGGGAGCGCGATGACGGCCGACCCGATGGTGACCATCAACGTCGCCGACACGAGCGCCAGCACGCCGAACTCCTGGCTGTGTATCTGCCACGTGGTACCGGTGAGGAAGTCGACGATAGACGCCGTCTCTCCCGTCACTCCCATCAGCGAGGCTGTCAGCGTGAAGAACTTGGCCGCCTCCGTGATGAGGAGCCCGACGATACTGAGGGTCGTCACGACGGACAGCGCCGCGCACAGGAAGAAGAACGACCGCGTCAGTAGCTCACGCGGAGAGTTCTCCGTGTTCCGCGTGAGGTCGGTTTCGAGGTCATCTGTGCTCATTGGTTGGATTGAATCGTGGTGTATGAAAAAGCGCTTCGTTAGCTGATTGTGTCGAGAAAGCGGCTAGTTAGCTTCCTCGATGGCGGCGTTGAGGGTGTCGAGCATCTCCTGTTGCTCGTCCTCGCCGAGCGGGACGTAGCCGACCTCGTCGGCGACGATTTCGCGGCTGGTGGAGTTCTCCATCCAGTAGCGGGCGAACTCGGCGATGTGGTCCTCCGCGAG
The DNA here is from genome assembly GCF_000337835.1 of Haloferax sulfurifontis ATCC BAA-897. GTDB lineage: Archaea > Halobacteriota > Halobacteria > Halobacteriales > Haloferacaceae > Haloferax > Haloferax denitrificans. Next base: position 39,145 of record NZ_AOLM01000012.1, on the reverse strand, counting down.
CGACTCGCGGGCGGGGTAGGTAAACAGCGGGCGGGAAAGCGGGTTGTACTCGCCGGACAGCGCCGTGTCGAGCGACGGTTCGACGAACTCGCCGGCGTCGTTCTCGATGGGGACCGCCTGCACGGAGTCGGTGCTCTCGCTGTAGTACGCGAAGCCGAGATAGCCAATCGCGTACTCGGAGCCCTGGACGCCCTGGATGATGGTGCGGTCCTGCTCGGTCGCGGAGTAGTCCTGGCGGTGGCCCGGGCCGTCCTCGCCGATGATGGCCTCGATGAAGTAGTCGTAGGTACCGGAGGCGTCGGTGGGACCGTAAATCTCGATTTCCTCGTCGGGCCACTCGGAGTTGACGTCCGCCCACGTCGTCGGGGCCGACTCGGCCGAGAAGATGGTCTGGAGCTGTTCGGTGGTGAGGCCCTCGCCGATGAAGTCGTTGTCGTTGTTGACGACGACCGTCAGGGCGTCGGTGGCGACTTTGAGTTCGACGGGCGTCACGTCGTTGCTCGCGCACTGTTCTTCCTCGTCGGGCTGAATCGGGCGCGAGGCGTTGTTGAAGTCGGTCTGGCCCGTACAGAAGTAGTTCGCGAAGCCGCCACCGGAGCCGGTGGACTGGAGGTTGATGTTGACCTCGGAGTGCTCACTCTGGAAGCGCTCGCCCATCGCGGTCGCGAGCGGGAACACCGTCGAGGAACCGGCGATGTCGATGGTTCCCGAGAGCTCGTTGCTCCCGTCGCCCGACGAGTCTGTTCCCTCGGAGTCGCCGCCGGAGTCGCCGCCGGAATCGCCGCCGGAGTCTCCACCGGAGTCGCCGGTGTTGTTCTCCGTACACCCGGCGAGTCCAGCGAGACCGGTCGCGCCCGAGGCAATCAGGAACTTACGCCGCGAAAGAACGCTGTCCGAGTTACGCGTCATCGATTTTGAGGAGCCGATTTTTGCGTAAATACCCTGCTATGACGACTATATAGTGATACATTCCGGTATGTCCCCAACGAATGGTAACGTGTGACAAGAACGGGTCGAAACCGGCGAAAACAGACGATTACCCCATCATAGGCCGTTTCGTGTGCGAACTTTCTCCGATATGTCAGGAAATTCGGGGCTCGCGGGCCGACGGACACGGCGCGAGATGACTACTGAGTGAGCGTCGTTTCGCCTCCGAACCGTCACGAGTCGCGTTCGGTCACGTCCACCACATAAAAACTGAGCTCGATATATAGAGATAGACAGTTTTATTGTGTATTGAGGACCACCCACGGACATGGTCGAAACCCGAAAGGTGCAGGTGACGGGCGGTTCCACCTACACCGTCTCGATTCCTAAAGACTGGGCGACGGACAACGGCGTCTCGGCGGGGAGCGAAGTCGAGTTCTACCCGGAGGGCGACTCGCTGTTCTTGACGCCCCGCTCGGAAGAAGAACGCACCGAGGGCACCCTCGACATCGCGACCCTCGAAGGCGACGAGCTCACGCGCGCCGTCATGACGATGTACGTGAGCGGGTTCGACATCATCGCCCTGGAGAGTTCGCGCATCACGACCGACCAGCGCCGGACCATCCGCGAGGCGACCCAGAGCCTCGTCGGCCTCGAAGTGCTCGAAGAGACGCGCGACCGGGTCGTCATCCGGGACCTGCTCGACTCCTCCGAGCTCTCCATCCACAACGCGGTCACCCGGATGCGGCTCATCTCGCTTTCGATGCTCGAAGACGCCATCGCGGCCATCGCCGAGCAGGACGACGACATGGCCCGCGACGTCATCCAGCGCGACGACGACGTCGACCGCCTCTGGATGGTCGTCTCCCGCATCTTCCGGGCGACGCTCCGGACCCCGAAGGCCGCCGAGGAACTCGGTCTCCCCCGCGAAATCTGCTTCGACTACCAGTCCGCCGCCCGGCAACTGGAGCGCATCGGCGACCACGCGACCAAAATCGCCCACCTCTCTTTGAACTTCGAGGAACCGGTCGACGACGAAATCGTCGAGGCGATTCAGGCGCTGTTCGAGGAGGCGAAGGCCGTCGTCAACGGCGGGATGGACGCGCTGTTCGCCGAGGAGAGCGACGAGGCGAGCCGCCTCGCCAACGAGTCCCGCGAGGCCGTTCAGGCCATCGACGCGAGCGCCCGCGGCATCGACGAACTCCTCCGGGACCTCGACCCGGCGCGCGCGCAACTGCTCGGCCTCATCGTCGACTCCGTCTCGCGGAGCGCCGACTACGGCGGTAACATCGCCGAGACGGCGCTTCAGAAGGCCGCGCCGACGCCCTGACGCCCTGACCGGCCGACCCGCCGGTCGGTCCGTCGCGCGGTTCGATTCGGTATCGTCCAGTCTCGTTTTCGACTTCGACCACACACCCCCGCGAGCGACGGCCGCGGGGCTCACGGGGATAAACAGTCGGACCGCGCCGAAACGACGACGCGGGGAGAGAACTTACTCTTCGTCGACGACGACGGCGTTGACCTGCCCGTCCTGACCGGGGCGGGAGGTGACGCGGGCGCGGCCGGCGCTTGTGTCGATGATGGAGCCCTTCGTGATGATGTTCCGGCGGGCGTAGTTGACGTTCGACGGGTTGTCGACGACGCCTTCGATGTCGGCCTGCGTCACGTCGGCACCGTCTGCGACCTGCGCGACGTTCGTCGAGAGGGCGCGGAGCTTCTCGTTGTTCCCGCGGGAGTCGATAATCTGGAACCGGGGCTCGCCGACCGTCGTGGCGGCGGGTTCGCGGCCCAGCTGGTAGCGCTTCTTGTTTCGGGACGGCTTGCGCCGACCGCCGGTCCGCTTCCGCTTGGAGCGTCCTTGGTCCTTCATACGGGGTAAAAACCTCGGTGACTACTTGAATCGCTCGAATCGGTGCTCGGCGGAGACGGGTGCCACCACGTCTCTCGGAGGCGATGGCAACGCAAACCGTTTAGTTCGCCCGCGCCCGCCGTCGAACCGATGAGTCTCGACGTCACCGTCGCCGTCCCCTTCCGGCAACACGGCTCGACCCGCCTCGGCGAAGGCGAGTTCGTCGTCGCCCTGTCGCTCGACCGCGACTGGTTCTCCCCGGACCAGGCCAAGCGCCTCATCGACCTCGCGGCGGGCCGCGGCCTCGTCGAACGCGACGACGGCGAGGTTGTCGCGACGTTCGACCCCGCCGAGGTGCAGATACCCGAGGAGTTCGAACCCGACGCCTCCGTCCTCCGCGAGCAGTCGGCGTTCGAGCAGATTCTCGACGCCTGCGTCGCCGCCGGCGTCGAAAAGCAGGCCGCCGTCGCCGGCATCAACGAGCGGCAGTCGCGGCTCGGGATCACCGCCGAGGCCGCCGCGGTCCTCTTCGCGCGCGCGAACGACGTGAACGTCGACGACGCGGCCGAGAAGGCAACGCGCTCGCTGGCCGAGTAGCGCCCAATCTCTCTTTTCCGCCTTCCGCCCGCCGCGAAGCGACACCCCGAAACCGTCCGGGCGCGAACGCCCGGCATGGTCGTCGATTCGCTCTCCGACGGGACACGCATCGCCCAACTGCTCGCCTCGGAGGTCACGGGCCACGAGGACGCCTTCTCGGTTCTCTCCGTCGTCGACGCCGACGCCGACGTGGAACCGACCGACGACGGCGCGCTCGCCTACGCGGTCGCCGCCGACGGCGAGCGCGTCGCCGAGGTGTACGTCCAGCCCGACCGCGCCCGCGTCGAGTTCATCGCCCACCTCGACGTGACCGCCGACGCCGCGTCCGAAGCGGGGCTTCGCGTGCGCCCGAAGGCGGTCCGCCCGCCGCGGACGCTCGTGTTCGTCGAGGACGGCGCGCAGGTGAAGTGGACGCTCCCGGCGTTCCGCGCGCTGGTCGCGGCGCTCGACGCCGGGGACCGCGAGGAATAGAGGAGAGAGCCGGCCGTCGCGCGACCGGTTCAGAGGTCCGCGACGAGTTCCGGAAGCGCCGTCGGCAGGTCGTCGTGGTGGATGTGCGCGACCGCCCGCGGGTCGGGGTCGTCACAGCCCTTCCCGAGCACCTGCACCGGGAGCATCCCGGCGTCGTGCGCGCCGGCGATGTCGTGGTGGACGCTGTCGCCGACGTAGACGGTCTCGTCGGGCGCGGTTCCGAGGCTGTCGAGCAGGGCCTCGAACGCCCGCTCGTCCGGCTTGCCGGCGGGGAGCGCGCCCGTCACGAGGGCCGTATCGAAGTGGTCGCGCCACCCGAGTTTGTCGATTTTCGCCTCCTGGGCCACGACCGGCCCGTTGGTGAGGAGGCCGACGCGGTAGGTCGTCCGCAGGCCGGCGAGCATCGCCTCGACGCCCTCGACGGGGACGACCGCGTCGGTGATTCGCTCTCTGTACGCCGTCGCGACGCGCTCCGGGTCGACGGGGGAGCCGTGCTCGTCGAGGAGGGCCTCGAAGATGGGCGCGCGGGTCTCGCGCGTGAGGTTCTCTTGGTGTGCCCGGAGATACGCCTCTCGGGTCAGCGGGGGCGCGCCCGCCGCCGCCGCCGCCTCCGAGAGAATCGTCTCGCGGTCCCGCGTCGGCACCGCGAGTGTGTAGTCGAGGTCGAACCCGACCGCGCTGACTGACATCGTCGGTGAAGCGTTGGCAACGGAGCGGTATGAGCGTGCCGGGACCTGTCGAGGGGACGAGCCGTCCCGCGCCTGCTCGCGTCGGCCCCGTCGGGGTGGCTCCCACCGACGACGACAACCACTATACTTGTCGGCGACGACGGCGAGGTATGACCCTCGACCCCGTCCACGTGGACGACATCGCGTCCATGGCGAGCACCATCGCGGACTCGGTCGACGACGCCGACTACGACGACCTCGCGCGGACGGTCTGGGAGTCGTGGCTCGACCCCCTCGAATCGCCCGACGGGGGACCCCCAATCGTCGAACCGCTCGGCGAAAAACAGCTCCACGCCGCGGACATCGATGACGTGGCGCTCACGGAGTCGCCGTTTCCGACCGTCCACGGCCTCGACTCGGGGACCATCAACCCGACGACGTTCAAAAACGGGCTCGTCCTCGACGTGGCCCACGCCGCGATGGCCGCCGAACCCTCTGACCTCGACCTCCACCGCCACCGCTCTATCGTCATGGCGGCGCACACCCACGACCCGGTTCCCTTCTTCGACACCGACGAGTGGCTCCACTCCGACGAGGGCTACGGCCGGCGGCGCGTGCTGAGCGTCCCGCGGGTCAACCGCTACGCCGAGGGCGTCGTCCACGCGCTCGCGCTCTACCTCGCCGAGAGCGCCCACGCGCTCGAACACGCCGACGCCGTCGCCGACCTCCTCATCCTCGACGGGCCGGTGTACCCGAAGGAACTCCTGAACTGGCGCGACCGCGACGCCGAACTGAAGGACCTCGCGCGCGACGCGAAGCCGAAGGCCGTCGTGGAGAACTACGTCCGACTCGTCGAGCGCTTCGTCGAGCGCGGCGTCCCCCTCGCCGGCTTCGTGAAGAACCCCGGCGCGAAACACGTCGTCCGCACGGTCAGGAAACAGCTCGACGGGACAGACGCCGGCCGGCGGCCGTGGGTCGACGACGCCGCCTTCTTCGTCAACCTGCTCGAACGCCGGGAGGGCCCCGACGGCGACGAGCGCCGCACCGACGAACTCACGTTCACGAGCTGGTTCGCCTCGCGCGGCGGGTCGGACCGCCAACTGAGCGCCGAGGGCGAGGCGTTCGGCATCGAGCGCAACCTCGACCCCGAAGCGTACACGGTGACGTTCTTCGTGCTGTACGACCCCCGAACCGACGTGTGCTACCGGGTCGAAGCGCCCTACGCGTTCACGAAGGACCCGGAGACCCGGGCGGATCTAATGCACCACGTCGTCCGCGACGTGGCCGCCACGCGCGGGCCGCCGCTGGCGGTCGAGAAGGCGGACGAACTCGCGCGGGTGAGCATCGGCGAGAAGGCCGCGCTCAGGCGCAAACTCTCCGAGAAACTCGACTCGGACCCGATGAAGAGCTACGACAACATCCGCTGGGTCGACGCCGACGAGTGAGGCCCTCTCGCGAGAGGGCGCAAAACGAGTCGGTGGCTGGCCTCAGCGCGACGCGTCCGACGCGTCGCCCTCGGGAGAGCCCTCGTCGGCGGAGCGGCCCGCCGCGTCCGACTGTTCGTCCTCCGGCGTCCCCTCCTCTTCGGGTCGGACGACCTCGACCCGCACGTCGTCGGCGGGGACGCCGACCCGCGCGAACTGCGTCCTGACGTGTTCTTTCGCCGCCGACAGCGCCTGCTCGCGGGTGTCGAAGCCGCGGGGAAGCGGCGTGTCGAAGGCGACGCGAATCGTCCGCCCGTCGATTTCGGTCTCCGAGCCGCCGCTTTCGACCTCGTAGAACTCGTCGCAGACCCAGACGTAGGGGGCGTCCTCGTTCGGCGCGCCGCGGTAGGTCGGCGCTTGCTCCCCCCGTTCGAATATCGTGCCGGTGAGTGCCGTGCCGCCGCCGTGACCGCGGACCAATAACATAGCCGGGCTAGGGGCGCGACACGGAAAAGTCGTACGCGACGGCCCGAGACCGCGGGATACGGGACCGCCCGACACGGGACCGAGCGCCGTCGCCGACGCGTGGCTTTTTACTCGCCGCCCGCAAGCGTTGGAACATGACCGACCTGGGGGACTTCAGCGACTTCGCCGGCGACGACCCCGACGACTCGTCGGACGCGGGTCAAGAGGACCGAGGAGCCGAAGCCGCCGGAAACGGGCGCTCCGAACCCGCCTCGGAGGGCGAGAGCGCGACCGCCGCGAGTTCGGCCGACGGGGACAGCGTCGACGGCGACGGTGTCGAAACCGACCGCGACGGCCGCGACGAACGCCGCGACGGCGGTTCGACCGGTACGACCAGCGCGGCCGGCGCGACCGACGACGCGGACGACCTGCAGTTCGACGAGTACGACGCCGACCCCGTCGGCGACGAGCGGGGCGTCGGCGCGATTGCGGTCTCGCCGGGCCTGCGCGTGTCGGAGGACCCAGACCGGACGGCGCTCCGGGCGTTCGTGACCGCGGGCAACCGCGAGCGCGTCCGCCTCGGGAAGTACCTCGTCGTCCCCTACCCCGACGACGAACTGCTGTTCTGCCGCATCGTCGGCCTGGAGTACGCCCAGGAGTTTCAGGCCGACGACGCGACGGAGATTCACGCCCGCCGGGCCATGCGCCGCCCGGCCGACGAGTTCGAGGAGCGCGATTTCAAGTTCATGGCCGAACTCGAACCCATCGCCGTCCTGTTTTCCGACCGCGGCGAACTCAAGCGTCGGATGGTCGACCGCGTGCCGAAACCGCAGGCGACGGTCGGCGAGGCCACCGACGCGACCCAGATTAAGACCGGCCTGAAGATACCCGAGGCGGGCGTCTTCCTCGGCCACCTCTCGGTCGGCGGCGAGAAGGTCCGGACCGCGGCCCGGCCGCCGACCATCGACTACCGACTGAAAGACGACTACACCGACGGCGACCCCCTCGTGTTCCGCCACACGCTCGTCGCCGGCGGCACCGGGTCGGGCAAGACCCACGCCTCGAAGAACATCCTGCGGCAGTACCTCTCGGGGGAGCGGAGCTACGAGATGGACGACGGCCGCGAGGTCGAGACCGCGGTCGTCCAGTTCGACCCGCAGGACGAGTACGCCCAGATGCACGACGACAACCCGGACATGGACGCCGAGACGGCCCGACGCTACGAGCGCGAGGGCGTCGCCCACGGCGGCCACGACGACACCGTCGCGCTCGTGCCCAAGATGGCCGGGTCGTCGTATCCGGGCGCGAACCACCGCGCCGAGCAGTTGGAGTTCACCATCCCCTTCTCGATGGCGCGTGACCTCCCGTGGCTCGTCGCCGGGAGTAGTCTCAACGACAACCAGTACCCGGCGCTCGTCGAGCTCCTGAACCGCTTCTTCCGGAACTACGGCGACTCGGGGACGTACAAGCAGTTCCTCCGGTTCCTCGACGACCCGGCGCTGAAAGAGGAGCTCCACGAGTCGGGGCGGGTCCACGAGGCGACCTTCGACGCGGTGAAGCGTCGGGTCCGCGGCGTCCCGAGCGGCGTGTTCGATCAGGACGCCCGCCCGATAACCGAACTCGACCACCAGCTCGTCCGCCCGGGCGGGCTGACGGTCGTGCCGACCTACCACCTCTCGTCGAGCCGGGCGAAAGAGCTGTTCGTCCTCGCGGTGTCGGCGCTTCTCATCGACGACAAGCTCTCGAACGACCCGTCGAGCGACCGCATCAAGGAGACGCCGGTCGTCCTCGGGATGGACGAGGCGCACAACTTCCTCACCGACGCCGACTCGGTGCAGGCGCGGAAGGTCATCCAGAAGTTCACCGAGGCGGCCAAACAGGGCCGAAAGGAGCGCCTCGGGCTGTTTCTCATCACGCAGGACCCACAGGACATCGCCGACCCGGTGTTCAAGCAGGTGAACACGAAGGTCGTGCTCAACCTCGGCGACGAGGACGCCATCAAGAGCGTCAACATCCCGCCGAACCTCGAAGACAAGGTGCCGTACATGGAGAAAGGGCAGATGGTCGTCTACTCGCCCGACAACTCGGAACCCGTCGAACTGACGGGGCTTTCGACCTGCGTGACGCGACACGGCGACTGACGGCCGCGACGCGGCGCGCCGACCGCAGTTCATCCGGGTCGGGGTGCCCCCGACCCGGCGCGCTCGCCGGGCGGCTTTTTAGCGGTCGGCCGAGTAGTCCGCGACATGGCCGAACACGTGCTCGTTCCGACCGACGGGTCGCCGCAGTCGGTCGCCGCGGTTCGCTTCGCGGCCTCGGAGTGGCCCGCCGCCGAACTCACGCTCTTGAACGTCATCAACCCCGCCGACGCCGACTACAGAGAGCGGGCGCTCAGCGGCTCCGAAGAGTGGTTCCAAGCGGAGAAACGAAAGGCGAGAGAGACGTTCGCCGAGGTGAAAGCCGAGGTCGGAATCGTCGACGCCGACAGGGCGGTGACCGACCGCATCGAAGTCGGCAGTCCCCAGAAGGTCATCGTCGAGGTGCTGGGCGGCGACGACGCCGACTACGACCACGTCGTGATGGGGAGCCACGGCCGGACCGGCGTCTCGCGCATCCTGCTCGGGAGCGTCGCGGAGGAGGTCCTCCGGCGGTCGCCCGTGCCGGTGACCATCGTCAGATAGGTTCGGAGCGATTCGAGAGCGGACGACTCGTCGGAGACAGGCTACCTCGCAATCTCGAACGTCTCTCGGAGCGTCGCGTCCTCACGTTCGCCGATGTCGCGAAGCGTCTCGAACGTGCGGTCGATATCGTCGGTCGTGGTTCGGTGGCTACAGATGGACAATCGAAGGACCGTCCTGTCGTGTATCGACGTCGTCATGACGAACGCGACGTCGCTGAGTTGGATTTCGTCTGCGATTCGCTGGTTGAGCGCGTCGAGGTACTCATCGACTGCGTCGTGGACGTTTGCATCCGCCGCGGCGGCCATCTGGAGGTCCGGTGGGGCGTACTGGAACGAGTACAGGTACAGGTTCGGTTCGTGGAGTGCCACGAAGTCGTCGGCGTCGCGGACGCGGGCGTCGAGGTGCGCCGTACACTGAACAGTCTGTGAGAGACGCGCCCGGTATCCTTCGACACCGAGGTGTTTCACACTCATCCACACCTTCAGCGCCCGGAAGCCACGCGACATCTGCGGGCCGAGTTCGTAGTAATCCAGTCCCTCGTAGGGGGTTCGAGCTGTCCCCTCCAGGTAGGAGGCGTGCATCGCGAACGACCGTTCCATCGCCGAGGGGTCACGCACGAGGACACAGCCGCACTCGTAGGGGATTGACAGCCACTTGTGTGGGTCCAGCGTGACCGAGTCCGCGCGGTCCAATCCGGCGTACTGCGGGCGCTTCTCGGGGAGCATCGCGCCGACTGCCCCGCACGCACCGTCGGCGTGGAACCAGATATCGCGTGCTTCGCAGACGTCAGCAATCGCCTCCAGCGGGTCGATTGCGCCGACGTTGATGGACCCGACCTGCGCGACGACGCAGAACGGCACGTCGCCGTCGGCCTCGTCACGGTCGAGTCGCTCGGCGAGGGCGTCCACATCCATCGTGAAATCGTCGTGACTCGGAACGAGTCGAACCGCGTCCGCGCCGAGGCCGAGGAGTTCTGCGACTCGGTAGATAGACGAATGCCCCTCGTGGTCGGACATGTATATCGTGAATCGCCCCGGGCGGTCGTCCGCTTGGAGGCCGCGAGATTTCGTATCGTACCCCGCCGTCGAACGGAGGCCAGTGAGAATCCCCGTCAGGTTCGCCATCGTTCCTCCGCTCGTGAACAGGCCACCGCAGTCGGTGGGATAGCCGATCATCTCGGCGACCCACTCGATAGTCTGCCGTTCGATTTCGGTCGCCGCCGGTGCCGGTTTCCACCCGCCGGCGTTCACGTTGACCGAGGCGGCGAGCGCGTCCGCGAGGACGCCCATCGTCGTCCCGGAGCCCATGACGTACCCGAAGTACCGCGGCGAACCCACGTGCGTCGAGTTCGGGAGAATCCGCTCCGGCCACGCGTCCAGAATCTCGCGTGGAGGTTGTCCCCTCTCTGGCAGTGGTTCGTCGAACACCGACTCGACCACGGACTGCGGTTTGCCCGGAAAGACCGGCAGTTCGTCTACGTGTTCGAAGTACTCCGCGATGATGTCGACCGTCCGATAGCCGAGGTCGCGAAACTCGTCGGGGTCGAAGTCAGATGGGTGGGCGTCTGCTGTGGCGACCATGCTAGACAAACGCACTCACGTACGATAGCCGTATCTCGTTGTGTCGGTTCGCCGGCACCAGTAACACGAGTGTAACCTGATGAAATGACTGGAACGAGAACTGCGAACACACCGGAATCGGCCGATTCACCCGGATTACAACGCCCTATCTGTACGCCGTCCGTCCCGGGAATCGATGGAGTTCACAGAGGTCGTGACGACCCGCCGTTCGATTCACGAGTACGCCGACGAGTCGATCGGCGACGAGACCCTCCGGACGATTTTCGAGAACGCCGTACAGGCCCCGTCGAGCTACAACCTCCAGCCGTGGGAGTTCGTCGTACTGCGCGAAGACGAAACCCAACAACTGCTCCGCGAGGCGGCCTACGACCAGGAACACGTCACCGGAGCCGCCGCGTCCGTCATCGTGCTCGGCAACAAGGACCCCGAGGCGCACGCCGAGACCGTCGCCGACGACATGCTGGAGAAGGGCTACCTGCCCAACGAGGAGGTCCGCGACGGCATCCTCGAAAACATCGCCGGCATGGCCGACCTCCCCGAACAGGAGCGCCGCGTCTGGACCGTCCGCTCGACGTCGCTGGTCGCCATGTCGCTCATGTACGCCGCGTGGGACGAGGGCGTGGCCTCCTGTCCCGTCGGCGGCTTCGACGCCGACGCCGTCCTCGACGCGTTCGACATCGACGGCGAGCGCTACGAGCCCGTGATGCTCCTGACGATGGGCATCCCCGCCGACGACGCCGGCGAGTTGCGGGCGGAGCGCAAATACCGCCGCCCGGTCGACGAAGTCGTTCACTTCGAAGGCTTCGAGGAGCAGTCGGCGGAGCCCGCGCCCGCGGACGACTGAGCTATCGACGCCGACGACGCTTCCGACGATACTTCCAACGACGCTTTTTTCCTCGCCGCGGAGGCGCGTGTCCGAGGCTGACGCCGCCGGAACGTAGAACGCAGAACGCGGGGTCAGAAGATGTTCGCCTGCTGGTAGACGCTGAGGCCCTCGTTCGTGAGTTCGTAGGGCTTGGTCTCCCGGGAGTGGTTCGCGTCGCGTATCTTCTGAATCTCGATTGCGAGCCGGGTCTCCCGGAAGTCGTCGCCGCGGACGTACTGGAGGACGAACACGGCGTCCGAGAGGTACTCGACGATGCCGTGTCGGGAGACGTAGGGGGTCGACTGGTCCGCCTCGGAGGTGAGCATCGTCGTCACGCCGGCGTCTTTCAGCGACCGCGTGAAGTTGAACACCTCGCTTCGGCGCTTCGAGGGGTGGTCGTACATCATCTCCAGAAGCGAGACGGAGTCGAGGACGAGCCGGTCGGCACCGAACTCCTCGACCAGCCGCGGGAGGTCGTTGCGGATGCTCGACAGGCTGTTAGCCATCTCGACGGGGTCGAGGTCCACGACGGCCAACCGGCCGTCAGCCTCGTGTTTCGAGAACTCCCACCCCTTCTCGTCGGCCGTGTCGAGGATGCGCTCGCGGCTCTCTTCGAGCGTGATGTAGACGCCGCTCCCGCCGTCATCGAGCGCCTTCCGGAGGAACTGCAGGCCGAACGTCGTCTTGCCGGTCCCGGCGCTCCCGATGGCCACCATGAGCGACCGCTCGGGGACGCCGCCGAGAATCATGTCGTCGAGCCCCTCGATGCCGATGTCGATGCGGTCGATGTCGGAGTCGAACTCCTCGTCGTCGAACGTCGGCGGGTCCGACCCCTCCGGGCCGGGGGCGAACCCGAAGTCGTCGCCGGGCGACTCGCCGCCGAACCCGCCGCCCGCGTCGGGCGTCGGCGCGTTCTCGAACGCACTGGCGAAGTCGGTCGAAAACGGGTCGTCGTCTGTCGGGGCGTCGTCGACCGCACCTCCACCGAACGGGCCGTCGTCGCCGAACGAGAGCGGTTCCCCCTCGTCTTCGGCCGCGTCTGTCTCCTCGGGTCCGCCCCGTTCGGTCTCGGAGTCGGTTCCACCCGACACCGACGCGTCCGGCGAGTCCGGGTTCGGGTCCGAGTCCGAGTCCGAGTCCGAGCCCGCGGCCCCACCGCGACCCGCCGGCTCGTCGGTCTCGCTGTCGTCGCTCTGCTCGCGTTCGTCCGGGTCCGCGTCGTCTGCGTCGGTCTCGCTGTCGTCGCGGTCGCGGAGCGCCCGCTCGAACCAGTCGTCGTCGTCACTCACGGGAGCCACCACCGAACGACAGCGCGGCCGGCGTCCGTGCCTGCCATCACCTCATGGTGGGCAGGCGTCGTGATGAACGTTTCCCGTGCGCGCCGGGTGAAGCGCGCGAGGCATCGAGACGAACCGAGACCGGGCGACGTGACGGTGGGCTTTTGCCCGGGGACGCCAAACCGCGGGGCATGAAGGTCGGCATCGTCGCACAGAAGGGCAACAGCCGGGCCGCGTACCTCGCCGCTGACACGAGCGAGGCGCTCGCAGAGGTCGACGCCGAGGCGGTCGTCGACGCGGCGACCGCCGAGGAGTTGGGCGTCGAGGGCGTCCCCGTCGAGTCGTTCGACTCCTGTGACCTCGTGGTGAGCATCGGCGGCGACGGGACGTTTCTCTACGCCGCCCGCGGTGCCGACGGCGTCCCCATTCTCGGCGTGAACCTCGGCGAGGTCGGCTTCCTGAACGCCGTCTCGCCCGACGACGCCATCGACGAGGTGTTGGCCGAGGTGGCCGCGTTCCGCGAGGGGGGCCAGTCGGTTCGAGAGGTGCCCCGCATCGTCGCCACGGGCGACGACTGGGAGATGGACTCGTCGATGAACGAGGTCGTCGTCCACGGCCCGCGACGGGGTCACGGCGGCGGTGCGAGCTTGGAAGTCCGCGTGAACGGCTCGCTGTACTCCGGGAGCCACGCCGACGGCGTGCTCGTCACGACGCCCGCGGGGAGTTCCGCCTACAACCTCAGCGAGGGCGGCCCGCTCGTCCACCCCGGCGTCGAGGGGCTCGTCGTCACCGAGATGGCGGCCGACGAGGGGATGCCGCCGCTCGTCGTCCCGCTGGACGCCGCCGTGACAGTCACCGTCACCGACGCGGCGTCGGCGGTCGTCGTCGGCGACGGCCGGACCCGTCGGACGGTGTCGCCACCGACGGAGATTCGCATCGAGCGGTCCGACTCGCCGGTTCGGCTCGCCGGGCCGACCTCCGACTTCTTCGAAGCGCTCGGCAAACTCGACTGAACGCCACCGCTAACTACTCCGCGAGTTCTCGCTCTCGTTCTTGGTCGCCCTCGCCGCCCGCGGCCTCGGCCCGAGGGAGCGGCGTCCAGTCGATATCGACCACGTTGTCCGCCCGGTCGCGGAGTCCGGTACGGGAGACGACCTCGAACGTCCGGTTTTCCGTCTCGCGGGTGAAAAGGGAGTGCGCGAGGACGTTCGCCACGTCGGCGCGGGGGATGCTCCCGCGGACGGAGTCGCCGCCCTCGCCGACGACCACGTCGGCGGTCGCGGGGGCGTCGGTGAGCGCGCCGGGCCTGACAATCGTGTGGTCGAGCGGCGCGTCCCGGAGTCGGGTTTCGCTTCGTTCCTTCGCCGAGAGGACGCCCGACGCGGTGAGAATCGCGCGGAGCGACAGCGGGAGTCCGCCCTTCGAGTCGCCGACGCCGATAGAGGACATGAGGACGAACCGCTGTGCGCCGGAGGCGGTCGCGGCGTCCACGAGGTTCACGACGCCCGCGCCGTCGACGAGGTCGCCGCGGATGGTTTCCAGTCCGGCGGAGACGCCGACCGCGGAGACGACGGCGTCGGCGTCGAGGACCGCCCGGCGGGCGTCGTCGGGGTCGAGGAGGTCGCCGACGACGACCTCGTCCGCGCCGCGCGCTCTGAGGTCGGGTTCGGCGTCGGCGTCGCGGGTCAGCGCCCTGACGACGAGGGGCGTCTCGGCCAGCGCGTCGAGGACGTGTCGGCCCGTCCGACCCGTCGCACCGGCGAGGAGGACGCGACCGCGATTGCGTGCCATACCCGCGCATGGGGGCGCGGCTCAATAACCTTCGGGAACGCGTCAAAAGTCCGGGTCGGCGGCGGTCACCGGCCGGGAGAACGGAGAATCGGGTCGGCGGCGAGTCGAATGTCGCGCGCCGTTCTGGCTCCTTACTGGCCCCAGTTGGCGACGACGCGGGGGCGCTCGCCGACCGGGAGGACGTCGATGTCCTCGTCGGCCGCGCCGCGCGCTTCGAGGGCCGCCTTCGCGGAGGCGTACGTCGAGAAGTAGCTGACCTCCTCTTCGACGCAGTCGATGAGCGTGTCGCGGTCGCGGGAGACGACGAAGTCGAAGTCGCCCTCGCGGAGCATCGTGAGGAAGTCGTCGACGTCCTCGGGCGTGAGCACCTCGTAGTACTCGCCGAAGGCGTCGAGCAGTTCCTGTCCGGCCTCGCTGTCGGCGTCGGGGAACTCGGGGTCAGCGAGGTCGACGTAGACGGTGCCGCCGGCCGGAATCGGGTCGTTCGCGGCCGACTGGGCCTTCTCGTAGGCCTTGCCGAACGTGGTCGCGGTGCCCATGACCTCGCCCGTGGACTTCATCTCCGGGCCGAGACGCGGGTCCGAACCCGGCAGGCGGTCGAACGGGAGGACGACCTCCTTGACCGACACCTGCTCGGGAATCTGCTCGCTCACGCCGAGGTCGGCAATCGAGTTGCCGGCCATGACCTTCGCCGCGAGCTTGGCGATTGGGACGCCCGTCGCCTTCGAGACGAACGGGACGGTCCGGGACGACCGCGGGTTGGCTTCGAGGACGTACACGTCGTTCGAGCCGCCCTCGTTTTTCTTGACCGCGAGTTGGACGTTCATCAGGCCGACCGTGTCGAGGGCGCTGGCGATGTCCTCCGTGACTTCGCGGACGCGGGCCATCGTCTCGTCGTCGAGCGAGCGCGGCGGAACCATACACGCGGAGTCGCCGGAGTGGACGCCCGCGGCCTCGACGTGTTCCATCACGCCGCCGATGAGGACGTCTTCGCCGTCGGAGACGGCGTCCACGTCGAGTTCGACGCCGTCGGCGAGGAACTCGTCGATGAGGATGGGCTTGTCGGGGGAGACGCGGACGGCCTCCTCGATGTACTCCTTGAGGTCCTCGTCGGAGTGGACGATTTCCATCGCGCGGCCGCCGAGGACGTACGACGGGCGGACCAACACGGGGTAGCCGAGGTCGTTGGCGAGGTCGAGCGCCTCTTTTTCGCTCGTCGCGGAGCCGCCTTCGGGCTGGAGGATGCCGAGGTCGTCCATCAGGCGGTTGAAGCGGTCGCGGTCCTCGGCGAGGTCCATCGCGTCGATGGTCGTGCCGAGAATCTCGCAGTCGACGCCGCGGCGGTCGAGTTCGGATTCGAGCGGGTGGCCGATGTTGACCGAGGTCTGCCCGCCGAACTGGAGCATGACGCCGTCGGCGTCGATGGCCTCGATGACGTCGGCGACCTCTTCTGCCGTGATTGGCTCGAAAAAGAGGCCGTCGGAGGTGTCGTAGTCGGTCGACACCGTCTCGGGGTTGTTGTTGACGACGTGCGCGTCGATGCCCATGTCGCGGAGCGCCTGCACCGCGTGGACCGAACAGTAGTCGAACTCGACGCCCTGCCCGATGCGGATGGGGCCGCCGCCGACGACGACGACGCTCTCCATGTCGCGGTCGACGCGGAGTTCGTTACCCGCCGAGTCGCCCTCGAAGGGGCCGCGGAAGAACTCGGGCTTGCGCGCGGAGTAGTAGTACGGCGTCTGCGCGGCGAACTCGCCGGCGCAGGTGTCGACCTGCTTGTAGGTGCGGCCGGGGACGTTCTGTTCGACCTCGCCGACGCTCGTGCCGGTCGCCGCGGCGATGCTGGCGTTGGTGTGGCCGGCGGAGGCGGCGGCGGCGAAGTCGCCCTCGGAGGCGGCCTCGACCGCCTCGACGACGCGGCCGAAGCGCTCGACGTACCACTCGTGGATGTCGGTCAGTTCGACCACGTCCTCCGTGGTGTAGCCGCGCTCGAACGCCTCGAAGATGGCGTACGGACGGTCGGGCGTCGGCGTTTCGAGGTAGTCGGCTTCGAGCTCCTCGTCGGACACCTCGTCCCAGTCGGCGGCGGGGTCGTACTCGGACGACCGAAGCGCCTTCAGAAGCGACTCCTCGAAAGTGCGCCCGATGGACATCGCCTCGCCGGTGGACTTCATGGCCGTCGAGAGCTCGAAGTCAACGTCGGTGAACTTGTCCTTGGGCCACCGCGGCACCTTCGTGACCACGTAGTCGATTGCGGGCTCGAAGGCGGCGGTGGTCTCGCCGGTGATTTCGTTGGTAATCTCGTGGAGGCGCTTGCCGAGGGCGACCTTCGCCGTGACGCGGGCGATGGGGTAGCCGGTCGCCTTCGAGGCGAGCGCCGACGACCGCGAGACGCGCGGGTTCACTTCGACGACGCGGTACTCGCCGCCGGGGGTGCCGTCGTCGTGCCACGCGAACTGGATGTTACAGCCGCCCTGAATGCCGAGTTCGCGGATGACTCCGAGCGCGGCGTCGCGCATCTCCTGGTGGCCCTCGTCGGGGATGACCTGCGAGGGCGTGACGACGGTGGACTCGCCGGTGTGAATCCCCATCGGGTCGATGTTCTCCATGTTGCAGATGATGATACACGAGTCGTCGGCGTCGCGCATCACCTCGTATTCGAGTTCGACCCAGCCGGAGATGGACTCCGTGATGAGGACTTCGCTGTTGCGCGAGAGGCGCAGGCCCTTGCGGACGCGGGAGACGAGTTCGTCCATCTCGTGGACGACGCCCGACCCGGAGCCGCCGAGCGTGTACGTCGTCCGCGAGATTACCGGCAGGCCGCCGACGGCGTCGACGGAGTCTTCGACGCGCTCTTCGAGGGCTTCTTCGGTGATGTTCTCGACCGCCTCGCCTTCCTCCAGCGAGATGGTCGTCGACTTCGGGACGGGCTGGCCGATTTTCTCCATGCGCTGGCGGAACAGGTCGCGGTCCTCCGTCGCGTAGATGGTGTCGAGCGGCGTGCCCATGATGTCCACGTCGAACTCCTCTAAGACGCCCTCCTCCGCGAGTTCGGCCGTGACGTTGAGGCCGGTCTGCCCGCCAAGTCCGGCGATGACGCCGTCGGGGCGCTCGCGCTCGATAATCTCGGAGATGGCCTCGGTCGTGATGGGCTCGATGTAGACCTTGTCGGCCATCTCGGGGTCGGTCATGATGGTCGCGGGGTTCGAGTTGACGAGGACAACTCGCGCGCCTTCCTCTCGGAGCGCGCGGCAGGCCTGCGCGCCGGAGTAGTCGAATTCCGCCGCCTGTCCGATCTGGATCGGGCCGCTTCCGATGAGCAGAATCGTCCGGTCCTCTGTGGTTTCCTGAGACCCGGTCGAAGTGTCCTCGTCAGTCATCGTCGGAATCCAATCCGCACATCGTAATAAGTCCGGCGAAAAATTACGAGGTCCGAAACTCGATTGCGAATTTCGAAAAGCTCGCCGAACGACCGTGTCGCGGCCGGGGAAGGCTTTTGAGGGGTATCTGAGTAGCGGCTACGCATGCCCGCGGTATTCACCACACCGCCGCCGCTCGACGCCGGGAGCCGGGTGGCGGTCGTCGCGCCGTCGCGGCCCATCGACGAATCGCATTTGGACCGTGCGTGCGCGCGACTCCGCGACGTGTTCTCGCTCGACCCGGTCGTCTTCGAGTCGGCCCGGCGCGACTGGGAGTGGCTCCGGGACAACCCGGCGGCGCGGGCGGCGGACGTGATGGAGGCCTTCGAGGACCCGTCGATACGCGGCGTCATCGCGGTCACCGGCGGCGACGACCAACTGCGGGTGCTCCCGCATCTCGACCCGACCAGACTGACCGCGTCGCCGACGCGGTTCTTCGGCTTCAGCGACAACGACAACCTCCGGCTGTTCCTCTGGAACCACGGCGTCGTGAGCTACGGCGCGACGCTCCACCCGACGCTCACCGTGGACCCGGAGTTGCACCCGTACGTCGAGCGCTACCTCCGGCGGGCGTTCTTCGAGCGCTCCATCGGCGTCGTCGAACCCGCGCCCGAGTGGACCGACGACTGGTTCGACTTCGACACCGAAGCACCGCGGGAGTGGCGCGACAATCCGGGTCGGACGTGGCGGGGCGACGAGCGCGTGACCGGGCGACTCTGGGGCGGCAACTTCAGCGTCGTGAAGTGGCACCTCCAGACGGGGCGTTACCTCCCCGACCCCGACGACCTCGAGGGCGCGGTGCTCGCGCTCGAAACCTCGGAGGACGTGCCGCTCCCGCGCGAGGTCCGCTACACCCTGCGGGCGATGGGCGAACGCGGGCTGTTAGAACGCTTCGACGGCCTCCTGATGGGTCGGCCGCGGACGTACTCGCCCGGGCTAGAGTGGGAGCCGCCGGCCGACTACGGCGCACAGCTTCGCGCGGAGGTGCTGTCGGTCCTCGACGCGTACAACCCCGACGCGACGGCGGTGTTCGACGTGGAGTTCGGCCACGCCGACCCGGCGGTGCCGCTCCCGCTCGGCGCGAAGGCGACGCTGGACCCGGCGGTCGGCCGGCTTCGAATCGACTGAAAAGCGGGGCGTTCCCGCCCGGGCGCTACATGTACGGTTCGGGGTCGAGGTCGCGCTGGGCGCGGTACTGGTCGACGAACTCGCTCACGTCGAACTGGAGCATCTTCGACTCGAACTCCGAGACGACGTCGTCGTCGTCGGCGTGGCTGACGGCGTGTTCCATGAGTTCCACGACGAGTTCGACGATTATCTCGTGGAGCCTTCGAGAATCGAAATCGGTCACCCAGACGATGCCCGCGCCGAGTTCGCCGTCCTCGGAGACGTCCTCGGAGACGACGGCCTCGGGGAACTCCTCCAAGACGATGCCCATGAGGTGGGCCGTCCCGAACTCGGGCATGTCGTCGCTCGTGGTCTCGATGGTCTCCTGGAGGATTTCGACGAGGAACTCCGGGAGGAAGCGGTCGGGCGGGTGGACGTCCATGACGACGGCGTGGCTGTCGCCGCACGGACAGTCGAACTCCCGTTTGCCCAAGTCGAGTTCCCGGACGCGCTTCGTCTCGCCGCAGGGGAGGTCCAAGACGGCCCCGCGGCCGCCGGGAACGCTCGGTTCAGACATACCCGTGGGTTGCGGTTCTCGCCGTTTAAACGTCGCGTTCTTCGGAATCGGCGCGCGCAGAACGAGATAACACGGAAGGTCAGTCGCGGTCGGTCGGTCCGTCGTACTGTCGGCGAAAAACGGCGGCGGCTCGATGCGAAACGCGCGGCGGGCGTCCCCTCAGCGACGGCCCGAGACGTAGACGATGGGACCGACGATGAGGAGCGTGATGCCGAGGAACAGATAGTGCGGCTTGGCCAGCGTCACCGGGGTCAGAAGGAAGATGAGCCCGAACAGCGTGGCGTTGATGCCGAGGACGTGCCGGGACTTCAGCGGTAGGGTTCCGACCGTCGACAGGATGAACACGAGCAACAGCGCCTGCCCGATGTTGTAGTCGAGCAGGAAGGTGTCTACGAGCTGAAGGGGAAGCATCTTGTTTTCTCGGTCGGTTCGAATCGACTATCAAAGTTCCGTTATTCTCGTTGGAAACCGGCGGTCGAACCCCCGGATATTGGGGCCGCCGGGGGGTCGGTGCGGTCCCGACGCGCGGCGAACACCGCTGTCGACGCGGGGTGACGGCCGGCGCGCGGCGGCGGACTACCCGGACGGGCCGGTGATGTCGAGCGGCCGAAGCCACCCGTACCAGACGATAAAGACCATCCCCGCGTATCCGAGCGTGAACACGAGCATCCCGAGACCGTTGTAGCCGGCCTCGCCGAGTAGGCGGCGCGCCACCCCCGGGAGGACGATGCCGAGCGTCACGACCGCCGCGAGAAGGAGGTTCCCCCGCGACAGAAACGACTGCTTCGTCTCGCTCATGAGCGCCACTCGGGGCCGAGGTGACGTGAATCGCACGGTTCTGAGAGCGACCCCGAACCCCGGTCCCGACGCGCCCGAATCGCTCGACTGCGCGCCCGCGGCACCGAAAACCTATATCGTCCCCCGACGCACCGCGGGTATGCATCTCCGTCCCCTGCCCGAGGAGCACCGCGAGACTACCGCGAGTTCCTCAACTACGCCTTCCGCCCCGAGAACGGCCCCGACTGGTCGAACGAGCGACTGCCCGACCCGGAGAACCACCGCCCGCGGGGGTTCTACGACGCCCCGCCCGACGCGGCTGTCGAGGACCCCGACGCGGCCGACCTCCGGACGGTCTGTGCCTTCTACGACTTCACGGCTCGCGTCCGCGGCGAGTGGCACCCGCTCCCCGGTGTCTCGGCGGTCGCGTCACCCCCGGAGGCGCGCCGACAGGGCCACGTCGCCGCGATGCTCGACGACCTCCTCGCGGAGTTCCGCGACACCGGTCGGTACCTCTCGGCGCTTTGGCCGTTCGAGTACGCCTTCTACCGCCGATTCGGCTGGGCGACCGCGAACAACTACGCGAAGACGACGGTGCCGCCCGACGAACTCGGGGCGGTCGCCGCCGACCCGGCCGGGGAGTTCGTCCGACTCGACGCCGACGACTGGGAACGGGTCAAAGACGTGTACGCGGCCGCGGCGACCGAGGACCTCGCAGTAGACCGAAGCGAGGGCTGGATTCGCCACCGGCTGTTCCGCGGGTGGGAAGACGACCCGTTCGTCTACGGCTGGGAGCGAGACGGCGACCTCCGCGGCTACGTCGTCT
This sequence comes from Haloferax sulfurifontis ATCC BAA-897, assembly GCF_000337835.1. Lineage (GTDB taxonomy): Archaea > Halobacteriota > Halobacteria > Halobacteriales > Haloferacaceae > Haloferax > Haloferax denitrificans. The sequence goes on along the minus strand of NZ_AOLM01000012.1, from coordinate 17,844 downwards.
ATGCCGTGACCGGCGACCGGGAGTCGCGGACGCTGTCCGTGAGCGAACTCGTTGCCGTCGACGCCGAGGCCCGCGCTCAGCTGTTTCGGTTCCTGCGGGACCACGACTCACAGGTCGACGAGGTCGTCCTCTCGTCGGAACGCGAATCGACCCGGCTCATCGACGACCTGACCGACCCGCGGGCGGCGACGGTCGAACTCAAGCCCGGCCCGATGGTCCGAATCGTGGACGTGCCGGCGGCCCTCGAAGCCGTCACGTTCCCCGCCGACGCCGCCTGTGACCTCGTCCTCGCGGTCGAAGACGGCCGATGCGACTGGAACAACGGCCCGTTCAGCCTCGTCGTCACCGACGGCACGGCGAGCGTCGAATCGGTCGGCCGCGACGCCGACCCCGACGCGACCGTCGAAATCGGGGCGCTCTCGCAACTCCTCGTCGGCGCGCGGGCCGTCGAGGCGCTCGCCCGCACCGACCGACTCTCGGTCGCTGATGCGGAGGCGGCCGACGCCCTCGCCTCGGTGTTCACAGAGCGGGACCGCTACCTGCGCGAGGGGTTCTGAGCGAGCGGAGCGTCGAGCCCGCCACCCGACCGGGTCGGGTTTTTTCTCACCGGCCGCCGAAGTCCGGGCGTGGCATCAGTTCCGATTCTCGTCGGATTCACAGTCGCCGGCGCGATTCTCGCGTGGAAGGGCGGCGACATGCTCGTGCAGGCCTCGGACCGTTTGGGCGCGTACTACGGGCTTCCCGCCATCGTGCAGGGGGCCATCATCGCCGCCGTCGGGTCGAGTTTCCCCGAGCTATCGAGCATCGTCATCGCCACGCTCCGGTACCAGTCGTTCGACATCGGCGTCGGCGCGGTCGTCGGCTCCGCCGTCTACAACATCCTCATCATCCCGGCGGTGTCGGCGCTCGTCGGCGAGGGCCAGCGCCTCGCGTCGAACCGCGACCTCGTCTACAAGGAAGCGCAGTTCTACCTGCTTTCTATCGCCGTCCTCGTGCTCACCTTCTCGCTCGCGGTCATCTACAGCCCCGCCGCCGACACCGCGGGCCTCGACGGGTTCGTCACGCGCCCGCTGGCGCTCATCCCGCTCGGGCTGTACGGGCTGTATCTGTTCATGCAGTACCACGACACGCTGGAGCACCGCGCGGGACTCACCGCCGTCGTCAACGACGTGAGCCCGGCCCGCGAGTGGCTCGCGCTCGTGGGGTCGCTCGCGGTCATCCTCGTCGGGGCCGAACTGCTCGTCCGCGCGGCGGTCGGCCTCGGCGACGCCTTCGGCACGTCGCCGTTCCTCTGGGGGCTGACGGTCGTCGCCGCCGGTACGAGCCTGCCGGACACGTTCGTCAGCGTCGCGGCCGCACGGCAGGGCAACGCGCCGATGAGCCTCGCCAACGTCTTCGGGAGCAACGTCTTCGCGCTCCTCGTCGCCCTCCCGGTCGGCATCCTCGTCGCCGGTGGCGCGGTCATCAACTTCGAGGAGGTCGTGCCGATGATGAGTTTCCTCACGGGCGCGTCGGTCGTCTTCTTCGCCGTCCTCCGGACCGAGATGGCACTGACACGCGGCGAGTCGTACGTCCTTCTCGGGACCTACGCGCTGTTCGTCGCGTGGCTGGTCGCCGAAAGCCTCGGCGTGACGAGCGTCCTCGGCTGAGAGGCCGACCGGTCGCGAGCGCGACCGCCGCGACGTCGGCTCAGTCCGGCGGTTCGACCCAGACCGGGCCCGCCCACGCGGTCCCGGGGAACTCGCAGTCACGCGGGACCTGCGTGACCCGGAGATAGTACGCGTCGGCCGCCGAGCGCCGGTCGTCGTCCCAGACCGTTCCCTCGACCGGGTCGTCGTCGGTCCACGAGACGGTCGCCGTGTACGCCGAAAGCGGCGCGTCGGGGTCCGAGGTAATCGCGTGCGACCGCCACGTCTCTCCGTTTTTGACCATTTCGACGCGTTCGAGCGGGGCGGTCCCCGCGACCTCAACTTCGACCTTACGGGGTTCGTCGCGGGCGGCGAGGCGGAGCGAACTGTCGTTTTCGCCGGGTTCGACGCCGCCGACAGAGAGGGACGCGAGGATGCGGTGCGGCTGGGTCGTCCCGTAGACGCGGCGACTTCGGAGGCTCTCGAACACCGCCTCGCGGGTGAGTTCGGGCGCTCGGAACGCCGAGAGACCGCCGGGATAGCTCCGCTCGTTCCAGACGCGCCAGATGCTCGACCAGCCGACGCCGTCGTCGACCCACTCGCGGACCGAGGGAAGGTGCGGGTCGGCGTGGATGAGCGAGTGGCCGGGGTGCGGGCCGTGGTAGTCCGCGCCCGCGACGAGACCGACTCGGTGGCCCATCGAGAGCGCGTCGCGGACGAAGTGACCCGGCTCGTCGGCCTCGCCGCGGCCCATCGCCAGCGGGAACGGGTTCCCCTCGTCGCCCGGGAGTTCGCCGGACCCCCACTGCGAGTACACCTCGACGAGCGGCGCGAGTTCGTCGTCGTACTCGACGGCCGAGAAATCGAACGGATACATGCGCTCGGTCGGGTGGTGCGGAATCGTCACGACCCGCGAGTCGCGGGTCGACTCGAACTCGCGGAGTCGGCTCCAGAGCTTCTCGTAGGTGTCGGTCGTCCCGCCGCGGGAGTCCAGAAGGACGGCGTCGTCGGAGTCCTCGAAGTAGACGTTGACGTGGCCGCCGCAGTTGGGCTGTTTCGTCCACTCGTAGCCGACGAGCGTCACGAACTCGCCGGGGTCGTTGAACCGCTCGGCGACGCGGCGCGAGCGGTCGAAGTACCACCCGTGCATGAGGGCGCGCTGGAGCGACGGCGGGATGAAAAACCCCATCGTGTCGTGGTCGGTGTAGGCGACTACGTCGAGGTCCATCGCGTCACGGCCGAACCGATAGCCCTTCCGCAGGCTCCCCGTCCCGTCCGAGAGCCGCGAGTGCAGGTGGATGTCGCCCCAGTAGACGCGCTCGTCGGGGGGGGTCGGCGGAGACGGAAACGGGGTTCGAGACGTACCGCTCATCGAAGCCGGGCCGCGAGAAGGTCAGGTAGTGGACGCCGGGCGTCTCGAAGGAGACGGCGTCGGCGAGTCTGACGTACCCCTCGTCGTCGCCGGCGAGGGAGACGCGGTCGGGATACGTCGCGTTATCGTCGGTCGCAGACACCCGCAGGTCGCCGTCGTACGCGCCGTGAAGCCGCTCGTACTCGTCCCACACCTGCACCGTGAGGCCGAGAGATTCACCGACGGCGACGGTCGACGGGAGGACCGCGTGGACGCGGTCGAGCGAGCCGGTTCGACTGCGCAACAGGTCGCGGACTGACGGCCGCCGCTCGGCGAACACGCGCATCGTCTCCGCGAACTTCCCGAGGGTTCCGGGGGGTTCGGCGTCGAACACGTAAGGGAGTACGAACGCGTCGCTAAAGAAGGACGAGGCCGACGGGAGTCGGATATCGAAGCCACTCTCGGGAGCAGTCGCTCAGAAAACGGAAAACGGACTCGCCGCGGAAAGGGCAGTCGCGGCGAGCGAGGTTGATGACGACTGCACGCGCAGTCGGGGGGTCGGGGGCGGTCCGAATCCTGTTAGTCGCCGGGCGTGTTACCGCGCTGGTACCGGCCGACCATCTTCCACATCGCCGCGTCGAGGTCCTCGCCGTCGGCGGCGGACTCAATCTGGCGGTACAGGTGTTCGGAGACGTCGATGGTTGGCATCACCAACACGTATGGCGTGTACGGATTTAATACTACTGGGATACAGAACTGAGTAAATTTATCCGAGGCCGCGGGACCTCGAATCGAGAAATCGGAAGACAGCGCCGCCGCTCTGGCTCGTGAGACGGTTGTCTCCGAGAGAAACTCGGATTGGAAGACGTGACAGAAATCGGAATGTTCGCTACTGCCGCGCCTGCCGGAGCGACGCGCCGTCGAAGCGCTTCAACGCGAGTTCGCCCGCTTCGAGCGGGTCGACGGGCGTGTCGTGTTCGTCGTTCATGTGTTCCATCACGAGAACGCCGACGCTCTCGCGGGAGTCGGCCGTGGAGGTGTGGCCGCACCCGTACAGACAGGTGAGTTCGTATTCCATGTTATTCGGTACCACAATCTATCGCGTGATATAGCTTTCTCTGTATTCGCTCGTTCGACCAGTCATGTGCCGGTAAATGCAGACGATTCTGTGCAAATAGGGCCGGAATTGAGCTGAATAAGCAGGTATTTGGGTCAGACATTAGTGATTCTCTGTGCCGAGACAGTCGCCGCTCGGTCGGCGGAGTCGAGGCTTCGTCGCTGATTCGTCCCGACGGCACGAACGACAGACCGAACGTTCTCTCGGTCAGTGGTATCCGCAGAAGTTGGGTGGCCGGGGAGTTTGAGCCCCTGACACGCGTCGGCAACGAATCGTTATCGACGCGAGTGGGCCAACGCGGATTTGAACCGCGGGCCTCCCGGTTATCAGCCGAGCGCTCAACCTGACTGAGCTATTGGCCCAGGTAAGCGCATTCACTCGTTGTGCGCTGTTGATTTTAAGACTTTCTTTTCGGAGGCGCGTTGGTGCGTGTTAGTGAATGTCGTCGCTGTCGGTCGATTGCGGGGCTCGAAACGCGGGCCAATCGCGTGGCTACGCGGATGAAACACCGGAACAGCCGACGCGAGAGCGGAGAAGACGCGTTACGTGGAGTCGTTGCGGTCACCGTCGAAGCGGTAGGAGTCGGGGTCGGCGTCGTAGACGCCGTCGCCACCGCTACTCCCGCTACTGCCGCTCCCGCCGGAACCGCTCCCGCCGCTCGGGCCGGGCGAGCCGCCGGGGCCGCCGGGACCGAAGTCGCCCTGTGGGAAGCCGGTCGTCCAGACGTTGCCGGTGACGAAGCCGTCGGCGCGCTTGTCGAGATACGGCTTGACGACGAAGCGCTTGAGCACCTCGCGGATGGGGTACCGAGTCACGGGGATGGCGAGCAGGAAGCCGATGGTGTCGGTGACGAGCCCCGGCGTGAGGAGGAACGCGCCCGCGGCGATGAGCAGGCCGCCGTCCATGACCTCGTTCGTTGGGAGGTCGCCCCCGGCGAACTTCGACTGGAGGCTTCTGAGGGTGTGTCGCCCCTCGGCGCGGACGATGAGCATCCCGACGAGCCCGGTCAGGACGACGAGCGCGACGGTCGGCACGAGGTTGATGTACTGCGCGACGACCACGAGTAGCAACGCGTCGGAGAGGGGGATGAGGAGCAAGAGCGCCATCAGCGTGCGCGTTCGCATGGGCGACACTACCGGGTCGCGGCCCATAGCCCTTTTGTCCCGCCCGCGGCGCGTCGGTCTCCCGAATCCGGCCGCGACGGTCGTCGAGGAGCTCGCGCGACCCGCCGACGGCGACCGGTCGTGCCACGAGGGCTCGAAGCGCTTACCCGCGTCCACCGCGGATGGGTGGACATGACCGACGAGACGCGCGTCGAATGGCGAGAGTGGGGCCCCGACGCGTTCGCCGAGGCGCGAGCGGCGGACAAGCCGATTCTGCTTTCGCTGTCGGCGACGTGGTGCGAGGACTGTCACGAGATGGACGCCGAGACGTACGCCGAGCCGCGCATCGCGGCCAATCTCAACGACGGCTTCGTCCCGATTCGGGTGAACGTGGACCGCCAGCCGCGCATCCGCGAGCGGTACAACATGGGCGGCTTCCCCTCGACCGTCTTCCTCGCGCCCGACGGCCACCCCATCACGGGCGCGACGTTCATCGGCCCCGACGGCATGCGGAAGGTCATCGACCGCGTGCGCGAGGTCTGGGAGAAGAAGGGCGCAGATGCCGGGCGGCTCCCGCGGGCGCTCAGGGGCGACCTCCCGCCCGCGGGCGAGGTTTCGCCGCAAATCGAATCGCACCTCGCCGGCCAGTTGGAAGTCGCCTTCGACGAGGCCCACGGCGGGTGGGGCGACGCCGCGAAGTTCCCGCTCCCGCGGACCGTCGAGTTCGCGCTGAAGCGCGACCGAAGCCGGGCGCTCCGGTCGCTCGACGCGATTCGCGACGGCCTGTACGACCCCGTCGAGGGCGGCTTCTTCCGCTACGCCGACGACGCCGCGTGGTCGAAGCCGAACCGCGAGAAGACGCTCGAATCGAACGCCGCGCTCCTGCGGGCGTTCGCAAACGGCTACCGCTACACCGGCGAGGACGCCTACCTCGACCCGGCGGCGGGGACCGCCGACTTCCTCGTGGACTCGCTGTGGACCGGAACCGGCTTCGCCGGGAGCATGGGTCCCGCCGCGGGGACCGACTACTACCTCCTCGGAGAGGAGGGCCGCGACAACGCCCCCGGCCCGCGGACCGACCTCACGGTGTACGCCGGCGGCAACGCCCTCGCCGCGGACGCACTGTTGGTGCTGGCGGGGCTCACCGACGACGAGCGGGCCCGCGAGTTCGGCTCTCGCGCGCTCGCGCGAGTCGCCGAGGACCTCGTCGACGACGGCGTCGTGACCCACTTCCGGTCCGGCGGCGACGCGGGTGAGGACCTCCTGCTCGAAGACCAAGCGCGCGTGGTCGCCGCGGCCTGTCGCGCCCGGCAGGTGCTCGGCGACGAGTCGGTGGCGGGCGAACCGGTCCTCGAACTCGCCGCCGCGGTCGCCGACGCCGCCATCGACGAACTGTTCGACGAGGGCTCGTTCCTCGACGGCCCCGCGAGCGGCGAGGCGCTCCTGTCGTCGCCGCTCCGCCCGCTGGACGGGAACGTGGAGATGGCGAACGCGCTTCTCGACCTCGCGGCGCTCACGGACGACGAGCGCTACCGCGAGGTGGCACGGGAGACCATCGCCGCGTTCGCGGGCGCGTGGGACCGCATCGGCGTGCAGGTCGCCGCCTACGGGACCGCGGCGGCGCGACTGCTCCGCGACCCGCTTCTCGTCGAACTCAACGACGGGGTCGGCTCCGACCTCCACAGGGCGGCGCTCCGCGTCGCGGACCACGAGGCGCTCGTCGTCCCCGAGGCCGACGCCGCCGACCTCGCCGCCGGGACCGCGCGCGTCAGCGCCGGCGAGACGGCGGTGGAGGCAACCACTCCCGAGGAGTTGATGCAGGCGGTGTCTTCAGTCACGCCCGACGCCTGACTCCACCCCCTGACCGCGACCGGCGGCAACCGAACTCGGGTGTAAACATCCGGTTTGTTTATCAAGGAGAAACGTGACGGACGGTGCATGACCAGTCTGCGAGACCTCGGGCTGTCCGAGTACGAGGCCCGGGCCTACCGCGCGCTCCTGCGGACGGGGGCGACGACGGCCAAGGAGTTATCCCGCGCCAGCGACGTTCCCATGGGCCGCGTCTACGACGTGCTGAACAGCCTCGAACAGTACCACCTCATCCGGAGTCAGGCGGCCAGCCGGCCGAAGAAGTACGTCGCCGTCGAGCCCGACACGGCGCTGGACCGCCTGCTCGAATCGAAGCGCCAAGAGCTGGCCGAGAAGGCCGAACAGTACGAGAACGTCGTCGACGAGCTGACCGACGAACTCGACGCCGCGGAGCCGGTCCACGACCAGTTCTGGACGGCCGCGGTCGGCGCGGACGAGACCATCGACCTGCTCGTCGAGCGCCTCGCGGCGGCCGACGACTCGCTCGTGATGGTCGCCGGGACGCCCTCGCCGCAGTTCGACCTCGACGCCGTCGGCGACCTCGTCGTCGACGAACTCGAAGCCGCGCTCGACCGCGGGGTCGAAGTGTCGATGCTCATGTCGCCCGGCCTCGTCGACAGCCTGCCCGAGAGCGTCAACCAGAGCTACGTGAACCGGCTGTCGAGCACGCCGAACTTCCACGCGCGTACCGCGGAGAACGTCACGGGCGTGTTCAACCTCATCGACGACGTGGAGGTCTGTATCGAGGTGCCGAACCCCCTCGACCCCGGGCGGGCGTTCGCCATGATAGACCTGAAAGACCCCGAGTTCGCCGCCGACCTCCGAGCGACGTTCGACCCGCGCTGGGAGGAGGCGGCACCGCTCTCGCTGTAGCGGCTCGCGGCGGCGGAAACGGGAACTGAAAAACGAGTACGGGACGGGATTCGAAACGCGAGCGTCTCGGGCGTCGAGAGCGTTCAGGCGTCGAGCTCGTCGCGGAGCTGTCCCAGCGTCACCTCGCGCTCGGCGTGCGCGTTGTGCTGGTGAATCGACTCGTCGTTCGACTGTTTCATGTGGACCACCGCGTCGTCGCCGAGGTGGTCGAGCGCGTCGACGGACATCTCGGCCATCGAGCGGACGCAGTCCTCGACGAACTTCGCGTTCGCGTGGGCGTGGTAGGTCATGTGGTCCTCGTCGGGGCGCTTGGCGAGGTTGTAGATGCGCGCCGACATCGAGTCGCGGGCGATGTCGATGAGGTCCATGAGGTCGACCTCGGGCGAGCCCTCCGTCTCGACGGTGAGCGTGGCGTGGCCGCGCTGGGAGTGCCCCGGCTGGGGCACCTTGTCGAGGAACTCCTCGATGGTGTCGTCGTCCACGGAGAGGTCCTGTAACACGTCGCGGGCGCGGGAGGCGGACATACCCTGCGAGCAGGGACAGACGGTCATGCCGACCACTTCCGCGCCGATTTCCTCGCGGGTTCCCTCGTCGGTCGCGGTGGCGCTGGCGATGATTTGGGCGGTGCTCTGGGTGGACAGGCCGCTGGCGGGGGTGTCCTCGCGGACGACGAGCTCGGCGGTCATGCTGACCTCGGCGGTCGTCGTGTACTCGTGTTTGGCGAGGAGGCGCTCGGCGGCGTCGCCGCACATGTCCTCGACGCGGTAGGCCGGCTCGGAGACGGCGGCTTCGAGGACCTCGTCGATGACCTGCATATTTCGGCTCATGTCGATGCCCTTGCGGCCGCCGGGGAGGTCGACGAACACTTCGAACTCCGCCATCAAGACGAGGGGTCGCTTCCCGTCGCGAGCTATCTTGACGAGCTTCTCGACGCCCGTGACGCCGACCTGGCTCAGCCCGACGGTCACGTCCGGCTGGGAGGCCTGTACGTCAGGCAACTGGTGACTCATCGGAGAATAAGAAGTGCCGTTGCTGATTAGTGCTTTCGATAGGGGAACGGAATCGCGGGCGAACGCGCCGCTGTGTTCCGACTAGGGCCAGTCGTCGCGGCCCTCGTCCTCGAAGGGGTCGGCGGGGGCGTCGTCGTCGCCGGCGAGCACCCACTCGGCGGCCTCGGCGGCGTCCTCGACGGGGAGGTACTCCCAGCCGATTTCTTCGGCCACCGCGCGGTCCTCGTCGGACGTGCCGACGAAGACGTGCCGGTCGGTGTCGAACTGGCGCATCACGTTTTCGAGGCTCTCTTTGACCCCGCGCGGTCCGGAGAAGAAGTCCTGCCGGATGCGCTCTTTCCGGGTGAAATTCGTCACGACGTAGGTCGGCTTCTCGCTCACCACGCCGATGTACTTCGTCCACGTCCGCGCGTCCGAAAACGCCGCGTTCGGGTCGCCGAGCCGCTTGAGCGCGGAGAGTTCGAACGCGAGCGTCATCGTTCCTTGGCCGCCACCTGTTGCCATACCCGGCGATAGGCGGCGACGCGTGGAAAACGACTTCGGTCCCGGCCGTCCGCGAGCGGGAGACCGACGGCTCGGCGGCGACCGAGACGGGTTGCGAACGCGGGCGACGGGGCGTGCACAGAGGAATTACTTGACGCGAACGTAGTCGGTGAACACCACGACGTCGCCCCGCGAGAGCCGCGAGGTGGCCGGGTCGATATCGAGCGACCCGGCGGGGCTGGCGGTCGCAAGCGCGTGTTGGGTCCGCTCGCTCAACTCGTCGAAGTGGTGAACCCGTGCACCGGGCGGGACGTCGGAGACGGGGGCGACGGTCGGCGGCGCGGTGGCGTCCGGAGAAGACGGTTGCTGTCCGTCTTTTGATGACATGTGGTAACACACTTCATGGAGGGAGATAAATGTTTGGCCGTTGGGGCGTGGGACGACGAGGGAACGGGAGGGCTGGCGACGGTGAGCGCGCCGGACGAAAGAGAGCCAAAACGGAAGCGAGCGAACCGCGGACGCGGTCGGGCCCGAGCCGGACCGGGCGGAACACGCGCAGACGCGGCTGGCCGGGTGAAAACAGCGGGAGCGGGTCCCGGGTTACTGTTCGGCCGCCGCGCCTTCGAGGTCGTCGAGCTGGAAGTCCTGCTTGACGAGGACCTCCTTCTGGCCGCTCACGTCGACCTGTTCGCGCATGAGCTTCTTGTACTTCGTCTGCGGCGAGAGGTCGCCGATGAGGACGCCGCCGACGATTTTGCCGTCCTTGATGGCGAGGCGCCGCCACTCGGTGTCGGAGTACTTGGCCTCGACGTGGTCGTCGCCGAGCGTCGGGTGGCCGAACGAGAGGAACGGGAAGTCGAAGTGGGTGATGGAGTACGACGAGACCCAGCGGAACTCCTCGGAGCCGTAGTCGACCATGTTCTTGGCCGCGATGGTGCCCTGCTCTTTGGCGGAGCCCCACGCGCCGTTCTGGGCGCGGTCGCCGAGGATGAGGTCGTGGAACTCGGTGATGTCACCGGCCGCGAAGATGTCGTCGTGGTTCGTCCGCATGAACTCGTCCGTGTAGATGCCGTTGTCGTACTCGATGTCGGTGCCACCGAGAATCTCCGTGTTGAAGTTGAGGCCGATGGCGATGCCGACGAAGTCGGCGTCGTAGCGGTCGCCGTTGGGGTCGACGGCGGTCGTGACGCGGTCGTTCTCGTCGACCTCGAAGTGGTCGACGCCGGAGTCGAAGACGGGTTCGACGTTGCGCTCGCGGAGCGCCTCGTGGATGATTTCCGCGCCCTCCTCGGAGAGCGCGTAGCGCCACCACGCCTTGCCGCGCATGAGGTACTTGCCCTCGACCTCCTGTGCGGCCGTGATGGCCGCGAGGTCGATGCCGAGCAGACCCGCGCCGATGACGACGGAGCTGTCCGCGCCCTCGATGTGCTCTTTGATGTCGCGGGCGTCCTGGAACGTCCAGAAGTGGTGGATGCCCTCGGCGTCGGAGTTCTCGACGGGGAGTTGGGTCGGCGTGCCGCCGATGGCGAGGAGGAGTTTGTCGTAGTCGTACTCGGTGCCGTCGTGGGCGGTGACGGTGTGGCCCTCGGGGTCGATGTTCGTGACGAGCGTGTCGAGTTCGAGGTCCACGTCGCGGTCGTCGTACCACGACTCGTCGTGGATGGAGATGGGTGCCTCGGGCAGTTTGCCCTTGGCGAATTCCTTGATGAGAATGCGGTTGTACAGCGGTTCGCCCTCGTCCGTGATGATGGTGATGTCGGCGTCGGGTTCCTCTTCGCGGAGTGTCTCAGCCGCTGAGGCCCCGGCGATACCGTCGCCGACGATCACGTACGATTGGCTCATGACCCGACGTTTGTATTCGGGGTTAATGTGGATTGCTATCTCCCTCATGATTGTTTCGCAGTCGGAAATCGGGGCGAGATGGGGAGACAGGAGCCGAATCGTGGGTGTTACTGCGTCTCACCGACCCGCTCGTCGAAGCCGCCGTCGGCGGCGACAGGGCACTCCGACGGTGCCGACGCCGCGTCGCCGTCGCCGCGAGCGGGCGCATCGCGGGCGAGGTCACGGACGCGGCCGGGAACACCGCTGGTAGCGACGATACCGACAGCCCCGCGGACGACGGCGATGCCGGCCGCGAAGCCGAGCGGCCACCCGAGGAACAGCGCTACGAGACCGAGGCCGGGGGCGAGCGGGGCGACGAGCGTCGCGACGGCGGTCGCCGCGAGGACGCCGATAACGGCCGCGAGCGCGACGAGCGCCGTCTCTGAGAGCGTTCTGAACCGACTCGGGACCGTCTCTCGTACGTCGTCGCGGCCGAAGTGAATATCGTCGAACATGGTCGTTCTCCTCGTTTGGAGGGACGACCGCCGACACCAAAATAGTAATCTGAATTACATTTCTGTAAGCGGGCTTACTGTAGCGCGCTTATGCAATCTTCTCGACGGGTTCGACCGCGGAGTCGACGACCGACAGGTCGCCGTCGAGTTCGACGACGAGCGCCTCGTCGTCCTGTTCGATGCGGACGCGGATGCGCCACGGCTCCTCCGAGACGACGGTGAGCGCGTCGTCGCCGACGACCCACGGGAACCGCCAGAACGGCGTCCCGCACACGTCTTCGCCCCGCGAGGAGAGAAAGCCGAGGACCGTCGACTCGTCGAGAAGCACCAGTCCAACGGGCGAGACGGCCTCGTAAGCGCACTGGGCACAGCGGTGGGTCACGACCACGTCGACGTCGAACGGGTCGGCGTCGCGGGACAGCGAGGTGCTCGTCGTCCCGCCGCACTCGGGGCAGACGCCGTCGGCGGCGAGGCAGTGGAGGTGTCGCACGCGCTGGTCGAACGCCGACAGGAGCGCCTCCGACGAGCGGCCTTCGAGACCGCCGGGCGGGAACTCCTCGTGGGCGTGGGTGCGCGCGCAGTCGGCACAGGAGATGGTGAGTTTCTCGTCGCCGTAGTCGGCTTCGAGCGAGCCACCGCAGGCGACGCAGGAGCCGGGAGCCGGAAAGGCGGGGAGGACGGGGTCCTCGTTGAACGTCCCCGCGAGCACGGCGCGGACGACCTTCTCGCCGGCGTGCCGGAAGTCGTAGCCCTCGTCGGTCTTGCGGACGAACTGGCCGCGGAGCTTTCCGAGATGGTAGTTGAAGCGGGCGCTGTCGTCGACGCCGACCCGTCGGCGGAGTTCGGAGAAGGGGACGGGGCGGTCGGGTGACTCCCAGAGCGCTTCGAGGATTGTGAGTCGGGTCTCGTCGGCGACGATGCCGAACGCTTCGGCCGGAGAGATGCAGTCGTCGCATTCGAGGACCGAGTCCTCGCGGACGGATGCGGAGTCGCTCATAGCACCCACATGCGGGCGAACCGCATTAAATCACGTCGTCAAATCTCGTTCGGGAGGCCCGACTCGCGCCCGCGTCGCGCCGGACAGGCGTCGCCCGCGGGACGCGCGACACCGACGCCCCCGGAGACGTGGTCTTTACGTGTATCCGACCCGAAGCGGACGACGAAATGAAGATTCGCCAGAACATCCGCCACTTCGCGACGAAGAAGGCGCTCACCATGCCGGTCATCGGCGACATCGCCACCGAGAAGATGGTGGACCTCCACGTTCGCATCTTCGGCGAGCGCGCGGACCCGGACCGCAGAGACGAGCGCGAGGACCACATGGCGGCGTTCTTCGAGTGCACGTTCGACACCTACCTCGCGGCGCTCGACGCGGGCTACCCCGAGGCCGAGGCCCGCGAGATAACCCACGTCCAGGCCAACTTCGACTTCTACAACCACGGCTGGACCGAGATGATGGAGATTCCGGTCGACGAAATCGAGGCCCACTACGAGCGCTACGAGGAGTTCTTCGAGCGCCACGGCATCGACATCGCGGAGCCGCTCGGCGAGTTCCGCACCATCGACATCCCGGACGCGCCCGCGACGCTCGACAAGCTCGACGACCCGGACCACCCCCACGCGGAGGGCGGCTTCGCCGACGACGTGTACGTCGAAGACGACTCCGGCGAGGTCGGCGTCGGCGGGACCGACGAGCCCGAGGACGTAGACGTGTCGGCCGCGCCGGGGATGCAGGACGTCGACCGCACCGACGAGAAGACCGCCTAAAAGGGGCCGCGCGAAGTCGTTTCTTGCTTAATCGTCGGTCGGCACGGCGGGGCCGACGTCGACGACGCTGTTTTTCCACGTGCCGCGGGTGAACCACGCGAACGCGAGAAGCGCCACCCCGACGTTCGAGAAGGCGATGCCGTACCAGATGCCGGTCGGCCCCATGGAGAAGAACTCCACGAGGACGAACGCCGCGGGGATGCGAAGCACCCACAGCGAGATGAGCGAGAACACCATCGCCGTCCGGGTCGAGCCGCTTCCGCGGAAGCCGCCGTTGACGACGTTGAACGCCCCGAGGAACAGGAACGTCGGGCCGATGATGCGGAGGTAGTCGACGCCGATGGCGATGACCTCCGCCTCGCCGGGGATGAACACCGAGACGATGGGTTCGGCGAACAGGTACGCGGCGGCGGAGACGAACACCAGCGCGGAGACGATGATGCCGATACCCAAGAACACGGCGCGTTCGGCGCGGTCCGGCTGGTCCGCGCCGAGGTTCTGGCCGACGACCGTCGAGGTCCCCTGCGCGAGGCCGATGGCCGGCAGGAAGACGAGCGAGTTGAGGCGGTTGCCGATACCGAACGCGGCGACCGCGGTTTCGGTGCTGGCCCCGCCGGCGTTGACGGCGGCGTAGGCGACGAGCGCCGTGAGGGCGGTCACGCCGAGCGCGCGGGTCGACTGCTCGATGCTCGACGGCGCGCCGATGCGGACGATGCGCTCGACCGTCTCGCGCTCCGGAATCAGGTCGCGCGGCGAGAGGCTGATGCCGACCCGACCCGAAAGCAGGAGCCAGAAGCCGACGAGCGCGCCGACGCCGCGGGAGAACACCGTGGCGATGGCCGCGCCCTGCACGCCGAAGCCGGTGAAGCCGGTCGCGGCGAAAAGCGACTGCCCGAGGCCTTCGAGGCCGACGAGGCCGAATATCGGGTTCGAGTTGAACCCGAGGATGAGAAACGGGTCGAGGAAGACGTTGATGACGACGCCGAGCGCCATCAGGTACATCGGCGTCCTCGTGTCGCCCCACCCGCGGAGGAGCGCCTGGAAGATGAAGAAGCCGAACATGAACGCGACGCCGAGGAAGATGGTGCGGGTGTACTCGACCGCCAACTGGTGGACTTCCGTGCCGGGCGTCGTCCCGATGAGCGGGAGCAGTATCGGCGTCAGGAGGTAGCCGATGACCGCGAACCCGGCCGAGAGCAGGATGACGAACCCGAGGGTCTGGCCGGCGGCGTGGTCGACCTCGTCGTGGTTGCCCGCGCCCTTGTTCTGGGCGACGAGGACGGTCCCCGCGACGGTGAAGCCGCCGCCGAACGAGATCATGAGGAAGACGAGCGGCCACGAAAACGACAGCGCCGAGACGGCCTCGGAGCCGACGCGGCCGACCCAGAAGGTGTCGGCGAGGTTGTACGCCACCTGCATGATCTGCGAGAAGACGAGCGGGAGCGACAGCACCAACATCGGCTTGACGAGGTCGCCGTCGACGAGGTTGACGTCCCGGGCCTTCGCGCTCATTCGTCGCCCCCCTCGCGCACGAGCTTCTCGACGACGAACTCGTCGAGCGCGGCGCGGACCTCGGTCGGCGCGTCGAAGGCGGACTGACTCGCCGTCTCGGTGCCCGAGGGGTCGGTCACCGCGACGCGCTGGAGGCGCGCGCCGTCGAGCGCGGCGAAGAGGAGCGACGCGGTCCGGTCGGCGTCGACCTCGCGGAAGTCCCCCTTCTCGACGCCCTCGCGGATGATGTCGGCGAGCCGGCGGCGGATGACCGCCTCGTTGCGGGCGATCTGCTCGCGGTAGGCCTCGACGTAGGGGGCCTGCGTCCGCAGTTCGTTGAGCGCCAGACCGAAGCGGTCGTAGTCGCGGTCGTCGTCCGCGCCGGGGACCATCTTGTCGAGGAGCACCCGGAGGCGCGTCTCGGGGGCGTCGCCCTCGGTCGCGGCGACCCGCGCTTCGAAGCGGTCGAACAGGTAGCCGAGAAAGGCGACGAGCAGTTCCTGTTTCGTCCCGTAGTGGTAGTGGAGGAGGGACTTGCTCTTTCCGGCCTCGTCCGCGATTCGTTGCATCGTCAGGTCTGCGTAGCCGTGGGCGCACAGCGCCCGGTAGGTCGCGGCCATCAGTTCTTCGTGGACCTCGTCGGGGACCGACTGGTCCGGCGTTTCGTCTGCACTCACTAACTGACTAGTCAGTCAGCTACTTAAAAAGCAGTTGCGGACGAGAAACGGTTTGCCGGTAAGTGTGCCATCTGTCGGCACGAGAGCACGCGGCACGGCGCGAGCGCCGCGAGCGGGTGAGAAGAGCCTCGAAACTCGGAGCCGGGTCGCTACAGGCTCCGGTCGATTCGGTCTGCGACCTCGTAGCCGGCGACGATGCCGCCGTTGAGCGACCGCTCGGGATACTGCGCTTCCGACGCCATCCCCGCGTAGTAGACCCCCTCGGCCACGTCGTCGCCGAGGTCGTACGGCACCACGAGGTCGAGGTAGCCGCGTTCGTACACCGGGCCAGCCCGCGGGTTGCGAGCGATTTCGAACTCCTCGACCGCCGAGCGGTCGAAGTCGGGGAACATGTCCTCGATTTCGTCGAACCACGCGTCTTCGACTTCCTCGTCGCTCATCTGCCAGAGCTCTTCGTGCGGCCCCTGCACGTAGCTCGCGACGTACAGCAGGTGGTCGCCGCCGTAGCGCTCTTTCGGCACGAAGTTCGTGTGCTCGATGAGCGACCCGAACGGCGCGTCGCGGGCGATGTTGAGCCAGTAGGTGTCCATCAGCGACTCCGACATGGTCGCCAGCCCGCAGACCGCGCCCTGGAAGTCGATGTCGCAGGGGAAGCCCGTGAGGTCTTCGAGCACGTTCGGCATCGTCGCCACGACGACCGACTCGACCTCGTGGGTCTCGGTCCCGTCGTCGGTCTCGACGGTCAGCGACGAGACCGCCTCGCCGGCGGTGTCGAGTTCGGTCACGCGCGCGCCGGTCTCGATGTGCTCGCGGCCGACCGCGGAGACGAGCGCGTCGATGAAGGGGGCGAAGCCGCCGTCGAAGTAGCCGAGTTTCTCGCCGCGGAGCAGGTCGCGCTCGCCGCGGAAGCGCACCCGTCCGAGGAACCACGACGCCGACACGTCGTGTTTGCGCTCGCCGAACTTCCCGTCGAGGAGCGGGTCGACGAAGTTGTCGTAGACGCCGCGGGTGGTGTGCTCGACGACGAACTCCTCGATGGGCGTGTGTTCGTACTCGGCGAGCTCCTCGTAGGCGTCGAAGTCGGGGACGCCCCCGCGCACGTCGACGCCGAGGGTGAGCATCCCGAGGCGGAACTTGTCGTAGAGGCTCATGTGGGGGTACGCGGCGATTTGCCACGCGGTGTCCAGCGGGTGGACGACGCCGTCTACGTAGTAGGCGTTCTTGCCGATGCGCCACTCCAAGTCGTCTCCGAGGCCGAGTTCCCCGGCGAGTTCGACGATGGTCTCTTCGGACTTCGAGAGGTGGTGGTAGAACTTCTCGATGTCGTCGCCGTTCGTCTCGTAGGTCGCCGCGAGACCGCCGAGAGAGTCGGCCGCCTCGAAGACTCGAACGTCGTGACCCCGGTTCTGGAGTCGGTACGCCGCGGCGAGGCCCGCGATGCCGCCGCCGACGATGCCTATCATGCCCCGAGGTTCGGCGTCGGGTGGAAAGTCCTTTCTGATTGGCCGGTTCCGCCGCCGTCGGAGCCGGCGACCGCGGGGCGCATCGTCGCGGTCGCCGAGCGACCGAGACGGGGGTCGGTTGCGACGTTCGCCACATTTTTATCTGCGATAAGGCAACAGCGGGGCATGGTTACGGTCCGCGCACCCGCCACGAGCGCCAACCTCGGAAGTGGGTTCGATGTCTTCGGCGTGGCTCTCGACCGCCCCGCCGACATCGTGCACGTCGAACGGGCGGACCGGACGACAATCGAAGTGACCGGCGTCGGAAGCCAGTACATCCCGACCGACCCCGACCGGAACGTCGTCGGCGCGGTCGCGGAGGCGCTCGACGCCCCCGCGCACATCCGCATCGACAAGGGCGTCCGCCCGTCGTCCGGACTCGGGTCGTCGGCGGCGAGTTCCGCCGCCGCCGCCGTCGCGCTGAACGAACTGTACGACCGCGGCCTCTCCCGCGAGGAACTCGTCCCCGTCGCCGCCGAGGGCGAGGCGGTCGTCTCCGGCGAGGCCCACGCCGACAACGTCGCGCCCGCGCTCCTCGGCGGCTTCACCGTCGCGACCGACGAGGGCGTGACGACCGTCGACGCCGACATCCCGCTCGTCGCCTGCCTCCCCGAAATCGCCGTCTCGACCCGCGACG
>NZ_AOLM01000011.1 GCF_000337835.1 Haloferax sulfurifontis ATCC BAA-897 | reverse complement strand
TTTAACCCCGTTGATTTAGTGGCTCTGTGAGAAAAATAGACACGAGGCGTGCCATAACTTCACGCGCGGTCAGTTGTGACATCAATTCGGTTGAGCGAGAAATCAATGTATTAGTTTCGCGCGCGTACGAAGCGTGGATAGAATCGACCCGTTGAAGTCGGTTTATAACGGGTCGCTTTATAAGGCCGGAGGTACGATTCACGTGCGAGCAATGAGTGGGCCGGCAGACTCCATCGAGATTCAGAACGTAGTCGCATCGACCGGGATCGGTCAGGAGCTCGACCTCGAAGCCCTCGCCGACGACCTCCCCGGTGCAGATTTCAACCCGGACAACTTCCCGGGCCTCGTCTATCGCACCCAGGACCCGAAAGCCGCTGCGCTCATCTTCCGTTCGGGGAAGATCGTGTGCACGGGTGCAAAGAGTATCGACGACGTGCACGACGCACTCGGCATTATCTTCGACAAGCTCCGCGAGCTTCAGATTCCCGTCGACGACGAGCCAGAGATAACCGTCCAGAACATCGTCTCAAGCGCTGACCTCGGACACAACCTGAACCTGAACGCGCTGGCTATCGGTCTCGGACTCGAAGACGTCGAGTACGAACCCGAGCAGTTCCCCGGTCTCGTCTACCGGATGGACGAGCCGAAGGTCGTCATCCTGCTTTTCGGTTCCGGAAAAATCGTCATCACCGGCGGAAAGCGGACGGACGACGCGGAAACCGCCGTCGAAGAGATCGTCGAGCGCATCGACGCGCTCGGCCTTCTCGGATAGGCACTTCCGAACCATCGATTTTTCGCCGCACCACGGGTACGAACACCCATAAATGTAAAATACCGGATAGTCTAACGGAAGGACATGAGCGCGCGGGAGGACGTGGCGTTTCTCGTCGGGTCGCAAAGCAGGGAGGCGATTCTCCGAGCCTTGGCGGTCGAGCCACACCGACCGACAGAGCTCGCGGAACGCTGTGACTGCGCCCGAGAGACGGCACAGCGGACACTCGCGGGGTTCTGTGACCGGGGATGGGTGAAGAAGGCCGATGGGCTGTATCACCTCACGCCGGGCGGAACGATGGTCCACGAGCAGTACGAGCGGTTCACTGAGGCGGTCGAATGCGCCGACCGAATGAGCGAGTTCCTGGCGGATGCCGCGGAAATCTGTGAGAACGCTCCACCCGGCGTCCTCGGTCAGATGAACATCACGACCGCCGCGGACAACGACCCGCACGCGCCGCTTAACAGATATCTCACTATCGTCGGAAACGAACCGGTCGACCGCTTCCGCGGTGTCGCGCCCATCGTGAGTCGCGTCTTCAACGAATCGGCCGAAGCGGTGCTGGGGGAGAACACCCGGATGGAACTCATCGTCGACCGCGGGGTCCTCGAACGGTCGATAGACGCCTATCCGGACTCCTTCGAGCGCGCGCGGGAACTCGACCAGTTCGAGCTTCGAATCGCCGAGGAGAGCCTCGATTTCGGACTGCTGGTGGTCGACGGCCACGGCATCGTCTCCGCCTACGACGAACACAACAACATGACGGCTCTCGTGGACGGCGACGCGCCGGAGGTCGTCTCGTGGGTCGAAAGCCTGTACGAATCGGTCCGGTCGACGTCGGTCCCGGTCGGCCGACTCGAACCGTGAGTCGTCGCCGACAGTGAAAAGCGTGACCGGTCCGGTCACGCGTGAATATTCCGGTCACGTGTTGTTGCAATAAACTATAAGAGGCCGCTCTACGGAGGTACGCCTGCGGTGGTACAGCGTTCCCGCTAGCCGATTCGGCCCTCACACGCCCCGGTCGAGATTCCGATTCTCCAATCAGGTGTCCGTGTTCTCGATGAGGACGTCCCTCACCACGTCCGGATCTTCGAGGAGTTGGTGCTTGGTGTAGCTTCCTTCCGCGCTCCCGCCGCTGTGTTTCGACTGTTCGATGATATCGAGAAAGGCGTGTTCTTTCAGGAGGTCTCGAACCCGCCGGAGCGACAGGCTGTCGGAGCCCTGCTGTCGGCAGATGTTCTCGTAGACCTCGTAGACGCGGCTCGTTCGGAAGCCGTCTTGCTTTTCGTTCGAAAGCGAGAGGATAGCGAGCGCCTGCAACACGTAGCGAGAGTGCGGTGTCGACCCGCGAATCAACTCGCGGAAGCGGTCGGTCTCCGCGCGCTGACGGGCCTGCGTGACGAAGTTCTCCTTGACGGTACTCGCTCCCATCGACTGTGCGATTTCCCCCGCGTACCGTAAGATGTCGATCGCTTTCCGCGCGTCCCCGTGTTCGCGGGCGGCGAGCGCCGCGGCCCGCGGAATCGTCGAGGGGTCCAACACGCCGTCGCGGAAGGCGTCGCTCCGGGCGTCCATGATGTCGCGGAGCTGGTTCGCATCGTACGGCGGGAAGACGAACTCGCGCTCGCAGAGACTGGATTTCACCCGCTCGTCCATCCGGTCTTTGTACTGTATCTTGTTGCTGATACCGATGACACCGAGCTTACAGCCGGCGATTTTCCCCGCTTCACCGGCCCGTGAGAGTTGCATGAGAATGTCGTCGTCGCTCAGTTTATCGATCTCGTCGAGGATGATGAGAACCACGTCGTACAGTGCGTCGAGGATGCGCCACAGCCGCTTGTAGTACGTCGACGTCGACAGTCCCTTGTCGGGGACTTTGATTCCGGTAACCGCGGTGTCGTTGACGCTGTCGGCGATAGTCTGGACGGCCTGCGTCTCGGTCGTGTCCTGCGCGCAGTCCACGTAGGCGAACGTCGCTTTCACCCCCTCTTCTTCGGCCGTCTCGACGAGGCGCTGGGAGACGTACTTCGCACAGAGCGACTTCCCTGTCCCCGTCTTCCCGTAGATGAGGACGTTGCTCGGGCTCTGTCCGAAGATGGCGGGGTTCACCGCGGTCGCGAGATCCGAGATCTCGTCGTCGCGACCGACGATGCGACCCTCACCCGGGAGGTGGTTAATCTCCAACAACTCCTTGTTGGCGAAGATGGGGTCCTCCCGGGTGAAGAGGTCGTCGCTGGCGTTAGGCATGTTCGCAACACACCACGTTTCCGGTGAAAGGACTTACCATTCGACCCAGCACACACACACCACGTTTCCGGTGAACGGCTCCGAACCCCGGTCGTCGGTCCACACGAAACAGAGGTTTCAGTTCACCGGAAACACGGTGTGGGGGTTCTTCTCTGACCACACGAAAACAGACTGCCCGGATTTGGACTCCGGACAAGAACGCGGAGAGAACGTCCCAAAGCGACGAAACGAACGATAACCACACATCTGACAGACCCGCAGTCATCACAGTAGAGTCGAGAGCGGCCGACGACACCGCCGGTTCCGAGAACCAACGAGCCGCTCGAAAACACCCGACTGAGACGGTCTGTTCTGATCGAACAGTACTCGAGCTTCGAGTACTTCTTACTTTTGCGAGTGTATCAATGGTCGGTAACACAAATAAACTATTTAATTGTTGTTATGCATGCTGTCCGAACCACCGACGAGAGCCGAGTTTCCGTTCGACGCCCTCCTGACGCCCCGGCATGCTAACTCACCGGAAACGTGGTGTCTCACACTGTTCCGTGGCCCGTGTCAGAATCCTCTGCAGAGTAGATACTACGGGCGTTTTCACCGGAAACGTGGTGTGTTCGTTATAAGTGAACCGATTCAATTGTAGCCGGGACGCACGGGAACGGTTCGAGTCGTCAGACTCGGTTTCGACCTCGCCTCCCACCGTCAGCCACTCACCGGTTCACCGGAAACGTGGTGTTCGCGTGACTCCCTCCTCGCGAGCCACGTGCGAACTGACGACTCCGTCGGTCGGTGCTACTCCCTTGTTCCCCCACGCCGTATTTCACCGGAAACGTGGTGTCTGTCAGCGTTGCAACGTTCTTCGACGAGTCGGCCCGCGGCGACGGCTCGCAGGACGACGTTCGCCGCTCGTCACCCTCCCACTGTGTCGGGTCGTTACCTCCCAGACGTCTCGCGCTAATTCACCGGAAACGTGGTGTCTCTGCCCGTCTCACGCGGACTTGCAATTCACCGGAAGCGAGGTGTGGGTCACCCGCGGCAACGACTCGGTAAGCAGTCTCCTCGTTCACCGGAAACGTGGTGTGCGTGCGACTCACGTGCATCCGACTGTTCACGCCCGAGCGGCCGCGCCTCATCGCCACGCTCTGATACACCCGCACCCGGGTCGACCTCGCGTCGGCCTCGCGTCACAACGTTCATTCGCGGCGGACTGTGTCGTTCCCGTGGCGTCAATGCAATTACCCAGGGGAACGAATCAGTGACGTATGCGTGCGCTCAGTCGCGTGTGGGTGCGCCTCGGCGAGGCCGTGTTCGACCGCGGCGACGACGAGGAATGGTCCCTCGAACGCTCCCGGACGACGGAGACGCGGTGGTCGCGTTCGGGAGAGCGAGTCGACTGCTTTCGGTTCGACGACGGCTACGTGACCACTGTCCACTACGAAGACCGGGAGGTCACGTGGCAGTTGACGCCCGGACAGGTTCCACTCGCGAGCGCGCTCGCGATGGCGAAACTCTACCTCGAACACGAACTGACGCCGCAGACCGACCCGGAGGGGCGACCGTTCGTGGGTCTCACCGAGCGAGGCCCGGTTCAGGTCTTCGAGGAGATTCCCCCGGAACCGGTCGAGTACGTCTACCTCGACGGCGTTCGGACCCTCGAAGAGTTCCCCGAGTTTCTCACCGTCGACGACGACTTCCGAGCCGTCTTCGACCGGATGGCTCCGGCGCGGTCGAGTACGTCTCGATAACGCCGAGTCGACGCAGAACCGCTTCGACGAGACCGAGTCGCGCCGCTCGGTCCCTCGTTCGCTCTCGTCGGATCCCAACTGCTCTCACCCGCGACGAGCGGGGTCTCTCGCCCGTCTCACGGACCCCCGGTGTCGCAAGCCGTTTCCCCCTCGCGGCCGTACCCGCGTTCGATGACTGCCGAGGACGAGGACCCGGGCCCTCCCGACGGAGACGGCGACGGAACCGGCACGTCCCGAGACGTACTCGACCGGTTGGCCGATGCGACCGACGTATCCGAAGCCCCCGACGTATCTGACGTGTCCGACGTGTCCAGCGCGTCCGACGCGTCCGGCGCGTCCCTCCCTGACGTGCCCCCGGCCGACGCGAACCAACCGAGCGACGCGGCGGACGGCGTCTCGCTCGCGTCGTTCTACGGGGCGCTCGAATCCGAGGGTCGCCCCGTCGCGACCGCCCAGCAGGTCGCCCGCCGTCTCGGGGTCTCGCAGGCGGACGCGATGGACGGACTCGACGACCTCGCCGACGCGGGGCGGGTCCAGCGGGTGAACGTCGAGACCGACCCGGTCGTCTGGTACCCGACCGAGTGGGGCGAACTCGCCTCGCGCGAGCGGGTCGTCCTCTTTCCGAAGCGCCGCGAAGTCGTCGTCGACAACCCGACCCAGTACACGCGGGCGCGGCTCTCGCAGTTCGCGCACCTCGTCGACACCACCGGCGACCGCGAGGGCCGAGGCCGAGGCTACCTCTACCGAATCCGGCAGGAAGACGTGTGGCAGGCCCCCTTCGACGACGTCGAGTCACTGCTCTCGATGCTCCGGTCGGTCCTTCCCGAGCGGTCGCCGCACCTCGAAGCGTGGGTCGAAGACCAGTGGAAGCGCGCCCACCAGTTCCGGCTCTACTCTCACGAGGAGGGGTACACCGTGCTCGAAGCCGCCACCGAGAGTCTGATGGGCAACGTCGCGCTCCAGAAACTCGACGACGACCACGTCTACGCGCCCATCTCGGACACGGAGGCGTGGGTCAGAGACGAGGAAATCGCGGCCATAAAGCGCATCCTCTACGACGCGGGCTACCCCGTCGAGGACGACCGCGACCTCGAAGAGGGCGAGGAACTCGACGTCACGCTCGGCGTCGACCTCCGCGACTACCAGCGAGACTGGGTCGACCGATTCGTCGACCAGCGCGCCGGCGTCCTCGTCGGGCCGCCCGGCGCGGGGAAGACAATCGCCGGCATCGGCGCGCTCGCCGCGGTCGGCGGCGAGACGCTGATTCTCGTGCCGAGCCGCGAACTCGCCCGCCAGTGGCGCGAGGAACTGCTCTCGGCGACCGACCTCGACGAGGACCAAATCGGCGAGTACCACGGCGGCGCGAAGGAGATTCGCCCCGTCACCATCGCCACCTACCAGACCGCCGGGATGGACCGCCACCGCTCGCTTTTCGACTCGCGCCGCTGGGGGCTCATCATCTACGACGAGGCTCACCACATCCCGAGTCGCGTCTTCCAGCGGAGCGCCGACCTCCAGTCAAAACACCGCCTCGGGCTGTCGGCGACGCCCATCCGCGAGGACGACAAAGAGGCCGAGATTTTCACGCTCATCGGCCCGCCCATCGGCACCGACTGGGGGAAGCTCTTCGACGCCGGCTACGTTCAGGAGCCGGAAGTCGAGATTCGCTACGTGGAGTGGGGCGACGACATGGCCAGAAACGAGTGGGCCTCCAGCGACGGCCGCGAGCGGCACATGCTCGCCGCGATGAACCCCGGAAAGATATTCGAGATCCGTCGGCTCCGCGCCCGCCACGCCGACTCGAAGACGCTCGTCTTCGTCGACTACCTCGACCAGGGCGAGGCGATTTCCGAGGCGCTCGACGTGCCGTTCGTCAGCGGCGAGACCCGCCACCACCGCCGCGAGGCGTACTTCGAGGCGTTCCGCGACGGCGACCTCGACACGCTCGTCATCTCCCGCATCGGCGACGAGGGCATCGACCTCCCGAACGCCGGACTCGCAATCGTCGCCTCCGGCCTCGGAGGCTCTCGCCGGCAGGGTTCTCAGCGCGCCGGCCGAACCATGCGCCCGACGGGGAGCGCGCTCGTCTACGTGCTCGCCACCCGCGGGACCAGCGAGGAGGACTTCGCCCAGCGTCAGATGCAACACCTCGCCGGGAAGGGTATCCGCGTTCGGGAGACGAGCTCTGACGACCTCGACACCGAGTCGAACGGTGGCGACACCGACGCCGAGGGCGGCGAGCCGGACGACTCCGAGTCAACATCTCCGGACGACTCCGAGTCGGCGACGACAGACGAGTAATCACCCCGTCGTCGGGCGCTTCGTCGCCCGGAATGAGAATTCTTAAGTCTACCCGTAGATTGAGATTCTCTTGACCGCTCTTAGCTCAGCCTGGCAGAGCAGCCGACTGTAGATCGGCTTGTCCCCCGTTCAAATCGGGGAGAGCGGACTGAACTTCAACACCCGCGAGCGTAGCGAGCGGTGTCGAATGTGAAGGACGTCTCGATCCGAGTTGAGAAACGAGCAACGCCGAGCGTTGCGAGTGAGTTCAAATCGGGGAGAACGGACCGTCTTCGCTCGCATTGACTGATTTACTCCGCTACTTCCGACCGCCCCACACCACCTTTTCGACCAGTTCGACGGTCATCGGTCCGTCGACGCGAAGCTGACAGGAGAGCCGTGGATAGCCGAACCGCGCCGCGAGGTCGTCGTGCCAGTGATCGGGCGTCGGCTCGCCCGAGCGAACCCGGACGCCGCACGTCGCACAGAGCCCGCGGCCGCCGCAGTTCACTCGCTTCGTGAGCCGCGCGTACGGCGAGAGTCCGGCGTCGAGAAGCGCGTCGCGGAGGACGGTCCCGCGTTCGACGTCGAGGTCGGTGACGCGGTCGCTGTCGGTGTTGACGTCGCGGACGCGAACCGTGACGGTCGAGTCGGCCGGGTCGCACTCGGTTCGAGGTCGGGACTCGCGGTCGCTCATCGGTCGGTCGTTCGGGCCGACTCGATATGGGCGTACCCCTCGGGCCGGTCCCTCGTCCAGTCACCTCACCCACCCCTCACTCGCGGTCTCTCGTCAGCTATGTAGAGTCCATACCCGAAGATATCAGTATTATAACGGCTTATGACGGGCGAATTCGTAGGTGAGCGTGATGGTGACCCTCGCGTCCGCGCCGGTGTTGGTGAACGTCCGCGTCGAGATGAACGACCACGAGACGATGACGGTGGAACTGCACGAGACGAACGAAACGCGCCACCTCGTCGCCTACGAGTCCGAGCGCATCCGCGACACGCTCGCGTCCCTCCCCGAGGGCGCTCGCGTCCCCGTCGAGATGGTGCGCGCCGGTTCGCGCTCGAACGTCTGGAAAGCCGTCGCGCTCCACGGCCGGCGGACGCTCCCCACCGACCAGTCGGCGCGGACGGCCAATTGAGCCGTCCTCGGTCCCCTCGCTGAACTCTCTCCCCGCGTTCGTCGGAGGCAAACCGTCGGTGCTATACCCCTCGCCCGTGTCGCGCACCGCAATGAGCTTCGTCGCCCAGGTGGAAGTCCGATTCCGCGACCACGACTCGTTCGGACACGTGAACAACGCCGTTTACGCGACCTACTGCGAACAGGCCCGTGTCCGCTTTTTCGAGGAGGTGATGGACACGCCGCTTTCGGACGCGAACTTCGTCGTCGCGCACCTCGAACTCGACTACCGCGCGCCCATCGAGGGCGTCGGCACCGTCGAGGTTGAAGTCGAGGCCGGCGAGCCGGGCGGAACGAGCTTCCCACTCACCTACACGCTCTCTTACGAGGGCGAAGTCGTCGCCACCGGCGAGACGGTCCAAGTCGCCTTGGACGACGAGGGTCGCCCGACGCGCGTCCCCGACCAGTGGCGTGAGGCAATCGCCGACCAACCGTAGCGCCCGGCCTCGTCCGCTCGCGTCCGACCGCGTTCTGTCCCCCCGAATCGACCCCCCGAATCGACCCCCCGAATCGACCCCCCGAATCGACCGCGACCGACGGGACCCGCAATTCGCCCGACCGAGCCGAGACAGGACAGTTATATACTCTCGTGATAATCCCCGAATATGCCTCGGGGAACACTAGAACACGCACAGTCGGTGGACGCCGACGACGAGACCCCGCTGTCCCGAGCAGGCGAGCGCGTCCTCCACATCGGGCGCGACCGGCCGATTCGCATCAGCGCCGGTCATCGCCTCCTCCATCACGACGGCAAGTGTAGCCGCCCGCACGGGCACAACTACGAGATTTCGGTCCGCGTCGTCGGCGACCTGACCGACGAGGGCTGGGTCGTCGACAAGGGCGTCGTCACCGACGTCATCGACGAGTGGGACCACCGCTTTCTCGTCGAGTCGGGCGACCCGCTCGTCGAGGCGTTCGAGCGCTCCGGCGACGCCGACGGGACGGTCGTCCTCGACGCGCCGCCGACGGCCGAGGTGATGGCCGTCGTCCTCGAGGAGAAACTGCTCGCGGCGCTTCCCGACACCGTCTCCGAGGTCTCGGTCTCGGTCAGCGAAACGTCGGAACTCTGCGCCGGCTTCTGATGCCCGTCTCCGACACCGTCGCCCGCGACGACACCGACGCCGAGGGCGATCGCCTCCCGATAAACGAGCTGTTCGCGTCGCTCCAGGGCGAGGGCAAACTCGCGGGGGTCCCGAGCACGTTCGTCCGCACCAGCGGCTGTAACCTCCGCTGTTGGTTCTGCGACTCCTTTCACACCTCGTGGGAGCCGACGCACGCGTGGATGAGCCTCGACGAAATCGTCGCCGAGGTCGAGTCGCTGTCCCCCGAACACGTGGTCGTCACCGGCGGCGAACCGCTCGTCCACGACGAGACCGACGCGCTCCTGTCGGCGCTCGCCGACGACTACCACCTGACCGTCGAGACGAACGGGACGCTCGACACCGACGCGCCGGTCGACCTCGCGAGCGTCAGCCCCAAACTCGCGTCGTCGACGCCGACGCCCGAGAACGCCCCGGCCGACGTTGACCCCGGCGTCTGGACCGAGCGCCACGAAAACGCCCGCGTCGACCTCGACGCGCTCGCCTCGCTGGTCGAACACGCGGCGGAGTTCCAACTGAAGTTCGTCGTCACCGGCCGCGACGACCTCGACGAAATCGAGTCGCTCGTCGCCGACGTGCGCGGCGTCGCCGACCGCGAGGTACGCGACAGCGACGTGTTGCTCATGCCCGAGGGACAGACCCGCGAGCAACTCGCCCGGACCCGGACCGAGGTGGCCGACCTCGCCGCGTCGTTCGGCTACCGCTACACGCCGCGACTCCACGTCGACCTCTGGAACGACGCGCCCGAGACCTGAGTACCGCCGAACGCCAGCCGAACGCCCGCCAAACGAACCTCGAACACACTCCGAACCATTCCACGACAACGATGACTACCGATATCGATACCGAATCCACGCCCGACGAGAAGCGCGCCGTCGTCCTCCTCTCCGGCGGCATGGACAGCGCGACGACCGCCTACGAGGCCAAGCAACGCGGCTACGAACTCTACGCGCTCCATACCTCCTACGGCCAGAAGACCGAGTCGAAGGAGTACGACTGCGCCCGCGCGCTCGCCGACGAACTCGACGCTCGGGACTTCCTCCACATCGAGACGAGCCACCTGAAGCAAATCGGCGCGTCGTCGCTCACCGACGACTCGATGGCCGTCGCCGACGCCGACATGGACGCCGACGACATCCCGACCTCCTACGTCCCCTTCCGCAACGCCAACCTCCTGTCGATGGCCGTCTCGTACGCTGAGGCGAACGACTGCGACGCCGTCTTCGTCGGCGCGCACTCCGAGGACTACTCGGGCTACCCCGACTGCCGCCCCGAGTTCTTCGACGCCTTCGAGGCGATGGTCGACGTCGGCACGAAACCCGACACGACCATCTCGCTGGAAGTCCCGTTCGTCCACGACTCGAAGACCGACATCGCCCGCCGCGGCCTCGAACTCGGCGTCCCCTTCGAGCACACGTGGTCCTGCTACCGCGCCGAGGAACCGGCCTGCGGCACCTGCGACTCCTGTGCGTTCCGCCTGCAGGCGTTCCAGAACCTCGGCGAGCGCGACCCGATTCCGTACGCCGAGCGCCCGGAGTACGCGGACGCGGACGTGGACGCGCCGTAGCGTCCCCCTGCCCGTCGCCGACGCGGATTGCGGATTGCGGATTGTCCCCGCCTGTCTCCTCGCGCCCCTTTTTCACCGGCCTGCGCGAACCCCGCGTCATGAGCGACGAGAAACGCCGAACCGCCGCCCAGTTCGGAAGCGCCGCCGAGTCGTACTTCGACAGCGAGGTCCACCGCCTCGGCGAGGACCGCGAGACGCTCGCGTCGTGGTGTCGCGGCGCGACCCGCGCGCTCGACGTGGCGACGGGAGCCGGCCACACCGCGGGCGCGATAGCCGACGTCGGCGTCTCCTCGGTCGTCGCGGCCGACGCCGCCCCCGAGATGGTCGCCACCGCGGTCCGTGAGTACCCCGTCGCGGGCGTCGTCGCCGACGCGGAGCGCCTCCCGTTCGCCGACCACTCCTTCGACGCGGCCGCCTGCCGAATCGCCGCGCACCACTTCCCCGACCCCGAGTCGTTCGTCGCCGAGGTCGCGCGCGTCCTCGAACCCGGCGGCGTCTTCGCCTTCGAGGACAATGTCGCGCCCGAGGACGCGTCCCTCGCGGAGTTCCTCAACGGCGTCGAGGTGCTCCGCGACCCGACCCACGTCGAACTCCACCCGATTTCCCGGTGGCGCGAGTGGTTCGAGGCCGCGGGGCTGTCGGTCGAGGCGGTCGAGACCGCCGCGATACGCCTCCAGTTCGACCCGTGGACCGAGCGGACGAACGTCTCGCCCGCCGACCGGGCCGAACTCGAACGTCGCTTCCGCGAGGCGTCCGACGAGGCGAAAGCGCTGTTCGACGTGGAGTTCGACGGCGACTCCGTCGTTTCGTTCGCCAACCCGAAGGCGCTGATTCGAGCGCGGAAGGAGTAGGCCCGCCGCGTCGGTCCCGCGGCCGACAGGCTGACGCCGACCGACGTGGACCCACAAACGGTAAGCGGGCCCCCCGCGACGTGGGGGTGTGTCAACGCCCGACTCCGAGGCCCCAATCTCGCCGCTCGCGGGCCTCGGCATCGCCGTCCTCGCGGTCAGCACGAGCGCCATCCTCGTCCGCTGGAGCGCCGCGCCGAGCCTGATAAAGGCATTCTACCGGGTTCTGTTCACCGTGGCTCTGCTCGCGCCCGTCGCGCTCGTCCGCCACCGCGACGCGCTGGCGACCATCTCGGGGCGGGACCTTCTGGCGGCCGGGGGCGCGGGCGTCGCGCTCGCGGCCCACTTCGCGTCGTGGTTCGAGAGTCTCAACCACACGACGGTCGCCGCGAGCGTCACGCTCGTGCAGTCCCAACCGCTTTTCGTCGCCGTCGGCGCGTGGGCCGTCCTCGACGAGCGCGTGAGCCGCCGCACCGCCGTCGGCATCGGCGTCGCGCTCGCGGGCATGGCGCTCATGTCCGTCTCCGACTTCCTCACCGCCGGCGGCGCGCCGCGCCCGCTCCTCGGAAACGGGCTCGCCGTCGTCGGAGCCGTGACGGCGGCCGCCTACGTCCTCACGGGCCGGAGCGTCCGAAGCAGGGTCGCGCTCGTCCCCTACGTGGTCGTCGTCTACGCGGTCTGTGCCGCCGCGCTCCTCGTCGTCGCGGTCGGCCGGGGCGACCCGCTGACGGGCTATCCGCCCCGCGAGTGGCTCCTGTTTCTCGGAATGGCCGTCGGGCCGGGCGTCTTCGGTCACACCGTCATCAACTGGGCGCTCGCGCACCTCGAATCGAGCGTCGTCTCCGTCTCGCTCCTCGGCGAGCCCGTCGGCAGTACGATACTCGCGCTCTTTCTCCTCGGTGAGATTCCCACGTTCCCGACGGTCCTCGGGGGGGCCGTCGTCCTCGGTGGAATCTACGTCAGCGCGTCTTAAGCGGGGCTCCTGAATCAGATAGCCCCGGTTCGGAACCCCGGATTTGAAACCCCGAAGTTAGTTATCGGCCCTGATAACCGCGTCACAACGCTCATTACGGTGAGCGGTCGCTACATCGTATGGACGACGGGTCGGGGGCCGACGTACGCGTCCTCCACGTCGACGACGAACCCAGTCTGACGGACCTCGTATCGATTTACCTCGAACGCGAGGCCGGCGACGTCGACCTCTCGGTATCGACGTCGAACTCGGGGGCCGACGCCCTCGAACGACTCCGACAGGAACGGGTCGACTGCGTCGTGTCGGACTACGACATGCCCGACGTCGACGGGTTGGAGTTCCTCCGCGCGGTCCGCTCCGAACACCCCGACCTCCCCTTCATCCTCTTTACCGGCAAAGGCTCCGAGGAGGTCGCCCGCGACGCCTTCCGCGTCGGCGCGACCGACTACATGCAGAAAGACACCGGCACCGACCAGTACACGGTCCTCGCCAACCGCGTCGTCAACGCCGTCTCGCAGTACCGCGCGAAGGCGGCCTCCGAGCGCTACGGGACCGCCATCGAAGTGCTCGACAGCGGCGTCTACTCGCTCGATTCGGCGGGGCGTTTTACCTCCGCCGACGGCGTCTTCTGCGAACTCACCGGCTACGACCGCGAGGCCATTATCGGTCGGGAGTTCGCCGACCTCGCCGCCGAGTCCGACGACGAGATTCGCGCCGCCTTCGAGCGGGTCATCGCCCCGGACGCCCCCGACACGGAGCGCTTCGAGACGGTGCTGTCGCCCGGCCCGGCGTACCCGCACGACGGCGACGACCTCCTCTGTGAGGGCCACCTCGCGCTCCGCCCCACCGAGGACGACGACCCCGCGGTCATCGGAACGCTACAGGACGTGACCGAGCGCCGCCGCCGGCGGAACCGACTGCGCTACGAGACGCGCCTGAAAGACGCCGTCTTGGACACCTCCACGTCACTGATGAGCGCCGAGACCGACGAAATCGGCACGAAAATCGAGTGGACGCTCCAGTCGGTTGGCGAGGTGGCCGACCTCGACCGCTGTTCGGTCTACCTCTACGACGACGAGACGAACGTCGCCGCCCGGATGCACGACTGGCGCGGCGACGACCGTTGCGAGCACCCCGAGCGCGTCGCCCTCGAAGACGCCCGCTGGTTGCTCGAACGGCTCCACCGCTTCGAGAACGTCCGCCTCCATCGCGTCTCGGACCTCCCGCCCGATGCGTCGGACACCAAGGGCGTGCTCACCGACGTCGAGACCGGCGGCTTCGTCGCCGTGCCGATGGTGTCGAAGTGGGCGCTCGTCGGCTTCGTCGTCTTCGACGTGGTCGAGACGAGTCGCTCGTGGACCGACACCGAAGTCGACCTCCTGCGCTCTGTCGGGAACAACGTCACGCACACGTTGGCCCGTCAGCGGCGCGAGCGCGAACTCCAGCGGCAGAACGACCGCCTCGAAGAGTTCGCGTCGGTCGTCTCCCACGACCTCCGGAACCCGCTCAACGTCGCCAAGGGCTTTGTCGAACTCGCCCGCGAGGAAGAGGACGTGACCTACCTCGGCCGCGCGCTCGACGGCGTCACCCGGATGGACACGCTCCTCAACGACGTGCTCACACTCGCCAGACAGGGCCGAACGGTCGGCGAGACGCACTCTATCGCCATCGAGGACGTCGCCGAGCGGGCGTGGAAGGCGGTCGACACCGGCGACGACGCGGTGTTCATCATCGAGGACGGCCTCGGGTCCACGCAGGCCGACCAAGGGCGGCTCCAACAGGCGTTCGAGAACCTGTTTCGGAATGCGGTGGAACACGGCGCCCCCTGTCGCGACCCCGGGGACGCCTCGGCAGACGGCGCGTCGGAGAGAGCGGCGGGCGCGTCCGACGCGGCCACCGCCGACGGCTCTCCTGCGGATTCGTCGGGCACAGAGCCCGCGACTCACGAGTCGGCGGCGACGAGCGCGTCCGACGAACTCATCGTCCGCGTCGGCCCCACCGAGACCGGCTTCTACGTCGCCGACGACGGCCCCGGCATCCCGGCCGACGAGCGCGACGCCGTCTTCGAACACGGGCACACGACCTCCGCGTCCGGCACGGGCTTCGGGCTCTCTATCGTCGAGAGCATCGTCGAGGCCCACGGCTGGGACATCGAGGTGACCCCCCCGGAACCCGACCTCGGCGGCGCGCGCTTCGAGTTCGACATCGGCGGCGTCCGCTCCGAGGTCGAACCGCGGTTCTCGCTCAGCGACGACTGAGCCGTCGCCGCTCCCGCCGCCGCTCCCGCTGACCCGTCGCTACCTTTCTTCTAGTAGGCGCTTCGTCTCGGCGTGTCGCCCGCGGAACATCCCCTCGAAGCCGACGCCGCCGAAGACGCCCGCGAGGTCGCCGAGCGGGCCGAACGGGAGTTCGTACTCCACGCGGTCTTCGAGTACCGTCTCGTCGCCGTCGGCGACAAAGCGGTGAGTGTGGACCCACCGCGGGAAGGGGCCGCCGACCATGTCGTCGCGGAACCACGCCGTTTCCTCACCCGCCTCGCGGTCGAGGATGCGAGAGGTCCACCGCTGGCGCGGGCCGACGCCGAACGGCCGCATCGACATCTCGATTTCCGTCCCGGCGACGAGCTCGTCGGGGTCCGCCTCGCCGTCCGGACCGCGGACCGACTCGATTTCGAGGTTCATCCACGCCGGAGTGAGCGCCTCCAGCCCGGACACCTCGGAGTGGAACTCCCAGACGCGTTCGAGCGGGGCGGCGACGCGGGTTCGACGCTGGTAGACCGGCATACCCGACGGTTAGGCCGGAGACGGAAAGGCGGTGTTGGCGGAATGGGTCGAAAACAGAAGCGAATCGCCGACCCCGCCGACGGGCGGCGCTCGGCGGCTGGCGGCCGGCCGTGCCGCCTCAGAGCGTGAAGCGCGAGACGGTCGTGCCGGCTTTCGTCAGGTCCTCGTGGGTCGCCGCGGCGACGGTCACCTGGTTTTCGCCGTACTCGATGGCGACTTCGACTTCGAACGATTCGCCGTCGGGTTCGACGAGTCGGGTCTCGCCGGGCGTCTTGACCGCGACGACGGCGGCGTCGGTCTGCCCCGAGACGACGAGCTTGTCGCCCTTGAAGCGCGTGCTCACGCGGAGCGACGGTCCGTCCGGGCGGTCGGACTCGACGTACCGCTCGCGGAGGAACGCGGGCGTCTCGACGGGTTCGCCCGCGTCGACGCCGTGGGCGAGGCGGACGTACTGGGCCATCGACCACGCCAGCGGCGTCGCACTGCCGGTGCCCTCGCCGAACTCCCAGTTGTAGTCGGTCGCGTGCTCGCGGTCCCAGACCTGCTCTGCGAGCATGCGGCCGGAGTTGGCGAAGGCGGCCATCGTCCGAAGTAGGTTGTCCGGCGCGAGGTCGCCCTCCTCGGTTCCCGCGAGGAGTTCGTACTCGCCGCGCTCGCCGGTGAAGATGGGCCACAGCCGGCCTTTCCCCTTCGCGTCGACGGACCACGGCGCGCCCTCCTCGTCGCGCTCGCGCTCGCCGTAGCCGTCGCCGTTGTACCGGTAGAACGCCGGGCCGTGCGGCGTGTCGACGCGGATGGTCTCGTCGACCTCCTTCACCGAGTTGCGGATTATCTCGTCGTCGGCGGGCTTGATGCCGAGGCGGGTCAGTTCGAGGAAGCCCGCGTCGATGATTTCGCGCTCGTCGAGCGTCGGCCCGTTGTTCGCGAGCGTCCGCAGGTGTCCGGCGTCGGGTTCGCCGTCGCGGGTGACGCGGACGTAGTACGGCGTGTGCGTGTTGCGGTCGGTGCCGGTCCGCGTCGCGGTCCAGTCGTCGACGCGCTCGGTCCAGTCGTCGGCCAGCGCCAGCCAGACGAGCGCGTCCTCGGAGTGGTCCTCGTCGAGCGCGATGGCCGCCGCACAGCCGAGGCCGGCGATTTCGGCCGCGATGGACGACGGCGAGTAGCCGGCCTCCTCCTCCCAGCGCTCCTGTGCGGTCGGCGGCCCGTTCCGCGCGACGTAGTCCGCGGAGTGCTTGACGTTCTCGTAGCCGTAGCCCACGTCGTCGAAGGTGACGCCGCGCTCGTGGAGCATGTACGCCATCACCTGCGGGAACGAGATGTTGTCCATCTGCTCGCCGCCCCAGCGGGTCCGCCCGTTGAGGTAGGTGTTCTGCGGGATGAAGCCGCGGTCGTCCTGCTGGTAGGTGTAGATGTACTCCAGCGCGTCGATGGCCGTCTCGACGTCGCCGACGGCCTCGAAGACGGTGAACACCTGATAGAGGTCGCGCGACCAGACGAAGTTGTAGCCGTACCCCTTCGGCTCCTCGGCGGCGACGGCCTCGCCCCACGGGACCGACGGCGAGGCGAGCCCCGCGCCGAGGTAGGTCTTGTCCTCGACCGCCCGCAGGCTCATGAGCGCGGTCTTGTACTGCGCGGCGAGGTCGTCGTCGGCGGCGACGGAGCCGGGGAGTTCCTTGTCGGCGAGGAAGTCGGCCCACGAGTCGACGTAGGCCGACCGGGCCGTCTCGTAGCCGCGGGTGAGCGCGCCGGCCGCCTCGCCGAGCGCGGCGGCGGTGTCGGCGTGTTCGGCGAAGCCGAGCGCCAGCGTCTCGCCGAGCTCGTCGCCCGTGCCGATGCGCCCGACGAGCACGACGTTCTCGTCGTCGACGCGCTCTTGGGCGCTCGGGAGCGCGCCCTTCGAGAAGAAGTCCGCGAGGTACCGCGAGCCGGCGACGCCGACGGTCGCCCACTCGAAGCGGCCGGCGGCGGTGAGCGCGATGGCGACGCTGTACTCCCTGCCGTCCTGGTCGATGAGGAGCGGTTCGTGGCCGTCGCCGGCGTCGAACGCGCCCGCGTCGCGGGCGACGAGGTGGTAGCTCCCGAGCTGGCCGAGGCGGATGCCGCGGTCTTTCGTCCCCGTGTTCGCCAGCGCCGTGTCGGCGATGGTGTACAGCTCGTAGTCGTCGCCGTCGATGGACACGAACTGCACGTCCGCGAGCATCGCGTCGTGTTCGGGGTCGAGGACGTACTCGACGGTGAGCTCCCACTCGTGGCCGCGGCCGTCGCCCGTCTCGGTGACGACGTGCCGGAAGACGAGCGCGTCGTCGTCGACGATTTCGGCCCGGCGCTCGACCGTGTCGGCGTGGTCGTCGCGGCGGGTCTCGTTGTGGGTCCGCGCGGTGTACTCGTCGTCCGGGTCGGCGTCGACGACGAGGAAGTCGAGCGTCCGGAGGTTCATCAGGTCGACCCGCGGGAAGCGGACCTCGGTCAGCGCGCCCTCGGTCAGGGTGAACCAGACGCGCGAGGGGTCGTCGGCGTAGTGGTCCGCGACGGTGCCGATGCCGTACTTCTCGCCGGTCGTCCACCGCGGCCGGTTCTCCGGGCCGGTCGGCGCGGGCTTCGGCGCGGGGAGCGCGTCGATGTCGGCGAGGATGGCGGTCGTCTCCATGCGGATGGCGTGGGGCCACCCCAGCGGCGTCGCGCTGTCGAAGCCCCCGTCGTCGAACACCTGCTCTGCGAGGTAGCCCGCGTCGGTCGTGAAGGGGCCGTCGGGCTGGAGCAGTTCGTAGAGGTTCGTCGCGCGCTCGACGAAGCGGCGGCCGTCCTTCCCGAGGCGGTCACAGAGGACGCCGAACTTCGCGGCGGCGTTCGCGCCCCACGCGGTCGAGACGGACCAGACCTTCTCGCCGTCCTGCCCGTCGGCGCGCCAGTAGTCCTCTTCGAACCGGACCAATCCGGCTACGTCGCCGCGGGGGTTCCGATAGAGCCCCTTCAGCGTCGCGGCCATGTGCTTGACGAGCCGGTCGGCGGTCTTCGAGTCGACCTCTCCGACGTCGGCGTAGGCGTCGACGGCGTCGACGAGGGCGAACGTGGACGAGTCGAGGCGGTCGTCGAGGCCGCCGTTCCCGTCGATTCGGAGGGCGTACACCTCGCGCTCCTCGGACCAGAGCTCGTCGAGCCCCTCGCACACCGCGGTCGCCTGCTCGGCGGCGTGCTCCCGGAGGTCGTCGTTCACGGGCGCGGTGGCGACCGTGGCGTACGCTTGGAGGAACGTCGCGGTCGTGTGCGTGAACCGGCCGCTCATGTTCTCCCACGCGTTCTGACAGGGCTTCGGGAGCCCGTCGGATTCGAGACTGCTATCGAGTCCGGAGACGCCCGCCGCGACGGTCGAGCGGATGCGCCCGACGAGTTCGTCGTCGAGTTCGTCGCGGCGCTCGGCGAGGAGCGACGCGAGCGCGGCGACGACGCTCGCCGTCTGGTCGGCCTGATACTCCTCGTCGCCGGTGCCCTCGACGCGGCCGTGCGCCCAGCCCGGAGCGACGGTCCCGTCGACCGCCCAGACGCGGTGGGGCCACGTGCCGTCTTCGAGTTGCGTCTCGCAGTAGAACGCCGCGCTCGTCGCGAGGCGGTCGCCGAGACCGAGGCCGAAGGCGTCGTCGGCGTGCGCGAGCGCCTGCGTGACCTCGGCGTCGTCGCGGAACCACGTGTAGCCGTAGCCGCCGGAGTGGGCGTAGAACGGGTCGAACTCGGGGCCGGCGATGCGCGCGCCGCTGGGGGCGGTCAGAAGCGACAGCGCCCGGAGGTCGGCGCGGACGATTCGCTCGCGCGGCGTCCCGTCGGGGACGGACACCTCGGCCTGCTCGCGGGCGGCCCCACGGAGCGCGTCCGCGGTCGCGTGCTGGACCGAACAGTGTCGGAGGTCGGCGAGGGCGTCGGTCCGCGCCATCTCGTTGTGGTCGGAAAGCTGGGTGACGAGCGTCGTTCGCGCGGCGCGGCCCTCCTGTTCGAGCGGGGCGCTGACGACCACGTCGCCCGAGAGGTGGGTGTCCTCGTAGCGGTCGAGGACGGCCTCCCGCGGGAAGTCGAAGCTGTCGTCGGAGAGAATCTCGTCGAACCGCTCGGGAATCTGCCCCCGAACGTCGGTGAGGCCGGTCGACGCGGTGACGTAGTCGTGTTCGTTTCGGTGGAACACCTCGACCGCTTGGGTGTCGTTCGGGCCGCCGGCCTCGTGGATGAGCCGGCCGACCCGCGTCTCTCGGCCCTCGGGGGCGAAGGTGAGAAACGCCGTCAGGTGGGCGTCGGTGGGAATCGCACCGCGGAGTTCGACGTGCGTCACGTGGGCGCGGCCGAGCGTCAGGTCGTACTGGTGGACGGTGTACTCCCCGGCGTCGTACTCGGTCTCGACGAGGCTCGTCTCCCGGTAGTAGTGCTGTCGCACGGACTCCAGTTCGTCGAACCAGTGCGTCTCGCCGTCCGTCTCGATGCCGAACCGAGAGCGGTCGATGCCGTAGAGGCCCGAAAGAGAAGCGGAGTAGTCCCGGAGGGAGCCGTCGAGGCCGACGTAGACGAGTCGGTCCCCGTGACCCGAAAACGCGCCGTCCGAGGTCTGGCACTCCTCTGGGAAGCGTCCGCCCCGGTCGCGCTTGTATTCGTTTAACGCGGTCCGAAGTCGCATAGAGGTAGACGAGGGTCCCGAACCATAAGTATTGGCCGCCCGTTTGCCATCATTTATGCCTGCAAACCGACGAATTCGGGAGACGCCGGCGCGACTCGGTAGAACCCGTCTCTCACCGGAACGCCGGTCACTTCAGGGGTAAACTCAAAGTCACCCGGCACGTTGATTGTGAGTATGCAACACCCAGGACCGCCGCAGTTCATGGCTGTCGGCGAGTCAGTACAACTCGCACCTCGCGACCCGGACCCCGACGCAGACTACTCGTGGCGGGTTCGGAGCGCGCCGGTCGCAAGCAGTCTCGAACTCGACGAAGACACCGCAGTCGTGCAGTTCACGCCCGACGCGGCCGGGCGGTACGTGGTCGAACTCGACGCGCCAGACGTGACGTACACGCTCACCGTCCGCGTCTTCCCCGGTTCCTACCTGCCCGCCGGCTCGGTCAGGAGCGGCGCGAGCGGGATGAGCGGGATGAGCGGCTACAGCGGACAGAGCGGCTCCGCGCGCCCGACGGGGTCCAGCGGCGGCGCGTCCGGCTCCGGAAGCGGCGCCGGCGACGCCCAGCGGGGACGGGGCGGTCGGCCGCGCATCAGGCTCGACGCGACCGTCGAGGACGGCGTCGTCGTCGTCCGCGCCGACCCGCACCCAAACCCCGACAGCGACACCGACCGCGACGACCTCGTGGTCGAGTTCGTCGTCGACGACCGCGACGAGGTGGACGACGCGGCCGTCGAGACCGACGGCTGGGAGCTCCGCGTCCCGCTTTCGGCGATTGGCGACCGGCTCC
Source organism: Haloferax sulfurifontis ATCC BAA-897 (assembly GCF_000337835.1). Classification (GTDB taxonomy): domain Archaea; phylum Halobacteriota; class Halobacteria; order Halobacteriales; family Haloferacaceae; genus Haloferax; species Haloferax denitrificans. The sequence goes on along the minus strand of NZ_AOLM01000011.1, from coordinate 116,612 downwards.
GCGTCCACGCCGTCGCCCTCGACGAGACGTACAGCGTCCCCGACACCGTGACCGTCGAACGCGAGGCCATCGCCGACGGCGGGGTCGCCGAGGCGGAGACGGAGGCGGTACGGGCCGACGTGACGGGCCACACTGACGGCTCCGGCGCGCAGGAGGCGTCCGTCTCCGTCTCCCGGCCGAACGACCCGCCGCAGTGGGCCCAAGAGGTGACGCTCTACGAGATTTACGTCCGCGGCTACGCCTCGGACGTCGAGGACGCCGACAACACCTTCGAGGCGCTCGAAACGCGGCTCGACTACCTCGAATCGCTCGGCGTCGACTGCCTGTGGCTCACGCCCGTTCTGGAGAACGACCACGCGCCCCACGGCTACAACATCGTGGATTTCTACGACGTCGCCGAGGACCTCGGCACCCGCGAGGACTACGAGCGGTTCGTCGAGGCCGCCCACGACCGCGGCATGAAGGTGCTTTTCGACCTCGTGCTCAACCACTCCGCGCGCGCCCACCCCTTCTTCGAGGACGCCTACAAGAACCCCGACTCCGAGTACTACGACTGGTACGAGTGGCAGGAGAACGGCGAGCCGGGCACCTACTTCGACTGGGAGTACATCGCCAACTTCGACCACCGGAACCTCGAAGTCCGGCGCTACCTGCTCGACGCGGTGGACATGTGGGCCGAGGTGGTCGACGGCTTTCGCTGTGACATGGCGTGGGCCGTCCCCGACACGTTCTGGCAGGAGATTCGGGACCGCGTGAAGGCGAAAGACCCCGAGTTCCTGCTTCTGGACGAGACCATCCCCTACATCGCCGACTTCCACGAGGGCATGTTCGACATGCACTTCGACACGACGCTGTACTTCACCCTTCGGCAGGTCGGCCGCGGCGACGAACCCGCAGAGCGCGTCCTCGACGCCATCGAACAGCGGACGCAGGTCGGCTTCCCGGACCACGCGTCGTTCATGCTCTACCTCGAAAACCACGACGAGACGCGCTACATCGTCGAGTGCGGCGAGGACGAGGCGCTGGCCGCCGCGGGCGCGCTGTTTACGCTCCCCGGCGTGCCGATGGTCTACGGCGGGCAGGAAATCGGCCAGCGCGGCCGCCGCGACGCCCTCGCGTGGGACCACGCCCGCGACGACGTCCGCGAGCACTACGAGCGACTCATCGAGGTCCGCGACGAGACGCCCGCGCTCCGGCACGACGGGACGTTCCGCCGCATCGACTACGAGGCCGACTCCGACCGCGCGGTCGCGTTCGTCCGCGACCACGACGACGGCTCGTACCTCTGTGCGCTCAACTTCGCGCCCGGCGCGACCACGGTCGACGTCGGCGACCTCGACGTCGACGCGACCGACGTGGTCTCCGGTGACTCGGTCGCCGCCGAGGGCGGCGTCCGCGTCGACGACGTGGTCGTCTGCCCGCTCGCGTAACGTCCGCATACGTCCCGTTTCAACTTCGCGTAGTCCCCGATTTCGCCTCCACCTCCGATTTCGATTCCGTCCGACCCGACCGACCCGATACACCATGAGCACGAACTCCCCCACGCCGACCCTGCACGCCGACCGAACCGACGACCTCGCCTCGTGGCACGAGTCGGTCGTCGAGAGCCGCGACGACGACTTCTCGGCCGCCAAGACGCTGACGACGAAACTCGGCGCGCACCGCCGCGACGAGGTCGTCGAGTTCGGCTTCTGGACGCCGGACCTCGTCGAGGACGGCGTGCCGGAGGCCGCCGTCGAACTGGAACTGCTGACGCCGCCGGCCGACCTCGACCCCGGCGAGACCGACCACCGGCGCGTGACGTTCGACCGCCACCGCGTCCCGACGCGTCGGGTCGGCGAGTACCACTGGGCGGCCGTCGAGGGCGTCCGCGCCGGCACGCGCGACACCCTCGGCGCGCTCTATCGTCTCGTCTACGAGGGCGACGACGGCGAGGAGCGAACGGTTCAGGACCCCGTCGCGTACTCGGTTCCGTTCGGGGCGTTCGCGCCCGCGGAGGTGTACGACCTCGACAGGCTGGACGAGACCCGCGCCGACCGCGCCTACTTCGAGGCGCTCGGCACCGACGACGAGCGGGTGGCCACGACCGACGACGGCGGCCTCCCGCGTATCGACCCCGCGACGAGCATGCTCGAAATCCACCCCGGAACCGCCACGGAACGCGGGTCGCTCGCCGGCCTCGCCGAGGTGTACGAGGGAATCGCCGCGAAACAGCGCGCCGGCGACGACCTCGCCCCGTGGGAGCGCGCCTTCGCCGGCTACGACGGGATTCAGTTGATGCCCGTCGAGCCGTTGACCGAGAACGAGGCGGAACACGACTTCTGGACGGTCGCCGACGGCTCGGCCGGCGAGGTGACGGTCGACGTCGCCCGCCCGGAGATGATAAACTGGGGCTACGACATCGTCGTCAGCGCCTTCTCCGCGCCGAATCCGGCCGTCCTCGAAACCGGCCGCCCGGACGAACTCGTCGACTTCATCGCCGCCTGCCACGACCTCCCGCGACCGATAAAGGTCGTCTTCGACATCGCGCTCGGCCACGCCGACAACCGCGGCGCGGAACTCCTCTCGGACCGGTACGTCCTCGGCCCGGGGATGTACGGCAAGCACCTCGACTACACCGAACCGACCGCGCGCGCCGTCTTCTTGGAGATGCAAGAGCGCAAGATGGACTTCGGTGCCGACGGCATCCGGGTCGACGGCGCGCAGGACTTCACCTCCCACGACCCCGAGACGGGCGAGATGTACCACGACGACGACTTCCTCGCGGAGATGGACCGCGTGACGCAGGAGGTCGCCGGCACGGAGTACCGGCCGTGGATGGTTTACGAGGACGGGCGGCCGTGGCCGCGCGAGGACTGGGAACTCGCCTCCTCGTACCGGGCGCTCATCGAACAACACCCCCACTCGTTCCAGTGGTCGCCCATCACCTTCGCCCACAACACCCCCGCGCTTCTCACCTTCTGGGCGACGAAGTGGTGGCGCGTCCGCGAGGTCGGCGAGTTCGGCGGCAACTGGCTGACGGGCGTCGCCAACCACGACACCGTCCGCCGGGGGACGCAGATAGACCCGACGGTCGAGTTCAACCAGTCGCCGGTCAACCCCTACCTCGGCGACGACTACCCCGAGACGCTGAGCGAGGCGTACGACAACGCCGCGTCGTCGATGCTGTTCCACTGCTTCCTGCCGGGCGTCCCGATGGACTTCGTCCACGCCAACATGCGCGCGCCGTGGGGGTTCGTCCGCGACACCGACCCGACGTGGAACGTCAAGGTCGTCTCCGACGAGTCGAAGTTCTGCTACTGGCAGGTGCGCGACGAGGACTTCGAGGACGACCGCTTCTTCCGGCGCGTGAAGGACCTCGGCTTCGACTCCCGCGAGGGACTGTTGACCTTCATGAACGCCCTCTCGTCGGCGGTCGGCGCGACCGACTACGACCTCGACGTGATGGCGGCCATGCTCTCGGCGATGGACCAACCGCTCGGCGACGACCTCTCGGCCGCGGACCTCGAAGCCTACGGCTACGCGTGGATGCGCGACGTGCACGACTTCGCGAACCTCGGCCACTGGCGCGACGAACAGGACGACGAGCGGACCGCCTTCCGCCTCGAAACCCGCGAGTTCCGTCACGACCGCCCGTGGCTCCTCGCCGACCTCGATGCCGACGACGACTACTTCACTTACCGCCACCCGACCGACGGGACGGTCCTCTACTACGGCTTCCGAACCGCGCCGGACAGGGGCGACGCGACCGACTCGACCGGTGGCGAACAACTGCTCTTCGCCGCCAACATGGAGGGCGTCCCCGTCGAGGTGTCGCCCGCGACCCTCGCCGACGACGCGGCCGGGGACGCGAACGCGCCGGCCGTCCCGACCGACGGCTGGGAGCCGGCGCTCGTCGCTCCCGGCGTCGAGGAACCAGACGGTTCGACCGCCGCTTCCAATCCGCTCGCGGTCGAACTCGCCAACGGGGCGGCCGTCGTCTGGCGGCGCGACCCGTAGCCGACGGGAGAGAACTCACCACCAGATTCATACTCTCCGAGTGTTTTTGGACGTATGTCCATAGTGCAACTCGGTATATTATCGGATAATATGGGTAATATACTCCTTATCTAGTTCAATTCTCTAAACACTCGGTAAGTGTTTATGGAGAATTGTGGACAGTACTTTTCTATGATGTCTCTGTGCTATCCGCTACATGATGTTCAAACCAACGCAGAAGAACGGTAGAATTGTACACGATTGTGCTCCTATTTCGGAGGTTGTTGTATGGGTCTCGTAAAGATGACCAAGTGGCGAACGCTCCTTCTCGCCACTATCGGGTTCAACTTCTCCTTTCTCATCTGGTTCTCGTTCGCGCCCTTCACGGGGCCGATGGCGGAGGAGTTCGGGCTTTCGCTCGCCGAAATCGGCATCTTGGCGAGCGCGGCAATCTGGCTCGCGCCCTTCGGCCGCATCCTCACCGGCTGGCTCTCGGATAAGTTCGGCGCGCCGGTGGTGTTCGCCATCGTCCTCGGCTACGTCGGGGTGTTCTCGATGGCGAGCGCCTTCGCCGAGAGCTACACCGTGTTCTTCGTCGAGCGCCTCATCGTCGCCACGGCGGGCATCACGTTCGTCATCGGCATCCAGCACGTCTCGGAGTGGTTCGAAGAGGAGAACCTCGGCATGGCCGAGGGCATCTACGCCGGCATCGGGAACGCCGGGGCCGCCGGCGGCGCGCTCATCCTGCCCCGCGTGTTCGGGGCGGACTGGAGCGGGCCCCTGTTCCAGAGCAACTGGCGGGCGGCGTTCTTCTACACCGGCGTCGTCTCGATTCTGCTCGCGGTCGCCTACTACCTCCTCGGCGAGGCCGCGGCGAACGACGAGCGCCGGCAGGCGACCGCCGACAACGCGACGCTCAAGCAGTGGGTCCACACCGCGACCCGCTACGGGACCGTCGCGCTCGCGCTCGCCTACGTCATGAGCTTCGGTCTCGAACTCTCGATGAACGGCTGGCTCGCCACCTACTACCGCGAGGCGTTCAACACGAACAACCTCGTGCTCGCGAGCACGTTCGCGGCCACGTTCTCCATCGCGGCCGGCCTGCTCCGGCCCATCGGCGGCTACGTCAGCGACGTGCTGGCGCGCAAGGAGATGGACATCCTGCCCGTCTTCGAGGGCCGCTACCGCGAGCAGTGGACGTTCGTGTCGCTCTCGTTCATCGTCGTCGCCATGCTCGTCATGACGCTCGCCGGCCTCTCGGGGACCGTCCTCATCGCGGTGGCCGCCGGCTTCATGGTCGGCATGGCCTGCGCCTTCGCTGAGGGCGCTATCTTCGCGCAGGTCCCCGCGATGTTCCCCAACAGCTCGGGGGTCGTCGCGGGCGTCGTCGGCGGCGTCGGCACCATCGGCGGCATCACCTACCCGCTCGTCTACTCGTCTGTGCTCCTGCCGAACCTGCACGTCGGCTACGCGCTCGTCGCGGCGACGATGGTTCCCATCGTCCTCCTGAACGCGTGGGTCTACCGCCCGCACATCGCGAAGCGCGCGACCGTCGACGGCTTCCTCGGCTCGTCGGGCTCGACCGGCCCGGCCGACGACTGAGCCGCCGACCGCGACGTTTCATTTTTTCCCGACGCCCACACTCCCGCGAGCCGCCGGCTCTCGACGCTCGCCTCAGGCGACGCGCGCGTCGGTCTCGACCGAGACGCCGTCGAGGTAGTCGCCGTCGGGGCCGACCCACTCGCCTTCCGTCCCGCAGTCGGTGGTCAGCCGGCAGACGCGGGTCTCCGGCGGCCAGAGAACCCGTATCTCGCCGCCCGAGCGCTCGACCGTCACGGTCTGTCGGTACGTGACCGTCTCGCCGAAGTCGCCGACGTAGGTCACCGCGAGGTCGACCTCGCTCGCGCCGGGCGGAATCGACAGTCGCTCGGGACCGGCGGCCAGCGGCCGGTTCGTCACGGCCACGCCCGCCGGCGAAAGCGACCACTCGACGGTCAGGTTCTCGGCCGTCGCCGCGTCGTAACGGGCGTAGCCCGCCTTGGTCTCGACGCGGACCGACGCCGTGTTCGCCCCCGCGGGCGCGCCGAGCGTCGTCGTCGCGTCGACCCGCTCGCCGGCGAGCACGTCGAGTCGGGTCAGGTCCGGTTCGACCGCCTCGGTTGCTCCGGTCCACGTGCCCCGATAGGTGAACCGATACGGCGTTCGGTTCGTGGCGTCGAGGACCGCGAAGTCCCGTTCGGCCCCGTCGTCGAGTGCGTACACCACCGGACCGTCGAACCCGGGGTCGTTGCGGAGCGTCTGGAAGGGATGGGCCGACCAGTCGCCGTAGGGGTCGGGGTGGAAGACGAGCGCCTTCGTCTCGTTACCGGCGGCGGACGGGTCGCCGGCGACGCCGATACCGTCGGCACCGCCCTCGATACCGCCGGCATCGACGCCCGGAAGCGACAGCGTCAGCGGCGGCTGTTCGAAGCCGGCGTCGAGGAGCGGTTCGTAGGTCGCCGCGAGGTTCTCGGTTCGGAGCCGGTTTTCGTCGTAGGGGTCTTCGACCGCGCCGACGGTCACGCCGCCGGCGAACAGCGCCGAGACGAGAAGCACCGAGAAGACGACGCCGCGGGCCTCCGAGGCCGAAAAGCGGCGGTGGGCCAGCCGGCGGAGGAGCCGAGCGCCGGCGACGACGCCGGCCGCGCCGAACACCGCCAGCGGGACGAGCGCGTCGAAGTGGTAGAACGGGCCGAGGAGGTCGATGAGGCCGTTTCGAAGACCGTTGTGCGTCCCCCAGAAGGCGGCGTTGCCGAGGAACACCGAGGCGAACACGCCCGCGACGACGCAGGCGAGGGCGTCGTCGGAGAGTTCGGTGAACGCGCGGTCGCGGCCGCCGAGTCCGTGGTGGCGGCGTCTCGCGCTCCCCCGGAGGTTTCGGCCGGTCTTGTGGCTCCACCAGCGGCGGGCGGTGACGCCGAGGCCGAACACCGCGGCGACGGTGCCGAGCCACCCCATCGGCCCCCAGCGTAACGCGAGTCGGTCGAGCGCCTCGACGGCGGTCTCGACGCCCATGGCGGGCGTGTAGACGACCTCGTAGTCGAGGATGGCCCGCTCGCCGAAGCCGATGCCGTCCCGCGGTGCGAAGGCGATGTACGGGAACGTGAGCGGGTCGCCCGTCACGACGGCGTTGTACGCGAGCGTCAGGCCGACGAACGCGAGGCCGGGGAGCGCGACGGCGGCGTACCGACGGAAGACGACCCAGCCGGTCCCCGCGCGGCGGGCGGTCGCCAGCGCCCACAGCGAGTGGGCGATGAAGGGCAGGGCGAACAGGACGGCGGTGTACGGGCGGGCGAAGAACGCCGCGCCGACGAGCGCGCCCGCGACGACGGCGTAGCCCGAGGAGTCTCGGCGGGCGGCCCGGACGTAGCAGACGGCGAACCCGAGGTTGAGCATCGTCGTCGGCGCGTACGCGAGGAACGTCGCCGAGGTGATGAGAAACAGCGGCGAGAGGCCGAGCAGGCCCGCCGCGACGACGCCGGTCGTCCGGTCGAACGCGTCGGCGGTGAGGGCGTAGACTAACGCGGCGGACGCCGCGGCGATGGCTCCCAACACGAGGTTCGGAAGCCCGACCGCGAGGCCGACCGCGAACAGCGCCGGCACCGCCGGCGAGTACTTCGAGTAGAGCTGGACGCCGCCGGGCGCGCTCGGCGTCTCTTGTACCACGAAGAACCACGGCCTGACGGCCTCGGTCAGTTGGCCGGGATAGAGGAACAGCTTGCCTTCGAGGAGCATCGCGGCCTGAGTGAGGTAGACGCCCTCGTCGTCGTTGACGGTGTGGTACGGAAAGAGGTCGACCGCGAGCCACGTCACGACGAGGCCGACGAGAAGCGAGACACAGAGCGCGGCGAGTCGCCGCCGCGTCCGGTTTCGGTCGATGTCGATGGAGAAGTCGGTGTCGAACGCGAGGCCGCGGACGGCGGCGCGAACGCGCCCGCCGAGCGGGACGCTCCGGCCCGTGTTCGAGTCTCGCCGACCCATCCTCAGTCCGAGTAGAGGCCGGTCTCGGGGCGCTGTTCGCGCGGGAACCACGCGAGTTCGTGGCCGGCGTCGAGCGTCACCTCGACGCAACCGTCGGTCGGGACGGTCTCGTCGTGGTTGTGCATGCACAGCAGGTTGTCGCCGCCGTGGAGTTCGACCTCGTAGAGGATGGTCGGGCCGAGGTAGCGCTTGCCGACGACCTCGCCGTGGCCGTCGCCGCCGCCGTTGCAGGGATGCGCCGACACGTCGTCGGGGCGAACGAGGATGTCGATGTCGGTGTCGTCGTACTCGGGCGCGAGGCCGTGAATCTGGTCGCGGCCGACCGTCCCGAGTTCGGTCTCGACCACGTCGCCCGCGATGCGTCCCGGCAGGAACCCGGCGTAGCCGAGGAAGCCCGCGACGAACCGGGACTCGGGGTGTTGGAACACCTGTTCGGGTTCGCCCACCTGTTCGAGGTCGCCGTCGTTCATCACGGCCACGCGGTCGGAGATGGACATCGCCTCCTCTTGGTCGTGGGTGACGGAGACGGCCGTCACGCCGGCCTCCTTGAGGATGCGGCGGACCTCCTCGCGCATCTGGACGCGGAGGTCCACGTCGAGGTTCGAGAAGGGCTCGTCGAGGAGCAGGATGGCCGGCTCCGGCGCGAGCGAGCGCGCGAGGGCGACCCGCTGTTGCTGGCCGCCGGAGAGCTCGTCGGGGTAGCTGTCGCCTTGGGTCTCCAGTCCCACGAGGTCGAGGAGGTCGGCGACGCGCTCGTCGCGCGCGGCCTCGTCGAGGTCCTTCAGCCCGAAGGCGATGTTCTCGGCCGCGGTGAGATGCGGGAACAGCGCGAACTCCTGGAAGACGACGCCGACGCCGCGCTCCTCGGGCGCGCGGAAGGTGTCGCCGCCGGAGACGACGTTCCCGTTCAGTCGGACCTCGCCCCCGTCGGGGCGGTCGAGTCCGGCGATGAGTCGGAGCGTCGTCGTCTTCCCACAGCCCGAGGGGCCGAGGAGCGTGAGGATTTCGCCCTCCTCGACGCTGAGCGAGAGGTCGTCGATGACCGACTCGGTGCCGTAGGACTTCGAGACGCCGTCGAGTTCGAGGACGCCGCCGATGTCCTCGTCGTCGGCCTCGGAGCCGGTGGATTCCGCGCGGTTCGAGCGGTCGGTGGTCGAGAGTGTGCTATTTGACATCGTATCCCTCTTGGGTGATGATAACGAGCATCGAGAGCCCGGAGACGAAAAGCAGGATGAACGCGGGCACGACGGCCTGACCGAAGTAGCCCTGCTCGTAGGCCGTCCAGATGTGTGTCACGAGCGTGCTGAACCCCGAGGGGCGGAGCAGGAGCGTCGCGGGCAGTTCCTTCATCGTGGTCAGGAAGACGAGCGCCGCGCCGCCGAACAGGCCGGGCGCGACGAGCGGGAGCGTGACGTGACGGAACGCCCCCGACGGGGTCTCGCCGAGCGTCCGCGCCGCCTCCGGGAGCGCGGGGTCGACCCGGAGGAACGACGCCCGGAGCGACCCGATTGCCTGCGGGAGAAAGCGGATGACGTAGGCGAACACGAGGAGGTAGAGCGTCTGATAGATGGGCGTCGCGTACGAGCTTCCGAAGAAGACGAGCGCCAGCCCGAGGACGACGCCCGGCACCGCGTAGCCGACGTAGGTCGCGCGCTCGAAGACGGAACTCAGCCGAGACGGGTGCCGCGCGGCGAGGTACGCGACGGGCAGGCCGGCGAGCGTCGCCGCGCCCGCGGTCGCCGCCGCGACGAGGACCGAGTTGAACGCGTACTCGGGTTGGAACGCGAGAGACCCGCTCGTCGCGGCGACGCCCTGCGCGAGCCACGTAAAGAGGATGCCGAGCGGGACGAGGAGCCCGACGGTGGCGACGAGCGCCGCGAAGCCGAGCGCCGGGTACTTCCACCGGCCGAGCGGCATCGGCGCCCCCGAGCGCCCGCCGGTCGTCGTGCGCTCGTCGCCCCGAATCTTCGATTCGAGGGTCAAGATGAGGAGCGTCACGGCGATGAGTTGGAGCGACAGGAGCGTCGCGGTGTCGCGGCCGAACGTCCCGAACTCCACGTAGATGACGCGGGTGAAGGCGTCGAACCGCATAATCGCCGGCGTGCCGAAGTCCGAGAGGACGTACAGCGCCGTCAGGAGCGAGCCGGCGGCGACCGCGGGGCGAATCTGCGGGACCGTCACCCGCTTGAACGCCTCCCAGCGGCTGTGGTTCAGGGTCCGCGCGGCGTCGATGAGCGTGGTGTCCATCGACTTCAGCGCGGCCCGGGTGGTGATGAACACGTATGGGTACGTGTAGAGCGTCAGCACCAAAACGGCACCGGGTAGTCCGTATATCTCGGGGAGCGACTCGACGCCGAGCGGGGCCAAGAGCCGCTGGAACGCGCCCCGCGGGCCGAACGCCGAGACGAACGCGAACGCGCCGATGTAGCTCGGGATGACGAGCGGGAGCGAGACGACCACGGTCCAAAAGCGCTTGAACGGCAGGTCGGTCCGGACGGTCAGGTACGCCAGCGGGACGCCGAGCCCGATGCACGCGGCGGTGACGAGCGTGACGAGGACGGCGCTGTTCAGGAACACTTCGACGGTCGTCGGCCGGGTGACGAGCGACACCGCCTCGGCGAACCCCACGTCGAGCGCGGTCTTGACGAGCCACAACAGCGGGACGACGACGGCGGCGGCGACGGCCCCGCTCGCGATGGTCAGACCGAGCGGTTGCTCGTCGTCTCCTCCACCGGTCCCCGTCTGCTGTTCGGTCGCCATGAGTGTGCTACCTCAGAGGACGCCCACCTCACGCAAGAGTTCCACGGTTCCTTCGAGGTCCGAAAGCTGGGTCAGGTCGAGCGACTCCGGCGGGCTGAGTTCGTCGATGCTCGGCAGTTCGCCGATGGGGTCGACGCCCGAAACGAGGGGGTACTCGAAGGTGGTCCGCGCGAAGTAGTCCTGCGCTTCGGCCGAAAGCAGGTGGCGAACGAAGTTGCTCGCCAGTTCGGCGTCGTCGGTGCTGTCGAGGACGAGCGCGCCCGCGACGTTGAAAATCGAGCCGGCGTCGCCCGCGGTGAAGGCGGTCGAAAGCGGCGCGTTCGGTCGCCCGGCGAGGATGCGCTGGATGTAGTAGTGGTTGGCGAAGCCCGCGCCGATTTCGCCGTCGGCGACGGCCTGCGAGACGAGGAACTCGTCGTTGTACTCCGTGACGCCGAGGTCCTGCATGCCCTGTAACCACTCTCTCGTGGCGTCTTCGCCTTCGAGGACGCGCATCGCCGTGACGAACGCCTGGAACGAGGAGTACGTCGGTGCCCAGCCGATGTTGTCTCTGAACGCCTCCGTGTCGGGGAAGGCCATGATGTCGTCGGGGACGTCCGACTCGTCGAACTGGTCGGTGTTGAACGGGACGGTCCGGGCGCGACCGGAGGTCCCGGTCCACTGGCCGTCCGGGTCGTGGAACTCGTCGCGGACGAGGTCGAGCACGTCGCTCGGAAGCTCCTGCGTGCGACCGGCGTCCTTCAGCGCGCCGAGCGAACCCGCGTTGACCGAGAAGAACACGTCCGCGGGGCTGTTCTGGCCCTCGGTCTGAATCTGGTTGACCAGTTCGGCCGCCGAGTTGTACCGCGGGCGAATGGTGAACTCGTCGTAGTACTCCTCGAAAAAGGAGATGAGCTCGCCGACGAGCGCCTGTCCGCGACCCGAGTAGAGCGTGAGTTCGCCCGAGAGGTCCGGCATCTCCGCGACGGAGACGCCGCCGGTGATGTCGCGGTCGCCGAACGGAGACCGCCCGGACCCGATCTGTCCGACCGACTCGTTGGCTCCGGCTTCGGTCGTCGTCTCCGTCTCCTCGTCGCCGCCGGTACACCCGGCGAGCGCGCCGACCCCGAGGGCCGCCGTCGTCGCGATGAACCGGCGACGACTGTGGCCGCGAGGCTCTCGGTCGCGTTCGTGCATACATTGATTTAGGTCTCCCTAAATCATTTATACCTACCGATTTGTCGGGCGACGCGGCCGAATCGCGGGACGCGGGTCACCTCCCCCGCGTCGTCGCGCGGGTGGCGTTCGCCGTCGCCCGTTCAATCGTCGGCCGGCGCGGCGGCCCGCGGCGCGGCGAGCGCGTCGAGGCAGTCCAGCCAGTCGCGCATGTGCTCGCCGACGTAGTTGAAGAAGTCGCCGTTGCGGTAGTCGGACCAGTCGCCGTCGGCGAGCGCGTCGGCCATCGCCTCGAAGACGCCGGCGTAGCTGTCGGCGTCCCCGCCGACCGCGTCGACGACCTCCCAGAGGTGCTCGTTGAGTTCGAGCCCCGGCACCTCGTTGTTGAGGTCGTCGAACGTCGGGCGGGCGGCCTTGTTGTGCTCGCACAGCGGGTAGCCGGTGAGCACGTCCTTTCCGAGCACGTCGGCGGCGCGCTTGAGGAAGACGCCCGACCAGATGTCGTCGAAGCGGCCGACCTCCCACTCGTTGTCGTCCATCGGGAGCTGGTAGAACGCCGGGATGACTTCGCGTTCGAACGCGAGGTTCATCGAGCAGACGGTGAGGTACTGGCCCGGTTCGGCGACGAAGTCACCATCGAAGTCCTCGAAGTCGGTCCGTGTCTGGGCCTGCCCTTCGAGGTCGCCGTCCATCAGGATGCGGACCGCGTCGAGGTCCGGGACGTTCGTCCACAGCCCCTGCGAGGCGACCACGTCGCGGAGTTCGCGCGTTCCGGTCTCGACCGTCTCGTCCATCGCCGAGTAGGGGTAGCCGCGGGGGTACAGCCCGTGTTCGTCGGCGTTCTGGTAGAGGACGTTCACCCAGCGCTCGTCGCTCGACACCGACTCCACCTCGTCGGTGCGGTCGAGGTTCGCCATGTGGCGACCGAAGAAGTCCCATTCGTCGTGGGGGAGCGTGTCGTCGTCGATGAACACGCCGTAGTCGAACTCGGAGTGCGCCCACATGTACAGCAGGCCGAAGCTCGTCTGGGCGTGGCTCGCCGCCGGCACGAGATGCGAGTACTCGGAGATGTCGTGTTCGTCGTACCACTCCTCGCGGGCCGACCCGTCGAAGACCGCGCCCGAAACCCCCTCGTCGTCCAGCATCGACGCCATCCCCTCGGCGTCGCAGAAGTCCTCCGTCACGAGGAGGACGAACAGCCGGTCGAGGTCGAACCCGTGCGCGCGGGCGTTGTCGAAGTACGACCGCATGCACTCGTACTCCCGGATTGTCGGGACGACCACGCAGATGTCCGCGTTCATTGCCCCTATAGATTTAGGGTTCCCAAAAATAGCTGTTGGTTCGGAATAGCGGCCCTGAAATGCCGGTATCGTGATATTTCACCCGTCGGGTCGGCGGGGGCGGGCGGTTCGCGCCCGGCCGCCGGATTCAGGCCCGCGTCCCCGTCAGCGACTCCAACAGCAGGACGGCCGTGTCCTTCGCCAGCGGGTCGTTCGCGTTGCCGCACTGCGGCGACTGCACGCAGGAGGGACAGCCGTCCTCGCAGTCGCAGTCCGAAATCAGGTCGGCGGTCTGGCGCATCAGTCCCTCCACGATGTCGTAGCCGGCGCGCGTGATGCCGACCCCGCCGGGGTGGCCGTCGTAGATGAAGATAGTCGATTGGTCAGTATGAGAGTGGTACGGCGTCGAGAGCCCGCCGATGTCGCCGCGGTCACAGAGGAGTCGGAGCGGGAACAGCGAAATCATCCCGTGTTCCGCGGCGTGGATGCCGCCGTTGAAGCCGTAGTCGCGGCCCTCCGGGCGGTCGTTCGATAGCTCGCGCATCTCCCCTTCCACGTCGCCGGGGACGGTGAAGTACAGCGCCTTCGTCCGCAGACTCGTCTCCGGGAGGTCGAGCAGTTGCTGGCCGATTGTCGTCCCGCGCTTCGGGTCGCGGCGCTCGAAGCCCGTTATCTGCTTTCGCATCGTCACCTCCGCGAACCGGACCTCCACGTCGTCTCGCGCCGACAGCGGCTTCGACAGGATGTCCCGCTCGACCGTGATGTGTTTGTCGTGGAGGACGCGGGTGTAGTAGTCCGCCCACGTCGGCTGGAGCCGGGCCACGTCGCGGTCCAAATCCAACTCGGCGACCTCGTACGTCTGGCCCTGATGGTGGTAGACCGCGCCGGGGTGGGCGTCCCGGAGCGCGTCGTCGAACGCCAGCGTGGCGATGGTCTCGTCGTTCCGCGAGTCCATCAGTTGCACCTCGCGGTCGGTGATGGTTCGGAGGCTCATCGCGTGTTGCGGGCTCTCGCCCCCGTCGTGGGTCCACCGGAGGCCGTCGTCGGTCTCCCGGCGCGCCAGCGTGCCGTCGGCTTCGAGGTCCGAGACGACGCCGGGGAACGACCCGCCGAAGTACGATTCGTCGTCGGTCGAGAGCCAGTTCTCCGCGGCCGCGCAGGCAACGTGCGACGGGAGGAGATGGTCGTTTTCGGGGTCGGAGACGGCCCGTTCGGGGTCGCCGTCGAAGAACTCCGCGGGGTGGTTCATCAGATACTGGTCGAGTTGGTCCTCGCCGCCGACGAGGACGACGAGCGCGGGCCTGTCGCCGCGACCCGCCCGCCCGGCCTGTTGCCACGCGGACATCCGCGTGCCGGGGTAGCCGTCGATGAGCACCACGTCGAGGCCGCCCACGTCGACGCCGAGTTCGAGCGCGTTGGTGCTCCAGACGCCCGCGATGTCGCCGTCGTGGAGGCCGGCCTCTATCTCTCGCCGCCGATCGTGGGTCAGGGAGGCCTGATACGCCGCCACCTCGCCCGCGAGTCCGTGTTCGCCGCGGCTTCTGAGGTCGCTCGCGCTCTCGGAAGCGTACCGTTCGGCGGCCTGTCGGGCGCGGGTGAACGCCAGCGTCTGGTGACCGCGCGCGACGAGGTCGACAAAGAGGTTCTTCGTCTCGACGTGACCCGAGCGCCGCCGCCCCGACCCGCCGGCGTCGGGGTTGTCGTACTCCGGGGGGTTCCAGAGGAGCCAGTTGGTCTCGCCGGTCCCGCTCGCGTCCTCGTCCACGAGCGCGAAGGAGTCCTCCCGCTCGCCCGTGATGCGCGCGGCGTGCTCGACGGGGTTGCCGATGGTGGCCGAACAGCAGACGAACTGCGGGTCGGCACCGAACCGCTCGCAGACGCGCTTGAGCCGGCGGATGAGCAGGGCGACGTGGCTCCCGAACACCCCGCGGTAGCCGTGGACCTCGTCGATGACGACCGTCTCCAGCGAGGAGAAGAACCACTCCCACAGCCGGTGGGCGTGCGGGAGGAGCGCGTAGTGAACCATGTCGGGGTTCGAAAGCAGGACCGTCGGCATCCGCTTTCTCACCCCGCGCTTCTCCGATTTCGACAGCCGCCCGGTGTACTGGTCGACCGAGACGCGACTGCCGAAGCCGAGGCCGCGCGCGAGGTCCGACAGCGTGTCGAGTTGGTCGGCGACGAGCGCGTTCTGCGGGCCGAGATAGAGCGTCCGCCCGCCGTGGTCCATCGCCCGCTCGAACGCCGGCACGGTGTACGCGAGGCTCTTGCCGCTGGCGGTCCGCGTCGCCAACACGACGTTGTTCCCGTCGCGGATGGCCTCGACCGCCTCGGCCTGATGCCGGTAGAGTCGGTCGATGCCGCGGTCGTCGAGCGCCGACGCCAACCGCGGTTCGAGGTCCACGTCGGCGAACGCCGGCTCGCGCGCCTCGAACCGGCGGTGGGACCGAATCTGTCCCTCGTAGTACGGTCTGGTCCGAAGCCACTCGATGAGGTCGTCCACACGCCTACTGCGGACGTGGTCGCCCTAACGCTGTCGCAGGCCGGAACTGATAGCACACGGTACGGCCGCCGGGCCGTTTTTGTTCTCCGCGCCCCGACGGAAGCGTATGAAGGAGTCCGCGGACGCCGTGCTCATCTACGACGGCGAGTGCGCCTACTGCTCTGTCGCCGCGTCGGCGCTGAAGCGCCTCGACGACGTGGAGGCCATCTCGTGGTACGACGACGCGGCGCAGGCGTTCCTCGACGCCCAGTTCGCCGACGTGCCGTTCGCCATGGTCTTCGTCGACCGCCGAGCGCGCCGCGTCTACGCCGGCCGCGCCGCCGCGAAGGAACTCACCGACCGCGCCGGGATGCCCGGCCTCCTCGGCAGTCTCGTCCGCGACAACTACGACAGAATCGCCAAGGCCGTCGGTGCCGCCAGCGGCCGCGGCCGCGACCCCGACGACGTCCACAGCGTCTACGACCTCGACGCCGCCGCGGCCGACCTGTTCCCGGCCCTCCTCGACAACGCCGAACAGCGACCCGCCGAGCTTTCGTAACCGGACGGACGTACTCCGACTATGACCACCCCGCGGACCCCGACCGACGACGCCCCGACAGTCCACTCGCTCGACTCCGCGGTCCTCGGCACCGACGACGACCCGCTGGCGCTCGACGCTCGGTCGCCCGTCGGGACGTACGCGCTGGTCTTCGACGCACCCGCGGTGACCGTCGAGGTCGGCGCGCTGGGCGACCACCGCCTCTCGGCGGGAGCCTACGTCTACGTCGGGAGCGCGTTCGGAACGGGCGGCCTCCGCCGCGTCCGCCGCCACCGACGCGTCGCGGCCGGCGACCACGACGCCCGCCACTGGCACGTCGACTACCTCGGCGGGTCCCCCGCGGTCGACCTCGCGCGCGTCGTCTGCGTCACCGACCGCGACGTGGAGTGCGCGGTCGCGACCGACCTCGCGTCGTCGCTCGGTGCGGCGGGCGTCGATGGCTTCGGCTCGTCGGACTGCTCGTGCGACGCGCACCTCGCGCGCGGCGACTCGGTGGAGACGGCGGTTCCCCTCGTCGAAGAAGCGTTTCAGAGCAAAATGTGAAGGGGAATGTCTTCCCCTTCTGACGCCCGAACCGGACCGGGCACCCCGGTTCGGGCGAAAAGCCGGTTGTCAGAGGCACCCCGGCACTCCCTCATACTCCTGCCACACGCTTTACTTCACCCATCGCATCACTCACGCACGCCGTGAGTTATAATATATAAACAGTTCGTTTATTTATATACTAAGCGTCGGTTCTCCTGTTATTTAAGTAGTAACACGTTCATGCAGTTCGACATGGTTCGGTCCGAGGTCGACGAGGTGTTCGACGTGCTCGCGTCGCGCGCCGACGTGCTCGACGCCGTCGTTCGCCAGCCTCGGACGACGGCGGAGCTCGCGGACGACCTCCCGGTGTCGCGGTCGACCGTCGACCGCGGGCTTCGCGAGCTGGAGAGCGCGGGCTTCGTCGAGACGAACGGCGGCGTCCACCGCCCGACGCTCGCCGGTCGAATGGCGCTCGATACGTACGCGCACTTCGTCGAGTGTCTGGACGACATCGACGCGGCCGCCGCGGTGCTCGACTCCCTCGACTCGGACGCGCCGCTCGCACCGGCGTTCCTCGACGGCTGTGACGCCATCTCCGTCACCGATGGCGGTTCCGGCCCCGCGCTGTCGAAGCTCACGTCCTTCGTCGAAGAGGCGACGTCGGTACGCGGTTGCGTCCGCGGGGCCCTTCCCTCGCAGGTCGACGCCTACTACCGGGCCGTCGTCGAGGGCGGCATCCCGGTCGACATCGTCGCCACCGACGACGTGGTCCAGCGGCTCGTCACCGCCTACCGGCCACAGCTCGCCGAGGCGTGGTCGGTCGACTCCTTTTCGCTCCGGTCGGTCGATTCGCTTCCCTACAGTCTCGTCGTTTCGGACCTCCCGGACGGCCCCGTCGCGTTCCTGGTCGCGTACTCGGAGCGAGGTCTCGCGGGCGTCATCTACAACGACTCGCGGCCGGCGGTGTCGTGGGCCAGGCGACGCATCGACGACTGGCAGACGGACGCCGCGCCGCTTCCTCGGCCGACGACCGACGACCGCTGAGCGCCCCGCCGTCCCCCATCGCCTGCGGCCGATGTCCCCGAGACCCCAACGACTTACGGCAGTGCCCGCGAAGGAGTCCCAATGACGACGACGTTTCCCGGAATTCCCTATCTGGAGTGGATTGTCGACCGGGTGGACGAGGCCACCCACGACCTCGCGACGAGCGACCTCGGCTCGTCCCGGCGCGGCGACGACCTCGTCCCGCCGGTTCTCGCGGGTCGCTCGGACCCCGAAGACGCGACGCTCGCCGGCCAACTCGCGGAACGCTACGGCGTCTCCGAGTCGTCGGTCCTCGTCACCGCGGGCGCGACGAACGCGAACTTCCTCGCCGCCTGCGCCCTCCTCGACCTCGCGTCCGGCGACGACGAAGACCGTGACGAATCCGACGCCTCGCGCCCGCAGGTGCTCGTGGAGAAGCCGGGCTACCAGCCGCTCGTTGTCACCTCGGAGGCGCTCGGCGCGCGCGTCGACCGCTTCGTCCGCCCGCCGGAGTACGACTACGAACTCGAACCGCCCCGCCTCGACGGGGCCTCGACCGACGCCTTCGCGTTCGCCATCGTCACCAACCGCCACAACCCGTCGGGCAAACTCACGCCGCGCGCGGAACTCGCCGAGGTCGCGGCGGCCGCGGCCGACGCGGGCGGCTACCTCCTCGTCGACGAGGTGTACGCGCCCTTCGTCGACCCCGCGGTCGACGGCCCCTTCGGCGGCACCACGGCGTCCGGCCTCGACAACACCGTCGTCACCGGGTCGCTGACGAAGTTCTACGGCCTCGGCGGCCTCCGCGTCGGCTGGATTATCGGCCCCGAGGAGGTCGTCGAGCGCGCCCGCTCGGCGTCGATGTACCTCCCCGCGGTCGCCGAACCGAGCACTAAACTCGCCCGGCGCGCGCTCCACCACAGCGACGAGATAGAGGCCGCCGCCCGCGAGCACCTCTCGGCCAATCACGACCTCCTCGCGTCGTTCGTCGCCGAGCGCGACGACCTCGACGGGCGCATCCACGCCGGCGGGACGTTCGCCTTCCTCGACCACGCCGACGGCGACGGCGACGCGGTCGCGGACGCCGCGTGGGACCGCGGCGTGCTCGTCGTCCCCGGCCGATTTTTCGACTCGCCGGAGTCGTTCCGCATCTCGCTGGGCGGCGACCCCGAGGCGATGGAACCCGGCCTCGAAGCCTTCGGCGACGCGCTCGACGACCTCGCCGAGTAGCCCGCCGCACCCTCGACCCACCGTTTTCGCCTCCTCGCTTCGGTCCGTCTACTGTTCTGTCTTCTCGATGAGCGGGTGCTGGAGGTAGTCGTTGACCTCCACGTCCGCGAGCGACCGGAGGCCGCCGAGGCGGGCCATCCGCCGCAGACCCAGTTCGTCGACCTCCTCCGAGACCGTGAGCACGTGCGCGAGCATCCGGTCGATATCGAGCCGCCTCGCGGCCATCGCCCGGTGGTGGCCGTCGACGAGGAGCGTCTCGGACCCGTGGGAGACGACGATGAGCGGCTCCGCGAGGCCGTTCTGGAGTTCGTACTTCCGGCCCTCGAGCTCGTCGCCGTAGACCTCCCGCTGGGTCGGAATCAGCGAGCCGACCTCGACTTCCCGCTCGCCGACGTCGATTGACGTGTCGTGGGTCCGTTCGAGCATCTCGCGGGTGCTCTGGACCTTCGAGGGCGTCGTCCGCTCGATTTGGCTCCGCACCGCGTCGCCGTTCGAAAACAGGCCGAGCAACACCCGGTCGTCGTCGACGACGGGGAGGAACTGGTGGCCGGTGCGGAAGATGACGCGCGCGGCGTTCTTCACCGTCATCTCCGGGCGGACGACCACGAGGTCGCGGCTCATCACCGACTCGACCCGTACGTCGCCGTTGACCTCCAAGAGGTCTATCGCGCCGACGAACCCGAGGAGGCGGTTCTCGTCGTCGACCACCGGGAGGCCGCCGTACTGCGGTCCCGCCTTGAGTTTGTCGACCACGTCTGTGACCCACGCGTCGGGGTCGACGGTCTCCACGCCGGTCGTCATGTACGCGTCGACGCGCACGTCGTCGAGTTCCATCGGTGTCATGGCTGGTTCCCTCGCATCTCGGTCGTCCCGCGGTTGGCCGCCGAGCGCCCTAAACGTATCTGCGACGAAAAACGAGGCGGGACGGCGACCGGCGGCGCGCTCGAATCGGTGGTTTCTGCCGTAGCGCCGCTTACGCGTCGATGGCGCGCGCGAGCATCTCGACGGGGTGCGGCGGGTCGTCGGTCGCGCCGTCCATGTCTTCGAGTTGCGTCCGGCAGGACGCGCCGGGGGCGACGACAACGTCGCCGGGGCTCTCGGCCACCTGTCCTTCGAGGATGTTCCCGATGGCCTTCGACATCGAGTAGTGTTCGGCCTCGTAGCCGAACGACCCGGACATCCCGCAACACGTCGAGTCCAGCGGGTCCACCTCGAAGCCGGCGCGGCGGAGGACGCCCACCGCGTGGTGGTCCTTCTTCGTGGACTTCTGGTGGCAGTGGCCGTGGTACGTCAGGTAGTCGTCCTGCGGGCGGAACGACAGCGACTCGTCCAGCCGGAACGCGTCGACGTACTCCATGACGCCGTAGGCGTTTTCGGCGACGGCCTCCACGTCGTCGCCTGAGAGCAAGTCGAGGTAGTCCGACTGGAACATCACCGCGTCCGAGGGCTCACAGAGGACGACGTCCCAGCCCTCCTCGACGGAAGGCGCGAGCGCCTCGACGTTCTGCTCGGCATCGGCGCGGGCCTTGTCGAGAAAGCCCTTCGAGTGCGGGGGCCGACCGGAGCCGGCGACGCCCTCCGGAATCCGGACGTGGACGTTCGCGGCCTCAAGCGCCTTCACGGCGGCCTTGCCGACCTCGGGGTGGTTGTAGTTCGTGTAGGTGTCGGGGAACAACAGCGCCTTGCGGTCGGCCTCCGCCTCCGGGACGCCGCCCCCGCCGCGGCTCTCGAACCAGTCGACGAAGCTCGTCGAGTGGAACGTCGGAAGCGAGCGCTCCTTGGCGATGCCGACGGTCTTCTCCATGAGCGTCCGCGCGCCCGGCACCTTCGTCGCCGCGTTGGCGAGCGGGGCGAACGCCGACCCGAGTTTGGACAGCGAGTCGATGTTGGCGAACAGCTTGTCGCGGAGGCTGGAGCCGTTGCGCTGGTGGTACTCGTGGACGACCTCGGCTTTCATCTTCGCCATGTCGACCTCGCTGGGGCAGTCCTTCGAACAGCCCTTACAGCCGACACAGAGGTCGAGCACCTCGTCGACGAACTCGTCGGTGAACATCTCGTCTTCGGGGAGGCCGCCGCTCATGGCCTGCCGGAGCATGTTGGCGCGGCCGCGGGTCGCCTGAATCTCCTCTTCGGCGGCGCGGAACGTCGGGCACATGACGCCGCCGACGGTGGACTGCTGGCCGCGACAGCCGGCACAGCCGTGGCAGAGTTCGACCATGCCCTCGAACCCGTTGTCGTTGTCCCAGTTCAGCGCCGGTTCGAAGCCGGCGTCGAACTCGTAGTCGGGGGAAAAGCGGAGGTTCTCGGTCATGTCGTGGTCGCCGCAGATGTTCCCCGGATTCAGGAGCCAATCGGGGTCGAACGCGGTCTTGAGGTCGCGGAAGACGTTCCAGAGGTGGTCGCCGTACAGCTTGCGGTTCCACTGGGTCCGCGCGCGGCCGTCGCCGTGCTCGCCGGAGACGGAGCCGCCGTACTTGACGACGAGGTCCGTCACCTCGTCGGCGATGGCCTCGAACGTCTCGACGCCCTCGGCCGTCTTCGTGTTGACGAGCGGGCGGATGTGCAGGACGCCCGGCCCCGCGTGGGCGTAGTACGACGCGAAGGTGTCGTGCTCGTCGAGGATGTCCTGGAAGTCGGAGACGTACGCCGGGAGGTTCTCGGCCGGGATGGCGGTGTCCTCGATGTACGCGATGTGCTTCTCGTCGGTCGTCCGCGACAGCAGAATCGGGAGGCCCGACTTGCGCATCTTCCAGAACTTCGCGCGGGTGTCGGCGTCGTGGGCCTCCATGAAGTCGGTCGCGCGGCGCTCCGTCTCGGTCACCGAGGCCGAGCCCTCGTCGGGGTCGAACTCGGTCCCGTCGGGGTCGATGACGCGGTCTTCGATGAGGTTCGCCACCTTCTGTTTGCCGGCCTCGTCGGAGTCGGCGTAGAACTCCACGAGGAGCGTCGAGTCCGTGCCCTCGGGGAGCATCCCGACCACGTCCGCGAACTCGGCGGTGTCCCGCGCGAGGCCGAGAAGCACGTCGTCCATCACCTCGACGGCCGCGGGCTCGTGTTCGAGGATGGGCGCGACGTCGTGCATCGCGTCGATGACGTCGTCGTAGGTGAGAAGCGCCACCGACGCGGTGTTCGGAATCTCCTCCAGCGAGACGGTCGCCTTCGTCACGATGCCGAGGGTGCCTTCGCTCCCGGCGACGAGGCGACCGAGGTTGACGCGGCCGGCCTCCCAGTCCTCGTCGATGCCCGAGTCGTCGGGCGTGCGGCGCTCGCCGCGCATCTCGTCGACGAGCATATCGAGGTTGTAGCCCGAGACGTTGCGCTTCAGGTCGGGGAAGCGCTCTGCAATCTCGTCGGCCTCCTCGTCGAGTATCCGCGCGATTTCGGCGTAGATGCGCGCTTCGAGGTCGCCGTCGGGGTCGCCGGATTCGCGGAGTTCGTCGACGCTCACCTCGCCGAACGTCGTCACCGTGCCGTCCGCGAGGACGACCTCTAGCTCCTCGATGTAGTAGTCGGTCTTGCCGTACTTCAGCGAGTGCGAGCCGGTGGAGTTGTTGCCGATTGCGCCGCCGAGCGCGGAGCGGTCGCCCCACGCCGGGTCGGGCGCGAACTTCAGGCCGTGGGGGGCGAGCTCCTCGTTGAGTTCGCCGAGGCGGACGCCCGCCTCGGCCGTCGCGGTCCGCGCCTCGGGGTCGATTTCCTCGACGCCGCCCATGTGGCGGACGAGGTCGAGGACGACGGCCTCGTTGACGGTCTGGCCGGCGAGGCTCGTGCCGCCGCCGCGGGGGAGGACGGGAATCTCGCGATCGGCGCAGTACTCCATCACCGCCGCCACGTCGGCCGTCGAGGTCGGCATGACGACGCCGATGGGGACTTGCTCGTACGCCGACGCGTCGGTCGCGTACAGCGTTCTCGTGTAGGTGTCGAAGCGCACGTCGCCCTCGACGAGGGACTGGAGGTCTTCGACCAGCCCCGGCCGCTCGACGTCGTCGCTGACGTAGTCGTAATCGCCAGCGAGCGCGGGGTCGGTGGCCGGTTCGTGCGTGTTGGATGCCATTGGTTAGCTCTGTCGTATGTCGGTTTGCGTGAACGGATAAAGACACCCGGTGACGGGCGTCGGTCCGGGTCGCGCGCGGGTGGTTTGCGAGTCGGTTCGCGGTTCGAATCGAGCCGGGTCGGGACGGTTCGCCCCGAACCGAATCTGGTCGATTCGGGCCGAGGTAGTTCGACCGGGCCGAGCAGGGTCGAAAGCGCCGGCCGGTCAGAACACGCCCGGGAACAGCACGTAGCTGAACAGGAGCGTGAGGACGCCGGTCGCGGTCCCGTAGTACAGAAGCGGGATGAGTTCGAGGCGGATGACGCGGCCCTCCTCGCCGACGAGGCCGACGACCGCGAGCGCGGCGACGACGTTGTGGACGGCGATGAGGTTGCCGATGGCCCCGCCGACCGCCTGCGCGCCCAGCATGACGGTCTTCGGCGTGCCGATCTGGTCGGCGACGCCGTACTGGAAGGTGCCGAACAGGATGTCGGAGACGGTGTTCGACCCCGCGAGGAACGCGCCGAACGCGCCGACGAAGGCGGCGAAGAACGGGTAGACGCCGCCCGCGATGCCTGCCATGCCTTCGGAGAGGACGATGAGCATGCTGTCGGTGCCCGTGGCGTTGCCCGACTGGAGCATGATTTGGACGGTGGCGACCGCGAACAACAGCGCGACGACCGCCGGCGTGACTTTCTCGGCGGTCTCCGCCCACGTGGCTTTGACCTGCTTCGCGTCCATGTCGTGGAGGCCGATGGTGACGAGGTGGACCACGAGGAACACCGCGCCGGGCAGGTAGAGCAACTGGAAGTCGCCGGCCAACTCCGTGCCCCAGATGTCGGCGTACTCGAAGACGAGGTTCGACGTGAGGAAACTCGTCAGCGGGTCGAACACGCGGGTGACGACGAGGAGCGCCGCGACGAGGACGTACGGCGTCCACGCCTTCCACAGCGGCATCTGCTGGACCGCACCGCCGTCGGCGGCGACCGCACCGCCGCGCTGGCTCGTCTCGCCGGGTTGGATGTCGCCGACCCAGTGGTCGGGCCACTCAGTCTGCGGCGCGAAGTCCCACTCCTCGTCGGGGTGGAAGAAGCCGGCTTTGAGCGCGGAGACGGTGAGCAGTAGCCCCACCATCGCGCCGACAAGTCCGGGGAACACCGGGCCGAGGAAGTAGGCCGTCAGGAAGTACGGCACCGAGAAGGACGCCCACGCGAACAGCGTGAGAGGAAGCACTGCGAGCGCCGGCTTGATGGAGCGCTCCTCGCCGAAGAAACGCGTCATCATGGCGACGCCGATGAAGGGGAGCAGGATGCCGACGACGACGTGGTTCATCGCCGCGAAGACGGCGATTTCCGAGACCCACTGTTCGACGCCCATGCCCTGCGCGTCGAGCGCGTTCGTGATGACCGGCACGTCGTCGAAGATGTCGATCATCCCGATGATGAGCGGCGTGCCGACCGCGCCGAAGGTGATGGCCATGAGGTTCCCCGTCAGCGCGACCACGACGGCCGCGAGCGGCGGGAAGCCGAGGCCCACGAGGAGCGGGCCGACGATTGCCGCGGGCGTGCCGAAGCCGGCGGCGGCCTCGATGAACGAGCCCATGAGGAACACGAGCAGGACGACCTGCACGCGGCGGTCCTCGCTGATGGAGGCGAAGCCGTTGTTGATGGCGTCGAACGCGCCCGTCTGCTTGAGCGTGTACAGGAGCAGAATCGCTCCGAAGACGATGTACAGGATGTTCGAGGCGGTGATGAAGCCGTTGATGGTCGAGGCGATGACCCACTGCGGCGTCATGCCCCAGCCGAGGACGCCGGCCCCGATTGCGACGACCCACGCGACGGGCATCGCCCGCGTCGCGGGCCAGTACCGCCCGACCATCAGATAGGCGATGGTGATAAGCGGGAGCAGTGCGACGACCGCGTCGGTCGCGTTAACCATGCCGCACACCTCCGCAGTTCGTTCCAGCCTGTGCCGTTCCAGATTCGTGCCTGATGCGGTGCATCGTGGCATCCGCTACACAACCTTTGTGATAAATATCTATCGTTCGTCGCTATTCATGACATATCTGTTGAGGTCGACTTACCCGAAGTACACAACCCAGTACACTCGTGGATATTCGGGCAAATACGCGATTAAACGCCGAATTCTGGTTTCACATGGTCTATCCTGTCGGTTCGCGTTCGGAGCCGATTTCGGAAAACCGATTCTCGAAACGGCTATAACACACGTGTCTCACGGCCACAACACACGAGTGAACTGGATATTCACTCGTGTGCAAAGGCTTATACAGTCGTGTGAACTGGAATTATCATGGAAGATGAGTCTCGCGCGCGCTCCCGAAACGAACACGGACAGTACGTGGGACGCATCTCGCTGGACGCCGTCTTGGACGTGTTCGAGGGGCGCGACGACGCCGCTCGCCCCCTCACCGCCACCGACGTGATGGAGGCGCTCGACTGCTCGCGGCGCACCGCGCACAACAAACTGAACGAACTCGAAGAACGCGGCGACCTCGCCACCCGGAAGGTCGGCGCTCGGAGCCGGGTGTTCTGGATTCCGATACCCGCCCGCGGGGAGTCGACTGCGGGGCGGGCCGCCGACTCGACCGACTCGGCTTCGCCCACCGAAACCGCGGCCACGGGCGAGGCCGAGGCCGACGGTCCTAACGACCTCGACCACCCGCCCGCCGTCTCGTCCGCCATCGAGCGCGCGGACCTGCCGGGGAGCGGCCCGATGCTCGACGCCCGCCGGGAGGCGCTGTCGGCGGCGTACCAGTACCTCACCGACCACCCGGAGGCGAAGAAGGCGGATTTCCTGCGGGACGTGTACCACGACTACCCCGCCGGCTTCGAGTCCGCCGAGGGCTGGTGGAACGCGATTCAGCCGGCGCTCAAGCAACTGCCGGGCGTCGACCCGCCGGAAGAGCGCGGCCACATCTGGCACTTCCTCGGCGGGTAGTCCGGTTTTTGAACGCGACAGCCACCCTACGAATTTATACACCATCGGGCCACAATTCCGGCAAACGCATCGATGTCAAGCGATTCGCCGTCCGATAGTTCCGTTCCGGGGTGTCTCGTCTCGTGAGCGACGGTCGACCCGGTTCCGACGCCGACGCGTCCGCGCGGTCGGACGCGCTCGACGACTCGGACGACTCCGGCGCGGACCTCTCGGACCCCTCGGAGTCCGCGCCCTCGACGGAACCGAGCGTCGCCGGCGGCGACGACGTCTACGCCTCCGAGGTCGAGGGAAAGCAGTACCGCGGGACGTGGTATCTCCCGCTTCGTTACGAGGAGTTGGAGGAGTCCGACGACTCGGACGACTACCCCGAGTCGGGCGAGGGCGGGTCGTTCCGCCTCGCCGACCTCCCGCGGGTCCCCCGCGTCGGCCACGTCGTCGGCCCCTCGGCCATCATGCTCGGGGCGTCGCTCGGGAGCGGCGAGACGCTGTTTTGGCCGGTGTTGACCGCGCAGTACGGCTGGGCGGTGTTCTGGGCGTTCGTCGTCGGCGTCTTCACGCAGTTTCTCATCAACACGGAGCTTCAGCGCTGGACGCTCGCCACCGGCGAGAGCATTTTCCGCGCGTTCGCACGCGTGGGGTCGTACTGGCCGTGGGCGTTCCTCGTCGGCGGCCTCATCAGCCTCGGGTGGCCGGGGTGGGCCGCCGGCGCGGCGCAGGTCGCCACGACGGCGCTCGGACTCGACGGGTCGGTCGCGCTCTTCGGCGCGTCGCTCGCGACGTGGAAACTCGTCGCCGCCGCCCTCATGGGCGTCATCTGGCTCTCGTATCAGGTGTCGTCGGTCATGTACAACGCCGTCGAGGTGTTCCAAATCGGCCTCCTGTTCGTCGCCATCGGCGCGGCCCTGCTCCTCGTCGCCGTCACCGGCTCGTGGGTCGAGTTCGCCGACCTCCCCGCGGCCGCCGGCTCGGTCGGAACGCTCCCCGAGGGACTGGACATCGCGGTCTTCCTCGGCGGCCTCGCCTTCGCCGGCGCGGGCGGCTACCTCAACCTCTCTCAGAGCCTCTGGATGCGGGAGAAGGGCTACGGCATGGGCAACTATCAGGGGCGCGTGAAGAACCCGCTTCGCGGCGACGACCCCGAACCCATCCAGCGCGACGGCTTCGCGTTCCGCCCGACGCTGACGAACCTCCGCCGCTGGCGCGGCTGGTGGCGCGTCGTCCAACTCGAACACCTCCTCACGTTCGTGTTCGGCCTGCTCCTCGTCGCCCCCGCGCTGATGAGCGTCGCCATGCGCTACGCGTCGGGGTCGACCGCCAACGCCATTCAGATGTGGCTCGGCGACGTCGTCCCGCTTCTCGGCCCGGTCGGCTCGTTTCTCGTCTTCGCCGTCCTCTTCGTCGCGCTCTTTACCACCGAGTACGCCATCGTCGAGTCGTTCGTCCGCAACAGCGCCGACGCCCTCTACGAGTCCTACGGCCGCGAGGCCGGCTGGGACCTCCCGAAGCTGTTCTGGCGGCTCCTCACCGCCTTCTGCGTCTGGGGCGTCGTCATCATCTTGCTTTTCTCCTCGCCGTTCGAGGGCCAAGAGCCGTTCTTCTTCCTCGTCGTCGGGGCCGCGATGTCCGGCGTGATAATGTGGCCCTACACCGCGCTCGTCCTCGTGATGAACACGACGCGGCTCCCCGAACACGTCCAACCCGGCTGGGCGCGCGTCGTCGGCATGTGGTGGGCGACGGGCTTCTACGGCTACTTCAGCGTCCTCCTCATCGGGACGTGGCTCAACGGAATCGGGCTCACGACGTTCCGAACGGTCCCGACGGTCCTCGGGAGCGGGACCGGCGGCTACCTCCTCTGGGCGGGCTACTTGGTCGTGCAGGCCTACGCGGTGACGAAATCCGCCGCCGGCAAGCGCGAGGCGGCCGGCACGGTCGCCGACGCGGACGAGGCGGTCGGTCGATTCCCCTAACCCGAATCTTTCATAATTAACCGACGGCGTGGTGTCTGAACCCGAAGAACGATTATGTAGAACGCGCTAGCTCCACGTATGTCAACCGGCACGGTTGCGACGTTCGAGGACTCGCTCGAACGACTCGAAGTAGGCTGGACACACGCGTCTCCCGATGGGCTGGCGGACGTGCTCGAAGGACTCTGTTCGGACCCGACTATCGGCGTTTCCCTCCCGTACGACGGCGTCGACCTCCCCGACTGGGTGAACACCGACCCGACCCCGGCGGACCTCCGGGAGGCGAACGCGGGTGTCACGGCGGCCGGTCTGGGTATCGCGGACTACGGGAGCGTCGTCGTGCAGGGCACGCCCGACGGCGTCGAACCCGTGAGCCTGTTCGGCGACCTCCACGTCGCCGTCCTCCGGCGGTCGGACATCGTCCCCGGCATGCCCGAGGCGTTCGACTGGCTGGGCGAGGAGTTCCGCACGGGACACTCCTCGGCCATCATCGCCACCGGTCCCAGCGCCACCGCCGACATGGGCGCGCTGGTGAAGGGAGCACACGGTCCGAAGGAAGTCCACGTGGTGATTCTCGATGAGTAAGGCGCGCGAGGCCAAGGCGGCGAAGATTCGACAGCTGATGGAGACCGAGGGCGACGCCGTCGGCACGAGCACCCGCGGGTTCAACGAGGGGCGCTACCAGTCGGTCCAGACGCTCGACGACTACGAGGGGCTGAAGTCCGAAGCGCGGGCCATCAAGGAAGACGCCATCGAACGGCTCCCGGAACTCATCGACCAACTGCGCGAGACGGTCGAATCGAACGGCGGCACGCTCTACATCGCCGACGACGCGGCCGACGCGAACCGGTACATCCGCGAGGTCTGCGAGGACAAGGAGGCAGAGCGCGTCGTCAAGTCGAAGTCGATGACCTCCGAGGAGATAGAGGTCAACGAGGACCTCGAAGCCGCCGACATCGACGTGGTCGAAACCGACCTCGGCGAGTGGGTCCTGCAGGTCGCAGACGAGTCCCCGTCGCACATCGTCGCGCCCGCCATCCACAAGTCGCGGGAGGCCATCGCCGACCTGTTCAACGAGGCGTTCGACCCCGACGAACCCCTCGAAACCGCCGAGGAACTCACCATGTTCGCCCGCGAACAGCTCGGCGAACTCATCGAGGGCGCGGACGTGGGGATGACCGGCGCGAACTTCATCACCGCCGACACCGGGACGATGGCGCTCGTCACCTCCGAGGGTAACGCCCGGAAGACGGCCGTCGTGCCCGACACGCACGTCGCGGTCGCCGGCGTCGAGAAGGTCATCCCGACCGTCGAGGACCTCCGGCCCTTCGTCGAACTCATCGGCAAGTCGGGGACGGGACAGGACATCACCTCCTACATCTCGCTTCTGACGCCGCCGGTCGAGTCGCCGACCGTCGATTTCGACGCTCCCGACACGCCGCTTTCGGCGACCGAGACGGACCGCGACTTCCACCTCGTGCTTATCGACAACGGGCGGTTCGACATGCGCGAGGACGACCAACTCCGCGAGACGCTCTACTGCATCCGGTGTTCGGCGTGTTCCAACGTCTGCGCCAACTTCCAGCACGTCGGCGGCCACGCCTTCGGCGGCGAGACCTACTCCGGCGGCATCGGCACCGGCTGGGAGGCCGGCGTCGAGGGCCTCGACAGCGCCGCGGAGTTCAACGACCTCTGTACCGGCTGTAGCCGGTGTACCACCGCCTGCCCGGTCGAAATCGACATCCCGTGGATAAACACGGTCGTCCGCGACCGGGTCAACCGCGGCGAGGTGTCCGAACTCGACTGGCTCGTCGAGGGACTCACCCCCGACGAGGAACCCGGCGGCGTCAGCCTCCAGAAGCGCTTCTTCGGCAACTTCGAGACGGCCGCGAAGGTCGGGAGCTTCTTCGCGCCCGTCTCCAACTGGGCCGCCGGCCTCGGCGTCTCCCGCGACGTCATGGAGCGGTTCCTCGGTATCGACGCCCGCCGCGAACTCCCCGAATTCCAGCGCGAGACGCTGAAAGACTGGTTCGAGAGCCGCACCTCGCGGGTCGACGACCCGGTCCGGACGGCCGTGGTCTACCCCGACGTGTACACGAACCACGTGCAGGTCGAACGCGGGAAGGCCGCGGTCCGTACCCTCGAAGCGCTCGGCGTCGACGTCATCGTCCCCGACGTTCGCTCGTCGGGCCGCGCCCCGCTCTCGCAGGGCATGATTGCGACCGCGGAGGACCACGCCCACGACGTGTACGCCGGCCTCGCGGAGCACATCGACGACGGCCGCGACATCGTCGTCATCGAGCCCTCGGACCTCGCGATGTTCCGAACCGAGTACGAGAAGTTCCTGCCCGAGAAGTCCTTCGAGCGCATCTCGGAGGCCAGCTACGAGGTCATGGAGTACGTCTTCGGCCTGCTGGAACACGGCGCTGACGCCGACGCGCTCTCGGCCGGTACGGGCGGGGAAGTCGCCTACCACAGTCACTGCCAACAGCGCACGCTCGGCCTCGAAGGCCACACCGAGGCCGTCCTGTCGGACCTCGGCTACGACGTCGCCACCTCCGACGTGGAGTGCTGTGGCATGGCCGGCTCGTTCGGCTACAAGTCCGAGTACTACGAACTCAGCGTCGACGTCGGCTCCGAGCTACAGGGACAGTTCCAGACCGACGAGAACAGAGATCGCACCGTCGTCGCCAGCGGCACCTCCTGTCTCGAACAGCTCGATTCGCTCCTCAGCCGCCCGACGCAACACCCGATTCAACTGGTCGCGCCGCGGCGGTAACGCGCCCCCGACTCGGCTCCTGTCTCGGTCGTCGTTCGCGGCGACTCGCCCCGTCTTCTCAACTGAACAACACGTCTCCGTCCGGTGATTTCCCGCCGGCGTCGGACGCCCGTCTGCCGCGCGTCTGCGCCCCGACTCGCGGGCTACGAACAATTAAGACCCGGCATCCCATGTTGGCGGATATGGACGGGACGCCCGAAGAGATTACGACGCTCGTAGGCCGGGAGGTCTACTCGAACAACGGTGTGTTCGTCGGCGAGGTCGAAGACGTCCGCCTCGACTTGGACCACGAGACGGTCACCGGCCTCGCGCTGACGGCGCTGAACGACGAACTGTTCCGCAACCAGATCGAACCCGGAAAGGGCGTTCTCATCCCGTATCGATGGGTCCGCGCCGTCGGCGACGTCATCCTCATCAACGACGTCATCGAGCGCCTGAAGAACCCAGAAGAAGACGAAGAGTCGCTGGTCGTCTGACGTTCTAACTCCCGTTTCCGCTCTCGCCGCCCTCGACGCCCATCGCACGGAAGAGCTTGCGCTTTACCGCCTCCTCGGTGAGTTGGAGGAGCGTGTCGCGGTTGTCGTCGTTGGACTCGATGCCCGTGAAGATACCGAGCGGAATCTCGACGGAGCCCTGCGTGGAGTGGCCGCCGGCCTCGCCGATGCCGGTGAAGGCGTCGCTCAGAATCTTCCCGATGTTCATGCGGATGTCCTTCGACCGCGCCGCGAGGTAGATGGTGTCGTCGGCGATGCCGAAGACGGCCGTCGTGGTGATGCCCTCGAGGTTGAGGAGGTGCTGGGCCGCCTGCGTCAGCGCGTCGCGGTCGCGGATGAACCCCGCGTTCGAGACGAGATGCGAGCCCTGCACGTCGCGGTTCTGGATGGCCTCGGCGAGCACGTCCAGCGTCTCCGGCGACATCGACGGCGACTCGACTTTCTCCAGCGTGTCGTGGTCGGCGAAGGGATAGAGGTACGCCGCCGCGGTCAGGTCGGCGGGCGTCGTGTCGCGTTTGAAGTCGAGCGTCTCGGCGCGGATGCCGTAGAGAAGCGCCGTGGCGACCGCCTGCGACGGGCTGAGGTCGAACTCCTGGATGTACTTCGTGAGAATCGTCGAGGTCGACGAGACGTTCGGCCGCACGTCGGTAAAGCGGGCGTCGATGCCGTCGTCGGGTTCGAAGTGGTCGATAAAGACCGTGATGTCGGCGTCGCCGAGGTCGGGCATCCCCGACTTCATGTGGTCGACGAGCGCGACCGCGCCGTACTCTTCGAGCGGTTTCGAGTCGCTCCGCGGGGTGAGTTCGATGCCGAGGATGTTCACGAACGCCCGGTTCTCCTGGTGGCCCATGTCTCCCGAGTAGAGGATGTCGGCCTCGACGTCGTACTCGCGGGCGATGGCTTGGAGGGCGACCGCCGAGGCGAGCGAGTCGGGGTCGGGGTTGTCGTGGGTGAGGATGGCCATCCCGTGGTCGGTGTCGCGCAGGATGTCGGCCAGTTGGCGGGCCTTGTATTCGAGCTCGCCGGACTCGACGCTTCGGAGCGCGGAGTCGGCGATGACCTCGGAGGGGTTGATGACCACGTCGGCACCGAGCTTCGTCAGTTCGTCCTCTGAGACGGGGTCGGAGGCGCGGACGACGATGAACTGGTCTTCGTCGCGGTCGCGGATGGTCGAGACGGCGGCCTTGTTGGCCTCGACGTCCGACGAGAGGATGAGAATCACGTCGCGTCCGGTGACGGCGTCGGCGAGCTCCGGGTCGGCGATGTTCGTGGTCTGCGCGTTCAAGTCCTGGTCGCGCAGGGCTTCGACGCGGCTTTCGTCCTTGTCGAGGATGAGGACGTCTTTTCCCTCGTCTGTCAGTTCCTCGGCGACCGCGTGCCCGACGCTCCCACAGCCGAGTATCGCGTACGTAGACATCGAGGAAATGCTGACCCCTGCACTCATCGTTGCCCGCTACTCCGGCCGGCCGCCACTTAACACCCACCGTTTGTCCGTTGTTTCGCGCGTGTGCGTCCCTGCCGTCGTCGTACAGAAAGGAAAGTCATTTTACCTACCGGCAGTTACGAGAGATTGCAAGGGCCGGTAGCTCAGTTAGGCAGAGCGTCTGACTCTTAATCAGACGGTCGCGTGTTCAAATCGCGTCCGGCCCACTACTTCCTTCCAGACCAACTCCGACAGCCGAGGCGCTCCGTCTATATCACTCGGATAGCTGACAGGTGAGTGGCTTCCCACCCTCGGATGTTTTATGTCCCGCTCCGAACGCTACCGACTATGAACCAGAGCGACAGGACCGAACTGGTCCTCGTCTTCATCACGCTTCTCGTCGCCATCGTCTTCGGACTGGCCACGGGCGTCGAGGACCACTTCGACCCCGGACGGTTCCTTGCGGTTCTCACCCCGGACTTCGGGGTGCTTTTCGGTTCCGACGTCGTCGCGGGCGCGGTGCTCGTAGTGCTGTTCGGCGGCCTCGCGGTCGGCGCGAAACTGCTTTTCGACTCCTGACTACCGCCCGAGTGCGACCCACGAGTTCCCGCGCCCCGGCGACGGCGCGAGCCGAAGCGGGAACTCCGCGCCCGCCGCCGTCGAGGCGAGTCTCGCTCGCAGGTCCGGAGTCGCACACGCCACCACGGTGCGTAGCTCTCCGGTCTCGACCACGCGGACGGTCATCGCCCCGTGGTCGTTCATCTCCCGCTCGATCCGAACGAGGCGCGTCTCCGTACCTCTCGCCGCCGTCTCTCCACCCACCTGTTCCATATGATGTGTCACTCGTCCTGAAAGATAAAGCTCACTGCCGCTATCTGACGGGCTTTTAGGTCGCCGACGGTGACCGCCGGTTCCGGTACTTCTTTTCGCCGGTTGACCGCACACAGCCCATGGACCGCACCCGTCTCAGGTTTTGGACGCTGTATCTCACTCGATTCGCCGGGGGGTTCGGCTTCATCACGCTCGTCACCCTGCTTCCGAAGTACATCAACGAACTCGACCCGAGCGCGGTCCTCGTGCCCGAGTTCGCCCTCGGCGGGCTCGCGCTCGGCGGTTTCTCCCTCTCGCGCGGGTTCGTCATCGGGATGTTCACCACCGGCTTCACGCTCGCCCAGACCGTCGCCGTCGTGCCGCTGTCGTGGGCCGGCGACCGCTACGACAAACGCCTCGTCCTCGCCGGGACGGTCGGTCTCGGCGCGGTCGTCTACGCCGCTTTTCCGCTCGTCGACTCCAGTCTCTCGTTTATTCTCGCGCGGGCCGCACAGGGCGTCGCCGTCACCGGCGCGGGGCTGATGTCGCTCGCGCTCGTCGGCGAGCTCGCCCGCGAGGGGACGCGCGCGAACCACATCGGGAAGGCGAACGCCGCCCGGTTCGCGGCCTCCATCCTCGGCAGTATCAGCGCCGGCGTCCTCTACGACCTGTTCGGCTTCACGCCCATCTTCATGGTCATCACGATTCTCCTGAGCATCGCCGTCGTCGCCATCTGGGTGTTCCTCCCGCCGGACGAGACCCGCGTCCGCGGCTTTCCCTTCACTGACCTCGCGCTCAACGAGCGCATCCTGACGATGGCGACGTTCCGCGTCCAGTACGCCGTCGCCGTTACGCTCGTCCGGACGTGGGTGCCCATCTACGCCGGCGTTGCCGCGGCCTCCGGCGGCCTCGAATACGGCGGCATCGCCGTCGCCGCCACCGTCGTCGCCGAGAAGTTCACCAACATGCTCTGTCAGCCCTACACCGGCCGCGTCTCCGACGGGTACGGCCGCGCGCGGTTCGTCTTCGTCGGCGGCGGCCTCTACGGTCTCATCGCGCTCGCCGTTCCCTTCTCGCCGGCGGTCGGCGGGGCGCTCGCGCTCCCCGCGGCGTTCCCCCTCCTCGGCCCGCTTTCGCCCGCCTTCCTCCCGCTCGTCGGTCTCGCGGGTCTGCTCGGGGTCGCCGACAGCCTCCGCGAACCGGCCAGCATGGCGCTCTTCGCCGACGAGGGCTCCGGCGGCGCGGGCGTCGCCAGTAGCTTCGGCATCCGCGAACTCCTCTGGCGGCCCGGGAGCGTCGTCGCGCCACTCCTCGGCGGCTACCTCATGGCCGAAGTCGGCATGGAGTGGGTGTTCTTCGTCGGCGGCGCGGCGGCCATCACCGGCGTCCTCGCCTTCCTCGCGGCCCTGACGTGGACCCACGGGACCGACGCGCTCACGGCGTGGTAGGAGTCCGCGCTTAATCTCTCGCGGCCCCTCTCTGTCTCATGCCCGACGACGCGCCGCCAGCGACCGTCCGCGACCGCCCCGAGACCGAAGCGAGCTACGGCATCCCCGCATCGGACGACGGCCTTCTGGAGTGGCGCGTCGTCGAAACCGCGTTCACAGACGACGAGGTGTTCTGGGTCGCGACGACTCGCCCCGACGGTCGGCCGCACGCCCGCCCGGTCTGGGGCGTCTGGGTCGACGGCGCGTTCCACTGCGGCGGCGGCGAGCGGACCAGATGGGTGAGAAATCTCGCGCGCGACCCGCGCCTCGCGGTCCACACCGAAAGCGGGACCGACGTGGTCATCCTCGAAGGCGTCGCCGAGCGACTGGACGCGGAGACGGCGGACGAAACCAGGCTCGCCCGCGTCGACGACGCCTACGAGGCGAAGTACGGGATTCGACACGGAACGCCGGTGTTTCGGGTTCGCCCCGAGCGCGCGCTGGCGTGGTCCGGCTTTCCCGCCGACGCGACGCGCTGGCGGTTCGACTCGGCCTGAGCGCCGGCCGACCCCGCCCGTTCTCACTCATCGACAGGCGGGCCTAGGGTCATTATCGTGTCACTCGTATCACACGGTATGGACCACCTCGAAACCCCGGCGGTACACCGGTTGCTCACCTCGCCCGCCGGCCGACTTGTGACCTCGCGCCCGTTCGAGGCGTTCAAGACACGCTCGCTCCCCCGCGAGTTCGCCGTCGTTCGCGCTCGCGCCGCGGCCGACGTGGCGCTCTCGGAGGGCCCGGAAGCGTACCTCCGCGAGGTCGGCGCGCCGCCCGCGCCGCACCTCCACGACCGAATCGAACGCGCGCTCGCGCGGTACGCCCGCCTCCGCGGCGCGTACGACGAGACGATGGAGCGCTGGGACGACGTCTTCTGGGGCGACGGCGAATCGACGCCCGACGAGCGCGTCGCCGTCGAGCGAGAGCGCCGCGAGGTGTCGGAACGGCGGGCCAAACCGACCGACATCTTCGGGTTCCTCTCGAAGGAACACCTCGTGCCGCCGGTGAAGTTCGAGACGCCCTCGCCCGAGGACGCGCGGACCCGCTGGAACCACGAACTCGCCGAACCCGAGCGACTCTACGGCTTCGCCGAGTCCAGCGCGGCCGAGGAGTTCCCCCGCGTCGAGCGCTCGGCGACCGTCCGCGGACCGGGAACCGTCGAGTACCTGCTTCGCTTCCGGTCGCCCTCGCCGCACCTCAGCGACCGGGTGACCGCGCGGGTGTACGAACCCGTCGACATCGACGTCAACGCCGGCGGCGACGCCGACCTGCCGACGCTCGTCTTCCACTCCGGATGGGGGGCGTTCGACGACCAACTCGGCTACTGGCCCGAAGAGGAGTACGTCGCCCGCGCGCTCGCCCCCGAGGGGTATCGGGTCATCCTCCCCGACGCGCCGTGGCACGGTCGCCGCGAGCTACTCGGCCGGTACAGCGGTGAACCCTACATCGCCCGCGCGCCCGTCGGCCTCTTCACGCTCTACTCGGCGGCCGCGCTGGAGACCGCCGTCCTCACCGACTGGGCGCGGACCGAGGGCGCGCCGGTCGTCGGCGTCGGCGGCGTCAGCCTCGGCGGCACAATCGCGCTCCACGTCGGGGGACGGTGCGGCGACTGGCCCGAGTCGATGCGCCCCGACCTGCTGTTCCCCGCGGGGATGCCCGGCGCAATCGACCAGACGCTCCTCGCGGGGGAACTCACGAGACTGCTCGACATCGACGACGCGCTCGACGCGGCCGGCTGGACCGGCGCGGCGCTCCACGAGTTCGCGCCGCTGTTGAACCCGCCGAAAGCGCCGTGTCTCGCGCCCGAACGCGTCTTCCCGTTCGTCGGGACCCGCGACGAGATGGGCCCCACCTCGACGGCCCGCGCGCTCCTCGACGAGTGGGGCGTCCCGAGGCCGAACCGCCGCGAGTGGGACTGCGGACACTTCGGCGTGCTCGCGAACCTCATCAGAGACGAGTCGTTCCGGACGACGGTCCGGCGGGAGTTGGACGCGGCGGCGCGGGACCGCCGAAACAGAGAATCAGTCGCGGTCTAAGCGGACCGAGGGCCTCACTCCTCGTCGGCGAGGAAGTCGGGTTCGGGGCGCTTTTCGTCGTATTCGCTCCGGAGGTGGTCGCGGAACGCCTCGACGCTCACGTCCTTTGCCTCCCGCTCTTTGCGGTCGCGGACGGAGATGGTTCCGGCCTCCTCCTCGTCGCCGCCGACGATGACCATGTACGGGACGCGGTCGGTCTGGGCCTCGCGAATCTTCCGGCCGAGCGTCCACGAGCGGTCCTCGATGTCGACGCGGAAGTCGCCGAGTTCGTACTGGAGCTTCTTCGCGTAGCCCATCTGGTCGTCCGAGATGGGCAGGATGCGGACCTGCTCGGGGGCGAGCCAGAACGGGAACTTGCCGTTGAAGTGCTCGATGAGGACCATGAAGAAGCGCTCGTAACTGCCGTAAAGCGCGCGGTGAATCATCACCGGCTGGTGGTCCTCGTTGTCCTCGCCCGTGTAGGTGAGGTCGAAGCGGTCGGGCATGTTGAAGTCGAGCTGGACCGTCGGGCCGTCCCACTTGCGACCGAGGGCGTCCTTGAACGCGAAGTCGATTTTCGGGCCGTAGAACGCGCCGTCGCCGGCCTCGATGCCGTAGTCGATGCCGCTGTCGTCGAGCACGGCGCGGAGTTGCGTCTCCGCCTGCTCCCAGATTTCGTCGCTCCCGACGGATTTTTCGGGGCGCGTGGCGAGCGCGACTTCGGCGTCCAGCCCGAAGGTGTCGAACACCGTCAGGATGTTGTCGATGATGAGGTTGATCTCGTCTTCGATCTGGTCGGGGCGGACGAACAGGTGGCCGTCGTCGATGGTAAAGGACCAGACGCGCGAGAGGCCCGACAGCTCGCCGCGCTGTTCCTTCCGGTAGACCTTCCCGTCCTCGAAGTAGCGCACCGGGAGGTCGCGGTACGACCACGACTGCTGGTCGAAGATGGTCGCGTGGCCGGGACAGTTCATCGGCTTCAGGCCGTACTCCTCGTCGTTCACGTCGAGGAGGAACATGTCGTCGACGTAGTTCTCGTAGTGGCCCGACTTCTTCCACAGCTCCGTCCGGAACAGGTGGGGCGTCTCGACGGGGTCGTAGCCCGCGTCGAGGTTGAGCTGTTTCGCGTAGTCCGCGAGCTCGTCGAGGATGCGCTTGCCGTTCGGCTGGTACAGCGGCAGGCCCGGTCCCGTCGTCTCGTCGATGGCGAACAGGTTCAGCTCCTGGCCGAGCTTGCGGTGGTCGCGCTCTTTGGCCTCCTCGCGCATGTCGAGGAAGTCTTCGAGGTCGGACTC
The DNA here is from genome assembly GCF_000337835.1 of Haloferax sulfurifontis ATCC BAA-897. Lineage (GTDB taxonomy): Archaea > Halobacteriota > Halobacteria > Halobacteriales > Haloferacaceae > Haloferax > Haloferax denitrificans. The sequence continues at coordinate 78,348 of NZ_AOLM01000011.1, read as the reverse complement.
GGACTCGAACGCCGTCCCGTACACCCGCGTCAGCGTGTCGTTTTCCTCGTCGCCGCGCCAGTAGGCCGCCGAGATGTTCAGGAGCTTGACCGCGCCGATTTCGCCCGTCGATTCGACGTGCGGGCCCTTACAGAGGTCCTCGAACTCGCCTTGCTGGTAGAACGACAGTTCGTCGTCGCCGGCGGCCTCGTCTTCGAGGATGTCGCGCTTGTAGGGGTTGTCGGCGTACTTTTCGAGGGCCTCCTCGCGGTCGACGAGGACGCGCTCGATGTCGAGGTCCGCCTCGATGATGTCGCGCATCTCGTCTTCGATGGCTTCGAGGTCCTCCTGTTCGAGGTCGACGCTCGTCACGTCGTAGTAGAAGCCGTCGTCCGTCCACGGGCCGATGGTCAGTTTGGCCTCCGGGTGGAGCCGCTGGAGGGCCTGTGCGAAGACGTGGGCCGCCGAGTGGCGGAGCACGTCGAGATACTCGTCGGACTGGTCGGTGACGATGACGAGGTCCGCGCCGTCGTGGAGCGGCGTCTCCTTGTCCACGAGTTCGCCATCGACGACGCCGGCGACGGTGTCCTTGCCGAGGCCGGGGCCGATTGCGAACGCGGCGTCTCGCACCGTCGCACCCTCCTCGACGGAGAGTTCCGTCCCGTCGGGGAGGATGACAGCGATATCACTCATACGCGCACGGAACGGACGGGGGAGAATAAGTGTTGTTGAGACGGGCGCGAGCGACGCCCGCTCGCGGCCGATTTCGTGCGATTTGCTAGCACAACTGTGCCGGCGTCGGCGGTGTGGGACCGTCCCCACTCCCGCGGTCGCGCCCTCGTCGTCGGCCCGCTGTTTCGACCCAAAGTACCAATTGGGTCGCACGCGGACCCTGTGGGTATGCGACTTTCTCGACAGAGCGGGGTGTTCATGCACGTCACCTCGGTCCCGGGGCCCCACGGCATCGGCGACCTCGGCGACGGCGCGCGCGCCTTCGTGGACTTCCTCGCCGACGCCGAACAGTCGATGTGGCAGTTCTGCCCCCTCGGGCCGACCGAACCCGCCATGGCGAACTCGCCGTACCAATCGACCTCCTCGTTCGCCGGCAACCCGCTTCTCATCGACCTCACCGGCCTCGCGGAGCGCGGGTGGCTCACCGACGACGACCTCGAACCCGCCCCCGAGTTCGACCCCCACGCGGTCGACTACGAGCGCGTCGGCGAGTACAAGCGCTCGCGGCTCCGCACCGCCTTCGACCGCTTCGAGGCCGAGGCCACCGAGGACGACCGCGCCGCCTTCGACGCCTTCCGCGAGCGCGAGGCCGGCTGGCTCGAAGACTACGCGCTGTTCGCCGCCCTGAAAGACGAGTTCCGGCGGGCGTGGATAGACTGGCCGATCGAGTTGAAGACGCGCGACCCCGACGCGCTCGCCGACGCCCGCGCGGAGTACGCTGACGAGATTCGCTACCGCGAGTTCGTCCAGTTCTGCTTCGACGAGCAGTGGCGCGCTCTCGCCGACTACGCCGACGAGAAGGGCGTCACCCTCGTCGGCGACCTCCCCATCTACGTCGCGCTCGACAGCGCCGACGTGTGGGCCGCCCCCGAGGCGTTCGACCTCACCGAGTCGAACGAACCCGCCGTGGTCGCCGGCGTCCCGCCGAACCCGGACGACTCCGGCCAGCGCTGGGGCAACCCGCTGTACGACTGGGAGACGCTCCGCGAGGACGGCTACGGCTGGTGGCTCGACCGCCTCCGCCGGCTGTTCGACCTCGTGGACGTGACCCGCATCGACCACTTCAAGGGGTTCGACGAGTTCTGGGCCATCGACGCCGACTCGGACGACCCCGGAAACGGCGAGTGGCGCGACGCGCCCGGCCACGACTTCTTCGAGACGGTCGAGCGCGAACTCGGCGACCTCCCCTTCATCGTCGAGGACCTCGGCTTTCTCGACCCCTCGCTCGTCGACCTCCGCGACCGGTTCGCCTTCCCCGGCATGCGCGTCCCGCAGTACGCCGACTGGTGCCGCGAGGGCGACATGTACCAGCCGATGCACTACCCGGAGAACTCGGTGGCCTACACCTCGACTCACGACACCGACACGTTCGTCGGCTACTACCGCGACCTCGACGACCGCACCCGCGACTGCCTCCACTACAACATCGGCGCGGACGGCTCGGAGATTCACTGGTCTATCATCGACGCCGTCTGGAACTCCGCGTCCGTCCTCGCGTTCACGACGACGCAGGACCTCCTCGGACTCGACTCGCACGCCCGGTTCAACACCCCCGGCACGCAGACCGGCAACTGGGAGTGGCGCGTCACCCGCGAGGGCCTCGACGGCGCCGTCGCCGACCGCCTCGCGACCCTCACGGACCTCCACATCCGCAACTGAGGTCGCCGCCGCCCCTCGCATCGGTTCGACTACACCTTTTTGGGTCGTCCACCCGACGGCCACGGTATGTCTCGCCGCCTCGGCCTCGGCGCGTTCGCCGCCGGACTCCTCGCCGCGGTCCTCTCGTGGCTCGTCCGCGCGACGACCCCGCTTTCCGACCTCGACGTCCCCAACGCCGACCTGCTTCTCTCGACCGGGCTGTCGGCCGCCGCGGTCGCGCTCGTCGCCTACGGCGTCTACCGCTTTCTCGCCGCGTTCCTCGTCGCGCGCATCGCGGACCGCCGCCGCGCCCACGACGTTCGGAACGTCCTGCGACTCGGCGTCGGCGGCGTCGCGCTCGTCGGCGTCCTCGGGGCGTTCACGGACCAGTGGCTCGGCGTGTTGGTCTCCTTCGGCGTCATCGGCTTCGCCGTCACCTTCGCGCTCCAACAGCCGATTCTCTCCTTTATCGGCTGGTTCTACATCCTCGTGAGCCGCCCCTACGCGGTCGGCGACCGCGTCAACATCGGCTCCGTCTCCGGCGACGTCGCCGAGGTCGGCTTCCTCGTCACGACGCTCTGGGAGACCGGCGGCCCCCTCGCGTCGAACCAGCCCTCCGGCCGGACCGTCACCGTCCCGAACTCGCTTGTCCTCTCCTCCGAGGTCGTCAACTACGGCGCGCTGTTCGACCGCGTCTGGACCGAGGTGCCGGTGCAGGTGTCCTACGAGACGGACCTCCCGTTCGTCCGCCAACTCCTCTTGGACGTGGCCGACGAGGAAGTCGGCGACGACATGGACGCCGCGATGGAGCGCTACCGGGACAGGCTCCGCGAGTCGCCGCTGGACCTCGACGTGGCCGACGGCCCGACCGTCAACGTCGCGCAGGAGGAGTCGTGGGTGGTCTTCCGACTCCGCGTGCTCGTCCCGCCGACCCGCGCCCAGCGCGTCAAAAACCGGCTGTACGAGCGCGTCCTCGACCGACTGGGCGACCACCCGGACCGGGTCAGCTTCCCGGTGAGCCGCAACCGCTGAGCGCGGCGCGCGGCGCAGTTTCGGCGGTGGACTCGGCGAGCGCCGCCTCGCTACCGCCCGCCTCGCCCGCCGGCATCGAAACCCGCAAATCCCCCGCGCCCAACGTCGAAGCGATGGAGACGGGTGTCATCGACCTCGCGAGCCTCGACGGAGCGTTCGACCTCCAATCGACGCTGGAGAGCGGCCAGTCGTACCTCTGGGACCGCCCCGACGGCCGGATGTACGAGCGCGACGCGGCCCACGGCGGCGACGCGTGGTACCAGACGGTCGTCCCGCCGCTCGACGGCGTCTCCGACGAGTCGGCCGTCGTCAGGGTGCGGCAGACCGACGGCGCGCTGGAGTGGGAGTCGAACCTCGACGCCGTCCCGCTTCTCACCCACCTGCTCCGCCTCGACGACGACCTCGAGGCCATCCTCTCGGCGATGCCCGACGAACCGCTCGTCCGGCGGGCCTACGAGGCGTATCCGGGGATGCGGCTCGTCCGCGACCCGCCGTTCGGCTGTCTCGTCTCCTTTATCTGCTCGGCGCAGATGCGCGTCTCCCGCATCTTCGGGATGCAGTCGCGGCTCAGAGAGACCTACGGCGAGCGCGTCGAGTTCGACGGCGAGACGTACTTCGCGTACCCGACGCCCGAGCGGCTGGCCGAGGCCACGGAGGCGGAACTGCGCGACCTCAGCCTCGGCTACCGCGCGCCCTACGTCCGGCGGACGGCCGAGATGGTCGCCACCGGCGAGGCGACCCCCGACGAGGCCCGCGGCCGCGACTACGAGGACGCCCGCGACTTCCTGACGACGTTCGTCGGCGTCGGCGACAAGGTCGCGGACTGCGTCCTCTTGTTCTCGCTCGACTACCTCGAAGCCGTCCCGCTCGACACGTGGATTCGGTCGGCCATCGAGGAGCACTACCCCGACTGCGACCGGGGGAACTACGCCGACACCTCGCGGGCCATCCGCGAGCGCCTCGGCGGTCGCTACGCCGGCTACACCCAGACGTACGTGTTTCACTACCTCCGCTCCGGCGGGGAGTGAGCGACGCGTGACGGCGTGGCAAGAAGGTTGATAGCCTTCGGCACACTACCTCATCGTACCCATGGACTGCAGAGTCGTCGTCGAGGCCGCGGTCCCGGTGTACGACGTGGAGACCGTCGACGAGGCGATTCGCATCGCCATCTCGAAGACGGGTGAGATGCTCAATCCCGACCTGAAGTACGTCGAGATTAGCATGGGCGCTCGGACCTCGCCCGGCGGCGAGGAGCTTCCTCCCGCGTTCATCGCCGCGGACGAGGCGCTCGTCGCCCTCGAACTGGAGATGACGGTGTTCAACGTCGAACGGGAGGAACACGCCTCGCGCATCGCCCGCAAGGAGATCGGCCAACGCCTCGAAAACATCCCGCTGAAGGTGCTGTCGGTCGACCGCGTCGACGACGAGTCGGTCGAGACCGACGGCGAGGGCGACACCCGCGCCGAGACCGGCCCGGCGGAGGCCGACGGGACGCTCGTCGACTACGACGACCTCGTCGACGACCGCTGAAGCCGCCGCCGTCGCGTCGCCGCCTCAGTCCCGCCCGCTGTTTCTGCCTGCGCGGAACTCATCCACTGCTTCGACGCGGCAGTCGCTCGGAAGCGTCGTCGTCCGTGAGAGCACGGCGCGGTCGCTCTCGGCTGTAGGGTCGTAGAGGAGAACGCGTTTCTTTTCTCGATTCAGTCGGCTTGCGGTGCGAGCGGCTCTGGTTCGGCCTCGCGCATCGCTCCGGTGATACCTTTCGCCAGTTTAAACACGGCTGCTTTGTGGTCCGTTTTGGACTTGTGGATGGATGTCGGTCGTACGCCGAGTTCGTTGTACTCGACGAGACTGATTTCCTCGTCCTCCCAGGCCTCAATCTGGGTGTGGACTTCTGCGAGCAGACCGTGCAGGTGGATGAGTTCCTGCTTCTTCATGAGCAACCACGGCTTGAGACCGGAGGGATATAGTATTATCTTGAGTCACGTTAGCATCCGACTCCCTTAAACCGGCGATTATGGGGGTCTCAAGGGAAATTTCGTGTTCGAACGTTTGCAATTCGTTTGTTGTTTCGTCCCGTCGATAGCGAGCGTCGGCGGAATCTCACGAGCAGTTTATATAGCTATGGAGGGCGCGCGCCGAGCGCCGGTCGCGCGCGCCGGGGGTCGTGAGAATTTTACGCCGGCGCGCGCGTACTGTCGCGCATGGACTACGACGACCAACTGGACCGCGCGCTCTCGGAGTCGTCGGACGTCGCGGAGGGCGGCGACCGCTTCAGCGTCCCGGAGCCGACGGTCCGACAGGAGGGGAACGTCACGGTCTACGAGAACTTCGCGGCGACCCACGACCGGCTCGCGCGCGAGGCGACGCACGTCCTGAAGTTCTTCCAGACGGAACTGGGAACGAGCGCCCAAATCGACGACCGCGGCCGCGCGCGCTTTACCGGCGAGTTCCGACAGCGCCGCATCGCCGACGCGCTCGACGAGTACGTCGAGTCGTTCGTGCGCTGTAGCGAATGCGGGTCGCCCGACACGAAACTCGTCACGGAACAGGGTGCGAAGGTTCTGAAGTGCGACGCGTGCGGCGCGCTCTCGGCGATTCCCGACATCTAAAAAAACGAGCGTCCGGCGGGGTCTTCCCCGACCGGGAGACGGGCTGTCTCTTTCCTCGCTACTCGAACTGCTTGAGCGTCTGGAGGTCGCGCTCCGTCCGCATGAACTCGGCCGTGCGCCGCGTCGCGCCACAGCCCTGACACGAGTAGTTGTCGCGGTGAGCGGGGAGTTCGTTCGGATTCGTCTCCCAGTCCTTTCCACATTCGGGGCACAAGAGTCGGACGAACGCTTCAACCATACCCCGTATATGCTCCGGGAGCGCGGATAAATGTTGTTACGGGCTGGCACGGGCGAGAAAAAGTACGGGCCACCGACCCACGGAGCGCTTACGCGAACAGGCCGTCTTGGACTTCGAGCAGTTCTTTGTAGCGGTTGCGGATGGTGACTTCGGAGATGTCTGCGACCGTCGAGACTTCGCTTTGGGTCACCTTCTCGTTGGTGAGGAGCGCGGCGGCGTAGACGGCGGCGGCGGCGAGGCCGACCGGCGACTTGCCGGAGTGGACGCCCGTCTCCTTCGCGTCGCGGAGGAGCTGGCGGGCCTGCCGCTCGGACTCGTCGGAGAGGCCGAGCTCGCTGGCGAACCGCGGGACGTACTGCTCGGGGTCGGCGGGCTTGATTTCGAGCTTCAGCTCGCGGACGATGTAGCGGTACGTCCGGGTGAGCTCCATCTTATCGACGCGCGAGACTTTTTCGAGCTCGTCGAGCGAGCGGGGAGTGCTCGCCATCCGGGCCGACGCGTACAGCGCCGCGGTGGCGACGCCCTCGATGGAGCGGCCGGGGAGCAGGTCGTCGTTGAGCGCGCGGCGGTAGATGACCGACGCCGTCTCGCGGACGTTCTCGGGGAGGCCGAGCGCCGACGCCATGCGGTCGATTTCGCCGAGCGCCTGCTTGAGGTTGCGCTCTTTCGAGTCGCGGGTGCGGAACCGCTCGTTCCACGTGCGGAGCCGTTGCATCTGCTCGCGCTGGCGCGGCGAGAGGGACTTGCCGTAGGCGTCTTTGTTCTGCCAGCCGATGTTGGTCGACAGCCCCTTGTCGTGCATCATCTTGGTCGTCGGCGCGCCGACGCGGGACTTGCTGTCGCGCTCGGCGGAGTCGAACGCGCGCCACTCCGGGCCGCGGTCGACGACGGTGTCCTCGACGACGAGACCGCACTCTTCGCAGATGGTCTCGCCGTGTTCCTCGTCGGTGACGAGGTGGCCGCTACACTCGGGGCAGACCTGCGTCTCGTCTCGCTGTTTTTCGTCTCGCTCGGACTCGCGGGAACGGACGTCCCGGGTCTTTGCGTCGGCGCTGTAGGTTCGGGTGGTTGTGGTGTCGCTCATGGTGGGTGGAAGGCGCGGATACGTCTCGGCCGGGAAGACCACAGAAGACGAAAGAATAATCCGGCTTGGACTGGCCTTACCAACAGTAAGTTCGAAAACCTTATAAAGCTTTCGCCTATTCTGTGCGGGTGAATCGCACGATGTAGGCGCTTTGTCGTCATCGAGTCGACGAGAAGCGAGCGTCGGTGTGATTAATCGGGTATGATAGCTCTTTCGTCGCTCAGAGCCAGTGCTCCCGGCGGAAGTAGACGAGCAGGACCACGGAGACGAGCGCCATCCCGAGCATCGTCGCGGGGTAGCCGTAGGCCCAGCCGAGCTCGGGCATGTTGAACGCCGACGCGCCGGGGTCGAAGTTCATGCCGTAGATGCCGACGACGAGCGTCAGCGGGAGGATGATGGTCGCGACGACGGTGAGCGTCTTCATCACCTCGTTCGTCGACTGCGAGAGGGTGTTGAGGTAGATATCCCGCGCGCCGCGCGCGAGGTCGCGGTACGTCTCCGTCAGGTCGACCAACTCGACGAGGTGGTCGTACACGTCGCGGTAGTACTTCTCGGTCGCCTCGCGGACGTAGTCGGGGTCGCCGCGGGCGAGCACCCCGACGGCCTCGCGGGTCGGCCACACCGTCTTTCGGAACGAAAGCAGGTCGCGCCGGACCGCGTTCAGCCCTTCGAGCACCTCCGGGTCCGGCCCCTCGAAGATGCTGTCCTCGATGAGTTCGATTTCCTCGCCGACCTCGTCTAACAACCCGAAGTACTCGTCGACGATGCGGTCGATGACGCGGTAGGCCACGTAGTCCGGCCCGAACCGGAGCATCCGCGGCTCCTCGCGCTCGATGGCGTGCCACACGTGGTTTATCGGCTCCAACTCCCGGCGCGTCAGCGTCACGAGCCAGTCCTCGCCGAAACAGAGTCCCACGGGTCTGGTCTGGACCTCCTCTTCGAACACCTGTTCGCCGACGCGGAGCGTCGCCATTCGGACGAGGACGAACGTGTACTCGTCGTACTCCTCGGTCTTCGGGCGGGCGTCGTTCCGCACGTCCTCGACCGAAAGCGAGTGGATGCCGAACGCCTCGGCGACGCGGTCGAACTCCTCGCCGGTCGTCGCGCGAACCCACGTCGTCCCGTCGGCGTCGCGCGCCGCGTCCAGCGCGGTCTCCTCGTAGGCCGACGCGCCGTCGTCGCGGTAGACGAGCGCCGAAATCACCGCACGTCACCCCCGATGGCCCACAGCGTGATGCCGACCATGACGGCCGTCACCGAGAACGCTCGCCCCGGATAGGCGACGAGCGTCCCGAGGCCGTAGCCGACGACGCCGAGCGCCGTCACCGCGATGCCTGCGGTCCGTACGCGACTCATGGACTCACCGACCCGCGGCGACGAGAAAAAGCCACCCCCCGACAGTTACACTTCGGACGGGTGTTCGACCGACCGAATCAGTTCGAGGACGTTCTCCTCCTCGCCGTCGAGTTGCTGTGGGTACAGCCCGATTGCGACGATGAAGTCCTCGTCGTGCTGGACCTTCGTCACGTGGACGTACACGTCGACTTCCTGCCCGCCGAACCGCGCGGTGGCGCTGTACTTCGTGACGTTGGTCGTCTGGCCGAGCATCTGGACGTTCCGCGAACTGACCTGCTGGACGTCGCTGAGGCCCTGATACCGGTTGTCGACGAGGCGGATGAGGTCGTCGTTCGAGTAGTCGCCGATGGGGTTCCGCGGCTGGCCGGCGACCTCGACCGCGGGCGTCGAGATGACGCTGAACGAGCCGAGCCTGGCCTCGCCGAAGAAGCCGAGGTCCAGCGTCTTCTCGTACGTCGTAATGTGGTTGCTGGCGGCGATTTTGCGCTCCTGTCCGCCGAACGAGAGCGTCCGGTTCACCGCGAACGCCTCGGTCCCGTTGGTCTCGTAGCCGGCGTTCGCGGCGACCGTCGCGTCAGCCGTGGCGGGCTCCGACTCGAATCTCAGCGTCTCCTCGCCCGTCAGAAAGCCGATACAGCCGCTGGTGAGCACGAGCGCGGCGAGCGCGAGCACCGCGACTACGCGTCTGGAACTCATTGCCCCGCCATTTCCCCGCTCCGGGCATAAGTTCGGTGGCCGCCGCGGCGACCGACTCGGCGCGCCCCGAACCGAGCGGTTCGTCGGTTCCGCGTCAGTCGCCGAGGTCACGCGACTCGTTCTCGCGGCGAATCACGCGACCGCTGTAGACGTAGTAAGCGGGCGCGACGAACGGGAGCGCGAACGCCGCACCGAACCAGAGATGCCGCGACGCGCCCCAGTCGATGCCCTGCCCGCGGAGCGACCTGATATCGGCGCGAATCAGCCCCGCGTAGAAGACGTGCGTGACCAGGTAGACCGCGAACGCCGGTTCGGGTCCGATGTACAGCGAGACGGCGGTGAACATGACGAACCCGATGGCGTAGATGACCGGTAGCACCCCGCGGTAGCGGCCGCGGGCCGGGCGCTGTTTCCGCTGGCGCTCGCGCTCGACCGCCGTCCCGCGGCGGTACTCGTCGGTGCTCATGTCGCTACGGTGTGGCCCGTGGGGAAAAAGTGGTTCGCTCAGCCGAGGTACTTGACCTCGACCTCGTGGGGACCGTCGTCCGTCGGGAGCGCGACCGCGTCGCGGAGGTGCTCGCGGACCGCCGAGCGCCACGCTCGAACCGCCTCGGTGTGGCGCTCGTGGTGGGTCTCGACCTCGTACGGGTCCGGCCGAGTCTCGTCGGGCTCCGGATACGCGGGGGCGTCGTCGGCGACGAAGACCCGCGGGTCGAGGTGTATCGGTTCGGGGTCGGCGTAGTCCGACGCCTCGCCGCCGGTGCGGTGAACCCGCGCCCGCATCCGCCCGTAGAACGGCGGGGTGACGCGGAGGACGACTGGGTCGTCGCCCCGGCGGTTCGCCTCGAGGGCGGTCACGAGGTCGTCGGTCGTGACTGCGAGCGAGCGGATGGCGTCCGGGTCGGACGACCCGCGCGCGCCGCTCAATCTCCGACGCGCCGGCGGTTCGTCACCGACGTGGGCCGCAGTTCGCCACTGCACTCGGGGCAGGTCGAACGGTACGACGCGGCGCTCACGGTCGTTTGACACTCACGACAGACGTACGAAGCGCGTTCCATCGAGCATTCGTACGAGACATGGTGTGTTAAAACTTACCACAGCATGCCGCGAGCGCCGACTCGCGCCCGCGGGTCCGTGTCCTTTTACCCGGACGGGGCGCAATCCGCCAGTATGACAGACGCATGGTTCGCCGGCGCGGACCCCGACGACCCCGAATCCGGGGCGACGCGAGTCCGAACGGGCCGCGCCCCCGCCCCCGCAGACTGGCCGGCCGAGGCCGTCGACGCCGGGTTCGCCGCCGACGAGACCGACTACTACGCCAAACTCCGCTCGGCGACGCTCGCCGCCGCCAGCGAGGCCGTCGCGGAGCGCGAGCGCGCCGACGACGTGCAACTCGCCCACGCCGTGCGGGCGATGGACGACGCCGAGCGGACCGCGAACGAACTCGCCGAGCGGGTCGTCGAGTGGGCCGGCACGCTCTACGGGGACGTTCCGCGCGGCCTCGACGGCGTCCGCGACATCGCCGCCCGCGACCCGAAGACCGCCGCCGAGGAGCGCGTCGTCTCCTACGCCACCCGCGCGGTGGACCTGCTCGACGAGCGCGACGACCTCCGGTCGTTCATCGAGGAGCGCGCGCCCACGGCCGCGCCGAACCTCGCCGAGATGGCCGGGCCGGTCCTCGCGGCGCGGCTCATCGCGCTGGCCGGCGGCCTCGAACCCCTCGCCAAGAAACCGAGCGGCACGGTCCAAGTGCTCGGGGCGGAAGACGCCCTGTTCGCGCACCTGAAGGGCCGCGCCACGTCGCCCAAACACGGCGTCATCTTCACCCACGAGTACGTCCGCGGGACGCGTCCGGAAGACCGCGGGTCGGCCGCCCGCGCGTTCGCCGGAAAGCTCGCTATCGCCGCCCGCGTCGACCACTACTCGGGCGACTACCGCCCGGACCTGCACGCCGAACTCGCCGACCGGATGGAGACGATTCGCGCCCGCGCCGACGAGGAGGCGGACGAATGAGCGACGACAGTGGCCTCCCCGACGGCGTCGAACGCCGGACGTTCGGCGGCCGCGAGCGCCTCTCGACGCGGGGCGCACAGGTCTACGGCGAACCCGTCGACGCCGACGGCTGGCGCGCGTGGGACGCCGGGCGCTCGAAGCTCGGCGCGATGCTCGAACTCGGCATGGACACCGGTCTCGTCGGCGGCGAGTCGGTGCTCTACCTCGGGGCCGCCTCGGGGACGACCGTCTCGCACGTCGCCGACTTCGCCGGGCCGACCTACGCCGTGGAGTTCGCGCCGCGGCCCGTCCGCGACCTCGTCGGCGTCGCCGAGGACCGCGACAACCTCTTTCCGCTTTTGAAGGACGCGCGCGACCCCGAGTCCTACGCGCACGTCGTCGAAGCCGGCATCGATTGCCTCGTCATGGACGTGGCGACCCGCGGGCAGGCGACCGTCGCCGCCCGCAACCGACAGTTCCTCGCCGACGACGGGCGGCTCCTGATGGCCGTCAAGGCGCGGAGCGAGGACGTGACCGCCGAGCCGGACGACGTGTTCGACGACGTGGTCGCCGAACTCGACTCGGCCTACGAACTCCTCGAAACCGCCCGTCTCGACCGCTTCCACGCGGACCACCTCGGTATCGTCGCCCGGCCGAAGTAGGTCGTCGCCGCCGGCTGGCACCGCGATTCGCGCGGGCCGCCGCCGGTGTTGGGCGTCCGCGGAACCATTCGGTCGCTGTCACGTCGTCGGATTCGACCGGCGGCGGTCGCGCGACGCGTTCGCCGGCTCCCACGGTGTTTTTAATTCGGCGCAACTTACGCCGTTGCGATGGAACTAGGGTCGGCGGATGCCTTCGACCGAATGGGGACGCTCGGCGTCGAAGAGGAATTCTACATCGTCGATGCCGACGGCCGCCCCACCTCGGGTATCGACGACTTAGTCTACGGACCGGAGCCTCCGGAACCGCTCGCGGGACGGCTCGACCACGAGCTGTTCCAGTTCACTATCGAGACGCAGACGCCGCTCATCGAGGACCCCGACGAGGCCGGCGCGGCCGTCTCGACGGTCCGCGAGGCGCTCGTCGACCACGCCGCGGACCACGGCTACCGCATCGCCGCGGCCGGGCTCCACCCCGCCGCCAAGTGGCGCGAACTCGACCACGCGACCAAACCCCGGTATCAGGCCCAACTCGACCGGATTCAGTATCCGCAACACCGGAACACGACCGCCGGCCTCCACGTCCACGTCGGCGTCGACGACGCGGACAAGGCCGTTTGGGTCGCCAACGAACTCCGCTGGTATCTCTCTCCCCTACTCGCGCTCTCCGCGAACTCCCCCTTCTGGAACGGCTTCGACACCGGCCTCGCCTCCGCCCGCGCCAAGGTGTTCGAGAACCTCCCCAACACCGGCATGCCGACCGCCTTCGAGGACTTCGAGGAGTTCCAGCGCTTCGAGCGCCGGATGGTCGAGTACGGCTCGATAGACGACCGGGGGGAACTCTGGTACGACGTGCGCCCCCACACCGGCCACGGGACGGTCGAAATCCGCACCCCCGACGCCCAGACCGACCCCGAGCGCGTCGCCGACTTCGTCGAGTACGTCCACGCGCTCGTGTTGGACCTCGCCGACCGCTACGAATCGGGCGAGTCGGGAACGTCGGTCCGGCGGGAACTCCTCGACGAGAACAAGTGGCGCGCGACCCGCTACGGCCGGGACACCGACTTCATCGCCCCCGACTCCGAGGGCGTCGTGAGCCTCGACTCGTTCGTCGAAACCGAGTCCGACCGCCTCGGCGTCGACGGCCTCCGGTCGCTTCTCGACGCCGAATCCGGCACCGCCGTCCAGCGCCGGATTCACGAGGAATCCGGGCTCGACGCCCTGTGCGAACACCTGACGCTGGACTGAGTCGCACGCCGACGCGCGACAGGAAACATTTTTTAGCGCCCCTGTTTTGACCTTTGCCGTAGCACAAATGTCTGCGGACCAGAGCACTGAGGGGAGCGCGGAGTCGACGGACGAAGACCACTCGGGCGGCGCGGCCGACTGCGCCGTCTCCGAGTTCGACGACGGGTTGGTGGACCTGCTCGCGTGGATTCTCGACACCGAGACGCGCGCGCGAATCTACGTCCACCTCCGACAGCACCCTCACTCGACGAGCGAGGAAGTCGCCGAGGGGACCGGCCTCTACCCGAGTACGGTTCGGGAGGCGCTGGCCGAACTCGCCGACGACGAGACGGTCGAACGCCGCAAGCGGAAGAGTTCCGGCGCGGGCAACAACCCCTACGAGTACGTCGCCATCGCGCCCAGCGACCTCGTGAAGGGCGTCTCCGGACAGGTGCAGGCGCAGTTGAACGCCGTGTTCAACCTCGACCGACACCTCGGCACCGACCGCACCGACGAGACCGAACCGGTCACGATTACGGTCCGCGAGGAGTAGCCCGGCGACCCGGCTTCTGCGGCGATTCGCGCGAACTCGTAGCCCCCGCTCGGCTCGGGTGTTGGTCCGTTAGGCTAACCCGACCCGCTTAAGTCGCGCCGTACCCACCCCGAGAGTATGCACGTCGCGTTGGGCGGGACGTTCGACCCTGTCCACGATGGACATCTCGCGCTGTTCGAGCGGGCGTTCGAATTGGGTGCTGTCACGGTCGGACTCACGAGCGACGAACTCGCGCCGAAGACGCGACACGTCGACCGCTACGTCCGGCCCTTCGACGACCGCAAGGCGGACCTCGAAGCCGAACTCCGCCCGCTCGCCGAGGAACACGGCCGCGAGTTCGAAATCCGCGAACTCGACAAACCGACCGGCATCGCGACCGAAGAAGGATTCGACGTGCTCATCGTCTCGCCCGAGACGCGGGGCGGCGGCGAGCGCGTCAACGAGATCCGCGAGGAGAAGGGCCTCAAACCCCTCCGTATCGAGGTCGTCGAACACGTCCCCGCCGAGGACGGAAAGCGCATCTCCTCGACGCGCATCGTCTCCGGGGAGATAGACCGCCACGGCAACCTCACGCCCGACCGCGAGGGCCGCGGTCGGACGCCGCCGAGCGACGAATAGTTTTCACGCTCACGGTCGTACTGTCGCCCATGCGACACCCGCTTTTCGCCAGCTTCGCCGTCGGCGTCGTCGCCGCGGTCCTCGTCGGCATCGCCGTCACCGAGGTGGCCGCTCGGTGGGTCTTCTTCTCGCTTTTCGTCGGTATCCCGGCCGGCGTCGTCGCCGGCGTCCTCGCCACCGCGGCGACGTACGCGCTGTTGACTCGCCGGATGGCACCGTCGAACGCCTCGGAGTGAGCGCTACCAACTCGGGGGGCGAAAGCCGGCCTCCCGGAGGAGGTCCTTCCAGCGCTGTTGGATGCTGAGCCGCGAGACGTCCATCGACTCGGCGACGGCGGTCTGCGAGCGCTCCTCGCCGGCGATGAGCGCGCCGGCGTAGAGGCTGGCGGCGGCGACGGCCTTCTTCGAGCGCTCCTCGTCGGGTAACTGCGTGAGAAACATGTCCGAGGCGTACGAGCGGGCCTCGCTACCGAGTTCGAGGCCGTCGGCGGCGGCGTCGATGCGGGCCAGCCACTCCCGGTTGTCTCGCTGGTCTCGGGCGCTGTACATGGTCGTCGTTGCGGCCGCGGGAGCATAATCCCCGCGGCGAGCCCTCGTGACGTTTATATATCGTTGCGGGAAATGTGCGGTCGAAGGGCGAGCGTCGCCCGATTGCGCGCGGGTAGCCAAGTGGCCAAAGGCGCAGCGCTTAGGACGCTGTGGTGTAGACCTTCGCAGGTTCGAACCCTGTCCCGCGCACTGAGCGAACGAAGTGAGCGAGGGAGCAGACAGGTTCGAACCCTACGAGACGAGCACCGCGAGTCTCGGCCCGGTTCGAACCCTGTCCCGCGCATACCGACTCGAACATCGTGAGAGACGTGTATGCAAGCCGAAGGGTTCGAATCAGGGAGCAACGCGGAGCGTTGCGACCGCGGTTCGAACCCTGTCCCGCGCCTTTTCTATCCGACGCGACCCGAATAGCGAAGCCGTGAGCGAGGACGAAAACCGTGGCAGAAGAGTTCGAACCCTACGAGACGAGCACCGCGAGTCTCGGTCCGGTTCGAACCCTGTCCCGCGCACTAAGCGGGTGAAGTGACCGAGGGAGCAGATACGTTCGAACCCCGTCCCCTGTGTCTCCGGATGCTGGTCCCTCCGGGTGAGAAACCGCGATGGCTCGAAGGGGACTGTCAGAAGCTAAAAAACACAGCCTATCGAGTCAGTGGGAGTGGTGGATGCGGAACGTCGTCGTCGGCAGTCATGGTTTTCGCGCCCCAGATTGCGACGATTGCGCCGGCGAGCACGAACCAGAGGCCGTAGTACGCGGGGTCGGGCACCACGATGACTTCGGCGGTGAAGTTCACCCAGCCGTGGAGGACGATGATACCGAGGATGCTCCGCTCCGTGTTGTTGTAAACCCACGTGAACGTGAACGAGAGCGCGACGATGCCGGCCATGAACAGCCAAAACCCCGTGGTCGCGACCCCGACCGAGTCGTGTTGGAACGAGCCCTCGATGAAGAACAGGGGGAGGTGCCAGAGCGCCCAGACGACGCCCAGAACCAGGCTCGCGCTCGCGGCCGACCGCTTCAGTTGGAGCCTGTCGAGCGCGTATCCCCGCCACCCTAACTCTTCGAGAATCGGGGGGAGGGTCGCAAAGAACAGCGTGGGAAGCACGGCCAGCGGGTTCACGCCGAACTCCGTGACGGCTTCGCCCCACGTCGGCCCGGGCCCACCGAGTAGCAAGTCGAGGGCACCGGCGAGAACGCCGACGCCGAGGGGGACGAGGAGAATGACGAGGAGCCATCTGACGCCGACCCGACGGGGGTTACGCACGCGGTTCCAGAAGTCGCTCCGCCCGCGTTCGTCGTAAACGAGAGAGGCGAACGCGATGCCGCTCACGCCGGGGACCGCGAGGCCAACGAGAAGCAACAACAGCCCGACAGCGCTGTCGAACCGAACCCCAAGCGCAATCGCCGGGAGCCAGAAGGCCCAGGTCCCGCCCACGGCGACGGCGAGATACACCCACCAACGTCCGACGAGTCCGGAGGTGTCTGCGGTTCTCTTTTCGGTCCTCAGTTGTGGGTTCGGTACGACCATCTCGCGGTACTATCTGTCGAGTAACCTCATAGTCCAGCGCTATGCTTCCTGAGAACAGAGAAGCGGGCCCGGTAACGGACGAACGCCCGCTGACACAGCTAGCTTCACTTCTGTGGTCCTCACCCAACCCACGCTTAAACACCCCGAATACGTTCGGAGGAAGCCTTACCGTCGCGCCGTCCAACACCCCGACGAATGCCAGCGCAGTCACTCTACGCTCGCCTCGGCGGCCGCGAGGCCGTCGAAGCAGTCGTCTCGGACTTCTACGACCGCGTCCTCGCCGACGACTCGGTCGCCCACTACTTCGACGACATCGACATGGTCGAACAGCGCGCCCATCAGGTCAAGTTCATCAGCGCCGTCGCCGGCGGTCCCGTCGAGTACGACGGGGCCGACATGCGGGCGGCCCACGACCACCTCGACCTCTCCGGTGAGGACTTCGACGCCATCGCCGAACACCTCGCGGCGGCGCTCGACGAGAACGGCGTCGCCCCGGAAGACGCCGATGCGATTCTCGACGAAGTCGCCGCGCTCAGAGCCCCGATTCTGGGGCAGTAAGCTCCGTTCGGCCCCCTTCGGAGAGAATCAGTCGCCGGTTTCGACCGGCCGAATCGCGCACGCCACGCGTCAGACGCGACACAACCCTTTTTCTCACCCGGTGTGTCTCTCCACCAATGGCGGCGTTATCCGAATTATTGGGCGACCTCGTGGCGGACGTCGATGGGCTGTTCCTGTTCACGCCGAGTCACTCCCACTACGAGCAGTTCGCCGAGACGGACGTTCCGACGGTGGTCATCGCGCCGGAGAACACGGTCGAAGCCGAGACGTTCGTGGAACTGCCCCTGCAGTTCCAGAACGTCAAGGACCGCATCCGCTTCGGCGTCGAGGGCGCGATGGAACAGAGCATCGTCGAGGCGGGCGACACCATCGCCTGCAACGTCGGGGTCTTCGGGGGCGACCCCGACACGCTCGTCCGCGTCCGCGTCGAGGAGAACATGCGGTCGGGCATCTACGACCTCTTTGCGAACTCCCGGGCGGACCCGGGCGTCATCCGCGACGTGTTCGAGGTGGCCATCGAACTGGGCAAGAAGGGCCAGAAGGGCGAACCCGTCGGCGCGCTGTTCATCGTCGGCGACGCGGGCAAGGTGATGAACAAGTCCCGGCCGCTTTCGTACAACCCCTTCGAGAAGTCCCACGTCTACGTCGGCGACCCCATCGTCAACGTGATGCTCAAGGAGTTCTCGCGGCTCGACGGCGCGTTCGTCATCTCCGACTCGGGGAAAATCGTCTCGGCGTACCGCTACCTCGAACCTTCGGCGGAGGGCGTCGACATCCCGAAAGGGCTGGGTGCGCGCCACATGGCCGGCGGCGCTATCACCCGCGACACCAACGCCACGGCCATCGTCCTCTCGGAGTCCGACGGGCTCGTCCGGGCGTTCAAGGGCGGCAAGATGATTCTCGAAATCGACCCGGAGGCGTACTGAGATGCCGGGGTTCGCTTCGGCGTCCCTCATCCACTCGTCGGTCGGTCCCGCACCAGCGGCCACAGCCGCGTCAACATCCGCGTCCGCGTCAGCCGTCCCGCTCCAGACGGTCGGCGGCGTCGTCGACGACATCGTTCGAATCGCCGGCGTCCGGTTTCTCGGCGTGCTCGCCATCCTGCTTTTCGGGATACTGCTCGCGTACGTCGCGGGGACGCTCGTCCACCGACTCCTCATTAGCGTCGGCGTACCGGAGGCCATCGAGGGCACGGCGTTCGAGCGGACCGCCCGCGACTTCGAGACCTCGACGGTCGAAATCCTGTCGTGGCTGACGCGGTACTTCGTCCTCGGCATCAGCCTCTTCGCCGCGCTGTCGTTCGCCGGCGTCAACTACGCCGACCGGTTCTGGGGCCTCGTCATCGCCATCCTCCCGCAACTGTTCATCGCCATCCTCGTTCTCATCATCGGCGTCGTCGTCGGCGACAAGGTCGAACTCCTCGTCGCCGAGCGGTTCCGCGCGGTCAAACTCCCGCAGGTGAACCTCCTCCCCGCGCTCGCCAAGTACACCGTCTTCTTTCTCGCCACGCTTGTCGCGCTCTCGCAGGTCGGCGTCGCCACGCTCGCGCTCATCGTCCTCCTCGGAGCGTACCTGCTCGGCCTCATCGTGTTCAGCGCCGTGGCGTTCCGCGACCTGCTTCGCTCGGGCGCGGCGGGGACGTACCTCCTTTTCACCCAACCGTACAGCATCGGCGACGAAATCGTCGTCGGCGACGTCCGCGGCGTGGTACAGGAGTTCGACATGTTCGTCACTCACGTCGAAGCCGAGGAGACGGAGTTCGTCGTGCCGAACGCGCGCGTCCTCAACAAGGGCGTTGGGCGCGTCCGCAGGTAACCCGAACCCGAACCCGAACGCCCACCACCCCGCGAGAAGTCGCTCGTTCGGCCTGACGGCGACCTAACGGCGACCTGACGGGCGACGGTGAGTCGGTCACTCCCCGTCTGCCTCGCCGCCGGACATCGGTCTCGCGGGCACGCCGGCGACCGTCTCGCCGGCGGGCACGTCGCGCGTGACGAGGGAGTTCGCCGCGACCTGCGCGCCCGTGCCGATGCGAACGCCCGGGAGAATGGTCGCCTTCGCGCCGATCATGGCGCGCTCGCCGACGACGACCTCGCCGGTCCGGTACTCGTCCTGCAGGAACTCGTGACAGAGGATGACTGAGTCGTAGCCGATGATGGCGTCGTCTTCGATGGTGATAAGCTCCGGCCAGAACACGTCGGGCGTCGCTTCGAGCCCCCACGAGACGCCCGTCCCGACGGTGACACCGATGCGTCGGAGCGCCCAGTTTCGAAGCTTGAGCGACGGCGCGATGCGCGCGACGAGGACGAACACGTAGTTGAGCATCACGCGCCAGACGGGTTTGGCGTCGGTCCAGTACTGGAGCGAGTTCCGCGGGCCGGGCGTCGGGTGGTGCTGGATTCGGTCGTGTCGGCGGCCCTCTGCGTCCGCCGGTGCGGCATCGTCGTCAGTCACGTCAGTCGATTGGGCCGCGGGGGTAAAAGCGCCCTCGGCGGGGGGCAACGAGCGAACTGGAAAATCGGTCCCGCGGGACCGCTCCCGGCTTACTCGCCGCGGAGTTCGGCCATGTGGTCGATGCGGCGCTGGACGAGCGCCGCCGTGCCGATGTCGTGGCGGATGTGGAAGCCCTCGCCGGCGTCGGCGAGCGCGTCCTCCGCGAGTTCCTCCGCCGCGGCGATGCTGTCGGCGACGCCGACCACGGCGAACGACCGCGAGGTCGTCGTGTACAGGCCGTCCTCGCGGTCGTCGACGCTCGCGTAGAACAGCAGGGCGTCGGCGTCCTCGTCCACCTCGACCGTGATTTCCGCGCCGGCCTCGGGGTCCGTCGGGTAGCCCTCGGGGACGGCGTACTTACAGACCGTCGCGGCCTCGGCGAAGTCGAGTTCGGGGAGCGACTCGCCCTCGCGGGCGGCGGTGAGCACGTCGATGAAGGGCGTTTCGAGGACCGGAAGCGTGTTCATCGCCTCGGGGTCGCCGAAGCGGGCGTTGAACTCGATGACCTTCGGTCCCTCGGTCGTGAGCATGAACTGGCCGTAGAGGATGCCCTTGTACTCCGGGAGCGCCTCGACGACGGCCTCGATGACCTCGACGGCGGCCTCGTAGTCGCCGTCGGCCATGAACGGCAGGGACGGCGTCACGTCGGTGTAACTGCCCATGCCGCCGGTGTTCGGTCCCTCGTCGCCCTCGTAGGCTCGCTTGTGGTCCTGTACGGCGGGGCTGACGCGGAACTCGCCGTCGGCGACGAACGCCTGAATCGTGAACTCCTCGCCGACGAGGCGCTCTTCGAGGACGACCCGCTCGTAGTCGGAGTCGCGGAGGTACGCCTTCGCCTCCTCGGGCGTCACCTGGTCGCCGATGACCTTCACGCCCTTGCCGCCGGTGAGACCCGCGGGCTTGACCGCGAGGTCGCCGTCGTAGTCGTCGATGTAGTCGCAGGCGGCCTCCATGTCGTCGAAGGTGGCGAAGTCGGGGTTGCCCGGAATCTCCTCGTCGCGCATGAACTGCCGCTGGAACGCCTTGTCCGTCTCGATGCGCGCCTCGGCCGCCTGCGGGCCGAAGGTGTAGATACCCGCCTCGTCGAGGGCGTCGGC
Source organism: Haloferax sulfurifontis ATCC BAA-897 (assembly GCF_000337835.1). Lineage (GTDB taxonomy): Archaea > Halobacteriota > Halobacteria > Halobacteriales > Haloferacaceae > Haloferax > Haloferax denitrificans. The sequence goes on along the minus strand of NZ_AOLM01000011.1, from coordinate 57,710 downwards.
GACGCCCGCCGCGAGGCCGGACTCGGGGCCGACGATTGCGAGCGTCGCGTCGACGGACTCGGCGTAGGCGACGATGTCCTCGGCGTCGGTCTCCGAAATCGTCTCGAAGCCCTCGGCGAGGGCGGCGATGCCGGGGTTTCGGTTGCTGGCGCAGGCGTACAGGTCGCAGTCGGGGGCCAGCGCGCGGGCAATCGCGTGCTCGCGGCCGCCGCCGCCGACGAGAAGGACGGTCTCGCTCATGGTCGCATACCCTGCGCACGGGAGTGTAAAGATTGCTCTTTATCGCCGACGAAATAGGCACGATTGTGGTTATGTTCGGTCGCCACCGAGGGTGACTCGCTGTCCGGCCCACGCCCCGCGCCGGCCACGACGGCCGTCTCCACGCCGCTTTAGTTGCCGGAGCGCCGACTCCGACGCATGTCCGACCCGGTGGGACGCAACCGACTCGACGAGGAGCAGAGCCCGTACCTCCGCCAGCACGCCGACAACCCGGTCAACTGGCAACCGTGGGACGAGACGGCGCTCGACGCCGCCCGCGAGGCGGACAAACCCATATTCCTCTCGGTCGGCTACTCGGCGTGCCACTGGTGTCACGTCATGGCCGACGAGAGCTTCTCGGACCCCGACATCGCCGAGGTGCTCAACGAACAGTTCGTCCCCGTCAAAGTCGACCGCGAGGAGCGCCCCGACCTCGACCGCATCTACCAGACCATCTGCCAGCTCGTCACCGGCGGCGGCGGGTGGCCGCTTTCCGTCTGGCTCACGCCCGAGGGCAAGCCCTTCTTCGTCGGCACGTACTTCCCGCCGGAACCCCGCCGCGGCGCGCCCGGCTTCCGCGACCTCGTCGAGAGCTTCGCCGAGTCGTGGCGGACCGACCGCGACGAGATAGAGAACCGCGCCGAGCAGTGGACGAGCGCCATCACCGACCGACTGGAGGAGACGCCCGACGTGGCCGGCGAGGCCCCCGGCTCGGAGGTACTCGACACCACCGTGCAGGCCGCGCTCCGCGGCGCTGACCGCGACCACGGCGGCTTCGGCGGCGACGGACCGAAGTTCCCCCAACCCGGTCGCATCGACGCCCTGCTCCGCGGCTACGCCGTCTCCGGCCGCCACGAGGCGCTCGACGTGGCGCGACAGAGCCTCGACGCGATGGCCAACGGCGGTCTCCGCGACCACCTCGGCGGCGGCTTCCACCGCTACTGCGTCGACCGCGAGTGGACCGTCCCGCACTTCGAGAAGATGCTGTACGACCAGGCCGGCCTCGCCGCCCGGTACCTCGACGCCGCGCGACTCACCGGCAACGAGTCCTATGCGACCGTCGCCGCCGAGACGTTCGAGTTCGTCCGCCGCGAACTCACCCACGACGACGGCGGCCTCTTCGCCACGCTCGACGCCCAGTCCGGCGGCGAGGAGGGCACCTTCTACGTCTGGACGCCCGACGACGTGCGCGGTCTCCTCCCCGAACTCGACGCCGACCTGTTTTGCGACCGCTACGGCGTCACCCCCGGCGGCAACTTCGAGAACAAGACGACCGTCCTGAACGTCTCGGCGACGACCGCCGACCTCGCCGACGAGTACGACCTCGACGAGTCCGAGGTCGAAGACCGGCTCGAAAAGGCCCGGAAGGCGCTGTTCGCCGCCCGCGAGGGCCGCGAGCGCCCCGCCCGCGACGAGAAGGTGCTCGCCGGCTGGAACGGCCTGATGATTTCGGCGTTCGCGCAGGGGGCGGTCGTCCTCGAAGACGACTCGCTCGCTGACGACGCCCGCCGCGCCCTCGACTTCGTGCGCGAGCGCCTCTGGGACGACGAGACCGCGACGCTCTCGCGGCGCGTGATGAACGGCGAGGTGAAAGGCGACGGCTACCTCGAAGACTACGCCTTCCTCGCGCGCGGCGCGTTCGACCTCTATCAGGCGACCGGCGATCTCGCGCCGCTCTCGTTCGCGCTCGACCTCGCGCGGGCGACCCGCCGGGAGTTCTACGACGCCGACGCGGGGACGCTCTACTTCACCCCCGAGAGCGGCGAGTCGCTCGTCACCCGCCCGCAGGAGCCGACCGACCAGTCCACGCCGTCGAGCCTCGGCGTCGCCACGTCGCTGTTCTTGGACCTCGAACAGTTCGCGCCCGAAGACGGCTTCGGCGAGGTCGCCGACGCGGTCCTCGGGTCGTTCGCCAACCGCGTCCGCGGCAGTCCGCTCGAACACGTCTCGCTCGCGCTCGCCGCCGAGAAGGCCGCAAGCGGCGTCCCCGAACTCACCATCGCCGCCGACGAGGTGCCCGACGAGTGGCGCGAGACGCTCGCCTCGCGATACCTCCCCGGCCTCGTCGTCTCCCGTCGCCCCGGCACCGACGAGGAACTCGACGCGTGGCTGGACGAACTCGGACTCGACGAGGCCCCGCCAATCTGGGCCGGCCGCGAGGCGGCCGACGGCGACCCCACCGTCTACGCCTGCGAGAACTTCACCTGCTCCGCGCCGACCCACGACCTCGACGAGGCGCTGGCGTGGTTCACGGCGGGCGACGCGGGCGCGGGCGACGACAACTAAGCTGGTCCCCCGACTCAGAGTCGCGTCCCGTCGTACCGCCGCCGCAACGACCGCACCGTGTTTGCGACTCGCTCGGCGCGCTCGCGGGTCACACACGGGACGACTTTCTCTCCCATCGGCGTGTCGAAGACGAGCGTCGTTCCGTCGACGACGTCGAGACGGCGCGCCGAGAGCGCGGAACAGTACGTCAGACTCGTCTTCCGGTCCAGCGTCGATTGCACGATTGCCGTGGTTTCGAAGCGGTAGGCGTGGTCGTCGGTCTCCCAGCGCTCGTGGACCGTCGACGCCGCGAACACACCGACTCGGTCGGTGAGCAGGTCCCGAATCGACGCCACGGCCGCCTCGGGGAGCGGCGGCGACTCGCCCCAGAGCATCGACTCGTGGGGAATCGCCACGAGCAGTTCGTCGCCGCGCTCGTCGAGGAGCGCGAGGCGAAATACGAAGTTCTCCCCGACCATCGTCGTCGCGGCGTCGAGAAGCGCGAACAGCGCGTCCTCGCCGTCGCGGTCGAGAGAGAAGACGCGGGTCCCGTCGTCCGGGCGCTTGGGGTCGAGTGCTTCGACGGTTGTGAGCGCCTCGAAACATCGCTCGATGTCGTCTTCACCGTACGCTCCGTCGAGACAGCTCTCGTCGAGTTCCACCCGAACCGCGCTTGCGACGGGGACGGCTTCGGAGAACACCGGAACGAGGTCGCGGCGGTAGTCGTCGCTGTCGAGGAGATAGTGCCGCGGTTCGTCACCGTCGTCCGGGCGCTCACCCGCGTCCCCACCGCGTTTCTCAGGCATCTTCCGACTCCCGCGACAACTGCGCTCGTCGCATCGCATCGCCGTACCCGCGGGTGTCGTATCACGGTTTCGGCGGATTCGATTGAATCGGGGGATTCGACTGTGTGGGCGGATTGGGTGAGTTCGAGAAAACGAAAAACCGGAACAGACGCTCAGTTCGAGAGCCGCTCTGCGAGGTAGGCCGCAATCGGAACGTCTTCTTCCTCCACGAAGCGGGCGACCTCCTCGCCGTCGCGTTCGACGACGACCGTCGGGATGAGTTCGATGTCGTACGCCTCGACGAGCGGGCCGACCTTCGAGCCGTCGTCGGCCTTCTCGACGGGGTAGTGGTCGATTCGCTCGGCGGGGACGCCGGCGGCGTCGAGCGCCGCCGCGAAGTCGGGGAGCTGTCCGCGGCAGTCGCCGCACCAGTCGCCGCCCCAGACCTTGAACGTGTACTCCTCGGCCGCGAGGGCGTCGACCACGTCGGGGTACGAGGCCGCGTCCCACGCGGGGTTCGGTTGCATCGTTTCGAGCGTCTCGGCTTCAGCCATGACAGGGCGTACCGGCCGCGCGGATTTAACGGGTGCGCTCGCGGCGGGGCTCGCCGTCCGCGCGCGGCGGTGTCTCTCCCTGAGACGGTGGCCGTATCGTCCGCCTCCGCCAGTCGTTTAGTGTCCCGCCGTCAACGGAGGGTCGATGGACGACAGTATCCTCGACGCTATCGGGTCGCCGCTGGTCCGCGTCGACTCCCCCGAGGGGTCGACGGTCGCGGCGAAGATAGAGTCGAAGAACCCGGGCGGGTCGGCGAAGGACCGCCCCGCGCTGGCGATGGTCGAGGCGGCCGAGGAGGCGGGCGACATCTCGCCGGGCGACCACCTCGTCGAACCCACGTCCGGGAACACCGGTATCGGACTCGCCGTCGTCGCGGCGGCGAAGGGCTACGACCTCACAATCGTCATGCCGGACTCGATGTCGCCCGAGCGCCGCGAAATCATGCGCGCCTACGGGGCGACCATCGAACTCGTCGACGGCGACATCTCCGCCGCGAAGGACCGCGCCGACGAACTCGAAGCTGAGGGCATGTACCAACTCCGGCAGTTCGAGAACCCCGCGAATCCCGAGGCGCACTACCGGACGACCGCCGAGGAGATTCTCGAACAGGTGGGCGACCGCCGCATCGACGCCTTCGTCGCCGGCATCGGCACCGGCGGCACGATTTCGGGCAACGGCCGCCGCCTCGTCGAGGAGTTCCCCTCGATGCGCGTCGTCGGGGTCGAACCCGCCGAGAGCGCCGTCCTCTCGGGTCACGAGGTCGGAAACAACGACTTCCAGGGGATGGGGCCGGGCTTCGTCAGCCCCAACCTCGACACCGACCTCCTCGACGACGTGGAAATCGTCGAACTCGCCGACGCCGAGGCCGAGTGTCGCCGCCTCGCCCGCGAGGAGGGCATCCTCGCCGGCCAGTCGTCCGGCGCGTCGCTCCTCGCGGCCAAGCGCGTCGCAGAGCGACTCGCCGACCCCGAGGCCGACGAGGAAGACCAACCGCTCGTCGTGACCGTCTTCTGGGACTCCGGCGAGCGCTACATGTCGACCGGGATGTTCGACGCCGAGGAATAGCGGTCCAGAGCGGCTTTTCGCCGGTCGCCTCGCTTACCGACCGAACTCGTCTTCCGCGACTCTGACGACGAGCGTTCGCTCGACGTCTCTGAGGTCGTAGTCGGGCACCGAGCCGTCGACGCGCGTCACGTACATCGGCTCGACGAGGCGGCCCTCTTCGACGCCGTAGATGGCGAGGTGGTCGCCGGTGTCTTCGGGCTGGACCTTCCCGTCTCGAATCTGTCGGGCGAGGTCGCGGGAGAGCCACTCGTCGGCCGAGACGGAGGGCTCGCGGACCAGAGAGAAGTCGGCGAACCGGACGAGATACCAGTTGAGGTCGTTGAGAAGCGAGACGGCCGCGCCGAGGCTCACCGTGTCGACCGAAAGCGAGTTGTCGAACGGTTCGGAGATGTCGTAGGTCGAGAGCGCCGCGCGCGCGGTGTCGCGCGACAGCAGTTCGTACTGGAGGTGGACGTCCTCCGCGCCGACGATACAGACCTGCGTCACGTCGAGAGGGAGGGACCGGACTCGGTAAAGCGGTTCCGGTACTCAGGCGGTCGATTCCCACTCGGCGGCGCAGGACTCGTCGCAGAAGACGAGGCGCTCGCGTTCGAGGGTTATCTTCCCGGGCTTGTCGATGTCCCGTTCGAGGAGGACCTGATAGTGGGGTTCGCTCAGGTCGACGCGGGCGTGACACGCCGCGCAGCGCTCGACGGTGTCGCTCCAGTCGGTCTGCGACGCCCGATGGCTGACGCGCCACTCGGGGCCGGAGTGTCCGCGACCGGGACGCGATGTTTTCGACATGGGAGAACCCTAGCGCTCACGGTAAATAAAGCCATTTTTGTGCGATTGTTCATTCGAAACGGTCCTAAACAGTCGCCTATTCGTGACTATGGTTGTCGTTTGCACGGTTCGTGTGTGCTCCGGTATCGCACCCCGATGGGTCGGGCGGCGACCGTCCTCGGGTCCCTCGTCGGCGACCCCCACCTCGCGCTTCCACGCTCACTCGCCGTCCGGCGAGACGACCACCCGCTCCCGGGCGGCCTCCACCGCGAGGTCGAACAGGTCGTCGGGTTCCGCGGCCTCGACGGCCGACAGCGAGGCGTTCGTCTCGGGGAAACTCGGCGCGACGCGCTCGCACCCGACGGGGAGCGTCGAGTCGTCGTAGGTGCCGAGGTCGCGGGCGGCCGCGACGATGTCGGTCTTGTCGCGGGTCAAAAGCGGGCGGTGGACGGGGTAGTCGACCGCGGCCTCGGTGACGGCGAGGTTCTCGCCGGTCTGGCTCGACTTCTGGCCGAGCGATTCGCCGGTCACGAGCGAGTGGGCGTGCTCGTCGGTGGCGATCTCGGCGGCGATGGCGAGCATGGCGCGCCGAAGCGAGAGCATCCGGGTGTCGTCGACGGCCTCCATCAGTCGCTCGACCACGTCGCCGGCGGGGACGACGTGCACTCGCATGTCCGCGTTCGGGGCGCGGCGGGCGATGGTCCGCACCGTCTCGATGGCCCGCGCGCGGTGGTCCGCGCCGCCGTAGTCGCCCAAATCGACGTAGACGGGGACGATTTCACAGCCGCGGCGCATCAGCTCCCACGTCGCCACCGGCGAGTCGATGCCGCCGGAGACGAGCGAGACGGCCCGCCCCTGCGTCCCGAGCGGGAGTCCGCCGGGGCCGTCGAACCGCCGGACGGAGAGATACGCGGTCTCCTCGCGGCACTCGATTCGGTAGGTCCGGTCGGGGTCGTCGAGGTTCACGGGTGCGCCGGTCGCCTCGACGACGGCGCTCCCGGCCTCGCGTTCGAGGTCGGAACTCGTGAACGCGTGTCGGTCGGCGTCGCCGACGCGGTCGGCGTCGACGGCGAACGCCGCCCCGTCGGGGTGGTCGGACGCGAGGCCGCGGCAGACCGCGACGATGTCGTCGAGAACGGGGTCGCAGGCGACGCAGGGGCGCGCCCAGACGACGCCCGGCACCTCGGCGCAGGCGGCCGCGACGGCGTCGGCGTCGGCCACGTCGCGGACGAGCAGGCGGGACCACTCCCGCTCGACGCGGCCCGAGAGCGAGCGGTCGTCGAGGACCGCCTGGAGGTTCGTCCGCAGTCTGGCCTCCATCTTCGCCCGGACGCTCGAACTCTTCGTGCCCACCTCGCCGTAGCCGACGAGGACGACGTGCGCCGTCTGATTCACGGTCGACGTTCTCCGCCGGCACCCTTCAGCGTCTCGTTTCACGGGGCGCTCGCGCCCGGCGCGACAGGGCTCCCTCGGCCGCTATTAGTGTTATATATCTGTAAATAGTACAATTTACTGAACTGTAGACAGACGGCGAAACAATATAAACCGCTTAATAGATTTCACCCCGTCTCTGTCTCGTACGACCGCCGAACGACCCGCCGTCGATTCGAGCCCATCCGACGCTCGCTCGACGCCCCGCTCACCGACGCCCCCCGACGCACATTCGATGCCAATGACCGACGAGTCGCCAGCCGACATCGACCTCGCCGACCCGCAGTACTACCTCAACCGCGAGCTGAGCGAACTGGAGTTCCAGTCTCGCGTGCTCAACGAAGCCCTCGACGACCGGAACCCGCTTCTCGAACGGGTCCGCTTTCTCTCCATCTTCACGAAGAACTTAGACGAGTTCTTCATGAAGCGCGTCGGCGGGCTGAAACAGCAGATAGACGCCGGCGTGACCGAGCGGACGACCGACGGCCGGACGCCCCGCGAGCAGTGGGAGGAGGCCATCGACAAGGCCCGGCCCATGTTCGAGCGGCAGGCCGCGTGCTACCGCGAGGAGATTCGCCCGGCGCTCGCCGCGGAGGGCATCCGCATCTGCGACTACGACGAGCTGACGCCCGACCAGCGGGCGGAGATGCGCGACTACTTCGAACTCTCGGTGTTGCCGACGCTCACCCCGCTGTCGTTCGACCCGGCGCACCCGTTCCCGTTCATCTCGAACCTCTCGCTGTCGCTCGCGGTCGTCACCCACGACGACGACGGCGACCAGACGTTCACGCGGGTGAAGATTCCGCAGAACCGCCCGCGGCTCGTCGAGGTCGACACCGACGGCGACGAGGTTCGGTACGTCCTCTTGGAGGAGGTCATCCGCGCCAACCTCGACCTGCTGTTCCCGAACGTCGAGGTCGTCGACACCGCGGTGTTCAAGCTGACGCGGAACGCCGAGGTCAGCCGGAACGAGGAGGTCGCGGAGGACCTCATCGACATGATTGAGGAGGTGCTCGAACAGCGCCGCTTCGCGACCGTGGTCCGCCTCGAAATCGAGGCCGACGCGCCCGAGGCCGCGCGGGACCTCCTCGTCGAGCAGTTGGGCCTCGACGACCGCGAGGTGTTCGAACTCCGCGGGCCGCTCGACTACCGCGAACTGATGGACCTCACGGACCTCGACCGCCCGGACCTCTCGCTGGCGTCGTGGACGCCCCAGCCGCACCCGCGGTTTTCGGACCTCGGCGCGGCCGACGCGGGAATCGGCTCGGGCGCGTCCTCCCCCGAGGCGGCCGGCGAGGACGGCGACACCATCTTCGACGAGATTCGCCGCAAGGACGTGCTGTTGCACCACCCGTACCACTCCTTCGGCGACACCGTCCAGCAGTTCCTCGACGCGGCCGCAAACGACCCCGACGTGCTGGCCATCAAGGCCGCGATCTACCGGACGGCCTCGGACTCGAAGGTCATCGAGGCGCTCATCGACGCGGCCGACAACGGCAAGCAGGTCGCGGCGATGGTCGAACTCAAAGCGCGGTTCGACGAGCAGAACAACCTCGAATGGGTCCGTCGCCTCGAAGAGGAGGGCATCCACGTCGCCTACGGCACCATCGGCCTGAAGACGCACACGAAGACCGCGCTCGTCGTCCGCGAGGAGGAAGACGGCGTCCGGCTGTACTCCCACGTCGCCACCGGCAACTACCACTCCGGGACCGCGAAGGGCTACGTCGACCTCGGCGTCCTCACCGCCGACCGCGACATCGGACAGGACCTCGTGAAGGTGTTCAACTTCTTCACCGGCCCCTCGCTGGACGAGGAGTTCAGGAAGCTCCTCATCGCGCCCGTGACGATGCGAAACGAGTTCACGAAGTGCATCCGCCGGGAGGCCGAACACGCCCGTGCCGGCCGCGACGCCCGCATCGTCGCCAAGATGAACGCGCTCGAAGACCCCGGCATCGTCGAGGAGCTGTACGAGGCGTCGATGGCCGGCGTCGACATCGACCTGCTCGTCCGCGACATCTGTCGGCTCCGCCCCGGTCTGGAGGGCGTCTCGGAGACCGTCACGGTCCGGAGCGTCGTGGACCGCTTCCTCGAACACTCCCGCATCTTCTACTTCGAGAACGCGGGCGACCCGGACTACTACATCGGCTCCGCCGACTGGATGACCCGCAACCTCGACAAGCGCGTGGAGGCCATCGCGCCCGTCGAGGACCCCGACATCCGCGAGCAGTTGCGGTTCGTCCTCGAACTCGGCTTCGCCGACAACCGGAAGGCGTGGGAGATGCACGCCGACGGCACCTACGACCAGCGCGCCCCCGGCGACGACCACGAGATTAGCATGCAGAAGATTCTGATGGACCAGACGCTCGCGGCGTCGAACACGCCCGGCGTCCACCGCGGTATCTCGGCGTCGCACCCGGACGTGCCCGAGACGCTCCTCGTGGAGTCCGACCCGTCCGTGATGGCCCCGCGAGACGGGGCAGAGTCGCAGGACGGTGACGAGGACGAGAGCGCCGAACCCGTCGTCGAGGCTGACGCGGGCGCGCCGACGAACGGCGACCCGCAGTACGTCCTCGACAGCTATCCCGAGAAGTGGTACGTGCCGAGCAGTCGGCACTACGAGTTCGCGGTTCGGACGCCCGACGGCGACCGCGACTACCGGAAGACGGCCGAGGCGGCCGCGCGGCTGGTCGAGAAGTACTACGGCGAGGAGTAGCGTCGTCGACCGCGCGGGCGACGCGGCGGTCGGTGTTCTGTCTCTGTTTTCGAGACCCCGCGAGGCGACGCCTCAGAACGTGCTGAGTTCGCCTTCGATGGTCCGGCGGGTGATGTCGGTCACGTTCGCGAGTTCGCGGTCGATGATGGCGATAACCTCGTCTTCGATGTCGGCGACGGTGACGCCGTCGTCCGTGATGACCTTCGCGTCCGCGACGTGCGGTTCGTCGATGGGGCGGCCGATTTGCGAGAGCAGGCGGACCTGCAGGTCGCGGATGCCGTCGACCTCGGCGACGACCGTCTCGGCGATGTGGGTCGAAAGCAGGTTGTAAATCTTCCCGATGTGGTTGACGGGGTTCTTGCCGGAGGTTGCTTCCATGCTCATCGGGCGGTTGGGCGTGATGAGGCCGTTAGCGCGGTTGCCGCGGCCGACGGAGCCGTCGTCGCCCTGCTCGGCGGACGTGCCGGTCGTCGTGAGGTAGATGGAGCCCTCCTCGTAGTCGTCGGCGGTGTTGACCTCGACGTTGACCTCGCGGTCGGTGTAGTCGGTGGCGAGGTCGGTGACGAACTCGCGCACGTCGTCGACGGCGGCGACGTAGTCGTCGATGTCGTCGAGGTGCTTGTCGACCATCGCGGCGGCGACGGTCACGTCGATGACGTCGCCCTCGCGCTTGCCCATGAGCTTGATGTCCTGTCCGAGTTCGGGGTGGTCGTCGCCGTAGGCCGCGCCGTTGAGAGCGCGCTCGGCTTCGAGGACGATGCGCTCCGTCTCGGTCAGGGGGGCGTGGCCGACGCCGAAGCTCGTGTCGTTGGCCATCGGGACCTGCTGGGTCTCCTCGCCGAACACGTCTTGGAGGTCGCCGGAGCCCTCGCCGAGTTTCACGTCGACGATGATGTCCGTGCCCACGTCGAGCCCGGGGATGTTCTCGTTGAGGTACTCGCGGGCGGCCCGGAGCGCCGTCGAGTCGACGGGAATCTTCTCGCCGTCGTACTCCTTCGTGGCGCGGCCGACGATGAGGAGATAGATGGGCTCGATGACCTCGCCGCCGCCGAAGGCGGGCGCGGCCGTGCCGGCGACGAGCTGTGTCTCGTCGGTGTTGTAGTGAAGCACCTTGCCGACGCGGTCGAGATAGAGGTTCGAGAGCGCGCGGGAGACGCTCTCGGCGATGCCGTCGGAGATGGAGTCAGGGTGCCCGATACCCTTTCGCTCGACGATTTCGACCTCCTGGTCCTCGACCGCGCGCTTGTCGGCGGATTCGAGGCGGATATTTCGGTCGCTCATTGGCGGGACGTACCCGGCGGGCGGTTCTATAACTTGCGGAAACCTTTGGCCACCGTCGTATTACTTGAGAGTATGCTCGGGCAGTATCTGCCGAGAGAACCGACGCCCGCGGGCCGGGAGGCCGCCTACTCCTCGGGCGCGCCGAGCAACATCCCGAGGTAGGAGGTCCGAATCTGGTCGTCGGGGTCGAGACCGAGCACCCGGAGGACGGCGAACGCGCCCTCGCGGGCGTCGTCGACGCCGGATTCGACCTCGACTTCGACCTCGACGAACTCGCCGAGGCCCGACACCGAATCGAGCGAGACGGTGTAGCCGTCGAGGGCGAACCGCTCGCGGTCCTTCTCGACGGTCGCGGCGGGTTCGAAGCCGACCGCCTCGCAGATGGCGTCCATCGTCTCGCCGTCTTCGACGCCGGTCTCGTACTCCCGGCGGGTCTTCGACGACTCGTCCACGAGCGGTCCCTTGTAGGTGACGACCGTCTCCTCGTCGGCGAGTTCGCCGCCCTCGTAGCGCGACTCGCGCCGGAGGCGGAGCGCCTCGTCGGTCTCGGCGAAGTCCCTGTGCGGGGCGTCGTAGTAGGTGTCCGTCTGGGCGACGCGGTTGACCTGTTCGGCCCCGGCCGCGTCGAGTCGCTCGCGAACCGCGCCGTGGTCCGCGCGGACCTTGACCTCGACTTCGTACATGCTCTCACGGGCGCGTTCGGAGGGCAAAAACCTCGGTGACTCGCGTCGGCGACCCCTCGGAACCACGGCATTTGTTACCTTTTATCATGAAAGAACCCGTAGTATGACGGGAGTATGAGCCAAGAGACGCCGAACCCGGCCACCGCGGTAGAACAGCACGTCGGCGAGACAGCCGACTACGAAATCACGGGGAACGTCATCCTCACCGCGATGGCCGGCGGCTTCGTCGGGACGGTGTTGATGCTTCCCGTCCTCGTCGGCATCCCCGAACTCCTCGGTCTCTTCACGACCGAGCCGATTACGCGGTTCGCCGGGATGGCGGCGTTCTTCGGCTACGAACCGACGTTCGCGCTCGGGGCGTTCCTCTTCGGTATCGGCGGGGTGGTCGTCCTCCCGGTGACGTTCGTCGTCGTCGGCGCGTTCCTCCCGCCGGAGTCGCCGAAATACCTCCGGGGCGTGTCGTTCGCGACGCTCTACTGGGTCGGGTTCGTGCCGGCGTTCTGGCCGCCCGCGGACGCGTTCGTCATTGCCTCGTTCCTCGTGTTCTCGCTTCTGGCTCACTGGGTGTACGGCCTCTCGCTCGGCTACGTGCTCGACCTGTTCGCGGATATCCCGCAACACGAGGTCTGAGCGTCACCGCGGGCGCGGTCGCCGTTGTTGGCCGCCCCCACTGCCGTCCGCGCTTTTCGCCCAGCCGGCGTCTCTTCTCTGTTCGACCGTCGCCGCGGACGGCCGGAACCGGCCGCTCGACACCATCTGACCCGGCTTCTCCGAAACAATAATCATCACGAACGTTAATTATCTTATTTGGGTGGTGTTATCAATGGTCACGGAACTCGCACTGACAGCCGCGTTCCCGCTCCAGTCGGGGTTGGTCCCGCGGGGGACGCGCGCGTTCGTCTTCGAACGCATCTTCGAGGTGTTCCTGCTTTTGGGGGCGCTCGTCGGGGTCGTCGTCGTGGGGTACATGCTCTACAACGCGTACAAGTATCGCTCCGGCTCCGGAAAGGGCCGCGCCGACGAGGGAAACCGCCTCGTTCTCGGCGAACTCCCGTCGGGGAGCGGCGGGGGCCGAAAGCTGTTCACCTCGTTTTTCATGAGCATGGTCATCGTCGTCTCGCTGGTCTCGTGGACGTACCTGACGCTCCTGTACGTCGAGGAGGGACCCGCCGACGACGAGTCGCTCGACGTCGAGGTCGAGGGCTACCAGTTCGGCTGGCGCTTTACCTACCCGAACGGCCACACTACCGACGGCGTGCTCCGGGTCCCCGCCGACCGGCCCGTCCAACTGACGATTACCACGGCGGACGTGTTCCACAACTTCGGCGTCACGGAGTTACGCGTCAAGTCCGACGCCATCCCCGGACAGGAGACGGAGACGTGGTTCACCGCCGACGAACCGGGGACCTACACCGCGCAGTGTTACGAACTCTGCGGGGCGGGCCACTCCTACATGTCCGCCGAGGTCATCGTGATGCCGCCCGACGAGTACGAGGCGTGGTACGCGAACGCGACCGCGGAGAACGCGACCGCCGATAGCGCGGCCGCGAACGAGTCGAGCGCCGACGCGTCTGTCGCCGCGCAATCGAACCTCCGACCGGCGGTGGTCCCATGACCGACGCGTCTCCCGAGCGGGACGCCGCGACCGACGGCGGCCACGAGGTCGCCCACGGCGGCGACGACCACGCTCACGACTTCCCCGGCACGGGGAGCATCAAACGCTGGTTCGTCACGACGAACCACAAGGACGTTGGCATCCTCTACATCGTCACGTCGCTTTTCTTCCTCGTGCTCGGCGGCGTCCTCGCGTGGCTGATGCGCGTCCAACTGCTCGCCCCGCGGGCGCTCGGCGAGGGGATTCTCTCGCCCGTCGCGTACAATCAGGCCGTCTCGGCTCACGGGCTGTTGATGGTGTTTTGGTTCCTCTCGCCGTTCGCGTTCGGCTTCGCCAACTACGTCGTCCCGCTCCAACTCGGCGCGAAGGACCTCGCGTTCCCGCGGCTCAACGCGCTGTCGTACTGGCTGTATCTCTTTTCGGGCATCCTGTTCGGCGTCTCGTTCTTCCAAGGGGGGACGTTCTCCGGCGGGTGGACGATGTACGCCCCGCTGAACGTCCCGACGTTCACGCCCGACGTGGGGGCATCGACGGCCGTCTTGGCGCTCGTGCTGTTCGTCGCCTCCGTCACCGTCTCGTCGGTCAACTTCCTGACGACGATGCACCGGATGCGCGCCGAGGGGCTGACGCTCCGGAACCTCCCGCTGTTCAGCTGGACGATTCTCCTGACGGTCTGGATGATGCTTTTCGCCTTCGCGGCGCTTCTGGCGGCGCTCTTGGTGCTCTCGTCGGACCGCCTGCTCGGGACGACCTACTTCGCCATGGAGTCGCCGGCGGGGGCGCTCCTGTGGACGCACCTGTTTTGGTTCTTCGGCCACCCCGAGGTGTACATCGTCTTCTTCCCGGCGCTCGGCGTCATGGCCGAGGTGTTCCAGACGTTCACCGGCCGCCGCATCGTCGGCCGCAAGTGGTTCATCCTCGCGATGGTGCTCGTCGCCATCCAGAGCTTCGCCGTCTGGATGCACCACATGTTCCTGACGAGCATCAACCTCCAAGTCAAGACCCTGTTCATGATCACCACCATCGGCATCTCCCTTCCGTTCGACCTGATGGTGTTCGCGCTCATCTACACGATGCTGAAGGGGAAGATTCGCTTCACGACGCCCTTCCTGTTCGTCTTCGGGGCGCTCCTGTTGTTCATCATCGGCGGCATCACCGGCGTCTTCCTCGGCGCGGTCGTCCTCGACTACGAGTTCCGCGGCACCTACTGGGTCGTCGCCCACTTCCACTACGTGATGGTCGGCGGGGTAACGGCGCTCGTCGGCGGCCTCTACTACTGGTTCCCGAAGATGACCGGCCGGATGTACGACGAGTTCCTCGGCAAACTCCACTTCGCCGTCTACTTCGTCGGCTTCAACCTGCTGTACTTCCCGCTTTTCGTCGCGTGGGAGACGCCCCGCCGCGTGTTCGACTACGCGCCCGAACTCGCGCCGTGGCATCAGCTCGCCACCGTCGGCGGGTTCGTCCTCGGGCTGTCGTTTCTCATCATGTTCTACAACCTGTTCAAGAGCGCCTTCGCGGGCGACCCCGCGCCCGACAACCCGTGGGAGTACGCGACGACGGCCGAGTGGGCCGTCTCGTCGCCGCCGCCGCTGGAGAACTTCGACGGGACGCCGACCTACCGAAACGGCCACCTCGAATTCCTCGACACCGGCGAGGTCGCGCCGAGCGAGGACCGCGCGGGCGGGCCGACCGGCGCGGCCGTCTCCGACGGCGGCGTGACGGCCTCGGCGACGACGACCGTCGCCACCGCCCTCTCGACGGCCGAAGCGACCGAAGTCGAGGGGCCGAGCCACGCGAGCATCTGGCCGTTCGTCCTCTCCGCCGGCGCGTTCCTCGTGCTCCTCGGCCTCTCGCCGCTTCAGGACGCCGCGTTCCCCGAGGGGATGGTCGGGGCCGCCTACGCGACGACGGCCGTCGCGGGCGGCGTCGTCACCCTCGGGTCGCTCGTCGCCATGGGGCTCGAACCGTTCCACGGCCCGGTCTTCGAGGAGGGCGAGGCGTGGCCCTTCGCCGGCATCGACAACGGCAAGGTCGGGATGTGGATATTCCTCGCGTCCGACGTGGTGCTGTTCGGCGGCTTCATCGGGGCGTACGTGTTCACCCGCGTCGCCTTCGGCTGGACCGGCTGGGAGCCGATTCCGCCGGACCCGATTCCGGGGCTCGTGAACACCTACATCCTGCTCACGAGCAGTTTCACGGTCGTCCTCGCGCTCGTCGCGGCCGAAAAGCAACACAAGTGGGGCGTCGTGACGAGCCTCGGGGCGACGTTCGTCCTCGGCATCGGCTTCCTCGTCAACAAGGGACTGGAGTGGCAACACCTGTTCCACGAGGGGCTGTGGCTCTCGACGAACGTCCGCGCCTCGACGTTCTTCCTCACGACCGGCCTGCACGCCGCCCACGTCATCGCGGGCCTCCTCGTCGCACTGTACCTGACCGCGCGCGCCTGGCGGGGCGCGTACCTCGAAGACAGCCGCTCGGTGGAGTACTTCGGCCTCTACTGGCACTTCGTCGACATCGTCTGGCTGTTCCTGTTCCCGCTGTTCTACATCCTGTGAGGTGACAGAAATGGTGTCAACGAAACTCTATACGGCGATTTACGCGGTGTTGTTCGTCTCGGCGACCGTCCAGGTGCTGGTCGAGTTCGCCGGACTGAGCTACTGGCTGGCCTTCGGCGTCATCCTCGTCCTGTCGGCCGCGAAGGCGGTGCTGGTCGCGGCGTACTTCCAGCACCTCCGGTTCGAACCGCGGTCGCTGACGTATCTGGTCGGCATCGGCCTCGCGGCCGCGCTGGCGCTCACGCTCGCGGCGTCGTACTCGCTCCTGTGACCGTGCGAGCCGACTCCCGTTCCCGCTGGCGCTCCCGCGAAACGCTCGTCGCGGTCGGCTACGCGCTCCTGTTTTCGGTCCCCGTCGGCGTCGGCGTGACCGTCATGATGACCCGCGTCGCCCCCGGGGGACTCACCGACCCGCTCGTCGTCGGCCCCGGCCTCGTGCTCGCGGTGGCCGTCTTCGCGCTCGTCGTCGCGGCCGCGACGACCGGCGAGAACGCGGCCTGACTGGGCGCTATTCGTCTCTTTCTGTGGCTCTGTCGAACTCGTTAGAAGCTGATAGAACTGTGTGATACAGGCAGGAAACACACGTATCTCCGGCGAATATACGTTCTGTCGGAGAAATCAGTCGGTATGGAACGAAACAGGGCGCTTACCGTTTACCTCATTGTTCCGTGTCTACTCTATGGTTCCGCGTTCGTTATCGTGTTAACTCAGTTTTCGGATGTAGTTGATACCAACACTCTGAGGATGTCACACACGACATTTGCGGTGGTTATGGCGATAGTGCTCCTCGTGAAAAGAGACGAACTGTCTGCCGATAACTAAGCGCACTCTATTCAGCACAACCGCAGAAAACTATCCGTAACTGAGGGCTTCGACAGAATCTCTTTTTCCTCCTCCGCACTCGCACGTACCTTCTTTGACTTTGCCGTGGTAACACTACGCATGAATCGGACTACCGTCGCACTCGCGGCCGCCTTCGGAGCAGTCGTCCTCGGACTCGCGGTCCTCCTCGGCTCGGAGGCGGTCGGCACGAGCGAATCGTTCGTCGTGGTCGGCGGCGTCGTCGCGCTGGTCGGCGTCGGCGTCCTCACCGGGGTCGTGATGCGCCTGCCGGACCCCCACGAGGGAGAACGCGGCGGCGGCGACCATGCCTGACCGGCTCGCCACGAGAACGGCGGTTCACAAGCTGAAGCCGACGACCGCGAGCAGGAACAGCGCCGTGAAGACCACGCCGAGCGCGCCGGCGACCTTCAGGTGATAGACGAACAGGTCTTCGGCCTCGGCCTCGACCGCCGCCTCGTACGCCGCGGTTTCGCCGTCGCGCAGTCCCTCGTGGGCGTCGCCGACGTGGAGGTCCCGGAGTCGCTTGTGTCGGAACGGGCGGTCGCAGTAGGGACACGTCGCGGCCGCGGTCTCGCCGTCGGGGACGGCGGTTTCGGGGACGACGACCGATTCTTCGCGACTCATCCCGTGACTCACTTCGCGACTCATCCCGCGACACCTCCGACCGTCGGTTGGGCGACGACCCACAGGCTCGCCATCGTGTAGCAGACCGTGACGGCGACGAAGGGGTACTCGCTCCGGAGCGGTTGCAGGCGGCCCGGAAAGAGGTCGAACGCGCGGGCGTGGGCCACCCACACCGAAAGCAGGTGGCCGAGGACGACGAACGCCAACTGGAGGCCGCCGAACCACGCCGGGACGGCCAGCACCGAGGGGTTCGCGGGCGGCGACAGCGGCGAGGCCGCGACCGCGACCAGCGCGGGCGCGAGGCCGACGACGTAGCCGAGGAAGTGCGCGAGGTGGTAGCCGGCGGCGATGGGGACCAACGCGGGCGCGAACCAGCCGGCGACGAAGCCGACGGTCACGTACGTGTCGGCGGTTCCGCGGGCGACCCGCGCGGCCAGTCGGTAGCCGCCGAGGAAGACGAGAAAGCCCGCGACGATTCCGACGAGGTTCACGAGCCACGCGGGGGCCGGAGCCGCGGCGTCGAGGACGCGCCCCCACGCGGTGGTGACGACGAGGCCGTCGAACGTCGTCACCCAGAGGAGCGCGACGACGAACGCCACGTCGTCGGCATCGAGTCGCTCGCGGGTGCGCGCCAGCCCCGCGCCGGGGACCGAAATCGAGAGGCCGCCGTCGTCGCCCCGCCGGACCGGCGCGAGCAGGCCGTACAGCCGGAACACCCGAGCCACGGGGTCGGCGCGGCGGAACCACGCGTCGCCGTAGACGACCGCGCCGCCGACGATGAGGAGGGTGTAGGCGACGACCACGGTTGCGAGCGCCCGCGGGTTCGCCGCGAGCGGGCTGACGACCTCCAGCCAGACGAGTCCGAGCAGGCCGGCGACGCTCGGCCACGACCCGAGTCGGTCGGGGTACGGCCGCGACAGCCTCCATTCGCTCCCGAGCCGACCCCGAAGCGCCGCGCCGAGCGTCCGCCACGGATTCACGAGCGGCCACGCGTTCCCGAGGAGGTAGGTGATCATCGTGAACCCGGCCCACCAGCCGACCCAAACGAGCAGGACGCCGAGGTTGGCGATGCCCACGGGCGGCCCGAACAGCCCGAAGGCGACGACGAGGACGAGCGCGGCGACGCCGAGGAGCCTGAGCGCGGCCGTCGCGGTTGTGACGGCTCCGGCGACTCCCCCGATTCGAACGCCTGCGCGCCCGAAGGCGTCGAGCGTCTCGTCGTCGGTGACGAACGCCGAAAGCAGGAACGAGACGCAGACGACGCCGCCGCCGGAGACGACGACGAGCCAGAACGGGGCCGGAACGGAGCGGAGCGACCCGGCCAGCGACCCGGCGTGCGCGAGCGCCGGCGTCGAAAAAAGCGACCGAAGCGACCGCGAGCGCCGCGGTCCAGACTGCGCCGCGTCGACCTCCGTCGCGGACCGCCCCCGCGGCGCGTCGGCTCATCGGCGCGCCCGCTCCGCCAGCGCCGGCCCGACCGCGAGCAGGGCGACGGCGACGACGAACACCAGCGTCGAGATGTCGACCGAGAGCGCCCGGAGCGCGCTCACGACGCCGGTGCCGCCGGCCGCCCCCGCGGTGAGCCCGCCGACGAGCGGGACGGTACAGCCGACGCACGAGACGAGTCCGAGCGCCCCCGAGAGCGCGCTCTTCGCGGCGTCGAGGACGGCGGCGTAGACGAGGTACGCGAGCGCGAGGTAGCCGGCGACGCGGTACGGGACGAACGTCGCCGAAACGGCTTCGCCGGCGTAGCCCACTCGCGGCCCCCATCCCGGCGCGGCGAGCGAGAACTGCCAGCCGGGCGGGCGGTGCGCGGCGACGTGGCCGTGGCTCCCGCCGAGAAGCGCGGCGAGGTCAACGGACACCAACCCGGCCAGCGACGCGAGGACGACGAAGTACGCGACTGCGACCGCGCCGGCGACGAGTCGCGCCCGACGGCTCGCCCGCGGCGGGTCGGTCCAGAGGACGGCCGCCGCGCCGACGGTTATCCAGACGAGCGGGTACAACAGGTATCGGAGGCTCTCGACGCGCTCCGGCGCGGCGGAGAGATACGCCCCGACGGCGAGCGCCTCGACCCAGCAGAGCGCCGCGAGCCACCACAGCCGCGGCGCGTGTCGGGGGTCGAGCCGCCCCGCGTACGAGGTCGCCATCTCAGAGGAATCCCACCAACCTGAGTACGATACCGACGACGGACAGCAGGCCGAGCACCCACGACCCGAGGAGCGTCGCCTGCGACCGCGTCAGTCCGCGCCCCCGCGCGGCGTGGTACGTCCCGTAGAAGAGGTACGCGACGACGACGGTGAGCGTCCCGGCGACGAGGACCGGCCCCGCGGCGTTCGACACGCCCTCGGGGATGGCGCTTCCGCCGACGAAAAGCACCGCCACCGCGCCGAACCCGAGCGCCGCGAGGAGAAACACGAGCGACAGGACCGTCGGGTCGTCGGCCCAGCGGCCAGCGGCGGCTCCGCTCTCGGTATCGCTTCCGCCCGCGCGCCCCGACGAGCCGCCACCGGTCGGCATCGGCACGCTCGTGACGGAGTAGTGTCGCCAGCCGCGGCCGGTCAGGAACACGGTGAGCGCCAGCAGTACGACGCCGAGGACGAACCCGAGGAACAAGCCAGTCTGTGCCATGTGAACACGCCTCGTTTTCTATAACTATTGACGATGATATAAGCGATTCGACCACACAGCGGCCCTCGGGGTCGAGTTCCCGGCGGTCGGCCGCCTCGAACGCGTCGCGACGGCGAAACGTGATTCTTAAGGGTCGCACGAGTCACGTAGCGTGTATGAGCGACGAACAGCAGGCGGAGGCCGAGCAGGTCGATGAAGAGGTCGAGTCCGGTATTCAGGACGGCGACTTCGTCCGCCTCGCGTACACGGTGCGAACGATCGAGGACGGCGACGTCGTCGACACGACGGACAAAGAAGTGGCCGAAGAGGCCGAGATAGACGTCGAGGGCTACGAGTTCGAGCCCCGCGTCGTCATCGTCGGTGCCGGCCACGTCTTCCCCGAGGTCGACGAGGCCCTCATCGGTGCCGAGGCGGGCGACGAGGGTACCGTCGAGATTCCGGCGGTCGACGCCTTCGGCGAGTACGACGAGGACGAGGTGCGCACGGTCAGCGCCAACAAGATCGACGAGGACGACCGCTACCCCGGCGCGCAGGTCACCATCGACGGCGACCAGGGCCGTCTGGAGACCATCATCGGCGGTCGCGCCCGCGTCAACTTCAACCACCCCCTCGCCGGCGAGGACCTCGAATACGAGTACGAAGTGCTCGACCTCGTCGACGACCGCGAGGAGCAGGCCTCCGGCCTCCTCGGGATGTACCTCCAGCAGGCCCCCGAAGTCTGGATTCAGACGGACGAGGTCGAAGAGGAGCAGGTCGTCGAGTCCGACGACGACGAGGACGAAGACGCCGAGCCCGAGACGGAGACCGTCACCGTCGAGAAGGACACGCTCTACATCGAGGCGACGCCGCAGATGACGATGAACCAGCAGTGGATGTTCTCCAAGCAACAGATCGCACAGGACATCATGCAGCGGCTGGACATCGACCGCGTCATCGTGCAGGAGACCATCGAGGGCGGCATGGGCGGCATGGGCGGCCTCGGCGGTATGATGGGCGGCGCGGGCGGCGCCGACATCGAAGAGGCAATCGAGGACGTCGACATCGACGCCGACGAACTCGCCGCGGAACTCGACGCCGACGAAGAGTAAGCGAGTCCGCCGCCCTCGCTCTCCCGGCGAACCGGCGGCTTCTTGATACTCGCCTTCCGACCGCTTCGTAGCCATGGCTTCGCCAGACGACGCCGCGACGGAGCAGTTCCGCGACCTCACTGACGTGAAAGTCGCGCTCGTCGCCGGGCTCTGTACCGTCGCATTGACCCTCTCGCTCGAATACGGCGTCGGCATCGAGGTGCCGTTCGTCTACCGTCTCTCCCCGCTCGCACCGTACTTCGCCTACGTCTTCTCCCGCGGCGCGGCGCTGTCCGCTCGGACGTGGATGGCGCTCACCGCGGTCGTCACGCTCGGCACGTTCGGCTTCTTCGTGTTCTAAACGCCGGCCGGCTCGCCTCCGAAGCGACGCTCAGGCGATGTCGCGGCTGGTGTCGACGGTGACGCGCTCCGCCAGCCGGAGCTTGATGGTCTCGTCGAGCGCCCGCCCCCCGCGGAACTTGGGGACCGCGAGTCGGTTGACGATTTCCGAGCCGTCTATCTTCGTGTCGAGGTCGAACACCACGTCGGCCATGTGCTCGGTCAGGTCGCGGTTGTCGGGAATCGTCTCGCCTTTCAGGCCGTGGAGGACGGTCAGCCCCTGCGTGTTGACCATGTGTGTCTGGAGGTCGTTGAGAAAGCGCCGGTAGCGGGGCGGCTCGCTCCGTTCGAGCACGTCGACCACGTCGATGACGAGGTTCGCGCCCTCCGGGAGGTCGCGGACCAGACTGCTCGCGGCGTCCAGCGGGGCGTCGCCGCCCACGTCGCGCACGGTGGGGTTCCCGGTCGGGACCGGGTTCCGCTCCAGCGCGTCGGTGACCGCCTGCTCGGAGCGAATCGTCGTCAGCCACAGCGTCCCCCGCGTGGTCGTCAGCTCGTGGAGAAACAGTTCAGACTGGCTGGCCGGGTTGGCGGCGAGGAGGACGATGCTCCCCGCGGGAATGCCCCCGCCGAGTTGGCGGTCGAGCACGTCGATTCCCGTCGCCAGTCGAGGCATGCTCACGTGTTAGGCGGTGACTCATATTACTCCTTCCCCGGAATCCTGTCGGCTATTCGACTGTACGCCGCCCGAACTGTCGGACGAGTGAGGACTGGCGACGACTCCTCCGGAACGGTCCCGAGCACCGGTGCGCCCACGAGGTCGGACACCGCCTCGGGGGCCATTCGTGACCGCGAGACGACACATCCGACGACGGGGGTGCCGAGCGCCCGCGCCATCGCGGCCGTCTTCGCGGCGTCGCGGAGCGCCGGCGCGCACAGCGGCGACACGACGACCACGCCGTCGGCGACGCGGAGCGGGACGGCGGCGTCGGGGCCGGCCCCCGCGGGGCAGTCGACGACCGCCCGCCGCTCGTCGTCCGCGGCGGTTCGGAGCCACCGCTCGAAGGCGTCGTCGTCGGTCCCGGTGGGTGCCGGTAGCACCGAGACGGTCGGGTCAGTCGGATGCGACCGGACCGACGGCTCTCGGACGGGTGCGCCCGGCGCGGCGTCCACCGGGCGTTCGACGCCGGCCATCGCGTGGAGGTTCGGCATGTCCCTGTCGGCGTCGACGGCGAGCACCGGGCCGTCGAGCGCGCTCGCCAGTCCGAGGGTCGTGGTGGTCTTCCCGCTTCCGCCCTTGCCGCCCGCGATTGCCAACATAGCCGGGGCTGGCCCCGGCTTGGTACTTGAACCTGCGGCGAAAACGAGTCCGTCGAACCGACCTCAGTCGTGACAACAGCCGCCGGCCTCGCCGCCGAAGTCGACCGACAGCGGCTCCGAGATGGCCTGGTTAATCTTCTCTAACTCGCCGACGAGTTCGGCCTGCGCGAGGAGGTACTCCTCCATCACGGGTTCGGAGTGGAGTTCCTCTTGGGCCGCCTGGACCTTCCGGAGCCCCTCTTGGGTCGCTTCGCCCATCTGCCGGGACACGTTGAACTCCTCGCGGAGCTGATTGAACTCGGTGATGAGTTCCTGCACGTCGTCGTCGGCTTCGACGGCGGCTTTCGCCTCCTCGTAGGCCTCGTACTTCGGATGGTCGGCGATGGCTTCGCCGAGTTCGCGCCCGAGTTCTTCGAGCCGCGTCGTCTGCGTGCTCATAGCCGCGCGTTGGGGTGCGAGCGGTTTCAACCTGCCGAACGGGGAAGGATGAGTGATTCCGCTGGGGGCTCAGACGTGGGCTTCGACGAACGCGACCACGTCCTGTAGCTCGTCCGGGCCGACGCCGTGGGGCGCGCCGTAGACGTTCGCGGTCACGTCCGCGCCGAGTTCGCGGAGTCGCTCGGCCGCGCGTTCGACCCGCGAGGCCGGGATTATCTGGTCCATCGACCCGCCGCCGACGAACACCGGCTTGCCGGCGATGCCCTCGGGTTCGAGGTCGGCGTGCGAGTCCGCGAGGTAGCCGTGGAGCGCGACGACCCACGCGTAGTCGTCGGGGTCGTCGAGGAGGAGCGAGAGGCTGGTAATCGCGCCTTGACTGAAGCCGAGGAGACCGATTCGGTCGGGGTCGATGTCGTACGCCTCGACCGCGCCGGCGACGGCCTCGCGGACGAGGGTCCGCGAGCGCTCGAACTGCTCGGCGTGCGGTTGGCTCTGGTGGAGTCCGCCCTCCGAGAGGTCGAGTTCGTACCACGTGTAGCCGCCCTGCAGGCGGTCGGGCGCGCGGAGGCTCACGACGTGGACGTGGTCGGGGAACTCCCGTGCGATAGACAGGAGGTCCTGTTCGTTCGAGCCGCGACCGTGGAGCAGGACGACGGCGGGAGCCGGTCCGTCGGTCGGCTCCGACGGTTCGACGTGGACGTGTTCGAGCGGGATGTCGGACATGGACGGCGGTAGGCCGCCGCGAGCCTTGAATCCCCGAGTGACGGGAGGGTAACCGGGTGACTCCGTCGCCGACGCCAACCGAGTCGGACCCGCGTGCGGGTGTGTGACGCCCATTCGTGGGGAAGCGCGGTGGTTAAACGGCTCCGTCCGCAACGATGGGGCAATGAGCCAGGACGCCTCCTCGGAGGGAGACCTTCGAAACACCGGGATGTCGCTGAAGCACGACCGGGAGTGGGACTACGAACTCGAACGAATCGTCGAAGCCGTCGAAGAGCGCGACGCCAAGCGCGTCGGCCTCCAGTTCCCCGAGGGACTGAAGCGCCGCGGCCCGGCCGTCGCCGACGACCTCCGACAGCTCTGCGACGACGACGTGACGTTCATGCTCTCCGGCCAGCCGTGTTACGGCGCGTGCGACCTCGACACCTACCTCATGCGCCGGACCGACGTGTTCGTCCACTTCGGCCACTCGCCGATGAAGGAGTCGGACAAGATCATCTACGTCCCGCTTTTCTCCAACGTCGACCCCTTCCCCATCATGGAGGACGCGCTCGACGACATCGAGGGCGACGAGGTCGGCCTCGTCACCACCGCCCAGCACATGAACCGCTTCGAGGAGATGTGCGACTGGCTCGAAGAGCGCGGCTACACCGTCCAGACGCGCAAGGGCGACGACCGCCTCACCTACGAGGGACAGGTTCTCGGCTGTAACTACGCCTCCGCGGACATCCCGGCCGACGACGTGCTCTACGTCGGCGGCGGCAAGTTCCACCCGCTCGGCCTCGCGATGGAACACCCCGACAAGAACGTCGTCATCGCCGACCCCGTCAACAACGTCGTCACCATCGCCGACACGCGGAAGTTCATGAAACAGCGCTACGCGTCGGTCCACAAGGCGATGGACGCCGAGAAGTGGGGCGTCATCTTCTGTACGAAAATCGGGCAGGGACGCATGGAAATCGCCGAGGAGATTCTCGAAGACAACGACAACGCCTACCTCCTCACGATGGACGAGGTGACGCCGGACCGCCTCCGCAACTTCGACATGGACGCGTTCGTCAACACCGGCTGTCCGCGCATCACGACCGACGACGGCCCGCGGTTCCACAAGCCGATGCTGACGCCGCAGGAGTACCGCATCGCCGTCGGCGACGAACCCCTCGACGCTCTCGAATTCGACACCTTCCACGGTACCTGGTAAGCCGGGACGCTCCACGACGCCGGTGAACGACCGCGCGCGCCGCCGCCGCGTGTCACGTCCTGTCTCGATTCTCTCGTCGCGCCTCGTTTCGAATATGTCCTCTTTCCTTACAGTCCGTCCAGAATACCTATACGGGTCGCCCGTTCACGGACACGTATGGTCCCTCCACGAACACGAACTGCCCTCCTGAGCCTGCTCGGCGTCCTCGCGCTCGCGGGGACCGCCGCCGCGCAGAACTTCGAATCCGCACCGCAGATTTCGCCGGTGTTCCGCGCCGGTGGAAGCTTCCTCGTCGACCTCGTCGTCGGCGGCATCCTCGTCGCCGCGGCCCCGGCGTACACCAGAGACGCCATCGCCGAGATTCGGGACGACCCCGGCGGGTCGTTCCTCTGGGGCCTCGGCATCGGCATCGGCGGCCTCATAGTCCTCGTCCTCCTCGCAATCACCATCATCGGCCTCCTCGTGGCGATTCCGGGCTTCCTCGCGTTCATCCTCCTCAGCATCGTCGGGGGCGCGGTTTCGACCGTCCTCCTCGGCTCGCTCGTGACTGGCACCGCCTCCAGCGGGTCGCCCTCGCTGGGCGTCTCGCTCGTGGTTGGCGCGCTCGTCGCGGCGGTCCTGTCGCTCGTCCCCGTCGCCGGCGGCGTCATCCTGTTCGTCGTCGACACGCTCGGACTCGGCGTCGTCGGTCGCAACCTCATCCGGTCGTGGGTCTGACGCCGCGCCGGCGCTTCTGACAGGCGGCTCCCACGAGCCACCACAACATTCAGGGTACAGGTAGCGAATTGGTCAGACAGATGCCGACGACCCACCTCTCCGTCCTCGGACTCGACGTGCAGCGGGTCGTCACCCCGCTCGAAGCCGCCGACGTCGACGCAGACCGGGTTCGGCTGGTCCGCGACGAGGCCGACCCCGAGCAGGGTCGCGACCCGGACGACTGCGCGCCCGGCGCGCCGCGAGCGAGCGCCCGCGCCGCGAAAGCCGTCTCCGAACGGCTCGCGGGCCGGGAGACGCTCGACGAAGCGCGGCTCCCCTTCACCGCCTCCTTCGAGGAACTGTACGCCGCGACGGCCGACCTGCTCCGCGAGGCCGCCGCGGACGGCGACGTGCGGGTGAACCTCGCCGGCGCGCCGCCGCAGGTCGCCGCCGCCTTCTACGCCGCGCGAACCGCCCTCGTCGACGGCGGCGAACTCGGCCGCGGCACCGTCTCGCTCCTGACGATTCCCGCGACCGAGCGCCCCGACCTCGACGCCATCGACGACCTCCGGACGCTCGTCGCCGACGTCGAGGCCGCGTCCGACGCGTTCGCCGAGTTCCGGCGCGTCGCCGACGGCCCCGCGGCCGCGGCCGTCGCTCGGCCGCTCCGCATTGCCCTGTCGGACCTGCGCGACGCGCTCGCCGAGGCCAGCGGCGAGTCGCGCCCGTCCCGTCCGAACTCCCGCGTCCGCCGCCCCGCGGGCGCTCGCGGAGCGCGCTCCGGCGGCGACTCGCCGCTCGGCGCGATGAGTTCCTACGTCGGCCGCGCCCGCGAACAACTGGCCGACCTCGTCGAGTCGGAGGCCCCCCGCCCGGACCCAGAAGACACGCGCGACCCGAACGCGGTCCTCGACGCGCTCGACGAGTGGCTCGACACCGAGAGCCGCCTGCTCGCGTCGGTCGAAGACGACCCCCACGAACTGGTTGCGCGCTTCCGGACGAGCTGTGAGGCGCGCTTCGGGAAGTTCGAAGACCGGGCGACCATCGAGCTGTTCGAGTCGCTCGACCGCTTCGAGGCGCACCTCGACGCCTATCTGGACGCCCGGTCGCAACTCTCGGCCGCCGCCGGCCCGGTCGCCGAGCGGACGGCCGACCTCTCCGAGCGGGCCACGGCGGCCGCGACGACCCTCTCCGAACTCGACGACTCCGGCCCGGCGACCGGCGAGTCGGCCCTCGAACTCGACGCCCACGCGCTCTCACCGTTAGGCGATCTCGAAGCGGCGGTGCTGTCCGTCCTCGCCACGGGGCCGCCGCGCTCTCGCCCGCGGGCGCGCCGCGCGGTCGCCGCCGAACTCCGCGAGCGCGCCGAACACCACGGCATCGTCGCCGGCGCGCGCGACGAGGAGACGTGGTCGGCGTTCGATTCGTTCTGCGTGGGCGTCGCTCGCGATAGCGTGACCGGCGACCGCTTCGAAAAGCGGCTCTCGAACGCGCTCGCCCCGCGGCTCGACGTGGCCGTCGAGGGACTCGCCGCGAACGGGTTCGTCGCGACGCGCGAGCGCGAGCGCGGTCGCGACGCGCTCGAACCGACGGACGCGGGCCGGCTGTGGGCGTCGACGACCGACTGGGAGTCGTTCCGCGAGACCGTCGTCGACGACCTGCTCCGCGACTGCGTCGAGCGCGACGAGGGCGTCGCCGACGCGTAGCACAGAACGGCCCGAAAGAACTGGATTCTCAGACCGCGTCTTCGACGAACGCGACGGCCGCTTCCGGCGAGTCGCACGGCTTGAACCCGTCCAGCGAGCCGACCTGTTGAGTTCTGATTCCGGCCGTCGGGCGGTCGAAGACGTTGGCGTAGCCGATTTCGGAGAGCGTCCCGCCGCCGCCGTCGACGGCGATGACCGCGTCGCCGTTCATCGCGACGAGCGCGTTTCTCGCGTGGCCGAGCCCGGTCGCGATGGCCACGTCGACGTAGGGGTTCGCCTCGTCGCGGTCCTCGCCCGGCAGGACGCCGATGGTCGTGCCGCCGGCGTCCTTCGCGCCGCGACAGGCCGCTTCCATGACGCCGCCGAGGCCGCCGCAGACGACCGTGTGGCCGCGCTGGGCGAGCAGGCGACCCAGGTCTTCCGCGATGGTCTCGACCGGGGCGGGGACGACGCTCCCGCCGACGACGCTCACGCGCACGGCGGGACCTCCCCTCGGCGTTCGCGGATGTCACTGGCGGTGTCGGTGTCGATGTCGACTCGGGGTTCGTCGATACCGCGGCTAACGTCCGTGCTCATGTGGTATCGGACCGCGTCGAAGAAGATAAGTGCGGGGCCGCGTCGCCCGACCGGAGTCGGACTAGTGTTTTCGGTCGCGTCAGAACTCGTCCGTTCGCCGCGAGCCGTCGTCCAGCGGGGAGACCGCCTCCCACGCACCGCACGCGCGCATCGTCCGAGCCATCGAAGAGAAGTTCGCCGTTTGCTTGTGAGTTCCTGACATGGTGAATAATAGCATGAGGTTGCACATTAAATATCTTGTCCGAGTACCACCTTATACACCACATATGTCCTCAAACTATTTCGAACCTTAGTCGATTCTATCGCAAATTTCACGTAATTGTTGTAGATTTCACGTTCGAACCCGTCCGTGCGGCGGGGAGTACGGCACGGAGAGCGGGAGGGCGTGAGGGCGCGAGTGCGGAACGCCCGCGGCGAGTCAACGGGAGAGCGCAACGCTTAGTCCCCCCGCGTGAGGACACGTCTCTATGACAGTCAGCGACTGGAGCGACTGGCTCCCGCGCGCGGTCGAGGCGGCCGACCCCGAGACGGTGGCCATCTGGTATCTTGGATGCAACGGGTTCGTCATCAAGGGTAGCGAGGGGACGACGGTGTTCGTCGACCCGTACGTCGGCATCGGCGACCCGCCGCGGACGGTCCGCATGATTCCCGTCCCGTTCGACCCCGAGGACGTGACCGAGGCCGACGCGATTCTCGCCACGCACGAGCACACCGACCACGTCCACGGCCCGAGTCAAGCGCCCATCCTCGAAAATACGGGCGCGACGTTCGTCGCCCCCGACGACTCGCTTTCGGTCGCCTACGACGACGAGGCGTGGTTCGACGACTACGACCTCTCCGAGGACCAGTTCGAGGAGGTCACGGAGGGCGACAGCGTCGACGTCGGCGAGTTCACGGTCCACGTCGAACCCGCCTACGACCCCGATGCGAGCCATCCGGTCGCCTACGTCTTCGAACACGAGTCGGGCACGTTCATCCACGGCGGCGACACCAAGCCCGCCGAGGAGTTCGCCGACATCGGCGACCGCTACGACCTCGACCTCGGCATCCTCGCGTTCGGCACCGTCGGCAACATCCCCGACAAGGAGACGGGCGAACCGGTCCGCACGAAGTGGTACAACGACGAGAACCAGATTATCGAGGCCGCGAGCGACCTCGACCTCGACCGCCTCGTCCCGACCCACTGGGACATGTGGAAGGGGCTGACCTCCGACCCGAAGGTACTGCACCACCACGCCAAGAGCTTCGAGGCCCCGCGCTCGCTCGAACTCGTCGAAATCGGCGACCGCGTCGACCTCTGAGGTCGCTCCCGAGCCGATTTCGGGG
The DNA here is from genome assembly GCF_000337835.1 of Haloferax sulfurifontis ATCC BAA-897. GTDB lineage: Archaea > Halobacteriota > Halobacteria > Halobacteriales > Haloferacaceae > Haloferax > Haloferax denitrificans. The sequence goes on along the minus strand of NZ_AOLM01000011.1, from coordinate 28,252 downwards.
GCGGCCGTCCCCGCGACGGTCGTCGACGGCTGACAGTCACCGCACCGAAACCGTCGAATCGAGAGACGGCGGCGAGGCGACTTCGCGGCCCCGGTTGTTTTATAATGGATGTCGGGAAAGTGGCGGCCATGAGCCGCGAGTCCGAAGGGGTTACATCGGTTTCCGACGGCGAGGTCACGGTCGAAAAGACCTTCGCCGCCGACGAGTTTCCCGTTCCCGCCATCAAGTTCGTCATCAGTTCGACGCGAGACGAGGCGACCCGAATCCGGGTCATCGACCGCATCCCGGAGTCGTTCCCGATGGAGAGCGTCGGGTTCCACCCCGACTTCGAGAGCGACAACTGGACGGCCTACAAGGACCACCGCGTCGAGTACGAGCGGACGCTCGACCCCGGCGAGGAACTCGTGACGGTCTACGGAATCCGCATCACCGACGGCCACGACGAGACGGATTTCCTCGAAGAGCCGACGCTCGAACGCATCCCGGTGGACGGCGGCATCGACCCCGACGACATCGACGACATCCTCGGCGAAGACCGCAGTCAAATCGTCCGGGACGTGCTCGCGGGCAACCGCGACCCGCCCCGCGACGAGTCGTCCGACGCCGACGCGGACCGAGAGGACGAAGGGGAAGTCGTCCTCGACGCGCCCGCGGACGCCGATTCTGAGGCCGAAGCAACCGTTGCCGCCGAGACGGACGCGGCCGCGACCGCCGACGCGGGAGCCCGCGGCGACGAGCCGAGCGACGGCGACCTCGCGGCCGCCTTCGGTGGCGGAGACGACGAGGACGGAGAATCCGACGCGACGCCCGACGCTGACGCGTCCGGGGCCCAGACGGCCGACGACGACGAGTCGGTCCCTGCGCCCTCGCCCGACGCCGACGTGCTCGGCGACGACGGGGAAGCCGACGACGACCCCGCCGAGCCGACCGGCCCGCGCGCGGTCGCCACCGACACCGCGCCAGCCGTGACCGCGCACCTCGAACAGCCAGATGTCGATACCGAGGTCGAGACTGAAGTCGCCGAAGACGCCGATGTCGAAGCCGACGCCGAGTCGTCGGCCGGCGAATCGGGTGTGGACGACGACACGACTCCGGCCGGAAGCGCGCCCGCGACCGACGCGGGCCGCCTCGTCGGCGCGCTCGCCGCCGAGATTCGGTCCGGCGCGGCCGACGAGGAGGACATCGAAGTCCTGCGCGAGGCGGTCGACGCCGAGACGCGCCGGAGCACCGACGTGCGCATCCGCCGCCTTCAGTCGCAGATGGAGGACCTCGCGGCGTACTCCGACGCGCTCGCGGAGTTCATCGACGAGGAGGGGACCGGGAGCGAACTCGTCTCTGAGTTCCGCGCCGAGATGACCGCGTTCCGCGAGGACCTCGACGCCCTCGACTCGATGGTCGACGGCGCGGTCGAGTCGGTCGACGACGCGACCTCTCGGCTCGACGCGGCCGAGGAGACCATCGCCGCAGTCGACGAGCGCTCCGACCGCGTCGCCACCCGAGTCGCGGACGCCGAAGGTCGCCTCGACGACCACGACGGCCGGCTCGAAGGCCTCGCGTCCGACCTCGAAACCGCGGACGGTACGCTCGACGACCACCACGGCTGGCTCGAATCCCACAACGAGCAGTTCGAGGCCGTCGAGGGCCGCCTCGACGACCACGACGGTCGGTTCGAGGACCACGACGAGCGGCTCGAAACCGCCTCGCGGAACATCGACGCCGGCTCCGCGCGCCTCGACAGCGTCGAGGAGACGCTCGCCAAGCGCGAGGAGGAACTCGTGACGGTCCGCGAGCGCCTCGACGACATCTCCGGTCGGCTCGACGAGACGGTCGACCGGCTCGAAGGGGCCGAAAACAGCGCCGCGGAAGCGACCGAGCAGGCCTCGACGCTCCACGCCGAAGTCGGCGACATCCGCGAGGACATCGCCGACCTCGACGGGGACATCGTGGAGACGCGCGAAGCCCTCGACGAGCGCCTCGCAGACGTTCAAGCGAGCGTCGAAGACGCCGCGGCCGACGAGGAAATCGACGCCCTGCGCGACGACATCCGGGAGCTGAACGACACCGTCGCCGAACTCGAAACCTTCCGCGAGCGCCTCGCGGGAGCCTTCGGAACCGGTATGGGCGGCGGCCCGGCCGCCGGCGGCGATGGCGGCGACGGCGACGCGGAGTAGCCCGACCGCGGCACGCTTCCGAGAGACGTTTTCCCGAAGCGCAACCTGTTTAGCGGGCCGTCCCGACGTTCCGATGATGACAGAGACGGTGCGCGTCGCTGTTCCGCGAAAGGGTCGCCCCCTCGAAGCGGTGCTCGAACGGTTCGCCACGACCGAGAGCATCGCCGAGGTGGCGGACGAAATCACCTCGACACTCCGATACGAGAAGTCGGTCACGAAGGGCCATACCCAGCCGGAACATGACGTGTACGAGCGACTCGCGGACTACAGCGACCTCTCGGACCCGGCCGCGCCGGAGTACACGCTCCTGCGCGACGACCGAGACGGCATGCCGCGGCGCATCGTCTTCGACAGCGTCGTCCTCGAAATCGACGGGGTGGACATCCACCTCGTCGGGCGCGAGGAACCGTTCCGCGCCCTGCGGACCCACGAGTTCGGCCTCGGCTTCGACAGCGCCGACCTCGTGCTCGAAGAGGTCGTGAAGCTCCGCCCCGAGGGCCTCGGGAGTATCGAGGACGTGAACGCCCGCATCGACCCGATGGACACCGACGTTCGGGTCGTCTCCGGCCTCGGCGACACGGTCTATCACACGCTCATGGCCGACCCCGAACTCCTCCCGCCGGGCTCCGAACTCGACCGCGACTTCGTCGCGAACTACGCGGGCGACCTGTGTATCTCGCCGCGCTACGAGCGCCTCGTGGAGGCGGTCCTCGGCACGCGGTGTCTCGACGACGTGACGTTCGCGTACCCGGACGACGCGCCCGAAGAGGAGGCCGCAATCGCGGAAACCGGTCTCGGAGTCTACCTCACGATGACTGGGTCGACCGCGCGCGAACACGGCCTCGTCCTCGGCGAACACCTGTTCCCGAGCGAGACGGTCCTGATGGAGAACGTCGCGGAGGCGACGCCGGCCGCGGAGACGGTCAAACGGGCCATCGCGTCGCCCGAGTTGGAGACCGAACTGAAGGTCTAACTGCTGGTCGACGCCCTACGTCGACGACTCGTTTTTCGGTTCCGCGTCGCCGCAGAACATCAGCGTCGAGAGCGTCCGCGACTCGAAGCCGCCGTCGTCGGTGAGCGAGACGGTCGTGCTCGACGCGTTGCAGTCGAACTGCGACTGTTCGACGGTGACCGTCTCGGTCGCCTCCTCGCCCGACTCGCTCCGCCGAGCGACGCGAAGCGTGACCTCGCGGGCCTCGGTCAAAGACGCCCCGACTCGCGCGCCGGGTTCGAGGCGGTACGTGCCGCCGAACGCCACCGCGCCCGCGGGCGTCTCGTAGGCGAACTCGACGACTGCGGCCGCGTCGGTCGGATTCGAGACGGCGAGGCCGTGGGGCTTCGTGGACTCGGTCGGGAGCGACCCGTCGCCGAGCGCGACCGTGACCGCGTCGTCTGCCGCGACCACGCGGGGTCCGCAGGCCATCTGCGTCGACCCGCCGGAGACCGAGACACCGCCGTCACCGGGTGAGAACGCGGTCCACGAGCGGTTACAGTCGAAGTCGTCGGGCCCGACCGAGTCGGTCGCCGCGGCGTCCGAGTCGATGTCGGTGACCGTCACGTCGTAGTCGGCGGGGACCCGAAGCGAGACGGTCACCGTCGCGTCGCGGGCGAGTTCGTAGGTCTCTACGTGCCCCGCCCCGAGCGGGCGCGAGACGTCGATGCGGGCGGTCCACGGCTCGTCGGTCGGGTTTTCGAGGCGGACGTGGTGCGGTTTCAGCACCCCGTCGTCGCTGGCGGGTCCGTCGCCGACGACGGTCGTGAGGCGTTCGCCGGTCGCGACCGAGACGGCTTCGACCGGTTCGGGCGTCGGCGTCGGGTCGGAGGTCGATTCAGTCGTCGAGTCTCCGTCGTCAGAGCCGTCGGAGCCGTCGCCGGCACTCGCGGTACAGCCAGTCAGCGCCGCCGCGAGGCCGGTTCCGGCCGCGGCGAGGAGGGTTCGTCGTTGCACAGCTATCCCAACGAGTCGGGGTCACTTCCCCCTGTGTGTGGCTCAAACGCGCGTTTGAGTCCAGACCGCGCCGAGGCTCACGAGGACGGCGAGGACGACGCCGACGAGGAACGCGAGCGCGCCGGGACCGGCGAGGAAGGCGGAGACGAACTCCGCGACGCCCGGTTCGGGGACGGGAGCGGCCGGAGCCGGCGCGGCGTACCTGACCTGCGGCTGTCGCGCGGTCCACAGCGCCTGCACGGCGACGCTTCCGACCAGCGTGACACCGACGCCGGTGACGAGCGTCCGAAGGCCCGACGAGAGCTTCGATTCGGTTCGCTCCGCGCCCGCGAAGAGAACGACGGCGGAGCGGGTCGGGCCGTAGACGGTCATCTCGCGGCCCTGCGCGGAGACCCACGTCGCCACGGGCTCTATCAACTCGGCGTCGACCAGTCGCTCGACGTGGTAGCCGACGGTCTGGAGCGTCGTGTCGAGTGTGTCGGCCAGTTCGGAGGCGGGGCGCGGGTCGTCGTAGACGGCGGCGAGGAGCCGCCTCGCGGTGGCCGACGAGAGCGCCGACAGGACCTCGTCCGCGTCGTCGTCGTCGAGTTCGACGAGAAGCGGCGTCAGGGCCCGGTCTCGAACCGATGCGGCGGCGGGTTTCAGCGGGAGCAACGAACTCACGGTCTCGGCCGACGTTCTCGCTTCGCCGATAAAGAGGCCGGTATGAGTCAAGCGCCCGTTTGAGCCTCGCTCTATTGGACACGACGAACGTCTGTGTGGATTAGTACATGCTGGCGACACGGCGATGGCCGCTCGCGGGGTAGTACGACCGTGAACCAGAGTCGAACGAATTCCACGGAGGAACAAGTATGAACGGCGATGCGGTCCGATACGAGAGCGACCACTTCAAGGCGACCGCCGGCTACGGCGCCCGAAAGCGGAACCTGCAACTCGTCTTCTTCGACGCGCAGTACCCCGAACCGGAAGCGACGGCCGACGACCACCAGTCGGTCGAGAGCCAGACCATGAGCGCGCTCGAACGCGTCGAAGCGGCCGTCGAACGCTCGGGGCTCGACTTGGACGACGTGCTCCGAACCACGGTCTACACGACGGACCTCGACCGAATCGACGCCATCGAGTCGGCCTACGACGCCTACTTCGCCGCCCGCCGGCCGGCGATGACCGTCGTCGGCGTCTCCGAACTCCCGAACGACGCCGCCGTCCAAATCGAGGCGACGGGCGTCAAGCGATAGGTCGCTCACCCACAAATTCGATATAGCGAGATACAGTTTACAAGTCGCGTTTCGAACAGCGAGCGCGCTCCTCAGCGGAGCGAGTAAATGTTCGATTCGTACGTTTCGCGCACTCTGTCGCCCCAGTTGTGGGTGTACGTGTCGATGATATCGCCGGCAACGTCGCCGCGGAGGTACTTGACGATGCCGCGGTCGCCGGTGCGGTCCCGGAGGTGGGTCGTAAAGAAGTGCCTGAAGTAGTGCGGCGTGACGTTTTCCTCGCGGTCGCCGCCCGCCCGGTACCAGCCGGCGGCGGCGGCGTGAGCGGTGACGACGTGGTGGACGGCGTCGGGGTCCAGTCGCTGACCCCACCCCGAGGCGGTACCGACGAAAAGCGGTTCGGCCGGAGACGGCGAATCGGGCCGAACCGCCAGCCAGCGAAGCAGAACGTCTTCCAGTTCGTCGTCGACGGGGACGACCGTCGACCGCTTCCGCTTGTTCGAGGCGGTTCGCTCCTCGCCGTTGGTGATGCTCCCGACGCTCGGGTCGGCGGCGACGTACATCGACGGCCCGCGACCGTCGAGCGCGGCGCGGGTCGATACACCGGCCAATGGTGTATCCGCCGCCAGCGACACGTCTCGAAGGTCGAGGTTGCACAGTTCGCCGACGCGCATCCCGGTCTTGAGGAGGGTGACCACCAGCGCGTGGTCCAGCGGATGGGCGATTTCGCGGACGAACCCCCGCATCTGCGGGACCGAGAGCTCCCGTCGGGCGGGGTTGGTGTCGATGCGCTCGTCCATCTCCTCCATCACGAGGCTCATCGGGTTGGAGTCGAACGCGCCGACCTGCGCCATGTAGGCGTAAAACCGATGGAGGTAGGAGGCGTACGTCGCCACCGTGCTCGGCGCGACATCCCGGTTTCGCAGGGTGTGTATCCACGCCATGCAGTCGCGGTGGGTCGCGTCGTCGACCGAACGGGCGGTCCCGGAGGGGTTCCGCGAGGGGTCGCCGAGGAACGACTCGAACGCCCGGAGGACGCGCTCGTAGGCGGCGCGGGTCCGGTCGGTCTTCCCGTGATAGGTCATATCCTGTAGGAAGTAGCCGACCGGGTCCTCCGCGTCGGCGGGTCGCTCAGCGGCCATCGCGCTCCGCCAGCGTGTAGCCGCCGTGTCGCCCGCTGTACACGACTCGGCCCCTCGATTGCAACTTCTGAAGCGTCGATTCGAGGCGGTCTTCGATGTCGTCGGTCAGCGCCGCGACGAGGTCGTCCCACGACCGGTGCGAATCGGTCGCGAGCGCCTCGACGATTCGAGCCTCGAACTCACCGTTATTTTCGCTCCCACCGTCCTGATTTGAACCGTCGTTCTGGAGCCCCGTTTCCACCCCTTCGACCCCGGGGGTTGTGGTCGCTTCATCGCCTCTCGGAGGGACATCGAAATCGCGCCGACCGGCCTGTACCATGGTTCTGACAAATTCGCTCTGACTCATCCCGAGTCGGTCCGCGTGGTCCTTCCAGATGGCCTTCTGGTGGGCCGGGAGGTAGGTTTGCACCGTCGCGCGGTCGACCTCATCGCTCATGAACGGGTCGACACGGGGATCGATATTCAATCTACCGGCACAGTTCAGAATAAGAGAAGTTATCCTGAGCAGTACATGCAGATTTTCGGCGGCTAAATACGCTTATCCTGAATACTGCAATCGTGTTTTCGGTAGTTTACATGCACTATTCAGGATAATAAATTCTCCCGGAGAACGCCGATTTCGGGCGTTTCGAGCGAATCTGAGAATCGGCCAGTATTCTGTTGCTTCTAGTAGGTTGATTTTGCACAGTACCGTCTCTTTTCTGTGACGACAACCAATTTTTGGATGGCACTTCTCTCGTCATTTACCCTCCGAGTAGCGCATGGAAGAACCACTTACACGGGTTTCGTTATTTCATCCCCGATTTTACTGAACTATTATACAATCTGGATGCGGTGGTTCTGCCTCTGTTTTATTACCTCTACTGTAAATGGAATTATTCCGAATATATCTTCTGCCTATTTTCTCAGAAATATACTCGCGGGGCGACGCGCCATTCGTGTTCTCTCGAACGACTATATTTCAACTAGAGCGAAACCGGTATTTTCACCGATTATATCCGATATTTTCCTGTGAATATATGTCGTCGGACGGGACTTCTTTTTGAACTGATTTCGTCTGTCATTATGTGGGTGTTATCTCGAAGAACTCCAGTGAGTGTTGTCTGATTCGAACACGCAACCGCTCGGGTGACGCCGTTTCGAACCCACTCGAAGACGAACCCAACCGAGGTCCTTGCCGGCTCGATTCGGTCTCTTTTGACGCCTTCACAGCCCTCGTCTTCGCGGTGAGCACAGTAACACGGGCATGGTCTCATCTCAGGTGAAGCGGCGCTCAAGCGCGCTGTGGCCGTCCTGATGGGGTCGCGTGAATCCGGGGTTTCGGCTCTCGCTCACGGCCGGATTCGACGACTCGCTCGTCCTGCGGCGACGACCCGTTCGAGCGAACCATCTCTCGGCTGGTGACTCGGTCGAGCGGACCGCCCCGAATCTCGAATGCGACGCCGCACTCCGTCTGCACAACCGAGTCGTGGCCGTGCCCCCCAACTACCTGTGCTTCCGACTGCGATACGAACCACCCGAGACGCGAGCGCGACGTGGCTGTCGCTTGCGGCGTTGACGGCCGACACTATCGACTCTTTGAACTCCGATTTTCCGCGTTAGCTCGACTCAATCGCTGATTCTCCGAGCGTTTCGGTCTCTGTCGGCTTGCCCGACTGTCCGATTCGAGACTTGTATACCGCATATCGCTATACACAATCTCGGTTCTCGGGCTCGACCGAGTTCGGAAATTCGAGGTCCTGTCGAACCCAGCCGATTCGCGTCAAAGTCGCCGAGACGGTCGAACGCCGGCGATTTCACCCGACGCGCTACGCCTCGACTCGCTCTATCAGTTCGGGGCCGTCGTTGGCGGGGCTGTTCACCCGCGTCGAGACGGGGTAGGCCGCGAGTTCGTCGTCGGGGTAGGTGTCGAGGAGCGCCGCCGCCTCGTCGGGGTCGCCGTGGAGCCACGTCTCTTCTTCCTCGGGGTCGAGGACGACGGCCATCCGGTGATGGAGCTCGGAGATGAGGTCGTTCGGCTCGGTCGTGACGACGGTGAACGTCTCAAGCGGCTCCTGTTCGCGCGAGGGGCCGCCGCTTCCGAAGTCGCCGAGACCGGTCTGTTTCGTCGATGGCGTCCACCGCTCCCAGAGGCCGGCCATGGCGAACGGGCGGTCATCCTCGAAGGCGACGCGGTAGGGCTGTTTTCGCCCGCCGCGGTCGACCCACTCGTAGAAGCCGTCCGAGGGAACGAGACACCGGCGGGCCTCGTAGGCGTCGGCGAAACTCCGCTTCTCCCGGACGGTCTCCGCGCGGGCGTTGATTCGGTCGTTGCCGACGCTGGCGCTGTCGGCCCACGAGGGGACGAGCCCCCACTTGAGGAAGCGGAACTCGTCGTCCGCTTCGTTGGTCACGACCGGGAGTTCCTGGCCGGGCGCGCAGTTGTACCGCGCCGAAAGCGGGCGCGTCGGCGTCGCGTCGAACCGCGTTTCGAGTTCCTCGGGCGGGGTAAACAGCGTGTAGCGGCCGCACATATCTCCGGCTTCGCGCCCTGCGGGTAAAACGCCCGCGGCGGGGACGCCGGACGCGTGTCGTCGCCGCAGACGACGCATTTAGGGTCGCCGACGCCCCCCTGTCGGACATGCGAATCGAGAACAGCTTCATCCCCGTCCGCGGCGTGGGCGAGCGGACGGAGCGGAACCTCTGGCGGGCCGGGTCGACCCACTGGGACGAGTTCGACGCCTCGCTCGTCGGCGCGAAGACGGGCGACCGAATCGAGACGTTCATCGCCGACGCCGCCGCCCACCTCGACGACGGTAACTCGCGGTTCTTCGACGACTGTTTCCCCTCGGGCGAGCGCTGGCGACTGTACGAGAACTTCCGCGACGAGACGTGCTTTTTCGACATCGAGACGACCGGCCTCTCGCCCGAGCGCGACTCGGTGACGACCGTCTCGTTCTATCAGGACGGCGAGACGACGACGCTCGTCACCGGCGAGGACCTGACCGCCGACGCCCTCCGCGAGCAGTTCGTCGACGCGAAACTCATCGCGACGTTCAACGGCGCGCGCTTCGACGTGCCGTTTCTCGAATCCTCGTTCGACGTCTCCATCGACGTGCCGCACGTCGACCTCATGTATCCGTGCCGGACGCTCGACCTCACCGGCGGGCTGAAGCAAATCGAGAAGGACGTCGGCATCGACCGCGACCGCCCCGACATCTCCGGGCGCGACGCCGTCCGCCTCTGGCACGAGTACGAACGCGGCGACCAGTCGTCGCTCGACACGCTCGTCTCGTACAACCGCGAGGACGCGGTCAACCTCGAACGCCTCATGGAGACCGTCACCGGCCGCCTCCACGACCGCGCCTGCGAGGGTCTCGACGCGGACCTCGGCTGAATCCCGAACTCGCCTGAATCGGTCGCCGAGCCGTGTTCGCGCTCGCGGTCGGGCGACGAGCCAACCCGATCGAGCGTGCCGGAACCCCGCGCTTTTTTCATCCCCCGAAGCGACCCGCCGCACATGACCGACGACCCCGACGCCGACCCCGAGGCGGACGACCCCGCCGATTCGACCCCGCCGTCCGACGACGCGGCCGAGGCGACCGAGACGACCGACGGCGATGAGCCAGTCGATGCCGACGCGGCCGTCGAAGCGGCGGACGGCGGCACCGACGAGCGCGACAACGGCAACGGCAACGGCAACGGCGACGAGACCGTCCCGCACGTCGAACTCGACCTCTACGAACTCTCCGTCCGCGTCAGCGGGCAGTCCAGCGACGAACTCGGCGACGTGGAGGCGTCGGCGACCCGCCTCATGGACTACCTCGTCGACCACGCCAAAGAGCTGGAAGACCAGCCCGACTCCCGCGGACTGAGCTAACGTCGGACCCGAACCGCCCCGGTTTTGGCAAACCTAAACGCTCAAGAGCGGCCGTCGACAACCCCGTCCAATGACCGAGTTCACCTTCGACGACCTCGCGGTCGTGATGGGGACGTACAACGAAGAGCAGGCTATCGGGTCCGTGTTGGCCGACATCGACCGGATTACCGACGGGCGCGCCGAGGTCGTCTGTGTGGACGGCTCCGACGACCGAACGCCCGAAATCGCCCGGAAGATGGGCGCGCGCGTCATCGAACAGGAGCCGCAGGGGTACGGCGTCGCGGTCGAGGCCGCGGTGCTCGCGCCCGACCGCCCGGTCGTCGTCACGACCGACTGCGACGACACCTATCCGATGGAGTATCTCCCGAAGTTCCTCGACCTCATCAACGACGGCTACGACGTGGTCTCCGGCGACCGAATCACGACGGGCGCGGAGACGATGCCCCGGCTCAACCGCGCGGGGAACGTCGCGTTCGCTCGCCTCGCAAGTTTCCTCATGGGCGCGACCGTCCACGACACGACCACCGGGATGCGGGCGTACCGCCGCGAACTCCTCCACGACATCGAGTGGACGGAGAACACGGGGCTGTCCGCCGAACTCCTCATCCGCCCCGCGATGCGCGGCTACAGCATCGCCGAGGTTCCCATCCCCTACCGCGAGCGCGCGGGCGAGACGAAACTCGACCCCTTCGCCGGCGGCGCGGCCATCGGGAAGTCCATCGTCAAAGTCTGTCTGGAAGAACGGCTTCGGTTCTGAGTTCGCGCGGCGGGCGCGCGTGGTTCGAGAGCGATACGTGGGAGAAACGGACGTTCCGGTCGGTCGTTCAGCGGGCGGCTACGACGAGTTCAGGATGTCGCGGACGCGCCGGGGTTCGCCGGAGAGCGCGGGTTCCTTCTCGACGATTTTCAGCACTTCGTGGTCGGTCACGTCGGGGTAGGACTTCCCGATGGCCTCCTCGATGAGCGCTTTTTCGAGGCGGAACTCCGTTCCCTCGTAGACCACGTCTACGCCGTCGTCGTCGAAAGAGAGAATCGTCATACCTCTCGTTGTATCCCGCGCGTAGTTAAATACGCGTCGTCGCCGGGAAACCGGTGGCCTCCGTCGTGTCTGACGGTTGTCTTGCGGACGGTTTATTACGGCACGGGTGTTGGTTCGGAGCGTGTCACTGGGTACGGACCCGCTCGATGCGCTCGAAATTCCCGACGGGACGACGGTCGAGGAACACGACCTCGTCACGGACGGCGACGTGGTCGTCGGCGGGCAGAGCACCGTCGAGTTCGGCGTCCGCGGCCGGAACGTCCTCGCGGGCGAGCGCGTCACCTTCGGCGGCGACATCGAGGCCGAGGCCGACTGCCGACTCGATATGCTCGACGACGTGGCCGGTAACGTCCTCGTCGGCAACGACGCCTACCTCGGCGAGCGCGTCCACATCGCCGGCCGCCTGATGGTCTCGGGCGACCTCGACATCGGCGACGACGTCGACATCGAAGAGGGGTTCGAGGCCAACGGCTGGATCGTCATCCGCAACCCGATTCCGACGCTCGTGTTCTACTTCATCGTCCTCTCGCAACTCCTCCGACTCGGCGAGGACGAGGCGGCCGACGAACTCGCCGAGACGCTCTCGGGCGAGTCGCCGCACGACCCGCTCGTGATTCCCCGGAACGCCACCGTCTCCGACGACGCGTGGCGCGTCTCGACGCCCGCTCACGTCGGTTCCGACTGCCGCATCCACGGCAACATCCGCGCGAAGTCCATCGACCTCGCGGAGGACAACAACGTCTTCGGGAGCCTCCGCGCCCGCGACGACATCGTCGTCGGGAGCGGGACGCGCATCCACGGCGACGTGACCACGCGAAACGGCGAGGTCCGCATTCACGAGGGCGCGCGCGTCCTCGGCGACGTGTCCTGTCACGACCTCGTGCTCGAAGCCGGCGCGCACGTCGACGGGACGATGCGCGCCCGCGGCGAGATGCGCATCCACCGCGACAACCTCCCCCGAGAGGCGGAGTAGCCGGCGTCGCGTCCGGCCGACCGACCGACCGCGACACCCGTGGGCCGCGATAGCAACAGTCGCCGTTTGTGCCTACCCAACGATTAATCCCTCACGTCGAGAGTGTCGCCTATGGACAATCGACTGAAACTTCTCTCGGTCGCCCTCCTCGTCGTCCTCGCCGGGTGTACCGGCGGCGCGGCGGACGGCGGTGCGGGCGGGTCGGAGAGCGTGTCTCTCGCCGCCGACGCGGGCGGTTCCACCGAGGCCGAACAGGCGGGCGGCGACGACCTCCCGCAGGCCCAGCGGCGGGCGGTCATCAGGAACGGCCAGATAGAACTGACCGTCGACGAGTTCAACGAGTCGCGCGACGCGGTCGAATCGACCGCCGAATCCTACGGCGGTTACGTCAGCGACTCCAACGAGTACGTCAACCGCCGGAGCGGCGGCACCTACCGCTCGGGCCAACTCGTCGTGCGCGTCCCCTCCGAGGACTTCTCGGCGTTCATGTCCGATATGAAGGACCTCGGTGAGGTCGAGCGCGTCGAGACGGACTCGCAGGACGTGACCGACCAACTGGTCGATATCGAAGCGCGGCTGAGCAACCTCCGCGCCCAGCGCGACCGCCTCCGCGACCTCTACGAGTCGGCCAACACGACCGAGGACGTGCTCGCGGTCGAAGAGCGCCTGACCGAGGTCCAGACCGAAATCGAGCGACTCGAAGCCCAGAAGCAGTCGCTCGAAGACCGCGTCGCCCTCTCGACGGTCCGCGTCTCGCTGTCCGAGCGACCGCCCGGCCCGGCGAACTGGTACGACACGCCGGTCTTGCAGGCGTTCTCCGAGTCGGTCAACGGCGCGTTCGTCGCCCTCCGGGCGCTCGTCGTCGCCGTCGCCTACGCGGTCCCGTACCTCGTCGTCTTCGGCGGTCTCCTCGCGATTCTCGGGAGCGGGGTGGTGCTCGCCGGCCGCGCCGCGTTCAGGCGACTGACGGACTGACCCCTCACGTTTCCCTCGTCGCTCGCGCTCCCTCGCACGCGAGCGTTTTTCCGCGTCCGCGACCATCGTCGAGCCATGCTCTCTCTCGCGTTAGCCGGCAAGCCGAACGCCGGCAAATCGACGTTCTACACGGCCTCGACGCTCGCCGAGGTCGACGTGGCGAACTACCCCTTCACGACTATCGACGCGAACCGCGGCGTCACGCACGCTCGGACCCGTTGTCCCTGTCTCGACCGCGACGAGCGCTGTGGCAACTGCGAGGACGGCATCCGCTACGTTCCGGTCGAACTCGTGGACGTTGCGGGCCTCGTCCCCGGCGCGCACGAGGGTCGCGGCCTCGGCAACCAGTTCCTCGACGAACTGACGAACGCCGACGCCATCGTCAACGTCGTCGACGCCTCCGGCGGGACGAACGCCGAGGGCGAACCCGTCGAGGTGGGGAGCTTCGACCCCGTCGAGGAGGTCGACTTCATCGAGGAGGAACTCGAACAGTGGCTCGCGGGCATCGTCCACAAGAACTGGGAGTCCGTGGTCCGCAAGTCGCGGTCGCCCGACTTCGACATGGACGACGCCCTCTCGGACCTCCTGACGGGCGTCGGCGCGAGCGAACACGACATTGCCGCGGTCCTGCGAGAACTCGACTACTCGCCGAACCCCCGAGACTGGGAGGACGCTGACCGCGTCGAACTCGCCCGCGCGATTCGCCAGCGGACCAAGCCAATCGTCCTCGTCGCCAACAAGGTCGACATCGCGCCCCCGGAGAACCTCGAACGACTCGCCGAGACCGGAAAGCCCGTCATCGCCGCGACCGCGGACGGCGAACTCGCGCTCCGGCGGGCCCGCGAGGCGGGCATCATCGACTACCACCCCGGCGACGACGACTTCGAACTCGTCGGCGACGTGAGCGGCGCACAGGAAACGGGTCTCGAACGCATCCGCGACCTGATGGGCGAACACGGCGGCACCGGCACGCAGGAGGCCATCGACACCGCGGTCTACGACGTGCTCGACCGTATCACGGTCTACCCGGTCCAAAACGAGTCGAAGTGGACCGACGGCACGGGCAACGTCCTCCCCGACGCCTTCCTCCTCCCACGGGGGTCGACGCCGCGGGACCTCGCGTACGCGGTCCACTCCGACATCGGCGACGGCTACCTCCACGCGGTCGACGCGAGGGAGAAACGCCGCATCGCCGAAGACCACGAACTCGAAGAGGGCGACGTCATCAAAATCGTCTCGACGGCGAAGTAACTGTCAACGCACTGTTTTTCTCGGGGTTCTTGTCGCATCTTGTGGGTCAGAAACCCGTCCGACACGCCACAGGTAAACCAAAAGTCGCTATACAGAATTGATTGGTTGGGGGCGATCAGTTCGTAGCGTGTAGAACCTCTGTAACAGTCGTGGGGGGCGAATTTGAAATCGGCCATCGGAAGACCGCAGACGAACTGCTCAACGAGCCATGAGCATCGTGTTCGAACCACCTCCCCGAGACAATGCGGATATCTGATTCCAGCCGGAGAGCGGGCTCCGGTCGATAGTGGAGTTGAATCGTCGCAGGCCACTCGGTGGACGGACTGTGCGATATCTCGAAAGACAGCACGTTGCGAGTCATTCATGGGAGCCGTCAGTACTAGTCGTTCTCCCGCGCTTGAGGGGGCGATTCCGAGGATACTCTTAGGCTGTCGAACCGGAGCGTTCGAAGGGACGAAAATCAATCCGCATCAAACGAACGGTTCTCCACGATAAGAAATGAAGGTGAGTTATCCCAGTGGAGCGCCAACTACGAGTATGTCCTACGAGGCGTCTTTCGAGATAGACTCGAAGACCGATTCGTACGCCGCTCGGCGCATGCTGGCGCAGGTGTACGATACTATTCGAGAAGAATCGCGGAGCGTCCGAGAAGAGACGGACGACGCCGACGAACTCTTGGAAGAGTTCCGTACGCTTCGAGACGCAGCGAAGCGGCCCACACCGGGGCGGCTGACCATCATCTACGAACAATACGACGACGACTTCGCGGACTGAGGGCGCGGACGCTCCCCTTGGAATCGGTCCAGTTACGTCTGTGACTCGGCGTGTCGCGTGCGTCGCCGCCGGGACGAGCACAGCCATGGATCTGACGTGTCTGCCCGAACGGCCTCGAACCACCGGGAGTTCACAAGGCCGTCTGTCACTGTCCTCAACGAACGGGCGAGAGAGCGTGAGTATCGAGGGATAGTACAGACGGAATCGGAAGCGTGGTCACCCGCGATTCGTGGACACGCTGACCGCAGAAGACCGAGCGGTATCCGTCCCTACAAGTGTCCGGGTGTCCGTAATCGACTATGGTAGACCTGATTTCTCTCGGCGGACTGCTCCTCGCCTTCTTCCTCGTCGTCATGAACGGAGTCTTCGTCGCGGCGGAGTTCGCGTTCGTCAAAGTCCGTCCCACGCAGGTGAACGCGCTCGTCGAACGCGGGAGACCGGGCGCGCCCCTCGTGCAGGACGTCATCCAGAACCTGGACGACTATCTGGCTGTCAGTCAACTCGGTATCACGCTCTCCTCGCTCGGTCTCGGCTGGATCGGTGAACCGGCTGTCGCAGCGCTCATTGACCCCGTCCTCGGCCAGGTGCTCCCTGCGGACACAGTCCATCTCGTCGCGTTCGTCCTGGGCTTCGGGTTCATCACGTTCCTCCACGTGGTGTTCGGCGAACTCGCACCGAAGACGTTCGCCATCCAAGAGGCCACGCGTGTCTCGCTCCTCCTCGCCCCGCTCATGAAGTTCTTCTACTACGTGTTCGTGCCCGGCATCATCGTCTTCAACGGCACGGCCAACTACTTCACCCGCCTCGTAGGTGTCTCCCCGGCCTCCGAGAGCGAGGAGACCCACTCCGAATCTGAGATTCGGATGATCCTCACCCGCTCGGAGGAGACGGGACACATCGACCTCGACGAGGTTGAAATGATCGAGAGCGTCTTCGAACTCGGAGATACGGTCGCCCGCGAGGTCATGGTCCCGCGGCCAGACGTGGAAACCGTGACCGCCTCGATGCCGCTCTCGGAACTCCGGTCGATTGCCGCCACCGGGTCGTACACGCGCTATCTCGTGCTCGACGAGGACGGGAATCAACCGCTTGGATTCGTCCACGCCAAGGACATCCTGCGAGCGAGCGAAACCGGGACGGACCCGGACGGCACGGTCACGGCACGTGAACTCGCACGAGCGGTCCTCACGGTCCCGGAAACGCGTCGGATCGACGCGATTCTCGCCGACTTTCAGACGCGTGGCGAAGGCCAGATGGCCGTCGTCGTCGACGAGTGGGGTGTCTTCGAGGGCATCGTGACCATCGAAGACATCCTCGAAGAAATCGTGGGCGATATCCAGGACGAATTCGATACCGATGCGCAGGAGCGGTCCATCGAGAAGCGAGACGACGGAGCGTACGTCGTCGACGGAGGAATTTCCATTCAGGACGTAAACGATAGGCTCGACACGCGATTGGAGAGCGACGATGTCGAGACGATCGGTGGGCTGGTCTTCAGCCGTCTCGGCAGAGTTCCCGAAGTGGGAGACCAAATCCAACAGAACGGATACGTCCTTCGGGTCGAGGCCGTCGATGACGCTCGAATCGAACGGCTCGTGATTCACGAGGCCGAGTCAGGTGAAGAGACGGACGGTGAGTAGTAATTCGAAACGGAAACGGAAACGAGCCCAGCGCGGTCCAAGAGCCGCGATTCGGATTGTCCGATTATCACTGCAGACGTCCACGTCCCGGAGCCGGCTGGTGCCAGAAGACGATGCTGTCGGAACTCGAAATCTGAATCAACGGTTGGGATGTGTCCCTAACGCAGGCTCATCACCGTTCGCGGCGCTCTGATTCACCGCACGAACGTTGATTGACCTGGCCGTCCTTCTAGAACTATGGCAGAATTCCCAGACGAGCGCCAGCTCGTACTCCGTGCGCGGTCCCAGCTGGACCAGTGGACGAGAGATGCGCGAATGGAGGCGTACACTGAACTGTTCGAAGGTGACGACGCCATCCTCTCCCCCGGAGAGGTCCAACTGGTCGACGCGCTCGACTCCGAACTGGAGCGAGAGGGCGGGGATGGTGTCTGGGGAACTGACCAATACGGAATCCACACGGCTGGAACTTCGAGTTCGGATACCTCGCTCGGCGTCGTTTGTGTGTATCACCCCCAGATAACCAAAGACTCCGTCCTTCGTGGGGCCGACGACCTCGATGACGAGACCGAAGAGCGACTCAACGCGGCGCTCTGGCGGTACAGTGAGCGGGTTGCGACGCTCATCGAAGAAGCACTCGACGAGTTCATCCGTCAGACTCGGGGGTAAGCCCCGGTCGCATCCACGTTCAGATGACGCCCCGAACTCGCTTTGACTAGGGGAGTGTGCCGGCCAGCAACGGTTGCCCGCTTGTAGCTACCGATTCGATTACCTACCGAGCCACCAGCCATAGAGCTGTGCCTGCTCGTCAGTGACGGGGCGCTTCTTCGACTGGCCGTAGGTCTTCCCCTTGAGAAGCTGGCGTTCGACAGCGTTCGCAGCCAGACGGAGGGCGTGGGAAGCACCGTACCCCTCCCCGTCGGCCGTGAAGTAACCGCGGTCGGTGACCAGCCGAATCCGCGCCAGCACCAGCGGCACGCCCCGCGATTGTTCCTTGTGCTCCTGCAGTTCGATACTGGCCTTGATCACGCTCATCTCGCCGTACTTCGAGGCCATGTCCTCGATGAGTGCGGAGACGTCGTCGTAGTCCATCCCCTCCAGCAGTTCAAGGCCGAACACCTGCACGGCGTTCCGGTCGTTTCGCTCCCAGGTGAGCGCCTCGATGACGTCCGTCTTCGTGATGATGCCGACCGGCTCACCGGTCCCGTCGGCCGTGACGATGAGCGAGGATATCTCCCGCTCGAACATCGTCTCGACGACCTCGTCGAGCGGAGCGCTCCGCTCGACGGTGAAGACCGCGTCGGACATCAGGTTCCGTACCGGTAGATCGAGCATTCGGTCGGAATCGCCCTCGCGCGCCCCGAACCCGCCACGGTTCTGTCGGCCACCGCCGCGGCCACTGGAGCCACCCGACCCGCCTTGGCTCTTCTGACCGCCCCGCGTCGTGAACTCGATGACGTCGTACAGGCTCAGCATGCCCGCGAGGTCGTCCCCGTCGACGATCGGGAGATGGTCGATTCCGGCTTCTCGGAGCAGGTTGAGCGCTTTCCCGATCGTGGTCTCAGGGGTCGCACTGACCAATTCCGCCGTGTAGGCGTCGTCGACAGTCACCGCGTCGAGAAACGGTCGAACGGCTTCGAGCACGGCATCGCCAGTCACCACACCGACGACACGGTCGTCGCGGAGTACGGGGAGCGTTTTGGCGTCGCTCCCGACCATGAGTCGCGCGACCTCGCGGACGTCCTCGGTGCGGTCGACAGTCGGGACGTGCTGGACCTGTGAGCCGACCTTCGCGGACGGCTGATTGGACGAGGACGCCAGCTGTCGGCGGCTCACGATACCGCGATATTCGTCGCCGTCCGTTACGACGACGGCATCGAGTTCCTGGTTCTCGAACGCCCCGGCGACTTTCGAGAGAGGGGTTCCGATGTCGAACTCGGTGAACTTCGTTGAGAGTATCTCGGAGATATCCATAAGTAACTCTCTAGTGTGAGGAGTGCAGGACGGTTATGCCTGTCCCAACCCTGATATCTGAGAGGCGGCCGAACGCGGGAGACGGAGCCGCCGTCAGTTCGGTCGACGCGCGGCTCGCGAATCGAGATTCGCGGCGGAAAACAGCGGTTCGTCGCGGCGGCTCAGAGGTCCTTGGCGACGCGAAGCTCCGAGTCGGTGACCGTCTCGACCGACTCGGCCGGGACCTCGATGTCGTCGCCGTCGGCGTCGCCGAAACCGAGGCCCTGCAGGACCGCCTCGGCGAGGTCCGGGTCGGGTTCGACGTACGCGATTTGGGCGTCCGCGTCGACCTCGGTCACGATTCCGATCTGTTCGGCCTCCTCGTCCATGAGGAACTTCCCTTCGTCGGCAGTCGAGAGAACTGACATTCGACCAAGCGTTGTGCCCGAGTGACATAATATCCTGCGGCCGGCACGAACGCTGATACCTTCTGCCCGCGTACGGAGCGCATGACAATCGGTTCACAGGTCGTCGAGGCCGACGCCCGCCGGCTCCCGCTGTCGGAGACGCGGGTGCTCCTCGGCGTCGGGCTGGCGATTGCCCTCGTCGCGGGCCTCGTCTTCCGCGTCGTCGGCCAACTCGTGTTGGTCCCCTCCCGTCCGCTGGTCACGGCCGCGGTGTTCGCGCTGACGGTCCCCGCGATGTGGGCGCTCGCGGTCGGGGTCTTCCGGTGGCGCGGGCTCTCCGGCGGCGCGCGGCGGGAGGCGGCGGTGTTGCTCGTCGTCCCCGGGATGCTCGTCGACGCGGTCTCGACGGCGCTGTTCTCGGTCGTCTACCCGAACATGGGCCTCGGAGCCGCGGGGCTCTTCGGCGGGCTGTTGCTCTTGGCGTACGCGACGGTGCTGGTCGCGGGGTTCGTCGGGCGGTGAAAAAGAGCGGGCGACCGGGTTAGTCGGACGACGACCCGAACGCGTTCGGAACGCTCACGTCGGCGTGCTGGGAGAGATAGTAGGCGGCGACGAAGAGCGTGAGGACGCCGACGCCGAGGAGCGCGAGGGGGCCGACGCCGTAGCCGGAGACCGTGAGCGTGCTCACGCCGTAGCCGTCCGCGAGGAACAGCCCCGTGGCGACCGTTCCGCTCAGCAGTGCGTACGGAATCTGCGTGTTCACGTGGTCGACGTGGTCCGCGCCGGCGAACATCGACGAGAGGACCGTCGTGTCGCTGATGGGCGAACAGTGGTCACCGAACAGCGAGCCGGTGAGGATAGCGCCGATGGCACCGGGGAGCGGCGCGCCGAGCTGGTAGGCAAGCGGCACCGCGACGGGGAACATGATACTCATCGTCCCCCACGACGTGCCGATGGAGAACGAGATGATGGCCGCGGCGAGGAAGACGACCGCGGGCAGGAGTTCGGGCGTGATGACGCCCTCGGCGACGCTGACGACGAACGGACCGACGCCGAGCGCCTGACTGACGCCGCCGATGGTCCACGCCAGCGAGAGGACGGCCACGGGGAACATGACCATCTTGAAGCCCTCGAAGATGGCGTCGCTGACGGCTTCGAGTTGGACGCGGGCGTGGCCGACGAGGATGGCGAGCAGTAGCGCGCACGCCGAGAAGACTCCCCAGAGGATGGCGTCGGCGGTGGCCGCTCCCTTCAGCGCCTCGACGGGTGCCAATTCGGGCCAGCCGCCGGAGTACAGCAGGCCGAAGCCGGTGACGGCGACGAGCGTGACGATGGGCGCGGCGAAGTACCACCAGCGCGAGTCGACGTGGTCGGGCGTGACGATGTCCTCCTCGCGGGTCTCGATGAGGGGGTCGGCGTCGTCGCCGAGGACTTTCCCCTCTTCTTTCGCGCGCCGCTCGGCGCGCTTCATCGGGCCGAAGTCCCAGTCCATCACGACGAGGATGAACACGAGCGCGACCGCGAGCAGGCTGTAGAAGCGGAACGGGATGCTCTGGAGGAACACCACGAAGGCGCTCTGGTCGATGCCGAGCGAGGCGAACTGCTCGCGGATGAGGCCGACCTCGAAGCCGACCCACGTCGAGACGACGGCGACGCTCACCACGGGCGAGGTGGTCGAATCGAGCAGGTACGCGAGCTTCTCGCGGCTGATGTCGAACTTGTCGGTGATGGGGCGCATCACCGAGCCCGTAATCATCGTGCTCGCGTAGGAGTCGACGAAGATGAGCATCCCGAGGACGCTCGTCCCCAACGCGGCCTGTTTCCGGGTCTTGATGCGGGCGATGATGCGCTGTGCGAGCGCGTTCATCCCGCCCGAGAGGAATATCATCCCGAGCATCGCGCCCGAGAGGAACGTAAACAGGAGGAGTTTGCTGTTGAACGACTCGGTCACGTTGTTGATGACCAACTGGAGGGAGTACGCCGCCCCGCCGATGGGGTTCCATCCCACCAGGATGGTCGCACCGATCCAGATGCCGGTGAAAAGCGAGAGGAGCACCTGCCGGCTGACCAGCGTCAGCACGATTGCGAAGAGCGCCGGTAGCAGGCTGATGACTCCCTGCGTCTCTGCGGGCATGACAAACGTTTCGTCACTGACTCCCGAATTTAACGGTTTTCACTTCGAACGCCGAGAATAAGACGTATCGGATGCCTCTCGTTGTCGTGGTTCGACCAGCGAATCGACCGAATGTGGACGCGTGAGCGCCTCAGACGACCGCGTCGTACGCCTCGCCCATGATTTCGATGGCCTCGCGGAGCGACTCGGTGTCGGTCGCGTACGACAGGCGGGCGTAGCCGTGACCGTGTTCGCCGAACGCCTCGCCGGGGACGATAATGACGCCGCGGTCGATGCACTCGTCGACGAAGCCCTCGGGGACCTCGGGCATGACGTAGAACGCGCCGCCCGGCGACGGGACGGTGAGACCGATGTCCTCCAGCCCCTCGACGACGAGGTCGCGGCGCTCGCGGAACGTCTCGGTCATCTCCTCGATGCGGTCCTGCGGGCCGCTGAGCGCGGCTTCGGCGGCGAACTGGGCCGGTGCGGAGGCGCACGCCTGCACGTACTGGTGGACGCGGAGCATGCGCTCGACCCGGCGGGTGGAGCCGTACACCCAGCCGAGCCGCCAGCCGGTCATCGAAAACAGCTTCGAGGCCGAGTTGACGACGACGACGTTGTCGGTCTCGGCGAACTCGATGGGCGAGCGGTGTTCGCCCTCGAAGACGGTGTACTCGTACACCTCGTCGGAGATGCAGAGCACGTCGTGTTCGTCGGCGATGCGGGCGAACTCGGCGATGTCGTCGGGCGGCGAGACCGCGCCCGTCGGGTTGCCGGGGCTGTTGACGACGAACGCCGCGGTGTCGTCGGTGATGGCGTCTTCGACCGCCTCGGGGTCGAGCGTCAGGTCGTCGCGGAGGGGGACCGGAACCGGGTCGCCCCCGGCGAGTTTCGTGAGGGCGTCGTAGGAGACGAAGCCGGGGTCGGGGATGATGACCTCGTCGCCCTCGTTCACGTGCGCCTCGA
The DNA here is from genome assembly GCF_000337835.1 of Haloferax sulfurifontis ATCC BAA-897. Taxonomy (GTDB): domain Archaea; phylum Halobacteriota; class Halobacteria; order Halobacteriales; family Haloferacaceae; genus Haloferax; species Haloferax denitrificans. Next base: position 5,830 of record NZ_AOLM01000011.1, on the reverse strand, counting down.
TGGCGATGTGGAGCGCCTCGCTCCCTCCGGCCGTGGCGATGACGTCGTCGGGGTCGAGGTCGACGCCCTGGTCGCGGCGGTGCTTCTCGGCGATGGCCTCGCGCAGGCTCGGAAGTCCCTTGTTGCCGGTGTAGCCGTCGGCCTCGCCGGCCTCGATGGCCTCGATGGCCGCCCGTCGAGCGTGGTCCGGGGCCGGGAAGTCGGGCTGACCCAGCCCGAGGTTGATAGCGTCTTCGCCAGCCGCCTCGAACACCTTGCGAATGCCGCTGATGGAGATGCGCTCCACCCGGTCGGAGAAGTGCGTCATATCCTATCCGGTGTCGCCGTTCGGGATAGTTCTTCCCACGCAGGGCCGCGGCCGACCCGTTGTCTCGGTGACGTGACCGCCGTCGTTTATCGGAGATTACGGCCGCTATCTGGGAGGCGTCGATTCGGAAAAACCGACCGCTGTAACCCCCGACTACGGCCGCAGACCGGAGTTTCTCCGGCTTCGGCGCGTCATCTACCGCGTCTATCGTTACCGGGTACGCGTCCGGAATAAGGCGCTGATTCGTAACGAGGACAATGACAGAGGCACCACGCTCGACTTCGATTAGCCGTAGACGATTCCTGCAGGGCTCCGGCCTCGCCGCGACCGCCGGCCTCGCGGGCTGTCTCGGTGGCTCCGGCGGGGGCGGGCTGGACGAACTCAACGTCGCCTACATGCCCATCTACCCGGACATGCAGTACTTCGTGATGGAAGAAGAGGGGCTGTTCGACCAGCTTTCGGTCCCGGTCGCGGGCAAGAAGTTCTCCGACGGTCCGAGCATCGTGCAGGCGTCGGCGACGGGCGACTTCGACGTGATGATGTTCGGCATCGTCCCGGCGATGATTGTCATGGACAAGGGCATCCCCGCGAAGATAACCGCGGCGAACATCAAGAACGCGATGGAGATTCTCGCCACCGACGAGTTCGCCGCGCTGTGGGAGGAACACGGCAAAGACGCCTTCGCCGAGTTCGAGGCGCAGAAGGGACGCAAGTTCACGTTCGGCACATTCCCGCCGGGGTCGGTCCCCGACATCCTGCTCCGCTACTGGATTCAGAACACGCTCGGGCTCGACCCCGAGGAGGACGTGAACATCAAGGGCCTCGGCGGCGCGGCCGCGGTCCAGCAGGCGCTCCTCTCGAACAACGTCGACGGCACGAGCATCATGGAGCCCGTGCCGACGGTCATCGACGCCAACGACGCGCCGTTCCAGTCCATCGCGTGGGCGGGCGACTTCATGCCCGGCCAGCCCGCGGCGGTCACGCTCATGCACGACCGCCTCCGACAGGACAACCGCGACCTCGCCACGGAGTTCGTCGAACTCCACCGGCAGGCGACGAACTTCGTGGCCGACAGCCCCGACAGCGCCGCCGAGCACGCGAGCTCGGTCATCGGCGAGAGCGCGCTCCCGGTCGAGACCGCCCGCGCGGCGCTCGACTCGCCCGCCTCCGACTTCATCACCGACCCCCGCGACATCGAAGGCGGGGCCGAAATCTTCGCCGACTACGCCCAGGCGCTCGGGAAGACCGAAGCGCAGTTGAGCATCGACGAGATGTTCGACTACGGTATCTACGACTCGCTATGAGCAACGACGAAGTCGGTGCGGGCGTCACCCTCTCGGAGCCCGAGGCGGACGAGCGACTGCTCGACCGACTCGCGGGGTTGCCCTCGGAACAGACGGGGCTCGCGGTCGCCGGCTTCGCGGGCTTTCTCGCCGTCTGGTACGTCGCCGCGCTGTTCCAGCCGACGTATCTCCTCCCCTCGCCCGTCGAGGTGCTCGCGGCGTTCGTCGTCGAGCTCACCGCGCCGGCCTCGCTGTCGATTCCGTTCACCGGCGTGGAACTCCCGGCGACCCGACTGCTGGTCAAACTGATTCAGAGCCTCTATCACTACGTTCCGGGACTGCTCATCGGGACGTCGCTCGGCGTCTTCGCGGGCGTCGCCATGGGCTGGAACGCCCGCGTCGACAGCGTCTTCACGCCCGTCACGCGCCTCCTCCGCCCGATTCCGCCGCTGGCGTGGATCGGCTTCGCCGTCATCTGGCTCGGCGTCAACCATCAGGGCGCGACGTTCATCGTCGCCATCGGCTCCTTTTGGATTAACTTCTACAGCGCCTACGGCGGCGTCGAGGGGGTCTCCGAGGACCTCAAGGAGGTCGCCGCGACCCTCGGCGTCGACGACGACTGGACGATGATTCGGAAGGTCGTCATCCCGGCGGCCAGCCCCTCTATCATGACCGGCATCCGGACGAGCATCGGCCAGTGTTGGATGATTGTCGTCGCGGCCGAACTCATCGTCGGCGTCGGCGTCGGCTACGAGATTCTCAACACGGCGCAGAACCTCGCGATGGACGTGTCTGTCGCCTACATGCTCGTCATCAGCATCGTCTTCCTCGTGAGCGACGGCCTGTTCCGCCGGGTCGAACGGCGGGTGCTGGAGTGGCGAGCATGAGCGACGACGCGAACGCGGACACGACCGCGGCCGCGACGGGCATCGACGAGGCCGCGAAGGTCAGCGTCGACTCGCTCGGCAAGACCTACGCGTCCGACCGGCGGACGGTCGAAGCCCTCTCCGGCGTGGAGTTCGCCGTCGCGGACGGCGAGTTCGCCTGTATCGTCGGCCCCTCGGGGTGCGGCAAGACGACGCTGTTCCGCGTCATCGCCGGGCTCGAAGACGCGACGACGGGCGCGGTCACCCTCGACGGCTCGCCCGTCACCGGCCCCGGCACCGACCGCGGGATGGTGTTCCAGGAGTACGTGCTGTTCCCGTGGCGAACCGTCAGCGAGAACGTCGCCTTCGGGCTCGAAGAACAGGGCGTCGAGGAACCGGCGCGCTCGGAACGCGTGACGGAGATGCTCGAACTCGTCGGCCTCGACGGCTTCGCCGACGCCTACCCCAAAGAGCTGTCCGGCGGGATGAAACAGCGCGTCGGCATCGCCCGCGCGCTCGCGGTCGACCCCGAACTCCTCCTCATGGACGAGCCGTTCGGCGCGGTCGACGCCCAGACCCGCGACATGCTCCACGGCGAACTGCTCGATATCTGGGCGGAGACGGACAAGACGGTGCTGTTCGTCACCCACGACGTGGAGGAGGCGGTCACGCTCGCCGACCGCGTGGTCGTCATGGCCGCCAACCCCGGCCGCGTCCGCGAAATCGTCTCGGTCGATATCGACCGCCCGCGCGAGCGGACCGAAAGCGAGTTCGCGGAATACGTCGAGCGGATTCGCGGACTCATCGGGGAGTAGTCCGGATTCTACGCGCCCGATTCTCGCGTCTTACTCCCGCGCCTCTCGCAACTCGTCGATGTGTGCGTCGATGACCGACAGCGTCGCGTCGGCGTCGACGTAGCCCTTCTCGTACTCCTTCATCGCGCTGTTGTAGTCGCTGAGGAACTGTGCGACCGCGTCGTCGAGGTCGTCGCTCATACACGTCCGTAGCCCCGCCATCGGATTTGAACCTTCGGCCCGCGGACGGGGGGGCCGGAACCCCGCGGCACTCCGACCCGAATATCCACGGTGGGACCGTCGATTTATCACCGTGCCCCGCCAACGCGCCGGTAGTGACGACCCTCCGCTTCGAGGACGGAACGATTCACCTCGCTACCGACCTCGATATCTCGATTCTCGGCGTCGAAGCCGACCCCCGAAGCGGTGGCTATCGAGCCCCAGCGATGCGGTACGCCGCCATTCGGGACGAATTAGAGCGACGGGGAACCGAGTTCGAAGACACGCTCGCCCTCGACGCCCCCCTCTCGCTTTCGACGACTTACGACCTCCGCGACTACCAGCGCGCCGCCCTCGACGCGTGGCTCGATGCGGACGGCCGCGGCGTCGTGGAACTGCCGACCGGCGCGGGCAAGACGGTGCTCGCGGTCGCCGCGATGGTCGCCCGCTCGGTGCCGACGCTCGTCGTCGTGCCGACCATCGATTTACAGGACCAGTGGATACGCGAACTCGAAACCGAGTTCGACGTGCCGGTCGGGCGCTTCGGCGGCGGCGAACAGACCCAAGAGCCGATTACGGTCTCGACGTACGACTCGGCGTATCTCCGCGCCGACGACGTGGGCGGCGACTTCGGTCTCGTCGTCTTCGACGAGGTGCACCACCTCGGCGGCGAGGGGTATCAAGACATCCCGCGGTTTCTCGCCGCGCCCGCCCGCCTCGGCCTGACGGCGACGTTCGAGCGCCCCGACGGCGCGCACGAGCGCGCCGAGGAACTCGTCGGCCCGCGGGTGTACCGCCTCGACGTGGACGACTTGGCGGGCGACCACCTCGCCGACTACGAGGTCCGCCGCATCGAGGTGGAACTGACGGCCGCCGAGCGCGAGACGTACGACGCGGCACAGGAGACGTTCGTGAACTACCTGCGCACCTCGGGGCTGTCGATGCAGTCGGGGAGCGACTACCAGAAGCTCGTGATGCGCTCGGGCAACGACCCGCGGGCCCGGGAGGCGCTTCTCGCCAAACAGCGCGCCCGCGACGTGATGATGAACTCCGAGGCGAAGGTGGACAAACTGGCCCGGTTGCTCGCGCGGCACCGCGAGGACCGCGTCATCGTCTTCACCGCCTCGACCGACCTCGTCTACCGCATCTCGCGGCGCTTCCTCGTCCCGCCGATAACCAACGAGACCGGCACGAGAGAGCGCCGCGAAATCCTCGACCGCTTCCGCGACGGCACCTACGACACCGTCGTCGCGGCCAACGTGCTCGACGAGGGCGTGGACGTGCCCGACGCCAACGTCGGCATCCTGCTTTCTGGGTCGGGGTCGGAACGCGAGTTCACCCAGCGACTCGGCCGCATCCTCCGGCCGAAGGCCGACGGCGCGACCGCGACGCTCTACGAACTCGTGAGCGTCGAGACTGCGGAAAAACGGGTGGCGGCCCGGCGTCGGTGACCGCGGGAAACTCCTCTCAGACCAGCGAGACGTTCAGGTCGCCGTCTTCTCTGAAGGCGTCGTACCCGAACTCGAACTCGACTGCGAAGTCGGCGGTCCCGCCGGCCGGAACGGCGAGTTCCTGCGACTGCGTCGTGCGTTCGCCGCCGACGGTGACCCGGACTTCGACCGTGGTGAGCCGCTCGGCCCCGCCGTCGTTGAGGACCGACCCGAAGACCCGGAGACGGCCGTCGTCGGTCGCCTCGTAGTCGATATCTTCGATGCGGACCGGGGAGACCTCGGGCGTGTCCCGGGGGTCGCCAGCCGGTGCCGCCGGCGGGTTTCGCGGCCCCGTCGCGCCCGGTAGCGAGCCGAGACAGCCCGACGACAGGCCGACTGAGACCAGTCCGAGGAGGCGTCGTCGCTCCATACGGTGGCGTCCGCCGCGGGCGCAATGAACCTTGTCGTCCGCGTCGTCTCCGTTCTCGGCTTCCGGTCGTCCGACCGTCGCCCCGGACACCTCCGTTGTCTCCGCCGCCCGAGTCGTTTTTGTCCCGCGGCCCCCTCGTGGCGAGCGTGCTGACGAAGGACCTGCTTCGCGTGTCGCGGGCGGGCGGCGGCTATCACCCGCAGTTCGCCGACCGGGGGGACCGCCCGCTGGCCGCGAAGGCCATCGGCGTCTTCCGGCGACACGTCGGCGACGCGCGGGCCGACCTCGACGACGCCCTCGCCGACCTCGAAGCCGAGGCCGACGACTTCAAACTCGCCCGCGGCTTCGCGTCGCTCCTCGACCGCGAGGCGGTGTTCGAGACGACGGCTCCCCTGCCCCCCGCCCGCGCCCGCCGCGCCGCGTTCGAAGCCGCGATGGCGGTCGGCGGCGTGACGACCGACGAGGAGCGAGCCGCGGCGCTCGACCGCGCGGCGTCCTCGC
>NZ_AOLM01000010.1 GCF_000337835.1 Haloferax sulfurifontis ATCC BAA-897 | reverse complement strand
CCACGATGACGACGACGCGGGGGTCGACCGCCTCGGCCGGCGTGAGGCGGCCGCCCTGACTGCCGCGGGTGACCGAGAGCCTGACGTACGCCTCGTCGAGGTCGTTCGCCGCCAGCGTCTCGTCGATTCGCGCGCGGAGGTCGGCGTCGGACAGGCCGTGGTCCATCCCGAGGACGTCGCACGTCTCGGCGAGTCGGTCGGCGTGGGCGTCCCAGTGGAACACCTCGCCGCCGTAGGCGCGGAGCGTCTCGAAGGCGGCGTCGCCGTAGAGGAAGCCGCGGTCGGTGACCGGAATCGACGCCGACTCGGCGGGGACGAGTTCGCCGTCGACGTGGTAGCGAAGCGACCGCCCACCGGCGTCTCCGTCGCCGTCGCCGTCTCCGACCCTATCGTCGCTCATCGGTCTCCCTCCCACGCGTCGGCCGCCGGGCCGTCGCCCGCGGCGAGCGCGACGAAGTTGCGGACGATGTCCTTTCCGGAGTCGGTGAGGATGCTCTCGGGGTGGAACTGCACGCCGATGTGTGGTTTCTCGCGGTGGCGAACGCCCATCACGACCGCGGGTTCGTCGCCTTCGTCAGTATCGGGACCGCCGGGTTCGGACCCTTCTGCGACCGTGTAGGCCGTCACCGCCAACTCGGGGGGTACGTCGTCGCGTTCGACCGCGAGCGAGTGGTAACGACCGACCTCGATTCGGTCGGGGAGGCCGGAAAAGACCCCTGCGCCGTCGTGTTCGACGAGCGAGGGCTTCCCGTGGACGACGTGGGGCGCGTGGCCGACGGGGCTCCCGAGGGCGGCACACAGCGACTGGTGGCCGAGGCAGACGCCGAGCGTCGGGTAGTCGAGGTCGCGGAAGACGGAGACTGAGACGCCGGCCTCGGCGGGAGTGCCGGGACCGGGCGAGACGACGATGCCGTCGGGGTCGATGTCGCGGATGTCGTCGGCCGAGAGCGCGTCGTTGCGGTAGACGAGCACGTCGTCCGCGGCGTTCGAACCGCCCTCGGCTCCGTCTCCGCTCTCGTCCCCCTCCCGTGCCTCCGCGACCGCCTCGCCGACGTACTGCACGAGGTTGTAGGCGAACGAGTCGTAGTTGTCGACGACGAGGATGCGCGTCATCTTTCGGCCCCCACGGTCATGTTCGCGCGCTCGCCGAGCGCCTCGTCGATGGCGGTGACGAGCGCCCGCGCCTTCGCCAGCGTCTCGTCGTACTCGCTGTCGGGGTCCGAATCGTGGACAATGCCCGCGCCCACGCGGAGGTGGTACTCGTCTCCGAAGCGGACGAGCGTCCGGATGACGATGTTCAGCACCGCGCGGTCGTCGAAGCCGACGGCGAACATGCTCCCGGTGTAGGGGCCGCGCCGGGTGGCTTCGAGTTCGTCGATAATCTCCATCGTCCGGGGCTTCGGCGCGCCCGTGATGGTCCCGCCGGGGAACACCGCGGCGACGGCGTCGGCGAGGCTGGTCCCCTCGCGTCGGGTTCCTTCGACCAGCGAGACGAGATGCATCACCTCCGAGTAGCGGTCCACGCGGCGGTACTCCGTCACCTCGACCGACCCGTACTCCGAGACCTTCCCGAGGTCGTTGCGTTCGAGGTCGACGAGCATCGCGTGTTCGGCGCGCTCCTTCTCGTCGGTCGTCAGGTCGGCCTCCAGCGCGTCGTCCTCCTCGGGCGTCGCCCCCCGCGGGCGGGTGCCGGCGATGGGTTCGGTGACGAGGCGGTCGCCCTCGACGCGCAAGAGGAGTTCGGGACTGGCGCTCACGAGGTCGACGCCGGGGAGTTCGAGCAATCCCGAGTACGGTGCGGGGTTGACCTCCCGGAGCGCCGCGTAGGCGTCCACCGGGTGGACCGCGGCGGGCGCGACGAGTCGCTGTGAGAGGTTCGCCTGAAACGTGTCGCCGTCGCGGACGTACCCCTTCGCGGCGCGGACGCGGCCGGCGAACGCCTCGCGGCCGCAGGCGCTCTCGAACGTCGCCTCGTCGGCCTCGACGGGCGCGGAGACGGGCGCGGGGTCGCCCTCGACAGCTTCGACGGCGAGGTCGGTCGCCCGCGCCCGCGCTTCGTCGTAGACGGCGCCGAGGTCAGCGTCGGCCTCGACGGCGGGACAGCAGGTGACGCGGAGCGCCGTCTCGTCGCCGTCGGGTCGTGGTTCCTCCCACGACGCCACGAGGTCGTACAGGCCGAGTTGCAGGTGCGGAAGCCCCCGGTCGTCGGTCGTGCGCTCGGGGAGCGATTCGAGTTCGCGGGCCGCGTCGTACGAGAGCCAGCCGAACAGGCCGCAGGGGTACGGCACGTCGCAGTCGCCGCGGACGAGCGTCTCCGAGTCGACGAAAGATTCGAGCGCCGCGAGGCTCGGCGCGGGGTCGTCGCCGGGGTCGCCCCGGTCGTCGTCGGTCGGGTCGTCAGCGGTCAGGCGCTCCGCGGGGTCGACGCCGAAGGCGCCCCAGCCGGGTTGCCCGCCGGTCGTCTCGTAGAAGAAGCCGCCGGCGTCCCGGCGGGCGCGTCGGTAGGCGTCGAAGGGGTCCGAGACGGCGACGCGGACCTCGACGGGGACCCGCGCGCCGGCGGGCGCGATCGAGGCGGCCGCGCGAAAGTCGTCGCGGTCGGTGACGACGGTCGGTGCGGTCATTACCCACACCAGTCTGTCCGCCGGGTAAACGGTTTCGTGACGCGTCACCGGCGCATCGAGCGCGGTCACCCGCCGGGAGAGAAGTCGTCTCGGTCGTCCGGCGCGCGCGTCGGTTACGCGTCGCCGGCGCGGTCGATCCAGCGCTGGACCCGCTTCGGCGACACGTCGATTTCGTCGCCGACCTCGTCGGCGTCGGCCGCCGCGAGGTCCGCGATGGTCTCGATGCCGATCTCGGAGAGGCGCTCGGCGTACGCCGGACCGATGCCGCGAATCGTGTCGACGGTCGGCGCGTCGTCGTCTTCGACCTCTTCTTCGTCGGAGTCGTCGTCTTCGGTCGCTTCTTCCTCTTCGACCTCTTCTTCGTCCGATTCTCCGGCTTCGTCTTCGTCGGAGTCGGCGGAGTCAGACTCGTCGGAGTCCTCGTCTTCGGGTTCGTCCTGGGGTTCGCCGGTTTCGTCCTCGACCTCGGGTTCGGGCTCGGACTCAGGCTCCGGTTCGGCTTCTTCGGCCTCCGGCTCGGCTTCCTCGATGGCGTCGGCCACCACCTCCGTGTCGTCGCGGGTGTCCTCGTCGTCCGCGTGGGACTCGGCGTCGCCCTCGGGTTCGACCGCATCGTCGGCCGCTTCTGCGGCCGCTTCGTCCGTCGATTCCGCCCCGTCGACAGGTTCCTTCACCGCGGCCTCGGTCTCGACGTTCGCTTCCTCGCGCTCGGTTCTGGTGTCGCGTTCGACCGTAACGGTCGCCGTGTCGTCACGTCCGTCCGTCGAGGAAGACGACGAGTCGCCACCAACGAGGGATTTCAAGAACGACGAAATAGTGTCAAGCAAGCCCATGTACCTTCTCCTATGCAATCCCGTTATTTAAAAACCAGCGGCCTCAGTGCTCGCCGAGGTGGCTCCGGAGCGCGGCGTTCATCGCCTCGACGGGCGCGTCGCGGCCGGTCCATAGCTCGAACGCCTCGACGCCCTGCAGGAGGAGCATCCACGCGCCGTCGATGGTGGTCGCGCCGGTCGCGGCCGCCTCGCGGAGAAGTCGGGTCTCAAGCGGCGTGTAGACCGCGTCGAGCACGGCGAGGCCGCCGTGGAGGAACTCCGCGGAGACGGGCGTCTCCTCGGGCGATTCCATCCCGACGCTCGTCGCGTTGACGAGGACGTTCGCCTCCCGAATCCGGTCGAGCGTGTCGAGTCCGCCGCCGGTCGCGCCGGGGACGGCCGCGGCGAGTTCGACCGCGCTCTCAGCGGTCCGGTTGGCGACGTGGACCGACGCGCCCGCGTCTGCGAGGGCGAACGCGGCGGCGCGACCCGCCCCGCCGGCACCGACGACCACGGCGGCCGCTCCGCCGAGGTCGACGCCGTGGCGGTCGAACGACCGCGTGACGCCCGCCGCGTCGGTGTTGTAGCCCGCCGGCGTCTCCGCGCCGAAGTCGATGGTGTTGACCGCGCCGATGCGCTCGGCCAGCGGGTCGGGGTCGACCAGTTCGAGCACGTCCTGTTTGAACGGGATGGTAACGTTCAGCCCCGAGACGCCGAGGGCGTCCGCGCCGTCGACGGCGGCCGCGATGTCGTCGCGGGCGGGTTCGAACGTGACGTACCGCGCGTCGAGACCGGTTTCCCCGTAGGCCGCCTCGTGCATCGGCGGCGACAGCGAGTGGCCGACCGGGTTGCCGACGAGACCGTACACTTGCATGGACGGGTGGTGTTCTGCCGTCGATATAACTCGCCCGTCCGCGTCGGATTCCGCCGGGACCCGACAGCCGCCGTCGGGGGGCGGTTCGCCCCGTCTCGCGCTCCCGCGTCGGTCCTCGCGGACTCGCGGTGTACCGGCGCGCTTTTGGTCTCCCGTCGGTCTACTCCCGCGTATGTCGGCACTCGCAACCCTGCTTTCCTTCGATACCGCGCTCCTCGTGGCTGGTATCGTCGCGCTCTATCTCGGGGCCGAGGCGCTCGTCGAGGGCGCGTCTCGGCTCGCCATCGGTCTCGGCCTCCGGGCGGCCATCGTCGGTGTGACCATCGTCGCGTTCGCGACGACCACTCCCGAACTGTTCGTCGCGGTGCTGAGCGGGTTGGGCTACAGCTCCGACCTCGGACTCGGCGCTATCGTCGGCTCGAACATCGCCAACATCGGTCTCGTCCTCGGAATCTCGGCGCTCATCCGGCCGATGGGCGTCTCGACGACGACGCTCCGCCGACACGTCCCGTTCATGATCGCCGCGGCGGTCGCGCTCGTCGCGCTCGGGATGGACGGGAACCTCAGCGCCGTCGACGGCGGCGTCCTCTTGGTCATCCTCGTCGCGTTCACGGGCTACCTCCTGTACCGCGCGCGCTCGGCGAAGGCCGACGCCCTCGGCACGGACGAAATCGACATCGAGGACGAAGACGAGGTGTCGGCGCAACTCAGGGACGTGGTCTACCTCGGTCTCGGTCTCCTCCTCCTGTTCGTCGGCTCGAACTGGCTCATTCAGGGCGGACAGGGACTGCTCGAATCCTTCGGGTTCGGTCCGCGGTTCATCGGGCTGACGGTCCTCGCGTTCGGCACCTCACTGCCCGAACTCGCGGCGTCGGTCATCAGCGCGGTCCGCGGCGAGTCGGAGTTCAGCATCGGAAACGTCGTCGGCTCGAACATCTACAACGTCGTCGCCGTCCTCGGCATCCTCGCCATCATGGTCCCCGTGAACGTCCCCGCGAGCACCATCTCGCTGGACTTCCCGGCGCTTCTCGTGTTCACCTTCGGGGTCATCGCGCTGATGCTCCGCAACCGCGACGTGTCCCGACTCGACGGCGGCATCCTCGTCGGCGGCTATCTCGTCTTCTTCTGGCTCATCCTCCCGTAGCCGGGTCTCTCGACTCGGCTGTCTCCCATGCCCGTCGCTGGCCGATTCCGAAGCACAAGAGCTACCGGCTTCGGCTTCGCGCTTGTAGTGACGATGGTACGACAACTCGGTCACCCGCTGACAGCGGTGTTCGGGGCCGCGTTCCTGACGGTCCCGTGGCTGGCCCTCCACACGGCGCTCGGCGTTGACCTCACGACCGGCGTCACCGTCGCCCTCAGCGGCATCGCCGTCCTCGGTGCCTCGTTCCTCCTCGCGTGGGGCGCCGAAACCGCAGAAGCAGACGTGCCGCGGGCGTTCGCGCTCGCCATCCTCGCGGTGCTCGCGGTCGCCCCCGAGTACGCGATGGACGCGCTCTACGCGTGGGAGGCCGGCATCAACCCCGGCTCGCCCGAGTCGGCCGAGGCCGCGAGCCTCGCCGTCGCCAACATGACCGGGGCGAACCGCATCCTCATCGGCATCGGCTGGTCCGCAATCGCCCTCTTCACCGTCTACCGCGCCCGCGACACCGGCGACGAGGCGGTCGAGTCCCGCCCCGGCTTCCTCGCGGACGTGGTCCGTCTCGACCACGGCATCGCGACCGAGATTCTGTTCCTCTTCGCCGCGACCGTGTTCGCCTTCTTCGTCCCGCTCGGCGCGGGCATCGGCGCGGTCGACATGGTCGTCCTCGTCGGCCTCTACGTGACGTACATCTTCGTGGCGATGAACTCGCCCCACGAGGACGAAGAGCAAATCGGCGTGCCCGCGTACCTCCAGTCGTACCGGAAACCCAAGCGCATCGCCACGACGCTCGCGCTGTTCGTCTTCTCGGGCATCGTCATCCTCGTCGCCGTCGAGCCGTTCGCCCACGGCCTCGAAGCCCTCGGGAAGTCGGTCGGAATCCCCTCGTTCCTGATGATTCAGTGGGTCGCGCCGCTGGCGAGCGAGAGCCCCGAACTCATCGTCGTGGCCTACCTCGTCAACAAGGCGCGGTCGACCGCCGGCTTCAACGCGCTCATCTCCTCGAAGCTCAACCAGTGGACGCTCCTCATCGGGACGCTCGTCCTCGTCTACAGCCTCTCTGTCGGCTCCTACGCACCGCTCCCGCTCGACACCCACCAGATGGGCGAACTCTGGCTGACGGCCGCCCAGAGCTACTTCGCCATCGCCATCCTCGTCACGTTCTCCATCAGCCTCCGCGAGGCGGTCGCCCTGCTCGGCCTGTTTTTGGCGCAGTTCGTCTACTCCGTCACCGGACTGGCGCTCACGCTCCCGGTTCCGGGCCTCGGCGCGGTCACCTTCGACGGTCCGACCTCGCTCGTCGGCTTCTCGGTCGTCTATCTGGTCGTCGGAACGGCGCTTTTCGTCCGGCGGCGCAGGCACCTCGCCGCGGTCGCCAAGCTCTCGGTCCGGCGCGTCCGCGGCGACTACGGTGCGAACGAGACGCCGGCCGCGGTCGAGGACTGACCGGCTCCCCTCGCCGCTTCCGACGCCCTTTTCGCCGGCCTCGGCGACCCTCGTATCGTGATTGGAATCGTCGTCAGCCGCGCCGACAGCGCATCGGTTCACATCGGCGAGCACCTGCTCGAACTCGCCGACTGGGACGAACGGACCGACGGGGACCGACCCGACGCCGACGGCGGCGGCACCGTCTTCTTCCGCGACGGCTTCGAACTCCGCGAGTTCGACGACCTGCACATCGACCTCGACGACCCGGCCGCGGCGTTCGACGCCGACCTCGACCTCCTCGTCGTCGTCTCCCGGCACTCCGGCGAGACCGGCGCGCTCCTGACCGCGCACTTCACCGGGAACTTCGGTCCCGCCGACTACGGCGGCGAGCCGGGGCGGTTCGCCCGCGCGTGTCCCAACGCCCAGCGCGCCGTCGTCGAGGCGCTCCGCGACCGCGCGCCCGACGGCTACGAAGTCGGCATCGAGGCGACCCACCACGGCCCGACCGAGCCGACGGTCCCCTCGATGTTCGTCGAACTCGGGAGCGACGACGAGCAGTGGGACGACCCCGAGGGAGCCCGCGCCGTCGCGGCGGCCGTCCTCGACATCGAGGGGGTCGCGCCCGACGCGGACCGCCAGCTCGTCGGCTTCGGCGGCGGCCACTACGCTCCGCGGTTCGAGCGCGTCCTCCGCGAGACCGACTGGCGCGTCGGCCACATCGCCGCCGACTGGCAACTCAAGGCGATGGGCGCGCCCGAGAAGAACCGCGACGTGCTCCGGCGGGCGTTCGAGGCCTCCGCGGCCGACCTCGCGCTGGTCGACGGCGACCGGAGCGACCTCGCGGCCGCCCTCGAAGCCGAGGGGTTCCGGGTCGTCTCCGAGACGTGGGTCCGCGAGACCTCGGGCGTCCCCCTCGACCGCGTCGCCGCCCTCGAAGCCGCCGTCACGACTATCGAAGAGGGCCTCCGATTCGGCGCGCGAATCGACGTCGACGACTACGAGGTCGTCTCGCTCCCAGACGGCCTGCTCGGCGAGGCGCAGGGCATCGACCTCGACGCCGCGCTCGACGCGGTCCACGAGACGACTGTCGCCTTCCACACGACCGAAGGCGGGACGCGCGCGGTGGGTCGCGCGGCCGTCGCGGGCGACGGCTACGACGAACTCGTGTCGCGGCTCTGCGACGTACTGCGCGAGAAATACGACAGCGTCGTCCGCGACGACGGGGCGGTCACGGCGGCGACGCGCGCCTTCGACCCCGCCGTCGCGCGCGAGTTCGGCGTCCCCGAGGGCCCGGCGTTCGGCAAGCTCTCGGCCGGGCAGTCGGTCGAAGTCGACGGCGAGACCGTCGCGCCCGAAGACGTGTCGAAAGATCGACTCGTCGAGTTCACGGTGTAGTCGCCGTCGGGACGCGACCGACCGATTTCGCCCCGAGAGACGGCTTGTGCCGCGGACTCACATGTCACGTTTCGGCACGAATCGGCGGCTCGTCAGACAGATGTCTGACGGAAGGGGGAAAGATAATTAGTCGTCCTCCGTAAACCGTCTCCATAAATATGGACTCTATCGTCGGCGACGCAATTGACGAGGCCGAGGCCGAGGCCGAGGACGTGGGGGATGGGTCGGTCCAGGTCGACGGCTCGACCAACATCAACCGGTCCGGGACGATGACTGACGACGAACTGAAAGCGGTTCTCAAAGACCTCCAGACCAACATCACGGTGGTCGGGTGCGGCGGTGCCGGCGGCAACACCGTCAACCGGATGCACGAGGAGGGAATCAAGGGGGCGAAGCTCGTCGCCGCCAACACCGACGTGCAACACCTCGTGGAGATCGGGGCCGACACGAAGATTCTCATGGGCGAACAGAAGACCCAGGGCCGCGGCGCGGGCTCGCTCCCGCAGGTCGGCGAGGAGGCCGCCCTCGAATCCCAAGAGGAGATTTACGACGCCATCGAGGGCTCCGACATGGTGTTCGTCACCGCCGGTCTCGGCGGCGGCACCGGCACCGGCTCGGCCCCCGTCGTCGCCAAGGCGGCCCGCGAGTCGGGCGCGCTCACCATCGCCATCGTCACGACGCCCTTCACGGCCGAAGGCGAGGTGCGACGAACGAACGCCGAGGCCGGGCTCGAACGGCTCCGCGACGTTTCTGACACGGTCATCGTCGTCCCGAACGACCGCCTGCTCGACGCCGTGGGCAAGCTCCCCGTCCGGCAGGCGTTCAAGGTCTCCGACGAGGTGCTGATGCGCTCGGTCAAGGGCATCACCGAACTCATCACCAAGCCCGGACTGGTCAACCTCGACTTCGCCGACGTGAAGACCGTCATGGAGCGCGGCGGCGTCGCCATGATCGGTCTCGGCGAGTCGGACTCCGAGTCCAAGGCCCAAGAGTCCGTCAAGTCCGCCCTCCGCTCGCCGCTTCTCGACGTGGACATCTCCGGCGCGAACTCCGCGCTCGTCAACGTCACCGGCGGCTCCGACATGAGCATCGAGGAGGCCGAGGGCGTCGTCGAGGAGATTTACGACCGCATCGACCCCGACGCGCGCATCATCTGGGGGACCTCCGTCGACGACGAACTCGAAGGCATGATGCGGACGATGATCGTCGTCACCGGCGTCGAGTCGCCCCAGATCTACGGTCGCAACGGCGAGGCGCAGGCGCAGGCAGAAGAGCGTCTCGAAGACATCGACTACGTCGAGTAGTCGGCGTCGCCGCCCCGTCGGCCGCGGGGACTCGCTTTCGCTCCCGCGCCCGCTCCGGTTCGATGGCCCGCCGCGTCTCGCGTCCCGCCCGTTATCGAGCGGCGGCGCCGAATCGAACTCGTCGGGGTCGACCCGTTCGCGAGCGCCCGCTCGCCCCGTCGGTGCATCAATAGATAGAAAAAGCCCGGCGCCTTAGCCCCCAGCAACATGGACGTTAAGTACGACCTGAACAGCTACGTTCGCGTGTTGAAACTCGCGAGCACCCCGTCGTGGCAGGAGTTCTCACAGATCTCCAAAATCGCCGGCGCGGGTATCTTCCTCGTCGGACTGCTCGGTTTCATCATCTTCGCGGTTATGAGCTTCCTCCCCGGAGGAGTCTGAGATGCCCATCTTCGCCGTCAAGACCACCGCTCGCCAAGAGCAGACGGTCGCGGACATGATCGCGACGAAGGAGTTCGCCGAGATCCACGCCGTCCTCGCGCCCGACTCGCTCACGAGTTACGTGATGGTCGAGGCCGACGACGACGGCATCGTCACGCGCGTCCTCGAGGAGATTCCCCACGCTCGCGGCCTCGTCGAGAGCGGCGGCGCGGTCGGCACCTCCAGCATGGCCGAAGTCGAGCACTTCCTCTCGCCGACGCCGGACGTGGAGGGCATCGCGGAGGGCGACATCGTCGAACTCATCGCCGGCCCGTTCAAAGGCGAGAAGGCGCGCGTCCAGCGCATCGACGAGACGAAAGACCAGGTCACCGTCGAACTCTACGAGGCGACGGTCCCGATTCCGGTCACCGTCCGCGGCGACCAGATTCGCGTCCTCGACTCCGAAGAGCGGTAAGCGTCCGCCCCGACGAGGGTTTCTTCTCTCTCAGTTCCGACGCGACGCGCGCGACGAGCGGCGCGCCCCGGTGACTCCCATGTCCCCCGACAGTCCCCGAGGAGCGCCGTCTCGGGCGAGCCGCGTCGCGCCCCACCGCGACCGCGTCGCGTCCCACCGCGACCGCGACCCGCCCGTCTCGCGTGGGCCTACAGCGCGCCCTGCTCGCGGAGCGTCTCGACGACGCTGTTGAGGTCCGCGTCCGCCTCGACGGCGTCTTTCACGTCCTCGCGGATGCGGACCGCCGAGGAATCGGCGTCGTACGCGCGGACGAACTCGGCGCGGGTGTGCTCGTCGAAGGCGTGACGAATCGCGAAGTAGCCCTCCGGGACGACGGTCCCGCACACCTTGCACTCGTGGCGCTCGTGGTCCACCGTCTGGTGGATGACCGCGCTTTCGACGTCTTCGAACCGACCGTCACACCCTTCGATTCCGCACTTCCACCGGGACATGTTCCCTCCGACGGCCGTGAGCCACAAAACCGTTTCTTCGACCGCCCGGCGTTCGACAAATAGCAACCACTAACTGGTGGCTGACCCGACCGTATCGTGTGAGCGCGACCACGACGACGCGGGTCGATATGCACGTGAAGATTCTCGACGAGCGGGTCGTCTCGCGCGCGAAAGCCCGCGGCATCGACGTGCTCGTCTACGCGCCGCACTTCGTCCGCCTGCCCGACGTCCGCGCCCGCGCGGCGCGATTCTCCGACGACGACCTGCTCGTCGTCCCCGCCCGCGAGGTGTTCACGGGGTCGTGGCGCGACCGGAAACACGTCCTCGCGGTCGGCCTCTCGGAGCCGGTCCCCGACTTCATCACCCTCGACGGGGCCTTCGCCGAGTTCGACCGACAGGGCGCGGCGACGCTCGTCCCCCACCCCGAGTTCCTGACGGTGAGCCTCACCGCCGAGGACGTGGCCGCCCGCCGTGACGACATCGACGCCGTCGAGACGTACAACACGAAGGCCCTGTCGTGGGACAACCGGCGCGCCCGCGACATCGCCCGCGAGGCGGGACTGCCGGGGTTCGCGTCGTCCTACGCGCACCTCCACAGCACTGTCGGCGAGGCGTGGACCGAGTTCGACCGCGACATCGACTCCGAGGCCGACCTCGTCGCCGCGCTCCGCGAGGGGGCCGACCGCCGGGTCGTCCGCCGCACCGGCGTCTCCCACGCGCTCCGCGGCGCGGCCGAGTTCGCCCACCTCGGCTACGAGAACTCGTGGGGGAAGGTCGACCGACTCCTGCTTTCGGGGATGGAGCCGACGCACCCGAGCCACATCGCCTACGACGGCCGGTTCGACGACGTGAGCGTCTACTGATACTGATTTTCGCCGGCAGTCGAACGCTCCGGACGAACGCGTCCGCGCTCCGACGCCCTCAGAGCACCGCGGTGAACGACGCCGCGGCGTCCGCGAGGGACACGTCGAGCGAAAAGAGGTAGTAGTGGACGCCCGCGAGGACGCCGAGTTCGGCGACCGTGACGACGACGGTCACCGCGTCGGCGTGTTTCGAACTCGTCGCCACGCCGGTCGGCAGGTCGTACTCCTGGGGCGAAAGCGGGTAGAACAGCGCGATGCCGCGCTTCGAGCCGACCATGTCGAGGACGTAGTGGGTGGCGACGCCGATCCAGACGAACTGGAGGTTGCCGAAGACGAGCGGGAACGCGAGGAATATCGCCAGCACCGGGAGGTTGTGGAGCGTCTTGCGGTGCTTGCCGAAGGCGGTGTCGACGTCGGGAAACAGCGCGCCGAGGACGACCGGAAGCGACAGCTGGCCGATTTTCTGGGCGAGGAGGAACGCCGAGTCGGCCGTCGGTTCGAACGACCGGGGGTCCACGGTGAGGATGACGCCGAGCCCGAGCGCCAACAGGATGGCGTTGAGCACGTGTCCCTTCTTGTTCATGGATGCAGACTGGTCCGGCGGGATACAAAGCTTTCCCACGGAACCGACAGACGGCGACCGCTCGGCCGATTCAGCCGGTCGTCGTGGACTCGATTTCCCCGCGGAGGAGCGCCAGCGCCCCGCGCGCGATTTGCTCTTTCACCTGCGTTCGAGACCCCTCGTACTCGAAGCGCTCGACGCGGGCGTAGGAGTCGCCGGACCCCCACGGCGCGGCGAAGGCGACGCCGACGAAGACGGTGCCGACCGGCTTGCCGGGGAGGCCGCCCTCGGGCCCGGCGATGCCCGTCGTCGCCAGCCCCCACGTCGCGTCGGCCACGTCGCGGACGCCGGCGGCCATCTCGCGGGCGACGGGCTCGGAGACGGCCCCGTGTTCGTCCAGCGACTCCCGCGAGACCGCCAGTTCGTGGCGCTTGGCGTCGTAGGAGTAGGTGACGAGCGAGCGGTCGAAGTAGTCGCTGGAGCCGGGCACGTCGGTCAGGAGCGACCCGATGAGGCCGCCGGTGCAGGACTCCGCGACGGCGACGGTGTGGCCCGCCTCGCGGAGGGCGTCGCCGACGCGGGCCTCCTCGGGCGGGTCGGATGCGAACTCGCGCATACGACCGACCACGGGCGGTCGGGACAAAAGCGGACGGGGGCGAACGGTGGGCGGACAGCCGTAGCAGAGCGGACGCGGTCGGCACCGACGCGACCGGGACAAAAGTCCACCGGCGGTTCCGAGACCGAGAAGTACACAAAGCCCCGCGGTGTCGGGTCCGACATGGACATCGACGTTGAGCCGACGGAGCGACCCGACGCCGACGAAGACGACGACGCCGGCGACGACGGGCCGGCCGAAATCGAGGTGGAAGTCACCGACCCCGACGAGGTAACCTCGACCGACACCGAGGGCCTCCCCGATGGCATCGACGCGCCCGACTACGTCCTCTACGGCGGCAAGGGCGGCGTCGGGAAGACCACGATGGCCGCGGCGACGGCGCTCGCCAGCGCGGCCGACGGCACCGCGACGCTCGTCGTCTCCACGGACCCCGCACACTCCCTGTCCGACACGCTCGGCGTGCCGGTCCCGGACAAGCCGAGTCGCATCCGCGAGGAAATACCCCTCTACGCGGCCGAAATCGACCCCGACGCGGTCATGGAAGGGCCGTTCGCTGGCGGCGACGGCGCGGGCGAGGAGTTCGACGACGAGACCGACTTCGAGACCGGCGAGTACGACGACGACAACCCCTTCGCCGGCGGCGACGCGGACTCGCCGTTCGGCGGTATGGGCGGGGGAATGGGCGGCTTCGAGGACCTCCTCGGCGGCGACGGACCGATGGGAACGGGCGGCCCGATGCCCGGCGCGGACGAGGCCGCGGCGATGCAACAGCTCCTCGAATACATGGACGACCCGCGGTTCGACCGCGTCGTCGTCGACACCGCGCCCACGGGCCACACGCTCCGCCTGCTCGAACTCCCCGAGCTGATGGACTCCATGCTCGGCCGCATCGCCCGCATGCGCCAGCGCTTCTCCGGCATGATGGACAACCTCAAGGGGATGTTCGGCGGCGGCCCCGACGACCCGCAGGCCGGGATGGCGGACCTCGACGACCTCCGCGAGCGCATCGAGCGCCTGCGAGCGGTGCTCCGCGACCCGACGCGGACCGACTTCCGGGTCGTCATGATTCCCGAGGAGATGAGCGTCGTGGAGTCCAAGCGGCTCGTCTCGCGGCTCGACGAGTTCGAAATCCCCGTCCAGACGCTCGTCGTCAACCGCGTCATGGAGTCCGTCGAGGACGTGGCAAACGTGGACCCCGAGTGGATAGAGTCGCCCGACTTGGAGAACTGCGGCTTCTGTCAGCGGCGCTGGCAGGTCCAACAGGACGCGCTCCGCTCGGCGACGAATCTCTTCCGCGGCCGCGACGTAAAGCGGGTGCCACTGCTCGCAGAACAGGTACAGGGCGAAGACGCTCTTCGGGTCGTCGCGACCTGTCTCGACTAGCGTCGAGCGGGCCGGCGACGCGGATAGACGGCGCGTCTCAGGGGAGTTTGCGGGCGAAGCCGTAGAGCGCGTCGCGCCACGCGTCGGGCAGGAACCGGGCGAGGACGCCGACGCGGGCGACGGTGCCGGGCTGGTAGCGCGCCCGCGGCTTGGTCGAACTCGCGGCGTCGACGATGTCTTCTGCGACTCGTTCGGGCGGAATCGCGCCGGGGCCGCCCCCGCCGAGCGCCTGCGAGTCGTCGAACAGCTTGTAGAGTTTCTCGTACGCGCCCGAGCGGTCGAGGCCGTCGGCCTCGTCGCCGTTGCCGTTGACCTCGGCTTCGACGCGATTCGAGAACTGCGTCTCGACCGGCCCCGGCTCGATGAGGACGGCGTCGATACCGTACTCCTCGACCTCGGTGCGGAGCGCGTCGGTCATCGCTTCGAGGGCGAACTTCGAGCCGGCGTAGACGCCGGTTCCGGGGAAGGCGACGCGGCCGACGACGCTGGAGACGTTGACGATGGTGCCGTCGCCCTGCGAGCGCATGTGGGGCAACACGGCGCGGACGAGTCGGTGTGGACCGTAGACGTTCACGTCGAACTGGTCGTGGACCTTCTCGGTCGGCACGTCCTCGACGGGGCCCATCTGGCCGTAGCCGGCGTTGTTGACGAGGCAGTCGATGCGCCCCTGCTCGTCGGCGATGCGGTCGACGACGCGGTCGACGTCCCCCTGGTCGGTCACGTCGAGCGTCGCGATGTTCGCGCCGCGTTCCCCCAGCGTCTCGATGTCGGCCGGGTTCCGGGCGGTGGCGTAGACCTCCCACTCCTCGTCGAGGAAGTCGAGCGCCGTCGCGCGCCCGATTCCCGAGGAGCAACCGGTGATGAGGACCGTCTTTTGATGCACGTCGGTAGGTCGAACCGCGCGCTGTTAAGTGTACGCGGTTCGCCACGATTGGGTCGCGCTCAGTCTTCGTACTGGGCCTTCGCCTCGTCGGCGTAGGCGTCGGCCAGCCGGGTCGGTTCGGGGAGTTTGTACGACCCCGAGAGCCGGGAGACGAGGTCGACGGCCGTCGCCGCCGAGAGGCGGTGGCCGGGGCTGACGTACAGCGGGTTCACGATAGGGCGCGAGTCGTACTGCCGCGACTGGAAGGCGTAGCCGATTGTCGTCTCCGGGCCGGCGGGATGGCCGCCGACGGGGTCGACCGAGTCGTCGGCGCGAATCGGGGTTCGCCAGCCCTCCGGTCGGCCGTCCACGTCCTCGTCCGGCGTCCCGCAGAGGAGGGACTTGGCGACGCCGACGCTCGGCGCGTCGCAGACGACGCCGAGGTGCGTGGCGAGGCCCGCCTGTCGGAAGTGGATGCGCCCGGAGCCGTCGAAGACGAGCAGGTCGGGGTCGCAGTTGAGCTCGGCGAGCGCGTCGAGGATGGGGGCCCCCCTCGCGGAACGAGAGCAGGCCGGGAATGTACGGCAAATCGAGTTCGGAGACGGCGTGGACGCGCTCGACCACCTCGCCGCCGCGGAGGACGACGACGGCGCTCAGCGCGCGGTCGTCCAGAAACGACTGGTCGATACCGGCGACGAGCGGTGGCGAGTCGGCCCCACCGCCGAGTGCTGTCGCGTTCGTGAGCGTCTCGTTTTCTCGCTCCGGCGAGTCGAGGGAGACGCGCGCCGGGTCGAACGGGAGGTCGTCCTCGAAGACGGCCGCCTCGGCGACGCGGCGCTGGAGCGACTCCATCTCGTCGCGCGAGAGTCCGGGGCGCGGCGCGAGGTCAGGGCAGGTCGGTCGCATCTCAGAACCGACCGCGGCCGGGACCGCCCGGGCCACCCGGACCGCCCCCGCCGAGCGAGAGCTGGGAGGGGACGCTCCTGCGGCCCTTCACGTGCTGGCCGTAGGCGAGGCCGATGACGAGGCCGATGAGGTGCGCGAAGTGGGCGATGCCGTCGGCGCTCTGGCTGACGAAGAAGAACACCGAGATGCCGGCGAAGCCGAGCGTGAACAGCCACAGCGGGACGGGGATGATGAAGTACAGATAGATTCGGAGCCCCGGGTTGAGGACGGTCAGGACGCCGAGAACGGCCATGATGGCACCGCTCGCGCCGACGACGGCGCTCAGGCTTCCGGGAGACAGGAGCATCGACGAGCCGACCTGCGCCAGCCCGGCGAGCATCCCGCTGACGAGGAACAGCGCCGCGAACTTCCGCGAGCCGACGTAGCGCTCCACCAGCGGGCCGAAGAAGAACAGCACGATGGAGTTACCGACGATGTGATAGAAGCCGCCGTGGGCGAATATCGAGGTGACCCACGTCCAGACGTACTCGGGGTGGATGCTCGTGAGATAGAAGGCGCTAATCGAGAGGTTGGGCAGTCCGAGAAACTGCTCTAAGACGAGCTGGGCGAAGAACGTGAGCCACATCAGCGCGAGGAACAGGTACGCGACGTTCCCGCGGAAGTAGCCGAGCACGCCGCCAGCGCCCGTGAGCGAACTCAGCAGTCCGCCGCCGCGGCCGCCCTGATTGTTCACGGAGTCGTCGAAGGAGCTATCGAAGACGCCGGCGGGGTCGTCCCAGTCGGAGAGCCCCGCGCAGTCGTGGTTCTCGGGGAGGCGGTGTTCGGAACAGAACGTCCCGCCACACCGCGAACAGCGGTACGGCAGACTCTCGTCTTTGCCGCACACGTCGCAGACAGGCATTACCAACGCCTTACAGCGGCGAGATAAAAAGGGGTTCCCTCATGGATGTGGTGTGTTGGCTCACATCTTGATTGGAAGACGAATCCGCACCGTCGCCGGGTCAACTGGCCGGATTATTCGTTTCGGGGGACGACCGATGTGTCGTCGGCGCGGCCAACGCCGTCGCTCTCGGCGGTCGTCGCGCGAGAAATACGGGGTTACGCGTCGTCGTCGGTCGCGTCCTCGGCGTCTTTGTCCGCCTCGTCGGCGGGCGTGAAGTTCGTGGGGACGACGGTCGGGTGCTGAAGCCCGAGGCGGGGTTGCTTGGCTGCCATTCGTGTCTCAAGCTACCGGACAGAGGGACTAAAGATTACCCATGCGCATAATTCATCGGCGGGCGCGTCGGCGATAACTGTCGGGTATCTGGGTCGCCGGCGGCGGTCGGTTTCGGGGCGGTCGCAGTTCCGGCGTCGTCGCCGTGGTCGACACTGTGGGTTAGTTCAGCGTCCGAAAAAACGCGCGGTGAAGTCGCTTACGCGAAGTTCTCTTCGTAGAGGTCCATCGCGTGTTCGATGGCGTCCTTGGCGGCCTGCTTGTCCTCCCAGCCCAGCGTCTCGACTTCCTTGCCGGCCTCGAGGTTCTTGTAGGTCGAGAAGAACTCGTCGATCTCGTCGAGCGTCTGCTGGGGGATGTCTTCGAGGTCCTCGATGTGGTCGTAGCGGGGGTCCTCGATGGGGACGGCGATGACCTTGTCGTCCTGCTCGCCGTCGTCGTCCATCTTCATGAGCGCGACCGGGCGGGCCTCGATGACACAGCCGGGGAACGTCTGGTCCTCGACGAGGACGAGCACGTCGAAGGGGTCCTCGTCGTCGTAGTACGTCTGCGGCATGAAGCCGTAGTCCGACGGGTAGTGGACGTTGGAGTGAAGCACGCGGTCGAGGACGACGCCGGGGATGTCCTTGTCGTACTCGTACTTGTTGCGCTCGCCTTTGAGACACTCGACGACTGCGTAGATTTCGTCCGGTGCGTCCGGTCCGGTCTCCATGTCTTCCCAGAGGTTCACCATACCGAATCCATCCTCGATGCGGGCAAAAGTCCTTTCGGGATTGGTCTCCTACGGATACCACTCGGGCCTCGTCGGCCACTTTGAACCTCTCTATGTGTAGAGGTATTCTCCCCCGAATCCCACGACACTCCTGCTATGCGTGTGAGATATTCCTCAGATATGCTCGCTTGGACACCGCCCACTGTCTTTCGTCCGTCGCCACGACTCGGCTCTGTGCAATACCCGACACTCGTGTCCGCTCCGCCCCAAATTCATCGTATCGTGCCCCTACATTCGGCGACGAAACAGACTGCGCGTTGACAAAGTTTAAATAGGCCGATGACATTTCCATATGCATGTCAGAGGCACAAACAATTGGCAACAAATCCGGTGCGGCTCGGGACCTCACCGCGTTCCAACAGAATATCCTCGTCATTCTCGCCGAGGAGCCGATGTACGGCCTGGCTATCAAGCGTCACCTCGAATCGTACTACGACACCGAGGTCAACCACGGGCGTCTGTACCCCAACCTCGACGACCTCGTCGAGATGGGTCTCGTCGAGAAAAGCGAACTCGACAAGCGGACGAACCAGTACGAACTGACCGACGACGGCCTCCAGGCGGTCCTCGACCGCTTCGACTGGATGCTCTCGAAGTTCGTCACCGACGACGAGCGCGCCGAGATGGTCTCGGAGCTCGTCGAAGGCAAGCTGTAATCGGCAGAACACACCGCACGAACCGCGGGGTTCGCTCAGTTGTATTCGGGCACTTCGGCGTCTGCGGCGTCGAAGAGCAACTCGAGCGACTCCGGTAACAACGACCGCTGTTCAGCGGTCGGCCACGCGTTGCGTGGATAATATTCTTCGACGAACTCGCGCACTTCGGGAGCGCCGGCCGTCTCGATTCGCCGGACGTAGTGGTTCCCGAGGAAGTCCGCGAACGCCCGGGCGTTCGCCGCGTGGGCCGCGCCGTGTTCCTCGGCGACGGCCGCGACGCACGACGCGTTGTGTTCTTCGACCGCGCTCCACTCGTGGTCCTCGCCGGTCCCCGACAGCGGGCGTTCGATTCCGCGGTCGACGTCGTCTATCTCCGCCGGGTCGACGATTCCGTCGTCGGCGACCCACTCGTCCGGGTGGAGCACCAACACGTCGTCTTCCTCGCGGTGTCGCGCGCGGAACTCGTACTCGCTTACGATGTCGTCGCGGGCGGACCGATACGCCTCCGCCTCGTCGGGGTCGACGGCGTCGCGGGCCAGTCGCGTCAGCCGCTCGGCTTCGGAAAGCACGTCTTCGGGGAGTTCTGACTCAGGCATCGTCGAGGGCCTCGTTGGCTAGGGAGTCGGCGCGGTCGTTTATCTCTCGCGGTACGTGTTCCAGCGACCAGCGGTCGAACGTCGACAGGAGCTCTCGGGCCTTCACGCGGCGCTCCTTGAGTCCGGGGTCGTTCGTGTTCCACTCGCCGCGGACCTGCTTGACGATTAACTGCGAGTCGCCGCGGACGTCCACCTCGTCGTAGCCGTACTCCTCTGCGACCGACAGCGCCTCCACGAGCGCCTCGTACTCCGCGCGGTTGTTGGTCGTCTCGCCGATTCGCTGTGAGCCCTCGGCGACGATACCGTCGCTCGTCACGATGGCCCACCCGATGGCGGCGGGGCCGGGGTTCCCCCGGCTCGCGCCGTCGAAGTAGACGTGCGCGCGGCCGCCCGTCGGCCGGATGAGCGCGAGCAGGTCGGTCGGTCTCGACCCCTGCACGACGACCTTCCCGTCGTAGGCGACCGCGCTGGCGTCGCCGCGTTCGGCGCGCCAGCGCTCGTGGTCGGTGTTTCCGGGCGAGACGGACACGCCCGCGGCTTCGAGTCGTCGTCGGGCTTCGTCGGGGTCGCACTCGACGGTCGGCATACCGTCACCTCACCGGTGATTCGGTAAAGGCGCTCCGTTCGTCGTTGCGGCCGCGGTGACACTCCGACGAACGCCGCCAAAGGTTGAAGTGCAAGGAAATAGACAATATATAAATGCGATGAAACGGCCTACCCGCCAGCGGGAGCGTGAGCACGACCGGACTCGATGGGGCGACGAGTCACAGGACGACGAGACATCCGAAGAGGAGTTGGACCTCGACGACCTCGACCCCGAGGAAGTCGTTCGGACCGGCGACGGCGAGTTGATTCACGAGGAGACCGGCATCATCATCGAAGAAGAGCGCATCGACCCCGGCCCGGAGTGGCGGGCGTTCAACCACTCAGAGCGGCAGTCGAAGTCGCGCGTGGGCGCGCCGACCACGCAGACGATGCACGACAAGGGACTGACGACGACCATCGACTGGAAGGACAAAGACGCCTACGGCCGCTCTATCTCCTCGAAGAAGCGGTCGCAGATGCACCGCCTGCGCAAGTGGCAAGAGCGCATTCGAACCAAGGACGCCGGCGAGCGCAACCTCCAGTTCGCCCTCAGCGAAATCGACCGCATGGCGTCGGCGCTCGGCGTCCCGCGGTCGGTCCGCGAGGTCGCGTCCGTCATCTACCGCCGGGCGCTCAGCGAGGACCTGATTCGCGGCCGCTCCATCGAGGGCGTCGCCACGTCGGCGCTGTACGCCGCGTGTCGGAAGGAGGGCATCCCGCGCTCGCTCGAAGAGATTTCCGAGGTGTCCCGCGTCGAGCGCAAGGAAATCGGCCGGACGTACCGCTACATCTCGCAGGAACTCGGTCTCGAGATGCGGCCGGTGGACCCCAAGAAGTACGTCCCGCGGTTTTCGTCCGAACTCGACCTCTCGAAGGAGGTCCAGTCGAAGGCGAACGAGATCATCGAGACGACCGCGGAACAGGGGCTTCTCTCCGGGAAGTCGCCGACCGGCTTCGCCGCCGCCGCCATCTACGCCGCGTCGCTTCTCTGCAACGAGAAGAAGACCCAGCGCGAGGTCGCCGAGGTCGCGCAGGTGACGGAAGTCACCATCCGGAACCGCTACCAAGAACAGATCGAAGCGATGGGCATCCACACCTGAGCCCCGCCCGCGCGAGCCGGACCCCTTTCTGACCCGGACGCGTCGCCGAAGGTTCATACCCGCGGGCGACCCACATCCGGTGAATGCGGCTCGACGAGTACATGGACATCGAGCGGGACGAGCGCGCCGAGCGGCGGCGACTCGCCGAGGAGAAGTCCTACGGCATCCTCGACCACCTCGAAACGTTCCAAGACCGGTTCGAGGAGACGGTGCAGGGAGACTCGCTGTACGGCGGCGTCTCCCCGTCTATCTTCGTCGGCCGGTCGAACTATCCGAACGTCTCGACGGGCATCCTCTCGCCGGTCGGCCACGACGAGGACGCCGCCTCCTTCGAGACGAGTGCCGCGTGGTACGACGAGGGCGTGAGCATCGACGACGTGTTCCAGCGGCGCACCTCGCTTCTGAACTCGAATCGCGGGACGAAGGTGACGAACGTCGCCGACTCGTGGGACGGCTTCCTCGGGACGCAACGCGAGGTCGCCATCGCCGACCGCCCCGTGACGGTCGAAATCGGCCTCGATGGAAAGCCCTCCCTCGACCTCGACGCCCGCGCCGACGACGTGGCGACGCCCGTCGGCCCGCGGGCCCGCGCCCGCTCGGCCGACCTCGCGGAGAACCCGCACGTCCCCAAACTGGTGCAAAAGACGCTCGAAGACGACGACTGGAACGCCGAGGGCGCGATGACGTACCTCTATCGCCGCGGCTTCGACGTGTACGACATCAACACCATCCTCTCTGCGGGCGCGCTCGGCCAGACCGAACAGCGCCGGCTCGTCCCGACGCGGTGGTCCATCACCGCCGTCGACGACACGCTCGGTCAGTACCTCCGCGGGCAGGTCAAACACGCAGAGAGCGTCGACGGCGTCGAAATCTACCGCAACGAGTTCATCGGCAACGCCTTCTGGGTCATCCTCGCGCCGGGGCGCTGGGAGTTCGAACTCATCGAGCTGAAAGCGCCGGGGAGCGTCTGGAACCCCGACCCCGAGGCGGGGATGTATCTCGCGGCCGACCGCGAGGGCTACGAGGGGCGGACCGGCTACGTGAACGAGACGGCCGGCGCGTACCACGCCTCCCGGCTCGGCGTCCTCGAACACCTCAAAGAGCGCGGCCGACAGGCGAAGGCGCTCGTCATCAGACACGTCTCCGACGACTACTGGGGGCCGGTCGGCGTCTGGCAGATACGCGAGTCCATCCGCCACGCCTTCGAGGGCGAGACGGCCGACGCCGAGACGTTCGGCGACGCCGTCCGCGACGTGACGGAGTACCTCCCGGTGTCGCTCGCGGACCTCCGCCGGAAGTCCACGATGGCCGCCGGTCTCCAGACCGACATCTTCGACTTCGCCTGAGCAACTATTTTGACAGTCGGACGATACGTTCTCGTATGCTCCCGTTACAGGTCCCCGGCGGTCCCGAACTGCTCATCATCATCCTCATCTACGGCATTTTCGCGCTCCTCCCCGTGGTCGCGGCGCTCGTCGCGCTCTATCTGCTGTACAAGATTCGCGGCGACGTGAAGCGCATCGCGGACGCGCTCGACGCGCGAGACGGGTTGTAAAGTCGAGACAGCCGATTGCGCTTCGATACCCCGCCTACGCCTCGGCCGCGTCGAGGTTGGCGAGCGCCTGTTCGACGAGTTCGCCCGTGTCGGCGATGATATCGGCCATCTCGTCGTTGTCGGGGGCGATGCCGATGAGGCGGGCGACGCGCATGATGCTCAGGTGGTAGACGACCTGCTTGCCCGGCTCTTCTTCCCAGATGACCACGTTGCACGGGAAGAGTCCGCCCATCTTGTTGTCGGTGGCGTCGAGCGCGCGGTCCGCCATGTTCGGGTTACACGCGCCGAGGACGTAGTAGGGGTCGCGGCCGGCGTCGACCTTCTCGTTGAGCATCTCGGAGGGCGAAAATTCGGTGGCGACACCGAACCCGGCGTCGGTAAAGGCCTCGCGGACGCGCTCGATTGCCGCCTCGTGTTCCATCTCGAGGACGACGCGTTCCTCGCCGATGTCTTCCGGTTTGATGGCGCTGGGGTCGATTGGGAGTGCCATGACCCACCCTTGACTCCCCGGCGGGGAAAAGCTATGGTAGTGTGCTCGACCTACACGAGCGAGTCGTCGCCTTCCCACGACGCGGCGTCGTCGAGCACGGATTCGACGAACGACGCCTTCGCGTTCGTGTACCGACTCCGGTCGTCGGGGTGCGCCTCGGTGAGCCTGCGCTTGTGTCGCTCGTACTCGGCCGCGAGGTCGTCGTCTGCGCGGAGCGCGTCGCGGAAAGTGACCTGCTCGCGGTGGCAGTCGCTCCCGACTTCGGTCACGGAGAGATAGTGCGTCCGCCGCCCGGGCGGGCCGCGGACGAAAAATCGGCGGTCGGGAACGTCGTCGTCGGGGCGCTCCTCGTAGCCCGCGGCTTCGAGCGCCCGCGCGACGCCCTCGGCGTCGTCGAGGTCGGAAACGAGGACGAGCAGGTCGACGATGGGTTTCGCGGCCAGCCCCGGAACCGCGGTGCTCCCGACGTGTTCGAATCGGACGCTGTCGTCGCCTCCTGCGCCACCGAGTCGCGGTCGCAGGCGCTCGACCTCGCGCTCGTACGCCTCGCGCCAGCGCGGGTCGTGCGCGGCGAGTTCGACGGTGCCGCGGGCGAGGCCGAGCGACGGAGACGGTGGAGACGGCTTGCCGTCCGCCTCGGCCGCGTCGTTATCGTCGCTCATAGCGGAATCGGGAGCCACTGGAGCGCCGCGGCGACCCGGTCGGGCGGGAACAGCGGCGGGTGAAGCACGAGCCAGTCCAAGAGGATGAGGCCGCCGCCGTGGGCGACGATGGAGGGGAGAATCGAGTCGCTCTCGTAGTCGACGAGGCCGAACAGCACGTCCGTCGGAGCGGACAGAAGAATCTCTATCGGCGGCTTACCGACGTGGTGGAACGCGTAGAGAATCGGACTGATGAGCGCGCTCTTCCGGCCGATTTCGCGGACGCCGACGCAGAGCAGGCCGCGGTAGTACGTCTCGGCGGCGACGACGACGAGCAGTTGCTGGGCGGCGTGCGGGAGGAAGTCCGCGAGCGCGGTCGAGGTGTGCCACATCGGGTAGTACGCCCGAATCGACGGCAGGCTCGATCCGACGAGGTAGAAGGGGAGGACGAACAGCGCGAGCAAAAGCGTGTTTCGGAGCGCCGCGCGGTCGACGTTCCAGCCGAGGTTGCGGCCGTGGGCGACCGCGAGCGCTCCGGGTACGAGGATGAACAGGAGGGCGTCGTGGACCGCGCGGTAGGTGAGGTCGCCGGCGGGAAGCGGCCAGAGGCTCCACGCGGCTCCGACGACGCCCCCGACGATGAGGGCGCGGTAGAGCCACGGGAGACCGGCGAGCCGGCGGCGTAACACCGCTAGTCCGTCTGGACCGGGCCGCGACCGACGATGTCGAGCACGTCGTCGACGAAGGCCTGTCGCGTCTCGAAGTAGGTCTCGTCGGCCTCGGCGAGCACGTCTTCGAGGCTCTGGGGGCCGTCCGGCGTGCGGATGACCGCGTCGCCTTCTTTGTTCAGGATACTGCTCTTTTCTTGCGGCCACGTCAGTCGGGAGGCGACGCGCGCGAGGGGCGCACCTTCGACGGACGCGCCCGTACCGAGTTCGACGGCGGGTGCCTCGTCTGCTTCCTCGTCAGCCATGCGCGGGGATTAGCCACCGCGCATGATAATCCCTTCGAGATTCACATGTGCCGCCGCCGCGCCGCCGGCGGCGTATCGGGTCGCCGTGCGCGTGTCGACGGCCTGCGACGTGTCGAGAAGTAGATACTCGTCTGACGCATCGTTTTAGGGACTGGTTTCGTAGTCGGGGCCATGACTAGTCTTTCGGAGGCGTACCACGGTGGCCGGGGCGGGCCGAGTCTCCGACGGCTGTCCCTGGGCTTCGGGGGGTTCCTCCTCGGCGTGCTGTTGGTCGTCGCGGGCATCGTCGTCGCGACCACCGACGTGTACACGTCCGGCGGGGCGACCCTCGGCGAAGCGCGCGAACTCGGGGGCATCCTCGGTGGCATCGGCGTTCCCGCCGTCTTCCTCGGCGTCCTCGCGGTCCTCCCCGCGAGCCGTCGAACCCGCGCCGCGTCGCTCATCGGCGCGAGCATCGCCGTCCTCGGCGTCGCGCTCTTCTCGCACGCGTACCCGTGCCAGTGGACCGGCGCGACCTGCGGGGCCGGCCTCACCGACCTCACGCTCGAAACCGTCGCCGTCTACTTCTTCGGCACGGTCACGACGTTCTGGTGTCTGTTCGTCGGCGTCGCCAACTTCAAGACGCGGAACGACCCCGGCGGCACGGCCACGGTGCAGGTGACGAAAAAGGGCGAGACCCGCGTCGTCGAAGTCGAGAACTCCGGCGGCGGCGGGCTCGGCGGCATCGGGTTCCTCGGCGGCACGCCCGACGGCGACGTCCAGACGCAGACGAATCAGTCGACCTCAACCGCCGGGTCGGGGGCGACCGCGAGCGCCGGCGCGACCGACGGCGGCGCGTCGACCCAGGACATCACCCCGCTCGACGTCGAACCCTCGGCGTCGTCAGGCGGGCCGGACGCCGCCGACACCGCGACGGCGGATTCCGCCGGCGTCGACACCGTCCAGTCGGCGGAATCCGCGCGTTCGCCGGCGGGCGCGGCCGACCACCCCGACGCGGACCGCCCGGCGAACGCCACCGTCGGCGACCGCTACTGCGGCAACTGCACGTACTTCGAGTACGTCCGCACCTCGGACGGTCTCAAGCCCTACTGCGCGGCCCACGACGAGATGATGCAGGACATGGAAGCCTGCGACGAGTGGTTCCCGCGCCGCCGCGAGTAGCCTGCCGACGCTCCAACGACTGTTTCCGCTTACTCTTCTTCGCCGTTCAATCTCGCCGCCACGTCGCGCCAGTGGCTCCCGCGCCAGAACACCTGTCCGCAGTCCCGACACCGCCACAGCGCCGTCTCCGCCGGGTCGGGCGCGTAGTCGGGAACCGACTCGCCGCGACTGACGGCCTCGACGCGGCCGTTACAGACGCCACAGCGCGACGGCTCCTCGTCCAGCGACACCGCGAAGCCGACCGATTCGAGTTCGCGGAGTTGCGCGATTGGTTCCCGTTCGGAGAGGAGGACGCTCCGCGGCGCTCGCTCGGCCAGTCGCACGTCGCGGGTGAGGAGGACGCGACCCTCGGCGTCCGCCCGCGCGAGCAGTCCGTCGTCGCCGGGGTCGGTTCGGGCGTCGCGCGCTCCGTCCGCTCCGTCTTCTGTTTCGTCCCTGCCGTCGAGCGCGTATTCGGCGTCGTAGCCGCACATCCGCAGGTACGTGGCGAGTTTGCCGAGCATCACATCTAGAAGGAGCGCGGTGTCGCCGGGAGCGCCGCGGTCGACGCCCGAGGCGACCGTGCCGGGATGGTCCGGCCCGACGTCGTCGGTCACGCGAGGAAGTCGGACAGCCCCTCGACCGACCGCGCGTTCAGCACGTCCGCGGTCTCGACCCAGCCGCGACGGGCCGTGTGGACCCCGTAGCGGGCGTGGTCGAGTTCGCCCGGCCGGTGGGCGTCGGTGTCGATGGCGACCGTCGCGCCCGCCTCGACGGCGATTTTGAGCGCCTCGCCGTTCAGGTCGAGACGGTACGGGCTGGCGTTGAGTTCGAGCGCGACGCCGTTGTCGACGGCGGCCTCGGCGAGTCGCTCGTGGTCGAGCGGCAGGCCGGGCCGCTGGTTGATGAGCCGGCCGGTCGGGTGGCCGAGGACGTTCACCGCGGGGTGTTCCATCGCGGTGACGAGTCGCTTGGTGGCCGTCTCGCGGTCCTGGTCGAGCGCGCTGTGGGGCGAGGCGACGACCACGTCGAGTTGGTCGAGCACGTCGTCGGCGACGGAGATGCCGCCCTCGGCGTCGATGTTGGCCTCGACGCCGGTGAACACCGCGATGTCGGCGTCGGCGGCGACGGCCCGGACCTCGTCAATCTGGTCGAGTAGGTCGTCGTCCTCGACGCCGACGCCGCCGACCATGCCGGGACCGGTGGCGTGGTCGGTGACGGCGTGGTAGTCGTAGCCGCGCTCCTCGGCGGCCGCGACCATCTCGGCGACCGTGTTGTCGCCGTCGGACCAGTCGGTGTGGGTGTGGAGGTCGCCGCGGAGGTCGCCCTCCGCGAGGAGGTCCGGGAGGTCGCCGTCGGCGGCGCGCTCGATTTCGCCGGTGTCCTCGCGCATCTCCGGCGGGACCAGCGGGAGGTCGAGCGCGGCGTACATCGATTCCTCAGTGTCGCCGGCGACGCGCGTGCCGGCCCGCGGGCCGTCGTCGGGGTCCTCGACGTCCGAGATGTCGAACATCCCGTACTCGTTCATCTTGAGGCCGCGGTCGATGGCGATGTTGCGGAGGTGGACGTTGTGGTCCTTGCTCCCGGTGAAGTACTGGAGCGCCGCGCCGTACTCCGCGGGGTCGACGACGCGGAGGTCGACCCGCATCCCGTTCACCCGGACGCTCGCCTTCTGATCGCCCGCCTCGATGGTGTCGCCGACGAGGTCCCACGCGAGGAAGCGGTCGATGACGGCCGCGGCGTCGGCGCTCTCGGCGAGCACGTCGATGTCGCCGACCGTCTCGCGCCACCGCCGCATCGACCCCGCGGGTTCGACCCGCCCGACGGCGTCGTGGTCGCCGAGGTGCGCGAGCAGGTCGTCGGCGACGGGCCGCGCCCTCCCGAGCAGTTCGCGGCCGGTCGCCTCGCGGGCGAACTCGATGCCGTCGAGGATGTTCGCCTCCGTCTTCGCGCCGAACCCCTTGACCTCCTGAATCTTCCCCTCGCGGGCGGCCGCTTCGAGGTCGTCGAGGTCGGCGACGCCCAGCGCCTCGTACAGTTTGCCGACCGTCTTCGGGCCGACGCCCTCCACGCTCGTCAGGCCGGCCATGTCGACCGGCAACTCCTCGCGGAGTTCCGCCAACTCCTCGATGCGGCCCGTCTCGACGTACTCGACGATTTTCGAGGCGATGGCGTCGCCGACGCGGTCGATTTCCTGCACCGCGTCTTCGCCCTCCTCGGCGAGTTCCTCGACGGGTTTCGGATGCTCGCGGACGTTCTCGGCGGCGCGGCGGTAGCTCGACGGCTTGTAGGCCACGTCTTTCGCCTCCAGCAGGTCGGCGAACTCCTCCAGCAGGGTCGCTATCTCGTCGTTTCGGCTCATCGACCGCCCCGTTTGCCCTTGCCGCCGTCGCGGCCCAGCGCCTTCTTCAGGAAGTTCATCCAGCGCTTCTGGTCCGCGGCGTTCTGGTGGCTCTCCTCCTGTTCGAGGTCGACCGGCCGAAGCTGTTCGAGGGCGTTCAGCGCCCGGTCGATGCCGACGATATCCTCTGCCAGCCGCCGCCCCTCGTCGTAGCTCACCTCGTTGTCCTCGATTCGCTGGAGCCGTTCGAGGCGCTCGCGGCGGAGGTTCCGCTTCGCCTGGTCGACGCGCTCTTTCTCGCCCGACGGAACGGTGTCGCGGCGCTTTATCTCGAAGACGAACTCCCTGAGGTCTATCTCCTCGCCTTGGACCTCGATGCGGTCGGGAATCTGTGCACCGACGGTCGCACCCTCCCGATTGACGCGCTCCAAGAGCTGTTTACGCTCGAACTCCTTCACGCCCTGTCGTTGTCCCGCGCGGCACTTCGCTCCTTCGCCCGACGCGGTGCAAACTCCCCGCCGGACTGAGCGTCCCGCCGAGAAACAGGTCTGAAACCCCCGAATAACGGTTATTCTCTCGGCCGTCGTACTCTCTCCCGGACTATGTCAATTGACACCAATACACGCAGTAGTGGCGACGCTCCGGGCGCTTCCGGAGACGCGGCGACCGCGTTCGGTCGGGCCCGGCTGTACGCGTTCTACCTGCTCGCGGTCGTGACGCTGGTGATGGCGGCGGTCTTCATCAGCGAACTCCTGTCGTTCGCCGTCGTCGGCTGGGGCGCGGGCGGCGACGTGCTCGCCGAGCACCGCCTGCACCTGATGGTCATCGCGGCGAACGTCTGGATACTCATCCTCGGCGTCGCGAGCCAGCTGTACCGGCCGCTGAAGCGCGTCGCGCTCATGCAGGTCGCCTTCGCGGTGACGACGCTCGTGCTCGTCGGCACCGTCGTCGGCGGCGGGCCGGTCGAGGAGGTCGTCCCCTTCTTCGTGCTCACCGGGCTGATGATGCTGTTCCACCCCGCGGGCCGCGACGTCGTCTCGGTCGGTGACGACTACAGCCCGGCGCTCCTCGGCCTCGTCGCGGTCGCGGCGCTCCCGGTGCTCGCGTTCGCCGGCAACCAGTTCGGCCTGCAGGCGACCGGCGACGTTCACGCCGTCGCCGGCCACTACATGGAGATGGCGGCGATGGCCATCGGGCTGTTACTGCTCGGCCTCGTCGCGGCCGCCGGCGCGCCGGGACACCGCGTCGTCGCGTGGCTGACCGGTGGCCTCGCCGTCTACTTCGGCGCGGTCTCGCTCGCCTTCCCGACGCAGGTGTCCAGCGTGGGGACGATGTGGGCCATCGCGCTCGTCGCGTGGGGGCTGGCGTTCGTCGCCGCGAGCGAGCTTCGGACCAGCGGTCGGACCGCGGTCGCGCGGGAGCGCCCGCTCTCCGCGGGGCAACCGCGAGTGTGACATTCCCGGAGAGTCGCACTCCCGGAGAGTCGCAGGGCGGTCGATGGCCTGATTCGCGTCTGACAGGTCCCCGACGGGCCAGCGCCGCGCGGTCGCCCGGAGAGATTCGCCGCTTTCTCCGACAGCGGCCGCGTACCCGTCGTCTCTCGTCGCAAACTCCGGCGGAGAGACGAACCTTCTTATGGTTCGTCTCGGATACCGTGAGGTATGGGTTTGTTCGACCGTCTCCGCGGCAAAGACCACCCCCGCGTCGCCTTCATCGGCATCGACGGGGTCCCGTTCACTCTCCTCTCTGAGCATCCGGACGAGTTCCCCAACTTCGCGGCGCTGGCCGACGAGGGCTCGGCGGGCGACATCGACAGCATCGTCCCGCCGGAGTCCTCGGCGTGTTGGCCGGCGCTGACGACCGGCGTCAACCCCGGCGAGACCGGCGTCTACGGCTTCCAAGACCGCGAGGTCGGCTCCTACGACACGTACGTCCCGATGGGCCGCGACGTGCAGGCCACCCGCGTCTGGGACCGCGTCACCGACGCCGGCCGCAAGGCCACCGTGATGAACGTCCCCGTGACGTTCCCGCCCCAGCGCAACGTCCAGCGCATGGTCTCGGGCTTCCTCTCGCCCGGCGTCGACAAGGCCGCCTACCCCGACGACTTCCGCGACGCGCTCTCCGAGATGAACTACAAAATCGACGTGAACGCGAAACTCGGTCACGACGACGACAAGACCGCGTTCATGGAGGACGCCCGGAAGACGCTCGACCGGCGCTACGAGGCGTTCGAGCGCTACATCGACCAGGACGACTGGGACCTCTTTTTCGGCGTCTTCATGACGACCGACCGCGTCAACCACTTCCTGTTCAAGGACTACGAGCGCGACGGGAAGAACAAAGACGCCTTCATGGAGTTCTACCGCACCGTCGACGACTACCTCGGCCGCATCCGCGACGCCCTCCCCGAGGACGTGACGCTCATCGTCGCGTCCGACCACGGCTTTACCTCCCTCGACTACGAGGTCCACTGCAACACGTGGCTCGAAGAGAACGGCTGGCTCTCCTACGAGGACGACGACCACGACTCGCTTTCGGACATCGACGAGGACTCGAAGGCGTACTCGCTCATCCCCGGTCGGTTCTTCGTCAACCTCGAAGGCCGCGAGCCCCGCGGGTCGGTCCCGCAGTCGGAGTACGAGTCGGTCCGCGACGAACTCAAGGCCGAACTCGAAGCGCTCGAAGGCCCCGACGGCAACAAGGTCGCAGACCGCGTCGTCGTCAAGGAAGACGCCTTCCGCGGCGACCACGACGACATCGCCCCCGACCTCGTCGTCATCCCGAACCACGGCTTCGACCTGAAGTCCGGCTTCAAGGGCCACGACGACGTGTTCGGCGTCGGCCCCCGCAACGGGATGCACTCGTTCGACAACGCGACGCTGTACGTCGACGACCCCGGCGCGGTCATCGAGGACGCCGACCTCTACGACATCGCCCCGACCATCCTCGACCTCATGGACGTCGAGTACAGCCGCACCGAACTCGACGGCGCGAGCCTCATCCAGCAGTAAGCGGTCGGCGGTCTCTCCTCTTATTGTCGCACCGCGCTCCGAACGTCCCGTTCGAGCCGGTCCGCGTGAGTCAGTCGTAGCTCGCGCGCGTCGGCGGGCGTGACCGTCTCGCGGCCGTCGATTTCGTGCGACACCGGGCTGTAGGCGTCCACGTCGAACCCCATCCGGTCGAGGTACGACCGCACCTCCGCGGAGTCCAGTCCGTCCTCGATGGCGGCGTTGACGTACCGGAGCACCGCGTCGAACTCGGGGAGGACGACCTGTTCGTCCGTCACGCGCCCGTCGTCGCCGTCGATTCTGAGGGTCGCGCCGTCGAGGTATTTCACCACGCCCGCGACGCTGTTCGCCAGTCTGACCACGTCGCTCGGGAGCGAACAGTCCGGCGAGCGCCACTCGACCGTGCCGAACTCGGCTCTGAGTTGCACCGGCGTCCAGATCGCGCTCTCGGGGTCGAAGTTCGCCTCGATGGTCGCCCGGTCGACGCCCTCCGCCTCGGCACGCACGAGGAACTCCTCGAACCGGCGTTCGAGGCGGCGCGACCACTCTCGCGTGTCGTCGGCGTAGCGCCACAGCCGCCCCTGATGCGGCACGTCGTCGTAGGTCATCCGGCGGTACAGCTTCGACCGCGCGCCCGCCGCCAACCGCTTCCCGTCGTAGTACGGCGAGGAGTTCACGAGCGCCAGCGCGGGGTCAAGCGCCACGAGCGCGTTGTACTGGTCGATTTCGCGGCCGGGGCGCTGTTCGACGTGGACGTGCGTTCCCACGCAGTGTCGCGCGTACTGGAAGTCCGACCCGACGACGCGGTTCTGGATGCGCGTCCGGTCGCTCTCCAGTTCCGTCACCGCCTCCTCGCTGAGCGGCGTGGCGAGCGGGACGAGTCGCTTGCCGACTTCCTCGGCCCGCGCGAGGACGTCGCCGAGCCGTTCGTACAGCTCCTCTCGCAACTCGGCCGCCGAGTCGCACGGCGTCGTCTTCACCTCCAACACCGGCTCGACGAACTCCCGTTCGGCCCCGGGCGAGGCGTCGACGAGCCCACCCGGGTCGGTAAACGACCCGTCCTCCTCGACGACCCAGTACTCGACTTCGATACTTCGCCGGAGCGGGTCCGAGGTCGACTCAGACATGGTGACCCCGGCGTTGCGCCGAGTATAGTCTCACACGCATCGTTTCGCTCCTCCGTGAGAAGACATTGTTAACACATACCATGGGTGGGCGGGGAGACGGAAAAAACATTCGCAGACTGCATAGTCGCCGCGGAATCGCTGGACAATCGTTTTCAAAAGCTTCCGTTCGCTAGTCGTTCGTGCCTCAAACGACCGCAGTCGGTTGTCACATCAGGTCGTCGAGGTCGTCGCTGTGCCACATCTCTTTGGGGTCTTCTCGGGGTTCGGTCTCCGCCTTGTCGACGGCCTCGCGGGCGCGCTCCATGAACGACTCGACCCGCTCGGAGCGCTCGACGCCGCCGAGGAGGACGAGCGACGCGAGCCGGCCGCTTTCCAGCGGGAAGTCGCCGCCGCGGACCTGCATACTGCCGGTCTCGTCTTCGACCCAGCGACGCGCTCGCTCCACGCCCTTCCGCGGGATGGTGTCCGGCTCCCCGGCGATGACGACCAGCGCGGAGTCCGCGTCGCTCGCGTCGGGCAGGCTCGTGCCCGTCAGGACGGCGCGGCGGGTCGTGCTCATGACCGCGTTGATGTTGTCCTCGGCGTTCGGGGAGGCCTCGGCGCTCGCGTAGCCGAGCGCGGCGATGCCTCCGGAACGGAGGGTGTTGATGACCTCGGAGGTGTCGACGACGCTCTCGCCGACGCCCTCGGTGGCCTCGCCGGCCGCGAGAAGCAGGCCGACGCGGCGAGCGATGGCGTCGTTGATGGCGTCGTAGCCCTCGCTCATCGACTCGCCGGCCGAGCGGAACGCGTCGTTGTCGACGAGGAGGACGGCGTCGGCCTCGCGGGCGACGGTCTTGAGCGACCGACCGGCGTTCACCTGATACAGCGCCCCCTCGTCCTTCCCGGGGAGGATGCCGAGGACGTACACCGGCACGTCGTAGACGCGGCGAAGCGCCTTCGCGAGGACGGGCGCGCCGCCCGAGCCGGAGCCGCCGCCGAGTCCGGCGACGACGAAAATCGACTCCGCCTCGGCCGTCACGCGACCGTCGAGGGCGGACATGACCTCGGTCTGGTCGGACTCCATGACCTCGGCTCCGAGTTCGTTGTCGCCGCCGACGCCGTGGCCGTTGACGCGGTCTTGGCCGATGAGCACGGTCTCGACGGGAAGCGACTGGAGGTCCGCCTTCGCGGTGTTCACCGCGACCGCGTCGAGCACCGCGCCGAACCCCATCTGCCGGTCGAACGACTGGAGAGCCGACGCGAGCTTCCCACCCGCCTGCCCCACACCAATCAGGACGGTTTTCATACATGATTCACTCGGGCGGCCGCCTTGAACATTCCTCACATGAGTACTGTTAACTCACCGGGGCGTTCGACCCGGCCGTTGACCCGGAGCTTTATGACAGATAACGGGACCACGCCGACCTATGACGCCCGACCCGACTCACTCCGACGCCGTTGCCGACGCCACGCTCGGTTCGTCCGCTTCCAGCGCCCCGCCCGCGGCGGACCGCACGACCGACCGCACGGCCGCCCTCGCCGCGCGGCTCGACGCGGTCGAACGCACCATCACCGACGGCGACGCCGACTTCTCGTCGCTCGAAGACCTCGCGGCCGTCGAACACCGGGTCTCCGAACTCGAATCGGCGGTCGAGTCGCTCACCGAGCGCCTCGACGAGATGGACGCCGCGACGCAGGCGATGCGCGGCTACCTCGGCGGCGTCCGCGCCGTCAACGAGGACGTCGAACGCCGGGCGAACGCCGCGCTCGCCAAGGCCGAATCGCTCGAATCGGAACTCGTCGACGAGACGGCGTCGCCCGTGCGGTCGCGGTCGGCCGACGCGCTCGCCACGGAGGCGGCGTCGCACGCCGGCCGGTCGGATGGCGGAGACGGCAGTGACTCCCAGCGCGCCGAGGGGACCGGCACCGCCACCGGCCCCGCACCCGAGTCTCGCGGCGCGCTCGATTCCCGGGCATCCACCGATTCCCGCGCACCCACCGACTCCCGCGACGACTCCGCCGACCGCGGACTGGCCGCTCGCCTCCGCGACGCGCTGTGATTCGCGTCGTCCTCACGTGTCTGCTCGCGGTCGCCATCGCGGGCGTCGTCTTCCCGGCGGCCGACGCGGCCCGAGCGGACGCGACGACCGTGAAAGTCGGCTCGATGGCCGACGACATCGCGCACGCCGCGACGGCGCTCGCGGCGGCGGAAGACCCGACGCCGGCCGGCGTCGCGGGCGCGCGGCGGCACGTCGTCCTCGACGTTCCCTCCGGGTCGTGGCGGGCCGCCGGCGTCTCCAACCTCACGGTTCGCGGCGGCGACGGCGTCGAACTGGCGGCGGGTGTCGCCGGCGGCCCGACCGTCGTCCGTCGCGTCGGCGGCCCTCGGACTCGCGTCGCCGGCGACCGCCTCGTCCTCGG
Organism: Haloferax sulfurifontis ATCC BAA-897; assembly: GCF_000337835.1. Taxonomy (GTDB): domain Archaea; phylum Halobacteriota; class Halobacteria; order Halobacteriales; family Haloferacaceae; genus Haloferax; species Haloferax denitrificans. Next base: position 5,173 of record NZ_AOLM01000010.1, on the reverse strand, counting down.
GCCGGGCGAACACCGGCTCAGACTGACGCTCGAAGCCGACGCGGGCGGTTCGGTCGTCGTCATCGCCCCCGCGACCGCCAACTCGTCGGCGGCGTAGGTTCAAATACCCGGACGGGACCACGCCCCCGTATGCCCCTCGACTCTCTCTCCGAAACCGTGGCCGCGGCGCTTCCCGACGCGCTCGGCGACCGACTCGCCGACGCGACCGACAGTCGGAACGCGTCCGTCGATTCCGCCGCCGACTGCGGCTGTGTGACGGCGTTCTCGACGCCCACCGACCGCCCCGACGACGACACCGTGACGCTCGCGGTCGACGCCGGCGACTGCCCGCACCGCGGGTCGCTTTCGACCTCGGCCGCCTGTCGCGCGACGGTCGTCGAGGCGCTCGAAACCCGCGACGCCAACCGGCTCGTCGTCCGCGCCGACGGACTCGAACGCCGGTACGACGCCGACGCGACCGGCCTGCTCGTCGCCGCCGGCCGGTTCGCAGAGCGCGTCCGGTTCCGCGACGACCGCCTCGCCGACCGCGCCCGCGAGGACCCGCTCGGGGCCGCCCACGAGGCGACAGGTCGCGCCGGGCCTGTCCGCCGCGCGGCCGTCGAGACAGGACTCGCGGAGGGCGCGTCTCGAAGCGCCGACTACGGCGACGCGCTCCGGGCGGTCGTCGGGCCGACGCTCGCGCGCTCCCGCGTCGACCCCCGCCCGCCGGCCGACGGGCGACTCGTCGGGGCGACCGACCTCGACACCGGCGCGGTCGCCCGCCGCTACGACCGACCGCACGGTCCCGTCTACCACCTCACGCCGCCCGAATCGACGCTCGGCCACCGCGCCGCGCGGACCCTCGAAGCCGCCCACGACCGACTCGCCCGCGGCACCGTTGAGGCCGGCGCGCGCGCGCCGGGCCGCGCAGTCCGCCTCGTCGCGGACGCGGACGACCCGGTCGAGACGCTCTCGGCGATTCTGGCGAAGCACACCGCGGGCAACGGCGTCCTCGACGACCTGTTTTCTGACCCCGCGGTCTCGGACGTGTACGTCTCGACGCCCGCCGAGGAGAACCCGATTCGCGTCGTCGTCGACGGCGTCTCGATGCCGACGAACGTCCGCCTCGCACCCGGCGGCGCGGAGTCGCTCGCCTCCCGCCTGCGACGCGTGAGCGGCGCGTCGTTCTCCCGCGCCGACCCGACGCTCGACACCGTCGTCGAGGCCGGCGGCGCGACCGTCCGGGTCGCGGGCGTGACCGCGCCCGCCAGCGACGGGTTGGGCTTCGCGTTCCGCCGCCACGACGAGACGCCGCTGACGCTCCCCGCGCTCGTCGCCAACGGGACGCTGTCGGCCGACGCCGCGGCGCTCTGTTCGCTCGCGGTCGAACGCGGGGCCTCGGTCCTCGTCTCCGGCTCGCGCGGGGCCGGCAAGACGACGTTCCTCGGCTCGCTCCTGTGGGAACTCCCGCGCGACGTTCGCACGGTGCTCATCGAGGACACGCCGGAGCTCCCGGCGTCGAGCCTGCTGGACGCCGACCGCGACGTGCAGACGCTCCGAACCGACACGACCGGCGGCCCGGAGCCGACGCCGCAGGAGGCGCTCCACGCGGCGCTCCGACTGGGCGACGGCGCGCTCGCGCTCGGCGAAGTCCGGGGCGAGGAGGCCGCCGTCCTCTACGAGGCGATGCGCGTCGGCGCGAACGCGAACGCGGTCCTCGGAACCATCCACGGCGACGGAGCCGCCGACGTGCGCGAGCGCGTCGTCTCCGACCTCGACGTCCCGGCGTCGTCGTTCGCCGCCACCGACCTCGTCGTCACCTGCGAGCACGCGGACGCACACCGCGTCGCCCGCGTCGAGGAGGTCCGCCCCGTCGGCGACGACGCGGCGTTCGAGACGCTGTTCGAACACGACGGCCGCGCCCTCGAACCCACGGGGTCGGTCGCGCGCGGCGACAGCCTCGCGGTCGAGTCGCTCGCGCGCCCCGGCGAGTCGTACGCCGACGTGCTCGACGCGCTCGACGCCCGCGCCACCTCCCTCGACTCGCTCGCCGAGACGGAACGGACGGCTCCAGACGACCTCGCCGCGGCCCGAGCGGAGCGTGGTGCGGGATGCTGAACCCGGACACGGCCACGAGCGAGGGCGCTGACTCCGATGCGTCCCGGTTGGCCCACGCGGCCGCGACGACGCTCGCGCGGCTCTCGCCCGACTCCGTCGACGCCGAGCCGAGCGACGAGCTCCGCCGCTCGCTGGCGTTTCTCGACGCCGACCTCGACGCGGAGACCGTCGTCGCCGCGGGCTACGGCGCGGCGCTTCCGGCCGGAGTGCTCGGCGGACTCGTCGCCCTCGTGGCCCGGCTTCCGACCGTCACGGTCGTCTTCGTCGCGCTCGCGGCCGCGCTCGGCGCGACCCACGCGGTTCACACGCTTCCCGTCTGGCTGGCGACGCTCCGCCGGACGCGGGCGCTCGGGAACGCGCCGGAACTCGTCGGCCGCATCGCGCTCCGGATGCGCATCGAGCCCTCGGTCGAGCGGGCCAGCGCGTTCGCCGCGCGCGGCGGCGGCGACCCGCTTTCGGCCTCGCTCGCCGCGCACGCCGACCGGGCCCGCGGGACGCCGACCGCGGGACTCTCCGAGTTCGCCGACGCGTGGCGCGCGTGGTTCCCGGCGCTCGACCGCTCGACCGCGCTCCTGCAGACCGCCGCGGACGTGCCAGCCGGCGAGCGCGACCGGGCGCTCGACCGCGCCCACGAGGTCGTCCGCGAGGGGACCCGCGACCGCCTCGCCGACTTCGTCGGCTCCGTCCGCGGACCGGTGACGGCGGTCTACGCCTTCGGCGTCCTGCTCCCGCTCGCGCTGGTCGGCGCGCTCCCCGCCGCCGGCGTCGCCGGCGTCGGCGTCACCGCCGCGCACGTCGCCTTCGTCTACGACGCGGCGCTTCCCGCGTGCCTCCTCGCCGCCGTCGGGTGGGTGCTCGTCCGCCGGCCCGTCGCGTTCGCGCCGCTCTCGGTCGCCGCCTCCCACCCCGCCGTCGACGACCACCGTCTCCCCGGCGTCGCCGGCGGCGCGGTCGTCGGCGTCGTCGGCTTCGTCGCCGCCGACGCGCTCGTCGCGCCGTGGCTCGCACCGCTCGCCGCCGTCGGGCTCGGAACCGGGACCGCGCTGTTCGTCGCGGCCCGTCCGGTCATGGCGCTCAGAGCGCGCGTCCGCGCGGTCGAAGACGGCCTCCCCGACGCGCTCTACCTCGTCGGCCGCGCCGTCGGCGAGGGCGAGGCCGTCGAATCCGCGCTCGCCCGCGCGGCGACTTCCGTCCCCGGCGCGACCGGCGACCTGCTGGACGAGGCCGTCGGCGTCCAGCGCCGTCTCCGCGTGGGCGTCGCCGAGTCGTTCCGCGGCGAGTACGGCGTCCTCGAATCGACCCCGAGCCCCCGCGTCGCTGGCGTGGCGACGCTCCTCGGCCTCGCCGCCAGCGAGGGCCGACCCGCCGGCCGCGCCATCGTCTCGATGGCCGACCAGCTCTCAGCGCTGTCCCGACTCGACGCCGAGGCCCGCCGCGAACTCGCCTCGGTCACGGAGACGCTGTCGAACACGGCGGCCGTCTTCGGGCCGCTCGTCGCCGGCGCGACCGTCGCGCTGGCCGACGGGATGGCCCCCGCGAAGACGCTCGACCAGACGGCCGTCGCCGCGCCGCTTTCGACCGGTGACCTCGGGCTGGCCGTCGGCACGTACGTCCTCCTCTCGGCGGTCATCCTGACGACGCTCTCGGTCGGCGTCGAACACGGCCTTGACCGCCACCTCGTCGCCTCTCGCGTCGGTCGCGCGCTCGTGTCGGCGACGACGACGTTCTCCGTCGCGTTCGCCGCCGCGGGGGCGCTCGTCTGAGCCGCCGCGACTCCGTGCTGAGGTTTATATACCCGGACGGGACCACCCCGGTCTATGCTCGACGCACCGCTCGATACGCTCTACACGTGGGCCGCGCTCTCGGTGGCCGCGACCGTCCTCGTCGGGACGGTCGCCGGGCTTCCGACCACGCCCGCGCCCGACGCCTCGGGAGTCGCCGACGCCGTCGACACCGTGGCCGTCGCCGAGTACGACGCGACAGCCGAACACGACCTCGACGCCGACGCCGTCCGCGTCGGCCCGCACCGAATCGGACTCCGAAACGACGGCGGCGCGGCGCACGCCACGTTCGGGTTCGGCCCAGTCACGCCGGCGACGCCCGACTCCCGACTCGGTTCGGTCGCCGCCGGCACACCGCCGAGCGCCGTCTTCGACTCGCCCGCCGCGCTCGCCGCCGCGGCCGAGACCGCACGCGACCGGGACGCCTCGTGGCGGCCCGCCGGCGAACTGCTCGTCGTCCGCCACGTCAACTGGGAGGAAACGGATGTCACCGTCGTCTCGGCGTAGGGCACAGACCTCGCCCGTCGCCGCGCTCACCGCCTTGGTCGTCGTCTGCGCGGCGATTTCGTGCTACGCGACGGTGCTCGACGACTCGTTGCCGACCGCCGACCGCGACCTCGCGCCCGCGACGCTGTCGAACGTCGAGTCCGCCCTCGCGGACGACTCGGGCGTCGTCGTCCTCTCGCGGCTCTCGGACGCCCGTGACGCCTGTCCTGACGGCTTTTCCTGTCGCGTCGTCGTCGCGGTCGACGACGACCGCCGCGCCGTCGGTCCCGACGCTCCGGCCGACGCCGACGCGGACTCGACTCGGGTCACCGTCCGTGCCGAACCCGGACGCGTCGGGTTCGGCACGCTCCGCGTCGAGGTGTGGCGATGACCGACCTCGTCTTCGACGTGACGGTGTGTCTGCTTCTCGTGAGCGCGAGCATCGGCCTCGTCGTCACCGCGGACGCCGGCGCGGACACCGGCCTCGGCGGCGACGCCGCGGTCGACGCCGACGGGGTCGCGTCGTCGCTGGCGACGGGCACCGCGACGGTCAACTACTCGCTCGCGCCCGGCGTCGACGCGGCCGACCCGTCGTTGCTCGATGCCGACGGCGTCGACCCCCGCGAACTCGAACGGACCGCCCACGGCAGTCTCGCCGGTCTCCTCGCTCGGGCGGCGCTCGGCGCGGTCACCGTCGACGGCGCTCGCGTGACCCGCGCCCGCGACGACTTCCGCAAGCGGACCGCCGCCCGCGTCGCCTCCGAACTCCCGACGCGTGGCGTCTCCGTCGCCGTCTCGTGGACGCCGTT